>OZ240678.1:1650000-1977500 GCA_965198905.1 Caulobacteraceae bacterium | reverse complement strand
CTCCTGCACCTGCAGCGCCAGGCCCGGCATGCCCTTCCTCATGTCGGTGTGACCCGTCGCGATCCACACCCGCACCCCCGCTGGGATCGGGATCATCGCCTCAGCGCCTTCAAGGTCGCGCTGACCAGGGTCGCCGGCGCGCCCGCGTCGATGACCACCCGGCCGCCGTCAGCGAGGTGCACCACGATGGCGCCGCCGTGCCCACCCGGCGGCTCCGTCCTGCTCGGCAAGCCGACGACCATGGCCGGGAGGAAAGCCGGTTGGCTCTCCGCCGCATGCTCGCGCCGCCACTTGTAGATCAGGCTGGTCGCCACATCGAACTGGCGAGCGACGTCCGCCACCACAGCACCCGGTGCGAACACCGCCTCCAAGACCTCCACCCGCTCCGCGTCACTCCACCGACGCCGCCGCTGCGGCCCCATCATCAATGTCACCTGGGCCATGCTGTGCAGCTACGAGCGCTCATAAGGACGACTTACGAGCGCAGCATCAGCCCCTCGCACCAACCCGGCAAGGCGGCCCTCACCGCAGGGTTACGGTCCGGGCGGGTGGAGGTCCACACCGGGTGAGGTGGTCCCGGTAAACTGGACAGGTGGTTAAGGTGGGTTCGACCGAGAGGAAGGACGGACCCGATGACGGGCAAGCGGAAGAGGTATTCGGCTGATTTCAAGGCCAAGGTGGCGCTGGAGGCGCTGCGTGGAGAGCGGACAGTGGCGGAGCTGGGGGCCAAACACGGCAGACATTCGACGATGATTACGGCCTGGAAGAAGCAGGCGGTGGAAGGCATGGCCGGGGTCTTCTCCGGCAAGGCCGAGGCGGCGGATACGCTCCGCGAGGGCGAGGTGGAGAAGCTCCACGCCAAGATCGGCCAGCTGGTAGTGGAGCGGGATTTTTGTCGAAAGCCTCCGGTCGATGAGCCTGGACCGGAGGCGACAGATGATCGATCCCGAGAACCCGCGGCTCTCGATCCAGCGGCAATGCCGGCTGGTGTCGATTAGCCGTTCGGCCTTCTACTATCAGCCGGCCGGCGAGACGCCGTTTAACCTGGAGCGGATGAAGCTCCTGGATCAGCAGTTTGTCGGCACGGCTACACTATAGGCCGTAAGCGAGTTCGGCGGCTCATGGCCAAGATGGGCCTGGCGGCGATCTACCAGGCACCGCGCACGACGGTCCCGCACCCTGAGCACAGGGTCTATAAGTACTTGCTTCGCGACATGGTGGTCGAACTCCCCAATCAGGTCTGGTGCGCCGACATAACCTACATCCCGATGCGGCGTGGCTTCCTGTATTTGGTCGCGGTGATGGATTGGGCGACGCGCAAGGTGCTGAGCTGGCGGCTGTCCAACACCATGGAGGCGGACTTCTGCATCGAGGCGCTGCAGGAGGCGCTCGCTTAGCTCATGGCGCACCGGAAATTTTCAACACCGACTAGGGGAGCCGGTTCACCTCGCCCCACTTCGTCGAGGTCGTCCGGGCGGCCGGCGCCCGGGTCTCCATGGACGGCCGTGGCCGCTGGATGGACAACGTGTTCATCGAGCGGCTCTGGCGCAGCCTCAAGTACGAGTGTACCTACCTGCACGCCTTCGAGACAGGCTCGAAGCTGCGGATTGGGCTCGGGCGCTGTATCAACTATTACAACCGTTCATCAGAACGCACATCTCGCTATGTCGTTGATGGAAAGAGACTTTGCTGGGCGGGATCATTTACCGCGGGGTGTTTGGAGGCCCTGGAGGACGGCTCAGGGAGGTTGCGAGCCCCGGGAGCATCAAGATCGCCGCGGCTGAATATCCAAGGCCCGTCGGGAAGAGGATTGTCGGCCTTGATGTCGCCGCGCTCCGCCGCAGGGCGCGGGGGGCCGCCGAGGCCCGAGCGTGCAGTGGCGAGCCAGGGCCGCGCGGTCTGTCGGGACGCCGAACAGCGACGTCCGCTCCTCATCGGTCAGCAACTCGCGTCGGGCCGTGGCTAGCCTCCCGCTTCACCCTATCTCCGCCGCCGGTCCCTCGCGAGTCGCGGAACTCTCAAGTTGCGCGACGTTCCCGCCCCCCGTTGATCCGCCTCGGTTTTCTCCGTCGCAGAAGTCGCTTGCAGAAGTCCGGTAAATTGAACCAGTTTCGCGACATGCCGATAGGCTACGGCCGCGTGTCGACCGACGACCAGGATCTCTCCCTCCAGCGCGCCGCGCTGAAAGCCGCCGGGTGCCGTCGGCTCAATGAGGAGAAGATCTCCGGCGCGAAGCGCAACGCGGCGGCGCTACTGAAGTGTCACCACGCCACCCTCTATCGCGCCCTTCAGCCCAGAGCACTCACGCTGGATGATCATTTGGAGTGAGCTCCTCCTCTTGTGCGGGTCGCCAGCGAGACCCGGTGCTCTAAAGCGCGTTTCAGAGGTATGATCGTTGCATGACAAGCGGCTCTTCGCCTCGCGCTGTTCGAGATCGGCTGCGTGGCGCGCCTGCTCCTCCAGGAGCAAGCTCCAGACGACCTTTCCGGCCGGCGGCCCCGTGACGCGGGGATCATCTCTCCGCCTTCAAGCCCCGCAGCACCGTCTCGAGCGTGCGCCGGTCGGCGCCCTGCGCCACCCGCACCGTCAAACCGCCGATCTCCACCTCGATGCCGCCGCGCTCACGCCGACGACGCATAGACTTCGGCTTGGGCGCCACAGGCTCCTTTGGGGCGGGCTCCATGATGACGGGCACGAACATCTGCTCAGCCACGGCCTGCACCGGTGTCCGCAACTCGCGACGCCAAGTGAAGATCTGCGTCTGCGCCAAGCCGTAGCGCCTGGCCACTGCGCAGATCGACTCCACGCCGGCGTAGCTCTCGGCCACGATCCGCCCCTTCTCCTCAGGGCTCCATCGCCGCCGACGCCCTGCGCCTGTGAACACCTCGATCCGACGAACGCCGGCGTCCCTAGGGCCAACATCATAAGGCAGGTGAGCGTGATCACGGGCGTTTAGCGCGGGCGCACGTGGAGTGATGAGCAGAGGCTGGAACTGGTGGCGGCGGCGTTCCGCCTGGGCGCCCGGGTGCGGAAGTGACTCGTCGGGCTGACGTGTGCACGAGCCAGCTCTATCGATGGCGCCGCGAACTAACGCCGCCGGTGGCGTTTTTGCCCGGCGTGGTGACGGAGGACGTCGGGCCAGCGCCGCCCGTGGCGGCGGCAGGGCGGGCGGCGATCACCATCGTTCTGCCCGGCGGCTCCACGGTGAGAATCGATCCGGACGCCTCGCCGGCCTTGATCAAGGCCACGCTGAGGGCGCTCAGGTGATCAGCGCGCCGGGAGCGGCGCGGATCTGGATCGCTACAGGCCACGCCGACATGCGCAAGGGCATGCCGGGGCTGGCGCTTTCTGGTGCAGGAGCACTTCAAGCGCGATCCCTTCGCCGGCGACGTCTTTGTTTTCCGGGGCCGCGGCGGCGGGCTGACCGAGTGCCTCTGGCATGACGGGGTCGGGCTGTCGCTCTACGCCAAGCGAATGGACCGAGGCCGCTTCATCTGGCCGGCCGCGAACGAGGGGGTGATCTCGCTGACGAGGTGCCAAGCCGCCTGTCTCCTGGAGGGCGTGGACTGGCGCAATCCGCATGCGACCTGAAGGCCTGCGGCGGTCGGCTAAAAGGCTGTGGGGTCTTGCATTTCGGGGCGCCTCAAGCGCTCCGTTTTATGATTCTGTCCGCCTATGGACGCGGCCCCGCAGCCATCGTCGGAGGAGATCGCCGCCCTGCGCGCGGCGCTCGCCTTGGCCGAGGCTAGGGGGCTTCAGGTCGAAGCGGAGCTGGCCGTCGCCCGGGCCATGGCGTCGGACGACAGGGCGCTGATCGCTCATCAGAAGCTCCGGATCAGGTTCGACTCGGGTAGAATAACCCCGCGATGGCTCTCCGCAGGAAGTCATGGCTGTTCTGCAGGTCAGATCGGGGCGGCGACCGGGTGGCGGCGATGTACAGCCTTATCGTCAGCTGCAAGATGAACGACGTCGACCCGCAGGTCTGGCTCGCCGACGTGCTACCCGCATCACCGCCCATCCAGCCTACCGGGTGGAAGAGTTCCTGCCGTGGACCTGGAAGGCCTTGCGCGAGACGCTCCCTGTTCGCCAGATCGCCGCCTGACCGACCACGGCGCGCCTCACGGCGGCGGACCAGGAGTGTTGCATGAGCGGCGAAGCCGAGCTGCGCGAGCGGCTGCGCAAGATCGAGGCCCTGTTCGCCGGCGCCGGTACTGTCGGCGAGAAGCTCGCCGCCGAAGCCGCCCTGGAGCGGGTCCGCGCCAGGCTTGCCGAACTCCAGGGTCGAGACGAGCTCATCGAGATGCAGGTCTCGCTCGGCGATCAGTGGAGCCGGCAGCTCTTTCTCGCCCTATGCCGCCGCTACGGCCTCAAGCCCTACCGCCTTCCATCGCCAGCGACGCACGACCGTGATGCTGAAGACGCCGACGGCCTTCGGCGACCAGGTTCTCTGGCCTGAGTTCCAGCAACTCGACGAGGCGCTGCGTCGCTACCTCAGCGAGGTCTCCACCCGCATCATCCACGACGAGGTGCACAAGGACGTCAGCGAAGCCGCAGAGGTCAAATTCACCACTGCGCTGCCCGCTACATCAAGCTGACGGCAAGCTGACGGCGGCTCACGCCGCATGCTAACACTGCAGGTGCACGAGCTGGCCTGCAAACTCGGGATTGAGAGCGGCGGGAAAGCTCAAACCTTCCAGGCCGGCGGTAGCCTTCAGCTTGTCGCCGACCCGGCTGTGGTCATGGACTCATGGCGGCAAAATCGCGTACATTCTGGGTGGAGGCGCTCTGATCTGCGAGACGCCTGCCTTCACCTTGAACATCCCACCTTGGGAGACCGTGGTGACGAAAGCCCTATCAGTCGGCGGTGGCGCGGCATTAGCCGCCGACCCCATGATAGTCGCGGCGAGGACGATGACGAAGGATCGCATGATCTTGCGCCAATTCGTGTGTTCGAACGGCTTTGTCGCTATCGGGATTCCCCTGTGCAGGAACCGTCGTTAATCCCGTCGGTTGAGCCGTTTACAGGGAGTTTGACCATGACCAAAACACTGAAGACGGGTGACAAGGTGAAGTGGGAGACCAGCCAGGGCGAGACCCACGGTGTGGTGGAAAAGAAGCAGACCACAGACACCAAGATCAAATCACACCAGGTCAAAGCCAGCGCCGAAGATCCCCAATATATTGTCAAGAGCGACAAGACGGGGGCCAAAGCGGCTCATAAACCGCAGGCCTTGCGCAAAGGCTGAGGCCCTGCAAGCGGCGTTGAGGCGACCGGCCCATACAGCTTGCCTGTAGGAAGCGTCCGGTTTATGCGGGCCGCCTCTGAGCTCCAGGAGCAGCCATGCAGTTCGCGGTCACAGTTCACGATCGGGAAGTGATCGCTTCGGGCGTCTTGGTGATAGGGCCGACCGATCGCGACCTGAACTTCGACCTGGACGGGATGAAGTTTTTGGTTCGGCTCTTTCCTTCGGCCACGGTCATTCCCTTTCGTGTCGAATTTGTTCGATACGATCTGAAGCAGTTACAAATCGAGGTGCACGGTCAGTTCCCGCAGTTCACCGCAGCTTGGAAGCTCACCGGAGTTGGGCAGGCAGGCGACAGGCGGATCGACCTTGACCTGATGGTCTACTCCCTGACCGATCAACCTGACTGCAACCGCCAAGTTAGTTTCACCTTCACCGCTCTACCTGGCTCAGGTGGCCTCGCTAAAGCTCCTCCTGCCCAATTTCCTTTGAGTTGACAGACGTCTACAACGGACTTTCGAAGCGCCCTTGCGAAGGTTGAGACTGCAACCTACCTTGGACGCCGGTCCATGTGCCTATGGCCGACCCCCATCCTTGCTAACGGGCGAGATCGATCGAGCCACTATGGAAAAGGTTCCCATGACCGATGAGGGCTACCGCTCCCTCGACGACGAACTGAAGCGGTTGAAGACCGTGGAACGGCCAAGTGTTATTGCGGCGATTTCCGAAGCTCGCCAGCACGGTGATCTCTCCGAGAACGCGGAATACCACGCGGCGAAGGACCGGCAGGGCTGGATCGAGGGTCGGATCGCCGAGATCGAGGACAAGCTTAGTCGGGCCCAGGTCATCGATGTATCGAAGCTGTCCGGCAAGGCCGTGAAGTTCGGCGCCACTGTCACGGTGATTGACGAAGATACGGAAGACAAGGCCCGCTACCAGATCGTTGGAGAGCATGAGGCGGACGTAAAACAGGGTCGTCTGTCGCTCACCTCACCCTTGGCGCGCGGCATGATCGGCAAAGAGATGGGCGACGTGGTCGAGGTGACGACACCCGGCGGCGTCAAAGCTTATGAAATCTTGAAGGTGGAGTGGGTCTGACCCGACCCGACCCAGAGCATCGCTTTGAGCGCACCGCTCTGCATCTGGGCTGTCTCCGACGGCCGTGCGGGGATCGAAGCCCAGGCGATGGGTCTTGCCGAAGCCGTAGCGCGGATCACGCCATCGGAAATCTCCTGCAAGCGGATAGCTTGGCCGAAGGCTATGCGTCGCCTGCCTACTCAGCTGATCCCTCCATTCCGACGGCTGCTTTCGGAGGGCGGCCTCGGGTTAAAGCCGCCTTGGCCAGACTTGTGGATCGCCAACGGGCGCGCCGTCGTGCCACTGTCCATCGCTGTGCGCAGATGGTCAGCGGGTCGCGTATTCGCCGTCCAGATACAGAACCCGTTGCGGCCATCCGCGCTTTTCGACGTGGTGGCGCCTCCGAGGCATGACCAGTTGTCTGGTCCCAACGTCATCGCCATCACCGGGGCGCCTCATCGAGTGACCGAAGAGCGGCTGGCGGCGGAGCTGCCGCTCTTCGCGGACCGGCTTTCACGCTTGCCGCGGCCACACGTCGTCGCGCTGATCGGCGGGCGTTCTAAAGCCTTCGATCTGTCCCCAGTCCGCGCGCAGAGCATGGCGGCTGCGATCGGCCGCGCCATTCAGGTAAGCGGAGGGTCTCTGTTGCTGACATTTTCGCGCCGAACGCCACCGGAGGCGGAGGCGATCTTGAGGCGCGCGCTCGCCGGCCTTCCCGGCATGATCTGGAGCGGGGAGGGGGCGAACCCCTACCTAGCTTATCTGGCCACCGCCGACTTCATCCTGGTCACTGAGGATTCCGCCAACATGCCGACCGAGGCCGCCGCTACAGGGCGCCCCGTCTATCTTTTGGAGATGGACGGGGCGCAGACGCGCAAACAGCGGTTCCACCAGGAACTGGCCGATCTCGGCGTTGCACGCCGGTTTGAAGGCCGATTGGATACATGGAGCTATTCGCCCCTGCGTGAGACGGATCGGTTGGCGGCCGAGGTTCTGCGTCGGATGGGACGCAGCTGAGCGGCGAGAAGCCGATCTTCCGGGGCAGGAAGATCGGCTTACGCGAAGAATGTGTCTCAAGAGGCGGCTGGGCCCCTAGCCAGGGGGCTTCTGGCCCGCGGGGACGGGGTCGTAACCGAGTACGGCTTTCACCTCCAGGAACTCATGAAAGGCGAAGTCCCCCCACTCACGCCCGTTGCCCGACTGCTTGTAGCCGCCGAACGGGGCCATGAAGTCGCCGCCGGCCCCGTTCAGCGAGACCTGGCCAGCCCGCAGCTGAGACGCGACCTCCCTCACTTGGCCAAGGTCGGTCCCCGAGACGTAGGCGGCCAGACCGTATTCGGTGTCGTTGGCCATCTGCACCGCCTGGTCGACATCGTCGTATGCGAAGATGCTCAGCACTGGGCCGAAAATCTCTTCGCGAGCTATGGTCATGTCCGGCGTCACATCGCTGAACACGGTGGGTTTGACGTAGTAGCCGTGATCAAGCCCGTCCGGCCGGCCAGGACCGCCGGACACCAAGGTGGCGCCCTCGTCGATGCCGGTCTGGATCAGCCGCTGGACCTTGTTCCACTGCATCTCGGACACCACCGGCCCGATGGTGACATCGGTGTTCGGGTCTCCGACGGTGGTGGCCTCCGCCGCCTTGCGAGCGATGGCGGCAACCTCCTCCATCCTGTCGCGCGGGACCAGCATCCGGGTGGGAGCGTTGCAGGACTGGCCCGAGTTGTTCATCACCGAGCGCACGCCACGGGTGACCGCCTGGTTCAGGTCTGCGTCGGGCAGCATGATGTTCGGCGACTTGCCGCCGAGTTCCTGCGCCACCCGCTTGACGGTCGGGGCGGCGGCCTTGGCCACCTCAATCCCGGCGCGTGTCGAGCCTGTGAAGGAGACCATGTCGATCTCAGGATGAGCGGAGATCGCGGCCCCCACGGTCGGTCCGTCTCCGTCCACAAGGTTGAACACGCCGGGCGGCAAGCCGGCGTCGTGCAGGATTTCCGCGACGATGTGGGCAGAGAAGGGCGCGACCTCGGAAGGCTTCAGCACCACGGTGCAGCCGACCGCCAGCGCCGGCGCCAGCTTGGTCATCACTTGGTTCAGCGGCCAGTTCCACGGCGTGATCATGCCGCAGACGCCGATCGGCTCCTTGACGATCAAGGTAGGACCGCGGGGCTCCTCGAACTTGAAGCTTTTCAGAACCGCGATCGCGGTCTGCAGGTGCGCGACGCCTGCGCCGGCCTGGGCCTGCATCGACATCTTGGCCGGCGCGCCCATTTCCTCGGTGACGGCTGCGGCGATGTCGGCGTAGCGTTTCTTGTAGCCCTCCAGGATGCGCTCGAGCATCGCGAGCCGCTCCGACAGCGGCAGGGCGGCGTAGGCTGGAAAGGCGCGCCGTGCGGCCTTCGCCGCTTGGTCGACGTCTTCAGCTGTGCCCAGCAGGACGTGGCCGGCGACCTGCTCTGTGGCCGGGTTGATCACATCCAGCGTCTGGCGTCCGGAGGGAGCGATCCACTGGCCGTCGATGTAGAAACGGGTTTCCTCGCGCATGGCGGGTCTCCTTAAAAGCTGTTCAGACCGACAGGCGGCCTGAATGCGCCCCACTCAGGATGGGGCCAAAGCAGCGCCGGCGTCTCGACCAGCGGTTATTGGAAGATTTCGAACAGGCCGGCCGCACCCATGCCGCCGCCGACGCACATGGTCACGACGCCGTACCTGGCCTTCTCGCGTCGACCCTGCAAAAGGACGTGGCCCACCATGCGTGCTCCGCTCATGCCGTAGGGATGCCCCACAGAAATGGCGCCGCCGGTGCTGTTGAGCTTCTCGTCGGGGATGCCGAGCTTGTCGCGGCAGTACAGCACCTGAGAGGCGAAGGCTTCGTTCAGCTGCCACACGCCGATGTCGTCGATGCTGAGGTTGTTCAGCTTCAAGAGCTTGGGGACAGCGAAGACGGGGCCGATGCCCATTTCGTCCGGGTCGCATCCCGCCACCGCAATGCCGACATAGCGGCCGAGCGGCTGCAGCCCCCGCCGCTCCGCCTCCTTGGCCTCCATCAACACCAGCGCTGCGGCGCCGTCGGAGAGTTGGGAGGCGTTGCCGGCGGTGATGTACTTGCCTTCCTTGATCCGCTGGCCGCCCTTGAACACCGGCTTCAGCGCCGCGAGACCCTCCAGCGTCGTCTCGGGCCGGTTGCCCTCGTCCTTGCTGATGGTGATCTCGCGATCGGAGACTTGCCCGGTCGCCTTGTCCGCCACCTTCATGGTGGTGGTCACAGGTACGATTTCTTCGGCGTAGATGCCTTCGGCCTGTCCCTTGGCGGTGCGCTGCTGGGACTTCAGGGCGTACTCGTCCTGGGCCTCGCGGCTGATCCCATAGCGGTCGGCCACGATCTCGGCGGTCTCGATCATGGTCATGTAGGTCTGCGGGATGTGCTCCACGAGCCAGGGATCGGCGGCGCGGAAGCGGTTGGCGTGCTCGTTCTGAACCAGCGAGATCGACTCCATCCCGCCGCCGAGCGCCACCTGCATCCCGTCCACGATGATCTGCTTGGCGGTGATCGCCACCCCCATCAGGCCCGAGGCGCATTGCCGATCGATGGTCTGACCCGCCACGCTCATGGGCAGGCCCGCGCGCAGCAAGGCCTGGCGCGCCACGTTCATGCCCTGAGCCCCCTGCTGGGAGGCGCAGCCCATGGTGACGTCTTCGATCTCGCCCGGATCGACCTTGGCGCGCTCCACGGCGGCGCGGATGGCATGGCCGCCGAGCGTCTGGGCGGGGGTGTCGTTGAAGGCCCCGCGGAAGGCCTTGCCGATGGGGGTGCGGGCTGTGGAGACGATGACGGCTTCACGCATGGGTGTTCTCCCTGGGTTGGTGCTCCACGGCTGTCGCCGCGGCTCTAAGTTGATGGGCGAGCAGCAAAGCGCAAACCGCCTCAGGCAAAGGACGCGCGCCGCCTTCGGTACGATGGACGTGGACCAGCGTGACGTCGGCCGTCCCGATGCAGCGGCCGCCTTGGAACAGCCCCTGGCCGATAGCGAGGGAGCTGCGTCCGACGCGCAGAATGGCGCACGTCACGGTCAGTACGTCGGGATAACGACCCTCTGCCAGGTACTGGATGGCGGTCTCGGCCACCAGGAAACCATGCTTGGGCGCCAACACCTCGCGGACCCCCATAGCCTGGGTGAAACGGACGCGACCGTCCTCGTAGAACCGGGCCAGAGCGACGTTGTTCAGGTGGCGCAGCGAATCCACGTCGCCAAAGCGCGGCGGCATATCGAACGTCCATGGATAGGTGGACGCTTCCAACCTTTCAGCATTCGGTTTCGCCATGGCTCGTCTCAGGCGTCGAAGATGATAACCGAGCGGGCGATCTCGCCGCGCCTCATCTCGTCGAACGCGTCGTTGACACCCTCCAACGGCAGGCGAGCGGAGATCATTTCATCGAGCTTCAGCCGGCCCTGCATGTAGAAGTCGACATATCGCGGCATATCCACGGGGAAGTGGTTGGACCCCATGTAGGAGCCTTGGATCTTCTTCTCGGACAGGAAGTCCACGCCGTTCAGCTCTATCTTGGTGCCGATGGGGATCATTCCGATCACCGTGGCCGATCCGCCGCGGCGGAGCATCTTCCAGGCCTCCTCCACCGTAGACTTCAGCCCTATGGCCTCGAAGGCATGGTGGACGCCGCCGCCGGTCAGTTCGCGCACCCGCTTGGCCACGTCTCCGTCCGAAGCGTCGATCACGTCGGTGGCGCCGAACACCTTGGCCATCTCCAGCTTCGACGGCTGACGATCGATGGCGATGATGCGTCCAGCCCCGGCGATCAGCGCACCGTTGATGGTGGCGAGGCCCACACCGCCGCAACCGGTCACCGCCACCGTCTCGCCGGGCCGAACGTTGGCGGTGTGAGTGACCGCGCCGATCCCCGTGGTCACCGCGCAGCCGATCAGGGCGGCGCGATCCAGAGGCATATCGCGACGGATCGCGGTGCAGGCATGTTCATGCACCAACATGTGCTCGGCGAAAGCCGAGAGGTTCAGATACTGGTTCATCGGACCGTCCGCCTCCGACAGCCGCGGGGGCTGGTCCTTGCCCCGCTGGGTGTCGGGACTAGGGCAGATCGACATGTGTCCGGTCAGGCAATACTCGCAGTGCCCGCAAAACGCAGAGAGGCAGGTGACCACGTGGTCGCCCACCTTCACGGTGCGCACCTCGTTACCGACCTTCTCCACGATCCCGGCCGCCTCGTGGCCCAGCACGGCGGGCAGCGGATGCTTGTAGGAGCCTTCGATGAAGTGCAGGTCTGAGTGGCAGACGCCTGTCGCCGCCGTGCGGATCAGCACCTCGCGGGGGCCCGGCAACCCGATCTGCACATTCTCGATCTGCAGCGGCTGGCCTACGGCGCGCAGCACAGCGGCCTTCATCACGATGCTCCGAGTGGGCTAACGGGTCTTTTCGAGGATCAGGTATGCCGATACGCCGCGCCTGGCCAGCCTAAAAGAGCCTATTCAGCCTCGTCCGCCTTCGGGCTTGTCCAAGACCTTGCGTCTGGTGGTATGGTGCGATCAGACGCCTGTAGAGCCGACCATAGGGAGCCACGCCTTGGACTTCACGCTTTCTCAGACCCAGCAGCACTGGCTGAAGCGCGTCCGCGATTTCATGGATGCGGAAATCTACCCTGCCGCCCAGGCGATGAAGAAGGAGGCGACCGACGCGGGCGCTGATCGCTGGCGGGTGTTCCGGACCCTGGAGGGATTGAAGGCCAAGGCCAAGCCGCAGGGGCTTTGGAACCTGTTCATGCCCCCCGCGCCCGAGCACGACAAGGGCGACTATCATGGAGCGGGCCTGACCAATCTCGATTACGCGCTCTGCGCCCAGGAGATGGGCCGGATCGGCTACGCGTCGGAAGCCTTCAACTGCTCTGCGCCTGACACCGGCAACATGGAGGTGCTACACCATTACGGCTCGCCCGAGCAGCAGGACCGATGGCTCAAGCCTCTGATGGCGGGCGAGATTCGTTCCGCCTTCCTGATGACCGAGCCGGACGTCGCCTCCTCGGACGCCACCAACATCACCACCTCGATCCGGCGCGAGGGGAACGAGTACGTCATCAACGGACGCAAGTGGTGGTCGTCGGGCGCAGGCGACCCGCGCTGCAGGGTCAACATCGTTATGGGCAAGACCGACCCGGACGCGCCTCGCCACAAGCAGCAGTCCCAGATCCTGGTGCCCATGGATACGCCAGGCGTCGAGGTGGTGCGGATGCTGCCGGTGTTCGGATACGACGACGCGCCCCACGGCCATGCCGAGATCATCTTGCGCGATGTCCGCGTGCCCGTGGAAAACCTGCTGCTCGGCGAGGGGCGAGGGTTTGAAATCGCCCAAGGACGTCTGGGCCCGGGCCGCATCCACCACTGCATGCGCACGCTGGGAACGGCCGAAGTGGCGCTCGAGAAGATGTGCAAGCGCCTGCTGACCCGCACGGCGTTCGGGAAGCGCATCTCCGAGCAGTCGGTGTGGGAGCAGCGGGTGGCCGAGGCCCGGATGGACATCGAAATGACGCGCCTGCTCTGCCTCAAGGCCGCTGACGCCATGGACAAGGTGGGCAACAAGGGCGCCCAGCAGGAGATCGCCATGATCAAGGTGGCGGCCCCCAAAGCGGCGCTGAAGATCATCGACGACGCCATCCAGGCGCATGGCGGCGGCGGCGTGTCGGACGATTTCGGACTTGCCAAGAGCTATGCCGGCATTCGCACCCTGCGCCTCGCCGACGGTCCAGACGAGGTGCACAACCGCGCCATCGCAAGGCTTGAGTTCCGCCGCTACACCAACGCGCCCGAGGCGAATGCGCCTGAGGCGTCGGCCGTGCAATGAGCGAGGCGCCGGCGCAGGCCTTTTCCGGCGTCAAGCCGGTCGAGGCCCGCCACCGCTTCGACGAGACGGCGCTGCAGGGCTGGATGCAGACGCACGTGAACGGCTACGCCGGTCCGCTGAGCGTCTTCCAGTTCAAGGGCGGCCAGTCCAATCCGACCTATCGGTTGGAGACACCCAGCCGCGCCTACGTGCTCCGGCGAAAACCCTTCGGCGCGCTTCTGCCTTCGGCCCATGCCGTGGACCGGGAGTTCAGGCTGATCTCGGCCCTGAACAGGGTCGATTTCGCGGCCCCTCACGCCTACGCTCTGTGTGAGGACGCCTCGGTGATCGGGGCGGTCTTCTACGTCATGGAGGCTGTGGAGGGCGTGATCCACTGGGACGGCGCGCTTCCCGAACTGACGCCCGTGGCCCGCGGCCAGGTGTACGAGGCGATGATCACCACCCTGGCCCAACTGCATCAGGTCGATTACGCCTCGATCGGGCTTAGTGATTATGGGCGGCCCGGCAACTACTTCGCCCGCCAGGTGGAGCGCTGGACCCGTCAGTACCGCGCCTCAGAAACCCATCGGATCGAGGCGGCCGAGCGGCTGATGGACTGGCTGCCCCGCACGGTGCCGGAGCAGGCGGGGACCTCCATCGTTCACGGCGACTACCGCCTCGATAACATGGTGATCGCGCCATCGGGAGAGCGGGTGGCGGCCGTGCTCGACTGGGAGCTTTCCACCCTCGGCGACCCGCTGGCGGACTTCAGCTACATGCTGGTGAACTGGGAGATGCCGGCGGATGGGCGCAGCGGCTTGGCGGGGCTCGACCTCGACGCCCTCGGCATTCCTTCGCGGGACGCGGCGGTGGCGCTCTACTGTCGCTTGACTGGGCGCGAGGGCCTGCCTGCGCAGGACTGGTATTTCGCCTACAATCTGTTCCGGCTGGTCGGCATCGTGCAGGGGATAGGCGGCCGGGTGCGCGACGGCACCGCCGCCAGTCCCCAGGCCGCCGAGATGGCGGCGCGGGCGCCCCAACTGGCCGAAGCCGCCTGGGCCTTCGCCGTACGCGCGGGCGCCTGATGGGCGATGCAATCCCTCGGCAAGATCGTCATCCCGAGGCGGCTTCACCTGAGGCTGGTCATGGCTGAGCGGAAGGAAAACGGATGTCCCTGTTCGATCTGACCGGCAAAGTGGCGGTGGTCACCGGCTCGTCCCGCGGTATCGGCGAGGCGATCGCGCACCGCATGGCCGAGCAGGGCGCGCGGGTGGTGATTTCGTCCCGCAAGCAGGACGCCTGCCAGGCCGTCGCCGAAAAGATCAACGCCGCCTACGGCTCCGGGCGCGCCACCGCCATCGCCGCCAGCATTTCGTCCAAGCCGGCGCTCACCGAGCTGGTCGAGAAAACCAATGTGGCGCTGGGTCCGATCGACGTGCTGGTCTGCAACGCCGCCAGCAACCCCTATTACGGCCCGATGGCGGGAATCGCCGACGAGCAGTTCCGCAAGATCCTCGACAACAACATCCTGTCCAACCACTGGCTGGTTCAGCTGGTCGCGCCCCAGATGATCGAGCGGCGTGATGGTGCGATTATCATCGTCTCCTCCATCGGCGGCCTGGTGGGCTCCACGGTGATCGGGGCCTACAACGTCTCCAAGGCCGCGGACATGCAGCTGGCTCGGAACTATGCCGTCGAATATGGCCGTCACAATGTCCGGGTGAACTGCATTGCGCCGGGCCTGATCCGCACCGACTTCGCAAAGGCGCTGTGGGAGAACCCCGACACGTTGAAGGCCGCCACCGCTTCCACCCCGCTCCTGCGGATCGGCGAGCCCGACGAGATCGCCGGCGCTGCGGTGTTCCTGGCTTCCGCCGCGGGGCGGTTCACCACCGGGCAGACCGTCGTGGTGGACGGCGGACAGACGATTTCAGGCGGCGGCGCGATCGGATGACGACCATGAAGGCTCTTCTCAGCAAGGCTCCCGGCGGCCCCCAGACCCTGGTGCTCGAAGACGTGCCCGAGCCTCAACCCGGTCCGGGCGAAGTCCGCATCAAGGTCGTCGCCTGCGGCATCAACTTTCCCGACGCCTTGATCATCGAGGACAAGTACCAGGTCCGCCCGCCGCGGCCCTTCTCCCCCGGCGCGGAGGTCTCGGGCGTCATCGATGCGATAGGCGAGGGGGTGACGGCTTTTGGCGTCGGACAGCGAGTGATCGGCTCGGCGGCCTATGGTGGATTGGCGGAGAAGATCGTGTTTCCCGTCGCGCGGTGTCTGGCCATGCCCGACATCATGCCGTTCGACGTCGCCGCCGCCTTCACCATGACCTACGGCACCTCCTACCATGCGCTGAAGGACCGCGGCCGTTTGCAGGCGGGGCAGACGCTGCTGGTGCTAGGCGCCGCGGGCGGCGTCGGTCTGGCGGCGGTGGAGATCGGCAAGGCCTTCGCGGCGAAGGTCGTGGCCGCGGTGTCGTCCGAGGAGAAGGCGCAGATGGCCCGTGCGCACGGGGCTGACGCGACCCTGATCTATCCGCAGGGTCCCTTCGATTCCGACGGTCGCAAGGCGTTGTCGGCGCAGTTCAAGGACGCGGTGGGACCTAAAGGGGCGCATGTGATCTACGACCCCGTCGGCGGAGACTATGCAGAACCGGCGCTCCGTTCCATAGCTTGGGAGGGTCGGTTCCTGGTGGTCGGCTTTCCCGCCGGCATCCCCAAGCTGCCGCTGAACCTGACGCTTCTGAAGGGGTGCGACGTGTGCGGCGTGTTCTGGGGCGGTTTCGTCGCCCACGATCCCGAAGGCCACCAAGCCAATACGGCTGCGCTGATGAAACTGTACGCCGAAGGTCAACTCAAGCCCGAAGTCTCTCAGACCTTCCCGCTTGACCGCGGCGCGGAGGCGATATCCGCCCTAGCCGAACGTCGCGCGCTGGGTAAGGTCGTGGTGCAGGTCGGTTCGCCTACCTAAGCGGTCTCGCCGGAGGCTTAATAGGTCAGCCGCGTTCCCGTTGGCGCCCGCGGTTGGCGGGGCGGCGGCCAAGCCCCCTGCTGATCCGGCGGGTGACCAGAGGCGATCGCTCGGGCCACGGTGTCGAAAGCGTCGTCGGCGTCGCCCCAGGTCGTGAAGTTCGTTTCGTTGCGGAGTTCGGTTTGGAAGAAGCGGTAGCGGACGGGGTGGGACACGCCGTCCGTTCCCACCACCTCGCCGGTGACCGCGGCGCCGCCCAAGCCCAGACTTGCCTGGGACAGGCCAGGACTTAGGCCAAGCTGGTGGGACGTGGGACGATTGGGGGCGATATCCTGGATGATCAGATGCACGCGCAAAACGCCTCGGCTTTGTGCTGACGACCGCTGAACGTCCTGCTTAAGATAGGCTTGCTGCTCCGCCAGCTCAGCGCTTCCTAAATCGGCGGACCGCGCCTGAACGGCTGGGGCCAGCTCAATGTCGACGGGAACGGATGGTTGCGCCTGAGCGGATGTGGCCAGGACGATCGCCGAAGCTCCGAACGCCGCGATGTAAGTCCGCACAACCCTCAAGACACCCGCCTCCTGCCTCATGAACCCGCCCTTGCTGATCCGGGTTCCAGGCGCCGCCCTGCATTGACCCCCTACGAGGCGAGGCATATAACGATATCCTTATATGGGCTCCTCCATGTCCAAGTGTGACGGACCGGCCATGCAGGTTCAGCAGTCTCCGAGGGCGACGAAGCCCCCATCCCGGCCCCGGGTCTCCTTCGAGTTCTTCCCGACTAAGACCCCGGAGCTGGAAGCCCAGCTGTGGCGCGCCATCGAACGGCTGGCGCCGCTCGACCCCACCTTCGTCTCGGTGACCTATGGCGCGGGCGGCTCCACGCGGGAGCGGACGCTGGGCGTGCTGAAGCGCATGCTGGCCGAGACGACGATGAAGCCCGCCGCCCACCTCACCTGCGTCTCGGCCACCCGGGCGGAGGTGGACCAAGTGGTGCGCGACTACTGGGCCGCCGGGGTTCGTCACATCGTCGCGCTGCGCGGCGACCCGCCGGGTCAGCTCGGCGGCGCCTACCAGCCGGGGCCGGACAGCTACCGCAACGCCTGCGAGCTGACGGCCGGCATCACCGCCATCGCGCCCTTCGAGATCAGCGTCGCCGCCTATCCGGAGAAGCACCCCGAGAGCCCCTCCATGCTGCAGGACATCGACGCCTTGAAGGCCAAGGTCGACAGCGGCGCCACTCGCGCCATCAGCCAGTTCTTCCTGGACACGGAGGCCTTCTACCGTTTCGTCGACCGGGTGCGGAAGGCGGGCATCAACATCCCCATCCTGCCGGGTGTGATGCCGGTGACCAGCGTCAAGGGCCTGAAGCGCATGGCCGAGATCGCTTGCGCCCACATCCCCGCCCCCATCGCCAAAGTGTTCGAGGGCCTGGACGCCGACCCGGACACCCGGAGCCTGGTGGCGGCCACCGTGGCCAGCGACATGTGCCAGGAACTGGTGGGCCAGGGCTTTTTGGAACTGCACTTCTACACCCTGAACCGGGCCGAGCTGGTCTACGCCGTCTGCCGCATGCTGGGCGTGTCCGCCCCCGCCGTCGAGGCGGCATGACCCGCGCCGACCGCATCGCCGCGCTCAAGGCCGCCGCCAAGTCGCGCATCCTGATCTTGGACGGGGCCGCGGGCTCCATGTTCCAGCAGCGCAAGCTGACCGAGGCGGACTTCCGCGGCGCCCGCTTCGCCGACCATCCGAGCCCGTTGCAGGGCGACAACGACCTGCTCTGCGTCACCCGCCCGGACGTGGTGGGCGAGCTGCACGACGCCTATCTGGCCGCCGGGGCCGACATCGTGGCCACCAACACCTTCAACGCGACATCCATCAGCCAGGCCGACTATGCGCTGGAATCGGCGGTGGTCGACATCAACGCCTGCGCCGCCCAGCTGGCGCGGGAGGCCGCCGACCGTTGGACGGCCAAGACGCCGGATCGGCCGCGCTACGTTGCCGGCTCCATCGGGCCCCTGAGTCGCACCCTGTCCATCTCCCCGGACGTGAATGACCCGTCCAAGCGGGCGGTGACCTTCGACGAGGTCTACGCCGCCTATCGGGAGCAGGCGCTGGCCCTGCACGCGGGCGAGGTCGACATCTTCCTGGTGGAGACGGTGTTCGACACCCTGAACGCCAAGGCCGCCATCAAGGCGATCCTGGACCTGGAGGACGACGGGCTGGAGCCGCTGCCGATCTGGGTCTCTGGCACCATCACCGACCGCTCCGGCCGCACCCTGTCCGGCCAGACGGTGGAGGCGTTCTGGAACTCCATCCGCCACGCGAAGCCCTTTGCGGTGGGACTGAACTGCGCCCTGGGCGCCGAGCTGATGCGCCCGCACGTGGCCGAGCTGTCGCGCCTGGCCGACTGCCTGGTCTCCGCCTACCCCAATGCGGGGCTCCCCAACGCCTTCGGCGAATACGACGAGCAGCCGCACGAGACCGCCTGCCAGCTGGAGGAGTGGGCGGCGATCGGCCTCGTCAACATCCTGGGCGGCTGCTGCGGCACCACGCCGGACCACATCGCCCACATCGCAGAGGCGGTGGCGGGCAAGCGGCCCCGCACGCCGGTGAAGCGGCCGGTGGCCATGCGGCTGTCGGGGCTGGAGCCGTTCGAGCTGGTGGCTTAGGTGGGGGTCCATAGGGGTCTTGACAACACCCCCATGGACCCGTCAAAGGCGGTGCTGCAACTAATGGAGGCTCTGGTGGCTCGGACGCCAGTAAGAGACGTCGTGATCTGGGCGAAGCATATCCATGGTGAAGACGAACTTGTAGCGCGCCTGAACGCCTTGCGAGGTGGCGAGACGATAGAACTGCGGGTCGATGGTTTCAACGGAACTTGGCGTAAGATGGCGGATGGCCGGGATGGGCGAAGTACGCTTGGCATACGCCCGATCGGAGCCGCTCAGACTTTCTGGAAGGAACTCTACGCATCTCGGCGCGGCGATGTTGTCGACGTGGAGACCTTGCAGCCTGGAACGCCGCCCGTGATCCATCATCCTCCAGGCGCCCGCGAAGATCAGGACGCTGCGTGGGAGCGCCTGAAGATGTTGATGAACGCCGGCTATCGCTCGGAGGGCCGTACGATGACCAGGGATGAGATGAACGAGCGTTGATAACCGTCGACACCAACATCTTCGTCTATGCTTTCGACGCTGGGACGCCAACGAAGCAGCGGATAGCTCAGGCCATCGTCGAGCAGCTGCGCATCCGGCGCGGCGGCGTTGCGCTCCAATTGATCGGCGAGCTCCAGAATGTCCTGCGCCGCAAATTGCGGATGGAAGCGCCTCTAGCGGCCGAAGCGGCAAGACAGGTCCTGACGAGCTATAAAACATTTCCGTATTCGGCGGAGGAAGTGAGATCAGCGCTGGCGCAGGTTGAAGGCGGCCGACTCGCCTACTGGGACTCGCTCATGCTGGCTTCAGCCCGCGCCGCCGGCTGCACCGTCATGATCTCGGAAGACATGCAGGACGGCGCGACACTGTTCGGCCTGGAGGTCGTCAATCCTTTCGGAGCGGCCGGGGTCAGCCCCCGCGCCGCCGAACTGCTCGCCATCGCATGACCGCTCGCCACGGGCTCGCCCTTTCCCAGGTGGAGGTCGAGGCGCTGCGCACCCTGCGCACGCGGCTGAACAAGCCGGCGGTAAGCGACGCCGCTTCGGCCACCCTCGGGCGCGCCTTCTTCCAGGTGATCGCCCGTTCAGACCTCGAGCCCCAGGCCGATCCCGCAGGGCTGGCGGTGATCGAGGCGACCCTCGGCCGCGCGCCCTCGGCGATCCTGGAGGCGGTGCGCCACGCCGGCCTGGCCAACCTGCGCCTGATCCTGGCGGTGCTGCACCGCCGGCTCGCGGCCAGCCCCGCCGACTGGCGCGCGCTGCAGGCCGCGGGCGCGCCCCAGGCCGTCATCTCCCGCCGCCTGCAACTCGCCGGCCGCGAGCCCGATCCAGGCCGATCCGATCCGAGCGCCAATCCATGACCGTCCCCGTCTTCGTCAACATCGGCGAGCGCACCAACGTCACCGGCTCCGCCAGGTTCAGGAAGCTGGTGGCTGCCGGCGACTATCCCGCAGCCCTCGACGTGGCCCGCCAGCAGGTGGAGGCCGGGGCCCAGGTCATCGACGTGAACATGGACGAGGGCCTGCTCGACTCCGCCGCCGCCATGACCACCTTCCTGAACCTGATCGCCGGCGAGCCGGACATTGCCCGGGTCCCGGTGATGGTCGACAGCTCCAAGTGGGAGGTGATCGAAGCTGGGCTGAAGTGCGTGCAGGGTCGCTGCATCGTCAATTCCATCTCCCTGAAGGAAGGCGAGGACAAGTTCATCACCCAGGCCAAGGCCTGCCAGCGCTATGGCGCTGCGGTGGTGGTCATGGCCTTCGACGAGGTGGGCCAGGCCGACACCGCCGACCGCAAGGTGGAGATCTGCACCCGAGCCTACCGGCTGCTGGTGGACAAGCTGGATTATCCTCCTGAGGACATCATCTTCGACCCCAACATCTTCGCCGTGGCGACTGGGATCGAAGAGCACAACAACTACGCGCTCGACTTCATCAATGCGACCCGCCGTATACGGACGGAATTGCCCCACGCCCACATCTCGGGCGGCGTCTCCAACGTGTCGTTCAGCTTCCGGGGCAACGAGCCGGTGCGCCGGGCCATGCACTCGGTGTTCCTCTACCACGCCATCGCGGCGGGCATGGACATGGGCATCGTCAACGCCGGCGACCTGCCGGTCTACGACAAGATCGACCCGGAGCTGCGCGAGGCGGTCGAGGACGTCATCCAGAACCGCCGCGAGGACTCCACCGAGCGGCTGGTGGACCTAGCCCCCAAGTACAAGGGCGACAAGGGCGCGGTGCGGGTCGTCGATCTCGCCTGGCGAGAACAGCCGGTGGGCAAGCGGCTGGAATACGCCCTGGTGAACGGCAATTCCGAGTTCATCGTCGCGGACACGGAGGAGGCGCGCCTGTCGGTCGCGCGCCCGCTGCACGTCATCGAGGGTCCCTTGATGGATGGGATGAACGTGGTCGGCGACCTGTTCGGCGCGGGCAAGATGTTCCTGCCCCAGGTGGTCAAATCGGCGCGCGTGATGAAGCAGGCCGTGGCCCACCTGATGCCCTTCATGGAGGCCGAGGCCGGCGGGGGCCCCCGCACCTATGCCGGCAAGGTGCTGATGGCCACGGTGAAGGGCGACGTGCACGACATCGGCAAGTCCATCGTCGGCGTCGTGCTCCAGTGCAACAACTATGAGGTGATCGACCTGGGCGTCATGGTCCCGGCCGACCGCATCCTGGACGCCGCGATCGAGCACAAGGTCGATATCGTCGGCCTGTCGGGCCTGATCACGCCGTCGCTGGACGAGATGGTGTTCGTGGCCAGTGAGATGCAGCGGCGCGGCATGGGCGACAAGCCGCTGCTCATCGGCGGCGCCACCACCAGCCGCACCCACACCGCGGTGAAGATCGAGCCCGTCTTCGACGGCGCCACCATCTACGTCCCGGACGCCAGCCGGGCGGTGGGCGTGGTGTCAGGACTCCTGTCGCCGAGCGAGGGCCAGAACGCCCGCTCGGCTGTCCGCGACGAGTACGTCAAGATCCGTGAGCAGTTCGCCCGCGGCCGCGAGCAGAAGGCCCGCGCCACGCTGGAACAGGCGCGAGCCAACCGCTTCAAGGCGGACTTCACCGGCCATACGCCCACGCGCCCGAGCTTCCTCGGCACGCGCGCCTTCAACGACTACGACCTGGCGACCCTGGCCCAGGCCATCGACTGGACGCCCTTCTTCGCCAGTTGGGAGTTGGTCGGCCGTTATCCGGCGATCTTCGAGGACGACATCGTAGGGGAGGCGGCCCGCAACCTGTTCGCCGACGCGGAGCCGATGCTGGCGCGGATCGTCCAGGAGGGGCTGTTTCAAGCGTCCGGCGTCATCGGCTTTTGGGCCGCTAACAGCGATGCGGACGATATCGTTCTGTATACAGACGATGGCCGCTCGACCGAGCTGGCGCGGCTGCACACCCTGCGTCAGCAGATGCTGAAGAGCGAGGGCAAGCCGAACCTGGCGCTGTCCGACTTCGTCGCGCCGGTGGGCGGGGCGGCGGACTACATGGGCGCCTTCGCGGTCACCGCAGGCCATGGTGAGAGCGCCCTATCGCTGCACTACAAGCAGGCGGGCGACGATTACTCCGCGATCCTGGCCACCTCGCTGGCCGACCGGCTGGCCGAGGCCTTCGCCGAGGTCATGCACGCCCGCGTCCGCCGCGAACTCTGGGGCTACGCTCCGGACGAGGCGCTGGGCGTGGACGACCTGCTGGCCGAGACCTACCGCGGCATCCGCCCCGCACCCGGCTACCCCGCTCAGCCCGACCACACCGAGAAGGCCACCCTGTTCCGCCTGCTCGACGCCGAGCGCGCCACCGGCATGTCGCTGACCGAGAGCTTCGCCATGGCCCCGCCGGCCTCGGTCTCAGGCCTCTACTTCGCTCATCCGGAAGCGCACTACTTCGGCGTCGGCAAGATCGACGCCGACCAGGCGGCCGACTACGCCCGCCGCAAGGGCTGGGAGCTGAAGACGGCGGAGCGTTGGCTGGCCCCGATCCTGAACTACGAGCCAAGCCGCTAGGCCGAGCGGTCAGGCCGCCGCTGGGAAGCTGATCTCAGCCTGCATTCCGGACGGCGGGAAGCTGAGCCTCGCAGACCCGTCCAGCTCATAGCGGACGCTGCGTTCGATCAGGGTGTGGCCGAAGCCTTTGCGCGTAGGGGGCGCGACCTCGGGCCCGCCGAGTTCGCTCCAATTCAGCCGGACCGAGGGTTCGGAGCTGGCCTGCAACGACCAGTGCACCTCGACCATGCCGCCCGCATCGCTAAGCGCCCCGTACTTGGCGGCGTTGGTAGCGAGTTCGTGGAGCATCAAAGTCAGGGCGAGAGCGGCCTTGGGCGACAGCTTAAGGTCCACCCCCTCTATCCGGATACTGGGCTCGCCTACACGCCGGAACGGGTTTAGCGCGCGCTCGACGACCTCCCGAAGCTCGGTCTCGCCCCAGTTTGTCTCGAAGATAAGGCTGTGGGCCTGGGACAGGGCTTGCAGCCGACGACTGAAAGCCAGGTCGAAGGCCTCAAGCGATGCGCTTTGGCGCAGGGTCAGCCTAGAGATGGCGGTGACGGTGGCCAGGGTGTTCTTCACCCTATGGCTAAGCTCCGCGACAAGCAGCGTCATGCGTTCTTCTGCGCGGCGGCGTTCACGACGTTCGTTCGCCTCGCGGAGCGCCCTGCGAACAGCGGACGGCAGGCGCTCGAGCCGCTGCTTCAGCACGTAGTCGGTCGCGCCCTCCTTCAGCGAGTCGATGGCGAACTCCTCGCCGACGACGCCGGAGACGAAGATGAAAGGCGCCTCAGGCGCCAGGGTGCGCGCCAGTTCGAGCGCCTCAACGCCGTTAAAATCGGGCAGTGAGAAGTCCGACAGGATGAGGTCGAAGCCTCCCCGTTTCAGCGCGTCGGCGAAGGGAGCGCGCGCCGCAACCCGTTGAAAGCTGATGTCCAGGACTGATCTGCTGAGTTCCCGCTCGATCAGCGCGGCGTCGAGGTCGCTGTCCTCAAGCATCAGGATCGTGACCTGGCTCATCGCGCGCTCATGTGCGGGTCCGGCCGGCGAATCCGGGCGGAGGCTCGTTCAGAACGGCCCAGAAGACCCCAAGGTCCTGGATGGCCTCGAAGAAGGCGCTGAATTCGACCGGCTTGACCACGAAGGCGTTCACGCCGAGCTCATAACTGCGGACCAGGTCGCGCTCCTCCCGAGACGAGGTCAGCATCACCACGGGTATGTGGCGCAGCATGGCGTCCTTCTTCACCCTTTCGAGCACGTCCAGACCGTCCAGCTTGGGTAGCTTCAGGTCCAGCAGCACCACGGCGGGATCCCCGACCGCTCGATCGGCGTAGGCGTTGCGGCGGTGCAGGAAGTCCAGCCCCTCCGCCCCATCGCGGCAGACCACGACCTCGTTTGCGAGCTGGCATTTAGCGAGCGCCGCCAGGGTCAGTTCGACGTCTTCGGCGCTGTCCTCAACCAGCAGGATCGGCCGCAGGTCAGCCATCTTTCGCCCCCGTATTCAGCTTGGGCAGGCAGAAGTGAAACGCCGCGCCACGATCGACGACGCCATCGGCCCAGATGCGGCCGCCATGGCGCTCGACCACGCGCTGGACGATCGCCAAGCCTATTCCGGTGCCCTCGAAATCCTCGGCGCGGTGCAGTCGCTGGAACACCCCGAACAGCTTTCCAACATAGGCCATGTCGAAACCGACGCCGTTGTCCTTGACGGTGTAGGTGGTCTCCTCACGTCCCTGTTCGGCGTAGATGCTGATCTGGGCGAGCGGACGCGGTCGGGTGTACTTGGCCGCGTTGGAGATCAGGTTCACCAGGGTCTGGCGCAGCATGGTGGCGTCGCCGAACGCCGGCGGCAGGTCGGCCACTCGCCATTCGATCTCGCGGCCGGCGAAGTCGGGCTCCAGCGACCGCCGCGCCTCGGCGACCAGCTTGTTCATGTCGACCCGGCTGGTGGACAGGGACGCGCGGCCGACCTTGGAGAACTGCAGCAGGTCGTCCACCAGCCGGGCGGCGGAGATGGCGCTGTCGCGGATGCTGCGGATGTAGCGGCGCGAGGTTTCATCCAGCGCGTTCTCGCGTTCCTGCAACAGCTCGACATAGCCGACGATATGGCGGAACGGCGCGCGAAGGTCGTGGCTGACCGAGTAGGAAAAGGCCTCGAGCTCGCGGTTGGAGCGTTGCAGTTCCCCCGCCAGCTCCGCCCGTTCCTCCGCCTGGCGCAGCACGACGTTGAGGATGGCGTTGCGGAAGGCTCCGGCCGTATCCACCACCGCCGGCTCCCACGGATAAGAGCGGCCGCGCACCTTTTCCTTCCACTGCTCGAAGGACTTGCGGGGCGCGATGCGGCCGGTGGGCTCGATCGCCTTATGCGGGTCTCCGCCCCAGCTCACCTCCTGCACCACCTCCTGCCGAAACCAGAGCACGTAGCTCGGATGAAGCTGTGAGGTGCGGATCGCCAGTACGCCGCTCGCCACCTCGGAATAGGCTTCGGCCTTGGCGAACATGGACCCGAGCGAAGGCGTCGAGAAAACCTCGCCGACCTCGGCACGGTTCAGCCAGTCGACCAAGTCGATGATCTGGGTGCGCTCGGGCGTGAGGCCGGCGGTGGTGACGTCGCCGTCTACCATGGCGGCGGCGCCTGTGGCCCCCGCGAGCGCCAGCCATGCGGCGGGGCGAAGCGCCAAGCCGCTGGCGAATTGGCGCTCCCGCGCCATGCGGGCGAGCAGATCGCCTTGGATGGCGGCCAACTCCACCCGCCGGCTGGCCTCCGCAGTCCGTTCCAGGGCGCTGATCTGAAGCGCCATGACCTGGGCCAGGAAGTCGCAAGCGTTTCGAACCTGGAGCGTCACCTGCCGGGGCGTAGCGTGATGGCAGGAGATCAGCCCCCACAGACGCCCCTCGACCAGGATGGAGATCGACATGGACGACAGCGTGCCCATGTTGCGCATGTACTCCAGATGCACCGGCGAGACGCTGCGGAGCACCGAGGCGCTGAGGTCGAAGGGAGCGTCCTCCATCCCGCCGGCGAGGGTCAGGATCGGCGATGGAGAGTAGTCGACATTGGGGATGATCCGCACCCGGTTCAGCCGGTAAAGCTCGCGCGCCTGACGTGGGATGTCGGAGGCCGGAAAGCGCAGGCCTAGGTAGGACGGCAGCGAGCCGTCGCTGTCATGGGCTATGACGGTGCCGTCCCAGTCGTCGGCGAAGCGGTAGATCATCACTCGGTTGAAGCCGGTGAGCGCGCGTACCTGCACGGTCACCAGAGCGCAGATCGAGGCGAGATCGCCGGCCTGGCCGAGCTGTTCCAGGTCGGCCTGGACGCGGCCTTGCAGCCGCCCGGCGGCGTGGAAGTCCAGGTTGCCGGTCTCGAACTCCAGCAGCACGCCGCCGTCTCTCGTGCGCTGCGCCAGGGCGGTGGCGCGGCGGCCATCTCCGATGTCTCCGGCGGACAGCAGGATCCGCTCACCGCCCTCCAGCCAGAGCTGTAATTGGCCCGCCAGCTCGCCCCACCCTGGGGGCAGAACATCGCGCAACCGCGCGCCGGGCGTAAGCTCGGCGTCTAGGCTTAACCAAGTTCGGGCGTTGGCGCTCGCGCGCACCAGCCTCAACTCGGCGTCGAGGCCTAGCAGGGCCCCGTGCGGCTGTATGGCGCCGGAGAGGTGGATCGGCTCGCGATCACAGGCGGCGAGGTCGCCGTGAGGCGCGGCCATGGGCGTGTCGATCGCCGTAGCCATCTCGTTCAAACCGGAACTCCGCCACACGCGACCAGCCCGTCCTTGAGCGAGCGGAAGGTGGCGCAGGCGCCGTCCACGACCGCCCGCGGATCCAGACCAGGCGCCCGGGCCTCCAGCGCAGTGCGGAACTGCGTCCACATGGCTCCGATGCGCCGACCATACGGGTTGAAGTAGGCCAAACCGTTCGGCGGCGCCCAATCTGTGGCTTTAAGGCTGCGCGAGATCACCTGGCCGCCAAGGGTCGAGCCCTCCAGGACATAGAGCGAGCCCCAGGCTTGCGCAGCGCCATCGAGGAAATCCAGATCGAAGGAGATCGGTTCGTTCCCGGCATGGCCGAGCGCGTCGAGATCCGCCGCAATGAGCGCCAGCTTGCGACGCGGAACAAGCATGTCGGGCTCGCCGAGCAGAGCCTCGACCTTGGGCTCCCACACCCGGTGGAAACTCTGAAATCCGGTCAGCGCCCGGGCGAACCGCAGACAACTGAGGGGCGGTTCGAGCAACTGGAGTGTCGTCTCCAACTCCATGTGCGCTGCGCGGGTGGCGGAGCGGAGGTGGTCGATCAGGGGCGCGGAGCTTCCGCGCACGGCGCCTTCGACGAGCATGGTTGGTCCCTAAGCCTTCCCCTCTGACTTGGCCACACTCTATCCAGCGACGCTTACGACACGGCTCTTTTCGCGCTTGCAACATCTGCAGCGTTGCACCCTCGCCATCGCTGGCCTAGTGCCCGATGGGGGGCGGAGTTGGTGAATGCGGGCAGTCACGCTCTCGATTGCAGCGAGTATCGCGGTCGCCGGATGCGCGGCGAAGACGCCGCCGCCACCACCGCCGCCCACTGTGGTGGTCTCAAAGCCGCTGGCTAAGAAGATCGTCGACTGGGACGACTTCGTCGGCCGGTTCGAGGCGATCAATTCGGTCGACATCCGGCCTCGGGTCAGCGGCTACCTGCAGTCGATCGGCTTTGTCGACGGCCAGGTGGTCCATCAGGGCCAAGTGCTGTTCGTCATCGATCCCCGCCCCTATCAGGCGGCGCTGGACCAGGCCAAAGGGCAGGAGGCGCGGGCCGCTGCGACCCTCGCCAACGCCAAGATCGAACTGGCCCGCGCCGAACGGCTGCTCGCCGCCAAGGCGATCGCCGAGCAGGAATACGAGACCCGGCTGGCGGCCGAGCAGCAGGCCAACGCCGACCTGATCGCCGCCCGGGCGACCACCGCCACCGCGGCGCTGAACCTCGGCTTCACCCGGGTGACCGCGCCGCTCTCCGGCCTGATCTCCGACCGTCGCGTGGCGCCCGGCAATCTGGTCACCCAGGACGCGACCATCCTGACCAACATCACCGACCTCAATCCCATCCGCTTCAGCTTCTACGGGGCGGAGTCGCTTTATCTCAAGTACGAGAACCAGGCCCTGGCGGGTAGCCGTCCAAGCTCGCGCAACTTCGCCAATCCTGTGGAAATCCGCCTGCAGGACCAGCCCGATTTCGCCATCCACGGGCGCATGGACTTTGTGGACAACACGCTTGACCCCAACTCCGGCACCATCCGTGGCCGGGCGGTGGTGGACAACCCCAAGCTGACCCTGACGCCGGGGCTGTTCGGTCACCTGCGGCTGCTGGGCTCCGGCGCCTATCAGGCGCTGCTGATCCCCGACGACATCACGACGACTCAGCAGAGCGACACCATCGTCTACGTCGTGGGCAAGGACGGCAAGGTCGAGCAACGCAAGATCATCGAGGGCCCCCTGGTGGACGGTCTGCGCGTCGTCACCAAGGGGTTGAAGCCCGACGACGAACTGGTGATCGATGGGGTGCAGCGCGCCAAGGTCGGTGTGAAGGTGACCGTGAAGCCAGGGACGATCACCGCGCCAGATCCCGGCTCCTCTCCGACCCCCGCCGACCTCGCCCCGCCGCCCGCCGCCGGCACCTACGCCAGCCAAGTCCGCTAGGCGAACTAACAACGATGCGCTTTTCGCACTTCATGATCGACCGGCCGGTGTTCGCGGCCGTTATCGCCATCCTGATCACCCTGATGGGCCTAATCGCCTATCCGAACCTGCCCGCCGCCCAATACCCCGACATCGTGCCGCCGACCGTCAACGTGACCCTGACCTATCCGGGCGCCTCGGCAGAAACGGTGGCGGAGACCGTGGCCGACCCAATCGAGGAGCAGATCAACGGGGTGCAGGACATGATCTACATGTCCTCCCAGTCCACCGGCGACGGCGCCCTGCAGATCACCGTCACCTTCAAGCTCGGCACCAACCTAGACACCGCCCAGGAGCTGGTCGAGAACCGGGTCGACACCGCCAAGCCGCGCCTGCCGCAGGAGGTCCAGTCTACCGGCATCACGGTGCGCAAGAGCTCGCCCGACATCCTGCTGGCGGTCCACATGTACTCGCCGGACAAATCGCTGACCCAGCAGTACGTGGCCAACTACGTCACCTTACAGATACAACAGCCGCTGCTGCGTCTCCAGGGCGTCGGCGACGTCTCGACCCGGGCGGCGCGGGACTACTCAATCCGCATCTGGATCGACCCGGACAAGGCGGCCGCGCGCAACCTCACCGTCGACGACATCGTCAATCAGCTGCGCAGCCACAACATCCAGATCGCGGCGGGCAATATCGGGGCGCCGCCGTTCACCAACAACCCGCCCGCCTACCAGCTCCAGGTCCAGGCCAAGGGGCGGCTGGTCACGCCCCAGGAGTTCGCCGACATCGTGCTGAAGCGCGACGACCAGGGGCGCATCACCCGGGTATCGGACGTGGCGCGGGTCCAGTTGGGGGCGGCCACCTACACCACCAACGCCTATCTCGGCTTGGTGACCAACGGGACGCCCGACACCAATCCCGCCGCCGCCATCGGCGTGCTGCAGCTGCCGGGCACCAATGCGCTGCAGGCCGCCGACGCTGTGATCAAGAAGATGGCGGAGCTGAAGAAGGCCTTTCCGCCCGGCCTCGACTACAAGATTATCTACAATCCTACCCAGTACATCAAGGACTCGATCACCGAGGTGCAGCGCACCCTGGTCGAGGCGCTGTTGCTGGTTGTGGTGGTGGTGATCGTGTTCCTGCAGAGCTGGCGCGCGGCGATCATCCCGATCCTGGCCATCCCGGTCTCGCTGATCGGGACGCTGGCGGTGATGCTGGCGGCGGGCTTCTCGCTGAACAACCTCTCCTTGTTCGGCTTGGTGCTGGCCATCGGCATCGTCGTCGACGACGCCATCGTCGTGGTGGAGAACGTGGAGCGCCACCTGGAAGACGGCATGAGCCCACCCGAGGCGGCCCACGCCACCATGGACGAGGTGGGCGGCGCGCTGGTCGCCATCGCGCTGGTGCTGTCGGCGGTGTTCATCCCAGCCGCCTTCATCAGCGGCATCTCAGGCCAGTTCTATCGTCAGTTCGCCCTGACCATCGCGACGGCGACCCTCTTCTCGCTGATCGTGTCGCTGACGCTCTCGCCCGCCATGGCGGCCTTGCTGCTGAAACCCAAGCACGACGGCAAGCGCGGCCCGGCTTGGATGCGGTCGTTCAGCGCTGGGGCCAAGCGCTTCAACAAGGGCTTCGATCGCCTCAGCCGCGGATACGCCAAGCTCACCAGCCGGCTGCTGCGCATGGCGGCGCTGATGCTGGTGATCTACGCCGGCCTGATCGCCCTGACGGTCTGGCGCATCTCCGCCACCCCGGTCGGCTTTATCCCGTCCCAAGACCAGGGCAACGTAATCATGGCGGCGAACCTGCCTAATGGGTCCTCGCTGGCGCGCACCGACGCCCTGATCCGCAAGACCATCCCCATCACCTTGGGGGTCAAGGGCATGATCGCGTCGTCCGCCTACGCGGGGGTCGACGCCTCGACCCAGACCACCAACTCCGCCTCAGGGCAGGCCTATCTGATTGAGGACAGCTTCAAGAACCGGGGGAAGGAGCACGTCACGCTCAAGGGCATGATCGCCGAGGCGCAGAAGCAGCTTCAGGCCATCCCCGGCGCGCAGATCCGCATTCTGCCGCCCCCGCCTGTTCGGGGCATCGGCACCCAGGGGGGTGTCAAGATGATCGTGGAGGATCGCAGCGGCAAGGCGGACTACCGCCGGCTGGAGGAGGTCGCTCAGGAGGTGGTGGAGGCGGTCAACCAGGACCCCAACGTCACCGGCGCCTACGCCACCTTCAACACCAAGACGCCGCGCCTGGACGCCCAGATCGACCGGGTGAAGGCGGAGTACCTGGGCGTCAACGACAGCGCGGTGTTCGACACCCTGCAGACCTACCTCGGGTCCTCCTACATCAACGATTTCAACTACCTGAACCATACCTACGAGGTGTTCGCCCAGGCCGATACGCCCTACCGAATGGACGCCTCGGAAATCCAGCAGCTGCAGACCCGCAGCGCCAGCGGCGCGATGATGCCGCTGGGCGCGGTGATCAACGTCAAGCGCATCACCGGCCCCTATCGCGTGCTGCGCTATCAGCTCTATCCGTCGGCCGAGGTTCAGGCCAGCACGCCCCCGGGTCGTTCCACCGGCGAGACCATCAAGGCGATGGAGCGGATCGCCCACCGGGTCCTGCCGCAGGGCTACGACTTCGACTGGACCGAGCTGGCCTATCAGCAGGTCTCGGCCGGCAACACGGCGGGGCTGGTGTTCGTATTGGCGGTGGTGCTGGTCTTCCTGCTGCTGGCGGCGCTGTACGAGAGCGTGACCATGCCGCTAGCGGTGATCCTGATCGTGCCCATGTGCCTGCTCGCCGCCATCACCGGCGTCAACATCATGGGGCTCGACAACAACATCCTGACCCAGATCGGCTTCATCGTGCTGGTGGGCCTGGCCGCCAAGAACGCCATCCTGATCGTGGAGTTCGCCCGCCAGGGCGAGATCGAGCACGGCCACGACCGCTACACGGCCGCCGCTGAAGCGGCGCGCACGCGTCTGCGCCCCATCCTCATGACGTCTTTCGCCTTCATCCTAGGCGTTGTGCCGCTGGCCTTCGCCACCGGGGCGGGAGCGGAGCTGCGCCAGGCCCTGGGGGTCGCGGTGTTCTTCGGCATGATCGGGGTGACCGTCTTCGGCCTGATCTTCACCCCGGTCTTCTACACCGTGGCCCGTGCGCTGGGAGACCGCCTGCCCAAGCCGCCCAGGGCGCCGCCCGGTGCGCCCACCACCGGCGGATTGCCGTCGGGAGCGCAGACCTGATGCGCCGCCTTGCAGGTCAGCTGGCGGGAGGCTTGGCCGGCGCTTCGCTCCTGGCCGGCTGCGTCGTGGGGCCGAACTACGTCCGCCCCTCAACGCCGGCCCCATCGCAGCCGGGCGGAGGCAATTTCGCGGCGAGCGCGCCGGACACCTCCACCAACACACCGCTGCCGCCTTTCTGGTGGCGGCTCTACGCCGATCCGGACCTGAACGCTCTGGTCCAGGACGCCCTGGCCCACAACAAGACGCTGCTTCAATCGGCGGCCAACTTGGCCCAGGCGCGGGCGGCTCTGTCTCTGGCGCGCTCGGCCCGGTTTCCCTCCACGACGCTGACAGGCAGCGCGCAGTATGGCGTAAGCTCCAACGCGCTGTTCGCCGAGGCCATCCGCAACGGTGGCGACGCGGCCGGCAGCACCGCCGGTGAGGCGCCGAGCGCCCAATCCTTCTACTCCTACGGGCTGGACGCCTCCTACGAGGTGGATCTGTTCGGCCGCATCACTCGCACCATCCAGGCGGCGCGCGCGGACGCCCAGGCCCAGGCGGCGGCGTTGGACGACATCCGCGTCAGCGTGGCGGGAGAGACCACCCGCGCCTATGTCGACGCCTGCGCCTTCGCTCAGGAGTCGGCGATCGCCAAACGCGCGGTCGATGTGGTGCAGCAGACCCTGGCCATCACCAAGCAGCAGCAAGCCGCTGGCGGGGTCGGCGAGTTCGAGCTGGTTCAGCAGCAAGCCCTGCTGCAGCAGGCCCAGGCCAACCTGCCGGCCTATGAGGCTCAGCGGCGCAGCGCAGTGTTCCAGCTGGCCGTGTTGACGGGCAAGGCGCCGGAAGTCATCTCCCACGCCGCCGACACCTGCCAGGCGCCGCCGGTCCTGAAGCAGCTCGTTCCCGTGGGCGATGGCGAGGCGCTCATCCGCCGCCGCCCTGACGTGCGCGAGGCCGAGCGCCAGCTGGCCGCCAACGTCGCCCGCGTCGGCGTCGCCGCCGCCGATCTCTATCCGACCATCACGCTCGGCGGCTCGGCGGCGGAATCCGCCACCAAGCTCGGCAACCTGGCCTCCACCGGCGGGCTGAGCTATCTGGTGGGTCCGCTATTGAGCTGGAGCTTTCCCAACACCTTGGCGGTGCGGGCGCAGATCAGGGAGGCGAGGGCAGCCGCCTCCGCCTCGCTGGCCAACTTCCAACAGACGGTGCTGCAAGCGTTGCAGGACGTGGAGACCTCGCTGGTCGCCTATCAGGGCGAGCTTCGCCGCAACAAGTCGCTGAAGGGCTCAGACGATGGTCAGCGCCACGCCTTCTCCCTGGTCCAGGTCCGCTACCGGGAGGGGTCGGTCAGCTACCTCGACCTTCTGGCGGCCGAGACCAACCTGGTGAACGCGGACCTCGCCCTGGCCGACTCCGACCAGTTTCTGGCGTCCGACCAGGTCACGGTGTTCAAGGCGCTCGGCGGCGGATGGGAGCAGGCGCCCGCGATCACGCCGCTGGAGGTTCCGGACGCCAGGAAAGGCGGCCTCGTCAAGCCTCTCAGCTGAGGGAGAGCTGGCAGGCCTCAGGCGCACGATTTGGCGGCGCTCGCTGCGCCCGGGGCGTGATCGATCAGCCGTATAGCTTAATTGAAAAGGGCCGCTCCTGAGAGCGGCCCTTCGACAGTCTAAACTTCGGATAGGATCAGTACCCGGTCCGCTCCATCCAGTGAATGCTCGCGCCGAGATGGTCCAGCCGGGCCTGGACGTAGCTTCTCTGATCCGGGGTCAGCTGGCCGTATTGGCTGTATTGCGCGTGGATATAGTGACGAATGCTGCGCAATTCAGTCTGGGCGCGCCGGGTTTCCGGCGGGGTCAGCTGTTCGTTGGACGAGGCCTGACCGATGCGATCCTGCATGAATTGCACCCGTTCACGGATGTCGGTCGGTGCGCCGTTCCAAAAACGACCCGCGCCCTGATCGTAGCCCGCGCCATAGCCACCAGCCTGGGGGGCTGGGCCGTAGCCGTTACCAGGAGGCGGGCCGTAGCCACCCTGAGGCTGACCGTAGCCGGGCTGAGGTTGACCATAGCCGGGCTGCTGAGGGGGATAATAGTAGCCGGGGGGGCAGGGATCATTGCGCTGACCCGTGATCACGTTACCGGCGACGCCGCCGCCGACAGCGCCGAGTACAGCACCTTCGCCACGGGAGTGACGGCCGGCGAGCACGCTGCCGAGCAGAGCGCCCGCACCGGCGCCGAGGACGGTGCCCTCGACACGACTGTTGTTGTTGGACCGAACGCAGCTCGGGTCTGCGGGCTGGGCCATCGCCGCGGCTGGCAGCATCGCCGCCAGCACGCCTGCGATGATGAGCTTGTTGTTCAATTTCGTCTCCTGGTTTGGCACGCCTTCAGACGTGCGGGGTATCGTCGGTGTTCGGACGCTAGCTTCTACAAGCTGAACCCTAGCTGACTGGCGTCATCAGGCGTCTGTCAGGCGCCGCACAAGGGCGTCATAGACCGCCGAAAGCAAGACTGCCGCAGGTTTCAGCCAGCCAACTCGAATGCGGTCTACGCTAAAAACGGCTTCACAGACCTTCAATTAGCAAAGCGCAAACGCGCTCCGGCTAACTTGGGTCCCTGCGCTCGCGGCTCACATTTCCGCTTGGTGACGCGGCGGCGGGGTCAGACGACGCGGTCCACCAGCATGGCCTTGATCGAGGCGATCGCCTTGGCCGGGTTCAGCCCCTTGGGGCAGACCTGAGCGCAATTCATGATGGTGTGGCAGCGGTAAAGCTTGAAAGGGTCTTCGAGGTAATCAAGCCGCTCGCCCCGGGCTTCGTCGCGGCTGTCCGCCAGCCAGCGATAGGCCTGCAGCAAGGCCGCCGGACCCAGATACTTCTCCTGGTTCCACCAGTAGCTCGGGCACGAGGTGGAGCAGCAGGCGCACAGGATGCACTCATAGAGCCCATCGATCAGGCCGCGATCCTCAGGCGCCTGTACCCACTCCTTCTGAGGCTCGGGGGTGTCGGTGTGCAGCCAAGGCTCGATCGACTCGTACTGGGCGAAGAACAGGGTGAGGTCGGGCACCAAATCCTTGATCACCGGCATGTGAGGCAGGGGAGAGATGGTGATCTGCTTTCCTGGCACATCGGTCCAGGCATGGGTGCAGGCTAACGTGTTGCGACCGCCGACATTGACCGCGCAGGAGCCGCAGACGCCTTCCCGACACGACCTTCGGATGGCCAGAGTCGAATCCATGGTGTTCTTGATGTGCAAGATCGCGTCGAGCACCATGGGTCCGCACTGATCCATGGCCACGTCGTAGGTGTCCCACCGGGGATTGCCGTCCACCTCCGGGTCGTATCGATAAATCTTGAAGGTCTTGACCTGCTTTGCGCCCTGTGGCGCTGCATAGTGCTTGCCCTTGGTGACCTTGGAGTTCTTCGGGAGCGCGAATTCGACCATCGCCTGATCCTCAGTAAACGCGCTTCTTGGGCGGGATGTAGGAGACGTCGTTGGTGAGCGTGTAGCTGTGCACTGGCCGGTAATCGATCGATACCTTGCCGGTATCGTGATCAAGCCAGGCCAGGGTGTGCTTCATCCAGTCAGCATCGTTGCGATCCGGATAGTCGTCGCGAGCATGCGCGCCACGGCTCTCCGGCCGGTTGACTGCTGAGTTCACCGTCACAGCCGCTTGGCCGATCAGATTGTCGAACTCCAGCGTCTCCATCAGGTCGGTGTTCCAGATCATGCCGCGGTCGGTGACGCGGATATCTTTCACCCGGTCGTACACGTCGGCAATCCGCTTGACGCCCTGTTGCAGGGTGTCGTCGACGCGGAACACGGCCACGTCTTCCTGCATCGCCTTCTGCATGTCGGCGCGAAGGGTCGATGTCGGCGTCGAGCCCGACGCGTTGCGGAAGCGGTCGAGACGGGCGAGGTGGTTATCTGTCATACTGTCGGAAATCTCCCGCTGGCTTTCGCCCGGCTTGACGATCTCCGCCGCCCGCAGCCCTGCGGCGCGTCCGAACACCACAAGATCGGTCAGCGAGTTGGAGCCCAGCCGGTTCGCGCCATGGATAGAGACGCAGGCCGCCTCTCCCACAGCCATCAGGCCCGGCACAACATGGTCATTGTCCTCGCCCACCTTGGTGAGCACCTCCCCGTGATAGTTGGCAGGAATGCCGCCCATATTGTAATGGACGGTGGGCAGCACCGGGATCGGCTCCTTGGTGACGTCGACGCCGGCAAAGATGCGCGCCGATTCCGAGATGCCCGGCAACCGCTCGTGGATCACCTTGGGATCAAGGTGGTCCAGATGCAGGAAGATGTGGTCCTTGTTGGGGCCGACGCCGCGCCCTTCCTTGATCTCCACCGTCATCGAACGGCTGACCACATCACGCGAGGCCAAGTCTTTGGCGGACGGGGCGTAGCGCTCCATGAAACGTTCGCCCTCCGAATTGGTGAGATAACCGCCCTCGCCGCGCACGCCTTCGGTGATCAGGACGCCGGCGCCATAGATGCCGGTCGGATGGAACTGAACGAACTCCATGTCCTGCAGAGGCAGGCCCGCACGCAGGATCATGGCGTTGCCATCGCCGGTGCAGGTGTGGGCGGAGGTGCAGGAGAGATAGGCCCGGCCATAACCGCCGGTCGCCAGGATCACCAGTTGGGCTGAGAAGCGGTGAAGCGTCCCGTCGTCGAGCTTCCAGGCGGTGACGCCACGGCAAGCGCCTTCGTCCATGATCAGGTCGAGCGCAAAGTATTCGGTGAAGAACTCCACAGAGCGGCGCACCGCCTGACCGTAGAGGGTGTGCAGGATGGCGTGCCCGGTCCGGTCGGCGGCGGCGCAGGTGCGCTGGATCGGCCCCTCGCCAAAGTTTCTGGTCATGCCGCCGAAGGCGCGCTGATAAATCTTGCCTTCATCGGTACGAGAGAAGGGGACGCCCCAATGCTCAAGCTCATAGACCGCGGCAGGGGCTTGGCGGGCCAAGTATTCGATGGCGTCCTGGTCGCCCAACCAGTCCGACCCCTTGACGGTGTCGTACATATGCCAGCGCCAGTCATCCGGGCTCATATTGCCGAGAGAGGCCGAGATGCCTCCCTGAGCCGCCACGGTGTGCGAGCGTGTGGGGAAGACTTTGGAGACACAAGCGGTCTTCAATCCCGCTTGCGCACAACCGAGCGCGGCGCGGAGCCCCGATCCGCCCGCCCCGACGACGACGACATCGTAGGTGTGATCGACGAACTTATAGGCTGAGGCCATGACTAGTGGGCTCCTACGCCCAGCAGGGCGACTTTCAGAATGGAGAAGACGCCGAGCGCCGCCGCCAGCCAGCAGACACCGGAATTGAGCAGAAGCGCTGGCAGCTTGCTGCGCGGCAGGTGCACGTAATCTTCTATGATCACCTGCATCCCCATCTTCATATGGAGGGCCGAGACGAACACCGTGAGGGCCGCCAGCACCGCATTCACGGGAGATTGCAGGAAAACCACCGCGCCATCGTAGCCGGTGTGGCCAAGCTTCAAAGCGGCGTAAACCGCCCAGAGCGATAGAGGTGCGAGAGCAACCGACGTCGCCCGCTCGCTGATGAAGCGACCGACGCCATCATGGGCGCTGCCTAGCCCCCGGGCGCGGGAAAGGGGGGTACGGAAGGAGGATTGGTCCATCTCGAACGCCTCTGATCAGGAACGCGCCAGGAGCCCGACCGCGAACACCGCGACCGCCGCCACCACGCCGAAAGCTACGCATAGCCAAGCCGTCATGTTCGCGGTGGTGGGCAAGAAGCCCTTGCCGCTGTCGAAGGCGAGGTGACGGAGCCCCGCCGCCAGATGGTAGAAGATCGACACCGCGATCCCGAACAGGACGACCAAGCCAAGCGGCGAACTGAGCAGGCCCATGTAGGCGCCGTAGGCGTCAGGACCCAAGGCCAGCGCCAGGGAAAGGCCGACCACGACCAGCAGGCCGACATATAGCGCCACCCCGGTCGCCCGGGTGGCGATGGAGGCGAACATGGTGATATGCCAGCGCCAGACCTGAAGGTGAGGCGACATCGGCCTGGCCCGCAGCGCCCCCGCCGGCCCCTTGGCATCCGCCCTGATCTGGCTCATGCCTGTCTCTTCGCACCTGCAACCATGGAGGTGCTTTTAAACCGGCCCCCCCCGCTGTCAACGAAAGCCGCCACTTTGTGGCTTTAGGGCAACATAGGTTGTCGAGGCGGACATAATTGCGCCGGCCCTGCTTCAAGCAGGCGCCGCAAGATTCCGTATCGCCGCCAACCGGGCGAAGGCGAGCGTCAACGCCCTGCGCCGTGCGCCGGCCAGCGGCGTGGTCTGCGCATCGCTGAGGATCGCGCCGCCGAACCCGTCCGCTACGATCAGCCCCGGCTCCGGCGGCAGAACCGCGCGTGGGAATTCTGGTGCGACGGCGAAATAGAAGAGGTCGCAGAACGGCTGGTACTCACGCCACTTCTGGTCGGCGCGAAAGTCCTCCCGGGATGACTTCACCTCCAGAATGGCGATTTCGCCCCGAGAGCCCAACGCCATCACGTCGGCGCGACGACCGTTCGGCAACGGCGCCTCCAGCAGCGGCGCGTAACCCAGCTGAACCATCAGCCGCGCCGCGCCCCGGGTTACGATCCCGGTGACCTCCGGGCGACAGACGATCGAAGTGGCGACATTCACCCGTCCATGATGTTCCGGCTTCGTTCGTTGTCAAGGGCGACGATCAGCCCCCGCCGGCCCCCTTGTCGTAGATCAGCTTGGAGGTGTCGTAGCCGAGCGCCTTGGCCCGGGCGACCAGGGCGGCCTTGTGGGCCTGGAGGTCGGGTGTCCGGCTGAACAGCCAGAGATACTTGCCGGTGGGCTCGCCCAGCACCACCCAGCTGTTGTCCAACGAATAGTCCAGCACCCAATAATCCTTCCAGACGAAGGGGAAGAAGGTCAGGCGGAACTTGGCGTTGGTGCCGGGGTCCAGGATCTTCATCATCGGATGGTACAGCTTGGGCGCGCCCTGGGCGTGGTAGCAGGCGTCCACCACGTTGAAGCCCCCGTCCGCGGACGGGGTGTAGGTGACCTCGGCCCTGACGCAGGGCTCCTCGATCTTGTTGTGCAACCGCGCCACCTCGTACCAGTGCCCGGTGTATTTCTGCAGGTCGATCGGCTTGGTCGGCTGGGGCGCGGCCCCCATGAGCCCGATCAGGAGCGGGAGGACGGCGAGGGCGGAAAGGGCTCTACGCATCGGCTCTGATCATGGTTTGTAAGGCTCCAACATCTGGAGCCGGCCTATGTTGCAGCTTTCGGGCGAGATGGCGGCGGCGGGCTCAAGACGCCGCGGTTTGCGCACTGACGCCGTGGGTGGAGAAGAAGGCCAGCATCCTCGCCCAGCCGTCCTTGGCGGCGGCGGGATCGTAGCTGACGCGATAGTCGGCGTGGAAGCCGTGCTGGGCCTGCGGATAGACGACGATCTGGTCGGGGCTGTGGGCCGCGGCGAGAGCGTCGCGCATGGCGGCGATGTCGCCCGCCGTGATGCCCTTGTCCTGACCGCCGTAGAGGCCGAGGACGGGGACCTTCAGCCGACCCGCCACGTCAATAGGATAGGGCCGGCCGGGTTCGCCCTTGCCGGTGGGCGGGTGCGCCAGCGGCCCGTACCAGGCCACGCACGCCTTCAGCTGCGGAAAACGCGAGGCGATCATCCAGCTCTCGCCGCCGCCCCAGCAAAAGCCGGTCTCCACCATCCGCGCGGGATCGACGAAGGGCTGTGCCTGCAACCAGGCCAAGGTGGCGCCGACGTCGCCCATCACCTGCTCCAGGTGCGCGGTCTGGACGATGGCGATGATCTTGGTGAAGTCGGTCAGCTGGGGCAGCTCAGCCCCACCGGGCGCACGGAAGAAGAAGGCCGGCGCCACGGCCACAAACCCCAGCCTGGCGAAGCGGCGGCAGAGGTCCTGGATGTAGGCGTGTACTCCGAAAACCTCCGACACCACCAGCACCGCGGGATGGCGGCCGTCACCCTGTGGCCGCGCCACGTAGGCGGGCAGGGGGCCGGACGCTTCCGGGATCGAGACGGCGCCGACGATCAGCCCTCTCGCATCGGTGATGATGGGCTCTGCTTCGGCCGCCAACGCTGCGGCGGCGTAGCCGGCGAAGATCATGCCGCCGAGTGCCCCGCGCGCCAGACTGCGGCGGGAGACGTCGAGGTCGCCGGGCTCCGGCCCTTCGGCGCGCGACAGGTTGAGCATGGGGGCTCCAAGATGCACTGACCGACATGACGACGCTGCAGCCGGCTTGTCAAAGCCCGCCGGAACATCGCGCGTGAGCCGAGGTTTGTGCTCTGGATCGAAGGAGAGCGCCATGGCCGATGCAGAGACGCCCGACACCAACAAGGAAGCCCGCGACGATGCGGCCGGCAAGACGCCGGAGCAGCAGGCCAAGGAAGGCAAGCAGTTCCTGAAGGAAGAACGCCGGCATGAGTTGCCGAAAGGCGATTGGCCGGGCAAGGGCGCCAGTTGAATCCGGCCAAGCACGGTAGCCGCCGCCCGGAGGGTGGCGCGCTGAGGCTGGTGTTGGGGGACCAGATCAGCGACGCCCGCCTCTCCTCGCTCCGCGACCTCGATCCTCGGTGCGACGTGGTATTGATGGCGGAGGTGATGAGCGAGGCGAGCTATGTGCGCCATCACAAGCAGAAGTTCGCCTTGGTCTTCTCCGCCATGCGCCAGTTCGCCGAGCGGCTTCGGGAGGGAGGCGCAGACGTTCGCTACGTCCGGCTCGACGATCCCGCCAACGCCCAGACCCTGAACGGGGAGGTGATGCGGGCGCTGAAGAGCGGGGTGTTCAAGCGGGTGGTGATCACCGAGCCAGGCGAGTGGCGTCTGGCGCAAGCCTTTGACGCGCTGGCCCATACAGCGCCCGTACCCGTCGAGATCAGGCCCGACGATCGCTTCATCTGCGCCCGCAGCGACTTCGAGGCCTGGGCGCTTGATCGGGGCGAGCTGAGGATGGAGTTCTTCTACCGCCAGATGCGACGCAAGACCGGCCTGCTGATGGAGGGCGACAAGCCCGTCGGCGGACGCTGGAACTTCGACACCGAGAACAGGAAGCGCCTGCCGGCGGGCAGGGGGGTTCCCGAGCGCCACCTGATCGAGCCCAACTCCCTGACCCGCCAGGTGATGGGTGAGATGGCTGCGCGCTTCCCCGACAACTTCGGCGCCATGGAGGCCTTCAACTTCCCCACCAACCCCGAGGAAGCCGAGGCCACGCTGGACCGGTTCATCACTCGGCTGTTGCCGGAGTTCGGCGACTGGCAGGACTTCATGCGGGCGGGAGAGCCGTGGATGTGGCACGCCCACATCTCCGCCGGCATGAACCTCGGTCTGATCGACCCCCTTGACGCCTGCCGTCGGGCCGAAGCCGAGTATCGCGCGGGCAGGGCGCCGTTGAACGCCGTGGAAGGCTTCGTGCGCCAGATCCTCGGCTGGCGCGAATACGTCCGCGGCATCTACTGGCTAAAGGGGCCGCACTATCGCGAGAGCAACGCGCTGGGCGCAGACCGTCGGCTGCCGTGGGCCTATTGGTCGGGCGAAACCAGGATGGCGTGCGTCGCCGACGTGGTCCGCGTCACCCGCGACCATGCCTACGCCCACCACATCCAGCGGTTGATGGTGACCGGCAACTTGGCGATGCTGCTCGGCGTGCATCCTGACGAGATCAACGACTGGTACATGGTCGTCTACGCCGACGCCTACGAGTGGGTGGAGTTGCCCAACACCCACGGTATGGCGACCTTCGCCGACGGCGGCGTGATGAGCTCAAAGCCCTATGCGGCGTCGGGCTCCTACATCAACCGCATGTCCAACTACTGCGGGTCGTGCGCCTACGACGTCAAGGACCGACTGGGGGAGGACGCCTGTCCGTTCAATGCGCTCTACTGGGACTTCCTGATCCGCAACCAGGACAAGCTGGCGGCCAATCCGCGCATGGCCATGCCCTATCGGACCGTCAGCCGCATGGCCCCGGCGGACCTCTCGGCGATCCGCAGCAAGGCCGAAGCGATAAAAGCCGAGCTGGGGGCCACGCCACATTAGGCGCAATGTCCATCCACGCCGGTCGTCCAGTGCAACGCTACGTCAGGCGGCCTGGGCCTCCGCCTCGCCGATGTCCAAGATGAGATCGGGGTGCATGCGATGGGCTTCGGCCATGACCTCCGCCATGACGGAAACGGCCACCTCGAAGGGCGCCTTGCCGCCGATGTCCAATCCGATCGGCGCGTGCATGCGCGCGATAGCTTCGGGGGACAAGCCTGCCTGTCGCAGACGGACGAGCCGGTCGGGAAGTCGGCGGCGGGCGCCCAGAACCCCGACATAGGCTGCCTGGGAGGGCAGGGCTGCGATCAGGGCCTCTTCGTCCGCCTCGATTTCATGGGTCGCCACCGCCACATAGGTCCACGCATCCAGACCGATCGCGCGCAGGGCGTCGGCCGCGTCTTGCCGGTGGTAGGCGACGCCAGGCAAGGGAGGTCCCAGAGCGGGTCCTTTGGGCCGTACCAGATACGTTTCGAAGCCCGACTGCGCGGCGAGGCTGGCGATGGCGAGCGCCGTCGGGTCGTGGCCCACGACGATAAGGCGGCGAGCCGGGCGATAGCGGAGCGCGACCGCCTCGCCCTCCGCCACATTGGCGCAGGCCGCCTGAGGGTGCGATCTCAGCGCATTAAGGCCGCCAGCCAGCGCGCCACTCGCAGGCTTGGGCGGGTCTTCTTCCAAGGTGCAAAGCCGAAGCCGCCCGTCGCTAGCCCACAGGGCCGGCCGCCGATCGTGATAGGCCTGGATCAGCGCATTGGTCGCCACATCGTCAGCGGGGATACGCTCCAGCAGGATATCGACCCGCCCTCCGCAGACCAGGCGGATGTCGCTGAACGGACCACCGTCGCCGTACACCAGTCGCTCAGGCCGGCCGGTGCTCAGCACGGCGATCGCGTGCGCGGCGATGTCGCCTTCGATGCATCCGCCGGACAAAAAGCCGTGCATCTCGCCTTCGGTGATCAGAAGCTGCGCCCCGGCTGGCCGGGGCGCGCCGCCCACAACGGCGTAGAGGGTGGCCAAAACGCCCGTCGCCCCATGTGAAATCATCTCGCTCAGGGCCTGACGGACATCGGAGGTCCAGCCGAACATCGGCCAGTCGGGCAGGGTGAACGTCGATGAGGTGTCCGCCATCGCCGTTAAGCGCAGCCCATGATCGGACGTTCCGCGCGCGAGCCTTTCTCAGGCGTCCTCCGCCTCGGCGACGGATGCATCCCCGCCATCGGGCGCTTCGAAACTGCGGGGGGCACGACGACGGCGGGCTCGGGGCTTGCGCGCCTCCCCGTCGTCCGAACTCGCCGGTTGAAGAAAGGCCGGGGCCTCGCTCATGCCGCCGTCTTCAGACCGAAGGACCGGGGACGCCTCGGTGTCGGGCGCCGAGACGGGGAAGGGTTGCGGGGAGGTCTCGGGCGTGGCGATCGGCAACGGATCAGACGCAGAGTTCATAGGCGCGCGCTCGTCGATCTGACGCTCGTCCGACCGTCCGTCCCGCTCCCGGCTCGGTGTGCGCTCATCGCGTCGGCCGTCGGGGCGACGGTCACGCCGACCGTCGAAGCGGTCCTGGCCCTCGCGCAGTGGGAAGTCGCGATTTTGGCCGTCGCGAGCCTGTCCATCTCGGGCCTGCCCATCGCGATTTTGGCCGTCGCGATTCTGGCCGTCGCGAGCCTGTCCATCTCGGGCCTGCCCATCGCGAACTTGTCCGTCGCGAACTTGCCCGTCCCGGAATTGATCGTTGCGGTCGCGGTTGTCGTACCGATCGCGGGGAGGCTGGGATTGGCGATCGCGGTTGTCGTTGCGGTCTCGATAGTCGCTCCGGCCTTCCGAACGGTCGCGCGTATCCTGTCGATCGCGGTACTGCCCCTCGCCTTCTCGGCGAGGCTCCGCGCTTCGATCCTGGCGCGGTTCACGGGCTTCGTAGCCATCCCGCCGCGTCTCGTTGCGATCGTACCGCTCGTCCCGGCGGCCCTCGAACCGCGTGGGGTCACCGCCACCGTTCATGTCCGTGGAGGTCGTCTCCGCCGCGGCGTCCGACCCTTCCTCCGCCTGATCGAACTCCTCTTCGAAGTCGATGTCGAGGCCTGAGGCCAGCGAGTCCCGCCCGAGGATTTCGGAGGGCGACCGCTGGGGCTGCAGGGTGCGCAGGACGCGGAAGTAATGGTCGGCGTGCTGCAGGTAGTTCTCCGCAACCACCCGGTCGCCCGACGAAAAGGCGTCACGGGCCAGTTGCTGATACTTTTCAAATACGTGCTGGGCGTGGCCGCGAATTTTGACGTTGTCGGGGCCGTTGGAATCGAAGGCGCGATTGGCGTTCTGCTGAAGCTTTCCGCCACCCCCGCCGGTGTTCGGGCCACCGCCGCTACGGTTGCGCCCGCGCTGGCGCTTCATGTTCTTGAAGTCTCTCATCGTGTGCTGACCGTGTGCGGCGCGACCGAAACCGCGCGCTTGCTGAGGCTGCCGACCAGTTCTAAGCCGCGCTTCCAGCGACGGCGGAGCCGCATCAAGCAGGCTCCGCGTGCAGGCGCCGCGCTTCATCGCCGGTAGCGCTGACCGAGCCGAACGCCCGGTCGCTCCGACAAGTTGAGCTGGAACAGGATCGACTTAGCGAGTCGTCGCGGCGTTTCCAAGGATTTTCTTCCGGCCGGTGATCACGCGATCACGGTTGGACAAATCCTTCAGCACGCCGACCGCTTGGGCGCCGCTCGAATGGAACAGTGCGGAAACCTCGGCGCCCTGGTCCGCGCCGGTCTCCACCAGGAACAGGCCGCCGGGCTTGAGCACCCGCAGGATTTCCGGCGCCAGCACACGGTAGTCTCTCAGGCCGTCCTCGCCGCCGTCCAGGGCCACCCGGGGCTCGTGGTCGCGCACCTCGGGCTCCAGGTGCGACAGTTCGGCGGTGCGGATATAGGGCGGGTTGGCGACCACCAGGTCGAACGCCTCGTCCGCCAGGCCCGCGGTCCAGTCGCCCCGCAACAGCGCCGTCCGTCCGGCCAGTTCCAGATTGGCGGCGTTCTCCCGGGCTACCGCCAGGGCAGCCTCGGAAACGTCGACGCCCAGGCCCCGCGCCGCCGGTCGCTCGGCCAGGATGGCCAGTAGGATCGCGCCGGAGCCCACGCCGAGGTCCAGTACGGCGAACGGCTCACCCTCCTCGAAGGCGCGCAAGGCGTGGTCGACGATCACCTCGGTTTCCGGGCGGGGGGTGAGCACATGGGCGTTCACCTGCACCATGATCTTCCAGAAGCCTTTTCGCCCCAAGATGTGGCTGATCGGCTCCCGGCCACTGCGGCGCGCCACGTAGGCGTCGAGGATTTCGACCTGATCGGCGGCGAGAGGACGATAAGGATCTGTGATCAGGTCGGTGCGGGTGACGCCCGCGGCCGCCTCCACCAGCAGGCGCGCATCGATCACAGGGCTGTCGACCTGCGCCTCGCGCAGGCGGTCGCGCGCACCGGTCCAGGCCTTGACCAGCGTGACGGCCTCCGGATTAGTCGTCAAATCGCCCCTCCGATCAGGACGGATGGGCCAGGTCGCCCTCGACCAGCCGGCCTCCCGCGCTCACCCGCAGATATAGGCCGCAATCCACGTGGCCGTAGTGCGTCCTGAGGGCTGCGACCAGGTCCAGATCGCGCGCTCCGGTGCGGGGATCGACATGGATGGCGACGCAGCGGGGAATGGGCTTGATCACCTCCATCATCACCTCGCCGAGCCGCAAGCCCGCGCCGGGCTGCATCCCACGCTCCGCCCAGGAAGGCCAGCCTTCCACGTAGATGTTGGCCCGCATCCGCAAAGGATCGATGGGGCGCCCTATCTTCGTCTCCAGGTCCCGCACGCTCGCAAGGTTGATAACCGACACGGCTCCGACGCTGTCGTCGGTAAAGCGGTGGTTTGCCCCCGAGGCGATCACCCTCAGCGCCTCGTCTTCATCCTCGCCCAAGAAGCCGCTCAGCCAGGCGGCGAAGGCGTTTCGCCCCTCGTCGCGCGAGAGGTTCGCTTCGAGCGCACAGTCTCCGCCCAAGGTGACGCGCAGTAACCCGCTCGCCGCATCGTAGGTGGTGACGGCCCGCGCCAGGCGCGGATGGTTGGCGAGGACGGTGAACCGCCATTTTGACAGGTGCTGAGGAGCGGCGGGATCGAAACCGGAAGGACCCCGCTCCACCGCATAGATGCGGTCGCAGGGGAAGTTGGCCCCCGCCGCCAGCAGGACCTCGCCCAGGCGTTCGGGCGTGAAGCCCTTCACGGGATGACGGTGCAAGGAGGCGATTCGGCCGGCCACTAGTCCAGAGCTATCGCCTGCCGCGCCAGGGCGGAACCCTGCCGGTCGCCGCAGGCGCGAGGCGCAGGGTCCCTCAACCCTTCAGCTTACGCGCCAGCACGTCCAAGTCGTTGGCCAGCGCCGGGTCTTCCGCTTTCAGCACATCGATGCGCTTGACCGCGTGCAGCACGGTGGTGTGATCGCGCCCGCCAAAGCGCCGGCCGATGTCGGGATAGGAGCGGGTGGTCAGCGTCTTGGCCAGATACATGGCCACGTGCCGCGGCCGCGCCACCGCCCGGGTGCGACGCTCGCACAGCAGGTCCGATTGTTTCAGCCCGTAGTGGTCGGCCACGGTCTTCTGGATGTCGTCCACGGTGACGCGACGCTCCGCCTCGCGCAGGTGCGGGCGAACGATGGCCTGCACCTCGTCCAGCGAGAGTTTGGAGAGCCGCTCGCCCGCGCGAGCCACCAAGGTGTTAAGGCCGCCCTCGAGCTCGCGCACGCTTTCGGTGAACCGGTCGGCGAGGAATTGCAGCACTTCCGGCCGGGCCGCGCCGTCGAGCTCCAGGCTCTTGGACAGGATCGCCAGCTTGCGCTCCAGGATGCCGAGGCGGAGCGCACGGTCGGCCGTCTCAATGCCGCATACGAGACCCGCGCTGAGGTGGGAACGTAGCCGCGCGTCCACGTCGGAGAGCGCGCTGGCCGGGCGGTCGGACGCGAACACCACCCGCCGTCCCTCGCCGATCAGGGCGGCCAGGGTATGGAACAGCTCCTCCTCCGACGATTTCTTGCCGCCGATGAAATGCACGTCGTCCACCAGCAGCAGGTCGGCGGAGCGCAGGTCGGACTTGAAGCCCGGCGCGGACTTTTCCATCAGGGCCTTGACGAAAGCCGAGGTGAAGCGCTCGGCGGTCAGATAGACGATTCGAGCGCCTGGGCGCACACGCGCCGCCTCCCAGGCGATGGCGTTCAGAAGATGGGTCTTCCCGAACCCGTAGGGCCCGTGGAAAAACACCGGATTGAAGCAGCCGTCCGACCAGGACGCCACCCGCCGGGCGACTCCCAGGGCGAACTCATTGGAAGGTCCGGTCACGAAGCTGTCGAAGGTCAGGCGGTCGTTGAGCCCTGCGGGACGCGTCGCCAGGCCCGGAGCTGCAGGTGAAACCACCGCAGGCGCTGCTCGTAGCGCAGTCGCCTTTGCGGCGGCCGTTTCCGATCCGCGGCCTGGAACGGTTCCTTCCTCATCCTCGAACTCGAGCCGCGAACGCAGATCCAGCCGACGCTGCTCGGGGTCGTTAAGGCTCCAGAGCTCGCCGAGCCGCCGCCAGGCGTTGCGCTTTATCCAGTCGCGGGCGAGGCCGGTGGGCGTCACCACTACAAGCTGACCGCCGCGCCCGCGCCGCAGGCGGGCGGGTGCGATCCACGACCCGAAGGTGTCCTCTCCCAGCTCGGATCTGAGCGTGGTGCAGGCGTGGCTCCACGCCGTGCCGGCCTCAGCCCCCGCCAGCTCGATCTCGATCGTCGATGTCTCCGTCACGTTCGTCGTCATCGCCCCTGACCGAACCCAAGACTCGGCGACGCTCAACCAGAAGATGCGATCTCCGGCGACGTTCGCCTCCAAAATCGAGACACAACCTCCCAAGACCGAAAGCGCGCAAGCGCCTCCGCCCCGTCCAAAAACCCTGGTGGGAAGTGATCTGAGGCCCTCAGAGTAGCCCGGCGAGAGGGGGGGTCAACGGCGAATCTTAGCCGCTCGGAGGGATAAAGTACGTTGACTCGCGCAACCCCCTAGAGGGCCTTGATAATTATCCTAAGAGGCTTGCAGACGCGCGAATCGTCGCGCCGCAGGTCGTCCGAACACAAAGAAAAGGCCGTAGACGCGCCTGCGCCTACGGCCTTGTATTCACTACGACTTCGCAGACGTCAGGTCGCTGAGAGCTTCTTCAGGCGGGCCGCCAGACGCGACACCTTGCGGGCGCCGGTATTCTTGTGGACGACGCCTTTGGACACCGCGCGCATCAGTTCCGATTGCGCCTCGACAAAGGCCGCGGTCGCCGCCTTAGGGTCGTCGCCGGTGACGGCCTCCTCGAAGCGACGGAGGTAGGTGCGGACCCGGGAGCGACGCGCGCGGTTCACCGCGGTCCGACGTTCGATCTTGCGGACCGCCTTCTTGGCGCCCGGCGTATTGGCCATGAGATTTCAACCTGGATGGGGTCCGCCCAGGCTAAAGCCGGGGCAAATCGGGAGCGCGCGGATATACGCAAGACCGTCGTCAGCGTCAATGCGAAACCGGACGCCGCCGTGTCAGGCCGGCCGGCCTAGTAGGCCAGTTCGAACACCCGGCTCGCATCGCCGCCCCACGGGCCGTGATACAGCTCCAACAGTCGCTCGGCCGCCGTGATCCCGCTCTCGGCGATCTCCGTGACCGGGTTCAGGAACACGGTCTCGTCGAGCATACCGCCGTTCAGCCGGGCCCGGCGCTTCAGCCCCTCGCGGGAAATCGCGACCATGTCCTTGGCGACGGCTTGGAGGGAGCGACCGGCGATCTCGGCCTTCAGGCCGTGTCGCGCGGCGTCCACGCGGAGCGCGGTCCGCGCTTCGGTCGACCAGCCTTTGCAGAGATCCCACGCCGCCGCCAGCGCCGCATCGTCGTAGAGCACGCCGGTCCAGAGCGCCGGAAGGGCGCAGAGGCTGGACTGCGGCCCGCTGTCGGCGCCGCGCATCTCCAGATAGGTCTTCAACCGCACCTCGGGAAACAGGGTGGTGAGGTGATCGCCCCAGTCCTTCAGCGTGGGCCGCTCGTTCGCCATCTCCGCCAGTTCGCCGGCCATGAACCGTCGGAACGACTTTCCGGACAGGTCGATGTAGCGCCCGCCGCGCTTGGCGAAATACATCGGCACGTCCAGCGCGTAGGCGGCGTAGGCCTCGAACCCGAAGCCGTCCTGGAACACGAAGTCGAGCAGGCCCGTGCGGTCGGCGTCGACGTCGGTCCAGACCTGGCCGCGCGCCGACAGCCACCCGTTCGGCTTGCCTTCGGTGAAGGGGGAATTGGCGAACAGGGCGGTGGCGACCGGCTGCAGCGCCAGCGACACCCGAAACTTCTTTACCATGTCGGCTTCGGAGGCGAAGTCGAGGTTGGCCTGCACCGTGCAGGTGCGAAACATCATGTCCAGCCCGCGAGACCCGACCTTGGGCATGTAGTCGCGCATGATCTTGTAGCGCGCCTTGGGCATCACCGGCACTTCGTCGCGCCGCCAGATCGGCGAGAAGCCCAGGCCCAGGAAGCCGATGCCGAGCTCGTCGGCGACGACCTTTGTCTCCTTGAGGTGCTGGGAGGTCTCACAGCAGATGTCGTGCATGGTGGCCAGCGGCGCGCCCGACAGCTCGAACTGGCCCCCGGGTTCCAGGCTGAGGCTGGCGCCGTCCCGGGTCAGGGCGATCAGGGTCTCGCCCTGGTCGGAGGGCTCGTAGTCGCCCTGCCAGCCAAAGCGCATCATGCCTTTCAGCAGCGCCTCGATCCCGTCGTCGCCGCCATAGGGGATGGGGCGCAGCGTCGCCTGGCGGAACCCAAACTTCTCGTGCTCTGCGCCCACCTTGAAGTCGGCCGGCGGCCGGCAACCCGCGGCCATGTAGCTGGACAGATCTTCCAGCTTGAGCGGCGGCGCGTCCACTTTGGCGTCGGCCATGAGGCCTCCTGCGCAGATGGCGGGTCCGCCATCGGACCGCCACGATTGGCGACGGCGACATAAGGCGGCGGGCTTCGCCGCTCAAGCCCTCAGGACCGCGCCCCCCGCCCCTCGTCCCAGTCCCCGATCGCCGCCTGCCAGAGCGTCAGGGCGGCGATCGCGGCCGTGTCGGCGCGCAGGATACGCGGGCCGAGCGTCACCGCCGTGACAAAGGGCAGGGTGCGGAGCCGGTCGCGTTCGAACGGGTCGAAGCCCCCCTCCGGACCGATCAGCACCGCCCAGGGCGTCCCCGGGGGCTGGTCGCGCAGGACCTGTAGCGCCGGTCCGGCCCGGCCCCTCTCGCCGCCCCAACGCGCCTCCGGGTCGTCCCCGGCCTCGTCGCAGAACATCAGCCGGCGCGGCGCGGTCCAGCCGTCGAGCAAGGTCTCCAGCGGCTCGGGCGCCAGCACCTCGGGCACGTCGAGCCGGCCGGTCTGCTCGGCGGCCTCCGCAGCGATAGCCTGCAGCCTTGCGAGGTTGGCGTGGGCGGGGTTGGTGCGCCGGGTGGTGGCGAGCCGCACGCGCCGGGCGCCCAACTCCGCCGCCTTTTCCGCGATCGTCTCCAGGCGCGGCCGCTTCACCAGCGCCACGATCAGGTCCAGGTCGGGCGGCGCTCGCTGGGGTCGCGTCAGGGCCTCTAGCTGGACCGTCGCGCCGCGTCCGCCGGCCTCCGCCAAGACGGCCCGCCACTCCCCATCGCGCCCGTTGAACAGGTGGACGGCCGCGCCGGCCCCCAGCCTCATCACCTTGGTCAGGTAGTGCGCCTGCTCAGGCGACAGCTCCAGGCGTGCGCCCGGATGCAGGGGATCGGGAACGAACAGGCGGATCATGCGTCAGCCGTGGCACGCGTCTTCACCCGCCTCAAGCCGCCAGGACCGCCATCATGACCGCCGACGTCGCCTACGAGATCGTCCAGCGCGACAAGCGCGACCAGCTCGGCGAGACGCCGTTCTGGGATGAGGCGACGCAGACGCTGTTCTGGTGCGACATCGTCGGCAAGGAGGTCCAGCGCCTGGACCCCTCCAGCGGCGAGATCAGAACCTGGCCCCTGCCGCAATACGTCAGCGGCGTGGTCCCCTGCGGCGACGATCAGGCGTTGGTGATGCTGGTGGACGGCGTCCACAGGTTCGATCTGAAGACGGGCGAAACCCGCGTCTTCACCCAGCCCGACACCGACCGCGGCAATCGCTCCAACGAGGTGAGGACAGACGCCCGGGGGCGGATCTGGCTCGGCAGCATGTTCAACAACATCGGACCCGAGGGGGAGGATGTCCCGGTTAAGGAGGCGAACGGGTCGGTGTTCTGCATCGAGCCCAGCGGCTTCGCCAAGCGGATGCTGGGCGATATCGCCATCACCAACACCTTCTGCTGGAGCCCGGACGGGACAAAGTTCTACACCAACGACACCAAGAAGCGGGTGATCTGGGTGTTCGACTACGACCCCGATGGGCCGACCCTGCACAACCGCCAGGTCTTCGCCGAAGGCGACATAGCGCCGGGCAATCCCGACGGCGGCTCCATGGACGAAGACGGCTGCCTGTGGAGCGCGCGATGGGGCGGCGGTCGGTTCGTCCGCTTCACGCCGCAAGGCAAGGTGGATCGGGAGATCGTGCTGCCCGCAAAACAGCCGTCGAGCTGCGCCTTCGGCGGCTCGGATCGCAAGACCATGTACATGACCAGCGCTCGGCAGGGTCAGGACGACCTTGCCCCTGACGCCTTGGATGGATCGCTGTTCCTGGCGCAGCTTAACGTGGCGGGCCTGCCGATGGCGAGGTTTGCGTTCAAAGGGTAGACAGCTCCCCCGCGGGGGAGCTGTCGGCGCAGACGACTGAGGGGGCTCCAGCTTGATTCCGCCGTGGCGGCCCCCTCCACCAGCTTCGCTGGTCCTCCTCCCCCAATGGGGGAGGATCAAGACCGAGCGCTACGCCACCGCTTCCGATCCGCCGGTCGCCGAGTACACCTCTCCAGTGATGTAGCTGGCTTCCTGCGAGGCTAGAAGGACATAGACCGGCGCCAGCTCCACCGGCTGGCCAGGACGGCCGAAGGCGGACTCTTCGCCAAACTCCTGCACCATCTCCTGTGTCTGGCCGCCGCTGGGCTGCAGCGCCGTCCAGAACGGGCCGGGCGCGACGACATTGGCGCGCACGCCCTTCTCAATCATCTGCTTGGACAGCGCCTTGGTGAAGGCGACGATCGTCGCTTTCGTGCTGGCGTAGTCCAGCAGGGACGCGGACGGCTTGTACGCCTGCACGGACGCGGTGTTGATGATCGAGGCGCCGGGCGGCAGGTGCTCGGCTGCGGCTTTCGTGATCCAGAACATGGCGTAGACGTTGGTCTTGAAGGTCGCGTCGAACTGCTCGGTGGTGATGTCGGCGATCGAGGGCTGGGTGGTCTGCTTGCCGGCGTTGTTGACCAGAATGTCCAGGCCGCCGAAGGCCTGCACCGTCTTGGCCACGATCTCCTTGCAGAAGGCCTCCTCCTTGATGTCGCCCGGCAGGGCCAGCGCCTTGCGGCCGTCTGCTTCGATCAGCTTGATCACCTCCTGAGCGTCGGCCTCCTCACTCGGTTCGTAGACGATGGCGACGTCGGCGCCTTCACGGGCGAAGGCGATGGCGGCGGCGCGACCGATGCCTGAGTCGCCCCCGGTGACCAGGGCCTTGCGGCCTTCGAGCCGGCCATGGCCCTTGTAGCTGGTCTCGCCGTGATCCGGTTTGGGGTCCATCGCCCTGGCCAGGCCCGGCGCGGCTTGCGGCTGCTCGGGAAAGGGCGGCTGGGGATACTGCTTGCGGGGGTCCTGCATCTTCAGACGAGCGTCGGCGGCGGGGAAGGCGTTGGGGGCGGCGTCCATGGGGGGTGTCCTGGCGGCGGGCGCGGGGTGCGCTCGTCTTTCGGGGCGACAACCGCCCTCCGCGCGAAAAGTTCGCCACCGCGGAGAGGGTTCTGCGTCCTTCGAGACGCCCTCTGTGAGGGCTCCTCAGGATGACGAAAGCGTGCGGTCCACAAATGTTCGTCATGCTGAGGAGGGCTCGTTTTCGAGCCCGTCTCGAAGCACGCAGCGGCGGTTCAGCCTTCGCGTCCCTTCACCAGCTCGTCCACCACCGCCGGGTCGGCGAGGGTCGAGGTGTCGCCGAGCTGGTCGGTGGCGCCCTCGGCGATCTTGCGCAGGATGCGGCGCATGATCTTTCCGGAGCGGGTCTTGGGCAGGCCGGGGGCCCACTGGATCGCGTCGGGCGCGGCGAAGCGGCCAATGTCGCGGCGCACGCCGTCGACCAGTTCAGCCTTCAGCGCGTCGCTGGGCTCTCTGCCCCGCTTCAGAGTGACGTAGGCGTAGAGCGCCTGCCCCTTGATGTCGTGGGGAAAGCCGACCACCGCGGCCTCCGCGACCGCCGGGTTGCCCACCAGCGCCGACTCGACCTCGGCCGTGCCGATGCGGTGGCCGGAAACGTTGATCACGTCGTCGGTGCGGCCGGTGATCCAGTAGTAGCCGTCGGCGTCCCGGCGGGCGCCGTCGCCGGTGGTGTACTTGCCCGGATAGGTCCTGAAGTAGGTGTCGATGAAGCGGGCGTGGTCGCCGTAGACGCTGCGCATCTGGCCCGGCCAGCTTCGCGCGATCACCAGGTTGCCCTCCGCCTCGCCGTCCAGCATCTTGCCCTCGGCGTCCAGCAGTTCGGGCATGACGCCGGGCAGGGGCAGGGTGGCCGAGCCCGGCTTCAGCGCGACCGCCGCGGGCGTCGGCGAGATCAGCACCCCGCCCGTCTCCGTCTGCCACCAGGTGTCCACGATCGGGCAGCGGCCCTCGCCCACGATCCTGTGGTACCAGCGCCAGGCCTCAGGGTTGATCGGTTCGCCTACCGACCCCAGCACCCGGAGCGACGCGCGTGAGGCAGCCTTCACGGGTCCGTCGCCCTCGCGCATCAGGGCGCGGATGGCGGTCGGCGCGGTGTAGAAGATGGCGACCTGGTGCTTGTCGATTACCTGCCAGAAGCGCGAGGCGTCTGGATAGGTCGGCACGCCCTCGAACATCAGGCTGGTGGCCCCGTTGGCCAGCGGGCCGTAGACGATGTAGCTGTGGCCGGTCACCCAGCCCACGTCCGCGGTGCACCAGAACACCTCGCCATCTCTGTAGTCGAACACCGTCTCATGGGTGTAGGCGGCCCAAAACAGATAGCCGCCGGTGGTGTGCAGCACGCCCTTGGGCTTGCCCGTCGAGCCCGAGGTGTAGAGGATGAACAGTGGATCCTCGGCGTTCATCCGCTCGGGCTCGCAGTCGGCGGAGACCTTGGCGGCTTCGGCCTCGTAGGCGACATCGCGCCCCTCGGTCATGGCCACGGCCTTGCCCGTGTGGGTCACGACCAGAACCGTGGTGACGCCGCGGGCCTGCTCCAGCGCCTGGTCGACGGTGGCCTTCAGGGCGAAACGCTTTCCGCCGCGCACGCCCTCGTCGGCGGTGACCACCACGGTCGACGCGCAGTCCTCGATCCGGTTGGCCAGGCTTTCCGCCGAGAAGCCGCCGAACACCACCGAATGCACCGCACCGAGCCGCGCGCAGGCCAGCATGGCGTAGGCGGCCTGGGGGATCATGGGCATGTAGATCGTCACCCGGTCGCCCTTCGTGACGCCGCGGGCTTTCAGCACGTTGGCGAAACGGCAGACCTCCTGGTGCAGCTCGCGGTAGCTGATCGCGCGGCTGTCGCCCGGGTCGTCGCCTTCCCACAGGAGCGCCGTCTGGTCTGCGCGGGTGGCGAGATGGCGGTCGATGCAGTTGGCGCTGACGTTCAGCACCCCGTCCTCGAACCAGCGGATGTGCAGGTCGTCCGCCGCAAAGGACCAGTCGCTGACCTTGGTGAACGGCTTGATCCAGGCGAGCCGCAGGGCCTCTTCGGCGAAGAAGCCGTCAGGATCGGCCGTCGCGCGCTCGCGCTCGGCGGCGTACGCCTCAGCGCCACGCGGGGAGGCCGCAGCGAGGTCCGAGGGGGGCGGGAAGACCTGTGGCGCGGCGTCGTCCATGGCGTTTCCTCTTGTTTGGAGGGAGCTAACCGCTAGGCCACGATCTCCGCAAGCGCAGGCGCTCTTCTCCTCCCCCGCTTTCGCAGGGAAGGAAAAGAGCGCGCCTCTCCCCCCAGGTTGAGGGCGGCGCTGGCGTCGTGTAACTCAGGCCGGCAATGCGACGGCTTCGGCGGACGCACAGTAGGATAGCGCACACGCCATGACCGTCTTAGCCCCCGCGTCCGTCTCGCCCTTCGATCGTTCGAGCTTCGAGCTGGAGGACCTGCTCGCCTGCGCCCGGGGCGAGATGTTCGGCCCCGGCAACGCCCAGCTGCCCTCGCCGCCGATGCTGATGATGGACCGGATCACCGAGATTTCCACCGAAGGCGGCAAGTACGGCAAGGGCGTCATCCGCGCCGAACTCGATGTGACACCGGACATGTGGTTCTTCAAATGCCACTTCCACGAAGACCCGGTCATGCCGGGGAGCCTGGGGGTGGACGCCCTGTGGCAGCTGGTGGGCTTCTTCCTGGGCTGGTGCGGCAAGCCCGGCCGCGGCCGAGCGCTGGGCGCCGGCGAAGTGAAATTCCGCGGCCAGGTCACACCCGACATCAAGCGCCTCACGTATCTGGTCGACATGAAGCGGATGGTGGATCGCCGGCTGATCATGGGCATCGGCGACGCCGTGCTGGAGGCGGACGGCAAGGCCATCTACACCGCGGAAGATTTGCGCGTCGGCTTGTTCGACGCCAAGGGCCTCGTGTAACACGCGCGAAACACAGGCTGCGAACGAAGGAAGGGACCATGCGCCGCGTCGCGGTCACCGGCATCGGCATCGTCTCGCCCATCGGCTCTACGGCCGAGGCGGTGACACGGTCCTTGCGCGAGGCCTGCTCCGGCGTGGTCTTCGCGCCTGAGTACGCCGAGCTGGGCTTTCGCTGTCAGGTCCACGCGCCGCCGCTGATCCCCGGCGACAACTGGGAGGCGCTGGTCGACCGCCGCGCCGCCCGCTTCCTCAGCCCCGGTCTCGGCTACGCCCATATCGCCATGGAGCAGGCCATCGCCGACGCAGGGCTGGAGCCCGCGGACCTGGCGGATGAGAAGACCGGCCTGATCGTGGGGGCCGGCGGCCCGTCCACCCGCACCATCGTCGCCGCCGCCGAGACCACCCGCACCAAGGGGCCCAAGCGCGTCGGCCCGTTCGCGGTGCCCAAGGCCATGTGTTCGGGCCCGTCGGCTGTACTGTCGACCTGGTTCAAGACGCGCGGCGTCAACTACTCGATCTCCTCGGCGTGCGCGACGTCGACCCACTGCATCGGGGCGGGATACGAGCAGATCGCCATGGGCAAGCAGGACATCGTCTTCGCCGGGGGCTGCGAGGAGCTGGACTGGACCCTGTCGGTGCTGTTCGACGCCATGGGCGCCATGTCGTCGGGCTTCAACGCGACCCCCGCCGTCGCCAGCAGGGCCTATGACGCCGCGCGCGACGGTTTCGTCATCGCGGGGGGCGCAGGAATCGTGGTGCTGGAGGCGCTGGACCGGGCCAAGGCGCGGGGTGCGAAGGTCTATGGCGAGATCGCCGGCTACGCCGCCAACGCCGATGCCCACGACATGGTCGCGCCGTCGGGCGAGGGGGCGGTGCGCTGCATGAAGCTGGCGCTGGAGGGGGTGGAGGGTCCGGTGGACTACCTGAACCCCCACGGCACCGGCACTCCCATCGGCGACGCCAAGGAGATGGAGGCGGTGCGCCAGGTGTTCGGCGACCACATCCCCCTGATCTCGTCCACCAAGTCGCTGACCGGGCACAGCCTGGGCGCGGCCGGGGCGCAGGAGGCGATCTACTGCCTGCTGATGATGCGCGAGGGCTTCGCGTGCGAGAGCGCCCACATCGACGAGATCGACCCCGCCTTCGCCGACCTGCCGATCCTGCGCGCCTGCAAGGACGGCGTGCAGCTGAACACGGTCATGAGCAACAGCTTCGGCTTCGGCGGCACCAACGGGTGTCTGGTGATGACGCGCGAAAGATAGGCGCCGCGCCTAGCGCCCTGTCCCCTTGCGGGCGAGGGAAGGGGCCCATCCGCAGGATGGGAAGGGTGAGGGGTCGACGTGCGGCCTGGATATTTCTTAGAGCTTGGCGAACGCATGTTGATAGCGCGGCGCGACCCCTCACCCTCCCACGTGTCTTCGACACGCAGGCCCCTTCCTTTCCCGCAGGGGGAGGGGGGCGCATGAATATCATGGGACGGCCCGCCCGCACGATCTGGCCAGCCCCCGACGGATCGGGCGATGTCGAGATCCTCGATCAGACGCGGCTGCCCCACGCGGTCGTCACCGTGCGGCTGCGCACCCTGGACGATGCGGTCCGCGCCATCGCCGACATGCAGGTCCGCGGCGCGCCGCTGATCGGGGTGAGCGCGGCGTACGGCGTGTGCCTGGGACTGCGCGAGGATGCGTCCGACGAGGGGCTGGAGCGCGCGTGCGAGCGCCTGCTGGCCGCCCGGCCCACCGCGGTCAACCTGGCCTGGGCGCTGAGTGAGATGCTCGCCGCCGTCCGCAACCGCCCGCGCACCGACCGGCTGGCCGCCGCCTACGCCCGCGCTGATGCCTTGGCGGAGGCGGACGTGGCCGCCTGCGAGGCCCTGGGCGAACACGGCGCCAGGCTGATCGCGGAGCACGCCGCGCGGAAGGGCGGCGGCCGGGTGAACGTGCTGACCCACTGCAACGCCGGGTGGCTGGCGGCGGTGGACTGGGGCACGGCGCTCGCGCCCGTTTATAAGGCGCATCGGGCGGGGGTGGACGTCCATGTCTGGGTCGACGAGACGCGCCCCAGGAACCAGGGCGCCAGCCTCACCGCCTTCGAGCTTGGCCAGGAAGAGGTGCCCCACACCATTATCGCCGACAACACCGGCGGCCACCTGATGCAGCACGGCATGGTCGATCTCTGCATCGTGGGGTCCGATCGCACCACGCGCACGGGCGACGTCTGCAACAAGATCGGCACCTATCTGAAGGCCCTCGCCGCCCATGACAACGGCGTGCCCTTCTACGCCGCCCTGCCGTCCTCGACCGTGGACTGGAGCCTCACTGACGGGGTGGCGCAGATCCCCATCGAGCAGCGCTCGGCCGAGGAGGTCACCCGCATGACCGGGCGCACCGCGTCCGGCGAGGTGGTCAGCATCGACATCGCCGCCCCCGGCAGCCCCGCCGCCAACTACGCCTTCGACGTCACCCCCGCCCGGCTGATGAGCGGGATCATCACCGAGCGCGGGGTGTGCTCGGCCGACGAGGCCGGCCTGCTCGCCCTGTTCTCGGAGCGCGCCGGGCGGTGAGCCGCGCGCAGCCCCTGCGCTTCGTCTCCGAGCAGGACGCGCTGACGCCGGTCGGACCCGAACGGCTGCAGGACCGGGTCGAGGGGCCGGGCGTGCGGGCGCTGGTGCAGGATGCGCCGGCCAACGATCATGGCCAGGCGCTGGGCCTGCTCCAGGCGCGCTGCGCGGGCGACGTGCGGCCGGAACGGCAGGACCCGTGGCGCTCGATACCCACCGAAGTCTGCCGCATCGGGGACGCGGTGTATCTGCCCCGCTACGGCGCCCTGATCCAGCCTGACGGAACGGCGTTGAGCGCGCCGGTGGGCGGCAGCCTGGTCGACCTCGCTCATCTCACCGACGCGCCCGGCATGGCCAGCACCGCCGACGGCTTCAGCTTCGCCACGCCCGCGGACCTGCCGCGCATCGAGAGTGCCGGCGTTTTCATGCCCTGGGGCGCGGGCTTCAACTACGGTCACTTCCTGCTGGACGCCCTGCCGTCGCTGCTGGCCTTGGAGGAGGCGGGGCTGCTCGGCCTCCTGACGCCCGTGGCGCCGTCTCTGAAGCCGTGGCAGCGGGAGCTGACGGCGCTGTTGCTTGGCCCAGGGCGCACGGTGCGCGAGCTCGACGCGCCGGCTGTCCGCGTGGGTCAGGCCGCCTACGCCACGAGCATGGACCACTTTCTGCACGCCCCGAACGCGCTGGCGCTGCGGGTGCGCGCACGGCTCGGCGCCTGGGCCGGCGCGCCTCCGCTAAGGGCCAGGCGACTCTACCTGTCCCGCCGCAGCCACGCCCATCCCATGCGCATCCTGCTGAACGAGGCGGCGCTGGAACGCGCGCTCGTGGCGCGGGGCTTCGCCATCGTCCGGCCGGAAAGGCTACGCCCCGCCGAGCAGATCGCCCTGGCCCGGGAGGCCGAGGTCGTGGTCGGCCCCACGGGCGCCGGCATGGCCAACGCCCTGTTCGCAAGGCCAGGCGCCCTGGTGGTCGACATCCAGCCGCAGGTGTTCGCCAGCGCCTGGGTGGGGGCGTTCGGCGAGTTGGTCGGCCACGACTGGTGGAACTACTACGCCCCGGCCCCCGCCTGCGAAGACGATGTGCCCTGGATGCGTCGAGCGCGGCGGGGCTTCCGCTTCGGCTATCGCCTGCCGCTGGACGCCTTCCTGGCGTTCCTGGACCCCCGGCTTTGAACATCACCGCCGCTTAACTTCATGAACTTCTCTTCATCTTGTGACATCGGGTTCATGACGCAGGCTTAACTGGGACATACAGCAAGACCGAAGTATCCACGGATCACCGCCTGAACGGGCGCCAAACAAACCATGGAGACCAAGATGAGCAAGGTTCTGAGCACCCTTTCTGCGATCGGCGCGTTGGTGATGGTTGCCACCCCCCTGGTCGCCGTCGGCGGCATGGCCCATGCGGCCGAGACCGGCGTGACCCCCGTCCATATCAACGTCTCCGATCTCGACCTGAGCCGGCCCCAGGACGCCGCCACCTTCCGCCAGCGCGTGGACGCGGCCGCCCACAGCTTCTGCACCCAGGGTGACGATATGCACCTGAGCGCGCGCAACAGCTGCCGCGCCAGCATCCGCCAGGAAGCGGTGGACAAGCTCGGCTCCTCCCAGCGCCAAGCCCTTCGCACCGCCGCCATCCCCACCGCCTGGCGCGTGGCCGCCAACTGAATTTGGCCCAGTCACTGAACGACGAGGGTCTTCCACCCCTCCAGACCCTCGTCGTTCTGAGGCGCCCTAGAGTCTGTTTTCCTCAGACGAAACCATTTGCATTCACCTCATGCCGAATGAAGCCGCGGCGATCCTACCTGAACGGTCTCGCCCCATAGGCGTCACGACAGGCCGCGAGCCAGCAATCCGGCCTCAGTCGAGCGCCACGATCTCGGGCAGGCCGCGATAGCGTCCGGCGTGATCCATGCCGTATCCCGCCAGGAAGCGCATCGGCGCCTCCCAGGCCACGAAGCTCGGCTCCACCCGCGATCGGTCCGGCGAGGGCTTGCGGGCGAAGACGGCGGTCAGCACCGATCGCGCCCCGGCCTGGAGCACCAGCCCGCGCGCCCGCTCCAACGACAGGCCGGTGTCGAGCACATCGTCCACCAACAGCACCTCTCGCCCGGCGACCGGGCGTTGCAGCCCCGCGCGCACCTCGACCCGACCTCCGCTCGTCGTCTCGTCGCCGTAGGAGGCCAGCCACATGGCGTCGAACAGCGGGTGGCGGTCCAGCGCCGCCAGGGCGCGGGTCAGGTCGGCGGCGAACCACATCGCGCCGGTGAGCAGGCAAACCACCACCGTCTCGTCATCCAGGACCTGCGCCAGCCTTTCGGCCAGCGCGTCCACCGCGCGTCTCACCTGTTCGGGGCGCAGCAGCACTTCGCCCGGCCGCATGGGACCGGAGGCTGGGAGGCGAGCGCTCAGCCGACGGGCGCCGAACCCCCGCCCACCTGCGCGCTGGCGGCGGCGGGGAGGGCGTAGGGCGACCCGGCCGGAAGCGGCTCGGCCAACCGCGCCGCGGGAATGGACGCCACGGGGCTGGCCTGCGCGCCACGCAAAGTCGGTCGAGCGCCGGTCATGCTGGAGGCCGTCGAGGCGCCGGAATAACGCCGGTCGGCGGCAAACCTCGCCGGACGCTCGAACACGAAATCCACGCCCACCTGCGTGCCGGCCAGCGGCGGATCGGTGAAGGCGGCCTGGAAAGGATGGGCCTCGCCGGGCCTTAGCGAGCTGGCGCTGACCCGCACCACCTGGCTGGCGAGCCGAACGCCGGCCTTGTCGTAGAGGCTGACTCGCAGCGAGGCCGCAGGCCGCGGCCCCGCCTCGATGTTGCGCTCCAGGCCCCGCACGAACAGCATCGCACGTCCGTCCTGCAGTCCGGGGGAGGCCGCCACGTTCTCGGGCGACAGGCCCAGCGGATTGACCGGAAGGCGCACGGCGGCGTAGGCGCCGGCCGTACGCGGCCACATGCGCACGACCTGGACGCGGAACACCACGGCCGTCAGCATCAGCATGACGAAAGCGGCGGCGAGGCTCGCCCACACCACCCCCGCCGCCACCGCCTTGCGGGTGCGGCGGCGCGCCTCGGCCTGGGCGCGGAAGCTCTTGGGGAGCGCCTCGGCCGGCCGGGTGGCCGCCGTCGGGTCCAGGCTGAGCTCAGGCGAGACGGTCGCGGGGACGAGGTCGAGGGTCTCGACCTCAGGCTCGGCCCGCCAGCAGGCGCCGCAGCTGGCGCAGCGGACCTTGCGTCCCTGGGGCCCCAGCTTGGTCTCGTCGACAAAATAGCGCGTGGCGCAGTCGGGACACGTCAGTATCATCGCCGCTTCCCGCGCCCGCGCCGTCCCGCTCCACCGCCGATTCGGAGGCTGATTCCGGCTCCCATGCCCAGGCAAGCCGCCCTTCCCGACGATCCGCCGATGGCGCGTGCAGGCGCGCGCGCCTCAGCCCGGACGCGTGGGGGCCAGGGGACTGCGGCTATGGCGGCGCCGGTGGTGCGGTTCGAGGGCGTGGGCATGCGCTACGGACGCGCTCCCGAGGTTTTGAAGGACGTTAACCTCACTTTGGCGCCGGGGTCCTTCCATTTCCTTACCGGCGCTTCGGGCGCGGGAAAGAGCTCGCTGCTGAAGCTGATCTATCTGGCGCACAGGCCTTCCCGGGGCCTGGTCCACCTGTTCGGCCAGGACGTGTCGGTGATGGACCGGGCGAACCTGCCCATGCTGCGACGGCGAATCGGGGTGGTGTTCCAGGAGTTCCGGCTGCTCGACCACCTCTCGGCCTTCGACAACGTGGCGCTGCCGCTGCGCATCGCCAATCAGAAGCCCGCGGACTACCGCAAGGACGTGGCCGAGCTGCTGGAATGGGTGGGGCTCGGTCGGCGGATGCACGCCATGCCGCCGACACTGTCCGGCGGGGAAAAGCAGCGGCTGGCCATCGCCCGCGCGGTGGTGGTGCGCCCCGACATCCTGATCGCCGACGAGCCCACCGGCAACGTCGATCCGGACATGAGCCTGCGCCTGCTGCGCCTGTTCGTGGAGATGAACCGGCTGGGCGCCACCGTGCTGATCGCCAGCCACGACATGGCGCTGGTGCGCCAGTCGGGGATGCCGGTGCTGCACCTGACCGATGGGCGGCTTGTGCGCACGCGCCCTGCCGATGTAGGCGCGGCGTCATGAGTGCGACGAGCGCAGCGGACCGCGATCCCGGCGAACAGGACTGGACCGCCTGGACGCCGGCCCCATTGCTTCCGCGCCAGGACGGGCGGGACCGCTCGCTCAGCTTCGTGGTCGCCTGCCTGTGCTTCCTGGCGTGTCTGTCGGTCTACGCCATGCTGGCCTCCTCGCGCGCGGCCGGCGGCTGGCGGCGCGAGCTGTCCGCCTCGGCCACGGTGCAGGTGCGGCCCAAGCCGGAGCAGACCGGCGGCGAAGCGGCGGCGAGCGCGGCGGAGACGCTGGCGGGCGTGCCCGGCGTGTCGGAGGCCCAGGCCCTGGATCGCCAGGCGGCGGAGAAGCTGCTGGAGCCCTGGCTGGGCAAGGGCAACATCCCCGAGGACCTGCCGATCCCCCATCTGGTCACAGTCGAGCTGGACGCCCAGCATCCCGCCAGCGTCGCGACGATGAACGCCGCCCTCACCGCCGCAGGGCTAGACGCCACGGTGGACGACCACAGCCGCTGGATGCACGACGTGGACGCCTCGGGCGCCGCGGTCCGGGGCGTGGCGGTGATCGGCGCGCTGCTGGTGGCGGCGGCGGCGGGGGCGGTGATCGCCTTCGCCACCCGGGCGGGGCTTGCGGCCCGGCGCGACGTGGTGGAGGTGCTGCACCTGTCAGGCGCCAAGGACCGCTATATCGCCGGCCTGTTCCAGCGGCGCTTCGCCTTCCTGGCGGCGCGCGCCGGGCTGTATGGGGCGCTGGCCGCCGCCGCCGCGGCGGCTCTGGCGCGAGGGTTGGGCGGCTCGGACGGGTTCACTCCCGTGCTGCCGTTCGCCTGGAGCGACCTGCTGTCCGCGGCCCCCTGCCCGTTGGCGGCGGCGCTGGTGGCGGCGGCGGCCGCCCGGCGCACCGCCATGTCCATCCTGGCCGAGCAGACCTAGGGCGCCGGCGTGAAGAGCCTCGCCCTCCTGCTGCTGCTGGCGGTTATCCTCTGGGCTGCGGGCCTGCTGGCCTTCGCCCATCGGGTCATCGTCTCCACGCCGGCCCCGGAGCCGCGATCCAGCGACGGCGTCGTGGCGCTGACCGGCGCCTCGTCCCTGCGCATAGAAGCGGCCGCGGAACTGCTGGAGCAAGGCCTGGCGCAACGGCTGCTGATCTCCGGCGTCAATCCGGACGCCACGCGCGAGCAGGTGCGCGAGGCCACCAACACCGCCGGCCGCGCCTTCGACTGCTGCGTGGACCTGGGGTTCCAGGCCGAGAACACCGTCGGCAACGCCCGCGAGACCGCCGACTGGGCCCAATATCACCGCTATCGGACCCTGATCGTGGTCACCGCCGACTATCACATGCCCCGCGCCCTGCTGGAGTTGCACGCCGCCATGCCGCGGGTGAGGCTGCGGCCCTATCCGGTGGTGACCCAGACCCTGGACGTGCGCCGCTGGTGGGCGAGCCAGGAAGCCGGACGGCGCATGATCGTGGAGTATTCCAAGTATCTGGCCGTGCTGGCCCGCAGCGGCTGGGACCGGCTGGATCAGCTTGGGCGGCCCGCCGCCGAGGCGGACCCAATCGAAAACACCGCTGGATGAGCTCTCCGGGACAACCCCAACGCGCCCGTTCGCATGCGCTCGCCTATGTCCGTTCAGGCCTGTTTGCGGCCTGGATGTTCGGTTCGGCCATTGTGTTGGGGACGCTGTGCCTGCCGCTGATGCTCTGTCCCGCCCGAGCGGCCATGTGGCCGATCCGGATGTGGGCGCGGGGCGTCTTCTGGGGCCTGAAGGCCACCTGCGGCGCGAACGTCGAAGTCCGCGGGCGGGATCGGCTGGCGAAGGGCGGCTATCTGATCGCCGCCAAGCACCAGAGCATGCTCGACACCCTGGTGGCCCTGACGCTCACGCCCTGGCCCTGCATCGTGCTGAAGCGCGAGCTGATGTTCATTCCGATCTTCGGCTGGTACGCCTGGAAGACCGGCATGATCGCCATCGACCGCAAGGGCGGGGTGGGCGACGTGCGCCAGATGCTGGACGCCGCGCGCAAGGCGCTGGCCGATGGCCGCCAGGTGCTGATCTATCCGGAGGGCACCCGCCGGGCGCCGGGCGCCGCCCCAGCCTACAAGGGCGGCATCGGCCTGCTCTACAAGGAGCTGGGCGTCAACTGTACGCCCATGGCCACCTATACCGGCCATGTCTGGCCGGCGGCGGGGCTGCTGAAGCATCCTGGCCGCGCCGTGTTCGAACCCCTCGCCTCCATCCCGCCGGGACTGGGCCGCAAGGCGTTCATGGCGCGGCTGGAGGCGGAGCTGGAGAGCGCCTCCGACGCCCTGCTCCGCGATCAGGTCGCGCCGGAACCCGCGCGGCAGGAGTCGAGACGAATCGCCCCCTGAGTCGGAATCCCTCTTCGTCAACGCCTGCTTGAAGTTATGATCGGGACGGCGTGGCGGGATACTCAGAGGCTGTGACGATGCGGATGTTAATGCCCAAGCGTTCGGGCCGGGAGATCGGCTTGCTGAGCGCGGAGCCGGCGGAGCCTCTGGAGGGCGAGCGCGCGGAGACTGTCCAAGCCGACCGCCAGACCGCCACTAAGGCGCTGGGCGCCCGCCAGGAGCTGCTCGGCAGCACGCTGGACGAGATCGGCCGCTTGGCGGGCCACCTCAAGAACCTGGACCAGATGGTGGGCGAGCTCCGCAGCCCGCTGGAGGAGGAGCTGTCCGCTCACAAGCACGAGCTCGGGGAGCTGATCACCACCCGCGCCCTGCTCGATCAGGCCACCGAGCGGCTGCACCAGTCCCGCGACGGAGAGCGGGCCTTGGCGCATCGGGTGGCCGGCCTGGAGCTGGCCCTGAGCGAGGCCCAGGCCGAGCGGCACGCCCGGGACGGGGCGCTGCAGGATTCAGGGCTGGAGGTCGATAGGCTGCGCACCTCCCTGACCGAGACCGAGGCCCGGGCGGAGAGTTCCGCCCTGGCGCTGCGCGATGCGACGCTGCGGATGCGCCAGCTCGACGAGGACATGGTCTTTCTGCGCAAGCAGAGCCAGGAGGACGACAGCTTCCGCCGGGAGATCGACGCCCTGCTGGCCCGCGCCAGCCAGGAATCGCTGCTGCTGGAGGAAGAGGCCGCCACCCTCCGCCGTCGCCTGGAGCAGGCGACCAGCGAGGCCTTCCGACTCTCCAACGTAGAGTCGGAGCTGCAGGCTCAGCTGGTCAACGAACGCGCGCGCCTCATCGCCCTGCAGGCCGCCACCGAACGGGCGCAGGCCGAGCTGCTGCAGCTGAAGAGCCAGGCCGAGGAGCAGTCGGCCGCCTCCCGCTCTGAAATCGCGGCGCTGGCCACGCGGCTGGAGACCTCGGGCGCGCGCGCCAACCGGCTGGAGACCCTGAACGCCGATCTGGCGCGCCGGCTGAGCGAGGCCGCCTCCAAGCATCGCACCGACGAACGGCGGGTCAGCGAGGTGCATACCGCCGGCGAACGCACCGCCGAACGCGCCGCCGCCTTCGAGGAGGAGCTGACCGCCCAGCGCAACGCCAACGCCGCCCTGGAGCGGGCGCGGCTCGCCGCCCTGGAGCGGGCCGACCAGCTGTCCAAGCTGCTGCAGAGCCACGAGATGACCATGCGCCGGGCCGAGGAGCGGCTGCGGGACATGCAGGTCAAGCTGGAGGCCACCCTCGCCGAGCAGGACACCCAGCGCCAGACGGCGGAGCAGGCCGGCGCCGACTCCGCCGCCGAGATCGAGCGCCTGCGCGCCGACCTGGCCATCGCCGAAGCCGGCCTGAAGTCCGCCCACGAAGAGCGCGGCCGACAGCACCGCGCCTCGCTGAGCGGGCCGGGCCAGACCAGCGGCGGCCCCCGAGGAGCGATCAATTAGCAGGCGTGAACGCCGGCCGTCGCCTCAGACACTAAGCCCCGCGACTGTCGTCCTCAGCGCTCGGGCGATCGCGCCAGGATCGTCGGGAAAGTCGTTTTCGATCCACCACGCCTCCACCGCGCGGCGCACAACGCCGACGCCAGGGCCCTGGGTCACCCCCGCCGCCTTGATCTCTGCGCCGCCTAAGGGGAGCTGCGGGGGGCGCCAGGCTTGCGCGTAGTCGAGAAGTTGGCCGACCCGAGGGGCGTCGTCCGCTTGCGCGTGAAGCAGCAGCCGGTCGCAAAACGTCGTCTCGCCCAGCGCGTAGATCGCGCGTCTTGCCGCCTGCAGGGTCATTCCGCCGAGGTCGCCGACCTCGCCACTCGCCGCGATCAGCCGGTCGCGCTGGGCGTTGGACAGCCTTAACCGCTCCGCCAGCACCGGCCAGCCGTCCGCGAGCGACAGCGCCGCCAGCCGCAAGGTTGCGTCCGGCTCCAACGCCAGCCTGTCCTCCAAGGCCCGCAGCCGCTCCAGCCTCGCCAGATCCGGGATCAAGCCCACGCCCCCCAGCCTGCTGGCGGCGGTCATGCTCCGCAGGCTCGGCAGCGGATCGGGCGCGGCCAGCAGCTTCAACAGCTCCTTGGAGACGCGCTCCGCCGACAAGGCGTCGATCCCGTGGAACAGGGCGGCGCAGGCGGCGAACCCCGCCGCGTCCGGCTCGCCCCGGCCGTACCAGGCCTGGAAGCGGAAGAAGCGCAGGATGCGCAGGAAGTCCTCTTCGATCCTCCTCTGCGGATCGCCCACGAAGACGATGCGCCCGGCGCGGGCGTCGGCCACGCCCGCGCCTGTCGGATCGTGCAGCCGCCCGTCAGGGTCGGCGTAGAGCGCGTTCAGCCGGAAGTCCCGGCGGGCTGCGTCCTGGGCCCAATCGTCGGTGAAGGCGACCACCGCGTGGCGGCCGTCGGTCTCCACGTCCCGGCGCAGGGTGGTGATCTCGAACGGCCGACCCTCGCTGACCGCCGTGACCGTGCCATGCTCGATCCCGGTCGGAACGGCCTTCAGCCTCGCCCGCTGCAGCGCGTCGACCACCCGGTCCGGCGGCAGCGGCGTAGCGATATCGATGTCCAGCCGGGTCTGCTCGTCCAAGGCCGTGGGCAGCGCCAGCAGGGTGTCGCGCACGCAGCCGCCGACGAAGCGCGCGGCGCCTGGGCCACCCTCCGCCTGCAGGGCGGCGATGACGGCGGTGGTCGAGGCGGCCTGCAGCCAGGGCGCGTCTAACGTCGAGTCCGCCTCGCGATCCGGACCGCCCGTCATGGCTCAGTCGTGATCCGACGGCCGGCCGCGGCCGCTCTTGACGCTTGACCGGATCGACTTGCCCTCCAGTCGGCGGAGCTTGGAGCCGAGGGTGGGGCGGGTCGGCCGGCGACGCTTGGGCGCGATGGCCGCCTGCTGGATCAGCGAGATGAGCCGGGCCTGCGCGTCCTCCCGGTTCTGCAGCTGACTGCGATAGCCGTCGGCCTGGATCACGATCACGCCCGAGGTGGTCAGGCGGCTCCCCGCCAGCCGCTCCAGCCGCGCCTTCACCGGGTCGGGCAGAGACGGCGATGCGCGCACGTCGAAACGCAGTTCGCAGGCGCTGCTGGTCTTGTTCACGTGCTGGCCGCCGGGGCCGGAGGCGCGCACGAACCGTTCCACCAGTTCGTCTTCCTCCAGGCTGATCCTGTCTGTGATGCGGATCATGCCCACGCGCTCCCGCCCATGAGTCTGCGTGACCCGTTCGTCCCCGTCCAGGGCTTGCGGAAAATCGTCTTGCGCCAAGCTGCTCGCGATGGGTGCGCCCCGTGATATGACCCCGTCATGACGCCCGGAGACCACGACCCCCGCTATCGTCGCAATGTAGGTCTGGTGGTGTTCAACCGCGAAGGCCGCGTCTGGATCGGCCGCCGCGACGGCGTCTCGCCACCGCTGAACTGGCAGTTTCCGCAAGGCGGGGTGGATGCGGGCGAAGACCTGGAGGCCGCCGCGCGCCGGGAGTTGCGGGAGGAGACGGGGATCACCTCGGTTGTCCTGCTCGACCGCACGCCGGGGTGGATTGCTTACGACTTTCCCGCCGAGGTGCTGGGCCGCGGGCGCGGCTTCATCGGCCAGGCCCAGGCCTGGTTCGCCTTCCGCTTCGAAGGCGTCGAGGCGGAGATCGACCTGGACGCCGACAGCCATCCGGAGTTCGACGCCTGGCGCTGGGCGAGCCTGGACGAGGCGATGCAGAGCATCGTCCCGTTCAAGCGGGAAGCCTACGGCCAAGTCGTTCAGCATTTCGCTCGCTTCGCAGACCCCAGGGCCGCCTAGGCCGCTCACTCCCGTCGCAGCAGCCGCTCGGTCAGCAGCCTGCCCCAAAAGCCCTGGAACTGGGCGTCGAAGTCGCGCCTAAGCTGGTCGTGGTCGTAGGCGGGGAGGTTCACCCACTCCAGCAGGCCGAGGCCTTGCGGCTCGCCCTCGGCGAAATAGCGGGCGAAGAAGTAGTCGAGCACGCCGGTCTTGCCGTGCCGGATGTGCAGGGTGCGAAGCCCGAGCTGCTCCCGCACCGCCTGGGCCAGGGGTTGGCCGAGGTGGAAGTGGGCGTAGAGCACGCTCATCAGTCCCGCCCGGTCCGCGCCGGACTTGCAGTGCATCAGCGCCGGATAGCGCACGGTGCGGAACAACTCGGCCGCCGCATTGACCTGGGCGCGGGACGGCGCGTCGCGCGACGCCACCGCAAAATTGATCAGCTCCAAACCCAGCCTTGCGCAGGCGTCGCGCTCCAGCACGTAGAAGCCGGTCTCATAGCCCCCGCCGCGCAGGTTGATGACGCTCCTCACGCCCCGATCCCGCCAGGCGCGCAGCTGGAACGGCCAGGGCTGGTTGGTGCGGACCAGATCGGGGCCGATCCAATGGGCGTTTCGGAACGCCACCCGCAGATAGGCGTGGTCGTTCCACATCAGGTCGCGATAGGCCCGCGCGCGGCCGGGCCAGCGGGTCAGGTCGTATCCGGGCGCATGCATCGGCCGCCTAGCTAGGCGGCGCGCCTCCGGTTGGGAAGCGCCAAGGGCCGCGACGGATTTGGCGCACCGGCTGCGCCGCGCCCCCGCGCGCGCTTGACAGCCCGCTCTGTCGGCCACACCCCAGGCGCCATGACCCGGCCTGTCCTGCAGGCGCCGGCGCCGCCCTCTCAGCGCGCGCTGGCGATGCGCATGTTCAAGACCTATCTCGCGCCGCGCTGGCGGGGGCTGACCCTGGCCATGGCGCTAGCGGTGTTCGGCGGCGCCCTGACCGCCGCCCTCACCGGCATCTTGAACCCGGTGATCAACCACATCTTCGAGCAGAAGCGGGCGGAGAGCCTGATCCGCCTGCCGCTGCTGATCATCGGCCTGGCCCTTGTGCGCGGCCTCGCCCAGACCCAGCAGGCCTGGATCACCAACCGCATCGGCCATCGCATGGTGGGCGACATCCAGCTGGAGCTGTTCGGCCGGCTGATCCGCGCCGATCTGAAGCGGCTGCGCGCCTCGCACTCGGGTTCCTACGTCTCCTCGGTGCTCTACGACGCCGGTCTGATCCGGGAGGGCGCCACCACCGGGATGGTCAACTACACCCAGGCCGGCGTCACGGTGATCGCCAACCTTGTGGTCATGGTGCTGCAGGACTGGGTGCTGACCCTGATCGTGCTGGGGGCGGCGCCAGTGCTGTCCTGGGTGCTGACTTGGTTCCGGCGGTCCACCCGCGCGGCGGCGGAAGGCGCCATGTCGGAGACCTCGGCCCTCTCCACCGCGGTGATGGAGAGCCTGGACGGGGTCAAGCTGATCAAGGTCGACAACCGCGAGGCCTATGAGGAGGGCCGGATCGCCGAGGTCATCGACCGACGCCAGCGCTACATCATCAAGGGCGCCAACGCCCGGGCGGCCGCAGCGCCTGTGACCGAGACGGTGACCATGATCGTGGTCTCGCTGGTCATCGCCTACGCCGGCTTCCAAGCCCAACACGTGGCCGCCGCCCACGGCCACGCGTACCTCGCCAAGTTCGTGACCTTCATCGCCGCGCTCCTGGTGGTGTCGCAGAACATGCGCCAGGTCGCCAACCTGCAGACCGTGATCACCGAGGGGCTGACCGCCGCAGGCCGCCTGATGGCCGCGCTCGACGTAGAGCCCGAGGTGGTCGACCGCCCAGACGCCCGCCCGTTGCACCTGTCCAACGCCCGCATCCGGTTCGAGGGCGTGTCCTTCGCTTACGATGCGCAGACGCCGGCGCTCACCGATGTGAGCCTGGAGGTGCGGAGCGGGGAGACGGTGGCGCTGGTCGGCCCGTCCGGCGGCGGTAAAAGTACGATCTTGAGTCTGATCCCGCGCTTCTACGACGTGACGGAAGGGCGGGTGTCCATCGACGGGACCGACGTGCGCGACGTCGCCACGGCGTCGCTGCGCGACCACATCGCGCTCGTCACCCAGGAGCCGTTCCTGTTCGACGACAGCCTGCGCGCCAACATCGCCCACGCGCGGCCCGAAGCGTCCGCCGCCGAGGTGGAGGCCGCCGCCCGCGCCGCCGCCGCCCACGAGTTCATCGCCACCTTGCCAGAGGGCTACGACACGGTGGTGGGCGAGGCCGGCGCGCGGCTGTCCGGCGGCCAGCGCCAGCGCATCGCCATCGCCCGCGCCTTTCTGAAGGATGCGCCGATCCTTCTGCTGGACGAGGCCACCAGCGCGCTGGACACCGAAAGCGAGGCCAAGGTGCAGGCGGCGCTGGAGCGGCTGATGGCCGGGCGCACCACCATCCTGATCGCCCACCGCCTCTCCACCGTCCGCGCCGCCGACCGCATCTACGTCATCGAGGCGGGCCGTGTGGTGGAGGTCGGCGACCACGCGGGGCTGTCGGCCCAGGGCGGGCTGTATGCGCGCCTGGCGAGAGCGCAGAACCTGGACTTGGTGCAGGCGTCGTGAGGGCCGCCGTTCTTCTCCCTCCCCCTCGACGGGGGAGGGTCGGGGTGGGGGTGAACCGCCGCCGTTCTCGCTGGGGCTATAGGGCTCACGTCATCCTGACACCGCATCGGCGGCGGTTCACCCTCACCCCGACCCTCTCCCGTCAAGGGAGAGGGAGGTCCGCGTCATGAACATGAAGACCGTCCTCCGCTCGCCACGGGTCCAGGGCGTGCTGGCGGTGATGCTGTCGGGCTATCTCGACTTCGCCCTTAAGACCACGCGCTGGACGTTCGAGAACCGAGGACCCGCCGACGAGGCCGTCAGCTCGCCCAAGGGCATCATCGGCTGTTTCTGGCACGGCCGCATCCCGCTCGGCCCCGCGTGCCGGGAGGTGCTGGCGCACAAGCCTCGCAAGGTGATGATGTCGCTCTCGCCCGACGGGGAGTTCATCGTGCGCACCATGGAGCGGCTGAGCTTCCCCGCCATTCGTGGCTCCTCCTCACGCAAGGGCGACGCCGCCAACGCCAAGGGCGGCGCGGGGGCGGTGATGGAGAGCGTGCGGTTCCTCCGCTCCGGCGGGGTGGTGGCGATCACTCCGGACGGACCCCGCGGCCCGGCGCAGGAGATGGCGGCGGGCGCGGTGACGCTCGCCCGGGTGTCGGGCGCGCCGGTCTTCCTGTTCGGGCTGCACTGCCGCCCGGGTTTCCAGCTCGACAGCTGGGACCGCACCCTGTTCCCGCTGCCGTTCGGCAAGGGCGCGGTGGTGTTCGACGGCCCGCTCTACGCGCCCCGCGATGCGGACGAGGCGGCCTGCGAGGCGCTGCGGCTGGACTGGCAGGCGCGCCTCACCGCCGCCACGGTGCGGGCGGCGGAGCTGGTGGAGTCCAGGTGAGCCCTCCTTCCAATCCGCTCATCCCGGCGAACGCCGGGAGCCAGACCGGAAGGCGCCTAGGCTGGATCACCCTCGACGCTCTTCCCAAAGCCGCACGGCCCTTTGATCTGGGTCCCGGCGTTCGCCGGGATGATCGGAAGAGGGTGCGATGAGCGCCGCCCTCTCCGCCTACCGCGCCGCCACCGCCGCGCTGGAGCCCCTGGCCCCCGTCCTGCTCCGCGCCCGGGTCCGCCGCGGCAAGGAGGACCCCGCGCGGCTGACCGAGCGCCTGGGAGTTGCGTCTGCGCCTCGCCCGTCGGGGCGGCTCGTCTGGCTGCATGGGGCGAGCATCGGCGAGGGGCTCTCGCTGCTGCCCCTGGTGGAGGCGCTGTGCGCCGCCGATCCGGCGCTGAACCTGCTGGTCACCTCGGGCACCCGAACCTCGGCCGAGCTGCTCGGCCGCCGCCTGCCGCTCCGCGCGCGCCACCAGTTCGTCCCCGTCGACGGCCCGCGCGCCAGCGCGCGCTTCCTGCATCACTGGCGTCCTGATCTGGCCGTTCTCGTCGAGAGCGAGCTGTGGCCCAACCTGATCCTTCGCGCGCGAGACGGCGGCGCGCGGACCGCGCTTGTCTCCGCACGGCTTTCCGCAGGAAGCCTGCGCGCCTGGGGCCGGGCGCGAGGGGCAGCGCGCATGCTGCTGGGCGGTTTCGACCTGGTGCTGGCCCAGGACGATCCGACCGCAGAGGCGCTGGTGCGGCTCGGTGGCCGCGACGACGGACGGCTGAACCTGAAGCTGGCCGGCGCGCCGCTGCCCGTGGACGCGGCAAGCCTGGCCGAGGTGTCGCAGAACCTGCAGGGCCGCCCCGTCATGCTCGCCGCCTCCACCCATCCGGGGGAGGAGGCGATGGCGCTGGAGGTGTTCGGCTTCCTCAAGGACCAGCCCGAGCGGCCGCTGCTGGTGCTGGTTCCGCGCCATCCCGAGCGCGGGGAGGCGGTGGCGGCGAGCGCCCGCAGCCATGGCCTGGTGGTCTCGCGTCGGGCCGCCGACCAGCCGCTGACCCAGTCGGTGGAGGTCTATGTGGCCGACACCCTGGGCGAGCTCGGGCTCTGGTTCCGGCTGGCCAGGGTGGCGCTCGTGGGGGGTTCGCTGGTGGAGGGCGTGGGCGGGCACAACCCCTTGGAGCCGGCCCGGCTGGACTGTCCGGCGGCGAGCGGGCCGCATGTGGCCAACTGGCGAGGGGTCTATGATGAGCTGATCGCCGCCGACGCGGTGAGGATGGTGCAGAGCTCGGTGGGTCTGGCGTCGGTCTTCGCCGAGGCGCTGGTCGACCCTGGCGCGCTCCAGGCCGAAGCCGGCCGCGCCCGGGAGGTGGCGGAACGCAGCTCTGGCGCGGTCGAAGCGGCGGCGCACCGCCTGCTCGCCCTGGTCAACCCGCAGTGAAGCTGGCGACGCCGCGGTGGTGGTACAGCCGCCACGATGCGCCCGCACCGCTCACCCGCGCCCTGCTGCGCCCGGCCTCATGGGTCTGGAGCTTGGCCACAGCGCGCCGGATCGCCAGGTCGAAGCAGGCGCCCAAGCTCTCGATCCCGGTGATTTCGGTGGGGAACCTGACCGTCGGGGGGTCGGGAAAGACCCCGATCACGCGCGAGATTCTGCGGTGTCTGATCGCCAGGGGCGTCGGCGCGCACGGGCTGAGCCGAGGCTATGGGGGGCGCCTGGGCGGTCCCGTGCAGGTCGACGTGGCGCGTCATGACGCCCGCGACGTCGGCGACGAGCCGCTGATGCTGGCCCGGGACGCCCCCGTCTGGGTGGCGAGGGACCGGGCGGCGGGTGGGCGCGCCGCGGCGGCGGCGGGCGCGGAGGTCCTGGTCCTCGACGATGGCCATCAGAGCCCGGCGGTTCGCAAGTCCCTGTCGCTGGTGGTTGTGGACGGCGAGACCCGCAGCGGCGAATGGCCCTTCGGCGATGGGGCGGTCTTTCCCGCAGGGCCCATGCGCGAGCCGCTCGCCCCAGGGCTGGCGCGGGCGGATGCGGTGGTGGTGCTGCTGCCGGGCGACGGGGCCGAGGCGGACCCCGAGCTTCTCGCCCTGTTCGGAAAAACGCCGGTGCTGATCGCGCGGCTGACCTCGCAGGCCCCCGCGCTGGAGGGCGCGCAGGTCGGTTTCGCCGGCATCGCCAAACCCTGGCGGTTCGAGGCGACGCTTCGGGCGGCGGGGGTGGAGCTGGCCGACTTCGCCGGCTTTCCCGACCACGCCACCCTGAGCCCGCGCGACCTGGCTTTCCTGCGCGCGCGGGCGGCGACCTATCGCGCGGGCCTGGTCACCACGGAGAAGGACTGGGTGCGCCTGCCGCCGGAAGAGCGGAATACGATCGCGCCGTGGCCGGTCCGGGCGGTGTTCGAGGACGAGACGGCGCTGGACGCCCTGCTCGGCCCCCTCATCGCTCGATCAGGACCGGGATCACGGAAAGCGCCAGCAGCGTCCCCATGAACATGTTGAACCCCATCCTGCGGCGGGGCGTGGTGAGATAGCGGCGGATCATCCGGCCGAACGCCGTCCAGGTGCTGGTGCTGCCCATGTTGACGACCGACAGGACGACGATGATCAGCGCGATCTGGGGTGCGATGGCGCGGGCGGGATCGGTGTAGGCGCTCACAGCGCTCAGGGCCACGATCCAGGCCTTGGGATTGATCCACTGAAAGCTGGCGGCCTGCAGGAAGCTCATCGGCCGCCCCTGCGCGACGTCGCTCGCCTTCGTCTCCGCCCGGGCGATCCGCCAGGCCAGGTAGAGCAGATAGGCGACGCTGGCGTACTTCATCACAAGGTAGAGCACAGGGACCGCAGCGATCAGCCCGGCGACCCCCAGCCCGACCAGCAGGGTCAACACTCCGCAGCCCAGCACGACGCCTGCAATGTGCGGGAGCGTTCGCTTAAAGCCAAAGCGCGCCCCGGCGCTGGCCAGCATCAGGTTGTTCGGCCCCGGCGTGAACGACATCGACAAAGCGAAAGGAATGAAGGCGAGCGCCAGCGTGTCCGGCCGCGTCAGGCTCATTGCGACCCCAGGCCTGCCTTTGCTCCGCCGATACCGGAGCTTTCAACCTTCATGCGAAAGGCGGGGACATGGGCAAGGGACGCGTGGGCCGCCAGGAGCGGCCCACGCAGTCGTTCACATCCCGGACGAGAGGCTTTGCAGCATGGCGATGTGCTGCTGAACAACGGGCACGATCTTAGTGGCGGCCATCTTCAGGTCCTTGTTGGTCCCGTGCTCGGCATAGTTCTGCTGGACCGTCAGCGCCTGCTGGTGCGCCTGCATCTGCTGCTGCAGATACATCTGGTCGAAGGCCGGGCCAGAGGTCGCCTTCAGCTTGGCGACCATGTCTTGCTGCGCAGGACGCAGCACCGGCGGCTGCATCTTAGGCAGGCCGCTCATCTTGGCCGCCTTGAGAACCAGCATCGTGCTTTCGGTGTGATCGGCGATCATCTTTTGACCGAAGGCGCGGATCTTGGGGCTTGAGCCCATGGTGGTGGCGAGCTTGCCTTCGGTGATCTCGAACTTGTCGCTCTCTCCGGCGGCGGTGATGTAGGAGGTCGGCGACTTGGCCATGTCGGCCATGGCGGTTGGGCTGGTCTTGCTCATCGCCATCGGCTGTTGAGCGTAGGCGACGCCTGTTCCCGACAGGAGAAGCACGGCGGCGAGGCCGGTGAATTCGCGACGCATTGTAGTCTCCAGTGTTTCAGCTACGCCATGAACTAGCGGAGCGTGGGAGCGTTCCCCGCGGCTGAAGCTCAGCTTTGCAGCTCCGGCAGCGTCATAGCGGCGTCACGCCAGGTTTGCCCCCGCGCCGGGCGCGCCTAAGATCGTCGGGCCTCCGCCAAAGGACCCTAAGCTTGAAGCGTCTCAGGATCGTCATGCTCGCCGCCGTCGCGGCCTCCGTCGCCGTCTCTTCGGCCGCTTACGCCCAGCAGTCCGGAGCCCAGCCGTCGGGGACTCAGCCGGCTGGCGCCAAGCAGGCCGACGCTCCCGACGCCTTCGGCTGGCTGGAGGATATCCACGGCGCCCGCGCCCAGGCCTGGGTGGCCCGGCAGAACGCCGCCACCGCCAGGGTGCTGGAGAGCGATCCCCGCTTCGAGACCTTCCGCAAGCAGGCCCTGGCCATCTTCACCGCTCAGGACCGTATTCCGACGCCGGAGTTCCGCGGCGACGGGGTCGACAACCTTTGGCAGGACGCGGCGAACCCGCATGGCCTGTGGCGCCATGCGACGCTGACCAGCTACCGCAGCGAGACGCCGCAGTGGACCACGATGATCGACCTGGACGCCCTGTCCAAGGCCGAGGGCAAGAGCTGGTTCTTCAAGGGCGCGAGCTGCCTGCGCCCCGACGACCGCTACTGCCTGGTGCGGCTGTCGGACGGCGGCGGCGACGCTGTGGCGGTGCGCGAGTTCGACACCGCAACCCGCCGCTTCGTCCCCGGCGGCCTGGACCTGCCGGTGGGCAAGCAGGAGGCCGAGTGGCTGGGGCCGAACCGCTGGATGGTCGCGCGCGACTGGAGCGGGACGGGCGCGGACCAGACCGCGTCGGGTTATCCCTACGTGGTGCGGATCATGGATCGCGGCGCCCCGTCGCCCGTCGCCGACGCCTTCAAGGGCCAGGCCTCCGACGTGCAGGTCCGCCCTCTCGTGCTCAGGGACGCCGATGGCGCGCTGCAGGCGGTGCTGTTCGAGCGCGGCGTCACCTTCTTCAAGAGCCAGACGTGGCTGCAGACGCCCGCCGGCGCCAAGCTGGTCCCGCTGCCGCCCAAATCCGCGGTCGAGGGCCTGGTGGACGGCCAGCTGGTCTTTTCGGTCCGGGAGGACTGGCGCGGGTTCAAGGCCGGCAGCGTGCTGTCCTACGGCCTCGCCGCCTTAAAGGCCGATCCGGCCTCGGCCAGCCCCGTCGCCATCTTCCAGCCCGACGCCAGCCAGGCCGTGGACGAGGTGGCGACCACGGCTCACCGGGTGGACGTCTCCCTGCTGGAGAACGTCAAGGGCGTGGTGGAGAGCTTCGCCTTCCACGGTGGCGGCTGGACCGGGCGCAGACTCGACCTGCCCAAGGGCAGCGCCCTGGCCATCCGTGCGGCGTCGCAGAGCACCGACCGCCTGTTCGTCACCTCCGAAGGCTTCCTCGATCCCACCTCGCTCTGGTTCGCCGACCCCTCGGCGGCCGAGCTGGCCAATACCAAGCAGCTGCCTGCCCGCTTCGACGCCAGCGGCGATGTGGTGGAGCAGCACTTCGCCACCTCCGCCGACGGGACCCACGTGCCCTACTTCCTGGTGCGGCCCAAGGCGATGAAGGCCGACGGCTCCACCCCGGTGCAGATGTTCGGCTATGGCGGCTTCCAGGTGTCGGAGGTGCCGATCTACCGGCCCGAAATGGGCAAGCTGTGGCTGGAGCGGGGCGGCGCCTACGTGCTGGCCGACATCCGCGGCGGCGGCGAGTTCGGGCCGGCGTGGCACGAGGCGGCGCTGCGCGAGCACCGCCAGCGCGCCTTCGACGACTTTACAGCGATCGCCCGGGACCTGATCGCCACCAGGGTCACCTCGCCCGCGCATCTGGGCATCTACGGCCGCTCCAACGGCGGGGTGCTGATGAGCGTGTCGATGACCCAGCATCCGGAGCTTTACGGCGCGGTGGTGATCGAGAGCCCGCTGATCGACATGCTGCGCTACACCCACCTGTCGGCGGGCGCGTCGTGGGAGGCGGAGTACGGCGATCCGGACGTCCCCGCCGACCGCGCCTTCATCGAGACGTATTCGGCCTACCAGAACCTGAAACCTGGGGTGAAGTACCCCGAGCCCTACATCACCACCAACACCGAGGACGACCGGGTGCATCCCGGCCACGCCCGCAAGTTCGCCGCCAAGCTGGAGAGCCTGGGCGACCCTGTGCTTTATTACGAGAACACCTTCGGCGGTCACGCCAACGACGCCGATCCAGAGCTGAACGCCCGTCGCTGGGCGCGCCACTACGTCTATCTCTCGCAGAAGCTGATGGCCCCGGCGACGCCCTAGGCGCCATCTCGCCCACGGCCGCGAACAACGCTGCGAAAGCGGTGCGCGGACCCGGCGAGTCCTGCTAGCGAGGCGCCATGGCCCTCTCCCACGACCAACTCTCGCTCGTGATCGGCGCGGCGGGGATCGCGACGCTCCTCGTCCTGATCCTGGTGCTCAAGCTCCAGCCCTTCCTCGCCCTGCTGCTCGTCAGCCTGGGCGTGGGGCTCGCCGCCGGCCTGCCCTCCGGCGAGCTGCCGACGCTGATCGAGACCGGCGTCGGCGCCACCCTTGGACACGTAGCCCTGATCATCGCGCTCGGCGCCATGATCGGGCGGATGGTCGAGGTGTCGGGCGGAGCGGACCAGCTGGCGAGCGAGCTGGTCCGCCTGTTCGGGTCATCCCGCGCGGCGATCGGGCTCTCGGTGGTGGCGCTGCTCGTCGGCATCCCGGTCTTCTTCGAGGTGGGGGTCGTCATGCTCATGCCCCTGGCGCTGGGGACGGCGCGCGAGACCGGCAAGCCGCTTCCGGGCCTGGCCCTGCCGCTCTGCATCGTGCTGCTGGTGGTCCACGCGCTGCTGCCGCCCCATCCGGGCGCGGTGGCGGCGGCGGGCCTGCTGCACGTGGACCTGGGCCGGCTCATCCTGTGGGCCGGGCCGGTGGTGCTGGTGACCGCAGCCTTCGGGTCGGGGCTCGCCATGCTGCTGACCCGCGGCATGGAGCCCGCCCAGGCCCCGAGCCTGGAGCGCGACAAGGCCCCCGCCCTGCCCGAAGAGCTCGCCGCCCACGCCCCGCCCCTGGCCGCCACCATCGTGGGGCTGATCCTGCTGCCCATCGCGCTGATCCTGGCGGGCTCCATCGCCACCATGGCGCTGCCCGTGGGACCCGTCCGCAGCACGCTCGCCCTGCTGGGATCGCCGTTCGTGGCGCTGTTGATCGACGTGCTGCTCTGCGCCTGGGTGCTGGGGGTGCGCCGGGGCTGGCCCCTGCCGGTGGTCGCCGACGTGGTGGGCTCGGCTGTGCCGGCGGTGGCCATCGTCATCGTGATCACCGGGGCCGGGGGCGGCTTCGCCAAGGTGCTGGTCGCCTCGGGCGTCGGCGGGGCGATGTCCGGGGCGCTGGGGGCCACCGGCCTGCCGATCCTGGCCCTGGCCTTCCTGCTGTCGCTTCTGCTGCGGGTGGCGCAGGGGCCGGCGGCCGTGGCGATCATCGCCGCCGCCGGGATCGTCGCCCCGGCGGTGTCGCAGGCGCACCTGGACCCCAACCACGTGGCGCTGATCTGCGTCGCCCTGGGGGCCGGGGGCATGTTCGGATCGCACGTCAACGATGCCGGCTTCTGGATCGTCACCCGGCTGACGGGCCTGGACGTCGCCCAGGGCCTGCGGACCTGGACGGTGCTCAGCGCCGCCGCGGGCGTTTTCGCCTTCTGCATGGCCGCGCTCTTGTGGCGCATCGCCTGAGGGCTAGACGGCCTCAGGCGTAAACGCCGGCAGTCGCCTCATCCTGAGCCCGTCGAAGGACGAGGCGTCCACCGCGGCGCCGCGGCCTCGCACCTCTCGACGGGCTCAGGATGAGGCCGAATGTAAGCGCGGCGATGCTGGTCAGCATCATCTCGCTCTAGTCACGGGCGACAGGCGTGCGGCGCCCGTACCCTCCGCCTCCCGGGGTTTCGATGATGAAGGCGTCGCCGGGCGCCATCTGCACCGCCTCTGCGCTGGCGAGGATCTCCACGCCGCCGTCCGCGCGCTCCACCCGGGCCGACCCCGGCGCGCCGGGATCGCCGCCCTGCAGTCCGAAGGGCGGGACGCGTCGGCGGTTGGCGAGGATCGCGGCGGTCATGGGGGCTGTGAAACGGATCGCCCGGATCACGCCGTCGCCGCCGTGGTGCGCGCCCGCGCCACCGCTGCCCGTGCGGATGGCGAAGCGCTCCAGCACTACGGGGAAGCGATGCTCCAGCACCTCCGGATCGGTGAGGCGGCTGTTGGTCATGTGGGTCTGCACAGCGTCTGCGCCGTCATAGCCGGGCCCTGCGCCGGAGCCGCCGCAGATGGTCTCGTAATACTGGCGCGTTTCGTCGCCGAAGGTGAAGTTGTTCATCGTGCCCTGGGCCGCGGCCTGGACGCCGAGCGCCCCATACAGCGCGTCGGTGATGACCTGGCTGGTCTCCACGTTGCCCGCCACGACGGCTGCGGGATAGCGCGGGTTCAGCAGGCTGGCCTCGGGCGCGATCAGGGTGATCGGGCGCATGCAGCCGTCGTTCAGCGGCATGTCGCCGTCCACCAGGGTGCGGAAGACATACAGCACCGCCGCCCGGCAGACCGAAAGCGGCGCGTTGAAGTTGCTCGCGAGCTGGGCGCTGGTCCCGGTGAAATCCACGATCGCGCTGCGCGACGCCGCATCCACGCTGACCTTCACCGCCACCACCGCGCCGTTGTCCATCTCGTAGCGGAAAGCGCCGTCGCCAAGGCGGGTGAGGGCCTCGCGCACCGCGGCCTCGGCGTTGTCCTGGACGTGGCCCATATAGGCGTCGACCACCGACCGGCCGTGCCGGCGCGCCATGGCCTCCAGCTCGCCCGCGCCCCGGACGCAGGCGGCGAGCTGGGCCTTCAGGTCGCCGAGGTTCTGCTCGATGTTGCGCGCGGGCCAGCGGCCCGATCCCAGAAGATCGCGCACCTCGGCCTCGTGGAAGCCGTCGGCGTCGGCCAGCAGCACGTCGTCGATCATCACTCCCTCTTCCAGCACCGTGGTGCTCTGCGGAGGCATGGAGCCCGGCGTGATTCCGCCGATGTCGGCGTGGTGGCCCCGGGCGGCGACGAAATAGGCGGGGGCGTCGATCCGGTCGCCGGCGAACACCGGCATGATCACCGTCACGTCCGGCAGATGGGTGCCGCCGCGATAGGGCGCGTTCAGCATGTAGGCGTCGCCGGGGCGCAGGCCCCGCCCGTCCCGGGCGTCGCCGCGATCGGCGAGGATGGTGCGCACGCCCTCGCCCATGCTCCCGAGGTGGACGGGAATGTGCGGGGCGTTGGCGATCAGCGCCCCGGCGCCGTCGAACAGCGCGCAGGAGAAGTCGAGCCGCTCCTTGATGTTGACCGAGTAGGCGGTGTTCTGCAGCGCCGACCCCATCTGCTCGGCCACGGCCATAAACAGGTTGTTGAACAGCTCCAGGCGCACGGGGTCGGGCGCGCCCTCGTCCGACGCGGTCGCGGGGGAGGGTCGGGCGTCGCCGACCGGGTCGGCCGTCAGCATGAGCGCGCCGCGTACATCCACCTCGGCCGTCCATCCGGGCTCGACCACCGCCGTCTGGCCGGCGTCGACGATGATGACCGGCCCGGTCCCGCGCCAGCCCGCAGGCAGCGTGGCCCGGTCGAAGACGGGCGTGGGGGCCAGCGCGCCCGCGCTCCACATCTGCGTGGTCATCGAGGGGACGGGCGATCCCGTCGGCGCCTCGTTTTCGACGCCCGGGCCGCCGCCATTCGCCCCGCCCACGGCCTCGGCGGAGAGCGCCTCCACCACCACGGGCTTGCCCGGGACGACGAAGCCGAACCGCTGACGGTGCGCGGCGTCGAAGGCCGTCCGCATCGCCGCCGCACCGGCGAAGGGGACCGGAAGGGCCGTGTCGGTCCCCTCGTATTTGAGATGTGCGTGCAGGAGGACGGCCACCAACGCCGCGTCCACGCCCTGGGCGACGACCTCGGCCCGGGCGTCGTCGCCCAGGGCTGCGGCCCGTCCCTCCAGCGACGCCGCGGCGTCGGCCTCCAGCCGCTGCTCCACCGTGGCCTCGCGCAGCACCCGGGTGTGCGCCAGTCCCATGCCGTAGGCCGACAGCACCCCCGCCAAGGGATGGATCATCACCCGCTTCACGCCCAACGCCTCGGCCACGCGACAGGCGTGCTGGCCGCCCGCGCCGCCGAAACAGGCCAGGGTGTAGCCCTCCACGTCATAGCCGCGCTGGACCGAAATCTTGCGCATGGCGGCGGCCATGTTGTCCACGGCGATGGTGAGGAAGCCTTGCGCCACCCCCTCCGCGCTGTGCGGGCGTCCCGTGGCGCGCGCCACCTCCTCGGCCAGGGCGGCGAAGCGCTGGCGCACGATGGCCGCGTCGAGCGGTAGGTCGCCGCCGGGGCCGAACACCTTGGGAAAGCTCTCCGGCTGCAGGCGGCCCAGCATCAGGTTGCAGTCGGTCACCGTCAGCGGGCCGCCCCGGCGATAGCAGGCGGGCCCCGGATCGGCGCCTGCGGACTGTGGCCCGACCCGCAGGCGGCCGCCTTCGAAGCGGCAGATCGAGCCCCCGCCCGCGGCCACCGTGTGGATGCGCATCATCGGCGCACGCAGGCGCACCCCGGCCACTTCGGTGTCGAATGTGCGCTCGAACGCGCCGGCGTAGTGGGACACGTCGGTGGAGGTGCCCCCCATGTCGAAGCCGAGCACCCGGTCCAGCCCCGCCTCGGCGGCGGTCGCGACCATGCCGACGATGCCGCCGGCCGGCCCCGACAGGATCGCGTCGCGTCCGCGAAAGCGCGTCGCCTCCACCAGGCCGCCGTTGGATTGCATGAACTGCAGGCGCACGCCGCCGAGCGCGCCTGCGATCTCGTCGACGTAGCGGCGCAGGATCGGGGACAGGTAGGCGTCGGCCACGGTGGTGTCGCCCCGGGCCACCAGCTTCATCAGGGCGCTGACCTCGTGGCTGGCCGAGACCTGGGGAAAGCCGATCTCGCGCGCGAGGGCGGCCACGCGCCGCTCGTGGTCGGTGAAGCGGTAGCCGTGCATCAGCACGATGGCGACCGCGCGCAGGCCCCGGTCGAAGGCGGCCTGGAGCGCCGCGCGCGTCGTCGCCTCGTCCAGGGGCGCCAGCACCTCACCGTCGGCCCCGACGCGCTCGCTCACCTCCACCACGTGGGCGTAGAGGGGGTCTGGCGGCACGATGTGGCGGGCGAACAGCTTGGGGCGGCTCTGGTAGCCGATCCGCAGGGCGTCGCCGTGACCGGCGGTCATGGCGAGCAGGGTCGGTTCGCCCTTGCGCTCCAGCAGGGCGTTGGTGGCCACGGTGGTGCCCATCTTCACAGCCTCGATCGCCTCGGGGAGGATCAGGCCGTCGCCTACGCCGAGCAGGCGGCGGATCGCCTCGACGGCGGCGTCGTCGTACTGGCCGGGCGCCTCGGACAGCAGCTTCTCCACCACCAGAACGCCGTCCGGGCGACGCGCGACCACGTCGGTGAAGGTGCCGCCCCGGTCGATCCAGAACGCCCAGCCCGGGGTCACGGCGTGGTCAGGGCCAGGACGGCGTAGGTCGCCAGCCAGTGCTCGCCCATGTAGTCGCCGGCCACGTGGGGCAGGCTGGCCGCCAGGTGCCGGTCGGCGGCGGCCCGGGCGACCTCGGCCTGGTCCGCGGGCAGCCGCTGCGCCAGCTCCCGCCAGGCCCAGGCGCGGCTGAGGTTCAGCCCGTCGAGGTGGGCGATCTTGCCGTCGCTGCGGTCGCTGACCCTGGCGGGGCGGAACAGGGTCGCCGGCTGCTCGTCCCGCAGGTCGGGCAGGAACCCCGCGAGCCACGCACTGGCCTCCGCACCGCCGACGTGCGGGTCGGTCATCAGCTGCGCCTCGGTTAGGGTGGGCGAGAGGAAGTCGTCCCCCGACGGTTCCCAGGCCGGGGCGGCGCGATCCTGCCCGTACCAGAGCCTGGCCCGGCCCCGGATCACCGCCGTCAGCTCCTGGTCCCCGAACGCCCGGGCGTAGCCGAGGGCGAGGTCCAGGGCGAAGGCGGTGTTGCCGTGGGCGCCTGTCCGGATGGGGTAGTCGGCCACGGGCAGGAAGGCCTTGAAGCGGTCCGCGAAGGCCTCGGCCAACGGGGCGAGGGCGCGAGACCAGCGGGGATCAAGCGCCGAGTCCGGCTCGCCGAGCGCCCGCGCCAGAGCCAGCAGCCAGGCCCAGCCGTAGGGTCGCACGAAGCCCCGGCTGGAGGGGCGCTGCAGATAGGCCAGCTCCCCCGCCACGGCCTGATCGGTGAAGGCGAGGTCGAAGCGGGCGCGGATGCGCCCCGCCGCCTCCCCCTCCGGAAACGCCCGCAGCAGGGTGGCCAGCATCCAGTGGCTGTGCACGCAAGAGTGCCAGTCGAAGCTGCCGTAGAAGATCGGATGCAGCTCGCGGGGCGTCCGCGCGTCGCCTGCGCTATCCAGCACGTGGTCGAGCTTGTTCGGATACTCCCGCGTCACATGGCCGAGCGCCAGATCGGCGTAGCGGGCGGCGAGGTCGGGGGTCAGGGTCGCGGGCGTAAGGGCCTGGGGCAAGATAAACTCGGGAGAGGGGCGGCTCAGAACCGGAAGGCCAGCGCGTACATCAAGCCGGTGTTCACCGCGAGCAGCACGAGCGCGGTGGGCGCCTGGACGCGGATCACCGCCCATCGGTCCGGCAGCTCCAGCAGCGCCACGGGCACGATGTTGAAGTTGGCCGCCATCGGCGTCAGCAGCGTGCCGCAGAACCCCGACAGCATTCCCAGCGACCCCATCACGGCCGGATCGCCATGCAGCCTGTGCACGATCAGCGGCAACCCCACCCCCGCCGTCATCACCGGAAAGGCGGCGAAGGCGTTGCCCATCACCATGGTGAACACCGCCATCCCCACCGTATAGGCGACCACCACCGCCAGTCGGTTGTCGATGGAGATCACCCGCGCCGTCAGGTCGGCCACCGCGTGTCCGACGCCGGCCAGGGCGAACACCGCGCCCAGCGCCGCCAGCACCTGGGGCAGCATCGCCGCCCAGCCGATGGCCCGAGCCAGCTCCGCCCCGGCGTCGAGCGGCTCGGAGGGTCGGGCGTGCAGAACCGGTATCGCCACCGCCAGCGCCGTAAGCACGCCGAGCGCCAGGGCGATCACCGTGGCCTGGGCCGGATCGACTAGGGCCAGCCCGCCGATCACGATGCGCTTCAGCGTCAACGCCCCCGTCAGCGCCACCGCCGGCACGATCAGGGCGAGGACGAACAGGCGGTCGCCGTGGCGCGCCGCGCCGGCCTCCCGCGCCGCCGCCTTTATCGGCGCCTGCGCCGCATCGGGCCGCCCTCCGCCCAGCCCGCGCATAGCCAGGGCCACGAGCGCCAGCACCAGCGCCCCGTCGCCGAGATCGCCCAGCCGGTCGCCGAACAGGAAGCTGGCCGCGATCAGCCCCAGAAAGGCCGCGGTGGTGACCCGCCGGGGCTGTCCCCGCGCCCGCAGGGTGGAGACCCCGAATCCGGCGAACATCAGACCCGCCAGGACATAGACGGCGCCGAGCCCGATCACGCGGCGGCCGCCTTATCCCTGCGCAGCCCGGCGATCCGGCGGTCCAGCCTCAGCAGCCTGACCCCGTGGACCGCGAACGCCGCCACCGCCGTGGGAATGGCCCAGAGCGACAGGCGCAGCGGCTCCACGCTCACGCCCAGGCCCTGCAGCACGCCGCGGATCAGCAGGATCGAGCTCATGGCGATGAAGATGTCTTCGCCGAAGAAGCCGCCGATGTTGTCCACCGACGCGGCGAAGGCGCGGACCTCCTGCGACAGGGCGGGAGACGCGCCGCCGGCCTGGACCTCGGCTGCGGCCTCCGCCATCGGCGCCACCAGGGGGCGCACCATCTGGGCCTGGCCGCCGAGGGCCGCGAGCCCCAGCGCCGCGGTCGCCTGGCGCAGAGCCAGGTAGATCAGCAGCAGCCGCCCCGCCGTCGCGCCCTTCAGCGCCGCCACCCGCGCCCGCGCCCGCTGCTGCAGCCCGTGGCGTTCCAGCAGCCCCACCACCGGCACGATCAGCCACACCAGGCTCACATACCGACTGGCGTTGAAGGCGTGGCCGAACGCCTTGAGCACCGCCAGGGGCGACAGGCCGTCGGCCAGTCCCGCCGCCAGCGCGGACAGCACCACAACGAGCAGCGGGTTGAGCCGCAGCAGGAAGCCCGCCACCAGCACCGCCACGCCGATCAAGGCCAAGCCGTCCGCCGCCATCCGCTCAACTCCGCATCACGAGCCTGCCTTGCGGGCGAGGATCGCAGCCGCGCGCGCTCTTGCGAAGGGGGCGGACGCTAAAGCGGGATGATGGTGGCTCTGAGCTTACTCTCGGGGTCAGGATGAGGCGAAGGCTGGCGGTCACGCCTGAAGTCACCCCACTCTAAGGGTCGGCCCAGATGCGGCCCTGAGGCGGGAGGCGTGCGATGAAACGGCCTTTGACGCCTTCGGGCCAGTCGGCGAACGTCACCGCGCCGTCGGCGCTGCGCAGGTACGCGGCGGCGTAGTCGAGCAGGGCGGTGGCGTCCGCAGGGGTCGCGCAGATGCGGCCGAGCAGGTAGCCCATCTTCCCGGGCGCCCGGAGATAGACCGAGCAGGCGCTGGCGCAGGCGAACAGGCACGCCATCGGCTGGAGGGCGAGGACGCCCTCCGCCGGATGGCGCACCAGCGCGTCCTGCAGCGCCTCCAGCAACCGCGCGCCGTCGGCGTCTCCCTTCGCATCGCCGCCCGCGCGGCAGGTGGTGCAGACCACCAGCGCCGCGCCGTCGCCCGTCTCGATCAGCACCCGCGCCTCACCGGTCCATCAGAACTTCACCCGCAGACCGCCATAGGCGGCGCGGCCGAGCGTGCCGAATTGGTAGGTGGTCTCGTAGCGCGTGTCGGCCAGGTTCTCGATCCGCCCATACAGCTCAAGGTTCGGCCGCAGGGGATAGCTCGCCCGCAGGTCGACCAGGGTGTAGGACTTCAGCACGATCGACGACTGGTCGCTGTCGAAGCTTCGGCCGGCGTAGCGCGCGGCGACCGAGGTGCTCAGCCGGATCGGCCAGACATAGGTGGCCGACAGGTTGGCGGTGTCCTTCGGGCGGCGCGCCAGCTGGTCGTTGACGGCGGCGCCCGACTTATCCTGGTCGTCGTCGAAGGTGTAGTTGCCGGCGATGTCGAGGGCGTCAACCGGCCGCCAGTCGGCCTGCAGCTCCAGCCCTTCCGCCTCCGCCTTCGAGACATTGTCGTAGAAGCCAAAATTGGCCAGGCGCGCCGGGGTGCAGCCCGGGGTGGCGGCGCTGAAGCAGGAGACGAACTCGATCAGGTTGGTGGTCTTGCGCCCGAAATAGGTGGCCGACACGGTCACGTGGTCGGCGAACAGGTGCTGCTCCACGCCGCCGTCCCAGCCGTTGGCCTCCTCCGGCCGCAAGCTCAGCGAGCCGTAGGGGCTGTAGAGCTGGTACAGCGAGGGCGCCTTGAAGCCCTGGCCGAAGCTGGCGCGAAGGATGGTGCCCGGAACCACGACATAGGCCGCCGACGCCTGGCCGGTGACGTGGTCGCCGAAGGTGGAGTGGGCGTCGTAGCGCACCCCGCCGGTCAGGGTCAGGTTCGGCAGCACGTGGCCGGTGATCTGGCCATAGCCGCTGGCGATGGAGACATTGGCCTTGGTGGGCGGGGGCAGGGGCGTGGGGTCGAAGGCCGGGCTGTCGGTGCTGAACTGGGAGCGTTCGTCCTGGGCGCCGAAGACCAGCGTGTACTGCGGGGTGATAGCGAAGGTCCCCTCGTAATCGAAGGTCTGGGCGCGGCCCAGCCCGTCGAAGGTGGCCTTGTTCGCCCCCGTCGTCTGGTCCTCGGTCCGGCGGTCGAGCTCGGTGTATTCGTAGGCGATGCGGTTCTTGAACCTGCCGCCCAAGGCGGAAAGGTTCAGCCCCGTATAGTCGACCACCTGCTGGGTGCGGCCAAACTCCGCATCGTCGCCGAAGGTGAAGGTGGGCGTGTCGAAGCCGTCGAACTCGTTGCGGCTCCAGGTGTAATAGGCGCGCTCGTCGAACTGCACGTCCGGGCTGAGGTCGTAGGTGAAGCGCCCCGACGCGCCGGCGGTGTGGAAGCCGTCGTTCTCGCGCCCGCCGAACGCCCGGTCGAAGGCCGAAACGCTGTCGGTGGAGTTGTAATAGGTCCCGAGTCGGAAGGTCGCCGGTCCGTCTTTGCCGCCGACGCTGCCGCGGACATAGGCCGTGCCGTAGGAGCCGCCCTCGGCCTGCACGTCGCCCTGCAGCGGGCGGGTGGCGTCGGCGGTGATGTAGTTGACCACGCCGCCGATGGCCTCGCTGCCGTAGAGGGTCGATTGCGGCCCGCGCAGCACCTCGATCCGGGACACGTCGCCGGTGATCAGGTTGGCGAAGTCGTAGCCTGCCCCCACGGCGGAGGGGTCGTTGACCTTCACCCCGTCGATCAGCACCACGGTCTGGTCGGTGTTGGCCCCGCGGATGTTCAGGGAGGTGACCTCGCCCGGGCCCCCGTTGCGGGTGACCACCACGCCCGGCGTGCGCGCCAGTATGTCGGCGACGCCGGTCTCCTGGTCCAGGCGGATCTCGGCCCCGGTGAGCAAGGTGATCGACTGCCCGACCTGGCTGATGGGTGTGGGAGAGCGGTCGGCGGTGACGACCACGGTCGAGACCTCGGTCGCCGCGCCCGCGCCGGCGATATCGGGCGTGGGCGCGATGGGGGTCGTCGCGCCCTGGGCGCAGGCGGTGGGCGGTGGGGCGAGGGCGGCGAGCGAGAGGGCGGCCACGGATGTGGCGGCGAGGTCGTGCAGCGTCATGGTCTTCTCCGAATGCGAAGCCGCACGCGGACGACCGGACCTCACGGCGCGGCCGCCCGCGCGAAGCGGGACGACAAGCCGTCATTCGGGAAAAAGCACCCGTACCGCTCGGCGCACCTCGACCGGGCGATGGACAGCCGCGTCAGGCAGGTCTCCTGGCTTGCGGGTCAGCGCCTGGACCGTCGCCTTCCCAGAGCCCCGAGGGGCGCCAGTGGCATGTGACGGTCAGGCTCGCCGCTTACAGTTGCGAGGGCAGCCGGGGATCTTCACCCCATTCCCGTATTCACCCTCTTTCGAGGGACCTGATGCGAGTTCGGCCCTATAGGAGGGACCGGGCCGGGTCAACGCGACGGATTTTCAGGAGTGGTTTCAGGGCGAACCCGCCGTATCACGTGGACGAGGCCGCGCCTCGCACGGGCGCCGGCCGTCTTCGCCGCCGCTCTCCTCGCGCTTGCGGCGCCGGCGGCCTGGGCGCGGCCGGTGCGGGTGATGTCGTTGAACGCGTGCGCCGACCAGCTCGTGCTGGCGTTGGCGGACCCTGGGACCATCACCTCGGTGACCCGGCTGTCGCGCGATCCCGAGGGGTCCACCCTGTGGCGCGCCGCGCAGCGCGTCCCCTTCAACCATGGGCTCGCCGAGGAGGTGGTGCGCGACCGGCCTGACCTCGTGATCGCGGGGGCCTATACGACGCCGGCGACCCGCGCGCTGCTGACCAGGCTGCACTTTCCGCTGCTGGTGTTGGCGCCGGCGGACAGCTTCGAGGACATCCGGCGCGAGACCCGCACCGTCGCCGCAGCGCTCGGCGAGGCGGACCGCGGGCGCGCCCTGATCGCCCACATGGATGCGACCCTGGCCCGGCTGGCGGCCGACCGGGGGCCGCCGCTGCGGGTGGCGGCGTGGGACGGCGCGGGCTTCTCCGCCGCCCCGGGCACGCTCTACGATGCAATCCTGAAGGCCGCCGGCGCGCGCAACGTGGCCGGCCAGGCGACAGGCCTGGGCGGCGGGACGCCCGATGTGGAGACGCTGATCGCCCTGGCGCCCCAGCTGCTGGTCGCCGGCGCCCCGGCCTTCGACCGGCCCGGTCTTCGCGCCGATGTGGCCCGCCATCCCCTGGTCAGACGCTTCTGGGCGGATCGCACCCTGGTCGTCCCACTCTCCGCCTACGCCTGCGGGACGCCGTTTTCGGCCGACGCCGCGCTGTCGCTTCGAGACCAAATGCGCGCCATGCTGAAGCGGGCGAGGACGCCCCTGCCTTTCGCCCCTACGGCGGCGAGGTGAGGCCCGCCCTGCTTGTCGCGCTCGTCGGCGCGGTCCTGCTGGCGGCGGTGGGATCGCTGCTCGTGGGCGAGGTAGGGTTTTCGCCCGCCCAGGCGGTCGGGGCTCTCTCGGCCCCCCAGCCGAACCTCACGGCCATCGTGCTGGTGGACATCCGCCTGCCGCGGACCCTGCTGGCGCTGCTGATCGGCGGGGTGCTGGGCCTCTCGGGTGCGGTGCTGCAGGGCCTGCTGCGCAACCCGCTGGCCGAACCTGGCCTGCTCGGCGTCAGCTCTGGGGCGTCGCTCGGGGCGGTGATCGCGATCTATTACGGGTTCGCCAGCGCCATCAGCCTGGCGGCCCCGCTGTTCGGGCTCGTCGGCGCCCTGGTCACCACCGGGACGGCCATGGCGCTCGCCCGGCGCGGCGGCACGCTGGCGCTGATCCTGGCGGGGGCGGCGGTCTCCGCCATCGCCGCCGCCGGTGTCGAGCTGGCTCTGAACTTCTCCCCCAACCCCTACGCCGCCTACGAGATCACCACTTGGCTGATGGGTTCGCTGGCCGACCGCAGCTGGGACCACGTCAGGCTGGCCGGGCCCTTCATCCTGGCTGGCGCCGCCCTGCTGCTGGCGACGGGACGGGGCCTGGACGCCCTGGCGCTCGGCGAGGCCCAGGCCGAGAGCCTGGGCGTGGACGTGCGTCGCCTGCGCCTGCTGGCCCTGTTCGGCACCGCGCTGGGCGTCGGCGCCGCGACGGCGGTGGCCGGCGCCATCGGCTTTGTGGGCCTGGTCGCCCCGCACCTCGTGCGGCCCCTGGTCGGCCATAGACCAGGGGGGGTGCTGGTCCCTGCGGCCCTGGCCGGGGCGCTGATCGTCACCCTGGCCGACCTGGCCACACGCCTGATCCATCTGGGGCCCGAGCTTAAGCTCGGCGTATTGATCAGCGTGATCGGCGCGCCCTTCTTCCTGTGGCTGGTGGTCCACATGCAGAGGCGCTCGACGTGAGCGACTTGCGCCACGAGGGCGGAAGCGCCCTGCGCCTGGAGGGCGTGAGCGCCCTGCGCCTGGAGGGCGTGAGCGCCAAGCGCGAGGGGCGCCCGGTGCTGCAGGCGGCCTCGGTCGCCTTCGCCCCCGGCTCGCTCACCGCCGTCATCGGCCCCAACGGCGCGGGCAAGAGCACCCTGCTGGCCGTCGCCGCCGGCCTGCTGAAGCCCTGCGCAGGAGTCGTCACCCTGCACGGCGAGCCGCTGGGGACGATCGGGCGCCAGGCGCTGGCCCGGCGGCGCGCCTACCTGCCGCAGTCGCCCCGGGCGGACTGGCCGATCAGCGTGGAGCGGGTGGTGGCGCTGGGCCTGACCCCGGTGCTGCCGGCGTTCGGCGGCCTGACGGGCGCGCTCGAGGCCCGGGTGCAGGCGGCGCTGCAGGTCCACGACCTGCTGGCCCTGCGCCATCGCCCGGCCACCGAGCTGTCCGGGGGCGAGCTGTCGCGGACCATGCTGGCGCGCGCGGTGGTGGGCGACCCCGATGTGCTGCTGGTGGACGAGCCGACGACGGGGCTCGACCCCCGCCACGCCTTGGACGCCGCGCGTCGCCTGCGCGAGCGGGCGCGCGCCGGGCGCACGGTGGCCATGGCCATCCACGACCTCGATCTCGCCCTGCGCTTCGCCGACCACGTCGTGGCGCTGAAGGACGGCCGCATCCTCGCCGCCGGCCCGATCTCCGAGGTGCTCGACGAGCCCCTGCTGCAGCGGCTGTACGAGATGCCCGCGCGCCTGATTCAGGACCCTGGCGGGACCGCGGTGCGCTTCCTGGGCTAGGTGGGATAGCTTCAGGCGCAAACGCTGGCAGTCGCCTCATCCTGAACCCGTCGAAGGACGAGGCGTCCACCGCCTGCGCCGCGACCTCGCACCTCTCGACAAACTCAGGACGAGGCCGAGTTTAAGGCGCGTCCTACTGTCGGAGGCGCGGACGGCGATCGGCTCAGGCGTGACGGCTCCGGGGCCGCGCGTAGAGGACGTAGACGACCAGCCCCAGCGCGTTCCAGGCGAAGAACCGCCAGATGGTGGCGAACTCCAGGCTGGAGAACAGATAGAGGCAGCCCAGGATCGCAACGGGCCCGATCACCCAGGCGATCGGCGCGCGGAACGGGCGGACCCGCTGCGGTTCGCGCCGGCGCATCACCAGCATGCAGGCGGCCACCGCGATGAAGGCGCAGAGCGTTCCGGCGTTGGCGAGCGCGGCGATGTCCTTCAGCGACAGCAGGCCGGCGATCACCGCCACCACGACGCCCGTGGCCAGGGTCACCAGCACCGGCGTGCCGGTCCTGGCGTTCACCCGGGCCAGCCGTTCGGGCAGCAGGCCGTCTCGCGCCATGACGAAGAAGATGCGGCTCTGGCCGTACATGAAGGCCAGGATCACCGTCGGCAGGGCGATGATCGCCGCGGCCGCGATCAGGGTGGCGGCGACCGGGTGGTTCAGCCCCCGCATCACCTGGGCCAGGGGCTCGGCGCTGTCGGCCAGCGCCCGGTAGGGGATGGCGCCCAGCGCCGAACCCGCCACCGCGATGTAGATCACCGTACAGACGATCATCGAGCCGACGATGCCGATCTTCAGGTCTCGCGACGGGTTCTTGGTCTCCTCCGCCGCCGTGGAGACGGCGTCGAAGCCATAGAAGGCGAAGAAGATGATCGCCGCCGCCGCCATCACGCCTCGCGCCGCCCCAGCCGTCTCGTGCTTGACGAAGCCGTAGGGCATGAACGGGCTGAATCGGTGGGCCTGGAAGGCCGGCAGGGCCAGGGCCACGAATCCGACCAGTGCCGCGATCTTGATCAGTACAAGGACGAAATTGATCCGTGCGCTCTCGCGGGTGCCCAGACACAGCAACCCCGCCACCAGCAGCGAGATGAGCACGGCCGGCAGGTTGACCACCCCGCCCGCCCCTGGCCCGGCAAGCAACGCCGTCGGCACCGGCCAGTGCGCCGCCCGGACGACGCCGCCGGCATAGCCCGACCAGCCCACCGCCACCGCCGCGCACACCACCGTGTATTCCAGGATCAGGCTCCATCCGACCACCCAGGCGATCACCTCCCCAAGCACGGCGTAGCTGTAGGTGTAGGCGCTGCCGGCCGCCGGGATCATGGTGGCCATCTCGGCATAGGCGAGGGCGGCGCACGCGCAGACCCCGCCGGCGATGGCGAAGGACAGGATCACCGCCGGCCCGGCCATCCCCGCGCCCACCCCGGTCAGGGTGTAGATGCCGGTCCCCACGATAGCGCCGACGCCCAGCGCCAGCAGGTGCGGCCAGCCGAGCGTGCGGGTGAGGCGTTCCCCGGCCGCCTCGGGCTCGCCGATGGGCTTGCGCCGGAGCCAGCTCATCGATGCGAGTCCCGGCGACGTCCCTCCCCCTGGAGGGGAGGGTCAGGGTGGGGGGACGTATCCGTGCGGAGGGACGTATCCGGAAACGGCGCCGCGGCTGACGCGGCGCCCCACCCCGATCCTCCCCTCACGGGGGAGGGAGAGCGGCGGCGCTTGGCCAGCCTCACCCGCCCGCCGCGGCGCTCGCCTTGTCCAGGCGGTCGGCGTAGGCGTTCAGCACGCCCGCGGTGGCCGTGATCGCAGGGTCCACATCGGCGAAGCGGCGCTGTTCGATGGCTTCGCGGACCGCCGGCAGGGTCTTCACGCCATATCCCGTCTCCAGGCCGGGCGCATAGATCAGGTTGCGATACCAGGGCCGGCCGGGCAGGCCGTTGGGGTCCATCAGGGTCAGGTCGATCCCCTGCACCGCGCGGCCGAGTTGCGCCTTCTGCGCCGCGTCCAGAGTCGAACTGCCGTACAGCCGCTCGAACCGCTCCGCGCTCGCCGTCAGCTTGGCGCTGGCCTGGTCGAGGGGGGCGAAGGCGATGGCGGGAACGGGATCGCGCCGCTCGGGGGCGAGCTGCACCTTGGTGGGGTCCGCCGCCAGCTTGTAGTCGCCCGCGTCGATCACCTGGTCGCGGGCCGCGGTCTCCTCCCGCTCTTGCTCGGCCAGCTTGTGCACCTCGCCCACATACTGGGCGACGGTGGAGGCGAAGGCGGCGAAGTCCACCGGCGGCAGCTCGGCGTCGGCGTAGCGCAGGACGATGCGACCCGCGGTCTTGGCCAGCGCGGCGCTGTACTTCATCCCGGGATCGCCGAAGCGCACGTAATGGTCGTGGGTGTCGTAGGCGGAATGGTAGACGCCCCCGCTCTCGCCCTCGCCGCCATAACCGACATCTAGCGACGGCACGCCGATGTGCTGCAGGAAGGGCGTGTAGTCGGAGCCCGAGCCCAGGGCCTGGATCGGCAGGGCGCCGCCTTCGCTGGCGACCTTGCCCAGGGCGCGCTGCTGATCGGCGCCCGGGCCGCTGGCCTCCTGGCCCTTCACCTTCAGATAGGCCCGCCTGCGGGCGAGCACGTCGGTGTCGGTCTCCGGGTCCTTCACCTCGCTCGCCGCTTGGTCGGCCAGGGTCTGCAGCTCGTGGCTGCCTTCCAGATTCAGGAAGCCGCGGTCGATATTGTCGGAGTTGAGATACAGCACCGCCTTGGCCTTCAGCTCGTCGGCGTGCTGTTCGGCCCATTCGGTGGACCCGATCAGGCCGGGCTCCTCGGCGTCCCAGCTGGCGTAGATCAGCGTACGCTTGGGCCGCCAGCCAGTGTTTTTGGCCAGCTCCCCCATGGCTTTCGCCTCCTCCATCAGCGCCACCTGTCCCGACAGCGGGTCTTCGGCGCCGAACACCCAGCCATCGTGGTGGTTGCCGCGCACGATCCACTGGTCGGGGTACTCGCTCCCCTTCATCGTGGCGATGACGTCGTAGATCGGCCGTAGCCGCCAGTCGGACTTAACCACCAGGTGGACCTTCGCCGGTCCCGGTCCCAGGTGGTAGGTGATCGGCAGCGCGCCGCGAAAGGCCGGGTCCGCCACCGGGCCGCCCAGCGACGCCAGCAGGGGCTCTGCGTCGGCGTAGGAGATCGGGATGGCGGGGATCTTCATCAGCGTCGGCGCGGTCTCGCGGGTATATCGCCGCTTGGCCTCGGGGGTGGCGCCGACGCCCGGCGTCAGCGGATCGCCGGAATAGAGGATGATGTCGTTGACCGAGCCGCGCTGGACGCCCTCCGGCGGCCGCTGCGGTCCCTTCGGATAGACGTCGTCGGTCCAGTAGCCGTCGTCCCTGGGATCGGAATAGATGATGCAGCCCACCGCCCCGTGCTGCTGCGCCAGCTTGGGCTTCAGTCCGCGCCAGCCGCCGCCGTAGCGCGCGATGACGATCTTGCCGCGCACGTCCACGCCCTGGCGCGCCAGCTGGCGGTAGTCGTCAGGCATGCCGTAGTTGACGTAAACGAGCGGCGCGGTGACGTCGCCGTCGCCTTGGTAGCCGAGATAGGGCGGCAGCACGTTCGGCTGCACCGCGGGCGTCTGGTCGCCCGGCACGTCGGGTTCCTGCAGCTTGGCGTGGAACGGGTGGTCGCCGAGCAGGTCTACGCTCTCGTTGATGGGCGTGCCGTACAAGATGTCGAATTGCTCGATATGGGCGTCCCAGCCCCAGCTCTTGAACTGGGCCAGCTGCCAGTCGGCGTTTTCCTTGTCGTGAGGGCTGCCGACCTGGTTGGGCTTGGACGCCATGCGCAGCAGCCAGCCGTCCAGCTCGGGCGGGGAGATCATGGCGTCGAAGCGGTGCTCGAGGTCGCGTTGGGCGGCGGCGCCCTGAGCCGTGAAGCCCAGCATGGCGCCCCCACCCGAAGGTTGGGCGAGAGCCGAAGCGGCGACGGAGGCGAACAGGCTCGCAGCGAGCGCGAGGGACCGGATCGACATGGGCGGGGCGAACTCTGCTGCGGGATGGCGGGATTATGACACTAGCGCGATTTGTGCAGACCGGAAGGGCGCCTGATCTCCAGCCGGACTGTTCAGGCTTTCGTGGGGACCAGGTGTCTGGAGGGGGATGGTACGGCGCGGCCGAGAGCACGGGCTTCTGCCATCCAGGCCTTGATGGCGTCACCTACGTTGCGAGCGGCGAGTTCCCGCGTTTCACCATCGGACATGCAACCCGGCAGATCGGGGACGGTCGCGAGATGGCCTCCGCCATCCTCGAGAACGAGGGGCTCGACCAGGACCCGGTAGTCAGGATGAAGCACCGCCGCCTCCAGTCGCCTCGATGAACCTGACGAGCTTGCGGATATACGCCGATTGCCGCCGGCGCCCGGCGCATGTGGTCCAAGATGTCGGCCATCTAGGCCCAGCCTCCCGTCAGCCCAGTTCGGCGCCCCACCTGGCGGCGCTGAGGCGACTCCCCTCGCGCCGGTCAGGCGCTACAAGGCCGCCATGACCACCAGCGTCTTCGATCTGTTCAAGCCGGGCGTGGGCCCGTCAAGCTCCCACACCATGGGGCCGATGACGGCGGCGGTGCGGTTCCTGGGGGAGCTGCGGGAGGCGGGCGTGCTGGCGCGGGTGCGGCGGGTGCAGGTGAGCCTCTACGGCTCGCTGGCGCTGACCGGGCGGGGCCACGCCACCGACCGGGCGGTGATGCTGGGGCTGATGGGCCATGCGCCTGCGACGCTCGATCCGGATGTCGGCGACGCGGCGCTGTTGGAGCTGGCCGCGACCCATGCCCTGGCGCTCGGGCTCGAGGGTCCGAACGTCGCGTTCGACCCGCAGTGCGACATCGCCTGGGAAGGCTACACCCGGCTTCCCCGCCACCCCAACGCCCTGCGCTTCTGCGCCGAGGCGGCCTTGGAGGAGGAGCCGTTCGCGCGCACCTACTATTCCGTCGGCGGGGGGTTCGTGGCCTCGGAGGCGGAGATGGGCGCCAACGCCCCGGTCGAGGAGAGGCCGGTCCCTCATCCCTTCACCTCAGGCGCCGAGCTGATCGCCCAGGCGGATGCGGCGGGTCTGAGCGTGGCGGGGCTGATGCTGGCCAACGAGGCGGCGTTGCGGCCCGAAGCCGAGGTGCTGAGCGGGCTAGACGCCGTCTTCGCCGCCATGGACGCCTGCATCGAGCGGGGCATCCGGGTGGACGGCGTGCTGCCGGGGGGGCTGAAGGTGCGCCGCCGCGCCAAGCAGGTGCGCGACGAGCTGTTCGCCCGGGCCGAGCGCCAGGTCACCGACCCGCTGGCGGCCATGGACTGGGTGAACCTCTGGGCGCTGGCGGTGAACGAGGAGAACGCCGGAGGCGGGCGGGTGGTGACTGCGCCGACGAACGGGGCGGCCGGGATCATTCCCGCGGTGCTGCGCTTCCACGACCGCTTCTATCGCGGGACGGCGGAGAGCCGGCGCACCTTCCTGCTCACCGCGGGCGCCATCGGGGCGCTCTACAAGCGCAACGCCTCGATCTCGGGGGCGGAGGTCGGCTGCCAGGGCGAGGTGGGGGTGGCCTGCTCCATGGCCGCGGCGGGGCTGGCCGCGGTGTCAGGCGCCACCAACGCCCAGATCGAGAACGCCGCCGAAATCGGCATGGAGCACAACCTGGGCCTCACCTGCGACCCCATCGGCGGCCTGGTGCAGATCCCCTGCATCGAGCGGAACGCCATGGGCGCGATCAAGGCGATCGACGCGGCGCGGCTGGCCCTGCTGGGCGACGGCCAGCACTCGGTGTCGCTGGACAAGGTCATCGCCACCATGAAGCGCACCGGGGAGGACATGAAGGAGATCTACAAGGAGACCTCGCTGGGCGGGTTGGCGGTGAACGCCATCGAGTGCTGAGCGGCGGCGAGAGCCTTATCTCCCCCCCGCTACGCAGGGGAGGAATCTTTGCGACCGAGTCCTCCCGCGACGACGGCGGACCTAGATTCCCGCTCCGTTGTCCATCGAGCGCAGCCCCGCCTCGTGCGCCTCGGCCTCGGCCTTCACCCAGCCGGTGAAGGCGCGCACCTGCTTCAGCCGGCCTTTCGCCTTGGGGTAGACCAGGTGATAGGCGAGGTCGAGGGTCGTGGTGGAGCTGGAGAGCGGGGCCACCAGCCGGCCGGCGTCCAGGTCCGCCTGGGCCAGCGTGCCCTTGGCCAGGGCGACGCCGCGCCCGCCCACCGCCGCCTCGATCACCAGGCTGGACTGGTTGAAGCGCGGACCCCGGGCGCCGTCCACATCGCGCAGGCCCCGGGCGGCCAGCCACATGGCCCAGTCCGGGCAGCTCTCGTCGGCGTCGGGCGAGCCGTCGTGCAGCAGGGTGTGGTGGGCGAGGTCGGCGGGCTCGACCAGCGGCTTTTCGGTCAGCAGCGAGGGGGCGGCCACCGGCGTCACCGTCTCGCCCATCAGCCGGGTGACCTCCAGCCCCGGATAGCGGCCCGAGCCGTAGCGGATGGCGACGTCCACCTCGCCCTCGGCGAAATCCACCAGCTCCATGCCGGCCGACAGCCACACGTCCACCTCCGGATAAGCCGCCTCGAACCGGCCCAGCCGCGGCACCAGCCACTTGGCGGCGAAGGACGGCGCGGCGGAGACCGTCACCCGCCGCCCGTCGGCCGAGGCGGTCAGCTGGTTCGCCGCCTCCGCCAGCCGGTCGAACGCCTCGCGCAGCGACGGCAGGGCCTGTTGCGCGCCGTCGGTGAGCAGCAGGCCCCGGGCGGTGCGCTTGAACAGGGGCGCGCCGATGAAGTCCTCCAGGTTCTGAATCTGCTGACTGACCGCCCCCGGCGTCACGCTCAGCTCGTCCGCGGCGCGGCTGAAATTCATGTGCCGGGCCGCCGCCTCGAAGGCGCGGAGTGCGTTCAGCGGAGGTAATCGTCTGCGCTGCATATCAGTTTTCCTAAACGCCACCCCAGCATCGTCCGCCTTGCGCTTTGACCGACCTGCAAGCACTTAGCAAGCGTCCGCCCTTCCCGGTGGACGCAGGAGTTCTAGGGCCATGGAGCCGCGATCGCGAGAGCGCGAAGCCGGGCTGGTGCTGCTGAGCGGCGGCCGGGTATCGACGGTCGCGCCCGGCAAGGTCTGGCTGGTGGGCGCAGGACCGGGCGATCCCGAGCTGCTGACCCGCAAGGCCGAGCGCCTGTTGCGCTCAGCCGACGTGGTGGTGCACGACCGGCTGGTGGGCGAGGGCGTGCTGGCCCTGGCGGCCCCTGGCGCCCGCAAGCTCTATGTCGGAAAACGCAAATCCAATCACAGCGTGCCCCAGGCGGACCTGAACGAACTGCTCGTCGCCCTGGCGCGCGAAGGGTTGCAGGTGGTGCGGCTGAAGGGCGGCGACCCCTTCCTGTTCGGCCGCGGCGGGGAGGAGCTGGCGGCGTGCCGGGCCGCGGGCGTCGAGTGCGAGGTGGCGCCGGGGATCAGCGCGGCGCTGGCCGCCGCGGCGTCCTGCGGCGTGGCCCTGACCTATCGCGGGATGGCCCAGGCGGTGAGCTTCGTCACCGGCCATGCGGCGGTGGCCGACGGGGTGACCGGCGAGCCGGACCTGGACTGGGCCGCGCTGGCCCGGCCGAACCAGACGGTAGTGGTCTATATGGGCCTGTCCACCGCGCCTGTGATTGCGGCTCGCCTGATGGCCGCAGGCCGGGCGGGTTCGACGCCGGTCCTGATCGTCGAGAACGCCAGCCGGGCGGAGGAACGCCGCGCGCTCTGCACGCTGGCCGGGCTATCGACGGTGGCGGCGAGCTTTTCGGGCCCTTGTGTGCTCGTGATCGGCGAGGTGGCCGCCCTGGCGCAGGTGGAGCCGGTGCTTCGATCCTCTCCTCTTGGGGGAGGGGGACCCGCGGAGCGGGTGGAGGGGGCGTCAACCGCCGCCGCGCGTCGGCCCCCTCAGTCAGCTTTGCTGACATCTCCTCCGGCGGGGGAGCATCTTGGCGCCCCTCGGAGAGTTCAAGCGTGAGCCTCGCCGCCCTGACCGCCAGCGACCTGCGCGACGGCGAGCCCGTGTTCTGGGCCCGGGGCCTATGGGTCAAGCGCTTCGCGGAAGCCGAGCTGTTCGACGCCGCCGGGCCGGGGCAGGCGGCGCTGGACGCGGCGAAGGGCCAGCCCACCTTGGTGGTCGATCCCTACCTAATCGACCTGGAACTGGAGGCCGGCGTGGCCGTGCCCACCAGTTATCGCGAGCGGGTCCGCGCGCTCGGACCCACCATCCATCCCGCCATGGGCAAGCAGGCCGAGGGCGGCGCGGTGGTCGAGGCGTTGCGGGCGCATTCGGGCGGCGCGCGCTCATCCGGCCGGCTCGGCCTGATCCGGCTGAAGAAGTGAGAGGCTGAGCGTGTACCGCTACGACGCCATCGACAAGTCGGTCATCGAAGACCGGGCGGCCGAGTTCCGCGAGCAGGTGGAACGCCGCCTGTCCGGCGCGCTGACCGAAGACCAGTTCAAGCCGCTGCGGCTGATGAACGGGCTGTATCTGCAGCTGCACGGCTACATGCTGCGGATCGCCATCCCCTACGGCTCGCTGTCCTCGGCCCAGCTGCGTGGCCTGGCGGCGATCGGGCGGACCTACGACAAGGGCTACGGCCACTTCACCACCCGCCAGAACCTGCAGTTCAACTGGATCAAGCTCAGCGAGGCCCCCGACGTCCTCGACGCCTTGGCGCAGGTCGACCTGCACGCCATTCAGACCAGCGGCAACTGCATCCGCAACACCACCTCGGACCCCTATGCCGGGGCGACGGCGGAGGAGGTGGACGATCCCCGGGTGTGGTGCGAGGCGATCCGCCAGTGGTCCACCCTGCATCCCGAGTACAGCTACCTGCCGCGCAAGTTCAAGATCGCGGTGACCGCCTCACCCCAGGACCGCACCGCCGCCAAGGTGCACGACATCGGCCTGGTGCTGCGCCGGGCGCGCGACGGCCAGCTCGGCTTCGAGGTGATGGTCGGCGGCGGCATGGGGCGCACGCCCTATCTTGGGACCACCATCGCTGAGCACCTGCCGGTGACCTCTCTGCTCAGCTACCTGTCGGCGGTGCTGCGCGTCTACAACCGCCACGGGCGGCGCGACAACATCTACAAGGCGCGGATCAAGATACTGGTGGCCGCCCTGGGCGCTGAAGAGTTCGCCCGCCAGGTCGAGGCCGAGTGGACGGCCATGGACCGGGCGGCGGTCGACTTGCCCGATGTCGAGCTGGCCCGCATCCGAGGCGCCTTCGGCTACGTCGCGTTCGAGGACCTGCCGCCGGTGTCGAACGCCTTCGAGGCGGCGCGCAAGGCCGATCCGGCCCTGGCCCGCTTCGTCCGCAACAACGTGCAGCCGCACAAGGTGGCCGGCTACGCCATCGTCAACATCTCGCTGAAGGCGCCCGGCGAGGCGCCCGGCGATGCGACCAGCGACCAGATGGACGCCATCGCCGATCTGGCCGACCGCTACGGCCACGGCGAAATCCGCGTGACGCACGAGCAGAACCTGGTTCTGCCCCACGTGAGGCAGAACGATCTCGCCGCGGTCCACGCCGGGCTGCAGGCCTGCGGCCTTGCGGCGCCCAACATCAACCTGGCCAGCGACATCATCGCCTGCCCGGGGCTGGACTACTGCGCCCTGGCCAACACCCGCGCCATCCCGGTGGCCCAGTCCATCGCCCGCCGCTTCGCCGAATCCGCGATGGCGGAAAAAATCGGCGAGCTGAAGATCAAGATCAGCGGCTGCATCAACGCCTGCGGCCACCACCACGTGGGCCACATCGGCATCTTGGGCGTGGACAAGAAGGGCGAGGAGTTCTTCCAGCTCACCCTCGGCGGCTCAGGGGCTGAGGACGCCAGTCTGGGCGAGGTTCTGGGTCCCGCCGTCGCCTACGACCAGGTCACCCCTGCCATCGACGCCCTGGTCGAGGCCTATCTGCGCGAGCGTCACGGGGCCGAACGCTTCCTCGACACCTACCGCCGCGTGGGCCTCGCCCCCTTCAAGGCCGCCGTCTATGCCGAAGCTCATTAAGCGGGGGCCCGGGGGCGGGCCGGCCTTTATCGAGGCGGTGGATACGTTCGTGTCCCTCGCCGACGACGAGGCGCCGGGGGCCGAGGCGCTTGACCTGCTGGTTTCCCTCGCCCGCTTCCAGGCCGAGGGCGAGGGATGGCTGGGGGAGGGGCGGCGCGTCGGCGTCCGCCTGAAGTCCGACGAGGCGGTGGAGGGTCTGGCCTACGACCTGCCCCGCCTGGCGCTGGTGGCGCTGGACTTCCCCAAGTTCCGCGACGGCCGCGCCTTCACCTCCGCCGCCCTGCTGCGCGAGCGCTACGCCTATGCGGGGGAGATCCGGGCGGTCGGCGACGTGCTGCGCGACCTCGCCAAGGACATGGTGCGCTGCGGCTTCGACGCCTTCGAGCCCGCCGACGACTCCACGCCCGAGCATTGGGCGGCCTGCGCCTACCGTTTCCGCCACGTCTACCAGAGCGCCGCCGACCGGCGCCCCGCCGCCTTTCGCGAGCGGATGGGAGAGGGTTGAGCCATGGCTTACGAAGCCGAGTTCGTGATTGATCGGCGCCTGTCGGCGGCCCACGCCCTGGGGGCCGAGCTTCGCCTGGCGCAGGGAGAGACCGGGCCCGACGGCCGGGTCGAGGTCGGGGCCCTGGAACCGGGTCCCAGACCGGCCTCGCCCGCGGCGATGGCGGCTGAGGGCGTCGACCTCGCGGACCTCAACGCCCACCTTCGCGACGCCTCGCCCCAGAAAGTGCTGGAGACGGCGCTGCAGGCGTTCCCCAGCCGGATCGCCATGGTCTCCTCCTTTGGGTCGGAGTCGGCGGTGCTGCTGCACATGCTGAGCCGCATCGACCCCGGCGCGCCGGTGCTGTTTCTCGACACAGGCAAGCTGTTCGGCCAGACCCTGGACTATCGCAAGCGCCTGGCGGCCGACCTCGGCCTGACCGACGTGCGCGACCTCCGCCCGGCCTATGCCGACCTGGCCACCGTCGATCCCCAGGCCGACCTCTACAAGCGCGACACCGACGCCTGCTGCGCCATCCGCAAGGTCGCGCCCCTCGATCTCGGGCTGGTGGACTTCGACGCCTGGATCACCGGGCGCAAGCGCTTCCACGGCGGCGCGCGGTTGCACCTGCCCGTGGTGGAGCAGGCCCAGGGCAAGGTGAAGTTCAACCCCCTCGCCGGCTGGGACGGGGCGGCGTTGGACGCCTACGCCGCCGAACACGCCCTGCCGGCCCACCCGCTGGTGGCGGCGGGCTTTGCGTCTGTGGGCTGCTGGCCGTGCACCAAACCCACGGAGGCGGGGCAGGATGTGCGCGCCGGGCGCTGGGCGGGTTCCGAAAAGACCGAGTGCGGCATACATACTGGCCGGGCGCCCACGTCCGCCCCGACCGGCGACGACGTCGGCGGCGGCATCTGACGGATTAGAGACATGGACGATATGAGCGCGGGTGTCCTGGCCGCCGACCCTTTGGCCCGTACTGTGGCCGCCCCGGCGGTCGGCAAGCCTGCGGTGACCAGCGCCACCCACAATGTCGAGACGGTGCTGTGGGTGCGCCACTGGACGCCGCAGTATTTCAGCTTCGCCATCACCCGCCCCGCCAGCTTCCGCTTCCGCTCCGGCGAGTTCGTGATGATCGGCCTGCCGGGCGAAGATGGCGGCAAGCCGGTGCTGCGCGCCTATTCCATCGCCAGTCCGTCCTACGCCGATACGCTGGAGTTCTTCTCCATCGCGGTGGCCGACGGTCCGCTGACCTCGCGCCTGCAGAAGATCGAGCCGGGCGACGCCATCCTGATGGCCAAGAAGCCGGTGGGCACCCTGGTGCTGGACGCCCTGAAGCCCGGCAAGCGGCTATATCTGCTCGGCACCGGCACGGGGCTGGCGCCCTGGCTGTCGGTGGCGCGCGATCCGGACGTGTACGACGCCTTCGAGCAGATCGTGGTCACCCACTGCGTGCGCGGCGTGGTGGACCTCGCCTATCGCGAGATGTTCGAGCATGAGCTTCCCGCCGACGAGAACTTCGGCGAACTGGCGAGCGCGCAGCTCCGCTACCTGCCCACCGTCACCCGCGAGCCGTTCGAGCGCCAGGGCCGGATCACCGACCTGATCACCTCGGGCAGACTGTTCGCCGACCTCGGACTGTCCCAGACCGTCTTCGATCCGGCCACCGACCGGGTGATGCTGTGCGGCTCCATGCACATGATCAAGGACGTCGCCGCGATCCTGGAAGCCCAGGGCATGGTGGAAGGCTCCAACTCCGAACCCGGCGACTTCGTCTTGGAACGCGCCTTCGTCGGCTGAGCCCTGCTTAGGGCTTGGCCGGGACCAGGTCGAACGCCACCGTCAGCCTCGGCGCCTCGCCCCTGAAGGGCGCGGTGCCGTGCCACATATAGGACGGGAACAGCACCAGCCGCCCGGGCGCCGGCTTGACGTGGTGCTCTGCGCCGAGGGGCGGGGCGGTGGGCACGCCGGGCTCTCCGAACTTGATCCAGCCCTGCCGCCCTTCGGCGTCCACAGCGGGGGGCAGTTCGATATAGCAGGCCGACGACAGCCAGCCGCGCTGGTGCACATGGTCCACATGGCGGCCGCCGCCCGGCCGCAGCCGCACCGACCAGACGCCCGCCATGGCGTAGCCGCCAAGATTGCGGGACCGCAGCGCATCCTTGCCCCGGCCGAGCGCCTCGACATGGGCGCGGATCGGGCCGTCGACGGCGCCGAAGAAGGCCGCAATGGCCGGGTCCTTGGAGGCGCGCAGGTTCTGCGAGGTCTGGGCGCCGCCCCGCAGGGACTGGCCGATCGGATGGCCGCGCAGGCCGTGCAGGGTGTGAAGGGCCGCGGCGAGGTCGGCGAGATAGGCGTCAAGGCTCGACCAGCCCGACGGCGTATCGATGGTCCAGGCCCGCACGAAGGCCGAATAGTCGTAGAGCGCGGCGTAACGGGGGTCGCCCAGCATCCGCCAGGCGGTGGCCAGATAGGCCAGCACGTGCTGGTCCAGCGGCCGGCGCCGCCGCACCCCTTCGGCCAGCCGCATGGCGCCCTCCGGCTCGCCCAGGGCCAGATACGCCTCGCAGAGTGCGAGCTCGGCCTGGTCGTCTCCGGGCCGGGCCCGCAGCGCCGTTTCGGCGTGGCGTCGCGCTGCGGCGGGGTCCAGGCGCAGCGCAGCCCGGGCGGCGGCGAGCTGAAGCCGGGGGTCCGCGTCCAGCGCGTCGCGCGCCGCCGGGCCCTGGGTCAGCACCTCGTAGGCGCCCCTCGCGTCGCCCGCATGGTCGAGCAGGCCGGACTTGATCCGCCGCAGCGGGATCGCCGCCGGATCGGCCGCAAGCGCAGCGTCCAGCGCCACGGACGCCGCACTGAGGTCCTCCGTCCGCATCCAGATCAGCTGCGCCAGGGCCTGGTGCGCGTCGGCCAGGAAGGGGCGTCGACGCAGCGCCTCGCCGAACGCCGCCTGCGCCGCCTCGAACCGCCCCTGTCCCTGCAGGGCGCGACCGAGCGTCAGCCAGGTCTCGGGCGCGTCGCCACCCTTGGCGAAGGCCGCGCGGGCGGCGGCTTCCGACTCCTCGAAGCGCATCAGATCGCCGGTCACCGCGGCGGCGTTGTGCTCGGCCACGGCGGAAGCCGGGTTCGCGTGCGCCGCCCGGCGATAGAGGGCCAGGGCCTCCTCGTCCCGGCCGAGCCCGCGCAGGGCCACCGCGTGGGCGCTCAGCACCGCCTCGCCCGCCTCCCGCGCGGCGACCAGCGGCGTGGTGACCCCCAGCGCGTCGGCGAAGCGGGCGTCAGCGGCCAGCAACTCCGACAGGGCGAGGGCGGCGGGCGCGAAGCGGCGGTTCAGGGCCAGCGCCGATCGCAGGGTGCGCTCGGCGGCCTTCGCGTCCCCGCCGGCGAGCAGCGCGTCGCCCAGCCGGGCGGCGTAGGCCGGATTGCGCTTGTCCAGGGCGACCGCGGCGCGCAGCTGCTCGATCGCACCGGACGCATCGCCGAGTTTCAACATGGCGACGCCCAGCAGGTGGCGGGCGTCCGCCAGGCGAGGCTGGGCCTGGACCAGCGGGAGCAGCAGCGCCTGCGCCTCGGCGAAGCGGCCGGCGTTCAACCGATCCAGCGCTGCGCCCAGGGCTTGGCCGGCCCGGATCGCTGCGGCCGAATCCGACGGCGTCGGCAGGGCGGCGGCCACGGCCTCAGCCGGCGGCGGGCGCGGCGGCCCGGTCGCGGATCCACTGCGACAGCAACCACTTGACGCCCGAGGTCGGCGCGACGCCGGCGTGCAGGGTGCGCCGGTCGGGCTGGTTGGCGGCGTCGACATTGGCGAAGAACAGGGCGTCGCCCTTTCGCCCCTTGTGGCGCAGGCCCAGGACCGGGAACTCGGTCTCGCCGCCCTCGTAGTCGTCGTTCAGATAGAGCAGAAAGGTGGCGATGCGCTGGCCCCGACCCGCCACGTCGCGGGCGTAGCCTTCCACCGAGGTGTCGAGGAAATCGAAGTGGCGCTCGAAGCGCTGGCCGACCTGATAGTGCAGCACCTGCAGGGGCTCCATGGCCGCGGTGGGCAGGTGGGTGGCGGCGCCCATGCGCCCGCGCACCAGCATCATCACCACGTCGGCGTTGACGATGTCGAACTCCACCGCGCTGTTGCTGCGCGCCTGTTCCTGACGCGACGCGCCGGTGGCCGGGTCATAGACGGTGGCGGGCTTGAGCAGCGGTTCGGCGCGTCCCACCAGCCAGTCGCAGACCGCCGGAGACAGGAAGCCCTCCACCGCCCGCAGGCGGGGCGCCTCGCTCAGCACGCGCTTGGGCGGCGGCTCGGTCCAGGCCTTCCAGTCCACGCTGCGGCGCAGCCTGCCCCAGGCGCCAGGGGTGGCGTCGAGCGCGCCGGCATGGCCGCTGAGCAGGCGAATCTGCTGCTGGGCCCGGGGGGAACCCAGCTCGGCGGCGCGCTCCAGGTGATCAAGGGACTTGGCCCACTGTTCGGCTGTGACGGCGATCGCCGTTCCCATGGTGGCCAGGATGACGTGGGCGTCGGCCTCGTCGAGTTCGGCGGCGCGCTTGAGCAGGGCGATGGCGGTGCGAGGCTCCTGCGGCGCGGCGCGGCCGATCAGCAGGCGCGCACCGAGGAAGCTCATGGCGGCGGGATGACCGGCGTCCGCGGCCTGGCGGAGCAGGGTGACGGCGTCCGCGTGGCGGCCGGCGGCGTCGGCGGCCTGGGCCTCCGCCAACTGGCGGGCGCCCGGAACCGGCGGCTTTTCGCGGCGGTCTCCGGGGCGGGTGATGACGAGGGGCGGCGGCTGCATGGCCGAAGCCTTATGCCATAGCCGGAGGCGTCAGGCCTACCCGTGCGGGGTCATGGGCGCGCTAAACGCCAGGCGATGCGGCGCCCGCGAGCAGGCAAGCGACCGCGCCGGCGGTCAGTACGTGGCGCAACGGCGAATACCAGCGCGGCGGCCCCTTGGAGATCACGTCCCACAGCCACTGCGCCATGAAGCCTGCGGCCAGCAGCGTCAGCCGCCAGCGCACGAAGGCCACGCCTCCACCGACCAGGAGCACGAAGGCGAAGATCGTCGGGAGCATGGAGGCGGTGATGGTCCCGGGGCGCACATGCGTCCGCCCGATCTCGAGCCCCCATCGGCCGCCGCCCAGGAAGGACAGGATCAGGGCGCCGTAGGTCAGCAGCTCCAGACGGCCCGGCAGCGCGGCGAGGCCGGAAAACAGCCATGTCTCGGTCGCGCCGGCGAGGAAGGGGATCAGGCCGAGAAGGCCGTAGATCCAGGTGACGAGCGGGGCCCCGCGGGAAACCGGCCCCTGACCTTCAGGCCAGCCGGTCTCTAAGGCGGGGGTCTGATCCCAGGGCGGAAAGGCCGTCACAGCGCCTTTAGGATGCCCTCGACCATCTTCTTAGCGTCGCCGAACAGCATCATGGTGTTGTCGCGGAAGAACAGCTCGTTCTCCACCCCGGCATAGCCCGCGGCCATCCCGCGCTTGATGAACAGCACCGTGCGCGCGCGCTCCACCTCCAGGATCGGCATGCCGAAGATGGGCGAGGTGGGGTCGGTCTTGGCGGCGGGGTTGGTGACGTCGTTGGCCCCGATGACGAAGGCGACGTCGGCGGTGGCGAACTCGGAGTTGATGTCCTCCAGCTCGAACACCTCGTCGTAGGGCACGTTGGCTTCGGCCAGCAGCACGTTCATGTGGCCGGGCATGCGGCCGGCGACGGGGTGGATGGCGTACTTCACCTCCACGCCTTCCTTCTTCAGGGTATCGCCCATTTCGCGCAGCGCATGCTGGGCCTGGGCCACAGCCATCCCGTAGCCGGGGACGATGATCACCTTGGATGCGTTCTTCATGATGAAGGCGGCGTCTTCGGCCGAGCCCTGCTTGACCGGTCGCGTCTCCTTGCTCCCGCCGCCGGCGGCGACCGCGGACGCGTCGCCCCCGAAGCCGCCCAGGATCACCGAGATGAAGCTGCGGTTCATCCCCTTGCACATGATGTAGCTGAGGATGGCGCCGCTCGATCCCACCAGGGCGCCGGTGATGATGAGCGTGGTGTTCTCAAGCGTGAAGCCGAGCGCCGCCGCCGCCCAGCCGGAATAGCTGTTCAGCATCGACACCACGACCGGCATGTCGGCCCCGCCGATGGGGATGATCAGGGTGATCCCGGCGATCAGCGCCAGGACGAACACCCCCCAGAAGGCCCAGATCGCGTGGCCGCCGCTGGCGACCAGCACCACGATCAGGACCACCACGGCGATGGCGATCGCGATGTTGATCAGATGGCGGCCGGGCAGCAGGATCGAGGCCCCGCTCATGTTTCCGTTCAGCTTGGCGAAGGCGATCAGGCTGCCGGTGAAGGTCACAGCGCCGATGGCGACGCCGATAGACAGCTCGATCAGGCTCTCCAGCCGCACCGACCCGTCGGGCAAGCCGATACCATAGGCGGCGGGCGTGTAGATCGCCGCCACCGCCACCAGACACGCCGCCAGACCGACCAGCGAGTGGAAGGCGGCCACCAGCTGGGGCATGGCGGTCATGGGCACGCGCCGGGCGATCACCGCCCCCACGCTGCCGCCGATGATCACGCCCCCGAAGATCAGCACCAGGGTGATGGGGTCCAGCGCGCCCTGGCCCCACAGGGTCAGCAGGGCTGTGCCCACAGCGATCGCCATGCCGATCATGCCGAGCTGATTGCCGCGCCGGCTGGTCACCGGGCTCGACAGGCCGCGGAGCGCCAAGATGAACAGGACGCCCGATATCAGGTAGGCGACAGCGGCCAGGTTGGCGTTCACGCGCGTTCCTCCCCCATGGCGCTGCGACGCCGGTCCCCGCCGTCCCAGACCGCGGGACGCCGGCGCTCGGCCCCGTCCCAGGCGCGCCGGTTGCGCAGGCCCGCCGCAGCCTGGGCGATCACCGCCAGGATCAGCAGGCCGACCGAGGCGTGGACGGCGAAGGCCGCCGGCCCTTGGGCGACCGAGATCATCTCCTGCGCGCCGGTCAGCGCCAGGCTGCTGAGCAGCAGGCCGGAGCCGTTCAGGACCCGCACCAGCTCTGGCTGGCGCAGGATGATCACCAGATAGACCGCGATTCCCGCCAGACCGACCACGAGCCCGGTCCAGCCCAAGGCCGAGGCGTTCATCGTATGGCCGCTCACTTGGCGCGGTCCTTCTTGCGGTACATGGCGAGCATCCGCTGGGTGACCAGGAAGCCGCCGAAGATGTTGACCGCCGCCAGGCCTGCGGCCACCGCGCCCGCGCCCTTGGACACCCACACCGTCGCGCCGGCCCGAGCCCCGTCGAGGCCGTGCGCCGCGGCGGCGAGCAGCGCGCCCACGATGATCACCGAGGAGATGGCGTTGGTCACCGCCATCAGCGGCGTGTGCAGGGCGGGCGTCACGCTCCAGACCACGTAATAGCCCACGAAGATGGCCAGCACGAAAATCGCCAGGCGGAAGACGGTCGGATCGACGGCGGCTTGCATGTCTTGACGTCCCTCTCGCTCAGCCCGCCGCCTGCAGGGCGGGATGCACCACCGAGCCGTCGCGGGTCACCAGGGCGCCCTTGACGATCTCGTCCTCGAAGTCCGGCGCAAGCTGGCCGTCCTTCACCATCAAGGTGATGAAGTTGACCAGGTTGCGGGCATAGAGCGCCGACGCGTCGGCGGCGACCCGGCCGGCCATGTTGGCGATGCCCACGATCTTCACCCCGACGTCGGTGGTCACCGTCTCGCCCGGCTTGGACAGCGCGCAGTTGCCGCCCTGCTCCACCGCCAGGTCCACGATGACCGAGCCCGCCTTCATGGCGTTGGCCTGTTCGGCGGAGACGAGCTTAGGCGCCGGGCGGCCAGGGATCAGGGCGGTGGTGATGACGATGTCCTGCTTCTTCAGGTGCTCGCCGATCAGCGCCGCCTGCTTGGCCTGGTAGTCCGCCGACATGGGCTTGGCGTAGCCGGCGGCGGTCTCGGCCTGCTTGAACTCCTCGTCCTCGACGGCGACGAACTTGGCGCCCAGGCTTTCGACCTGCTCCTTGGAGGCGGGGCGGACGTCGGTGGCGGTGACCACCGCGCCCAGCCGCCGCGCGGTGGCGATGGCCTGCAGCCCCGCGACGCCCGCGCCCATCACGAACACCTTGGCCGCGGCGATCGTGCCCGCGGCGGTCATCATCATCGGCATGGCCCGGCCATAGGCCTCCGCCGCCTCGATCACCGAGCGATAGCCGGCGAGGTTGGCCTGGGAGGACAGCACGTCCATGGACTGGGCGCGGGTGATGCGAGGCACGAACTCCATGGAAAAGCCGGTCGCCTTCGCCTGCGCTAGGGCGTCCAGCGCCGGCCGCTCGGCGTAAGGGTTCAGCATGGCGGCGACGAGGGCGCCGGGCTTCAGGCCGGACAGCACCTCGGCCGAGGGCGCCCGCACGGCCAGCACCACGTCGGCGTCGGCCACCGCTGCGGCGGCGTCAGGGGCTATGGCGGCGCCGGCGGCCACATAGTCCGCATCCGGACAAGCGGCGGTCAGCCCCGCGCCCGTCTGCACGGTCACGGTGAAGCCTAGTGGGATCAGCTTCTTCACCGCGTCGGGCGTGACCGCCACGCGGGTCTCGCCTTCGCGCGTCTCGCGCACGACGCCGAGCTTGGCCGCCATCCGTCCACCCCACCGTCCTGGTTGGAAACAGGATATCCCAGCGATGGGGCGGAAAGTCCATCCGGCCGGCAAAGGTTTCACGGGCCAGGGCGGAGCGGGCTTCGGTCCCCGCAGACGGAGACGAAAGCTTGGAGGCCCAGCCAGGATTCGAACCTGGATGGAGGAGCCTTGCGGGGCTCCGTGCGTAGCCGTTCCGCCACCGGGCCAACGACCATACGTTACCTCCGGGGTCGCCAACAACAGGTTAAGATTCATCTCGGGCGCGAACAGCGGCGCGGGGAGAGACGTACAGGGTCCGCCGGCTGTGGGAACAAGGCCGCCGCCGCCTGCGTAAAGATTCCATGAATCCCGTCTCCCGCCTCTTGAACCTGCACCTGCTGGTGATCGGCCACACGGTGGTGACCCCCGCCTCGCTGATCTCGGCGGCCTTCATCATGGGCGCGGCGTTCGCCGCCGCCTGGGCGGCGGGGTTCGTCCTCACCCGGGCCCGGAGCCGCGCCAAGGGGGGGCGCACGCCGCTCTATCTGGTGCAGAAGATCGTCACCTACGGCCTGGTCGTATTCGGGCTGTTCGTGGGGTTGTCCACCGTCGGGATCAATCTCAGCTCCCTGGCGGTGTTCGCCGGCGCCATCGGCGTGGGCGTCGGTTTGGGCCTGCAGGGGATCGTTAAGGAGTTCGTCTCAGGGCTCGTGCTGATCCTGGACAACGAGCTGCACGTGGGGGACTTCATCGAGCTGGAGGTCGGCAAGACCCGGGGCGAGGTGCAGGAGATCGGGGCGCGCGCCACCCACATCCGCACCAACGACAATGTCGATGTGCTGGTCCCCAATTCCAAGCTGATCGACGGCACCATCATCAACTGGACCCAGCGCGGGATCACCCGCCGCATCCACGTGCCCTTCACGGTGGCCTACGGCGTCGACAAGGCCAAGGTGCGCGATGCGGTGCTGGCGGCCGCGAGGTCGGTGCCCTTCACCCTGCCCGACACCGACAAGCAGAAGACCCAGGTCTGGATGACCGGCTTCGGCGACAGCGCGCTGAACTTCGAGCTGGTGGTGTGGCCGAAGCTCGAGGCCGTGAAGCGCCCCGCCTCCATGAACGCCGCCTACACCTGGGCCATCGAGGACGCCTTGCGCTTGGCCAATATCGAGATGCCCTTCCCCCAGCTCGACGTGCACCTGCGCAGCCTGTTTGGCCACGAGGGCGATCCGGCGGCGGAAGCCATCGGGCTGAAGCCCATTCGCAGGATCGAGGACCGCAAGATCGACCCGACCTACAACGACGCCCTGGACGACACCGTGCGCGACGACGATCCCGTCGAGGCCGCGACCTCCCAGACGCCTCCGCCGCCCCCGCCGCCCGCAGCGGCCAAGGCCAAAGGGGGTTGAGGCTAACCGCTGCAGACCTGATCCTCCCTTTTTGGGGAAGGGGGACCGAGCGTAGCTTGGTGGAGGGGGCTACGCCGCCGGTTCCGGACTGGAGCCCCCTCCGTCGGCTTGACCGTAGCCCGCTCACGCGCAATCAGGCGGCCAGTCGATCGCCCATGGCTGTGCGCGCCGCGTCGCAGGCGGCCTGGAGGAGGGCGAACGGCTCCACCGTGTCGCGGTCGGCGCGGTGGGCGGCTTCCACCTCCTGGCAGGCGCGCGCCGCGTCCGCATAGCCCAGCGCGCCTGCGGCGCCGCGCAGGCTGTGGGCCAGTCGGGACAGGCCCTGGCCGTCCTGGCCGGGGTCGGTGGCCAGCACCTGGGCCATCTGGGCGTCCAGGCTGGCGAGCAGGCCGCGGATCGGGCCGACGCCGATCTGGGCGGTGAGGTCGTCCAGCACCGGATTGGCCGAGGTCGCCATCGCGGCGCCGGGCTGCTCCGCCCACTTCAGCACCATGGATTGCAGGTCCTCGGTGACGAACGGCTTGGCCACGTGGTCGTTCATGCCGGCCTTGCGGCAGTGCTCGATCTGTTCGGGCAGCACGTTGGCGGTGAGGGCGACGATGGGGATGCGCGCGACCGGGCCGCTTAGCCGGCGGATGGCGCGGGTGGCTTCAAGGCCGTCCAGCACCGGCATCTGCATGTCCATCAGGATCAGCCCGAAACCGCCCGTCCCGGCGGCCTCCACCGCCTCTTCGCCGTTGCCCACCACCGTGACCTTGCAGCCGAGCGGCGCGAGCATCAGGCGGACCAGCTCCTGGTTCACCGGCACGTCCTCGGCCACCAGCACCCGCAACGCCGGCAGCGGCCCGCAGCCTGGCTTGGGCGTCCGCTCGGGCCTCGGCGCGGCTTCGGCCTCGGCGAGCGCGCCGGCGGCCGGCAGGGTCAGCCGCACCTCGAAGGTCGCGCCGCGGCCGATCTCGCTGCGCACCTCGATGGAGCCGTCCATGGCCTCCACCAGGCGCTTGGAGATGGCCAGGCCGAGGCCGGTGCCGCCGAAGCGACGCGAGATGGAGCCGTCGGCCTGGGAGAAGCGCTGGAACAGCGAGGCGATCTGGTCCGCCTCGATCCCGATGCCGCTGTCGGACACCTGGAAGGTGAGCTGGACGCGGCCCTGACGCAGCCTCGTCTGCAAGGCCAGCCTCACCTCGCCCCTGGCGGTGAACTTCACCGCGTTGGTCAAGAGGTTCATCAGCACCTGGCGCAGGCGGTCGACGTCGCCCAGCGCTGTGACATGGCGGTCGAGCGGATAGTCGGCGACCAGGGACAGGCCCCTGTCGGTGGCCTGGGGATGGACCAGCGCGACCAGGTTCTCCATCAACCGGATGGGCGAGAAGGGCCGCGCCGAAAGCTTCACGCCTTCGGAGTCGAGCTTGGAGAAGTCCAGCACGTCGTTGACCACGGTGAGCAGGCCGCGGCCTGCCTCCTCGATCCGGGTCAGCTTGTGGCGATGCTCGGGGCCCAGGCTGTCGTCGCGCACCAGCACGTGGGTGAAGCCGATGATGCTGTTCAAAGGCGTGCGCAGCTCGTGGCTCATATTGGCCAGGAAGTCGGACTTGGCCCGCGACGCCGCCTGCGCGGCCTCCACCAGCTCGGCCTGCTCGGTGACGTCCTGGAACACCCCGAAAAGGGCGGTGACGTCGCCCGCGCCGTCGAGTTCGCACATGGCGCGGGAGGCGACCTTGCGCCATGCCCCGTCGGCGCGGCGCAGGCGCAGCTCGAAGCTGAAGCCGCCCCTGGTGGCGAAGGCCTGCTCGATGGCGGCGCTCACCTTGGCCTGGTCGTCGGGGTGATAGAAGCTCACCCCCTTCTGCAGGTTCGGATTGAAGCCCTCCCGCTCCACCCCGTGGATCCTGTAGACCTCGTCGGACCAGGTGACGTGGAAGTCGCGCTTGCGGACGCTCCAGTGGCCGACCCCGGCCATCGACTCGGCCAGGGCGAGCAGGCGCTGCGCCTCCGCCACCTTCTTGGCTGCGCGGCGCAACTCCAGTTCGTCCACCACCAGGCCGGCCAGAACCTGCAGGCGCCGGCGATCCTGGGCGCTGACCTCAGCCCTGGGCCGGCTGTCGAACACGCACAGCGCGCCCAGGGCGTGGCCCTGACGGTCCATCAGCGGCGCGCCGAGATAGAAGCGCATGCCCGCGTCCTTGGTCACCAGGGGGCTGTCGCGGAACCGCGGATCGAGACGGGCGTCGCTGATGAACAGCGTCTCGTTCGGGCCTTCCCGGATGGTGTGGTCGCAGATGGCGATGTCGCGGGACGTCTCGGGCTCCACGTCGCCGACCCGCGACATCATCCACTGCCGGCGGGCGTCGATCAGGCTGATGGCGGCGGAGGGCGTCTCGAACAGCTCGGCGGCCAGGGCGGTGATCTTGTCGAGGGTCGGGTCGGCGGGGGTGTCGAGCACGCCGTAGTCGTGCAACGCCGCGAGGCGGCCCGTTTCAGCGTCCATGTCAGCCCTTGGCGTGCGACGACCGCATTGCCGGTCGTATCCTGCCATCATCGGGGGCGCGGGTTACCGTATGGTAGTCGTCCAGCCAGACCGTGTCGGCGTCCACCAGCACCCGGTGCACCTTGGCGCTGAGGTCCTGGGCCCGGAACGGCTTCAGCAGGTATCCCGCCGCGCCGAGTTCGCGGGCGCGCGCGACGTAGTGGCTGTCGCTTTCCGCGGTCAGCACCACCACAGGCACGCCCTGGCAGACCTTCTGCTGGCCGAGGATGCGCAGCACCTCCAGCCCGTCCAGCCCTGGCATCTGCAGATCCAGCAGCAGAAGGTCGGGGGGATTGCGCTGCATGGAGATCAGGGCCTCAGCCCCGGTCGACAGCACTTCGATGTCATAGCCGGCCTGGCCCAGCACCGCCGAGATCAGCTGCGTGATGACGGGGTTGTCGTCGACCGCTATGATTCGAAACCCCATGGCCAGACCTCCCCAGCGCCGGACCTGCTCCAGACGTTAAGGCTGATAGGCGGATAAGGTTAACGCCTAACTTATGGCAGTCTCAGGCCCGCCATTGCGGGCGCCGGGCGGGCGGGCTAATCGCGGGCATGACGTTGCGTGTGGACCCGGTCCGGCTGGCCCAAGACCTCATCCGCAGGCCCTCGGTCACTCCGGCCGACGCCGGGGCCATGGACGTGCTGCAGACCGCCCTGGAAGGGCTGGGCTTCGCCTGCCGCCGCCTGCGGTTCGGCGAGATCGAGAACATCTACGCCCGGCGCGGGACCGCCTCGCCCAACTTCTGCTTCGGCGGCCACACCGACGTGGTGCCGGTGGGCGACGCCGCCGCCTGGACCCGGGCGCCGTTCGACGCCGAGGTGGTCGACGGGGTGCTGTACGGGCGCGGAACCGTGGACATGAAGGGTGCAGTGGCCGCCTTCGTCGCCGCGGCGTCCAACCTGCTGGCCGAAGGCGAACCCGCGGGCTCCATCTCGATTCTGGTCACCGGCGACGAGGAGGGGCCGGGCCACGACGGTGCGCGCCGCATCGTGGAGCTGCTGACCGCCGAGGGCGAGCGGGTGGACCACTGCCTGGTCGGCGAGCCCACCTCCTCCGCCGAGCTCGGCGACATGATCAAGGTCGGCCGGCGCGGCAGCCTGAACGCGGTGGCGACGGTCGTGGGGGTCCAGGGCCACGTGGCCTATCCCCACCGCGCCGCCAACCCGGTTCCCGTGCTGCTGGAGATGCTGCAGCGCCTGCGCACCCGCAAGCTCGACGACGGCTACCCAGAGTTCCAGCCGTCCCACCTGGAGGTCACCGACCTGGAGGTGGGCAACCCCGCCCACAACGTCATTCCCGCCCGCGCGACCGCGCGGCTGAACATCCGCTTCAACCCCTGCTGGAAGGGCGCCGAGCTGTCTGCCTGGCTGGAGGAGGAGCGCGCCCGGGCCGACGCCAGCTTCCCCGGCCAGGTGAGGCTGGACATCCGCATGTCGGGAGAGGCTTTCTACACCGAGCCCAGCGCGTTCGTGGACCTGGTGGCCGCCGCCACCCGGGAGGCGACGGGGCGTCCGGCGGAGCTGTCCACCTCCGGCGGCACCTCCGACGCACGCTTCATCCGCGCGCTGTGTCCGGTGGTGGAGTTCGGGCTGGTGGGGAAGACCATGCACATGGTGGACGAGCGCGCGCCGGTGGCCGAACTGCAGGCGCTCACCCACGTCTACGAGGGCGTGCTGCGGCGCTACTTCGAGACCTTCGGCGCGGCCTGAGCCCCGTGGCGGCGCTGGTGAACGAGGCCCGGGCGGCCGGAGGCGGCCTGGTGCGGCTGGTGCGCGGCCGGCCGGGCTGGGGGGAGGATTTCCAGTTCAGCGGCGCGGGCTTCGTGCGCTCCTTCGCCGGGCCGCTGCTCGCCCTGCCGCTCTATGTGCTGGCCGTCGCCTTGTCGGAACACGCGCCTCCGGCCGCGGCGCTGTGGAGCGCGAGCCTGGCGCACCTGATCGACGCCTTCGGCTTCCCGCTGTTGCTGGCCGCGATCGCCGGGCCGCTGCGGGTGAAGCCCGGCTATGCGGGCTTCGTCATCGTCAGCAACTGGGCGGCGCTCTATCTGAACCTGATCCTGGCTGTGGGTTCGCTGCTGACGCTGCTGGGGCCGGACGGGAGCCAGGCCTTCACCTGGATCACCCTGCTGCTGCTGGTCGCCTCGGTGGCGCTGGTCTGGCGCATCGCCTGGGAGACCCTGACCCGGGAACTGGCGGTGGTGGTGCTGGTGGTGGTGCTGTCGGTGGGCTGGGGCGCCCTGGCCGACCTGCTGGCGAGCAGGCTGGTCGGCGGCTGAGGGTCAGCCGTACGCCACCCCGGTCAGATATAGCCCGTGCGGCGGGGCCACCTGGCCGCAGGCGGCGCGATCTCGCGCCGACAACGCCTCGCCCAGCCGCTCCACGCTCCAGCGGCCCGCGCCCACCTCCACCAGGCTGCCGGTCATGGAGCGCACTTGGCGGTGCAGGAACGACCGCGCGGCGAACACCAGCCGCACCTCTTGGCCGACGCGCTCCACCGTGGCCGCGTCCAGCGTCTTCAGCGGCGACTTGGCCTGGCAGTGCGCGTCGCGGAAGGTGGTGAAGTCGTGCGTTCCCACCAGCAGGGCGCACGCGCGGGCCATGGCGTCGGCGTCCAGGGGCATCTTCACCCACCAGGCCCGGGCGCGCTCCAGCACCGGCGGCGGCTTGCGGTCGATGATCCGGTACAGATAGCGGCGCCCCGTCGCCGAGAACCGCGCATGAAAGTCGTCGTCGGCGACCGCGGCGTCTAGCACCGAGATCGGCTCGGGGACCAGGTGCGCGTTCAGCGCGTCGCGCACCACGTCGGGTCGCCAGGCCTTGTCCAGCTCCACATGGATCACCTGGCCGGTGGCGTGCACGCCGGTATCGGTGCGCCCGGCCACGTGCACCCGCGCCGCCGCGCCGCAGAAGCCGAACAGCGCCCGCTCCAGCGACGCCTGCACCGAGGGCACGTCGTCCTGCAGCTGGAAGCCCTTGTACGGACCGCCGTCGTATTCGATCGTGAGCCTGTAGCGGGGCATCTATCCCTCTCCCCTTGTGGGAGAGGGAAGGGGCCCGGCGGAGCTGGGAGGGGTGAGGGGTCGCGCTGTGATCTGCAGCGTTGGATAGCGACGCGGCCGGCAGCTCATGGGTCGGTGCGACCCCTCACCCTCCCACGTGTCTGCGTCACGTGGGCCCCTCCCTCTCCCGCAGGGGGAGAGGGCGTTCAGCTGCAGCCTCATCCCAGCCGCGTCCCCGCGGGCAGCGCCAGCCCCCTCAGGAAGACCTCCGCCTCCTGCGCTCCCTTGCCCTCGCGCTGCAGCCGCAGCAGCCGCACCGCGCCCTCGCCGCAGGCCACGAGCAGCGGATCGGCCAGCACCTCGCCCGGGGCGCCCGCGCCCGCCGCCACGGCGGACAGCAGCGCCTTCACCCGCATGGGACCGCGCGCCGACGGAGCCTCGAACCAAGCGCCTGGAAAGGGCGACAGGCCGCGGATATGCGCGTCGAGCTCTGCGGCCGGGCGCGTCCAGTCGATCCGCGCCTCCGCCGGCTTGATTTTCCGGGCGTAGGTGACGCCGTCGGTCGCCTGGGGCGTCTCCACCGCCTCGCCTTGGCCGAGGGCGTCCAGGGCGGGCGCCAGCAGCGCCGCGCCGGCGGCGGCCAGGCGGTCCTGCAGGGTCGCGGCCGTGTCGTCGGGGGCGATGGCGAGCCGGGCGGTGGACAGCACCGGGCCCTCGTCCAGCCCCTCGCTCATCCGCATCACCTGCACGCCGGTCTCTGCATCCCCGGCCATGATGGCCCGCTGGATCGGCGCTGCGCCCCGCCAGCGGGGCAGCAGGCTGGCGTGCAGGTTGAAGCAGCCGAGCCGGGGCGCGTCGAGCACGTCGCGCACCAGGATCTGGCCGTAGGCGACCACCACCGCCGCGTCGAGATCGAGCGCCCGGAACGCCGTCACCGCCTCGGCGGCCTTCATCGAGGCGGGGGTGCGCACCTCCAAACCCAGGCCTTGCGCATAGGCGTGGACGGGGGAGGTCTGCAGCGCCTGACCGCGCCCCCGGGGCCGGGGCGGCTGGGTGTAGACGGCGGCGATCTCGTGACCGGCGGCCGCTACCTGGGCCAGGGCGCGGACGGCGAAGTCTGGGGTGCCGAGGAAGGCCAGGCGCATGGGCGACGGTGTTAGGGTGTTCGCGCCCGCGCGTCACCTCTCGCCGCAGACGCCCCCTCGCCGCAGACGACCCCTCGCCGGAGGCGGGTTCGGGCGGCTATGCTGGCCGGGTCCTCGCCGGAGCCCGCCTGCATGCCCACCCTCCTCGTCATGCAGCCGCACCTGGAGGCGATCGCCGGGCGCCTGGCGCCGCAGTTCACCGTGCTGCACGCCTGGGCCGACCCGCCCGCCGACGAGAGCGCGGTGGAGGCGGTGGTGGTCGCAGGCGAGTTCCCGCTGGACAAGGCTAGGCTGGCCGCCATGCCGGCGCTGAAGCTGATCGCCTGCTTCACCTCCGGCTATGACGGGATCGACGTGGCCTGGGCGCGGGCACGGGGGCTGGAGGTCACCCACGCGCCGGGGGTGAACCACGAGGACGTGGCCGACCATGCGCTGGGGCTGATCCTGGCCTCGCGCCGGCGCATACTGGACGGCGACCGGGCGGTGCGCAGCGGCGGCTGGACCGCCACGGGCAAGATGATCACCCCCTCGCTGAAGGGCCAGAAGCTGGGCCTGGTCGGGCTCGGCCGCATCGGCGAGGCCCTGGCCGCGCGCGCCTCGCCGCTCGGCATGCAGATCGCGTGGTGGGGCCCTCGTCCCAAGCCCCAGGCCGCCTGGCCCCGACACGACAGCCTGCTGGAGCTGGCGGGCTGGGCCGACATCCTGGTGGTGGGCAGCCGGGCCGACGAGTCCAACCGCGGGCTGATCTCAGCCGAAGTGATCTCGGCGCTTGGACCCCGCGGCCTGCTCGTCAACGTCGCCCGGGGCCAGCTGGTGGACGAGGACGCCCTGATCGCCGCCCTGAAGGCCGGCGCGCTCGGGGCCGCCGCCCTGGACGTCTATGTGGAGGAGCCGACGCCTGCGGCCCGCTGGGCCGACGTCCCCAACGTCGTCCTCACCCCCCACACCGCCGGCGCCACCCGCGAAGGCGTGCTGGGCATGTTCGGCTTGCTGGAGGCCAACCTGAAGGCGGTGCTGGGCGGTGGGGCGCCGGTGAGCCCGGTGGAGGATTAGCGAGGGCTCCGCAAACCCAGCCGTCACCGCCGGCAGTCGCTCAGGATGAGGTCGAATGAGAAATCCGCGGGTCGGGCCGACGTCATCCGCGCTAGATGCTCCCCCGCTCGCGGTGCTGTCGGCGCAGCCGACTGAGAGGGCCGCCGTCAGGCGGCGGCGCGACCCTCTCCACCAAGCTCCGCCTGGTCCCCCTCGCCCTGAGGGGCCGCATCGGCGTCGATCAGCCCCGCCCTGCGCCGGGCCTCCGCCGCGTCGCTGTGCAGGAAGCTCAGCAGCACGTAGCGCGAGCCCTGGGTCACCGGCAGGGCCTCGTGCAGCAGGCTGGCGGAGAAGACCAGCGCCCCGCCCGCCGGCGGGTTGTGGCGGTGGTCGTTATACTCGGGGAACAGCAGCTCGCCCCCCTCGTACGCCCCCGTATTCAGGTTCACCGACACGGCGAACTCGCGGTAGGCGAGGTGAGCGGAGCTGTTGTCCCGGTGGCGACGGAAATAGCCGCCGGTGTCGTCGTAGCGGGCGATCAGGATGCGGTCGAGATGGGCGACCTGCACCTGGAAGGCCTTGGCGATCTCGGGGGCCAGCCGGCCGCCCAGCGCCGCCACCACCTCGGTATGGAGCGGCTCGGTCGGCTCCAGCACCAGGTCGCGGCGGTGCTTCTTGGCGGCGTCGACCCGACTGACCGCGGCCCCGTCGGCGGCCTCGGACGCCATGGCGCCGTCCACGTGGCCGCCGGCCTCGAACCGCGCGATCAGCCGGGCGCAGGCGTCCGCCTCCAGCAGGCGGGGCACGATCAGCACCGGCGCCGGGGCGCAGACCTCTCCCGCCGCCTCGCCGCCGAGCCGGTCGAGCGCCGCCAGGGCGGCGTCGACCGCCGCGCCCGGCGCTCTCGCATCGATCCGCGCCGCCAGCCGCATCGCCCGATCCGCCACCAGCACCACGGGCGGCGCCAAGGGCGCGCGGGCGAAGGCGTCGAACAGCTCAGGCGTCATGACGTGGGTCAGCGCCACCCCGGCCGGTGTGGACGCGGTCGCCCAGCCTCGGGTCCCGACCCTGGCCAGCAACAGCACATCCGCCCCGCGCGCCGCAAAAGCCCCACCCTTCGCCGCAAAGGCCTGGGCCAGGGGGGCGAGGTCGGCGGGGGCTGTGTCGCCCGCGGCGATCAGCACCGAGGCGCGGCCGGCCTGATCCTCGAACGACCAGTAGCGCGCCCCTTCCATGCCGTAGCAGAAGGGCAGCTTGTCGCCGGGACGAAGGCCTGCGGGCGTGTCTGACATGGCGGCTGCCGGAAAGCTTGGGACGGGCGCTCTTGTCTTGGCGCCGGAGCGTTAACCAAGAGGCAACGGCGCGGCCTCAGGCTTGCGGCGTCCTCGCCCAAGGCCGTCCATGCTGATCCGCCGGTCCACCTACGTCCACCTGGCGCGGCTCGGGTCCGGGCGCGTTCTGGCCGTCCACGCCATGAGCCAGCTGCGCCTGGTCGTGGACGAGGAGGTGGCCGCGATCCTGGACTGGTTCGCCCTCCCCCGCGACATGCCCCACGAGGTCGCTCGCCTGGCCTCGGGCCTGGGCGCCGATCCCGAGACCCTGGCCGGCTGCCTCGCCACGCTGATGGAGCGCGGGCTGCTGACCGACAAGGACGCGGAGGGCGAGCAGGCGGCCCTGGCCGGCCAGCTCGCCGAGCTGCACGGCCGCGACGCCGCCGATCCCGATGCGGGCGCTGCGCTGGACGCATTGCGTCGCCGGTCCAAGGACGGGGCGGACGCCTACTGGTCGGTCACCGAGGCGCAATGTGCACGCGCGCTGGCCCAGCCGATGCGCCATCGCCTCGACGTGCTGCTGTTCGGCGACTGCGAGCTGCAGATGGAGGCCGATTTCCTGCGCCGCGAAGGGGTCCGCCGCGGCGTGGCGATCCGCGTGGCCACCGCCTTCCCCGACGACCTGCGGCTGGCGGCGGAGCGGGCGCACGACGTGCTCATCGTCGGGGCCCTGCGCTCCCGCCGGGCCGTTGCGCTGGGCTCGGCGGAGGATCACGACGGCGACCCGGCCGCGCTCTACGTCGCCGAGGCCCGGGCCGTGCTGGCGGGTCTCCGGGCCGTCAGCGCCGCGCCCATCCTGCTGGACGGCCTGCCCGAGCCCACGGTTCAGCCGCTCGGCTTCGCCGATCGCGGCGCGCACGGCCACCGCAACCGCTTCCGCCGGGTGAACCTGGCCCTGGAAGACCTGGCGGGAGAGGTCGCCGACGTGCACGTGGTCGACATCGCCGCCGCCCTGAACGGCGAAGGCGCCGCGCGCCTGCTGGACGACGGCCTGGTGGGCTTCACCCACTTCGGCTCGCCCGGCTGGATGCTGCAGCGGCCTGCGCGGGAGCGGGCGGCCGTGCACGACATCGTCCCCGATCCCACACCCCTGGAGGCCGCTGTCGGGGGCGACGCCTATGGCCGGGAGCGCGTCGCGGCGCGCGCGCACATGGACGCCCTGGCGGTGGTGCGCGGCATCGACCGCAAGAAGTGCGTGATCGTGGACCTGGATGGCACGCTATGGCCCGGCGTGCTGGCCGAGACCGGCGCGCCCTTCGCCTGGACGCCGGAGGTCAGCGGCGCCTACTCCCACGTGGGACTCTGGTTCGGCCTGCACGAGGCGCTGCTGGCGCTGAAGCGCCGCGGCGTGCTGCTGGCCTGCGTCAGCAAGAACGACGAGGCGTTGGTGCGCAGCCTCTGGCGCTACGACGACCACTATCCCCACGACCGGCTGCTGAGCCCCGACGACTTCGTGACCTGGCGGGTGAACTGGGACGACAAGCCCGCAAACATCGCCTCGATCGCTGCGGAGCTGGGCTTTGCGCTCGACGCCTTCCTGTTCATCGACGACCACCCGGTGGAGCGCGCGCGGGTTCGCCAGGCCCTGCCCCAGGTGGAGGTGTGGGGCGAGGACCCCTACGGCCTGCGCCGCGCCCTGCTCACCGACCCGCGGCTGCAGGTCCCGGTCCTGACCGGGGAGGCGGCGATGCGCACCCAGCTGGTGAAGACCCAGCTCGGCCGCGACCGCCAGCGCGAGGCGGCCGCCGATGGCGGTGACTTCCTGCGCTCGCTCCAGGTGGTGGTGCAGGTGGAGCGAGCGGGCGCGGAGGGGCCACTGGCGCGGGTGTCGGAGCTGTTCGCCCGCACCACCCAGTTCAACACCGCCGCCCGCGCCTTCAGCGAGGGCGAGCTGGCGGCTCGGGCCGCGGCCGGCGATCTGTTCATCGCCCATGCCCGGGACCGCTTCGGCGACTACGGCCTGGTGGCGGCGGCCGTGCTGGAGGGCTGCGAGATCGCGGGCCTGGTGATGAGCTGCCGGGTGATCGGGCTAGGGGTGGAGCGGGCGTTGCTCGATGCGGTGCTGGCGGCGCTTGGCGAGGGCGAAGTGGTGGCGAAGATCGTGGAGACCGACCGCAACGGCCCCGTCCGCAACCTCTACGCCGATGCGGGCTTCGCCTTCGACGGCCGGGTCTGGCGGTGCGCGCCCGCCGCTTTGCGTAAGGTGGGCTGAGGGTGCCGGCTCTGGCGCTGCGTGCTTCGAGACAGTCTCCTGCGGAGCCTTCCTCAGCATGACGAACGTCAACGAAATCAGCATCCTTCGTCATCCTGAGGAGCCCCAAAGGGGCGTCTCGAAGGACGCACCCCGGCAAAGCTGGCGAGCGGTCTCGCTAGCTGTGGCCTCGGCGTGCCTGGCGCTGTCGACCGCCCAAGCCCAAGCCCAGACCCGCCCGCCGCGCCCCCTCGCACCGGACGGCGCCGGCAACAGCCAGTCCAGCCTGCAGAGCGCCGGGACCCCGCGCGCGCCGCTCGACCCCGCCGCAGCCGCCGCCCAGACCACGGGTCAGGGCTTCCCCGGCATCCCGCCCGCCACGCCGCCGATCTATGCGCGCCTGCCCTCGCCGCTATGCGCGGACTTCCGGCCGGAGCCGAACGGCGGCTGGTCGGCGCTCGGCCCGATCCAGTTCCCCGGACCCCAGGGTCCGGTGCGCATGGTGATCGGCCAGACGGTGGTTCCCGGCGACTATCTGGACGGCATGGACCTGGCCTCGCTGCTCGACCGCGACTGCCGCAGGACCCCGCCGCCCACGGGGAGCTAGCCTGGCGCCTCTTTCCCTCCGCTCAAGGGGGAGGGAAAGGGTGGGGATCAGGCGCTGCGGCGGAGGGAAGGGCGCGCGAGGCGCCTCGCGCTCTCTCCCCGAACCCGTCGTGCACCCGCCCCACCCCGACCCTCCCCCTGGAGGGGAGGGAGAAGAGCTACAGGATGAAGCGCGACAGGTCGGCGTTCTGGGCCAGCTCGCCGACACGCTCGCGCACGTCGGCGGCCTCGATCCGGACGGTTTCGCCGGTCTTGTCAGCGGCGTCGAAGCTGAGGGTCTCGACCACCTTCTCCAGCACGGTCTGAAGCCTGCGCGCGCCGATGTTCTCCACGCTGGCGTTCACCGCCACGGCGCATTCGGCGAGCGCGTCGATGGCCTCCTCGCTGAACTCCAGCGTCACGCCTTCGGTGGCCAGCAGGGCCTGGTGCTGGCGGATCAGGTTGGCTTCCGGTTCGGTCAGGATGCGGCGCATGTCGGCCAGGCTCAGCGCCTTCAGCTCCACCCGGATCGGCAGGCGGCCCTGAAGCTCCGGCAGCAGGTCGGAGGGTTTTGAGACGTGGAAGGCGCCGGACGCGATGAACAGCACGTGGTCGCTCTTCACCGGGCCGTGTTTGGTGGAGACGGTGGTGCCCTCGATCAGCGGGAGCAGGTCGCGCTGGACCCCCTCGCGGCTGACGTCGCCGCCGCCGGAGCGGCGTTCGCTGGCCACCGCCACCTTGTCGATCTCGTCGATGAAGACGATGCCGGCGTTCTCGGTCAGCTCGATCGCCTCCCGGGTCAGGGCCTCCTGGTCGACCAGCTTCTCGCCCTCCTCGGCGATCAGCGGGCGCCAGGCGTCTTTCACCGTGGTCTTGGCGGTCTTGGTGCGGCCGCCGAAGGCCTTGGACATCATGTCGGAGATGTTCATCACCCCCATGGACGCCCCGGGCTGCCCTGGGATGTCGAACATGGGCGACGCACCGCCGGTGTCGGGCAGCGTCAGCTCCACCTCCTTGTCGTCAAGCTCGCCCGAGCGCAGCTTCTTCCGGAAGGTGTCGCGGGTGGAGGGTTGGGCGGTCGCGCCGACCAGGGCGTCGAGCAGGCGCTCTTCGGCGGCGCCCTCGGCGCGGGCCTTGACGCCGGCCTGGCGGCGTTCGCGCACCTGGCCGATGGCGACCTCGACCAGGTCGCGCATGATCTGGTCCACGTCGCGGCCGACATAGCCGACCTCGGTGAACTTGGTGGCCTCCACCTTCAGGAACGGCGCCTGGGCGAGCCTGGCGAGACGGCGCGCGATTTCGGTCTTGCCGACGCCGGTGGGCCCGATCATCAGGATGTTCTTGGGCGTCACCTCGTCGATCAGATCGTCGGCCAGCCGCCGGCGGCGCCAGCGGTTGCGCAGCGCAATGGCCACCGCACGCTTGGCCTCGGTGTGGCCGACGATGAAACGATCGAGTTCGGAGACGATCTCGCGGGGGGAGAATTCGGTCATGCGAGGCCACATAGCGTGGCGGGCGGTAGGTGCAACGTGTCTTCGGTTGTGGACGCTTGCATGAATGGCGTCAGCCGCTCAGATTGAGTAAGGCGGCTGAACTCGGAGATGCGTCCATGACCATGATGGTCACCGAAGTCTATGACGCACTGCTCGCCGCAGGAGCGCCGGAGGACAAAGCCGCTCGCGCCGCTCAAGCGCTTGCGAGTTACGACAACCGCTTCAACAAGGTGGACGCGGACTTCGCGAAAGTGGACGCGGATTTGGCGCTACTCAAGTGGATGGTGGGATTGGTGGTGGCGGGGATTGTCGCTCTGATTACCAAGACGTTTTTTTAATCCATCAGAGCGCCTCTATCACCACATTGGTGTTGGAATAAACGCAGATATCCGCAGCGATCGCCATCGCGCGCCTTGCAATCTCTTCCGCATCTAGGTCGAAGTCCTTGAGCGCCCGCGCCGCCGCCAGCGCATAGGGACCGCCTGAGCCGATGGCGGCGATGCCGGATTCGGGCTCCAGCACATCGCCCGCGCCGGTAATGGTGAACACCGACGTGGCGTCTGCGGCGATCATCATGGCGTCCAGCCGGCGCAGGTAGCGATCGGTGCGCCAGTCCTTGGCCAGCTCGACGCAGGCTCTCGCGAACTGCTCGGGATGGGCCTCCAGCTTCTGCTCCAGCCGCTCCAGCAGGGTGAAGGCGTCCGCCGTGGCCCCGGCGAAGCCCGCCACCACCTTGCCGCCGGCGAGCCTTCGGACCTTGCGGGCGTTGGCCTTGACGATGGTGGCGCCCATGGAGACCTGGCCGTCGCCGGCGATGACGGTGCGATCACCCTTCTTCACCGCCAGGATGGTCGTGCCGCGCCAGCCGGGTGTAGGAGCCTCGCTCATTGCGCATTCCTCATGGCCCGGCATGTGGCGGGGCGATGGGATGCGGTCAAGCGGGAGGCGATCTGGGTGGCGTTCTCAGACTCCGAGGTGGAGCGCTACGCCCGCCACCTGGTGCTGCGCGAGATCGGCGGCCCGGGGCAGCAGAAGCTGAAGGCCGCCCGCGTGCTGCTGGTGGGCATGGGGGGGCTGGGCAGCGTCGCGGCGCCCATGCTGGCGGCGGCGGGGGTGGGGACCCTGGGCCTGGTGGATGGCGATACGGTCAGCCTGTCCAACCTGCAGCGCCAGACCATCTACGCTACCTCGGACATCGGTCGGCCCAAGGTGGAGGCGGCGGCGGAGCGGCTGGCGGGGCTGAACCCGGAGGTGGGGCTGGAGCCGCACCCCGTCATGCTCGATCCTTCGAACGCGCGCGCCCTGGTGCAGGCCTACGACCTGGTGCTCGATGGGACCGACGATTTCGCCGTCCGCTTCGCGGTCAACGCCGCCTGCGTAGAGGCGGGTCGGCCGCTGGTCTCCGGCGCCATCGAGCGCTGGACCGGTCAAGTGGGGGTGTTCGCCGCCGGCCTCACCCGCAGCCGTCCGCCGGCCGAGCGCCAGCCCTGCTACCGCTGCCTGACGCCGGAAATCCCGCCGGGCGCCGAGACCTGCGCCCGGGTGGGCGTGGTGGGGGCGCTGGCCGGCGTGATCGGGGCGATGATGGCGCTTGAGGCGGTGAAATGGATCGCGGACGCAGGGACCCCGCTCGCGGGCCGCCTGCTGATCTACGACGCGCTGGCGGGCGAGACGCGCACCGTGCGCCTGTCGCCCGACCCCGCCTGTCAGGTCTGCGGGACTGGGGCCGGTGTCGAGGGCGGCCGGACGACCCTGATGTAGGGGATCATGTCGTAGGGTGGTCTGCAGACGACCGGCTTGGCGGCGCCCCTCGCCACCGCGTCATGGCCCGTCCCTCGGCGCGCCTGGGTCGCGCGTCACCTCCGGCAGGCCGGCGGGGCCCTGGCGAACCGCGGTGGCGAAGGCGCCGCTGTGGGGCTCGGCGCGGCCCTGGGGGTCGGGCTGCAGCATGATGTCGGCGGCGGGGAAGCGCGCCAGGATGCGGTTCTCGGCCTCCACCAGGATGTGGTGCGCCGCCTCCACCGTGTGGCGCGGGTCCATGGCGACGTGGGCCTGGATGTGCACGATCGGCCCGGACGAGCGGGTGCGCAGGTCCTGGATATTGAACACCTGCGGATCGCGCAGGATCAGCTCCACCAAGGTTTCGCGCTCCTCGCCCTCCAGTTCGCGGTCCATCAAGGTGTCGGCGGAGATGCGCAGCAGGTTGAACGCCCCCCAGAGCAGCCAGGCCGAGACGAGCAGGCCCGCACCCGCGTCCGCCCGCGGGGCGTGCAGCGCCGCCGCGGCGCCTATGCCGATGAAGGCGACGATGTTGGCGCCCACATCGGCCAGGTAGTGGGCGCGGTCGCCCTCGATGGCGGCGGAGCGGGTCTGGGCCAGCACCCGGGTCTGGGCGATCACCAGGGCGCCGGCGAGGACCGTGGAGATCGCCGTGACGGCCAGGGCCGCCGCCTCGGTATGCAGCGCTACGGGATGGATCAGCCGCAAGGCCGCCTCCCACCCGATGCCGGCGGCGGCGGCGAACACCAGGGCGGCCTGGAGCAGGCTGGCGAAGGCCTCCGCCTTGCCGTGGCCGTAGCGGTGCTCGGCGTCCGGCGCGGTGATGGCCAGGCGAAGCGCCGTCAGCGTGCCGACCGCCGCCACCAGGTCCAGGCCGGAATCGGCGAGGGAGGCCAGCACGCCCACCGACCCGCTGATCCACCAGCCGCCGAGCTTCAGCAGCGACAGGAAGATCGCCAGTCCGACCGAGAGCCAGGCCACCCGCCGGGTCGCCGCCGCGCCCGCCAGGGGCAGGAGCTTCGCCGCCCGGCCCTGCAAGACCTCGCGGGTCACGGCGGCGTCGTTCCCCAAGGGGAGCCGACCAGACGGTCGGGGGCCGCGTCCTGGGCGGCTCCCTGCCGCCGGGCCGCCGCCAGCAGCCGCCGGGCCCGCAGCCACATCTCCAGCCGGGAGACGCCGAACAGGCCCGCGGCGAACAGCACGAAGCCGTCGGTGATCAGGGCCGTCGCAATGTGCAGGCTGGCCTGCTGCTCGGCGAGCAGAGCCCGGGCGCCGTAGCGGACCCCCAGCAGGACCACCAGGAAGGCCATGGCGGCGGGGGAGGTGCGGGTGTTCAGCAGGTGGGTCTGCGGATCGACCGTGATCGGGATCAACCCGCCCCGCACCCAACCCAGCCCCGCGCCCGCCGCCAGGATCACCACCATCCATAGCCACTCAAGCCCTCGGGGAGGCGTGGAGGACAGCAGGACCACGGCGCCGAGCACCATCAGCGCCGGCGTGATCCACATGAACTCAAGCCGCAGCCTGCGGTCCTTGCGCGCCGCGCCCCGCATCCGCCACAGCCGCAGGCCCCAGACCCCGGCGACCACGACCAGGGTGATCAGATACGACGGCGTCGGCCCGGTCGCATGCATGTCGTTCCCCCCCAACCGCTTCAAATCTGCATAGCCCAGGCGCGCAGGCGCGAGGAGACGGCGCTAGGGCGCACCCCCGCGCCCGCCGCCGCGCCCCTCGGCCATCGGTCCAGGCGACGGCGGCGTCCAGCCCCGGCCGGTGGCGACGAACAGCTGGATGGCGTCCAGGTAGCGCTGGGCCGAGGCCTGGGTCAGGCGATAGGTGGCCACGTTGACCTGGCGCTGGGCGTCCACCACCGGCAGCAGGCCCTGGCCGCCCTCGCGATAGGCGTCCATGTCGAGCCGCAGCGTGGCCTGGGCCGACGCCAGGGAATGCTGCTGGGCGGCGATGGCGTCCTCGTCATGGGCGAGGGCGGCCAGCAGGTCGGCGACTTGGGTGAAGGCGCGCAGCACCACGCTCTGGTAATCGGCCTGACGCGCCCGCGCCGCCTCGATCGCCTCGCGCCGCTGCGCCCTCAGCTGGCCGCCGTGGAACAGGGGCTGGGTGAGGCCGGCCCCCAGCGTATAGGCGGTGGCGGCGTAGTCGAAGAAGGTCCCCGGGATCAGCGCGCTCTGGGTCAGGGCCGCAGTCAGGTTGATGTTGGGGTACAGCTTGGCCGTCTGCACGCCGATGAAGGCGGTGGCGGCGTGTAGCGTGGCTTCCGCCTGCAAGATGTCGGGGCGCTGGCGCACCAGCTCCGCCGGCACGCTGACCGGCAAGGCGGCGGGAAACGGCAGGTCGGCCAGGGTGAAGTCCGGCGGCGTATAGCTCCCCGGCGACTGGCCCTCCAGCTCCGCAAGCGCATGGCGCGCCTGGGCCAGCTGTTGCTGCAGCGGCGGCAGGAAGGCGGCGTCCACCGCGCTCTGCGCGTCGGCGTTGACCCGCGCCTCCTCCGCCACGCCGCCGACGCGCTGGGCGCTGCGCACGAGCGCGATGTCGCGCCGGTCGGCCTCCAGCATGCCGTCCACCGCGTCCACCTCGGCGTGGACGGCGGCGATGACGGCGGCCTGGACGGCGATCTGGCCGGTCAGGGTCAGATAGGCGGCGTCGAGCTGGTGGCTCTGGGCCTCCACCCGGGCCTCGGCCGATTCGGCGTTGCGGCGCTGCTCCCCGAACACGTCCAGCGCATAGGAGACCGTCGCCCCCACCGAATAGAGGTTGATCGTGGGGTTGTTGTTCACGCCCGGGAAGCTGGACGGATTGAGCCCCAGCGTCGCGAAGTTCAGCCGCTGGCGCTCGAGCCCCAGGGACAAGTCGGCCTGGGGAAGCTGGCGGCCATGGGCGATGGCCAGCTCCTGGCGCGCCTCGCCGAGCAGGGCGTCGGTGGACTGCAGCGACGGGTTGCCGGCCAGGGCTTGGCGCATCAGCGCGTCCAGAGCCGGGGAGTGGAAGGCGCTCCACCAGGATTGCGTCACTTCCGCGCCCAGTTCGACCCGTTCGGCCCTGGGGACGTCGTCTCCGGCCATGGCGTAGCGGGCGACGACCGGCGCTGCAGGCCGCTTGAAGTCAGGTCCGACCGCGCAGCCGGCCAGGGCCGTGGCGGCGCAGAGGCCGACGACCTCTGCGAGCCTTGGGCTACTCCACCGCATGGATGTCTCCCTTGGCCGGAGCGCCGCGGGGCGGCCGCATCAGCAGGACGAGGGGCATGACCAGCAGGGCGATGTCGAACATGAACTTGAAGCAGTCGACATAGCTGACCATGGACGCCTGGGCTGTGACCTGGGCGTCGATGAAGGCCAGCCCCTTCTGCGTCGCCAGCGACCATCCCCTGGGCGCGAACAGGGCGAAGTTGGGATTGTCGGGGCGGACGTGGCGGATCAGGTCGGCGTGGATGGTCTGGGTGTTTCGCACCAGGATCGCCTCGAGGATGGAAATCCCCACGCTGCTGCCGATGTTGCGCACCAGGGTGAACAGGCCCGCCGCGTCGGTGCGCAGCCGTGGGTCGAGCGTGGCGAACACCACCGTAGACAGTGGCACGAAGATCAACCCCACGCCCATGCCCTGTGTCAGCCCCGCTGTGACGACCAGTCCTTGGCCCATCTGCAGGTCGATATGGGTCATCCGCCACAGCGAGTAGGCTGTGATCACAAGGCCGGTCAGGATGATGAGGCGCGTGTCCACCCGCCCGATCAGCCGCCCGACGACGAACATGGAGAGCAGCGTGCCAAAGCCTCGGGGCGCGGTGACCAGGCCCGTGGTCACCACCGGATAGCCCATCAGGTTCTCCAGCATCGGCGGCAGCAGGGCCAGGGTGGCGAACAGCAGGATGTTGATGAAGAAGCCGAAGAAGGTGCAGATCAGGAAGTTTCGGTCCTTCAGCACCTCTCGGTTGATGAAGGGCTGATCGGCGGTGAGCGTCTGCACCGCCGCCCACCAGAAGCCTAGGAAGGCCAGCGCCGCCTCGATCCATATCTCGGTGGAGCTGAACCAGTCCTTCTGCTCGCCGCGGTCCAGGAACAGCTGCAAGGCCCCGATGCCGAGGCTGAGCGCCAGGAAGCCGGTGAAGTCGAGCTTGCGCGGGGCCGCGTCGCGCTTCTCGCGCAGGAACAGCCAGAAGCCCGCCAGCGCCAGCACCCCGAACGGCAGGTTGATGTAGAAGACCCAGCGCCAGCTGTAGTTCTCGGTCAGCCAGCCGCCGAGCGCAGGCCCCATGATCGGCCCCAGCATGGCCCCCATGCCCCACACCGCCATGGCCTGGCCGTGCCGCTCCTTGGGGTAGATGTCGAGCAGGATGGACTGCGACAGCGGCACCAGCGCCGCGCCGGCCAGCCCCTGCAGCAGGCGAAAGCCGACGATCTCGCCCAGGCTGTTGGCCAGCCCGCACAGCGCCGAGGCGACGGTGAAACCCGTGATCGACAGCATGAAGGTGATCTTCATGCCGAAGCGCGAGGCGAGCCACCCGGTCATCGGCGTCATGATCGCCGAGGCGACGATGTAGGAGGTCAGCACCCAGGTGATCTGGTCGGCCGAGGCCGAGACGCTGCCCTGGATATGGGGCAGCGCCACGTTGGCGATGGTGGTGTCGAGCGAGTTCATCACCGTGGCGGTCATCACCGACGCCACGATGAAGGGGCGCGCCGATCCGACGCCGGAGGGATCGTCGTAGGTGATCGGGGCGGCGGCGGCGTGGCGTCTCGCCGGGCTCACCGCGCCGCCTTGTGGTTCAGGCCGTAGCCGAACAGCGTGCGCCTGTGGGCGGTGTCCACCGTCACGTTGGCGCTGAGCCCCGCGGCCAGGGGCACGCGGATGTCGGCCACGTTCTCGTCGAACACCAGCCGCACCGGCAGGCGCTGGACCACCTTGACCCAGTTGCCGGTGGCGTTCTCGGGCGGCAGCAGGGAGAAGCTGTTGCCCGTGCCGGGGCTCAGGCTCGCCACGTGCAGGTGGTAGACGCGGCCCGGATAGGCGTCGATCTTCACCGTCGCGGGCTGGCCCGGACGCATGAAGTCGAGCTGGTTCTCCTTGAAATTGGCCTCGACCCACAGGCGCGGCGCCGCCAGGGTAAACAGCGCCTGGCCGGCGTTGACGAAGTCGCCCACCTGCAGCTGCTCGACCTTGGTGACGATCCCGTCCTGCAGGGCGCGCACGATGCCATAGGCCTGGTTCAGCTTGGCGCGGTCGAGCGCGGCCTGGGCGGTCCGCACCGAGGCGTCCTGCGCCACGGGACCGTCAGCCTGGCCCCCGAGGCCGGCCAGGATGTTGGCCTGCTGCTGCTGGGTGGCGGCGAGCTGGGCCTTGTCGTTGGCCACCGTCTGCGCCGCGGCGTCGAGCTGGGTCTGGGAGGAGACGCCGGACGCCGTCATCGCCTGCTGCCGGGCCAGCTCCCTTTTCGCGTAGAACAGGGCCGAGGTCGCGGCCTGGATTTCCGCGCCGCGCTGGGCGTAGGAGGCCTCCGACGCCTGGATGTTCTGCGTCGCGGTGGAGACCTCGGCCTGGGCCTGCTCGACGGCCACGTCGAAGGGACGAGGATCGAGGCGGAACAGCACCTCGCCCTTATGCACGAACTGGTTCTCGTGCACCGCGACCTGCACCACCTGGCCCGGGACATTGCTGGCCACCGTGGCGCGCGCGGACTCGACATTGGCGTCGTCGGTGGAGATGAAGCGGCCGCCGGCCAGATAAAGATAGAGCGCCAGGGCGATGACCAGCAACGGCGCCACGATCATCAGCGGCAGCCGCCAGCGCCTTGCACGCTCCCGGGTGGAGCGGCGACGGACCTCCGGCGGGGCGCCCGTACCGCCTGTGCCGGCCACGGGGTGGGTGTCGCCCTGGACCGCCGCTGCGCCCTCTTCCACGTAGCTCAAAGCCGCCGTCCTCGATCGGGCGCGCCGCGCCGCCTCAGGGCTGATGGCCTCCTGAGCGTGGCGAGCGGCGGGGTCTCGGCCGCCGGCTCATCCCATGGCGGTCACGCTGTGCTCATATACTTTGGACGCTACGTTCCAAACTAAAACTGCATGAGACCCCGGCGGCGGGTCGATCGCCGCTGAGGTGTGGCCCTCAGTCCCCGGATGGCAGCGGCTTGGCGAACTCGCCGCCCTTGCGGTACTTCCAGAGGTAGGTCGGCAGCACCGCCTCCAGGCCGGTGGGCGTGACACCGAGGGCGTCGAGGCCCGGCAGGGCCGGATCGGCGACGTTGTCGCGCTGGAGCAGGGCGACCTGGTCGGTGGTGATCTGGGGGGCGATGATGGGCAGCAGCCTGGCCTGCAGGTCCCCCGCCTGGCCCATGATCCTGGCGAGCGGGATCGGCACCGGCACAAGGGCGCGCCGGTGGTGGGTCTCGCGCAGCATCAGCTCGAGCAGCTGGCGGAAGGTGTAGATCCCCGGACCGCCGAGCTCGAAGATGCGTCCGTGAGCCTGCGGCTGGGCGAGCGCGGCGGCGGCGGCGGCGCCCACGTCGCCCGCATAGATCGGCTGGAAGCGGGTGTCGCCGCCGCCGATCAGCGGCAGGACCGGCGACAGGTTGGCCATAGCGGCGAAGCGGTTGAAGAAGTCGTCCTCCGGCCCGAACACGATCGACGGGCGCAAGATGACGGCCGAGGGGATGGCCGCGCGCACCGCCGCCTCGCCCCCCGCCTTGGTGCGCCCGTACTTGGAAGGCGATTGTGGATCGGCGCCGATGGCCGAGACCTGGACGAACCGCTCGATCCCCAGCCCCGCCGCCTGCTCCGCCAGCGACTTGGCCGCGGCGGTGTGGAGCGCCTCGAAACCTTGCCGGCCGGCCTCGTAGAGCACGCCCACCAGGTTCACCACGGCCTGGGACCCCTCCAGCGTCCGCGCCACGCTGTCGGGGAAGCGGACATTGGCCTGCATCAGCTCGATCTGGCCGACGTCGCCCATCACCCGAAGCTCGGGCGCGAGGTGGGGCCGGCGCATGGCGACCCGGATGCGCCAGCCGTCCTTGGCCAGGGCCCGCACCACATAGCGCCCGACGAAGCCCGAGCCCCCGAAGACTGTGACCAGCCCCTGCATCCGCCGCGCCCTTCGCCGAAACCCGAGACCTTTCGGATAGAGGAGGACGTGGTGCGCCGCAACGATGCTGGCCTGTCGGCGCCAGGCGGGGAAGAGCGGGGAAGACGGCGGCTTGAGCCCCCCGCCGTTGCGCGCTATAAGGCGATCGTTACATCGCGAGATGGCGCTGGATGGCGCCTTCGAGCGGCGGCCTTGACGGGCCCGCCGCTTTTTTCTTGCTCGAAAGGCGCCAGGTGCGGGCGAAGACCCCGGAAGACCGCCAACTGCTGGACCTGCTCGACCCCGTGGTCGGGGCGCAGGGCTTCGACCTCGTGCGCCTGCGCCTGATGGGCGGCTCGGCCAGCGGCCGGACGCTGCAGATCATGGCTGAGCGGCCGGAGGACGGGGACCTCGGCATCGACGACTGCGTGCGGCTGTCCCGGGCGATCTCCGAGGTGATGGACGCCGCCGACCCGGTCAGCGGCGAATACCGGCTGGAGGTGTCGAGCCCCGGTATCGACCGGCCGCTGACGAGGCTCAAGGACTTCGCCGCCAATCAGGGGCTGGAGGCCAAGATCGAGCTGGATCGCCTGGCCGACCGGCGCAAGCGCTTCAAGGGCGTGATCTCAGGCGTCGAGGACGTCGACGGCCAGCCCCACGTGGCGCTGGACATGGAGGGCGAGGCGGACACCGTGCTGGTGCCCTTCGCCTGGATGACGGACGCCAAGCTGACGCTGAGCGACGAGCTGATGAAGCAAGGGGCCGAAAAGCGCGCCGCGCGCATGACCGAAGACGGCCAGATCGCGGAACCCCCTGAACCCACCCCTGCGTCCAAGGCCAAGGGTCGTGCGAAGCCCGGTCGGGGAGCCAAGCCCGCTTCCCACCTGACGACGTCCGAGCCCCTGCCCCAGGACGACCAACACCCCGATCCTCCCCTCCGGAGGGAGGTGGACCACGAGAAGCGTGGGGGCGGGGGCAAGCGCCCCCCTCACCAGACTTCGTCCGGTTCCCTCTCCTCTGAGCGGGAAGATCGCTAGCCTCAAGGACCCTAGAACATGGCCACCGGCATTTCCGCCAACCGCCTGGAGCTCCTGCAGATCGCCGACGCGGTGGCGCGCGAGAAGTCGATCGAGAAGGAGATCGTCATCGAGGCGATCGAGGAGGCGATCCAGAAGGGCGCCAAGTCCCGCTACGGCGCCGAGCACGACATCCGGGTCCACATCGACCAGAAGACCGGCGAGATGACGCTGAAGCGCGTGGTCACCGTGGTCACCGACGACGAGGAGATCGGCGAGGAGGACGTGGGCAAGGTGCGCCTGACCGTCGCGCTCCGCCGCTATCCCGACGCCGAGCTCGGCAGCGTCTACGAGGAAATCCTGCCGCCCTTCGAGTTCGGCCGGGTGCAGACCCAGATGGCCCGCCAGGTGGTGACCCATAAGGTCCGCGAAGCCGAGCGCGAGCACCAGTACGAGGAGTTCAAGGACCGCGGCGGCGACATCGTCAACGGCGTGGTCAAGCGGGTCGAGTACGGCAACACCGTGGTGGACCTGGGCCGGGGCGAAGGCATCATGCGCCGGGACCAGTCGATCCCGCGCGAGATGTTCAACGTCGGCGACCGCATCCGCTGCTACATCTACGATGTCCGCAGAGAGGCCAAGGGCCCGCAGATCATGCTGTCCCGCGCCCATCCGGGCTTCATGGCCAAGCTGTTCGCCCAGGAGGTGCCGGAGGTCTATGACGGCGTGATCGAGATCCGCGCCGTGGCCCGGGATCCGGGCTCCCGCGCCAAGATCGCCGTGCTGTCGAACGACAACTCCATCGATCCCGTCGGCGCGTGCGTCGGCATGCGCGGCAGCCGCGTGCAGGCGGTGGTGGCCGAGCTGCAGGGCGAGAAGATCGACATCATCCAGTGGAACCCCGACGAGCCGACCTTCATCGTCAACGCCCTGGCGCCGGCCGAGGTCAGCAAGGTGGTGCTGGACGAGGAGGATGAGCGGGTCGAGGTGGTGGTGCCCGACGAGCAGCTGTCGCTCGCCATCGGCAGGCGGGGCCAGAACGTGCGCCTGGCCTCCCAGCTGACCCAGTGGCAGATCGACATCATCACCGAGAGCCAGGACTCCGAGCGCCGCCAGCGCGAGTTCGCCGAGCGCACCGCGCTCTTCCAGGAGGCGCTGGACGTGGACGAGGTGATCGCACAGCTGCTGGTCACCGAAGGCTTCGCGGCGGTGGAGGACATCGCCTATGTAGAGGAGGAGGAGCTGGCCTCCGTCGAAGGCTTCGACGAGGAGACCGCCCAGGAGCTGCAGGCCCGCGCCCGGGATTGGCTCGACAAGGAGGCCGCAGCCCTCGACGCCGAGCGTCGCGAGCTGGGGGTCGAGGACGGCGTGCTGGAGGTGGAGGGCGTGACCCTGCCGATGGCGGTGGCGCTAGGCGCGGCGGGGGTGAAGACGGTCGAGGACCTGGCTGATCTTTCCACCGACGAGCTGCGCGGCGCCTTCGAGAGCAAGGCCTCAGGCGAGCGCGTGCGGGTGGCCGGCGCCTTGGAGGGCCTGTCGCTGGAGCAGGCGGACGCGGAGAAGCTGATCCTGCGCGCCCGGGTGGCGGCGGGCTGGATCGAGGCCGACGCCCTGGACGAGCCGGCGGAAGACTTCGCCGACGAGGACAGCGTCGCGGCCGAAGAGGTCTGAGCGAATATCGGGGCGGCTTCGTCCTTCGACAGACGCGGGATGCAGCCCCTTTGCACGAGCCGCCCTGCGTCCTTCCAGACGCCCCCTCGGGGCTCCTCAGGATGACGCAGGGAGTTGGTCGCACATACTTTCGTCATGCTGAGGAAGGCTCTCGGGGAGAGCCTGTCTCCAAGCACGCACCTCCTGTGCAAAGCTCTCCATCCTGAGCCTGTCGAAAGATGAGGCGGCCCCGCCCTTGATCGAACCGCACGCCCACGCCACCCACGCCCACGCCACCCACGCCCAGTCCTCCCGCGAGCGGCGCGACGCCGTCTCCGGCGAGGTCATGGCCGAGGCGCGGCTGCTCCGCTTCGTCGCCGGCCCCGATGGGGTCGTCGTCCCGGACCTGGCCCGCAAGCTGCCCGGTCGCGGCGTCTGGATCGCCGCCACGCGGGAGGCGGTGGACCAGGCGGTGAAGCGGCAGGCCTTCGCCCGCTCGGCCAAGGCGCCGCTGAAGGCCGCGGCCGATCTTTCCGACCAGGTCGCCGCCCTGCTGCACCAGCGCCTGCTCTCCGCGCTCGGGCTTGCGCGGCGCTCGGGCGATCTTATTTTCGGGTTCGAGAAGGCGGCGGCGGCGGTCGAGGCCGGGCGGGTCGCCTGGTTGATCGAGGCGGCGGACGGCGCGCCCGACGGGCGGCGCAAGATGATGCAGTCGTCAGGTCGGGCCGCTACACCACCCAGGCTGTTCGGGGCTTTTGTCTCGGATGAATTGAGTTTGGCCTTGGGCCTTGGACCTGTGATACACTTAGGGTTCCTCGCGGGTGGAGCGGCTGGACGTTGGACGGTGGACGTCGAACGGTATGCCGGCTTCCGCCCGCTCCTTCCCCACAGTTGGCGCGAGGGGCCGGGCGATGGACGGAGCGGTGAAACGCCTCCGTCCTTTTGAGTTTCTAGACGATAGAACTGCCGAGCCCCGAGCCCGGCGTTGAGTAAAGCGAGCGAATGAGCGACGGCGATAACGAGAACGGCAAGGACGCCGGCGGAGAAGGCTCCGACGGCCAGGGTACGGCGGCGCCAGGTACGGCGGGACAAGCTCCAGCAGGCGGCGGTCGCGCACCCCTGACGCTGAAGCCGCGGGGCGGCGGGCAGATACCGTCCGGCACCGTACGGCAGAACTTCAGCCACGGCCGCTCCAAGACCGTGGTCGTGGAGACCAAGCGCCGCCGCGTTCCCGGCGCCGAGGACCGTCCCCGGCCTGCGCCGATCGCGCCTGTCGCCGCGCGTCCCGCCGAGCCGCCTGCGGCCCCCGCCGCGCGCCCCACGTCCGGCGCCGCTGGCCTGAACCTGTCGCAGAGCGAGCTCGCCGCGCGTCAGCGCGCCGTCGACGCCGCGCGGGAGGTCGAGGACCGCCGCACCGCCGAGACCACCCGACGCCAAGCCGAAGACGCCGCCACCCGTGAAACGGCGGAGGCTTCTCTGCGTCCGGCGCCGACGCCCGTCGCGGTCGCTCCCGCGCCCCAGGTTCCTGCGCCCGAAGCCCCGAAGCCCGTCACCGCCGCAGTCAGCGCGGCCCCCGTCAGCGCGCCTGCGCCCACCGCTCCTGTCTCCAGCCCCCCCGCCGAAGCGGCGCCCGCCGTCCCGGCGGAGCCCAAGGCTTGGGAGCGCCTGGGTCAGACGCGCCGCGCCGACGAGGTCGAGGCCCCTCCGCGCCCGGCGGCTCGCACCGAAGGCGTGCTGGCCGCCCGCCCGCCCCGGGAAGGCGCGGCTGAGCGCCCGGCCGGCGGTGGGTTCGGCGACCGTACTGCGCGGCCGGCGGCCGGCGGCGGCTATGGCGACCGTGCTCCGCGCGCGCCCGGCGGCGGCTTCGGCGACCGTTCCGCCCGCCCGGCCCCGGGCGGCGGCTACGGCGACCGTTCGGCCCGTCCCGCAGGCGCCAGCGGCGGCTTTGGCGGCGCGCGCAGCGAAAGCTACGGCGACCGCGCCCCGCGCGCTCCCGGCGGCGGCTTTGGCGCGCGCACAGGCGCCCCCGCCGGCGGCTTTGGCGACCGCAGCGGCCCGCGTGCGGGCGGCGGCGGCGGTGGCGGAACGCGTCCCCCCGGCATGGGCGTCTATGGCGACGGCCCCCCGCGTCCCCGGGACGGGGGCGCCCCCAGCGCCGGCGAAGGCACCGTGCGCTATTCGGCTCTGGCCCCGCGACCGGCCGGGCCTCGCGCCAGCCCCGGCGGGGCGGGTCCGCGCCCGAGCGGCGGCCTGCGCCCCAGCGCCGCCCCCTCCGCCCCCGAGTTCACCAAGACCGCGCGCTCCGCGCCGCCCCACGCCGGCCAGCGCCGGCCGGGCGGGGCTGGCGATGAGGACGATCGCCGCCGCGGCGCCCTCGGCAAGGCTCCGTCCCGCGGCAAGGGCGCCCCCGTCCGCCGCGAGGGCCGGCTGACCATCCAGGCCGTGGCCGGCGATGGCGACACCGCCGAGCGGATGCGTTCGCTCGCCTCGGTCCGCCGGGCCCGGGAGCGGGAGCGGGAAAAGCGCACCAAGGGCGTGGGCGGTCCCGAACAGGGCGCCCGGGTCCGCGAGGTGATCATCCCCGACGCCATCACCCTGACCGATCTCGCCCAGCGCATGGCCATCCGGGCGGGCGAGGTGATCAAGCACCTGATGCGTCAGGGCACGATGCTGACCCTGAACGACATGCTGGACGCCGACACCGCCGAGCTGATCGCGGGCGAGTTCGGCTACACCGTCAAGCGCGTGTCTGAAAGCGACGTGGAGACCGGCTTCCTGGCCGCCGACGACCACGAGGACGACACCACCAGCCGCCCCCCCGTCGTCACGGTGATGGGCCACGTCGACCACGGCAAGACCAGCCTGCTCGACGCGCTCCGCTCCGCCGACGTGGCCAAGGGCGAGCACGGCGGCATCACCCAGCATATCGGCGCCTATCAGGTGAAGCTGGCGAACGGCGAGGCGGTGACCTTCCTGGACACCCCCGGCCACGCGGCCTTCTCGGCCATGCGGGCGCGCGGCGCCAACGTCACCGACATCGTGGTGCTGGTGGTGGCGGCGGACGACGGGGTGATGCCCCAGACCATCGAGGCCATCAACCACGCCAAGGCCGCTGGCGCCCCGATCATCGTGGCGGTGAACAAGATCGACAAGCCCGACGCCGACCCCACCCGGGTGATCAACGAGCTGCTCCAGCACGAGATCGTGGTGGAAAGCCTGGGCGGCGAGACCCAGGTGATCGAGGTCTCCGCCACCCAGAAGCTGGGCCTGGAGGAGCTGATCGAGGCCATCTCGCTGCAGGCCGAGGTGATGGACCTGCGCGCCAACACCGACCGCTCCGCCGAGGGCACGGTGATCGAGGCGAAGCTGGACAAGGGCCGCGGTCCGGTGGCCAGCGTGCTGGTCCAGCGCGGCACGCTGAAGCGCGGCGACATCATCGTGGCCGCCCATGCCTGGGGCAAGGTGCGCGCCCTGGTCAACGACCGTGGCGAGCAGGTGACCGAGGCCGGACCGTCCGAACCCGTGGAAGTGCTGGGCCTGGACCAGGCGCCCTCGCCCGGCGAGCCCTTCGCCATCGTCGAGAGCGAGGCCCGCGCCCGGGAGCTGACCGAATACCGCATCCGCCAGCGCCGCGAGAAGCAGATCAGCGGCGGCGGGGCCTCGGCCTCGCTCGCCGAGATGATGGCCAAGCTGCAGAACAAGCAGGTCAAGGAGCTGGCGCTCGTCGTCAAGGGCGACGTGCAGGGCTCCACCGAAGCCATCATCAGCAGCCTGGACAAGCTCGGCAACGAGGAGGTCCGGACCCGGATCATCCACTCCGCGGTCGGAGCGATCACCGAGAGCGACGTCCAGCTGGCCAAGGGCTCGGGCGCGCCGATCATCGGCTTCAACGTCCGCGCCTCCAAACAGGCCCGCGACCTGGCCGAGCGCGAGGGCGTGGAGATCCGCTACTACGCGATCATCTACGACCTGCTCGACGACATCAAAGGCGTGCTGTCCGGCATGCTGTCGCCGATCCAGCGCGAGACCTGGCTCGGCAATGCGCTGGTGCTGGAGGTGTTCAACATCACCAAGGTCGGCAACGTCGCCGGCTGTCGCGTCACCGAAGGCGTGGTCCGGCGCGGTGCGAAGGTCCGGGTGCTGCGCGACGACATCGTGGTGGTCGAACTCGGCAACCTGCAGACGCTGCGCCGCTTCAAGGACGACGTGGCCGAGGTTACGAGCGGCTACGAATGCGGCATGAACTACCTGAACCAGGACATAAAGGTCGGGGATACGATCGAATGCTTCACCGTGGAGACGGTGGCGCGGTCGTTATAGGACGGCGCTGGAGCTGAAGATCGGGGGCGTGGATCGTGAGGTCCGCGCCCTTTTCTTTGCGCCGGATTTGATTAGCCTTCTTCCCGGGAGCGGACGATTTGTGCGTCTGCTGAGGGTGGATTTCTGCCGTTCAACCCGGACCGTTGCAGATCATCCTTGCAAGCTGGACGTTAACTCGAACCTGCTATCCCGCAGTTATGCGCCGTCGAACCTTCTTACTCATCTTAGCCGCGATGTTGATCGTCGGCGGCGTTAGCGGCTTCTCTATTCGCGACCATCTCATCACCGCCCATCGCAACGTCCAGCGTCGGAGAGTCGCAGAAGTTCAAGCGAATGGTGACAGGCTGCGCGCCCCGCTCTGGGCCACTCCGTTCCGATGCGTTCCGTCCACTGAAATCGAACGACGCCAGGACGAGGCAATGTTTGGGGTACTTGAGGATTTTCCTTATTATACATGGAGCCCTGCGAGCCACAGCGCCGTTTCATATTTCGCCCATCCAGGGACAAGAGACGAAGTACCGAGTCAGCAGAAGCTTTCCTCACCGAGGTGCGCGCGCGCTGACATGTTCAAAGAGATTTCGAACGCCGCTCTGAAGGCCGGGGTCTTCGACGCGCCGTTCCTATTCGAGGATGAGCTGGCGTTAGCGGAGCAACTTGGTCCCCGAGACCCCAGGATCGTTCAGGCCGTAGCGCGAAGCGCCTTCAATGATAGCGAGATACCAAGCAATGTTCTGCGTCATGACCTCCGGCCGTACGCCCGGCTTGTGCTCGCCGAGTACGGCGAGGTCGCCTCTCCATGGTTGTCCCGCGCTCTCTCTGAAATGTCGACGTCCAGCAAACTTGGGGTCGGCGCAGCACAGATCGCCGCCGCCGCGCGGCCGGCGCTCGCGCTCCCCCGAATTCAGGAAATGATGGACGGCCTTCTACTGAGATCTCGGAGCACCGGAGTTGTGACGATCGAAGACCGCGACAAGCTCTATGGGCTAGCCTTCGCCCTCGGAATGGCTGGAACCGTCGCTCAACCTTATGCAAGGCCATTGAGTGATCTGCTCGCCCGTCAGGTTCAATCCAGAGCCCCTCCGTTTGGCTTGGTCGAGCTCCCTCCTAAGCGGATGTGTTCTGTCGCCGAGCATATAGGCGGTGACGTCGCCGAACACGCCAGACGGTCGGGCTTCTGCACGATCCCTCTTGGCGTGCTGGAAGAATAAGCGGGGGTCCGCTCAGGGTCGAAGACTGCCCTGACCCTTACGCCCACAAGCGGACATGGTGCGCCACCGTGCTCGGGCGCGTCAAGGCGACCCGCGTGCCGCGGGCGAGCCTTGCAGGTTCGACCTTGACCCGCGCCTTCCACGCGGCGGCTGACGCGTGGGCGTCGGGACGCGGGGCGCGTCCCTTCGATCAAAGTTCGACCTGGCCCGCGGCTGCGTCGAGCGCAGGGGTGGGGCTGGGGCTGGGGGAGGGGATCAGGAGAGGGTGCAGCGTCTTCTCCTCCCCTGCGAAGCGGGGGAGGTGGCGCGGCGCGATCTGCGCCGTGACGGAGGGGACGTCGCGGGCGGGCGGGTTGGAGACGTGGTGGGTTGGGTGATCCTCGACCTTCAGGCCTTGACCGTGGGGACGCCCCCTCCGTCGGCCTCGCCGCCACCTTCCCCGCGCCACGGGGGAGGAGAGATGGCGTCCTGCGGATGACGCCTCGCCGTTGACCCTGGCGTCTGCGCCCGCTAGCGCCCCGCCCTATGACCACGCCCCGCCTGCTCGCCGGCCTGCATCAGGTGGCCGAGCGTTACGACGCCCTGTTCTGTGACGTGTGGGGGGTGGTGCATAACGGGCGGGCGCCTTTTGTGCCGGGGTGCGCGGCGCTGGCGCGGTTTCGGGCCGAGCGGGGGCCGGTGGTGCTGGTGTCCAACTCGCCCCGGCGCGGGGGGGACGTGGCGTTGCAGTTGGCGGCGCTCGGCGTGCCGGACGAGGCCTGGACGAGCGTGGTCACCTCCGGCGACGCGACGTGGCGGGAGCTGAAGGCGCGCGCGCCGGGGCCGGCCTGGGCGGTGGGGCCGATGCGCGACGCCGGGCTGTACGAGGGGACCGGGATCAGGTTCGCCGAGGTGCCGGAAGAGGCGGCCTTCGTTTCCTGCACCGGCCTGTTCGACGACGACATCGAGACGCCGGACGACTTCCGCGCCCGGCTGCGGGTGTGCGTGGACCGGGGGCTGGTGATGGTCTGCGCCAACCCCGACCGGCGGGTGCAGCGCGGGGACAAGACCATCTACTGCGCCGGCGCCCTGGCCGACGTGTACGCCGAGTTCGGGGGCGAGGTGGTGATGGCCGGCAAGCCCTATGCGCCGATCTACGATCTCGCCTACGCCGAGGCGGAACGCCGGCTCGGCCGCGCGCCGGACCGGGGGCGGCTGCTGGCGCTCGGCGACGGGCTGCGCACCGATGTGGAGGGGGCCAACGCCCAGGGGCTCGACGTGCTGTTCACCGCCGCCAGCGGCGTTCACGCGGGCGAGGTGGTGGAGGCGGACGGCCAGCTCTCGCTGGCGCGGACCGAGGCGCTGCTGGCCGGCGTGGGGGCGAGCGCGACCTATGTGATGGGCGAACTGGCCTGGTGAGGCCGGGTCTCTCCCGCGGCGCCGGGGAGAAGATCGCCGGGCCGATTGCGAGCCGCGAGCCCGTGGCCCATCTTAGCGGCGACGGGCCACAGGAAGAGAACCCACCATGCTTGGCAACAAGACCCGCCCCGGCGGTCCCGGCGCGACCCCGGCCGCCGCTCCCCCCGGCCTGGTGGGCTTCGCGCCCAAGCCGCCGCCCCAGCCCATGGCCCAGCCGGGCGGCGTGGCCGGCCCCGCCGTGGGCGCCGGCGACGACGAGCTGATCAAGGACGCCACAGACGCCACCTTCATGGCCGACGTGATCGAGGCGTCCCGCGCAGGTCCGGTGATCGTGGACTTCTGGGCGCCCTGGTGCGGCCCCTGCAAGCAGCTGGGCCCGGCCCTGGAGCGTGCGGTCCGCGCCGCCAAGGGGGCCGTGCGCATGGTCAAGGTCGATATCGACCAGAACCCCCGCATCGCCGCCCAGCTCAAGGTGCAATCGATCCCTACCGTCTACGCCTTCGACAACGGCCAGCCGATCGACGGCTTCCAGGGCGCGTTGCCCGAAAGCCAGGTCAAGGCGTTCGTCGACCGGCTCGCCGGCCCCGCCGGTCCGTCCGACGCGGACGAGATGCTGGCCATGGCCAAGGAGAGCCTGGACGTCGGCGACATGGGCGGCGCGGCCCAGGCCTACGCCGCGGTGCTGCAGGCCGAGCCCGACAACGTGAAGGCCATCGCGGGTCTGGCGCGCTGCTATCTGGCCGGGGGCGACGCTGATCGCGCCCGCGAGGTCGTGGACATGGCCCCCGCCGACGCCAAGGACCCGGAGCTTGTGAGCGTGCGCGCCGCCCTGGCGCTTTCCGCCGATGCGCCGGGCTCGTCCGCCGAGGCGCAGGCCTTCGAGAGCCGCCTGGCCGCCGACGCCGACGACCACGAGGCGCGCTTTGAGCTGGCGAAGCTGCTGGCCGGCCAGGGCCGCTTCGACGCCTCCGCCGACCACCTGCTGACCATCCTGGAGCGGGACCGGATGTGGCACGAGGAGGCGGCGCGCAAGCAGCTGCTGACGGTGTTCGAGGCGGCGGGGCCGATGTCGGAGGTGGCGCGATCGGGTCGCAAGCGCCTCTCCTCCATCCTGTTCGCGTGAGGGTGGAGGCGATGGCCAGCTATCGCCACGCGGCCGACCTGCCCCAGCTGATCCCGATCTTTCCGCTGGATGGGGCGCTGCTGCTGCCGCACGGCCAGCTGCCGTTGAACATCTTCGAGCCGCGCTATCTGAACATGATCGACGACGCCATGGCGGGGGAGCGGATCATCGGCATGATCCAGACCCGGGCCGGCGGGGCCAAGGACAACCCGGCGCTGGCGGCGGTGGGCTGTGCGGGGCGGATCACCAGCTATGCGGAGACCTCGGACGGGCGCTATCTGCTGACGCTCACCGGCGTCTGCCGTTTTCGGCTGGTGGCCGAGCCGTCGACCCAGACGCCCTATCGCCAGGTCCGCGCCGACTACGCCACCTTCGAGGCCGACCTGGAGGCGCTCGACGACGCGGAGCTGGAGCCCGGCCGGCCCGAGCTGCTGGCGTCGCTGAAGGCCTATCTGGACGGACGGGGGCTGGAGCTGGACTGGAGCCAGGCCAAGGAGGCGCCGATGGAGGCGCTGACCAACAGCCTGTCCATGGCCCTGCCGTTCGAGACGGCGGAAAAGCAGGCCCTGCTGGAGGCGGTGGCGGTGGAGGATCGCCGGGCGGTGCTGGTGGCGCTGCTGCAGATGGGCGCGGCGGGAGGGCTGGCCGAGGATGACGAAGCCCCCTCCATGCAATAAGGACCAGCCATGAGCGCCTCCTCCCCCGGCAAGACCCGCGACACCGCCCCCCGTTCTACCGCGCCTCGTTCTGGCGACGTCGATCCGCGGCTGCTGGAGGTGCTGGTATGCCCGGTGACCCACACCCCGCTGGAGTATGACCGCGAGGCCCACGAGTTGATCAGCCGCGCGGCGGGCCTGGCCTATCCGATCCGCGACGGCGTCCCGGTCATGCTGCCCGAAGAGGCCCGGGCCCTGGACGGGGCGAAGTAGCGGCGTCAGGGACAGAGGCCGGTCCTGCAAGGTTGGTGAGATTGCGCGTGCCTACACTCGCTAGCGTCAAGCGACGCCTGGAATGCCTGATCAATCCCCCGCCGCCTGCGCCCCCGCCCCCACCGCCGTTCGAGCCGGGTCATCCGGGCAATCCGCTGACCCGCAACTACCGCGACAGGCTGCACTTGGCGTCCGCGCTGGCGGCGCTCGGCGAGCGCGAGGCGCCAGAGGCGCTGGATGTGATCGTGGAGATCACCGGTCGCCGGCCGGGCCTGGCGCCCACCGGCGATCTGGCGACCCTGACGGAGGGGCTGGACCGCGCCGCGACCGCCCTGCCCGACAACCTCAGCGTCCGCCTCTGGCGGGCCGAGGCGCTGATGGGCCGGGGCGAAGGTGAGCGCGGCGAGGCGCTGGCGGTGTCGGTGATCCGTCAGGCGCGGCCGCGCGACCTGCTGCGAAGCGAGGGCGCCGATCTCGCCGCGTTCGGGACGCCCGAGATGGAAGGGACCTTCTTCCACTCGGTGGACACCGGCGACGCCTTCCTGCCGGGCGACCCCAAGACCGCGCTGATCACCGCGCGCGAGATGCTGAGGATCCACTGGCCCGACCTGCAGGGCAAGTCGGTGCTGGACATCGGGGCCTATGCCGGCTGGTTCTCGTTCGAGGCCGAGCGGCGGGGCGCTGAGCGCGTCACCTCCAACGACTACTATTCCTGGATGGTCAACTATCCGCTGGTCTGGGCCTGGCAGGTGGAGCAGCAGGCGCAGGGTCTGGCGCCGGAGAGCTATCTGGCGCCCTTCCCGATCAACGACCCGGCGGGCCAGCCCGGGCGCGTCCTGTTCGACCACACCCGCGCCGTGCTCGGGAGCAAGGTCGAGCCCGTGTTCGGCCCGGTGGAGACCACGCCCCTGGAGCCGCACGACATCGTGCTGCTGCTGGGGGTCCTGTATCACCACGAAAACCCCATCGCCCTGCTGAGGCGCGCGTTCGAGCTGACGCGGGAGACCCTGATCGTCGAGACGCTGGGGATGGAGTATTGCGCGAGCCTGGCGAGCTCGGTCTGGCACTTCTACGGACCGGGCGATGGCCGGGGCGACAACACCACGCTCTGGGCGCCGAGCGCCATCGCGCTCCGCGACGCCCTGCTCAAGGTCGGCTTCAGGCGGGTGGAGCTCCTCTACGGTTGGGACACCAACGGCTACGACCAGGGTTGGGAGCGGATGGAGTGCCGGCTCTGGGCGCACGCCTACAGGTGAGCGGGCGCCAGCTCGGCTAGGGTCCCGCGCCACTCCGGGCTCTCCATGATCTTTTCCAGGGTGTAGAGCACCCCGGCTTCCAGCCCGATATTGTTCAGCACGAGGCCGAAGTGCTCCAGGCCGTAGTCGTCCACGTCCCGGCGCAGGGTGGCGCGGTAGAGCAGGCTGAGCGCCTGCTGGATCTGGGTCTCGCGGGAGGGGTGTTCGGTGTCGTGGCCGCGCTCCAGCGCCTCGTCCACCGCGGTCCGCAGCGCCTGCAGCCGCATCTCGGGGGTGGAGAAGTGGGAGCGCAGCATCTGGCGGATGAAGCGCGCCCGGGGCGCGTTCAGCACGGCGGGCGAGGCCTGCGCCACGTCGGCGCGCCGCGCGGGGTTGTCGCGCAGCAGCCACTGCAGCATCTCCTGGTCGTCGGGATTGCTCCAGCTGCGGGTGTCGCGCAGCAGCGCGTCGTCATAGGCGGTCTCGAACGCGGTGCGCCAGCCGTCGAGCAGCCAGGGGGTGGCGGGGTGGCGCAGGTTCACCATCAGCACCCCATCGTTCACGTCCCACCACTGGTCGCTCACCCGGGACGAGGTGGCGATCAGGGCCGCGCCCCGGTGGCGCTCCAGATAGCCGGACAGGTCGAAGCCCAGGTCCACCACGAAGGCGTCGGCGTCCATGTACACCGCCCAGTCGAAGCGCCCGCCGCGGAGCAGGTCCTGCAGCAGGTAGATGCGGTTGAACGAGGCCTGCCAGGGCCAGTCGCCCCGCTTCACCCCCGTATAGGCCTCGTAGGCGAAACCGTGGCGCTGGCAATAGGCCAGGACGCTGCGCGAACTCTGCTCCAGATAGGGCCGGTATTGCACCGGGTCGGCGGTCTGGGTGAAGCATACGCGCATTGGACGGGCGGCTCGAAGGTCGGCGGACTCGGGTGCGGCGCCGCGACCCTGGCCGGGAGCTGATAGGGGATCATAGGGCGGAGGACCAGCCCGGCCTACCGATCCCCGCCCGCTTCCCCTATACGGCGCCCAGACGCAAGGAGAGCGGGTGATGGACGGCTACATCGACAAGGCGGGGCTTCAGGTCGCGCAACCGCTGGTCCGCTTCATCGAGCAGGCCGCCTTGCCGGGCCTGGGCCTGGACACCGGCGCGTTCTGGACCGGCGTGGCTGAGATCTTCGAGCGTTTCGCCCCGGAGAACCGCGCCCTGCTGGCCCGCCGCGACGCCCTGCAGACCCAGATCGACGCCTGGTGCGAGGCGCGCCGGGGGCAGGGGCTCGACCCGCAGGCCTACGCCGCCTTCCTGCGCGAGATCGGCTATCTGGTGGAGGAGCCCGCGCCCTTCACCATCGACCCCTCGAGCGTGGACGCCGAGGTGGCGACCCTGGCCGGCCCGCAGCTGGTGGTGCCGGTCCTGAACGCCCGCTTCCTGCTGAACGCCGCCAACGCCCGCTGGGGCAGCCTTTACGACGCACTGTACGGGACCGACGCGATACCGGGGGCGGCCGAGGGCAGGGGCTATGACCCCCGGCGCGGCGCCTTGGTGATCGCCTGGGCCAAGGCCTTCCTGGACCGCGCCGCGCCCCTGGCCGAAGGCTCACATGCCGAGGTGACGGGCTATTCGGTTCACGACGGCGCGCTCGTTCCTGCGCTGAAGGACCCTGCGGCCTTCGCGGGTTATCGAGGCGAGGCCGAAGCGCCCAGCGCCATCCTGCTGCAGCACCACGGCCTCCACATCGAGATCGTCCTCGACCGGGCGAGCGCCATCGGCGCCGGCGACCCGGCCGGGGTCTCCGACGTGGTCCTGGAGTCGGCGCTCACCACCATCGTGGACCTGGAGGACTCCATCGCCGCGGTGGACGCCCATGACAAGGTCGAGGCCTACGCCAACTGGCTGGGGCTGATGCAGGGCAAGCTTGAGGCCAGCTTTGACAAGGGCGGGCGCACGCTCACCCGCAGGCTTGAGCCCGACCGCACCTATACCGCCCCGGACGGATCGGCGCTGACCCTGCCGGGCCGGAGCCTGCTGTTCATCCGCAACGTCGGCCATCTGATGACCACGCCCGCGGTGTACCTGGCGGAGGGGTCGCAGGGGCCGGAGGGTATCCTCGACGCCATCGTCACCAGCCTGTGCGCCCTGCACGACCTGAAGCGGCTGGGCCGGTTCGTGAACAGCGCAGCGGGTTCGGTCTACATCGTCAAGCCGAAAATGCACGGCCCCGACGAGGCCGCTTTCACCGACGCCCTGTTCGACGCGGTGGAGGACCTGCTGGGCCTGGCGCGCCACACCATCAAGGTCGGGGTGATGGACGAGGAGCGGCGGACCTCCGCCAATCTCGCCGCCTGTATCGCTGCGGTCCGCCATCGGGTGGTGTTCATCAATACCGGCTTCCTGGACCGCACGGGCGACGAGATGCACACCTCCATGCGCGCCGGGCCGATGATCCCGAAGGCGGAGATGAAGGCCTCGGCCTGGATCGCCGCCTATGAGGCGCGCAACGTCGCCATCGGCCTGGCGGCGGGCTTCGCTGGCCGGGCCCAGATCGGCAAGGGCATGTGGGCGGCGCCGGACAAGATGGCCGACATGCTGCGCGACAAGATCGGCCACCCCCGCGCCGGCGCCTCCACCGCCTGGACGCCCTCCCCGACCGCCGCCACGCTTCACGCCACCCACTACCACGAGGTGGACGTGGCCGCGCGTCAGGCCGAGCTGCAGGGCCAGCCCACGCCCGCCCTGGAAGACCTGCTCACCGCGCCCGTGGCGACGCCGGGGCGCAACTGGTCCGAAGAGGAAGTGCGCCAGGAGCTGGAGAACAACGCCCAGGGGGTGCTGGGCTATGTGGTGCGCTGGGTGGACCAGGGGGTCGGCTGCTCCAAGGTGCCCGACATCCACGATGTGGGCCTGATGGAGGACCGGGCGACGCTGCGCATCTCCTCCCAGCACATGGCCAATTGGATGCTGCACGGGGTGGCGACGCCAGCGCAGATCGACGCCGCCCTGGAGCGCATGGCCGCCAAGGTCGACGCCCAGAACGCAGGCGACCCGCTCTACGAGCCGATGGCGGGGCGGGAGGGCGACAGCTTGGCCTACCAGGCGGCGCGGGCCCTGGTGTTCGAAGGGTTGGACCAGCCCAACGGCTACACCGAACCCCTGCTCCACGCCTTCCGCCAGCGCCGCAAGGCGCAGGCCGGGGGCTGAACCCGCATGGCCGACGCCCCCCGCCCGCCGCTGCCGCCCTTTACCGCCGAGACGGCCGCGCTGAAGGCCCGTGCGGCGGAGGACGCCTGGAACAGCCGGGACCCGGCCAGGGTGGCGCTGGCCTACACCGTCGACAGCGCCTGGCGGAACCGGACGGAGATGCTGCAGGGGCGGGACGCGATCGTCGCCTTCCTGACGCGCAAGTGGGCGGCGGAGCTGGACTACCGCCTGATCAAGGAGGTCTGGGGCTCTTCCGACACCCGCATGGCGGTGCGCTTCGCCTACGAGGCCCACGACGCGGCGGGGGCCTGGTCGCGCAGCTACGGCAACGAGCTCTGGGAGTTCGACGCCGCCGGCCTGATGTCGCGCCGCATCGCCAGCATCAACGACCTGCCGATCGCGGAGTCGGAGCGCCTGTTCCACTGGCCGCCCGGCCGCCGGCCCGACGACCATCCGGGGCTCAGCGAGCTTGGGCTGTAGGACAGGGTGAAGGGGGAGACTTGATCCTCCCCTTTTTGGAGGAGGGGGACCAAGCAGAGCTTGATGGAGGGGGCTGCGGCGCCTTTTCCGGACTGGAGCCCCCTAGGTCGGCTTCGCCGACAGCTCCCCCAAAAAGGGGAGCATCTCAAAGCCGCGGCCATCCCGCTCCAGCCACAGATCCGCGCCTGAGCGGCCTTGCCGCTACTGGCGGATGAAGTTGGTCGAGGCCAGGAACTTGTCGGTCAGGGTGACGAAACCTTGCGAGATCGTGGTCGGGTCTGATGAGGAGGCCTGGTAATAGTAGCCGGAGCTGGCGCAGGCCTGCAGCGCCGCGCTGACCGTGCTGGAGCTGTTGGGCCCGCCCGGATAGATGGTGTGGCGCACCCAGGTCTCGTACAGGTACTGCTCGTTGGGGTCCTGTCCGGTGAGCGGCACATAGGGCGTCTCGAGCACCGCGACGATGACGCCGTTGCTCTTCATGGTCGCGCACGGCGTCGTCACCATCGGCGCGGCGTAGCAGCCGGTCTCGTAATAGCCGTACCAGTTCGGAGAGGCGGAGTTGGCGCCGTAGTAGCCCGGCACGTCCCAGGGGGTGTCCGGCGTCGCGCTGGTGCAGCTGTAGAAGTCTGAGTAGAAGTCCGACTGAAGGCCGTCCGTGACCAGGATCACGAACTTGATCGGCGCGGCGGTTGTCGCGCCATTGCCGCTGGTCCCGATGTTGCTGGCGAAGGTCGGCATGTTGGCGTTCAGGTGCGTGTCGAGCCCCACATACAGCTTCTTGATCGCGGTGGACGGGTCGGTCCAGTCGTTGGCGGCGGTGGCCTTGTAGACCTGGGTCAGGCTGTCGGCGATGGTCGAGACGTTGAAGAAATAGCTGTTCTTGGCCAGTTGCGTATTGCCGCCGACTTCGTTCTGGACGTGGGTCAGCAGGTTGCTGGCGGCCGAGAGCATCACGTCGAACCGGGTGGTGGCGCCGGCGGCGTGGGCGTTGGTCTGGCCGGCCTGCATGTCGGAGTTTGCGGAACCTGACGTGGTGGGGCCGTTGACGCCGCTGGAGCTCGGGCCTTCGTCGTGACAGGCGAAGGCGCACGGGCGCGACTGGCTGGAGTCGCCGCCGAAATTGACCTTGGCCCAGTTCACGTTGTTGTTGTTCCAGGTCTCCACCGCCTGAACGTCGTTCGGCGTGGAACCGACAATCATCGAGCCCGACACGTCTAGCAGCATGTTGATCTGGATATTGGACGGAATGCCGATGTTGGAGGTGTTGGAGACGGTGACCACCTGCGACAACCCATTGCTGTTGCACACGCCCGGCAGGATCGCCGCGACATAACAGGGCGCCTGGGTGGTGGTGGTCAGGGCGACCGTGTTCGCCTTCATCGTCTGGCCCGACCCGGTGGTGCAGTCGTTCTGGGACGGGGCGCAGACGTGGAAGTCGGTCAGGGCCACCGTGCCGACCTTGAAATTGGCGTTCAGCATGTTGGTGGCCAGGGTCTTCAGCGTGGACTCCGGGATCGTCGGCGTTTCCGATGTCGCGGCGCTGACCGCCAGGGCCGCGGAGTCGGTGGCGTCCTGCAGGTGGTTCTTGTTGGCCACGATCGATGACAGGTCGATCGCGCCGACCATCACCAGCATCAGCAAGGGCAGCAGCAGCGCGAAGGTCAGGGCGAGGGCGCCGCGGCGGTCCGCCATCGCGTTGCGGGCGACGGCGACGAGCCGCTTGCAACTGCGGCGGGTTGAAGCCAGGGCTGACGACATCAAACGTCCATGACCAGATGACGCCGGAGGGGCGGGAGGTCATGCTCACCTTGACGTCCAAACGTTAGAGCCCGGTGAAGTCTTTAGGTTGGCGCGTCTTAACCCTGGTCGCGCCTCACCACTCGGTGAAGCCGCCGTCCGGGTTGCGCCACACCGGGTTGGACCAGCTGGCGTAGGCCTTGGCCTCCTCGGCGATCACCTGCTCGTCCAGCACCACGCCTAGGCCCGGCCCCTCCGGCACCTGCACATAGCCGTCGTCGAGCGCGATCAGGCTCTGGTCGGCCAGATAGGTCGGCAGGTCGTGGCCGCCGGTATTGTAGTGGATGCCCAGGCTCATCTCCTGGATGGCGAAGTTGGGCGTCGCGGCCACCACCTGGAGACACGCGGCGAAGGCGATGGGGCCGAGCGGGCAATGCGGGGCCAGCGCGATGTCGTAGGCCTCCGCCATCGAGGCGATCCGCCGGGTCTCGCTGATGCCCCCGGCGTGGGAGACGTCGGGCTGGCAGATGTCCAAGATGCCCTCCTCAAAGAAGCGCTTGAAGTCCCAGCGCGAATACAGCCGCTCCCCCGCCGCGATCGGCACGTGGCTCATATTGGCGATCTGGCGCAGGCCCTCGATGTTCTCGCAGAGCATCGGCTCCTCGATGAATAGCGGGCTGACCTCCATCAGCCGGTCGGCGAGCTGGCGCGCCATGGGCTTGTGCACCCGGCCGTGGAAGTCGAGCGCGGCGTCCAGCCCCTGGTCGCGCACCGCCGCCACCCGGGCGACGGTGGCCTTCAGCGCGGCGGGGGTGTCTAGCCACTTCATCTCGGAGGTGGCGTTCATCTTCACCGCCTTGAAGCCTTGCGCCTTTCGCCCGCGCGCGGCCTCGCCGACCTCCTCCGGCTTGTCGCCGCCGATCCAGGCGTAGCACTGGATGCGGTCGCGCACCTTGCCGCCGAGCAGCTGCCACACCGGCACCCCCAGCGCCTTGCCCTTGATGTCCCACAGGGCCTGGTCCAGCCCGGACAGCGCGCTCATCAGCACCGGCCCGCCGCGGTAGAAGCCGCCGCGGTAGCCCACCTGCCAGGCGTCCTCGATCCGGAACGGGTCGTGGCCGACGAAGCGCTCCCGCAGCTCGGTAAACGCCCCCTCCACCGCGCCCGCATGCCCCTCCAGGCTCGCCTCGCCCCAGCCCACATGGCCCTCGTCGGTCTCCACCCGCACGAACATCCAGCGGGGCGGAACCTTGATGGTCTCGATGCGGGCGATCTTCATGGGCGGCTCCGGCGCGTGCAGGGCGAGGTTCTAACGCGGTTCGCGCGCGGGCCGAATCCCCTTTTCGCGCCTGGGCCGGCGTAGGCCGAGACGGATCGACGGGCCCAGCGATCGGCTGGCCTTCCTCGGCCTGCGCCTTATGATCCGGGTCCCGGCCTTCGCCGGGATGAGCGGAGTAGCCATGACCGCCGAACGCCACCTCCTCGTGGTCGACGACGACGACCGGCTGCGCGAGCTGCTGCGCCAGTTCCTGGCGCGGGCGGGCTTTCGCGTCAGCGTGGCCCAGGACGCGGCGGCCGCGCGCAGGATGCTGGCCGGGCTGACCTTCGACCTGCTGGTGGTGGACGTGATGATGCCGGGCGAGGACGGCTTCTCCCTCACCCGCTGGATACGCGCCCGCAACCCCACCCCCATCCTGATCCTCACCGCCCGGGGCGAGCCGAACGACCGCATCGAGGGGCTGTCCATCGGGGCCGACGACTACCTGGCCAAGCCGTTCGAGCCGCAGGAGCTGCTGCTGCGCATCGAGGCCATCCTGCGCCGCGCCGGCGCCCGCGCCACCGGGGGGGCCCGGCTGACGCTCGGGGCCTTCGCCTTCGACCCCGCCCGGGGCGAGCTGCTGGAAGGCGACACGCCGGTGCGCCTCACCGAGGGCGAAGCCCGCCTGCTCAAGCGCCTGGCCCAGAGCCCCGACACCGCGATCGACCGCTACGAGCTGGACGAGGACAGCGACGGCGGCCGGGCGGTGGACGTCCAGGTCACCCGGCTCCGCCGCAAGATCGAGCCCGACCCCTCCAACCCCCGCTACCTCAAGACCGTCCGCGGCGTCGGCTACATGCTGGCCCCGGACTGATGGATAAGCGCCGCGCATCTCCTTCTCCCCTTGCGGTAGAGGGAAGGGGCCCATGCGTGAGCATGGGAAGGGTGAGGGGTCGCACCGCCGCCAGCCTCATCGCGCAGCTTCCACCGCGGCGCGACCCCTCACCCTCCCACGCCGCTCCGCGCCGCGGGCCCCGCCCTCTCCCGCAAGGGGAGAGGGGATGAGCGCCGATCCTATCCTCCGCCCCGAGCGCCGCGGCCTGCGCCGCCTGCTGCGCCTGCTGTGGCCGCGGCTGATGAAGAAGTGGCTGCCCCGATCCCTGTTCGGCCGTTCCCTGCTGATCGTGGTGCTGCCCATCGCCCTGATGCAGGGGGCGGTGGTGTGGGGCTTCTTCGAGGCGCACCTGAACGCGGTGGGCGAGCAGCTCTGCGCCAGCCTCGCCGGCGACATCGCCGCCGACGTGGAGGACTACGAGGCCGCCCCCACCCCTGCAACCCTGGCCCGCATCGCCGCCCGGGCCGAGCGGCTGCAGGCGCTGTCCATCACGCTCCAGCCCGGCGCGGCTCTGCCCAACTACAGCCGCCGCACCCTGATCCCCCATAACGACGCTATCCTGCACCGGGCCATCGACGACGCCCTGGACGAGGCCTTCTGGGTCGACACCACCCGCTACCCCGCTTACGTCGACATCCGCGTGGCGGTCCGGGGCGGGGCGCTCCGCATCATCGCGCCCCGGGACCGGGTCTACGCCGCCCGCGGCCCGGCCTTCGTCACCGAGCTGATCATCGCCACCCTGGTCCTGACCGGCGTGGCGGTCATCTTCATCAGGAACCAGGTGCGCTCCATCGAGCGGCTGGCCGCGGCGGCCGAGGCCTTCGGCAAGGGCGAGGACGCGCCCCGCTTCCACCCCCACGGCGCGCGCGAGGTGCGCGAGGCCGGCCACGCCTTCCTCGACATGCGCGCCCGCATCGCCCGCCACATCGAGCAGCGCACCACCCTGCTCGCCGCCGTCAGCCACGACCTGCGCACGCCGTTGACGCGGCTTAAGCTCGAGGTCGCCCTGGCCGAGCCCAGCCCCCGCATGGACGCCATTGGCCGGGACGTGGCCGAGATGGAGCACATGGTGGAGGAGTATCTCGACTTCGCCCGTATCGACGGACGGGGGGGCGAGGGCGGGGAGGCGGCGTGCGAGGTGGCGCTCGACGCCCTGCTGGCCGAGGTCGCCGACGCCGCCCGCCGCTCCGGCGCGGGGCTGGAGGTCGAGCCCGCCCCCGGCCTGCACGCCCGCCTGCGCCCCAACGCGGTGAAGCGCGCCCTGTCCAACCTGGTGATGAACGCCAGCGGCCACGGCGCCGGCCGGGTGCGCCTGGGGGTCACGCCCTATCCGTCCGGGGTGGAGCTGGTGGTCGACGACGACGGCCCCGGCATCCCCCCCGACCAGTACGCCCAGGCCTTCAAGCCCTTCGCCCGCCTCGACCCCTCCCGCCGCAACGTCAAGGGCGTGGGCTTAGGGCTAGCCATCGCCCGAGACGTCGCCCGCGCCCACGGCGGCGACCTGACCCTGGACCGCAGCCCGCTGGGAGGGCTGCGGGCGGTGCTGCGGTTGCCGGGGTGAGGCGGGGCGTCGCCTCAACCCTACGAACCCTCTCATTCGCCTCATCCTGAGCTTGTCGAAGGACGAGGCGTCCCCCACCCTCCACAACCATGGCGATCTTCGTCTACATGCTCCGCTGCGCCGACGGCGCCTACTACATCGGCTCCCACCGGGGTGATGACGTCGCGAACCGTGTCGCCGACCACAACGCCGGCCGCTTCCCCAAGGCCTGGACCCATCGCCGCCGCCCGGTCGAGCTGGTCTGGGCCGAAGCGTTCGAGCACGCCCTGGACGCCATCGCCGTCGAACGCCAGCTCAAGGGCTGGACCCGCGCCAAGAAGGAAGCCCTGATCCGCGGCGACTGGGCGGCGATCCAGGACCTGGCGCGCGGGGGGACGCCTCGTCCTTCGACAGGCTCAGGATGAGGCGACGGCGGGCGGCGGCGCCTTGGCCAACGTAGCAAGGCGGAAAGTCGCGAGGCGTCCCCGCTGGAAGCCGCCCCCGCCCCCTTCACCACACCCTCACCCTCTCCTCCAGCTTCAACCTTTCGGCCCTCTCACCCTTTCCCCGGCCTCATCCTGAGCTTGTCGAAGGACGAGGCGTCCCCCATCCTCAACCCTTGATGGCGATCTTCGTCTACATGCTCCGCTGTTCCGACGGCGCCTACTACATCGGCTCCCACCGGGGTGATGACGTCGCGAACCGTGTCGCCGACCACAACGCCGGCCGCTTCCCCAAGGCCTGGACCCATCGCCGCCGCCCGGTCGAGCTGGTCTGGGCCGAAGCGTTCGAGCACGCCCTGGACGCCATCGCCGTCGAACGCCGGCGCGAGGGTTGTGGGGCCGCCTGGGCCCAGGACGACTGGGTCGGCGGTTGAGACCGGAGAAGGAGCGCTTCGCCTCCCGACAGCTTCGAGGACAGGTGACGACGGGCGATTGGAAGCCCGGTCGCTTGGAGCTTTTTGAACTCTGGTGATGAACGCAGGTCAGGCTCGCGCGAACGCGAGCCTGACCCTCCTAATAGATACCGGGGGTTAAGTCGTCAGCTGACGCCGGGACCTTCGATCAGCCAACGATCAGTCCCGACCTTCAGCAGCCGAGCGAGCCCCGCATTATCGCCCAGCCCTCTGCCGCCCACTGCACCAGTGCCCGCTTGAACCAGCGTCACGCCACTGTTGGGCGAGATCGTCGTGCCGCCCGACCCGGGATCGTCGCACACCAGGGTGATCTGCGTGCCGATGGGAAAGGGTACGCTGCTGTTGGCCGGAATGGAATAGGTGTAGTTACCTCCCCCATTGTTGTAGACGAGGCCGCCAGCGTCCATAGGCGAAAGTGTGTAGAAGTTGTTCTGCACGTTTTCAGGGAGCGGGCGGAAGCCAACAGGTAGATTGAGCGCCGACGTCGTAGCGATCCGCGTCACCTCGCCGATCTGGATCTTGGCGAAGTCACCGTTATTATACTGGAACAGGTTGGCGCAGTTGGTGTCCCAGGCGCATACCTGATTGATCGTCCAATTTCCCACCCCGTTGACGAAGGTGACGGCCGCTGTCGGACATGAGGCTGCCGCCTCGTAGACAGCGATGACGCCCGAGGACGTAGTATCCAGATAAAGTCCGACGGCACCGCACTGGCCAGATGATAACCGGCCAGCAACCACCCGACCGCTCGTGTGGTGGAAGGCGAAGCCGTAGGTGTTCGAAGACGAGCTGCATTCGTCGAAGTAGACGCCGTTTGCGAAGCCGGTGCCCACGGAGAAGCCGACGCTGTTGTACGTACCGTTCAGGCTGGCGTCGTTGTCCGCCGCACACTGTAGAACGGTGACCCCGCCCAGGCCGCCGGGATCGCTCGCTGGCGGCTGTAGCAGGAAGCCGTTAACGTGCGCGTAGCTGAAGCAGCCCCGCAGCGTGCCCCCATCGACCCTGTCGTGGAAGTAGTAGGCTGGGCCGCCACGTTGAGCGAAGGCAGGCGTATTGCCAGCAATATGACCGACATAGAAGGGCCAGCCGTGGCAGTCCTCAACTCTCGCGATGTCATAGCAAGCTGAGATCTCGATCCCCGACCAGCAGTCAAACCAAACCCGCCGGAAGGTGGGGCGAGACGGGCCAGGCGGCAGGTTCGAGGGGCGGTTTGCAATCGCGTTGCTGACCACGGCGCGATTAAACCCGATGATCAGCACATCCTCCACCGTCGCGTCGTCGCCGATCACCGTGATGGCGTCGCCCGATGCTGAGAAGGTGTTGATGTTACTCTGAGCTGTAGAGGCCGTTGCAGGATAGGCAACACTGGAGTTGAAGATGCCGAGCTTGGTCATGCGACTGCAGTTTCCCAAGCTTATCGTGGTGTTCTTGGTAAGCAGCAGGGCCGTGCCATGATTGGTGGGGTCGAAATTGGCGTCGTTTTCACCCAGCGAGCCCTGCGCTCCGCACAAGGTCACATAGGCCGGTATAGTGATGGCGCCGAGCTTGACCTTTCCGGGCGGCAAAGTGACCGTGCCTCCGGTGGTGGACAGGGAGTTCAGCGCCGCCTGCAGCGCGGAGGTGGAGTCGGTGGCGCCGGTGATGTCCACGCCGAAGTCGGTGGCGCTGACAAGTTCATGCAAGCGGCTGAGTAGCGTCCGATTGACCGCACCGGTACCACTTTGGGTATAGGTGATCGTTGAAGCATCCGCCATGAGACTATCCTTCGTTTTCCGTCCTGCATTGTCCAGAACGTAACAAGAACATAGAGCCTGTATCACGCGGGCGTTAGGCGCCAAGATGCCACTCTATGTATCCGGTGTGCTTAAGGCTGAGCGGTAGAGCCCGTTCGGGACTGATGAGCTGCGCGCACGACCCGACACGTCTCACGCCTTGTGGAAGAACCCATAAATCCGCCCCGCCAGCGCCTCGTTCACCCCCTCCACCTTGGCCAGGTCCGCAGCTGACGCCCAGCTCACCCCCCGCGCCGAGCCGAAGGCGTGCAGCAGGGCGCGCTTCCTGCCCGGGCCGACGCCTTCGATCTCGTCGAGGGGATTTCTGGCCATATCGCGTTTGCGCTTCATGCGTTGGCGCCGATGACGAGGCGGTGGGGGGCCGCGTTCGCTACACGCCAAAGTTGGCTCGAAGCTTGCTGACCGTTATAGGCTGCGCTTTCTAGGGGGAGGTCGAGATGGTGGCGCCGGTGTCGTCTTCTTCGCCGGGGATCGTGGGGTCGCTCGTCGGGATCGGGTTCGGGCTGGTGCTGCTGGTCGTGGCGGCGAGCATGGCGGCGCAGAGCTGGCGTTTCTCGCAGCACGCCCTGGTCGCGCAAGGGGTGGTCACGCGGCTTGACGCCGGGGGGAGCCATCCGGAAATCCGTTTCACGACCCTGGCCGGCGAGGTGGTGACCTATCCTCAGGGCGGCGTGGTGTTCGGCTATCGGGCGGGCCAGCCGGTTCGGGTGCGCTACGACCCTGCGGCGCCGCGCTCCCGCGCCAATGTCGACACCTGGCTGGCGACCTGGGGCGTGGCCCTCGGGGTGGCCCTGCTCGGGGGCCTAATGCTGGCCGGCGCGGCCTCTTCCCTGGGGCAGGCGCTGCAGTCGCGCTGAGGAGGGGGAGATGATCTGGATTCGCGGCCTCAGCGAGTGGACGTTCAGGACCTCCGCCACCGGCGGCCTGGGGGTCGGTCCCATCGCCGGGTCGGCGGGCGCGATCTATCTGAAGGACCCGGCGAAAATCGACTTCACGTTTCACTATGGAGGGCTGGGCGCGGGGTTCAGCGATGGGTTCAAGCTGCCCAAGATCGGCAAGATCAAGGTGTCTGTGAGAGGCCAGGGTGTCAGCGGCGTCCTCGCGCCGGCGGCCTTCTTGAACGCAGGGCGCGTCTTCATCACCGAAGCTTTCCAGGGCAAGGAACTAAAGCAGGCCGATTTTCGCGGGGCGACGGTGTTCGTGGAGGGCGGGGGCGGCCTGATCGGCGGCGGCGGCGCGTCCGCCATGCTGCTCGGCATCAACCCCGCGGCCTTCGTCAGCGCCGCGCCCTTTCCAGCGCTGCTCGCCATGGTGCTTGAAAGCGCGCCGGCGATCCTGGTGACGGCGGGCTTCAATGTGGGCCTGCAGGCCGGCTGGGGGGTGGCGGCGTTCGCGGGGCTGATGCTCTGAGAAGCGCCTTCACCCCGCCTTGTGGAAGAACCCGTAGATCCTCCCCGCCAACGCTTCGTTCACTCCCTCCACCTTGGCTAGGTCCGCCGCCGACGCCCGGCTCACCCCCCGGGCCGACCCGAAGGCGTGCAGCAACGCGCGCTTTCGGCCCGGGCCGACGCCTTCGATCTCGTCCAGGGGGTTCTTGGCCATGTCGGCGCGGCGCTTGATGCGGTGGGTGCCGATGGCGAAGCGGTGGGCTTCGTCGCGCAGGCGCTGGAGGTAGTAGAGGATCGGGCTCTTGGGCTCGAACATGAAGGGCGCCGGGTTGCCGGGGACGAAGAAGCGCTCCAGCCCGGCGTCGCGGTCCGGGCCCTTGGCGACGCCGACGCAGGGGATGTCGTGCAGGCCGAGGTCGCGCAGGATGGTCAGGGCGGCGTCGAGCTGGCCCGCGCCGCCGTCCACCAGCACCAGGTCGGGGCGGGGCGGGGTCTCGCCGGCCTCCTCCTCCTTCACCAGGCGGCCGAACCTGCGGCGCATCACCTCGCGCATCATGCCGAAGTCGTCGCCGGGCGTGAGGTCGGTCCCGCGGATGTTGAACTTGCGGTAGCTGGACTTGGCGAACCCCTCCGGCCCCGCCACGATCATGCCGCCCACCGCATTGGTGCCCATGATGTGGGAGTTGTCGTAGACCTCGATCCGCTCCGGGGCGCCGTCGAGCTTGAAGGCCTCGCCGACGCCGGCCAGCAGCTTGGCCTGGGCCGAGCCCTCGGCCATGCGGCGGCCGAGCGCCTCGCGGGCGTTGGTCAGGGCGTGGGCGACCAGCTCCCGCTTCTCGCCGCGCCTGGGGGTGGCGATCTCCACCCTGTGGCCGGACTTGACGCAGAAGGCCTCCGCCAGCAGCTCGCGGTTGGGGGCGTCGTGGGAGAGCAGCACCAGGCGCGGCACCGGCTTGTCCTCGTAGAACTGGCCGAGGAAGGCGTCCATGATGGCGCCGCACTCGTCGATCTGTGGCCGTTCGGTGCGCTTTGAGTGCGCCTTAGCCGGCGTTTCCTCCTCGCTTAGGTCCTCTTCCGATGGTGTTTCATTGGCCTTCCAGTCCCCTTCCAGGGTGGTTTCGGCCTCCGCCACCATGGTGTTAACCCGCGGAAAGTAGGCTCTATTCCCCCAGTTCTGGCCCGCCCGGAAGAAGAAGACCTGCACGCAGGCCTGCCCGCCTTCTACGTGCAGGGCGAAAACATCGGCCTCCTCCACCGTCTCGGGGTTGATCGACTGCTCCATGGAGATGGCGGACAGCGCGCGGATGCGGTCGCGCAGCTTGGCGGCGCGCTCGAACTCCATGTCCTCGGCGGCCTGCGTCATGTCGGCGGACAGGCGCGTCAGCACCGCGCGGGACTTGCCGCACAGGAACTGATGCGCCTCGTCGGCCAGCTTGGCGTAATCGTCCAGCTCGATCAGCCCGGTGCAGGGCGCTGAGCAGCGCTTGATCTGGTGCAGCATGCAGGGGCGGGTGCGGCTGTCGTACACGCTGTCCGAGCACGAACGCAGCAGGAAGGCCTTCTGCAGGATGTTCACCGTGCGGTTCACCGCCCACGTGCTGGCGAAGGGGCCGAAATAGTCGCCCTTGATGGTGTGGGCGCCGCGGTGCTTGCGCACCTGGGGGGCCGGATGGTCCCGGCGGAGCAGGATTTCCGCGAAGCTCTTGTCGTCGCGCAGCACCACGTTGAAGCGGGGCTTCAGCCGCTTGATCAGGTTGGACTCCAGCAGGAGCGCCTGGGCCTCGGTCTCGGTGGTGATGAACTCCATCGAGCGGGTGAGCGCCACCATGTGGCCGATGCGCTGGGAGTGGAACCGCCCCTGCGCATAGTGGCCGACCCGCTTCTTCAGCGAGCGCGCCTTGCCTACGTAGAGCACCTCGGCGTCGGCCCCGATCATGCGGTACACGCCCGGCGCATCGGGCAGGCGCTTCACCTCGTCCTGCACCAGGGCCAGGCCCTTCAGGCCGCTGGGCTGTTGCTCAGAGGTGTCCGACGGCGGATCGAAGGTGGTGGGGGGCGCGAGGACGTCGCTCATCGGGCTTCATATAGGCCGCCGATGACTCCAGGTCAGCGGGGACGCTCAGCGACACACGGGCCGCCGCGCCGTCGCCAGCAGCAGGGCGGCGCACGGGATCAGCCACAGCAGCCGCGCCTCGTAGCGGGCGAAGGGCCCGGAGAGCACGCCGCAGACCGCCGCATTCAGCGCCACGGCCACGACCATCAGCACCACCGTGGCCCGGACACGCAAGGTGGGGTCTCGCCAGGCCGAACCTGCTTCTTCCTTCCCCTTGCGGGGAGGGTCGGGGTGGGGGAGCCTGTCCGGAAGGTGCCCGGCGGCGGACGCGGCCCCCCACCCTGACCCTTCCCTCGAGGGGGAGGGGAGGCGGCGGCGTTCGGTGGCCAGGGTGACGCCCATCCAGCCCAGCGCCAGCAGGGCGACACCGGCGTCGATCTCCGACATCAGCACGGCCGGAACATGCAGGATGCAGCCGCCGACCTCGGGATTGCAGGGCTTCTCGCGCAGCAGCAGGGGTCTCAGCGTGGTGGTCTTCCAGTACTCGTCGCTGAGGTAGAAGGCCGGGTCGCGCAGGGGCTCGTCATAGCCGACGGTGACCAGCTGCAGACCCCAGTTCTTCAAGGCGGCGCCGAGCTCGCGCCCGGGATCGTAGGCGACGGAATGCAGGGCGAAGGCCTTCTCCTCCCGCTCGATCTTCAGCCGGGTGCGATAGTCGGCGCTGTTGAAGATGCCGGTGGCAGGGTCGTCGGACCACAGGATGTCCTCGGTATTGTCCAGCGGCGCGTTCTGGTAGGCGCACAGCGTCAGCTTTTGCCCTGTCCGGCAGGCATGGCGCAGGTACTCGCGGCCCGGGCCGTCGGCCAGCACCCGGGCGGTGAGGAACGGCGGGCGGCCCAGGTCGTCGCCGGTGCGCAGCTTGATCGCCACCCCATAGGCCCGGCTGGCGAGCACGGCGATCAGCGCGGCGCTCAGCACCAGGCCCGCGCGGCCCGCCAGACGGCGCAGCGGCGCGCGCCGCCGTCGGAGCCAGCCCAGCGACAGAACGCTTAGACCCAGCGAGGTGAGCAGGTTGGAGCCGTGGAAGTTCATGCAGGCCGCGAGCAGCAGCCACAGCGCCGCCCGACCCCAGCGTCCGTATCGATCGGCGTACAGGGTGACCAGCAGGGTCGCGACGACCGTGAAGCCCGCGAACAGGTCGGGCATGGCGAAGCCGGTGAAGACCGGCAGGCTCGACCCCGCCGCCAACGCCGCCATGGCGAGCAGGTAAGACCGGATGCGCGCCTGTGGCGCCGCGGCCCGCCAAAGCGCGTAGACCACGGCCGCCGCCAGCGCCGCCTGGGCGACCGCCAGCAGCCACAGCGTGCCGATTTGCTCGCAGGCGTAGACGAACAGTCCGTAATAGACCGAGCGCGCGCCGTTCTGATTATGAACGGGCTCCTCGTCCTGGTCGCCGGGGTCATGCAGCCGGTCGTCGATGTCGGCGGGGTTGATCGGCGGCTTGCCCTGGTCGATCCAGACCTGCAGCGCCTTCACCACGTCCTTGCCCTGGGAGAAGTAGTCGTCAGTGTCAGTGAACACGGTGGGTCGCCCGATCAGCAGCGTCACCGCCATCAGCATCGCCGCCCCCAGGGCGATGGGCGCGGCCACCCGCCGAGCCCAGCCCGTCATGCGCCGCCGTGCGCCGGCCGCAGGCTTGGCGGAGGGGCTGCGGCGCGAGACGAGCGGAGGTGCGGCGTCGTGGCGGGGCAGGATGGCGTCTGGCCACGACATGGGTCGGCGGAAAGCTCCGAATGGACGGGACGAGAAAGCACGCGCCGCCGCCTGGAGGATACGGCGGGCGGCTGCGCCAATTTGACTGATCTCGACAACAGGCTGATCAGCAATGCTTATCCCCTGCGGCGCCCCAGCCTACAAAGACGTAAGCCGTCGCCGCCTATCGCTGTGCTGTCGCTACGTTATCTGGACGTGGCGTGCATGCAGCACCGGAAGCGGCCATGGCCTCTCTCGTCTTCCACGATCCCTCCGGTCGGCGCGGCCGGCGTGCGGGCCTGGCGCTGGGCCTGCTGCTGGCGGGGGTGTTCGCCATCCTGTCCGCCTTCGTGGCGACGCTGGCCATCGCACCGCAAATTCCTTCCCTGGCCTTCCATAATCCGCACGTCTTGACCTCGCTCAGCGTCGGTCAGGCGCCGGGCCGCTCGCACGCGGTCTGGACCCGGGTCCCGCGCCCGTCCGGGCCGCTCGGCTCGCGCGCCAAGCCGCTGAACGTCGGCTTCTACGTCAGCTGGGACGAGACGAGCCGGGTGTCCCTGGCCGATCACGTCAACCGGCTCGACATCGTCGCCCCTCAGTGGGTGCTGCTGAAGGACGCCGCGGGCGACGTGGACGTCACCTCCGATCCCCGCGCGGACAAGCTGATCGCCGGCGCCGCGCATCGGCCAGCGGTGATGCCGCTGATCTACAACGCCTCGGACAAGCTGTGGGACGGCCGGACCGCCGACCAGATGCTGACCGATCCGGCGGCGCGCGTCCGGCTGATCGCCAACCTGCAGGAGCTGGCCGCCAAGCGGGGCTACGCCGGCTATATGTTCGACCTGGAGAACATGTCGGCCAAGGGGCTCGCGGCCTATCCGGGCTTTATCGCCCAGGCCAACGCGGCCTTCAACGCGTCCGGTCGCGAGATCTGGGTCACCGCCCCATTCGACGACCCCGCATGGCCGGTCAAGGCGCTGGGCCGAGCCGCCGACACGGTGGTCCTGATGGCCTATGACGAGCACTACTGGACCGGGGAGGCGGGGCCTGCAGCCAGCCAGGGCTGGTACGAGAAGAACCTCCAGCGCGCGTTCAAGAGCCTGAACCCGGATCGCACCGTCGTGGCGCTGGGCGCTTTCGGCTACGACTGGTCCAAGGGCGGCAAGGCCGACGGGGTGAGCTTCCACGAGGCGACGCTGGCGGCCCACGACAGCGAGGCGAAGATCAACTTCGACCCGACCGCGCTGAACCCCACCTTCAGCTACGCCGACGAGGCGGGGGTGGCGCACACCGTCTGGTTCCTCGACGCCGCCACCTTGTACAACCAGGTCAGGGTCGCCGACGCCTGGCGCCCGCGGGGCTACGCACTCTGGCGCATGGGCTCAGAAGACCCCGGCGTGTGGAAGGTGCTGGGCCAGCCCTATGGCGCGGCCCAGACCGCTCCCCTGCGCCAGATGGCGCCGTCGCCGGACGTGGATTTCAACGGCACGGGCGAAATCCTTAATCCCACCGCGACGCCCACGCCCGGCTTGCGCACCCTGACCACCGACGCCCATAGCGGATTGATCACCGGCGAGCGCTTCGACAAGATCCCCACCGCCTACGTGGTGCAGCGCCTGGGCGCGCGTCCGGGGGACGTCGCCCTGACCTTCGATGACGGACCGGACCCGCACTGGACCCCGCGCATCCTCGACGTGCTCAAGGCCAAGCAGGCCCCTGCGACCTTCTTCGTCATCGGCGAGAACATGGAGGCCCATCCGGAGCTGGTGAAGCGCGAGGTGATGCAGGGCGATCTCGTCGGCAGCCACACCTACACGCACCCCAACATCGCCGAGATCTCGCCGGGCGAGATGGGGCTGCAGCTGAATCTCACCCAAAGGCTGTTCCAGGTGATCACCGGGCGCACCATGCGCTTCTTCAGGCCGCCGTATCTGGGCGACGCCTCGCCCTCGACCCCGCGGGAGGTGGCGCCCCTGCTGAAGGCCCGGGACCTGGGATACCTCTCGGTCGGTCTGCGCATCGACCCCGACGACTGGAAGCGGCCCGACGCCCAGCTGATCGTGCAGCGCACCCTGGACCGGTTGCAGGACGCCAACCCCGAGACCGGCGGCCAGATCGTGCTGCTGCACGACTCCGGCGGCGACCGCTCGCGCACGCTCGCGGCCTTGCCGGTGCTGATCGACGAGCTTCGCGCCCATGGCTACCACCTGACCACGGTGTCGGAACTCGCCGGCATCAGCCCGGCCCAGGCGATGCCGCCGACGCGCACGGAGAAGGGCCAGCTGATGCTGGATCGCGCCGCCTTCACCATCGTGCGCGACTTCAATCGCGGGATCAGCACCCTGTTCATCAGCGCCATCGCGCTCGGCCTGGCGCGGCTGCTGTTCCTGGCGGTGTTCGCCGTGGTGCACCGCGTCCGCAACAACCGCCAGCTCGCCCATGCCGCCGAGGTCGCCGATACCGAAGGCGCCGCGCTGGTCAGCGTGCTGATCCCCTGTTTCAACGAGGAGAGCGTCGTCGCGGCGTCGGTGCAGCGCATCCTGAACTCCAGCTGGAGGCGGCTGGAGGTGCTGGTGCTCGACGACGGGTCCACCGATGCGACGGCGGCGCGGGTGCAGGCGGCCTTCGGTGACGACCCGCGCGTACAGCTGCTCCGCTTCCCCAATGGCGGCAAGGCGCGGGCGTTGAACCGGGGCTTGGCCCTTGCCACCGGCGAAATCGTGGTGGCGCTGGATGCGGACACCCAGTTCCCCTCCGACACCATCGGTCGGCTGGCGCGCTGGTTCGACGACCCTGAGGTCGGCGCGGTCGCGGGCAACGCCCTGGTGGGCAACCGGGTGAACCTGATCACGCGTTGGCAGGCGCTCGAATACGTCACCGCCCAGAACCTGGAGCGCCGCGCCCTGTCGGCGCTCGGCGTCATCACCGTGGTGCCGGGTGCGGTGGGGGCGTGGCGCCGGGCGGCGATCGAGCCCCTGGGCGGCTTCCCGTCCGACACCCTGGCCGAAGACCAGGACCTGACCCTTGCGGTGCAGCGCGCCGGCTGGCACGTGGCCTTCGACACCGAGGCGCGCGCCTATACCGAAGCGCCGCAGACGCTGAAGGGCCTGCTGAAGCAGCGCTTCCGCTGGTCGTTCGGGACCCTGCAATGCGTCTGGAAGCACAGGGCCGGCCTGTTCAACCCCAACCAGCCGGTGCTGGGCTTCGTCGCCCTGCCGCAGGTGTGGCTGTTCCAGATCGCGCTGGCCTTGGTCGCCCCGTTGGTCGATCTTGCGGTGGTGTTCAGCCTGGCGGTCGCCCTGCACGACCTGCTGATGCACCCCACCCAGTGGAACCATCAGCTGCTGAACCAGACGCTGCTGTATTGGGGCGCCTTCGTGCTGGTGGACCTGTCGGCGGCGGCGCTGGGGATGGCGTTCGAGCGCGACGCCCCCTGGGGCAGCCTGGGTTGGCTGCCCGCCCAGCGCTTCGGCTACCGCCAGCTGATGTACCATGTGGTGGTCAAGGCCGTGGTCACCGCGGTGCACGGCCCCGAAGTCGGCTGGAACAAGCTGGAGCGCCGCGCCACCGTGGCGATCGGTTCGGCGCCGAACCGAAGGCGGCTGGCCGTCGCCTCGCTCTCGCCCGCCGTCAGCCTGACGACGGACGAGCCCGTGGACAGCCTGGCGGCCTGAGGCGCTCTATCCCCGCGCCTCTTCGCCTCCGCGCCTCTTCGCCTCCTCTCTTCTTCGTTTGGCGCGGGAATTGATGAGTGGCCTCCGTAACGCGGCTCGGCTTCGGGCCGCGTCCCAATTCGGAGCAGTTTCATGTTGGCGCGGAACGCAGCGGCGCTCGTCGCGGGACTCGGGGGCCTGGCGGTCGCTTCCACGGCGATGGCGCAGTGTGCGCCGGGGGGCTGTGCGGCCTGGACGCCGGCCTCACCCGCCTATGCGGTCGCGCCCGGTGCGGGCTATGTCCCGGATCGCTACGGTCCTGCGCCGGTTCGAGACCTGGCGCCCAGCTATGGGCCTGCGAACCGATACGGCGAAGGCTATGGTTATGTCGCCGCCGCGCCCCGCGGCTACGGCTACGCCCAGGGCTACCGCGGTTATGGCGGCGCGGTCCCCTGCGCCGTCTGTGCGCAGCCGCAGGCCTACCCCCCGCCGCCCCCTCCCGAAATCGTAGAAGGCGAGACGACCGAGGTAGGTCCGGGCTTCTACGGCGGCGATGCCGGCGGCGGTGTCGTGGAAGGCGGGGACTTCATCGGTGGGGGCGGGGGCGGGGGGTCGTCTGGCCTGGGAGCCTACGAACAGGGTTACGGTTCGGGCTTCGGCTTTGGCAACGCGTCGGCCTTCTCGTCGGCGATCGGCCAAGCCTATGTCAATGCGTCGGTCGCGGCCCACGCCAACGCCTATGCCAACGCTGCGGCGAACGCTTCTGCCTCGGCGAGCGCGACCGCCACCAGCACCTCGTCGTCCTCGAGCCAGAGCTGGGGCCAGGGCGCCGGTTGGGGCCAAGGCGGCTGGGGCGGCAAGTCCGGCGGCGCCACCTGGGGCGGTGGCGGCGGAGGCGTCGGCGGCTGGGGCGGCCACGGGGGCGGTCACGGCGGCGGGTCGTGGGGTGGCGCCATGAGCGGTGGCGGCGCGACTTGGACCGGCGGCGGCGGCGGCGTTGGCGGCTGGGGCGGTCATGGCGGCCACGGCGGCGGACATCACGGCGGCTGCGGCTGCAGGCGATAGCGACCAAGCATTCGCCAAGCCCACCGGCGTGGCCGTCCTCTGTACCGCCCGCGGTTTTTGAGACACCGGATTGAAGCTTATGCGGCGAGAACCGCGGGTGGAAGCTGTCCGGCGAGCACCTGCTCGATAGGAATGAAGTCGGGGGAATAGGGCGGCAGCAAACGTAGGCGTGCGCCCGCGGCCTGGATCATGTCTTCGACGCGCGGCCCTTTGTGACTGGACAGGTCATCCAAGATCACTACGTCGCCAAGCCGCACCGTTGGAGCTTCCGGTGCGGGCGGGACATAGCCGAGCGAGCTATGCGGGCGCACGGTGTTGAAGTGCTGCCGCCAGCTCCTGATCAACACCTCGGCTTCGCGGAGGCTGGAGAAGACTTCCAGGTTTAGAAGCTCGTCCTGGAGCTTGCTGTTGAAGCTCTCGCAGAAGCCGTTCTCCCAGGAGCTGCCCGGCTCCCGCTTTATCAAATGTTAATTTTAGTTCTTATGGCAGGCAACAAGGATGTAGAGCGGCATGAAGCTTTGTAGCTCTACATCCTAAACGGCGGGCGCGCCGGAACTTAGTGCATTGCGGCTTGTTGGCGCCATGATCGATTTCACGGGGCAGGCCAATGTTTGGGTTCGACTGGATTTTCACCGTCATCGTGTTCCCGCCGTTTTTTCTCGCACTATGGGAGTTATATAGAACCCGCCCGAAATCTGACAAACGTTAAAATCGTTTGATCTTCGGTCGTGAGCCCGACCGGAGAGCCGGGGCAGGGCGGTCACGCGTCCGGCTCCTCCATCAGATCCGCGGCGGGGAAGTCGAGGGCGTCCTCCACGTCGGCGAAGGCAGTCTCGGAGACCACCTTGCCGGACACGCTGATCCCCGCGCGGTGCACGCTGGAGGGATCGCCGCTCACCAGCGGGTGCCAGTCGGCGAGGTCTCGGCCTTCGTGCAGGCGGCGATAGGCGCAGGTGTGCGGCATCCAGGTCAGCTCGTCGATCTTGCCGGGCGTCAGCTTGATGCAGTCCGGCACATAGCGCCGCCGGCGCGAATAATTGGTGCAGGCGCAGGTGTGCACGTCCAGCAGCCGGCAGGACACGCGGGTAGGGATGATCTCGCCGGTGTCTTCGTCCTCGAACCGCACCAGACAGCAGCGGGCGCAGCCGTCGCACAGGCTCTCCCACTCCGCCGTGCTCATCTGGGTGAGCGTCTTCGTCCGCCAGAACGGCTGGTCCGCCACGACACCTCCTGCGTGCGCCTTGACGCCAATGTAGGGGTTAGGCGCTAAGACCGCCGCCGTGACGTCGCCGCCCCCCATCCGCGTAGACCTGGAACGCCGCCGCCGCCCGCTCGGGCGGTTGGCGCGCGCGTCGTTGGCCGCGCTCGTCGGCCTGCTGCTGCTCGGCGGAGTGTGCGGACTGTGGGCCTGGCGGCTGGCCTTCGCCGACCTGCCGACGATCCCGGACAAGGCGCAGCTGTGGTCGCTGAACCGGCCCCCGGGGGTGACCTTCCTGGATCGCAGCGGCGCGCTGCTGGCGGTGCGCGGGCCGCGTCACGGCCAGGCCATCGCGCTCTCCGCCATGCCGGCCTATCTGCCCGAGGCTTTCCTGGCCGCCGAGGATCGCCGCTTCTACAGCCATCACGGGCTGGACCTGACGGGCATCGCGCGCTCGGTCCGCGCCAACCTCGGCGCCCGCCACGTGGTTCAGGGCGGCTCCACCATCACCCAGCAGGTGGTGCGCAACATCTTCCTCAGCCCCGATCAAACGCTGAAGCGCAAGGTGCAGGAGGCGGTGCTGGCGGGCGAGCTGGAGCGGCGGCTGAACAAGACCGACATCCTGGAGCTCTATCTAAACCGCATCTATTTCGGCGACGGCGCCTATGGAGTGGAGGCGGCGGCCCAGACCTATTTCGGCACGCCCGCGTCCGCCTTGAGCCTTTCGGAGGCGGCGCTGCTGGCCGCCCTCCCCAAGGCCCCCTCGCGGCTGGACCCCGAGGGCGACATGGACGCCGCGGTGGACCGGTCCCAGGTCATCCTGGGGGAGATGCGGGCCGACGGATGGATCACGGCCGCCCAGCAGGCGGACGCGGTGGCCCACCCACCCGTCCTAGTCCCCGAAAAGCCGGTGGACAGCGACTTTGGCTACGTCCTGGACCTCGCCGCCTCTCGCGCCCGGGACCTGGCCCAGAACCGTGCGCCGGACCTGGTGGTGCGGCTGACGGTGGACCCGCACCTGCAGGCGGCAGCCTCCCAAGTGGTGCGTGACGGCGTAGCGGCTGGGCGCAGGCTGGGCGCCAACCAAGCGGCGCTGGTGGCCCTGGGTCCGGACGGGGCGATCCGGGCGCTGGTGGGCGGGCGCGACCATCGGGCCAGCGCCTATGACCGCGCCACCCAGGCGATGCGCCAGCCGGGCTCGGCGTTCAAGCCCTTCGTCTACGCCGCAGCGCTGGAGGCCGGGGTGAAGCCCGACGACGTGCGCACCGACCGCCCCGTGCGCTTCGGCGGCTGGTCGCCGGTCAACTATGGCGGCCACTTCTCAGGCCAGGTCAGCATCTCCGACGCCCTGGCGCGCTCCATCAACACCGTGGCGGTGCGACTGGCCCACCAGGTCGGCGCCGCCAAGGTGGCCGAGCTGGCGCAGCGTTTCGGCCTCGGCATGATCCCGGCCCGGCCCGACCTGTCGGTGGCGCTGGGAGCCTACGAGGTGGACCTGCTGGACCTCACCTCCGCCTATCAGGTGTTCCAGCAGGACGGGCACAGGGTTGATCCCTATCTCATCACCGCGATCACCAACGCCCATGGCGACGTCCTCTACCAGCACCCCGACAGCGCCCGGCCCCAGGTGTTCGACACCCAAAAGACCCGGCTGATGGTGCGCATGATGGAGGGCGTGATCTCCCACGGCACGGGTCAGAAGGCCGACATCGGCCGCCCCGCCGCCGGCAAGACCGGCACCAGCCAGAACTGGCGCGACGCATGGTTCGTGGGCTTCACCCCGGACTGGGTGGCCGGCGTCTGGGTAGGCGACGACCGCTCGCGCCCCATGGCAAAGGTCGCCGGCGGCGAACTGCCGGCCGAGATGTGGCGGCGCTTCATGCTGGCGGCGCACCAAGGGGTCGCCGTCAGCGACTTCCCCGCTCCCGCCTTCGAGCCGCCCACGCCGATGGAGGCCCAAGCCGCGCCGACGTCGCGCATCGACGAGACCGACGAACCTGGCGCCTCGGCCGCCGAGCCAGACCGCGCAGACCCGGACGCCCGCCAGGCGGACGGAGAGGACGCCTCGGCGGACTCCCGCCGCGCCTTCTATTCGGGTCTGGCCGACGACTTCGGACAGGCGGCCGACGGCGGCGCGGCGCCCTCGGCCGAAGACCGTGGCGACACCCGCGGTCCCGACGGTCCCGCGCCCTTCTAGGGCGGTATGATGGTGGCCGAAATCGCTGACCTTACGTTCGGCCTCATCCTGAGCTTGTCGAAGAACGATGCCGCTGCACGCTCGGTGGACGCCTCGTCCTTCGACGGGCGAAAGGCATGAGGCGAATGCCGGCGGTTGCGCCCAAAATCATCCCGCTCTAGGGCGCCGCGATGGGCCTCGCCTACATCCACAATCGGCCGATCGATTCCGGCGAGGCGAACGTCGGCGCGGTGTTGCGCATGGCCGAAGCCTTCGCCCGCGCAGGCTTGGAGGTCGATCTCACCACCTACGGCCCCAGCGACGACGCGGCCGACGGCGCGACTCCCTCCTCCCCGGCTGGTGTGCGCCTGCACCTAGTGCGCGGGCGCGACGGGCCGTTGAGCTATCCGGCGCTGGCCTGGGCCGGGGTCGCGCGAGGCGGTGCGGGAGTCGTCTACACCCGCATCCCCCAGGTGGCGCTCTACGCCGTGGCGCGTGGCCGCCGGGTCGTGCTGGAGATGCACACCCCCATAGGGGCGCTTCGGAAGGGCGAGCGGCTGCGCGCCCTGCTTGATCTCGCAGCGCCGCGCCTGCAGGGGCTGGTCGCCATCAGCCCGGCGCTCGACCAGCGCCTGCGCGAGGAGCTGCCACATTTCACCGGGCCCCGCCTGGTGGCGCCGTCCGCCGCGGCCGACCTCGGAGCTCTGCAGGGCGAGGCGCCCCCCGACCACGACCTCGGCTACGTCGGCGGGTTGAACCCCGGCAAGGGGGCCGACTTCGTCCTCGACCTCGCCCGACGCCTGCCGCACGCTCGCGTGCTGATCGCTGGCGACACCAGCCGCAATCCCGACTTTGCCGTCCAGGCCGCCACGCTGGCCAACGTCACTTTGCTGGAAGGGGTCCCCGCCGGCGAGCTTCGCAGCGTGATGGCGCGGTTCCGGATCGGCCTAGCCCCGTACGCCCAGATGGTGACCGGCGCCGGGACGTCGGGGATTGACCTTGCGCCGTGGATGTCCCCGCTGAAGCTCGCCGAGTACGCCTCCGCCGGCAAGGCCGTGGTGGCCTCCCGGCTGCCGGCGGTCGAGGCGATGCTGAAGGATGGACGCGAAGCTTTGCTGTGCACGCCCCAGGACCTCGACGCCTGGACGCAGGCTTTGACGCGACTTCTCGCCGATCCGGTGGAGATCGACCGACTGGGCTCGGCGGCGCGCTCAGCTTATGAGGCGCGCTTATCCTGGGACGCTCGCGCCCGTCGCATCATTGAGGCGTGCGGCCTCTGAAACGGCCGGACCCTGGTGGGCGGCGAGCGCGGTCTGCAACTGCTCGATCAGCAACATGCGTAGTCGCTCCGGCGCCACCACCTCGACGTCCGCGCCCCAGGTGAACAGGTGCCAGGCCAGCTCGCGCATGCCGCTGGCCCGGAACGCTACGCGCACCGAACCTCCCGCCTCCTCGCTCAGTACCTGACCGACCTGGAAGCGCCATCGCCGGGCTGAGTCCGCCGCCCGGGCGGAGATGCGCAGCACGACGTCTTCGGTGTCGTCCTGATAGATGCCGAAGCTCTGGTCCGCATAGGCTTGCAGCGAGAAGCCCAGTGGGCGCGAGGCCGGCCGCCCCGTGGTCTCGACCTCGGCGATCCGGTCCAGCCGCCAGTTTCGGGGCGGTGCGCCGTCGCCCTCCGCCGCCACCAGATAGTTGCTGCGCGCAAACAGCAGCCCGTAGGGGACCACCTCCCGGGTGCGTCCGGGCGCGGAGCCGCCGCCATAGCGGAAGCGCAGACCCTGCGCTCCCTTCAACGCCTCGCGAATGACGCCGAGCACCGTCTCGTCCTCGAACGGCCGAGGTCCCGCCTGCACCGCAATCGCCTCCGCCTGGAGCAGCGCCTCGAGGTCGGGGGCGATGCGGCGGCGGGCGGGGGCGCGCAGGGCGGACAGCATCTTGGCCTCCACCGCGCGCAGCTGGGCGGCGCGGACCTGGGCCCCGGCGGCGGAGAGTTCGCTGGCGGCCGACGCGAGCGCCGCCAGTTCGTCGGCGGTGGGCGCCTGCATGAAGCCGTCCAGCCCGGCGGGGATGCGGAAGCGCTTGGTGGGCGGATCGGGCGCCGCCTCCATCTGCGGGAACAGGTCCTGTAGACGGTCGCGCATTCGCTCGGCCGTCCGGCGGTCCACGCCCGCGACTTCGGCCATTTCGTCCAGGGTCAACCCTTCCGCCGAACCCGCCAGGGTGCGCGCCAGCTCGAGCAGCAGACGGGCCTTGTCGTGGCGCATCGGTCATCACGTCCGCTTTTGTCGTAACGGCCAGTCAAAAGCGGAACGTGGCCGCATGCAAGCGGCTTCCTGGAGGTTCTCGTAATGGCCAAACCGAAATCGTCCCGCGCCTTTTCCGCAGCCAGGGCCGCCGTCAGCCTGTTCTCCGCACCGATTCCGCTCGCCCCGCCTTCCGAGCGCGTCGTCGCCGCGGTCCTGCAGTACGCCGACGTACGCGAGGAGCACGACGACGGCCGCGCCACCTTGCGTTTCACCGCCGCGAGGCTGGCGCGAGATGACATGGCGCTGCTTTTGGGCGAGGAGCGTGAACGCGCCCGCGACGTCAGCGTCGTCTGGGACGAGGCGGAATGCGAGATGGTGCGCGTGATCGATCTGGCGCCGCTGCGCGCGGGCCGTCAACAGGTGGAGCAGGCCAACCTCTACGCCGCCGCCCGCAAGCGCAGCCTGAGGCCCATCTCAGCCCACGCTATGGCGGCCTGACGGCGCGTTCGGCCACAAGCTTCTGTCGACCTTCTGAATCTCGTGGCGAAGTGATGCCGTTCGGCGTCGCTTCCCCCTAGACTCGGCGCACCGTGAGCGCTCGGCGCGTCACGAGCGGCGTGGACTGTCGAACGGGGCGGGCCTGAACAGTCCCAAGTGTCGCCTTGAAAGTCGCCCGGCCCTCATCCCTTCCATGAAAACAGAGCGAGCGAAGCCAGAGCACCTGCCATAAGGCACAAAAAAAAGAGCCCGGCCGAAGCCGGGCTCTCCTGATGCGTAGTGCTTGCCGCTTACTGTTGCGGCGGGGGCGGAGGCGGCGGAGCCGATCCGTCGCTGGGCGGCGGCGGAGCAGAAGCGTCGGCCGGAGCCGGACCCATCGGCGCCGCATTCGACGGCACGATGTTGATGGTCGTGCGACGGTTCAGAGGCTCCTTCACCCCATCCGGCGTCGGTACGGCCAGATCGGACTTGCCGACCCAGCTGACGTTCAGAGCGCCCTGTTGGACACCCAGACCCACCAGGGCGTCGGCCACGGCCTTCGCACGGCGCTCCGAGAGGCGCAGGTTGTACTTCACCGAACCAGAGGTGTCGGTGTGACCCACGACGGTCACTTGAGCCGCACCACCCGCTTGCGAGTACTGAGCCGCCTGCTGAACGACCGCTTGAGCGTCGCTGGTCAGGATCGACTGATCGAAGGGGAAGTAGACCACGAACTCGCGCGGTTCGGCTTGGGGCGGCGGCGGGGGCGGGGGCTCTTGCGGGGGCGGCGGAGGCGGCGGCGGGGGCGGGGGCGGCGGGGGCGGCGCGGACGGCTCCGGTCCCAGCGCGTAACGAACGCCGATGGTCAGGGTCTGGTCGTGATAGTGGCCGCGGAAGTTCCCGGGCTGAATGGCGCCCGAACCCACGCTCTTGAAGCGGATGTCCGCCGTGTCGAGCCAAGTGTACTTCAGGTCCACGTTCAGGCGGTGGGTCGCATGGTAGCTCAAGCCGGCGAAAGCCTGGTAGGCGAAGGCTACGTCGTTGTCGTTGACCGACAGCGTCTGCTGACCAGGCTGTCCGGCGGGCACGTTGGCGAACTGGCCGTAGTTACCGACCTCGGCGCGCGCAACACCGACACCGCCACCGATGAAGGGGTGGATGATGTACTGCGGCATGAAGTCATAGATGCCGTTGCCCATGACGGTGGCCACGTTGAAGTGACCATGGGGGGCCTCGCACTGGGTTGTCGAACCCACTGCGCAGATGCCGACCGGCGCGGCGCGGTTGGTCGAGCCGATGAAGCTGCGGGTCTGCAGGTCGCGATAGCCGCCTTCCAGTTCAACGCGATAGTTCGGCGTGATCTGGTAGCCGACGCGACCGAAGGCGGCCCAGCCGCCATTATGAACCTCGCCGAGGCCCCAACCATACTGGTTGCCCGTGCTGTCGACGTTGCTGGAATGGGTGCTGATGTGGTTGTCGTACAGCTGGTGCCAGCCGCCATCGACGCCGACATAGAAGCCGTTCGGCGCGGGCGGAGACACCACGCTCATGTTCAGGAAGTCGAATGGCGAGGCTTGAGCGCCTCCACCGGCAGCGAGGACCGCGGCCAGGGCGGCTCCCCCCAAAAGCGTTGTCTTCATATGTAGAGCCCTCTTCTGCCCTTAGCCACAGCCGAGACCCTCGGCCTAATGAACCTATAGCGAGAACCGCATGACGACAGAGTGTCGCAGCGACCACACAAACCCATATTCGATCCAGAAGTAAGATTAACTGATTAACAAAGCCCTCGAAACCCAGGTCTCGCCCACTTTCGCCACAGGGTCGCCCCTCATGGTTCAATCAGACGGCGACTCGGCGCCCGTCGGTGGTCTCAGCGTCAAACTTCCCCTCGTTCCCCGTCCTTACAGCGCCCGTATGAGGACGCCAGCCCTGTCTTTCGGGTTGGGCCGACTCCGCCCTGCACTGCGGCATTTTGGCGACAAGTCGACAGAGGGCCAGCTCAAAACTCCTGGATTTCGCCGGGTCTGCGCGACCTGGCGTTCAACCACACCATCCCTGCAAGGTCTGAGATCGAAACGCGTAACCGACCAAGATTGGAGTATTTGGATCGGCCGCTGGTGCGCGGGCGATGCCCCACATCCTCGAACCTCACCTGAAATCCCTCGCGCAACATCAGCGCCGGAAGAAATCGGTGCATATGATCAAAGTACGGCAGGCGCAGGTAGGCGCTGCGGCGCATCACCTTCAGGCCGCACCCTGTGTCGTCCGCTCCGTCACGAAGCAGGCGGCGGCGCAATCCGTTGGCCGCCTTCGACCCCCAGCGCCTGGCCGCGCTATCCTGGCGCCGCCCCCGTCGGCCGCTCACCAGCCCTAGCTCCGGGGCCGATTGCAAAAGGCGCTCCACCAGATGAGGGGCGTCGGCCGGATCGTTCTGGCCGTCGCCGTCCAGGGTGACGATGACCTCGCCGCGCGCGGCGAGCACGCCGGTCCGGATGGCCCGACTCTGTCCCGCATTGGCGCTGTGCTGGAGGACCCGAAGCTGGGGCAGTTCCGCGCGCAGGGCCCTCAGGCGCGGCAGGGTCGCATCACGGCTGGCGTCGTCGACGAACAGGATCTCATGGGACAGGCCGGCGAACGCCGAAGCGATCTCGCGTGCGAGGCCCTCGCAGGCGCCCTCCTCGTCGAAGACCGGGGCGACGACGGAGATCAGGACAGCGCCGGCTAAGCTCGGCTCGACAGGCTTTTCAGAGTTCACGCGCGCTCATAGCGGCAATCGGACAAGAAGGTGAAGCCGACGGAGGCGCAGGGCGACTGCGGCAGGCGCCTCAGCGGCCGTGGCGTCCGCGCAGGAGCGGCCGCAACACCGACACCGCCATGATCGCCGGGGCAAGGGCGTAGGCGAGCAGAAGACGACGAGGATTATCCGCGCGCTTGCGGAAGTAACGCACGAGACCAAGGCCCTTGAAGACCTCCACCTTCAGCGGCGAGGTGTGGCTGGTCGAGCCCAGGTGCACCACCCGCGCCGAGGGGGCGAACAGGACCTGCCCGCCGCTGCGACGCATGCGCCAGCACAAATCGACATCCTCCACATGGAGGAAATAGCCCTCGTCGAGGCCGCCCAGGGCGCTGTAGTCCTCGTGGGTAATGGCAAAACAGGCGCCCGAGATGGTCGGGACGGCGAGCAGCTGCCCAGGCTCCGGGTCGTGCTCGTGGTGGATTTCGAACCGCTCAAGGATACGCGCGGCATGGGCCAGGCGGGTGAGGCTCAGGAGGGCCGTGACCGGCGTCACCTCTCCCCGGCGGGCGCCGCGCTGCTCCGCCCCGTCCAGGTTAAGGATGCGCGCGCCGATCAGGCGCGGTGCGGGGGTCGAATCTACGGCCTCAACCAATGCCGCCACGCAGCCGGCCTGTAGGAAGGCGTCGGGATTGAGTACGATCAGCACCCGCCCGTGGGCGGACTGTGCGCCCATGTTGCAGCCGCGCGCGAAGCCGATATTGCCATGGCCGCGCAGCACCCGCACCCTGCGGTCACCGGCGGCGGCGTCCTGCACCGCCTCTTCTTCAGGGGTGGATCCGTTGTCGATGATCACGAACTCATCGACACGCGGTTCGGCCAACACCTTCGCAATGCTCTGGGCCAGGGCCTCGCCAGTGCGGAACACCACCATGATGACGGTGACGTCCGCCTGAAGCGGGGGGTCAAGCACGCGCGCGCGATGCACCAGACCGCCATTCATGGGGCGAACGTAGGTGTTCATGCGTCCTCGAGCACCGGCTGGGGCTGGGGGACGGGCTCGCCGGACTTTCGGGCGAGGTCGGGGGGCAGCGCCTCTTCCGCCAGCCGATCGGCGGCGGCGGCGAGCGTCAGGATCGTCTGACCGTCGGACCCGAGCCGGCGTAACGCCAGCTGGCCCGTTTCAGCCTCCTTGCGTCCGACCACGGCGATGACGGGGACCTTGGACAGGCTGTGCTCGCGAATCTTATAATTGATCTTCTCGTTACGCGTGTCGAGTTCGACCCGCAACCCGGCCGCCCTGAGGCGGTCCGCCGCTTGGTGGGCGTAGTCGTTGGCGTCCGAAGTGATGGTCGCCACCACCACCTGCACAGGCGCCAGCCACAGGGGAAAAGCCCCGCCGTAGTTCTCGATCAGGATGCCGATGAAGCGCTCGAACGAGCCCAGGATCGCCCGGTGCAGCATCACCGGCCGCTGTTTGGAGCCGTCCTCGGCCACGTATTCCGCGTCCAGTCGCTCGGGCAGGTTGTAGTCGAGCTGCAGCGTGCCGCAGGTCCAGGTCCGCCCGATGGCGTCCTTGACGATGAAGTCGAGCTTCGGCGCATAGAAGGCGCCGTCGCCGTCGGCGATCACCGGCTCCACCCCCGCCTTGCGGGAGGCGGACAGCAGCACGCCCTCCGCCTTGTCCCAGAACGCGTCGGTGCCGACCCGCATCTCCGGGCGCGTGGCCAGGGCCACGTGGTGGGTCTCCAGGCCCAGGTCGCCGTGGATCAGGCGGGTGAGGCGGACGAACTTCTCCGTCTCCTCCTCGATCTGGTCCTCGCGGCAGAAGATGTGGGCGTCGTCCTGGGTGAAGCCGCGCACTCGCATCAGGCCGTGCAGCGAACCCGATGGCTCGTAGCGGTGGCAGGCGCCGAACTCAGCCATGCGCATCGGCAGGTCGCGGTAGGACTTCTGCCCCATGTTGAATATCTGCACGTGGCCGGGGCAGTTCATCGGCTTGAGGGAGAGCACCTCGCCCTCCTCGGTCTCGCAGACGAACATGTTCTCCCGGTATTTTTCCCAATGGCCGGACTTCTCCCAGAAGGATCGGTCCAGCACCTGGGGCGTCTTCACCTCGCCATAGCCTGCGGTGTCGAGCCGGCGGCGCATATAGGCTTCGAGCGTGCGGTAGAGCGTCCAGCCCTTAGGGTGCCAGAACACCATGCCCTTGGCCTCTTCCTGGAAGTGGAACAGGTCCATGGCGCGGCCGACCTTGCGGTGGTCGCGCCGCTCCGCCTCCTCGATGCGGTGCAGGTAGGCGGCGAGGTCTTCGGGCGTGGCCCAGGCGGTGCCGTAGATGCGCTGCAGCTGGGCGTTGTTGTGGTCGCCGCGCCAGTAGGCGCCGGCGAGCTTGGTCAGCCTGAATGCCTTGCCGATGAAGCGGGTGGAGGGCTGGTGCGGCCCGCGGCAAAGGTCCAGCCACGCGCCCTGATGATAGACCGTGATGGTCTGGTCTTCGGCTAGGTCGCGGATGATCTCGGCCTTGTAGGCCTCGCCGGCGGCCTCGAAGTGGGCGATGGCCTGCTCGCGGGGCCAGACCTCGCGGCGGAAGGGGGCGTCGCGATCGACGATCTCGCGCATCTTGGCTTCGATCTTGGGCAGGTCGTCCAGGCTGAACGGCTCGTCCCGGGCGAAGTCGTAATAGAAGCCGTCCTCGATCGGCGGCCCGATGGTCACCTGGGTTCCGGGGAACAGCTCCTGGACCGCCTCAGCCATCACGTGGGCGGCGTCGTGGCGGATGGTGAACAGCACGTCCGGGTGGTCGCGGGTCAGGATCTCGATCTTGCCGCCATGCTCCAGCACCCGGTCGAGGTCCAGCATCTCGCCGTCCAGCCGGATCAGCGCGGCCTTTTTGGCGAGGGATTTCGACAGACCCTCGGCGACGGTCCGCCCAGTGACGCCCTCGGCAAAGTCTCGAACGGCGCCGTCGGGGAATTGCAGATGGATCATGCTTCACACTTCAGAGCCGCAGGCCCTTCCGGCGGCGGGTCATAACCAGACGAGCCGAACGGATGGCAGCGGCATACCCGCCTCAGCGCCAGCCAGCCGCCCCGCGCCGGCCCGTGGCTAATCAGGACCGAAGCGGCGTAGTCCGAACAGGACGGCAGAAAACGGCAACTGCGTGGCAGCCACGGAGAAATCGCGCCCTTGTAGACTCTCAGGCCACCGCGGATCAAATCGCGATAGATGTTGCGCACGCGCACGTCCTACGGGTTCAAAAACGCCCGTGCGGGAATGACGTCAGCGCGCGGAACGGAGGAAGGCTAGCACGCCCAAATACTGCGAGCCAACACGCGCCGTTCGACAATGACGCCGAAGTCGCGGCCCAAGAACGCGAGGGATGCGCTTCACGCCGCCCCCGCCGCCTCCGTTACAGCTTCAAACGCCAGCAGGGTCGAGGCGTGACGCGCGGGGAATTCTCGCACCTGGGCCAGCACGGCGAGGTCGGCGAAACGCCCCTGCGGCGGCGGCGCGCCCGCCTTCAGCATGTCGCGCAGGCCGTCCCGGCCTTGGGTCAACTCCTCCACGCTCGCGCCGATCACATGCTCGCCGAGGATGGCGGCGGCGGCTTGGCCGAGCGCGCAGGCTCGAACGTCCTGGGCGAACTCGGCGACGCGACCGCCCTGCATCACTACGTCCACCACCACCTTGCTGCCGCAGAGGCGTGAGACCTTCTCCGAACTGGCGCCGGGCGACGACAGCCGGCCGGCGTGGGGCATGTTGGCGGCGAGCGCCAGGATGCGGGCGCTATACAGATCGTCGATCATGCCCGCTTCCAGGCCTCGGTGTCCTCGCCGAGGCCGGCTTCCACCCGCGCCTTCATCGCCTCGCAAAAGCCGCGGAACGCCGCCTTCAGCTTCCGGCGCCGGCCCTGGGGCACCAGCCATTGCGCCGCGAAACCCTCGAACAGCTCGCCGTTGGAGAAGATGCAGCCGGTCTCGCTCAACGCCTCCATCTCGATATAGCGCACGTGGCGCACCAGGCCGGCGTGCGTCTTGCGGGTCCAGATCAGCTGGGTGTTGGGCACCCATTCGGCGACCACGGCGGGATAGGTCTCGGTGTGCTCCCCAACCTTCTCCGTCACGGTCAGCGGCGCGCTGATGAGCAGCTTGCCCGACACCTCGGGATACATCGGGTTCCAGTCCTTCCAGGCGGAAAGCTCAGAGAGGACGGCCCAAACCTCGGCGGCCGGGCGCGACACGCCGATGCGATGTTCGATCTTGAGAGCCATGCGGTACAATATGGCTTCCGGCGTTGCTAGCGCCAACGGGTGACGAAGCCGCCGCGACCGCCTAACTGACGCCAATGCCCGCCCCACCCCGTTCCAAGAGCTCCGCCCGCGCCCCGATCGCCGCGTTGAAGGGCGTGCGCCTGGCCGACGGGCCGGTGCAGCTGTTCGAAGGGGTCGACCTGGCGTTGGAGGCGCGGGTGCGGGCTTGCTTGGTGGGGCGCAATGGCGCGGGAAAGTCCACCCTGATGCGGGTGTTGGCCGGACTGGTTCAACCGGACGACGGCGAGCGCTTCGTCCAGCCGGGCCTGCGGGTCGCCATGGTGCTGCAGGAGCCGCAGATCACCGGCGACACCCTATCCGACTACGCCCAAGCCGGCGGCGCCCCGTCCTATCGCGGCGACGCAGAGCTGATGGAGTTCGACCTGGACCCGGAGAAGTCCACCCAGGGCCTGTCCGGCGGCGAGATCAGGCGGGCCGCCCTGGCGCGGGCCTTCGCCGAGGAGCCGGACCTGATCCTACTCGACGAGCCCACCAACCACCTGGACATCTTCGCCATCCAGACCCTGGAGGACCAGCTCGCCTCCTCCCGCGCCGCCGCCCTGATCGTCAGCCACGACCGCGCCTTTCTGGAGCGGGTGACGCAGCGCTGCTTCTGGCTCGCGCATCGCAAGGTCCGGATGCTGGACGAGAGCTTCAAGACCTTCGAGCCCTGGGCCGAGAAGATGGAGGCGGAGGAAGCCGAGCAGCTGCGCCGCCTGACCAAGGCCATCGAGCGGGAGACCTACACCTTCTACCGCTCCATCACCGCCCAGCGCACCCGCAACGAAGGGCGCGCCCGCAACCTGGAGGCCATGCGGCAAAGCCGCGCCGCCGCCATGAAGGACCAGCCGCGCGAGCTGCAGATGGCGGTGGACAGCGGCGAGATGTCCGGCCGCCGGGTGGCCGAGGCCCGCCACGTGGCCAAGGCCTGGGGCGACAAGGTCGTGGTGCGCGACCTCTCCACCCGCATCCTGCGCGGCGACCGGCTGGCGGTGGTCGGCCCGAACGGGGCGGGCAAGACCACGCTCGTGCGCACCCTGCTCGGCGAGATCGCGCCCGACTCAGGCACGATCCAGCTCGGGACCAACCTGCAGATCGCCTATTTGGACCAGAGCCGCGGAGAGCTGAACGAGGAGCAGACGCTATGGGACGTGCTGGCGCCGTCCGGCGGCGATTCGCTCCTGGTCCGCGGCCAGTCCAAGCACGTGGCGGCCTACGCCAAGGAGTTCCTGTTCAAGGACAGCCAGTTGCGCCAACCCGTCCGCACCTTGTCCGGTGGAGAGCGCAACCGCCTGCTGCTCGCCCGCGCCCTGGCCAAGCCCGCCAACCTGATGGTGCTGGACGAGCCCACCAACGACTTGGACATGGACACGCTCGACCTGCTCGAGGGCCTGCTGGCAGACTACGACGGCACGCTGATCCTGGTCAGTCACGACCGCGACTTCATTGATCGGCTGGCGACCTCCACCATCGGGCTGGACGGGCGCGGGAACGCCGCCGAGAGCCCGGGCGGTTGGACCGACTTCAACCGCCAGCACCCGGACTTCTTCCGCGGGAGCGCCAGCGCGCTTCCGCAGACGCCGCCGAAAGCCGCGTCGAGCGGACCGGGCCCGCCCGCTGCGCCTGTGCGCAAGCTCGCCAAGCTGTCCTACAAGGACCAGCGCCGGCTGGAGGAGCTTGACCGTATGATCGCCGCTCTCCCGACAGAGATCGCGCGGCTGGAGGGGGTGGTCGCCGATCCGGGCCTCTACGCCCGCGATCCCAAAGCCTTCGACGCCGCGATGAGCGCCATGGACAAGGCGCGAGCCGACCTCGCGTCGGCGGAGGGCGATTGGCTGCAACTCGAGGAAAAGCGCGAGATGACGGCTTAAGCGCTGCTGCAGCGCGCAATAATGTTGCACTGCACAACAAACTTGGACGGGAGCGTCCATCGGCACTTGCATTTAGCAGGGCGCGCAGCCCTAATTCGCTGCAGCCGCGCAGCAAGGACGCGGTGAAGGGAGGAGTTTTCCAACCCACGGAGACTCCCAAAATGCTACGCACACTTACCGGCATCGGTTTCGCCCTGGCCTTGGTGGGAACTGCCCACGCCCAGGACCAAGTCACCGTCAAGCTCGACGGCAAGACTCCCCGCGCCGTTCGCGCGGAAATCTACCGCGCTGCGGAGAAGGTCTGCGCCAACGTCGACGCCCTCGACGGCGTGGACTCCACATGCGTGGAAGCCAGCTACTCCGAAGCCCTCCGCCAGCTCCGGGTCGTACCCCGGATCGAGCAGACGGCCTATTCTGTCCAGGCGCGCCCGATCGGCCTTCGCTGAGCGGGAACGCCGGCGGCTCTGGAGACAGAGCCGCCGTTTTCGCGGCGGGCCGCCGCAGCGGGACAATTCAGGCGCAATCGCCAGCATTCGCTTCATTCCGAGCTCGTCGAAGGATCAGGCGTCCGCCGCCTGCGCCACGGCCTCGTCCTTCGACAAGCTCAGGATGAGGCCGAGCATGAGGTGAGCGCGAGTTCAGCAATCCCCATCTTGCTAGGCCCATTCGAGCTTTAGGCTAGTCTCGCCAAGTGACGTAGCGGGGACTGGACGGCATGGGTTTGATCGCGAAAGTCGTCAGCGGCCTGAGCCTCATCGTCGGAAGCGCGCTCGTCCCGTGCGCCTGCACCAAGGCGTCGGCCCCCGTCGAGCCGCCGGGCCGGACCGCCATCCGGTTCGCCACCGACTGGCGCGCGGAGGCTGAGCAGGGGGGCTTCTTCGAGGCTCTCGCCACCGGCGGCTACGCTCGGCGCGGCCTCGATGTCCGAATCATCCCCGGCGGGCCCAGCGCCAATGTGCCTGAGCTGATCGCCACCGGGGCCGCGGATATGGGTATCGGCTCCAACAGCTTTCAGGTGATGAACCTGGCCGCCGAGCAGGTGCCGGTGAAGGCGGTGATGGCCGCGTTCCAGAAGGATCCCCAGGTGCTTATCGCCCACGCGAACGCGGGCGTGACCAGTCTGGCCGACCTGAAGGAACATCCGATCCTGCTGGCCGACGCCGCGATCACCTCGTTCTGGCCCTGGCTGAAGGCTAGATACGGCCTGAATGACGGGCAGGTACGCAAGTACAGTTTCAGCGCCGCGCCCTTCCTCGCCGACCCGCGCGCGGTGCAGGAGGGTTATGTCACCTCCGAACCCTACACCATCAGCCAGGCCACCGGCGTCGCGCCGGCCGTCTTCCTGCTGGCCGACGATGGCTACCCCGGCTATGCGGCCATGGTGCTGGCGCCGAACCGGCTGATCGGCGCCAATCCTAAGGCGGTCCAGGCCTTCGTGGAGGCCAGCGCGCTCGGCTGGAAGCAGTACCTGCAGGGCGATCCGCGGCCCGCCGACGCGCTCATTCTCAAGCTCAATCCCGAAATGACGCCGGCCATACTGGACCAGGCGCGAGAGAAGATGCGCCAGTACAAGCTCGTGACCGGTGGGGACGCAGCCAGCGGCGGCATCGGCGCCATGACCGATGCGAGCTGGAAACGCTTCTTCGACATGGCGTCAGGCCTGGGCGTCTATCCCAGGACGCTCGACTACCGGGCCGCCTACACCACCGCCTTCACCGCGGCCCTGCCCTTCGTCGCGCCCGTCCACTGAAGCCCGCTCCCGCGCGGGCGGATCAGAAGACGAACCGCGCCGCGGTCGCAAAGCCCGGCAGCGGATGCGGGCTGGAGTCGAACACCTCGCGCTGCGCCAGCAGGCCGTCCTCGCCGCGCATGTAGAGACGCGCCTTGCCGACAGGACCGTCGCGCTCCACCACGCCCATCCGGCCGCCGACGGCGACCACGTCCCGCCAGGCCTGTGGCGCATGCGGCACCGCAGCCTCGCACACCACGACGTCGTAGGGCCCGCCGAGCTCGGCGACCGGCGCCGCCAGGTCGCCCACCACGACGTTCACGCCCAGCCCGTCCAGCCCGCGCGCCATGGCGTCCGCGGCTTGTCGGGTCGGCAGTCGCAGGGTCACCCGCATGTCCATCCTGGCCAGCAGCGCCGCGGCGTAAGGCGCCGCGATCGCGAGCGCGCTCTCGCCTGCTTCGGGATAGACCGCCTGCAGCAACTTGGCGACGTCGCGCGGCTCCATGAGATAGTAGCCCGGCGCATATTCGATCGAGGACTCGGCGTAGGCGAGATAGGCCTTGCCGGGTAGGCAGAAGTGCTCGCGCGCCACCACTCGCATGGCGTCCTGGATTGGCAGGTCCGTCACGTCGTTGGTGCGGACCTGGTTCTCCACCATGTTCACGCGCGCGGCCGTGAAATCCAGAGCCATTCCACCCTACCCCGTCGTCAGGAAACCGAGGGCATATAGGTGACGGAGGCGGCCTAAAGCAATGCGGACGCGGCCCGCGCCGCTAGGACCGGTAATCTCCATTGATCGAGATGTAGCCGTGAGTGAGATCACAGGTCCACATCACCGCCGCCCCGTCGCCGACGCCGACATCCACTGCGATCTCAAGCTCGGGGCGCGTCATGTAGGCGCTCATGGCCGCCTCGTCATAGGTTGGCGAGACCGCACCATGCTCGGCCGCCACCAAATCGCCGAAGCGCACCGACAGGGCCGTGCGCGAGATGGGCTCGCCCGCCCGGCCGACCGCCATGACGATGCGGCCCCAATTGGCGTCCTCGCCGGCGATGGCGGTCTTGACCAGCGGGCTCTCGCAGATGGTGCGGGCGATCCGGCGGGCCGAACTGGCGGACGCCGCCCCGCTCACGCTCACCTTGACGAACTTGCGCGCCCCTTCGCCATCGCGCACCAGGGCCTGCGCCAGGCTCAACAACACGCGCTCCAGCGCGTCGCGGAAGTCGTGCAGGCGGGTGTCGTGCGGATCGGTGATCTGGGGCGAGCCCGAACGCCCGGTGGCGAACAGCAGCAGCGTGTCGTTGGTGGAGGCGTCGCCGTCCACCGTCACCGCGTTGAAGGTCTCCGCGGTGCTGCGAACCAGCAGGTCATGCAGCACGGCGGGCGTCAGATTGGCGTCGGTGGCCACAAAGCCCAGCATGGTGGCCATGTCCGGGGCGATCATGCCGGAGCCCTTGGCGATCCCGGCGATCCGCACCTTCACCCCGCCGATCTCGGCCTCCTCCACCGCGCCTTTGGGGAAGGTGTCGGTGGTCATGATGGCGCGCGCGGCGTCATCCCACTTGCCGGGGTCGAGCTCCACGGTCAGCTCTTGCAGGCGGTTCAGGATCTTGCCGTATTCCAGCACCACGCCGATCACGCCGGTTGAGGCCTGCATCACCGCGTCCGACGTGCAGCCGAGCTCGGCGCTGACCGCGTCGGCGACCCGCTGAGTGGCCATGGCGCCGGCCTCTCCGGTAAAGGCGTTGGCGCACCCCGCGTTGACCACCAGCGCCCGCCCCTCGCCCCGGGTCTGGGCCAGCGCGGACTTGCACCAGTCCACCGGGGCGGACCCCACCTTGTTCTGGGTGAAGACGCCGGCGCAGGCCGTAGCCTCGGAGAAGCGGAAAAGCACCAGGTCCGGCCGGTCATGCTTGTAGAAGCCGGCCTTGGCGGTGGCGATTTCGACGCCTGCGATCTCGCCCATCTCGGGAAAGGGCGTGGCGAGGGGCGAAACGGCCAGGCCGGGCTTACCGGGAACGGAGTCGGTCTGGATCATCTCGGCGCGCCTCGCTGATTATCGGGCGCAGCCAGGAGCTGCACGCCTCGAGGCTATAACGCAAGCGGGGGGCCGGGGATCAGTCCGGCCAGGCCCGACCTACCAATAGTTGCTCTTGCCGGGCCAGGTGAGATAGCCGCGCTCGAAGGTGGTGGGCGCCGGCCCGCCGTAGAACCGGCGCGGCGGCGGACCTTCCAGCGCGCTCATGGTCTCGTAGCTGAGATAGCCGCGATGGGCGATATGGCGCTCATGCTGAAAGGCGAGGACCGCGCCGGCGGTGTCCTCGTCATAGCGGCCGTCGATTTCGCCCCTATAGAGGCCGCGCTCATGCAGGCGACGCTGCAGGCGCGAAACCCGCTCGGGCGTGGCGTCGTCGGCGCACAGCACGCGAATCCAGCCGAGCCGCGCCGGCGCCGTCATCACCGGCCCGGCGGGAAAAGGCTGGACTGTGAGACACCAGACAGGCCCCGGCGCGCCCGGCGGAGCGGGCGCCTCGCGCCAGATGTACTCGGGTCCAGTGGGCGGGGGGCCGTAAGTGGCGGAGGTGCGGACCTGGGCGTAGCAGGCCTTATCATGCGCCCGGCCGTGGTGGCGTTCTAGTCCCCAGGGGGCCGGAGCGTCGCCGCCGCCTGGCTGCGGGCTCGAGAACCGCCCCTCGGGGGCGCCAGCAAGGTCTTGCGCCAGGACGGGCGTGGCGATGACCGCGGACAAGGCGACCGCGGCGAGCGGAAACAGGAAACGCATCGGCTGGGGCCTCAAGGAAGTGTCGAGCCCCAGCGTGCCCGATTCCCGAAGACCAAGCCTGCGGCTTCAACCGGCGAGCGAACCGCTTGGCCCGGAGCCCTCCAGCCTCTAAGCCGGCGGCGAGCAGGAGCAAGCCATGGCGCAGGAGAGGATCGGGGCCGCCGCGGCCGTATCGGAGCTGGACGGCTGGAGCGCGGCCGAGGGGCGCGACGCCCTGGTCAAGCATTTCCGCTTCAAGGACTTCAACGCCGCCTTCGGCTTCATGGCGCGCGTCGCCCTGCTGGCGGAACGGCTCGACCACCACCCTGAATGGTTCAATGTCTACGACAAGGTCCAGGTCACCCTGACCACCCATGACGCCGGCGGCGTGACCGCGCTCGACCTGCAGATGGCCCGCTTCATGGACAAGGCGGCCGCGGGCTGAGCGGCGCCGGGCTCAGTTGACGATGACAGTGCCCACCAGGATGCGCGCGCCGGGGCGCCGCATCACCGCGTCCGTCGCGCGCTGCAGCCGCATGGCGATCTGGTCGACGTCGGGGGGCGACCCCGGCGTCAGGCCGCCGGCGTAGACGCTGAGCGCGCGCACATAGGCGTCGCGCAACAGCGGCTCGGACGCGGCGACCCGCGCATGCAGCGCCGGGTCCTTCACGTCGAGGCCGCCCTGGACCGTCAGCACGCCCCGCCGCCCGTCCGGCCGGACCACCGTGGCGGTGAGGGCGTCGAAGCTGGTGTAGGTCGCCGTGCTGGTCTTGTGCGTGTCCTTGGCGTGCGCCAGGCCGCCGGCGCCCAACGTTGCGGCCAAGACAAGGGTGGCGAACCGACGATCGCTCGTCACGGGGCCGACCCTGTGTCCTTCTGCGCCCAGGCCCAGGCGCTGGCCACGATCTCGTCGATGGAGGATTGGGTCGGCATCCAGCCGAGCACCTCTCGCGCCCGGGCGTTGGAAGCCACGAGCACCCCCGGATCGCCCTCCCGGCGCGGACCGATCGTGCGCGGCAGCGGCTTGCCCGAGACCTTCTCAATGGCGTCGGCGATCTCCTTCACCGTGGTGCCTTCGCCGGTGCCGAGGTTGAAGAATTGCGCCGCGCCGCCCTTCATCAGGTAGTCCGCCGCCGCCGCGTGCGCCCGGCCGAGATCGCTCACGTGCACATAGTCGCGCACGCAGGTGCCGTCGCGGGTGTCGAAGTCGTCGCCGAAGATGGTGAACTTGTAGTCGTCGCGCAAAGCGCCCCGCGCCGCCAGAGGGATGACATGGGTCTCAGGCTCGTGCCGCTCACCAATGTCGAGGTCCGCGCTGGCCCCGGCCGCGTTGAAATAACGAAGCGAGGCGAAACGTAGGCCGTAGGCGTCGGCATAGTCGGCCATCATCCGCTCCACCATCAGCTTGGAGCGGCCGTAGGGATTGATGGGCAGCTGGCGGTGGGTTTCGGGCATGGGGGCTTCCAGCGGCTCCCCATAAGTGGCGGCGGTGGAGGAGAAGATCATCTTGTCCACGCCGTTGGCGCGTAGCGCCTCCAGGATGTTGAACGTGCCCAACGTGTTGTTGCGGTAGTACAGATCGGGACGCTCGACCGACTCTCCCACATAGGTGAGGGCGGCGAAGTGGGCCAGCACGTCGGGCTTCACCCGGGCGATGGCCGAATGCAGCGCATCCCGATCCAAGATGTCGCCCTCAATCAGATCGCCCCAGCGCACCATGTCGCGCCAGCCCCGATAGAGGTTATCGTAGACCACCACCGTCCAGCCCTGGGCGGCGAATTCCTTGCAGCAGTGGCTGCCGACATAGCCGGCGCCGCCGGTGACGAAGATGGTCTTCACGGATGCGCCGCCTCCAACGCGACCGACCGCTTATGGCCGCCGGCGCGGGCGGGCTCAAGCCTGCGCCCTCCCCAAGGCGGCCACGGGCGGCTAAAGCCATGCGGGCATGGCGCCCACTCCCCTCGTTACCGTGGTGATCGTAGCCTTCGACAGCGGCGCCTATCTGCAGCCTTGCGTGGACGCGCTGGCGGCCCAGGACTTCGCCGACTTCCACGCGGTGGTGGCGGACAACGCCTCCCGCGACGACTCGGTGGCGCGGCTGGTCCTGCCGGACGCGCGGTTCGAGGTGCGCGACATGGGCGGGAATCTCGGCTTCGCGGCGGCGAACAACCGGGTGGCGCAGGGCGCGACCTCGCCTCTGCTGGCGCTGTTGAACCCCGACGCGATCCCCGACCGAGGCTGGCTGGCGGCGCTCGTGGACGCCGCAGGGCGCCACCCCGAGGCGTTGAGCTTCGGCTCGCTGCAGGTACGGCTGGACGACCCGATGGTGCTCGACGGACTGGGCGACGTCTGGCACATGGCGGGCCTGGCTTGGCGCGCCGGCGAAGGCCGTCCGACCGCCGAGGCGCCGGGAGACGGCGAGATCTTCGCGCCCTGCGGGGCGGCGGCGCTGTATCGTCGGCAGGCGTTCCTGGCCGCCGGCGGCTTCGACGAGCGCTTCTTCTGCTACTGCGAAGACGTGGACCTCGGCCATCGCCTTCGCGCGACGGGCGGCGCCTCGCGAAGGGTTGCGGGCGCCGTGGTGCGCCACGCCGGCTCAGGGATTTCGGGCCGCACCTCGGACTTCACCATGTTCCACGGCCATCGCAACCGCATCTGGACCTTCGTGAAGAACACGCCTGGGGGATGGTTCTGGCTGTTCGCGCCTTACCACGTGGCGTTCAACCTGCTTTATCTCGGCAGCGCAGTCCGGCGGGGCGTGTTCAAGCCCGTATGGCGGTCCTACGGAGCCGCGATCGTAGGCCTGAGGCCGTTCTGGGCGGACCGGCAGGCCTTGGGCAAGGCGCGAGTCAAGCCGTTCAGGTTCAGCCTTCGGGTGATGGCCATCTCGCCCTGGGCGCCGTTCCGCCGGGAGCTCCATCCCCGCTAAGCGCGCCTCAGGCGTCGAAATACGCCTGTGGACTTTCGGTGGCGAGAAAGCTGCGGATGGTGCGTATCTCGCTGCCGATCCGCTCCCACGTGGCCTCCGTGGCCTCGCCGATCACTCCATCCTCCCGGGCGGCGAGGGCGAAGACGGTCGGCAGTTCCTTCAGGATGCCGGGATCGCGCATGGCCAGCAGCGAGATCAGCGCCTTCAGCAGACGGTCGTTGGCCGCCACGGTCAGCGCCACCTCTTCAAGCGCATCATTCTCCGAGGTCAGAGGCGCGCCGCAATGATCTTTTGAAATCGCCATCGTTGACGAACTCCAGGGCCGCGGCGTCTTGTAGACATCACGCCGGCCACCAGGACACATGGTCACACCATCAAGAGTTCGCCTAAGGCTTCCTCGCCTACGCCATCACCACGGCGTGACCCATCGCTTGCAATGGGTCCTGGGCGGCGGCGACGGGTTTCAGGGGCAGGGTGAAGCTGATCGTCGTCCCCACCCCCGGTTCGCTCTGGATGCTCAAGACACCTTCGTGCAGCTCCACCAGCGCCTTGGTGAGGGCCAGACCGAGCCCGGTGCCCTGCTGGGTTTTGGAGTGCTGGGTCTCGATCTGCTCGAATGGCCGGGCCAGACGGCCGATATCCTCAGGCGCGATGCCGATGCCGGTGTCGGCGACGCTGATGCGCACGCGCAGTCCGTCGGACCCCTGCACCTGGGCGACCCGGACCGTGATGCGTCCCCCCTGGGGCGTGAACTTGATGGCGTTGGACAGCAGGTTTAGCAGGATCTGCTTCAGGCCCCGGTAATCGCCCTGGATCACCGGCAGGCTGTCCGCCGAAATGACCTGGATCAGCAGCCCGGCGGTTTCGGCGCGGTTGCGCATCAACCGGGCGGCCTCTTCGGCGAGTTCAGTGATGTCCAGCGCTTCGAGGTGCAGGGTCATCTTGCCCGCCTCGATCTTGGACATGTCCAGGATGTCGTTGATCAGGGCCAGCAGGTGCTGGCCCGAGGCCAGGATGTCGGCGGAATATTCCTTGTAGCGCCGATCGCCGAGCGGACCGAACATCTCGCCCACCATCATCTCGGAGAAGCCGTTGATGGCGTTCAGCGGCGTGCGCAGTTCGTGGCTCATATTGGCCAGGAACTCGCTCTTGGCGCTGTTGGCGTCCTCGGCGCGATATTTTTCCGTCTGGTACTTCTGCGCCAGCTCAGACAGCTCGCCGCGGCTTTCTTCCAGCCGCCCGACGGCGTGCCGCAGCGCCTCCTCGTTAAGCCGGCGCGCCTCTTCCTGGCGCTTCAGCCCGGTGATGTCGGCGGCGGTCATCACCAGCCCGCCCTCGGCGGTGCGGCGCTCTGAGACCTGCAGCCAGCGGCCATCCACCGTCTCCACCTCTCGCAAGCCCGGGCGCGCGGGGTTGGCCACGGGAGTGTGGGCCCGCACCGCCAGTTCCGCCAGCTTCAGCACCGCGCTGCGGGTCGCACCCGGCTTCAGCATTCGCGGCTCCAGCGAGAACACTTCGCGGAAGGTCTGATTGCACATGATGAGGCGGCCGTAGCGGTCCCACAGCACGAAGGCTTCGGACACGCTGTCGATGGCGTCGTGCATCCGCCGCTCGGCGGCCTGGGCCCGGTGTTCGGCGGTGCGCTCGTCGGTCACGTCCAGCGCCACCCCTATCACCCGCGCGTAGGTCAGCGTCGGCTCGGCGCCCGGCGGCGGCGCCGCCGCGGGCGCTTGGCCGAAGGCCTGGCCGCGGACGTCGATCCACGACACACCGCCAGTCGGCCTCGGCACGCAGAAGCTGACGTCAAGCGCCCCGAACTCGCCCGCGCTCCGCAGCGCCTGGCGCACCCGGTCGCGGTGCTCCGGCGAGATGCGTGCGATCACGTCCTCGCCCGCGGCCAAACCGCCGCCACCCCAGCCGAGCATCACGCCTGTGACGTCGGACATCGACACCCGGTTGGCGAGCAGGTCCCATTCCCAGATGCCGCAGCGGGCCGCCTCCACCGCCAGCCGGAACTTGCGCTCGCTCTCTCGCCGGGCCGACTGGGCGGCCTCGGCCTTGCGGGTCTGGATCAGCAGCACCAGCGTCAACAGCAGCCCGATCGCCAGCGGCGCGATCAGGGCGAAGACATTGGTCGCGACACGGCCTTGGGCGGTGAAGAGCGACGGCGACGGCGTGGCCACCACCGCAATCAACGCGCCGTCGGACGTACGAGTCGCGGCGAAGCGTAGCGGGTGTCCGGGCGCAAGCATTCCCCGGGCGACCCGCCCGCCGTCCGCCGCGGCCTGAAGCTCCCCCTCCCCAAGGCCCAGGGCGGCGGCGACGGTCAGGGGCGTCGGCTGGCTGGACGCCAGCACCAGGCCCTGCGGCGTCACCAGCATCTCCAAACGCCCCGGGACGCCCGGCTGCAACAGGGCGCGCAGGGGCGCCGCCAGGATGATTTGGCGATGATCGTCCAGGGGGGCGCCGGCGAACAGCCAGGGGCCGGAGCGGGCGGCAGGCAGCCCGAACCAGGGATGCTCCTCCTGCGCCCGAACAACCGCTGCGCCCCGCAGGGCGTCCCCGGCCTCCGCTGCGCCGGCCAAGGCCAGCACCCGCCCGTCGGCCGCCAGCGCTGCGGCGCGCACGGCCGGGGCGCCGTAGCGCATGGCCGACGCCAGCGGGTCGGCCGGGGCTGCTGCTGCGGCCACGGCGGCGAGCTTGAGGGTGGCGGAAAGCGTGCCGGCCCTGGCCGCCAGGCGCTCCGCAGCCACCCGGGCGGCGGTGGAGTTCGGCCCGGTCACCGCGGGCATACGGGCGAAGGCCAGCAGCGTGTGGACCGCCAGAAGCAACAGGGCGGAAAGCACGGTGACGCGAAGGACCAGCGAAAAGGCGCCCTCCGGCTCCTCGCCGGACGCGCCTCTCCCCCGTTCCCGCCTGCCGCCCTTTGGCGCCCGGCTGGCCAAGCCGTCGATCCTCCCCCGATTCACTTTGGGAATCTTAAGCTTGTGGACTCCCGCCTGTCATCAGCGCGTAAGCGGCGCCCGCCTGCTTCCTGGGGAAAGCGCACCCAAACCGCCGTCGCGCGCCGTCAACCGCCCAACGCCTTGGAGACGAGTTCGAGGACGTTCTTCGACAGTCCGGGATGGGCGAGGATGCGCGCCAGTTCCGCCTTCATCTGATCGGCGAGTTCGGAACGGTAGCGGGAGTGGTCGCAGAGCGGGCTGACCAGCCGCGCCGCCAGCGCCGGATTAAAGCCGTCGACGGCGAGCACCTGGTCGGCCAGGAAGCGATAGCCCTCCCCGGCGGGGCTGTGGAAACGATAGGGGTTTCCCACGCTAAACCCCACGACCAGGGCGCGCAGGCGGTTGGGCGTGCGCGGGTCAAAGGCAGGATGGGCGGTGAGGCCGAGCACCCGCCCGACGGTCTCAGCCCCCGGCGCGCGCGCCTGGACGGCGAACCACTTATCCACCACCAGCGGCTCGCCCTTCCAGCGATCGTAGAAGTTCGAGAGCGCCTGATCGAACGGCGCGCCCCCGGCCTGCGACAAGGCGGACAGCCCGCCCATGGCGTCGGTCATGTTGGCGGCCGCGTCGAAATGCCCCTGGGCCCGAGAGACGTTGCCGGCGTGGGGGTCGGCCATCAGCATGTCGAGGGTGGCGTTTCGCAGGGCGCGGCGTCCTGCGTCTGCGGCGTACGGGGAAAATTCGTCCACCGATTGCAGCGCGCTGTGCAGGCCTGTCAGCATATCCGCGAGGTGGACCGCGATGCGCGCGCGCAGTGCCTCACGCGCGGCGTGGATCAGGGCGGGATCGGCGAGCGGGGCCAGGGCGGACGCCAGGTCGGCCTCGGCGGGCAGCTCCAGCAGCAGGGCCTTGAAGGCGGCGTCCGCGTGCTCGTCCTGCAGGGCGCGGCCCAGCGCCTCGGCGAAGCGGGTCTCGTTGACCTCGTCCGGGCGATTTCGCACCCGGGCCAGGATGAGCCCGCGGGCCAGGGACTGGCCGGCCTCCCAGCGATTGAACAGATCCGGATCGGCCGCGAGCAGGGCATAGCCGTCCCGGGTGGGCGCATCGGTGGTCATCACCACAGGCGCCGAAAACCCTCGGAGCGCCGACAGAACCGGCAGGCGCGACACACCCGCCAGCCGGATGCGGGTCTCCGCCTCCTCCAGCACCACGACCGCAGAGGCCGACGGCGCGTTGGCGCCGGGGAGCCGGAAGTCCAGCGAGGCGCCGTCCGCATCCAGCAGGCCGATCTCGATAGGGATCGGCAGGACGCCCTTGGACGGCTGTCCAGGGGTGGCGTCGGTCGTTTGGCGCAGGGTCAGGTCCAGCGCCTGGGCCGCCTCGTCATAGAGGGCCTCCACCGTCAGCCTGGGCGTCCCCGCCTGCTCGTACCAGCGCATGAAGCCTGTGAGATCGCGCCCGGACGCTTCCGAGAAGCAGCCCAGAAAGACTTCGATGGTGGTCGCCGTCCCGTCGCAACGCTCGAAATAGAGGTCCATGCCGGCGCGGAAGTCCGTCTCGGCCAGCAGGATCGACAGCATGCGGATCAACTCCGCGCCCTTCTCGTAGATGGTCGCGGTGTAGAAGTTGTCGATCTTGAGATAGCTCGACGGGCGCACCGGATGGGCGAGCGGGCCGGCGTCCTCGGCGAACTGGCGCGCCCTCAGCTGGCGGACGTCCTTGATCCGCTGCACCGCGGCGCCGCGTTCCTGGGCCGAAAAGGCTTGGTCGCGGAACACTGTCAGGCCTTCCTTCAAGCAGAGCTGGAACCAGTCGCGGCAGGTGATCCGGTTGCCGGTCCAGTTATGGAAGTACTCGTGCGCCACCACGCTCTCGATGCGCTCGTAGTCGGCGTCTGTCGCGGTCTCGGGGTCGGCCAGGAGCAGGCTGCTGTTGAAGATGTTCAGCCCCTTGTTCTCCATCGCCCCGGCGTTGAAGTCGCGCACGGCCACGATCATGAACAGGTCAAGGTCGTACTCCCGCCCAAACGCGGTCTCGTCGAAGCGCATGGAGCGCTTCAGCGCGTCCATGGCGTAGGCGGCGCGCCCCGATTGGCCAGGATCGACATAGATGCGCAGCTGCACGGTCCGCCCGCTCATCGTGACGAACGAGTCGGCCAGTTCGTCCAGCTCTCCGGCGATCAGGGCGAACAGATAGCAGGGCTTGGGGAAGGGGTCGTTCCAGACCGCGAAACGGCGGCCCGGAGCGGCGTCGCCCTCCTCCACCAGGTTGCCGTTGGAGAGCAGGCGCGGATAGGCCTTGGCCTCGGCTTCCAGACGCACGGTGAAGCGGGCGAGCACGTCCGGCCGGTCGGGGAAGAAGGTGATCTTGCGGAACCCCTCAGCCTCGCACTGGGTGCAGAAGCGGCCGCCCGACATGTAGAGGCCTTCGAGGGCGGTGTTGGCCTGGGGATCGATCTCGACCTCGGTCTCCAGCAAGAAGGCGTCCGGCGCATCGGCCACGCTCAGGCCGTCGGCGGTCAGGCTGTAATCGTCCGGCGTGAGTTGGCGGCCGTCGATGGCGATGGAGATCAGCTTCAGCTTCACTCCGTCCAGCACCAGGGCCGCATCGGGCGCGCCCTGGCGGGTCAGCTCCAGCCGGGTGCGCACCCGGGTGGCGCTCGGCTGCAGGTCGAAGTCGAGGTGCGCCGCCTCGACCCGGAACGCCGGGGGCTGGTAGTCCTGGAGGCGAACGGGGATGGGAACAGGCTGTTCGGTGCGCATCGCTCCGATGTAGCCGCGACACTATCCCGGCGCCACCTGCGGCCGCCCTCGTAAGCGTCGTGGGATGCGCTGCGAGCTACTCCGCCGCCATCGCGTCGGTGGCGCTCACCCGCTCGTCGCTGACGAAGCGGAGCACGGATTTGGCGTAGCGGGCGAGGCGCAGCAGGTCCGCCGAGCACTCCTCCGGCGCATCGGACGCCTGGGCGGTGAGCTCGCGCGCCAGCTTCATAAGCCGGGGCGCGCAGGCGAGCAGCCGCGCCTGATATTCGATGCGGTAGGGATCGCGGTCGTACTCGGCTCCCGGCACCCGCCAGCCGCCCCAGTCGTTGGCGTCGGTGACCACCACCGGAAACGTACCCGGCAGGGGATGGTGGCCGCAATCCTCGGGCGGCTGCCACTTGTTGCGGGCGCGCAGGATGCGCCACTCCCCGCCCTCGGCGTCGGGCATGGCCTTTTCCGCGGGCGAGTCGGCGCGAAGCTCCTCGCCCCGGAACTCGCGACCCAGGTTCACGTCGTAGGTGATGCGGACCGGCTCGTCGAAGCCCTTGGCCCAGATCGGGATGATCCGCTCCACATTGGCCCAGGCGCCGACGGACTCCACCCAGACCTTCTGATGCCGATGGAACTGCGCCTTGGCCATGGGACTACCCTTGCGGACTGTCGGCGACCCTGCGCCCGCAGCCTTTAACGTGGGGTCAACCGAGGTGTCCGGAAGCGAGATGCGGCCGCCGTCATGCGGGTGATCGTGGCCGGCGCCGGGATCGGCGGCCTGACGGCGGCGCTGGCGCTGGCCCGCCGCGGGGCCTCGGTGACGGTGTTGGAGCGGGCGGACGCCCTGGGCGAGGTCGGCGCCGGGCTGCAGTTGTCGCCGAACGCCACCCGGCTGCTGTTCGGGCTCGGCCTGGAGGACGGCTTGCGAGCCCTGGCCTTCGCACCGGGCTCCGCCGACATCTACGATCGGGAGGATGGACGCCGGCTGCTGACCACCCCGCTCGGCGCGGGGGCCGAGGCGCGCTGGGGCGCGCCCTACCTGCAGGCGCACCGGGCGGACCTGCACGCGCTGCTGCTCGAGGCGGTGGGCGTCAAAGGCGTTTGGCTGAGAACGGCGAGCCCGCTGGACAGCTTCGAACAGGACGATCGGGGCGTTGAGGTCCGGGTCGCCGGAGAGACGCTGCACGCCGACGTGGTGGTCGGCGCCGACGGCATCCACTCCGCCGTCCGCACCCGGATGACGGGGCCGAGGCGCGCCCGCTTCACCGGCCAGATCGCCTGGCGGGGCCTGGTGGAGGCGTCGCGCCTGCCGCCGGGGCTCGTCGCCCCGGCGGCCACGGTCTGGACGGGACCGGGCAGCCACTTCGTCCACTATTATGTGCGCGGGGGCGCGCTGGTGAACTTCGTCGGCTTCACCCGAGGCGCAAGTCCGGGACGGGAGTCCTGGACCCAGGCTGCCGCCCCCGCTGAGATCGCCCAGGCTTTCGAAGGGTGGCCGGAACCCGTCAGGGCGCTGATCGCTGCGCAGGCGGAGGCGGGCGATCCCGGCTGGCGGTCGGCGGTACATGACCGCAAGCCCTCGCCCAACTGGAGCGATGGACGCGTGGCGCTGATGGGAGACGCCGCCCATCCCATGCCGCCCTACCTGGCCCAGGGGGCTGGCATGGCCGTCGAAGACGCCGAGGCCCTGGCGCGTCATTTAGCGGGCGACTTGGCGCCCGGCGCGGCGCTGAAGGCCTATGCCGCCGAGCGCTACGAGCGCACACGGCGCGTCCAGGCCTGGGCGACGCGCAACGGTTCGATCTTCCACCTGCCCCGCGCCGTGCGCCGCGCCGCCTTCGGCATCGCGCGGATGGGCGATCCTCGACTAAGACTGGACTGGCTCTACGGCTACTCGCCCCCGCAAAGTTTGCGCGACGTGGGTTAGAGCGGCTCTTTTCGTCTGGTGGAGCGCAGCCCCCGTTGCGTTACGGGCGGTTGGCGCGCGAAGCTTGCGACTTCGACTCGCTTGCGAGCCGCCGCGAGGTCCCGATGTTCGCCACCCTGCCGCTGCTGGCCCTGCCGGTGATCGGCTACAACCTGCTGATCTTCACGCTCACGCCGGGCGGCCGGCGCGGGTCGGCGGATGCGCTGATGCTGGGCCCGATGCTGCGGGTGCCCATGGCGTCGGGCGGGCAGTGGACGGTGACGCCAGGCGACCTCGTGACCGCGATCTCCCTGGTGATCCTGTTCGTCGAGCTGCTGAAATCGACCGGCAGCCGTCATATCGCGATCATCAACCATTCGCTCTCGATGCTGCTGTTCATCGCGTGCCTGGTGGAATTTCTGCTGTTTCGCGCCTTCGCGACCTCGGCCTTCTTCCTGGTGACGCTGATGGTGCTGCTCGACGTCCTCGCCGGCTTCGTCATGACCATCGTCACCGCGCGCCGCGCCGGCGGCGACTGAAGGCTGGCAAGCGACTTCAGCTCAGCGCGATAGAGCCGAGCAGGCCCTTTAAATCCGCTTGCGCGTCAGGCCACCCTTGGCCATCCGCCGGTCAGACGCGCCTGACCACTCGGCTTCGAGGTAGGCCTCGCGCGCTGTCCGAATCACGGGCGCGCCGCCCCGCAGTCCCCTGCGCTGCCCGCCTTCGCCGAGCCTCTGCGCGGTGAAGGCCGAACTCCCAGCCTCTCCGTATCCCGACTTACAGGCAGGCAGGTTGGGGATAGCGATGGTGGATGTGTCGTTTCGAGCGCGCATCGGACCTCCGGCGAGCCTTCTGCACGCCCGGGGCCAGTCACGACGGCGTCAGGCGGCGTCCTGCTTGGCCAGGGCTTCCCGCGGCAGCTCCACCAGCCCGGTGCGCTGCATGAAGCGCAGCATGCCCAGCACCGTATCCTCAAGCGAGGGGTCGGGCCGCCCGCCTGAACTGGCGTTGCGCGCCCGCTGATAGTCGGAACTGTCGTAACGCTTGAACTCCATGGCCGAGATGTTGTCGATGGAGCCCACCAGGAAGTCGAGCAGGGGGAACAGGAGGTCCTCGCGCGTACACCGCTTGATCACCTCCGGCACGAAGGACGGCAGGTCGAAGAACTCGAACGTGCGCCCGGTCAGCTCGGTGATGATGTTGGTGACATCGATCATGTTGGCGTAGTCGTCGCGGGTCACGTGGAAGCAGCCACCCGCCGTCTCCGACTCGCCGCTGATGGCCACGATGTTGTCGGCGGTGACGTCGGCCGGCATGAAGCTGACCTGGTTCAGCGCGTCCACGCCCAGCCCGTACTTGATCATGAAGGCCAGCAGCCGCAGCGTGATGTCGAAATTGGCCCCGTCGCCGTTCACCGCCGGCGTCACCAGGGCGGGGCGGAAGATGCGGGTGGTCAGACCCTTGGCGCGGGCGTCCAGCACCACCTGCTCGGCGGTCCATTTGGACTGGCTGTAGCCAAAGTCGAGCAGCTCCATGTCGTCGTTGGCGTCGGTTTCGTAGAGCACGTCCTTGGTCGCCCATCCGAAGATGAAGGTGGTGGAGACGTAGTTGAACACCTTGGGCCGGCCGTCGAAGGCGAGCTTCAGCACCTCGTTGGTGCCGACCACGTTGGCGGTCCGCATCCGCTTGTAGCTGAACAGGTAATTCACCATCGCGCCGTTGTGGTAGACGGTGTCCACATCGTCGGCGAGGCGGCGCCAAGTCTCCGGGTCGAGCCCCAGGTCCGGCTCGTCGAGGTCGCCGCACACCGCCACCACGCGCCGGTCGAACTGGCGCCAGAACTCGGTGTCCCGCTTGGAGGTCTCCGCCACCGCCGTCCGCAGCCGCTTGGCCGCGTGCTCGGGGCTGGTGGCGCGCACCAGGGCGTAGATCTTGGCCGAGGTATGGTGCAGCAGGCTGGTGAGCAGGAACGGGCCGAGAAAGCCCGTCGCCCCGGTCAGCAGGATGCGCTTGGGCGCCGCCGCCACGGCCGAAACCGTCTCGCCTTCGGGCTGGAAGCTGAGATGGCGGTCGGCCGCCATCATCGCGTCCTCTTCGCTCCGGCGCGTCTTGTCGAGGCTGGAGAGGGCGAGGCGCACCTGGGCCACCGCGGTCTCCGGCGCCTCCTCGAAGCGGGCGGCCAGCCGGAACAGCTCGGCGATGCTCATCTGCTGGATCAGGCGGATGTCCACCTGTTCGGCCAGCTCCCGCGCCCCGCGCTTGGCGAGGAGCTCGGAAAACTCGTGCATCAGCAGGACGAGGTCGAGGGAGTCCAGGCCTGCATCGGTCAGCGAATGGGGCTCGTTCCCGCTCAGCCGGTACTTGGCCTTGAAGAAGCCGAACGGCTCCTCCTGGGCGTGGCGCAGGGCGTCCTCGTCGCTGGTGAGGTCGCGGGCGAACTCGCCCAGCACCTTCATCTCACCGGACTCCCATAGCTGGCGGGAGCGTTGGCGCATGAGCTTGCCGGAACTGGTCTTGGGCAGCGACTTGGGCGCCACCAGCACGATCCGTCCGGCCTCCAGGTTCAGCCGGGCGCGCACGCGCTGGCCTATGCCTTCGAGGTCGGGGTGGGCGCGGGGGTTGGAGGCTTCGGCCAGGATCACCACCTCGCCGTTGGAGGCTTCCACCGCCGCCACGCCGCTTTGGCGCACGCCCACGGCCTGCTCGACCACGGCCTCCACGTCCTGGGGATAGAAGTTCTGTCCCCGGACGATCAGCATGTCCTTGCGGCGGCCGCAGACATAGAGCTCGCCATCGCGCAGGAAACCCATGTCGCCGGTGCGCAGATAGGTGTGATCCTCGCCGCCTTGGGCGAGGCGGGCATGGAACACCTCGCGTGAGAGCTCTGGGCGGTTCCAGTAGGCCTCGCACTTGCTGCGGCCCGCCAGCCAGACTTCGCCGACGGCGCCGTCGGCGATCGGACAGGCGGTGTCGGGGTCCACGATGACGACGTCGACATCGCCGAGCGGGCGGCCGCAGCTCATGATGTGGATCGCCGCCGCCACGTCGGCGACGTGCTCGGTTTCACGCACGCGCCCCTGGGCCAGGGCGTCCTTGTTCACCGACAAGGCGTTACGCCCCCAGCAGGAAACGGCCAGGGTGTTCTCCGCCAGGCCGTAGGCGACCACGAAGCTCTCGGGGTTCAAGCCGTAGGGCTGGAAGGTCTTGAGGAAGCTCCGATACACATTGGGCTTGATCGGCTCGGCCGCCGCCATCAGCACCCGAAGCGAACTGAGGTCCAGGGTCTCCAGCACCTCCTGCGGGACGCGGCCGGGGCGCAGGCAGTGCTCGAAGGCGAAGTTGGGCGCCGAGGACGCCGTCGCCCTGTAGCGCGAGATGGTGTCGAGCCAGAGCGATGGACGCTGAATGAAGGTCGAGGCCGAAAAGCCGTACAGGGTGCCCCCCGCAATGGCGGTGTTCAGGTAGTAGCCGATCAACCCCATGTCGTGATGCTGGGGCAGCCAGCAGACGGTCACCGGCTCTTCGTGATCCAGCACCAGATCGAAGTTGGACAGCACGTTGTCGTGGCTCACCACCACGCCCTTGGGATCGCTGGTGGACCCGGACGTGTATTGCAGGAACAGGGTTTCAGACCCGTCCGGACCCGTCGCCCGCGGCTGGCCGTCCACCGCATCGGCGCAGGCCGCGACAGGCTGGTGGAAGCCCTCGGTGATGATCCAGGCCAGGTCGGCGAGGGAACTGCGCTCCGCCTGGGCGCCCTCAGCATCGGTCCAGGTCGAAAATTGAGACACGCCTTCGGCGGTGGTCAGCACGCCAGCCGCCCCGCAATCGCGGGCGACGTGGGCCATGCGAAACAGCGCCGATCCCCCTGCCAGCCCAACAGGTGCAGGGGTCGGGGCCGGCAGCAAACCCGCCTTGGCGCAGGCGAAGAAGGCGCAGACCATCTCCACGCCCGGCGGATAGGCGAGCAAAAGCCGATCGCCCACGTGAAGCCGGGCGTCGGCGGCGAGATGGCTGGCGATAACAGAAACCCGCTCGAGAAACTCGCGGTAGCTCAGGCGGTCGACCGTCTTGCCGTGAGCGTCGAGGAACACGTAGAGCGGCTTGTCCGGCTGGCGAGCCGCCCACCCCTCGACCGACGCAAGAACGTTACCCATAGATGTCTCCGCCCTGCGAACAGGCCCTACATCAATGGCACGGGAAAGGTCGGAAAGCCTAGCGGGCTGCGGCGGATGGCCCGTGGAACGAGGCTCGGTGATGCACCAGAGCCTCGTATCCGTAGAAAATCCTGGGTCTTCGGACCTAGTGGCGGCGCTCGACATAGGTGAAGCGCGGCCTGTCCGCCCAGCCGGGATGGCGGGCGCCGAGCCGGGCGCCTAAGATTGCGGCGACCAAACCGAAGGCCATGGCGAGGAAGGCCCCGAATGCCGCGGTGGCCGTCGCGCTGGCGGTCTTCACCGCCGCATCGTGCAAGGCGGCGCGGTCCTGCTGAGACGCCGCCGCGTTGCTCGGGGCTTCCAGCTGGATTGGTCCGCCGCTTTGCTGCGAGTCCATGGCGGGGCTGGACGATTGCGCCTGAAAGCCTGCGGACTGCATCATGTCGCCGCCGATGCCGGACAGGGCCGAGCCCGCCAGAAAGATGACCGCACACGACGTCACCGCCCAAACCCCGACGCCCTGCAGCGTCCCGCCGTGATGGTCGGGATTGGCGGTGGAGCGGCCGGCCACCCACGCCCCGAAGCCCAAGGCGATCAGGTTGGCGACCACGATCCATACCAGGCTCAAGATGCCCGCTCCCGCTGCGGCTGAGGATGTTTGGCCGATGGCGACGACTGCGATGCCGAGGGCGGCGCCCAGCATGTTGAGCATGAAGGACGTGATCAGGGCGACCACGGCGCCGAGGAGCGTGGATCCCCAGGTCACCAGCGGATAGGCGTAGTGCCTTTCGTACGGACCCGTCTCGCTCATCTTACCGCCTCCCCATCGCCTTATCGGCAAGGCGACAACAGGCTTGGCTCGGCTACGTTCCGCAGTCTGGGCGAACGGACGGCGGCGGCGTGTCGCCTGTCGATACAGAGGCGCCGGAGATCATGGCCTGGATCGTCGCTGCGGCGGCCTCGGCGTCGTCAAACCCCTGTGTCGAGACATCGACCACCGCCGTGACGGCTTGACTGCGGTTCTCGCGGGCGCGGGCGTAGGCCGGATCGTAGTGCTCCGTGACGAGCGCCTCGACCAGCGCCTCGATCTCGCCGTCGGCGGCGAGGCGAGTCCAGGCGTCAAGGCGGGCGCGGCCATGGCGGCCGGGCAGCCTCGACAGCAAGGCGGCCAAGCCGTCGCCATCCTGGGCGAGGGCGCCATAGTCCCTGGTCAGGCTGGCCACCCGATATCCCAGTGGCGCGGTCAGCTCGATGCGTCGCCCGGCCCGCATGGCGCCCCAAAGGACGGGCGGCAGAAAGCGTTCACCAATCCGGCTCGACTCCGCCTCCACCACCACGGGCCGGTGGACGTCCACGTCCGCGATGGCGGCGGCGAGGCGGCTCTCGAACAGTTTCTGGCTGGGCTGCGCGCCCATGTGCCCGAACACCGAACCCCGGTGGCCGGCCAGCGCCTCCAGATCCAGCGTCTGCACGCCCCGCTGCGCGAGACGCTGGAGCATGTCGGTCTTGCCTACCCCCGTCGGCCCGTCGAGCAGCACCACGTCGAGGGAGGGCTGCGCCTCGTACAGCCTCGCCACCACGTCGCGGCGATAGGTGCGATAGCCGCCCTCAAGCAGGGTGGTGCGCCAGCCCACCTGGGACAGGATCAGCCCCATGGCGTGGGAGCGCTGGCCCCCGCGCCAGCAGTAGAGCAGAGGCGCCCAGCCGCCGGGCCGGTCCTTCATCGCGCCTTCCAGATGGCCGGCGATGTTGCGGGCGATCTGGGCGGCGCCGCGCCGGCGAGCCTCGAATTTGGAGCGCTGGACATAGATCGCACCGATCTCCGCGCGCTCCGCGTCGTCGAGCACCGGCAGGTTCACAGCGCCCGGAAGGTGGTCCTCGGCGAACTCCCCCGGCGAGCGCACATCGATCACCTCGTCGAAGGCGTCGACGCCTTCACTCAAGTCGGGCAAGGTCGTGAGCATCGGCCCCAGATAGCGCAAAACCGCCAGAAGGCCTCGTCCAAGTCGCGGCCGCTCAATGCGCCACCAGCGGCCAGACCCAGGCGATCATCGGCGTCCCCGCGACGATGACCAGGACCGACAGGGGCAGTCCAAGCCGCCAGTAGTCTCCGAAGCGATAGCCCCCCGGCCCCATCACCAGGGTGTTGCACTGGTGCCCGATGGGCGTGAGGAAGTCGCAGCCGGCCCCCGTGGCGACCGCCATCAGGAAGGGGTCGGGGTTCAGGTGCAGCTGCCTCGCCAGCGCCACTCCGATTGGGGCCAGCACCAGCACCGTGGGGGCGTTGTGCAGGAACGGAGAGCAGGCCATCGAGGTGATCATCAGGGCTGCGAGCGTCAGCATCGCCGGGGCGGAGTGCAGCCAGGCGGCGAGACCGTGGGCGATCAGGTCGGTGCCCCCGGTCGTCCGTACCGCCTCGCTCAGCGGCGTGAGCGCGCCGATCAGCACCAGCACCTGACCTTCCAGCGACTCGTAGGCCTCGCGCATCGACAGGCCGCCCGTCGCCACCACCAGCACGGCGGCGGCGAAGAAGGCGATCGCCACCGGAACGAGCTTGAAGCCCACCATGACCATGGCCGCGGTCAGGATGAGGGCCGGCAGGAAGCGCTGTCGCGCGCCGCCGAAGCGCACGTCCCGCTCGGCGAGGGGCAGCACGCCCAAGGTCCTCAGCGCGCCCGGCAGCGCCTTCTCCCCGGCGCGGAGCACCAGCACGTCGCCGGCCCTGAGCGTCACGTCCCGCAGGCGCTCGGTGATGCGCGCGGCGGCGCGACCGACGGCCAGCAGGTTGACGCCGTACTCGTCCTGAAGGCGCAATCGCTGGGCCGAACGACCGACCAGGATCGAGCGCGGCTGCACCACCGCCTCGATCGAGCGGACCTCCTCGCTGGGTTCGTCCTTGCCAACCTCGTGCCGGGCGCGGGCGCTGACCAGGACCGTGCGGGCCGCCACCCGGTCCAGCGCCTCCTGGTCGCCTTCAAGCACCAGGGTGTCGCCGGCCCGAAGCGGGGTCTCCGGCACGGGCGGGCGGCGGCCGTCTCGCCGACCGCTCTCGCGCCCTTCGCTGTGGCGCAGAAGCCCCACGAGCGTGACGCCGTCTGGCTCCAGCTCCAGGTCGGCCACGCGCCTCATCGTCTCGGGGCGGGGGTCGGGCACCTTCATCTCGGTGACGTAGGGCGCGCCGGCCACCGCCTCCCCCAGTTCCGATCGGCCGATGCGATCACGGGGCAGCAGCCGCCAGCCGAAGCTCACGAACACCAGTCCGAGCCCGGTCAGAACCAGACCCACCGGCGCGAAGTCAAACATCGAGAACGGCTTGCCGAGGCTATCCTCGCGCACCTGGCTGACGATGATGTTGGTGGAGGTGCCCACCAGCGTCACCAGTCCGCCGAGCAGCGACATGAAGGACATGGGCATCAGCAGGGAGGACGCAGACGTCTTGGTCTTGCGCGTCAGTTGCAGCGCCACCGGCATGAAGATGGCCAGGGCGCCTACGTTCTTGGTCGCCATGGAGAGTAGCGCCGTCATCCCCGACATGACGGGCGCCTGGGTGCTGGTGGTCTTGAGGTGCGGGAGCAGCGGGCGGACCAGCTGCTCCATCAGCCCAGAGCGGGCGATCGCCGCGCTGATCACCAGGGCGGACGCGATGATCACCACCACGTCGCTGGTGAAGCCGCTGAAGGCGTTGGCGGGCTTGACCAGCCCTGCCGCAAGACCCGCCAGCAACGCCAGCAGGGCTACGAGGTCGTATCGAAACCGGCCCCAGGCGAACATCGCCATCGCACCGGCGATGATTGCAAACGCCAAGCCCTGCTGAATAGACAACACTACCCTCGCAGCCGGCGGAAACGTCCCGCGCGCCTCAGTTCAGCCCGCCCACTCCGCGCAAAAGTGTCTATCTCAACCCTGCTGGGTTACGAATGTCACCTTTACCCCGGGCTTCACGGCGCGGGACAATTCTTCGGCGTCCCAGTTGGTCAGGCGGACACAGCCGTGGCTCGCCGTCTTGCCGATGGTGTGCGGATCGGGCGTGCCGTGAATGCCGTAGTCCGGCGCGGTCAGCGCGATCCACACGATGCCGACAGGTCCGTTGGGGCCCGGCGGGATGTGCAGCTTGCCGGCCTTCTTGGGGCCCCAGGTGAGCTTGCTGGGATCGTAGGTATAATCAGGGTGCTGCGCGACGCCCTTCACCTTCCAGACGCCCTTGGGCGAGGGGCGCTCCGTCGATCCGACCGTGGCGGGGAAGACCGCGAGCACCTTGTGCTCACCATCATACGCGACGACCTGCTCCTTCGCCTTGATCACGTCGATGCTAGCGACTTCAGGAAGGGCGGCCTGGCTCGGATCGACAACAACGATCTGGGTTCCGGCCTTGGCGAAGTCAGCCTGAGGGTTGAGCGTCTTCAACAGGTCGTTGTCCATATGGAAGCGCTCGGCGAGCATTTCCCGTGGAGAGTGGTAGTCCATACCCTTCTGCTTGGACATCTTGATGAAATTCTCGCCGACGTCAGGGGAGAAGGGACCCGCCACGTCCTGCGGGGTAATGGTGTAGGTCTGCAGCACCGGGCCTGAGTCCGCCGAGGTGAGCGACTTCCATGTCGGCTCGTCCAGGGTCCCTGATGGCTGGAGGCCGTGGTCCCTGTCATAGGCGATCAGGGCGTGCTTGACGTTTTCCCCCATCTGCCCGTCGATGACGCCGGGGCCGAAATTGGCGCGGTCCAACAGGACTTCCGCCTTAATCAGGGTCGGGCTGGCGGCCTGGTCGGAGGAAGGTGAGCCGGTCGTGTTGCCGGAGGCGTCGGCGTAGCCGCCGGTCTGGTTGCCTTCGCCGGAGGTATCGCCGTCCGGGGCATCGGGTGCAGCCGCGGTCGCGCTGAACTGCGCTCCATTGACGGCCTGGAGGGTCAGAGGCGCGTTCGACGTCGAACTGGACGAAGCTGGGGCGGCGGTAGCCGCCCTCGTAGGGGCCGCCTGCGGCGCAGGTGCAGCCGAACTGTTCGAGGCTGCCGGCGACTTGGAACAGGCCGCCACCCCCAGGATTGCGGCTGAAGCGAGGAGCGCGCGCGGAAGCGTCATGGAGACCCCCAGATGAAAATCGAGGTGAGAACTCGTTGAAACGCCACGCGTTCCTCGCGCCCCCGCATGGGAGACAAAGGCGATCAGTCCGCCATGGCGGGCTCGTCCGGTTCCCCCGCCTCGTCATCGACATCGAGCGACTCTTCCAGATCGCCTGCGGTGACGTCGATCTCGCCTGGCCGGGTCTCGCCGGAGAGGCTCTCGATCTCGAAGATGATCTTGGCGTCCTTGAGATCGACCTTCACGTGGCCGCCGCGCACCAAGCGCCCGAACAGGATTTCGTCAGCGAGCGGCTTCTTGATGTGCTCCTGGATCACCCGTGCCAGCGGCCGGGCGCCGTAAAGCTCGTCATAGCCGTTCTTGGCCAGCCAATCGGCCGCATCGTCACTGAGTTCGACGGTGACGTTGCGGTCGGCGAGTTGGGCTTCGAGCTGCAGGATGAATTTCTGCACGACGTGGCGGATGGTTTCAGGGGCCAGGGCCTTGAAGTTGACGATGGCGTCCAGGCGGTTGCGGAACTCGGGTGTGAACAGGCGGGTAATCGCCGCCTCGTCCTCGCCGGTAACCCGGCCGCGACCAAAGCCGATGCCGTTTTTGTTGTTATCCGACGCGCCGGCGTTAGTGGTCATGATCAGGACCACGTTCCTGAAATCCACCTTCTTGCCATTGGAATCGGTCAGCGTGCCGTGGTCCATCACCTGCAATAGGATGTTGAAGACGTCCTGGTGGGCCTTCTCGATCTCGTCGAGCAGGACCACGGCATGCTTGTGCTGGTCCACCGCATCGGTGAGTTGGCCGCCCTGATCGTGGCCGACATAGCCCGGAGGCGCGCCGATCAGTCGGCTGACCGTGTGGCGTTCCATGTACTCGCTCATGTCGAAGCGCAGCAACTCGATCCCAAGCGTATGGGCGAGTTGGCGAGTGACCTCGGTCTTGCCTACGCCGGTAGGCCCACTGAACAGGTAGGAGCCGATCGGCTTCTGCCCGTCACGTAGTCCCGCTCGCGCCATCTTCATGGCCGCGGAGAGCTGGGCGATGGCGTCGTCCTGGCCGTAGACGGCCCGCTTTAGATCGTTCTCCAGACTCTTCAGCGACTCGGTGTCGGACTTGGAGACTGACTTGGTAGGTATGCGCGCCATCTTCGCTACGACGTTCTCGATATCCTTCACGCCGAGCTTCTTGCGCCGCTTGGCCTCGGGCAAAAGCATCTGCGAGGCGCCCGCCTCATCGATCACGTCGATCGCCTTGTCGGGCAGCTTGCGGTCGGTGATGTACTTGGCCGACAACTCCACCGCCGCCTTGATGGCGTCGTCAGTATACTTCAGCTTGTGAAAGTCCTCGTAATAGGTCTTCAAGCCCTTCAGGATCTTGATGGTGTCGTCGAGCGTCGGCTCCACCACATCAATCTTCTGGAACCGGCGAACCAGGGCCCGATCCTTCTCGAAGTGCTGGCGAAACTCCTTGTAGGTCGTGGAGCCCATGCACTTCAGCGTGCCTGAGGCCAAAGCCGGCTTCAGCAGGTTGGACGCATCCATGGCGCCCCCCGATGTCGCGCCCGCACCGATCACCGTATGGATTTCGTCGATGAACAGGATGGCGTTGGGGTGGCTTTCCAGTTCCTTCACCACCTGCTTCACGCGCTCCTCGAAGTCGCCGCGATAGCGGGTACCTGCGAGCAGGGTGCCCATGTCGAGGGAGAAGATGGTGGCGCCGGACAGCACCTCGGGCACGTCGCCCGTGACGATCTTGCGCGCCAGCCCTTCAGCGATGGCGGTTTTTCCGACGCCCGGATCGCCCACCAGCAGGGGATTGTTCTTGGAGCGGCGGCAGAGCACCTGGATGGCGCGCTCCACCTCCTGCATTCGCCCAATCAGGGGGTCGACCTTGCCCGCGCGGGCCTTCTCGTTGAGATTGACGCAGTAGGCCTCCAGCGCCTCGCCGCCGGTCTTGGTGTTCTTCTCCTCGACGTTCTCTTCGGGGGTGGACGAACCCTTGACATTGCGAGGCTCAGACGAGCCCGCCTTCTTGGCGATGCCGTGGGCGATGAAGTTGACCGCGTCGTAGCGGGTCATGTCCTGTTCCTGCAGGAAGAAGGCCGCGTGGCTCTCCCGCTCGGAGAACACCGCCACCAGCACATTGGCGCCAGTGACCTCATCGCGACCAGACGACTGGACGTGAATCACCGCACGTTGGATCACGCGCTGGAAGCCCGCAGTCGGCTTGGCGTCCTCGCCGTCGTCCACGATCAGGGAGCGCAGTTCGGTGTCGAGGTAGTTGACCAGGTTCTTCTTCAACACCGGCAGGTCGACATTGCAAGCCCGCATGACGGCGGTCGCCTCCTGGTCGTCGGCCAAGCTGAGCAAGAGATGCTCAAGCGTCGCGTATTCGTGCTTACGCTGATTGGCGTAGGCCACGGCGCGGTGGAGGGTCTCTTCGAGATTGCGAGAGAAGGACGGCATGGGGCGACCTCTCAATCCTTTTCCATGGTGCACTGGAGGGGATGCTGATGACGCCGGGCGGTATCGACCACCTGGGCCACCTTGGTCTCGGCGACTTCGTAAGTGAAAACGCCGCACACCCCGACACCATGCTGGTGAACATGAAGCATGATCCGCGTAGCTTCCTCGCGCGTCTTGTTGAAAAAACGCTCCAGGACGTAGACCACGAATTCCATAGGCGTGTAGTCGTCGTTCAGAATCAGCACGCGGTAGAGCGAAGGCTTCTCGGTCTTGGGCTTGACCTGGGTGACGACCGCCGATCCCGTCCCGCCGCCTCCCGGATTAGCTGGCTTTCGATCGGCCATTCACAACCATCTCCCACGGCGCCTCACGAACTCCGCCGCCTCCGAGATTAGATATGGGAATCTGGCCGCGTTGGAAGGCCTTGACAGGATCGCCGCGAGATTAAGCATCACCGGCGCCGCGTCGCTGGGCGTCGCCTTGATCCGGCGCACGGCCGCATCGTCTATCGAGGATAAGAAAAGCCCGGGCCGTTTCCGGTCCGGGCTCGCGATTCAGAAAGTCTCGGGCGACCTATCGCGCGGACTGGATGGTCTCGACCATCGAGGTGGCGCGCTCGTTCAGGGGGCGGAAGCTTTCCTTGACCACCGAGGACATCAGTTCGGCGGCCTTGTTCATCTCGGCGATGTAGGCCTCCATCGCGGTCTTGGCGTAGGTGGTCTGCATCTCCACCACTTCCTGCACGCTGCGGGCGCCCGAAAGGGCGCGGGCCTGCTCGACCTGGCTCTCCATCGCCTTCTTGGTGTAGGCCATGGCCTGGGCGCTCAGGCTTTCGGCGCCCTTGGTGGCGGCGGTGACGCTCTCCACCACGGCTTCCAGGTTGCGCTTGCTCTGGGCGTTCAGCTCGTTCAGGGCGGTCATGGACTTTTCCACGCCGTCCTTGAACGCCTTGTCGCCCATCTGGCTGGCGCGATCCATGCCGTCGCGCATCATCTTATCACCGGCCGTCGCGGCCTGCTTCATCGCGTCGGTCGTCGCAGCCGAGCCTTGCTTCATGGTGTCGGCGGCGGCGTTGACGCCCTCGCGGGCGGTCTGCTCGGTCTGGCCAGCCATGGTCTCTGAATTCATGTCCATCGTCACATCTCCTGGTCGAAGTGCGACGCGGGAAAGCCCATGCCTACGCCGGACCGGCGCCGCTACGACCGTGAACCCATGAACCCGATCTGACGTTCCCGTCAAGGAAATTGTGCAGTGCACAAATGCGTCATGCTGCACCGCGGCCATGCTGCGGCGTGCGACACTCCCGTCCTCACACACTGTTTACCTTGGAGAAAGGTTGCACACTCATCATAAACCATGTCTCGGGCGGTCGGGGGGCCGTCGGTCTTTGAAGTCACGGACGCAACCCCGATGATGCATCCCGCCCGCTGGCGCCTCGCCGGAGCCGTCTCCGCCTTCGCGGCCGCAACCGCCGCCCTGACGGGTGCGTGCGCGCCTGCGATCGCCCAGGCGCAGGGCCTGTTCTCCCAGCCCAAGTACGCCGCCATCGTCGAGGACGCCAATACGGGCGAGGTGCTCTACACCATGCGCGCGGACGCCCTGCGTCACCCCGCCTCGATCACCAAGATCATGACGCTGTATCTGACGTTCGAGGCGCTCGCCACCGGACGGCTGCGCATGGGCGACGTGATCACCATCTCGCCCCACGCCTTTTCGATGATGCCGTCCAAGGTCTCCACCCATCCCGGCGAGCAGCTGACCGTGGCCGAGGCGATCCCGGCCATGACCGTGCACTCCGCCAACGACGTGGCGGTGGCCATGGCCGAGCGGCTGGGCGGCACCGAGGGCCAGTTCGCCCAGCTGATGACCGCCCGGGCGCGCGAACTCGGCATGACCGCGACCACCTTCGTCAACGCCTCAGGCCTGCCGCCCGACGGCCAGCAGATCACCACCGCCCGGGACATGGCCATCCTGTCGCGCGCGGTGATGCGCGACTATCCGCAGTACTACCCCTTCTTCGGGCTGAAGAGCTTCACCTACCGGGGCAAACTCCTGCTGAACCACAACCACTTGGTGGCCAAGATGCCGGGAGTAGACGGGATGAAGACCGGCTACACCAGCCTGGCGGGCTTCAACCTGGTGGCGTCTGGCGTGCGCGACGGCCACCGCCTGATCACCGTGGTGCTGGGCGGCCCCTCGGTCGCGGCCCGGGACGAGAACGTGGAGGAGCTGCTGGATGCGGGCTTCACCGTGCTCCACGGCCGTCAGCTGGGCCAGCGGATGCGCCTGGCCTCCCTGATCGCCTCGCCCGACGACATGGCGGGTCCCGTGACCCGCGCGCCGGTCGAGGAAGGCTCCGCCGACCAGCCCAACCTGCAGGTCGAGGTGCAGCCGCAACTGCGCACCCTGCCGACCCTGGCCGCCGCGCATGACCTGAGCGAGCCGGTTCGTCCGATCGCCCAGGCGCAGGCGGCGCCCGCCTGCGAACCCACCCACCGCCGGCACCTCCGTCATCACGCAGCGGGGGCCTGCGAAGCTGAAGCGCCGGCGCCGAGCCTGGCGAAAGCCGAACCCCACAGGAACGGCGCAGAGGCCGAAGTCGCCAGGGACGCGGCGGACGCCGAGGCCAAGCCCTGCACGCCGCACCGCCATCGCCGCCACGCCGCGGCCTGCGAGGCGACCCCCGAGACCGCCATGATCGTCCCGAAGGCGGCGGCCAAAGGCCACGCTTCAGCCAAGACCGAGATGGCCGCCGCCGCGGACACCGAGGCCAAGAGTGATAAGGCGGACGCTGGCGGCTACATGATCCAGGTGGGCGCCTACAAGAACCACGCCCTGGCCGCCGGCCAGATCGAGAAGGTCTCACCGCTGGTGGCGGGGGCCGGCAAGGTGGAGGAAGCCGGCGGCAACTACCGCGCCCGCTTCCGCGGTCTCAGCCAGAAGCAGGCTAAGGCCGCCTGCCACGCCCTTTCGGCCAAGGGCCAGGCCTGCATGGTGATGAACGCAAGTTAACTCCTGTTCCCCTCCCCCCCTGAGGGGAGGGTCAGGCGGGAGCGCTTCAGCCGCCACGCCTTGCCCGGACACGTACTCCCACCCCGATCCTCCCCTCAAGGGGGCGGGAGAAGAGCCTCTCGATGCCAGCGGATGCTTCCTCTTTGGGGAGCTGTCGGCGCAGCCGACTGAGGGGGCTCCAGCTCCGGACGGACGGCGCAGTCTCCTCCCTAGAGGGAAGGATCAGGTCAGATCTTCCGCCAGGATCGCCATTTCGAAGAGGAACGAGCCGTCCTCATCCTCGTCCTGGTACACGACGCCCACGAACTCCTCGCCGACATAGGCCTCGCAGCTGTCCTTCTGCTTGGGGCGCGGACGCAGGCTGATGGTCTGGTTGGCGAAAGTGGTCTTCAGGTGCGCCTCGATGCGCTTGATGTCCTTGTCGTTCACGTCGGCGGCTCCTGCAGCTTGGGGCCGGGTCCTAGGCCCGAACGACGGCGGGGGGAAGTCCGCCCGATCGTCGCTCTAAGCCTTCGCCGCGCACGAGCGGTTCAGATCTCGTAGTCGTACATCGCCTCGGCCAGGGTGTGGTCCATGGTGCGCGCCGGCTCCTTGCAGGTCGGGCAGTTCACCAGCTTGGCGGGGACGCCGGCGGCGGTGCAGTGGGCCGGTACAGGGCGCAGAACCACCGAGCCCGAGGCGATCTTGGCGTAGTCGCCCACGGTGATGTTGCCGAGCACCTTGGCGCCCGCGCCGATCAGCACCCCGTGCCCGATCTTGGGATGGCGGTCTCCCCGCTGCGCGCCCGTACCGCCCAGCGTCACCCCGTGGAGCATGGAGACGTTGTCGCCGACCGTCGCCGTCTCGCCGATCACGATCCCCGTACCGTGGTCGATGAACACGCCCGAGCCGATCCGGGCGGCCGGATGGATGTCGAGCTGGAACAGCTCCGACACCCGGCTCTGCAGGTGGTAGGCGAGGGTCTCGCGCCCCTCGTTCCAGAGCCAGTGGGCGATGCGGTGGGTCTGCAAGGCCTGGAAGCCCTTGAAGAACAGGAAGGGCTGCAGATAGCCCTTGCAGGCGGCGTCGCGCTCGAACACCGCGCGCAGGTCGGCGTGAGCGGCCTCGATCAGGTGGGGCTGCGCAGCGTAGGCGTCTTCGCAGATTTCGCGCAAGCTCATGGCCCGCAGCTCCTGGTCGCCGAGCTTGCGGGCGATCTGGTAGGCCAGCGCGCCGCCCATGTCGGCGTGCGACAGGATCACGGCGTGCAGCATGGACGCCAGCTGGGGCTCGGTCCCCGCCACGTGCGCCGCCTGGTTGCGCAGCGCCGCCCAGACGGGCGGCGGCTCCTGCGGAACGACCACTTCGAGATGCTGGCCCATGTCCGTCCTCCGCCTCTAGCGGCCGAGCAAGAGGCGCGCCACCGCGGCCTCCAACTCTCCCTCAATCGCCATATGGTGCAGCCTTAGCAGTCCCGCCACGGTGAGCGAGTCCTGGATCCGCCCCTGCACGGCGGCGTCGAGCGCCTCCCGGAACGGGACGCGTACCAGGGCCAGCGCCTCGGTGGGATCGCGCTCCGTCTCTACCGCGCACAGCCCCGTCGCCAGGTAGATGTAGGCGACCTCGTCGCTGGAGGCGTTGGACAGCTGCATGGTCAGGATCAGCCGCAGCTCGGCGGCGGCGAGGCCCGCCTCCTCCCGCAGCTCGCGCCGGGCGCCGTCGATCGGCGGTTCGTGCAGCGGCGCGCCGCCCTCGGGCAGCTCCCAGCTGTAGGCGCCGGAAGGAAAGCGCCACTGGCCGACCAGGGTCACGGTGGCGTCGGCGTGCAGGGCGACCACGCCGGTGGCGGCGTTCTTGTAGCGAAGCGCATAGTAGGCCGCGTGGGTCCCGGTCGGTGCGACGGCGGCGTAGGCGTCGGCGGCGAACCACGGGTTGTCGTGGATCGGCTGGGCGGGCTCGGCGCTCCAGGGCGGCCCGTGCGGGCGCAACCATGCCGGGGGGTCGACGGGGCTGGGACCGACGTCGCGCTTCGTCATCGTCGCGCCTACTCTGGTCGCAGGCCATTGCGCCCAGCGCCCCTATATCCGATAGCCCGGCCCGCGCCTTCGCCTTTTCAACCGGACGGTTTGCGCCATGTCTTCCGACGCCTCTTCGACCCTGACAAAGCCTGTCCCGCCCGCCGCGGACTTCGGCGCCCCGTGCCCCGTGCGCGCCTCGCCCGACACCCTGGCGCTGATGGCCGGGCGCCGCTCCACCTCCGCCCAGACGCTGCAGGCGCCCGGTCCGAGCGGCGCCCAGCTGGACGACCTGCTGCGCTTGGCCGCCCGGGTCCCTGATCACGGCAAGATGACGCCCTGGCGCTTTATCGTCATGGAAGGCGAGGCCAAGGCCGCACTGGCGCAGCGCCTGAAGACCTTGGCCGAGACCCAGCCGAGCCCGGTCAAGGCCACAGCCGCGCTCGGCAAGATGTCGGCGCCTCCGGTGGCCGTGGTGGTGGTGTCGAGCCCGCGCGCCGGCGGCCAGCCGGTCTGGGAGCAGCAGATGTCGGCCGGCGCGGTGTGCATGAGCCTGCTGCTGGCGGCGCAGGCCATGGGCTTCGGCGCCAATTGGATCACCGACTGGTATTCCTACGACGCCTCGGCCCGGGCGATGCTCGGCGTGCGCGAGGGCGAGCAGGTGGCGGGAGTGGTCTATCTCGGCGCCCCGGGCGAGGACCCGCTGGAGCGCGTCCGCCCCGACCTCCAGGCCCTGGTCAGCCGGCTCTAGTCAGAGCGTCCAGAACCCGCATTGACGTCGGCGGCGCACCGTCGCCCAATCCCTCCGGCCAAGCAGGGACGGGTGGTGATGGCGCAGGGATTGGCTCGGCAGGACCTGGGCGGATGGGAGCCGCTGGCGCTGGTGCTGGCGGTCGCGCTGCTGCTGGCCTGGTTCGCCAGCGCCACCCCGCGTCCGCTGGCTGAAACCGCGCCTACAGGCGTCTTCTCGGCCGGCCGGGCGCAAGCCGACATCGCCCACCTGGCCGCCGTTCCTCATCCCGTGGGCTCGCCCCAGGACGCCGCGGTGCGCGAGGCGCTGGTCGCCCGGCTGCAAGCCATGGGGCTGTCGCCTCAAGTGCAGCGCCAGGCCGGCGTAACGGCCTGGGGGGAGCGCTCGCCTCGCACCTGGACGGTGGAGAACGTGATCGCACGCGTCCCAGGCGCCGATCGCGCGGCGCGCGCCGTGCTGGTGATGAGCCACTACGACAGCGTGCCCCGCTCGCCTGGCGCTGCGGATGACACGGCGTCGGTGGCCGCGGCGCTGGAGATGGTCAGGTTGCTGAAGGCGGGCACGCCTTCCCGGGACGTCATCTTCGCCTTCACCGACGGAGAAGAGGCCGGCCTGCTGGGCGCCCAGGCGCTGTTCGACGACGCAGCCCTCGTCCGCCAAGTGGGCTTCGTGGTCAACATGGACGTGCGGGGCGGCGGCGGCCGGACCATGATGTTCCAGACCGGACGCGCGAACGGCGCCGCCGAACGCCTGTTCGCCAGCCGCGCCACGCGGCCGGCCAGCAACTCCCTGGCGGCCTTCCTCTACGAGAAGATGCCCAACGACACCGACTTTTCGGTGGCCCTGGCGCACGGCCTTCCAGGGCTGAACTACGCCTTCATCGGGCGCCCGGGGCTCTACCACACCCCCGCCGCCGTCCCGCCGGCCGTGGAGGCCGGTGCGGTGCAGAGCCTGGGCGATCAGGCCTGGGCGGTGGTGGACGCGCTGGCCTATGCGCCCCGCCTGCCCGCGGCTTCGCCCGACCAGACCTGGTTCGACGTGCTGGGGCGCGGCGTGGTGATCTACCCGCCGGCGTTCGGCTGGGCGGCCGTGGCGCTCGCCGGCCTGCTGCTCGCCGCGGCGGCCTGGCTTCAGCGCAGGCAGGCGGGCGTGAGCGTCGCCGGTGTTCTCGCCGGGGCCGGGCAAGCCCTGATCGCCACCGCGGTGATGGCGGTCCTGCTCTACCTCTACGGACGGCTCGCCGTGCACGGCTACTACCAGGCGCTCGGTCAGGCGGTGCGGACCGAAGCCGTGGTGGCGGGGGCGGTGTTAGCCGCGGGGCTGCTGGCCTTCAGGGCGCATGGGCTGGCGCGGCGCTCACCTGCCCATAGCCCCCTGGCGCGCTGGCTGGGCGCGGCGGGGCTGGGCTGGCTGATCGCCGTGGCGCTTCAAGCGGCGGCGCCTCGGACCGCCTTCCTCGCGGAATGGCCGGTGGCGATCGCCGCCACGGGTCTTCTGATCGCCAGCGGGTTCAGGGGCGTACTTGGCCGATGGCTGGCCTGGGCGTGCTGCGCGCTCGCCGGCGGCGTCCTGCTCGAGTTCGGCCACCTGCTGGTGCTGGGCGTGGGGCTGACCGCGCCGGTGCTCTGCGCCGCCCTGGCGCCGCTCGGGATGGCCGCGCTCGCGCCGGTCCTGCAGTCGGGACGCTCGGACCGCGGGACGCCGGCCTGAGCGTCTAGGCGGCGCGCGGGGCGAGCATGCCCTCCAGCCGCTGGCGAATCAGCGTTTCGGCCTCGGCCATGATGCGCTCGATCAGGGTCTTCACAGTGGGGATGTCGTGGATGAGCCCGGCGACCATACCGCAGGACCAGCCCCCCGCATCCATGTCGCCCTCGCCCATGATGCGCGGATAGACGCCGGCGATCTCCTCGGCGATGTCGGCGAACTTCAGCTCGGAGCCCAGCTCCCGCTCCTTCTCCAGCAGGCGCTGGACCGAAGCGTTGTTCAGCACACGCTCGGTATTGCGCAGCGGGCGCATGATCAGGCGGGTGTCGAGCTCGGACGCGGCCACGATCGCCGCCTTCACGTTGTGATGCACCGGCGCTTCCTCCGTGGCGATGAAGCGGGTGCCCATGTTCATGCCGTCCGCACCCATGGCGAGTGCTGCCACCAGCGAGCGCGCGTCCGCCATGCCGCCCGAGGCGACAAAGGGGATTTTCAGCTCTTCCGCGGCCCGGGGCAGCAGGATCATGTTGGGGACGTCGTCCTCGCCGGGATGGCCGCCGCATTCGAAGCCGTCGACGCTGACCGCATCGCAGCCGATCGACTCGGCCTTAAGGGCGTGACGAACCGCGGTGCACTTGTGGATCACCTTGACGCCGGCCGCCTTCAGCGCGGGCATCCACTTGGCCGGGTTGTTGCCGGCGGTCTCCACCACCTTGATCCCCCCGTCGATGATCGCCTTGACGTAGCCGGGGTAGTCGGGCTGCGTCACCGCAGGCAAGAAGGTGAGGTTCACCCCGAACGGCTTGTCGGTCATCTCCCGACAGCGGGCGATCTCCTTGGAGAGGTTCTCCGGCGTGCGCTGGGTCAAGCCGGTGATCAGCCCCAGGCCGCCTGCGTTGGAGACAGCCGAGGCGAGCTCCGCGAAGCCGACATAGTGCATGCCGCCCTGGATGATCGGGTGCTCGATGCCGAAAAGCTCGGTGATGCGGGTTCTCATGGGCGGGGTCCTCCACGAAGCGCGCGCGGTCGCGGCACCGACCTTCTGGCTCGTCCCGCTTAGACCCACAACAGCTCACCCGCCATACCGCCGTATCTCGCCACGCCGGCGGGCGGGCGGGCTGTGAAGGGATGCAGGCGCCGCCCTGGGCTTGAGGGGACTGTCCCCATCTGGCGGAGGCGGCGTACAGAGCACTCACGACGCTGGAGCCGACGCGGATGCCCGATCTCGACCACACCCACGACCCTGAGCTCACGAGTTGGATCGCCTCGGCGCAGGGGCATGCGGACTTCCCGATCCAGAACCTGGCGCTCGGCGTGTTCAGCCCGGCCGGCGGGCGACCCCGCGGGGGGGTGGCTATCGGCGATGGCATCCTGGATCTGGCCGGGGCGGCGGAGGCCGGACTGTTCGAGGGCGAGGCTGGGCGCGCCGCAGACGCCGCCCGCGGGCCGGTCCTGAACCCGCTGATGGCGCTGGGCGCAGGTCCCCGCCGGGCGCTGCGCAGGCGCCTAGTGGAGCTGCTCGAACACGGATCGAACGCCCGGGCGAGGCTCGAACCCCTGTTGCACGCGGCGGCGGACTGCACGCTGCACCTGCCCGCCGCCATCGGCGACTACACCGACTTTTACGCGGGCATCCATCACGCCACCAATGTCGGCAAACTGTTCCGGCCCGACGCGCCGCTGCTGGCCAACTACAAGCACATGCCGATCGGCTATCATGGCCGCGCGTCGTCCGTGCACGCGTCCGGCGAGCCGGTGCGTCGCCCGAACGGGCAGCGCAAGCTCCCCAGCGAGACCGCGCCGACGTTCGGCCCCGCGCGCAATCTGGACTATGAGCTGGAGTTGGGCGTGTGGATCGGCCCGGGCAATGCGCTGGGCGAGCCGATCCCGATCAGCGCGGCGCCGGCGCACGTCTTCGGCCTCGGCCTGCTGAACGACTGGTCGGCGCGTGACATCCAGACCTGGGAGTACCAGCCGCTCGGCCCGTTCCTGGCCAAGAGCTTCGCCACCACCGTCTCGCCCTGGATCGTGACCGCCGAGGCGCTGGCGCCCTTTCGCATGGCCCAGGCGGCGCGGCCAGCGGGCGACCCGGCGCCCTTGCCTTACCTGATGGCCGAGGCCGATCAGCAGCTCGGCGCGGTGGACATCGCGCTGGAGGTCCTGCTGGCGCCCGCTGGTGGGGCGCCCCAGCGGCTGTCGACCAGCAACGCCACCGACCTTTACTGGACCCTGGCGCAGTTCGTGGCCCACCACACCTGCGGCGGCTGCAACCTGAACCCGGGCGACCTGCTCGGATCGGGCACCATCTCGGGGGCGACCCCGGCGGGCTGCGGCAGCCTGCTGGAGCTGACCCGCGGCGGGGCCGAGCCCCTCGCCCTGGCGGACGGCGCCAGCCGCCGCTTCCTGGAGGACGGCGACGAGGTGATCCTGCGCGGCGTGTGCCGGCGGGAAGGCTACGCCTCCATCGGCTTTGGCGAGTGCCGGGCGATGGTTTCGCCCGCGCCGGCCATCGGCGGCTGAAGGCTCAGCGCCTTGCGGCCGTGGCTTCAGGCCGGCGCGTGGATGCCGGCGCCCTGTTGCTCCGCCGGCGCCATCGCGCTGTTTTCGGTCTCGGCCGCCTTGAGCGCCTCGCCCATGCGGGCGAAGCGCCAGCCGCCGAAGCGGTAGTAGAGGATCGCCAGCAACAGGGAGGCCGAGGAGCCGAGCGGATAGCTCCACCACAGCGCCTCTCCGCCGAGCCAAGGCCGCAGCGCAACGGCTGCGCCCAGCCGAACGGGGAACATGGCGAAGGCCAGGATCAGCAGCGGCGCAATCACCGCCCCGTTGGCGCGCACCACGCCGAACAGCACCATGGTCATGCCGAACAGGATGAAGCCCCAGCTGACCACCAGGTTGATGTGCTCGGCGATCGGCGTGGCCGGACTGTTCGACGCCAGGAACACGGCCAGGACGTAGCGGTCGGCGAAGGAGACGGCGGCGACCAGCAACCCGGTCAGGAAGAAGTTGAACACCAGGCCGGATCGCATGATGCGGCCGATCCTGTCCCAGCGGCCCGCGCCGATGTTCTGGGCGGTCATGGCGGAGACGGCCGCCCCGATCGCCATGGCCGGCAGCTGAATATAGGTCCAGAGCTGGGAGGCGACGCCGAACGCCGCGGCGGTGGCGAGGCCCTGGCGGTTCACCAGGCCGATCATGGCGAGCGCCGCGCCCGACACCACCACCATCTGCACGCCCATCGGTGCGCCCTTGGCGACGATGATCCGCACCAGCGCCAGCTTGGGGATCAGATAGCGCAGCTCCGCGCCCCGAAGCCGCAGCGGCAGGTCGCGGATGTAGATGTAGCCGATCATGCCCGCGAGGCTGACATAGTTGGCGATGGCGGTGGCCGTCGCCGATCCTGCAATCCCGAGCGCGGGGAGCGGGCCGAAGCCCCGGATGAAGACCGGGTTCAGCCCGCTGTCCAGCACTACGCTCAGCCCCATGAACCAGAAAGGCGTCAGCGAGTCGCCCGCGCCCCTCAGCCCCATCATCAGCAGCACCGTGAGAAAGGCCGCCGGCATGGCCAGGAAGATCACCCGCAGATAAGCCAAGGCAAGCGGCATGGCCGGCCCGGGGGTAGCGAGCACGACCAGCAGCTGCGGCGCGAATATCCAGCCCGCCAAGGCGGTGACGATCGCGATGACCACAAACATGCCCATGGCCGCGCCGATCACTTGGCGCGCGCCCTCGACATCGCGCCGGCCCATGCTCTGTCCAATGAGGATGGTCGCCGCCATGCCGAAGCCGAACACCGCCGACGACATGAGGAACATGATGATGTTAGCGTTGGAGGTGGCGGCCAGCGCGCCCTCGCCGATGAAGTGGCCGACCCAGATCGTGTTGATCGAGCCGTTCAGCGACTGCAGCACGCTGGACGCCAGGGTGGGCAGGGCGAAGGCGATCAGCGTCGTGCCGATCGGACCCGAGGTGAGGTCGCGCCCTTTTCCCCCCGCCGGCTTGGCCATCTGAACACACTCCCCGCGCCAAGCTGCGCCGGCGCCGCTCTCGTGCAGCCTGGGGACCGAAACCGCAAGGCCACCGCCCTGAGGCTCGGCGTCGATCCCCTCAGAAATGCGCCAGATAGCCTCCATCGACGGCGAGCACCTGACCCGTCATGTAGGACGCGGCGGGTGAGGCCAGGAAGACCACGGCGCCCGCGAACTCCCGCGGTTCGCCCCAGCGCTGCAGCGAGGTGCGCTGCTCCAGCCACGTCCCGATGGCGGGATCGGCCGACATCGCGGCGTTGGCCTCGGTGGCGAAGAAGCCCGGCGCCACGGCGTTGACGGTGATGGCGTGGACGCCGAGCTCCGCCGCCAGCGCCCGGGTGAGCGCCTCCAGCCCGCCCTTGGCCGCGGTATAGGGCGCATCGCCCGACCGCGCGATCGGCCCGGCGATGGAGGTGACGTTGATGATCCGGCCGCCCCCCTGCGCGATCATCGCCAGGGCGGCATGGCGACTGAGGTTGAAAGGCGCCAGCAGGTCCACCTCAAGCAGGGCGCGGACATCGTCCAACGCGAAGTCGAACAGGCCGCGGCGGTCGCGTTGTCCGACGTTGTTCACCAGGATGTCGAGCCGCCCCTCACGGCGCACGATCTCGCCCACGGCGTGCTCCACCGCGGCGGGATCGGCGACGTCGAAGACCCTCGCGCGAGCGTCGCCGCCCTGCGCCCCGATCTCCTCGACGGCATGGGTCAGCGATTCGGCGTGGCGCCCGTTCAGCACCACCCTGGCCCCCGCGGCGGCCAGCGCCTTGGCGATCTCCAGCCCGAGGCCCCGGGCCGCGCCGGTGACCAGGGCCACCTGGCCGTCCAGGGCGAAGGGATGCGTCGAGGCCATGGGGGCTTGTAGGACGGGCGCGCGGCGCCGGCCAAGGGCGGCCGCCGCACGCAAGGCTTCCGCGCAGGCGGTCCGCTGCCTAAAAGGACGGTCGAGCCCCAACCGGGCGCAGGTGGAACCAGCCATGCCGATCACCCTTCGCGACGTGCAGCGGATGAAGGATCAGGGCGAGCGGATCGCCATGATCACCGCCTACGACCATCCCTCCGCGCGCATCGCGGATCAGGCAGGCGTTCCGCTGCTGCTGGTGGGCGATTCGCTCGGCATGGTCATGCATGGTTACCCCACGACCTTGCCTGTGACGCTGGAGACCATGGTCAGCCACGCGGCCTCGGTGGTCCGGGGGGCGGGTCAGGCCCTGGTGGTAGGCGACTTGCCGTTCCTGACCTACGCCAGCGAGGCGGAGGCGGTGGCGTCCGCCCGGCGGCTGATGCAGGAGGCGGGGGTGCACGCGGTCAAGCTCGAAGGCGGCGCCCCGGTGGTCGACGCCGTGCGCCGGCTGACGGAGCTCGGCGTGCCGGTGATGGGCCATCTAGGCTTCACGCCCCAGTCCCAGCACCAGCTGGGCTTGCGGGTTCAGGGCAAGGACGCCTCCAGCGCCCGGCGGCTGCTAGACGATGCGCTGTTACTGCAGGCGGCGGGCGCTTTCGCCATCGTGCTGGAGCTGGTGCCGGCGCCCCTGGCCGAAGCGGTGACCCGCCGCCTGCACATCCCCACCATCGGCATCGGTGCGGGGGCGGGCTGCGACGGCCAGGTCCAGGTCTGGCACGATGTGCTCGGCCTGTTAGACGGCAAGTCGCCGCGCCACGCGAAACGCTACGCCGACGTCGGCGGGATCATAGAAACGGCGTTGAAGAGCTATGTGGAGGAGGTGCGCAGCGGCGCCTTCCCCACCTCCGCCCAGAGCTCCACGATGGACGAGGACGAGCTGAAACAAGCCCTGGCGGACCTGCCCTGAGGTGAAGGTCCTGCAGACCATCGGCGAAATGCGCGCGGCCCGGAGCAGGCTCGGCTCGGTCGGGCTGGTCCCGACCATGGGCTTCCTGCACGCCGGGCACCTCAGCCTGGTGCAAAGGGCCAAGGCCGAGTGCGAAACGGTCGCGGTCAGCATCTTCGTCAACCCGACCCAGTTCGGCCCGGGCGAAGACCTGGGGCGCTATCCCCGCGACCTCCCGCGCGATCTGGCTCTGCTGGACGCAGCGGGGGTGGACTTGGTGTTCACGCCCGAACCGGCGGAAATCTATCCCGAGGGGTTCGCCACCCGTATCGAGGTGGCCGGGGTATCCGCGTCCCTGGAGGGCGAGGCGCGGCCCGGTCACTTCGCGGGCGTGGCGACGGTGGTCGCCAAGCTGTTCAACATCGTGCAGCCGACGCGCGCCTATTTTGGCCAGAAGGACGCGCAGCAGTGCGTGGTGATCCGGCGCATGACGCAGGACCTGAACCTGCCGGTCCAGGTTGTGGTCGCGCCGACGGTCCGGGAGGCCGACGGTTTGGCGCTGTCCAGCCGCAACGTCTATCTGAGTGCGACCGAGCGCGCGGCGGCGCCGGTGCTGTTCCAGGCGCTGAGCGCCGCGCAGAACCTGTTCCATCATGGCGAAAGGGACGCCTGCCTCCTTCGCGATGTCGCCAAGGCCAAGATCGCAGAAGTCCTGGGCGTCGAGCTCGACTATGTCAGCGTCGCCGATCCCGACACGCTGAAGGAGCTGGATGTGATCGGATCGGGAGCCTTGGTCTCGCTGGCCGCGCGCCTCGGCCGTACCCGGCTGATCGACAACCTGCTGATGACCTCGCCTGGGAACGCCGGCTAGACCATAGCCTCGGCGAAGGGCTCCAACACCGTGGACGGCGGCTCCATCAGGTGGCGGACGAAGCGGTTGCGGCTGTCGACAAGCGCCGCGCGGGGATGGATCGGGACATCGGTGAGTTCGAACCCCATGACGATGATCTGCTCGCCCTTACCAATCAGGTGGGCGGCCGCGCCGTTCATGCACATGGCGCCCGAGCCCCGCTCGCCTACGATGACGTAGGTCTCGAGCCGAGCGCCGGAGGTGTTGGAGACCACCAGCACCCGCTCCCCGGCCCAGAGCCCCACGCGGTCGAGCAGGTCCTGATCGATCGTGATCGAGCCCACATAGGCGAGGTTGGCTTCGGTAACGACGGCGTTATGGATCTTCGAACGCATCAACCAACGCATCTCAAGCCTTTGCCCTGATGGCCGCTCGCCTGCGACCGTCACCGCCTACCCTCAGGCGGCGCGATCCACTCCGGCGTTCATATAGGAGCGACGCCCGCTTCCAAAAGATTTAGCGGGAGCCGCGAGGCGGTCCGCTTGCTGTCCGCCGAGCCTCAGTCCCGCTCGGCCACACCCCGACGCACGTTGCTGTGCCAGAAGCCGTAGCTGAAATAGAACACCAGGCCGATGGCGCTCCAGATCGGGAACAGCAGCTTGGCCTCGATCGGCAGGCTGACGAACAGCACCAGACAGCCCAGGATCGACAGGGGCGCCACCAGGAACAGCAGCGGCGCCCTGAACGGACGATGTCTCTCCTTGGCCGTGAACCTCAGGATCATGACCGCCAGCGACACCACGCCGAAGGCGAACAGCGTGCCGGAGTTGGAGTAGTCCGCCAGCTTGCCCACCGGCAGCAGCCCCGCCGCAACCGCTACCACCGCGCCGGTTATCATGGTCACCACGTGAGGGGTCTTGAAGCGCGGATGCACCGAACTCAGCACCTTGGGCAGCAGGCCATCGCGCGCCATGACGAAGAAGATGCGGGTCTGGCCGAACATCAGCAGCAGCACCACCGACGGCAGGGCGAACCCCGCCGCCAGGCCTAAGATGTTTCCGGCTACGGGATGGCCGATCTGGCGCAGCACATGGGCCAGCGCCTCGCGCGAGCAGACCAGCGGCGCCGGGGCGCCGAGCGCGGTGCAGCGCTGGGTCAGCGCGCGGGAGCCCGCGGTCAGCGCCTCGCCATGCGCGCCGTAGACCGGCTGCGCGCCATAGGCCCCGATGGCGCCCCCAGCGACCAGCAGATAGAAAATGGTGCAGATCACCAGCGATCCGATCAACCCTATGGGCACATTGCGCTGAGGGTTCTTGGTTTCCTCCGCGGCGGTCGAGACGGCGTCGAAGCCGACATAGGCGAAGAAGATCGAGGCCGCCGCCCCCAGCACCCCGGTCCCGCTCGACCCCAGCGGATCGCCCCAGCCCTTGGGCGCGAACGGGGTAAAGTTGTGCAGGTGCATGACGGGCAGCGTCAGCGCCACGAAGGCGGTGAGGGCGACGATCTTGATCGCCACCAGCACCGCGTTGACCGAAGCGCTCTCCTTGGTGCCGACGACCAGGAGCGCTGTGGCCAGGGCCACGATGATCACGGCCGGGAGGTTGAATATCCCGCCGCCGTCGGGCCCGGTGGCTATGGCCGCCGGAATCGTCAGGCCGGCGAAGTTGTGCAGCAGGCCGGTGATGTAGCCGGACCAGCCGACCGCAACCGCGCTCGCCCCCAGCGCATATTCCATGATCAGCGCCCAGCCGACCAGCCAGGCCACCAGCTCGCCCAGCACCGCGTAGGAGTAGGTGTAGGCGGAGCCCGCCACCGGCACCATGGACGCCAGTTCCGAATAGCAGAGCGCCGCCACCGCGCACACCGCGCCGGCGATGGCGAACGAGACCATCATCCCCGGCCCGGCCTTCTGCGCCGCCTCCGCGGTCAGGACGAAGATGCCGGTGCCGATCACCGCCCCGATGCCCAGCAAGGTGAGCTGGACCGCGCCCAGCGACCGGGTCAGCGACTTCTTCTCGGCCGTAGCCAGAATCTGGTCGAGCGACTTGACGCGCCACATGGTAACCCCCGCGCCCGCTTACCGGCTTGGCCGTAGCAGACCCTGGCCCAGGCCCCGCGTCAACGAGGCGTCTTGATCGCGCCTAAAACCTTAGCTGGACCGGGGGACTTCGCCGCGATCGATGGATGGTGGGCCCGGCAGGAGGGCCCACCACTAATCAGAAAAGCTGAAGAACAGCAACAAAATCAAGGGAAAGTACTCCATTCAGCAGCCTCAGTGGGCCCATTTGGTATCCCCCCAGGTACCACTCGTTGGCAGAGTAGACCGGCTTTGTCGGACTTCGCACCTGCCCGCCAAATTGCTCACCCAATCTCGGCGCGCTTAGGCTCCGCCTCAGGCCGGCCCCGCTCGAACTCCAGGATGTCGCCCGGCTGGCAGTCCAGGTAGTCGCAGATCGCCTCCAGGGTGGAGAAGCGCAGGCCCTTCACCTTGCCGGACTTCAGGAGCGACAGGTTGGCCTCGGTGATCCCAATAGCCTGGGCGAGGGTCTTGGACCTCACCTTGCGGCGGGCGAGCATGACGTCGAGGCGCACGGTGATGGGCATCAGACGAAGCCCCCGCAGTCTTCCTCGATCTCGCGCCCGAGCGTCATGACCGCGGCGATGACGAAGAGGAGGCCGCCCACCACCACCTCCTGCACGCTGCCGAGGTGCGCCCAGCGGCGATCCAGCTCCAGCCCCGTGGCCGAAAGGACGAGGTGGCAGACGAGGGGCAGCACGCCGTCGGCGACCAGCCAGGCCCCCGTGTCCCGCAGCCTCCGGGCGTTGGTCGGTTGGAACACCTCGCCCCGACCATAGAGCCGGAACAGCGCCGCCTGGTTCAGGAGGATGGCGAGCTTCGGACCCTCCCGCACGACGGCGACCGTCAGGTAGGCGAGCTTCTCCCGAAGCGGCAGGTCGCCGAGCGCGGTGTAGCCCGCCGGCATGCGGCCGGCGGCGTCGAGCCAGCCGCCCTGGGGACCCAGCCCGATGATGCCACCAGCCGAGAGGAACATGGCGGCCATGACCGTGACGAGCAGGGCGGCGAACAGGACCGCCAGCGCCAGGAAGCCGAGCGACAAGACCCGGCTGAAGACCCGCACCCGCGCGGGCAGGTTCGGCGGCGGACGAGGCGCGCGGCGGACGGGGAACAGGGCGAGCACGTTCGACAAGCGCCAGCTCCGAAGAAGCGAGTTGCTGTAAGACAATAATTAGTTCAGCTTCAGCCTAGCTTTTCCCAGCTTCCGAGGCCAGCATGACCATCGTCACGCACCTACGCGCGCGAACCCTGCCGCTCGTCCTGGTGCTTACGTCGGCCTTGGCCGGCTGCGTGACGCCGCCGCCCACGCCTGACATGCGCGCAGCGAGCCGGGCGACTCCGACGTCCTCAGGGCCAGTGACGTTCCAGCTCGACGACAACCGGGTGTTCGTGCCGGTGACCTTGGTCGGCGCCGATGGGCGCGAGCGAAGCGCCCTCGCCCTGATGAACATGGGCTTCGCCGGGCCGGCGCTCTCCAACGCGCTGTACCGTGACCTCGGCATCGGTGAGGGACGACCTCTGCGGATGCGGATCGGCGTGACAGAGATCGCCACCGACCCGCGGACCGTCCAGCCCGAGAGCGAGGTGCTGGACTTCCAGCTCCACCTCACGCCACGCCAGGCGCCCGCCACCCCCGAGGCGCAGGCCGCCTACGCCGCGAAGAAGGCGCAAGGGCCGGGCGGGCTGATGAAGGCCTTGGCGGCGCCCTTGCCGGTCGAGGTGGTCCTGCCTGCGGGCCTGCTGACGCCCTACCGCGTGACGCTGGACTATGGCGCCCGCACGCTCAGCCTCGATCCGCCAGGCGGCCCGGCGCCGGAGGGGACGCCCGTGCCGATGCGCGTCAACGCCGCCACCGGGTTCGCCACCGTGGACGCGGTGATCGACGGCGAGCGCCGCACCATGGTGATCGACGACGGCGGAAGCTTCAGCGCGCTGCGGCTCGGCCTCGCCAACGCCCTGGCGGCTCGCCACCCCGAGTGGCTGAGAAGCCGGGGAGGCGTCGGCGAGGCCAACCTGTCGCTGGGCGACACCGACGTCGGCGCGCCCGTGCTCCGCGCGCCCGAAGCCCGCCTGGACGCCCTGGTCCTCGCGCCGTTCGACGCGGTGGGCTTCGGGGTTCGCGGTCCTGTGGGCGCGATCGCGACGCCCGCCTTCTGGCGCTACTACTCCGACAAGGCCGGCGAGCGGGTGGACGGCTGGCTCGCGGGCAACGTGCTGAAGTCCTTCCGCATCACCCTCGATTACCCTCACCGCATGAGCTACTGGCGCCAGGAGGCGCCGCTCGACACGGGCGAGCTGGACCAGGTGGGCCTCGTGCTTTCCCGCGACGGTAGGACCGTCACGGTCGCCGGCGTCGCGCACAAGGCCGGCCGCGCCGCGGTTGCGGGGGTCCTGCCCGGCGACAGGCTGATCAGCATAGACGGGCGTCCGGTGGACGGCCTCACGCGCGGCCAGCTCCTCCTCGCCCTGCATGGCCGGCCGGGAGAGACGCGCGACCTCGTTCTCAGCCGCAAGGGCGAAACGATGGACGTGCAGGCGCCGGTGACCGGCTTCTGACATGCCGCGCGTCGCGCTCAACGGCCCAGGCGATGGCGCAAGGCGCCTTGCGAGCCAACGGCAAGCGCCTAATCTGCAAGCCAAGGTGGAGGAGGTCATGCTCGCTATCATTCTGGGTGCGGTGCTCGCGGTCGCTGTTCTTCTCCCCGACACGCCTCTCGGAAAGATGATCCGAGAGCTTTTGATCGATGGACCTGCTCGCAAGCTGAAGACCTTCAGGAGGCCCCACTGGGTGGCTGTAGCCGCCGCGATCGCGATGATGGCGGCGTTTGTCGTGTATGCGAAGACCGAAGGCATGATGATCTTCGCTGGAGGGTTGCCGGAAGCGATTTCCTGGTTCGCGGTCTTCGACATCGCGACTTACATCGACGTGATCGCGCTGCTGGCCCTCCTGGCGGCTACTGTCCGGTTTCGAGCCGCTTACCTCGCCTTGCAGTCCGCCGCTCTTGCAGCGTGGCGCTGGGTGCTGACGCGCCTGCGCGGCCGTGGCTCGCCGCGGCACGCCCGAGCAAGGCGCCGCCGCCCTACCCGTTGCTCAGGTCGCGGTCGTTCAAACGACGAGGAAGAGAGATGGCGGCTTTCGGCCCTCTCGCTCGCCTGAGCTGAACGTCGTTCGTTTCCAGCGTTGGGACTTCCCGCCCGTTCTCACCCTGCGAAACTCCCTTTGTGCGGCGGCGGGACCGAATGGCGCTCGCGCAGGAGCTTGCCGGCGCACATACACTCACGCGACCTGGGAGCCGCCTGGATCGGCGACCCAGACCAAGCCCTCCCACCGCCCGACGCCGTCATATTCGGCGATGAAGTCTCGGGAAGGATCACGCCTTAGCGCCAATCGAGCCATCACAGCCTGGGACCTCCAGTTGGTGCTGCTCGTGTAGGAGATTATCTCTGCGCGCCCGAGAACCCGAAGGCCATGCTCCAAGGCCGCCCGAGCGCTCTCGGTGGCGTAGCCTCGCCCCCAGGCGCTGCGGATCAGTCGCCACCCGATCTCGTGATGCGGGCCGAGCGGATGGCCAGGGTCTGGGCGGGCCATGACGCCCGCATAGCCGATGAAGCAGCCCTGGTTGTCCTCGACCGCCCAGCGTGAAATCCCACTTCGCTCGTATTCAGCACAGTAGCGGTCGAATTTGGCATCGCCGGCGGTCCGGGTAATGGGGCCGCCCTGATCGGCCATGACTTCGGGATCAGCGTGAAGCGCCACGAAGCTGTCCCGGTGGTGCTCCCGCCACGGCTGAAGTGAGGCGATCCGTCTGCAACATGACCCTTCTCTATGGAACGCTGCGGTCACTCGCCACCCAAGCACGGGCTCGCAGCGTCCGGTCCTGAAAAGGGAGAGCTGTCCATCCCGAAGGACGCATTTCCGGAGGCGCGCTCATACGTGCTGCCGACCCTTGCGGACTCTCGTTGCCGAAGGCAGGCTCCGCTAATGGCCAGCTCACGCCATGTTGAACCGATCTACGGGTGGGGGTGGATCGGAGAGGCGGAAGCGTCTCGCGACGTCCCTTCAGCGATGGACATCAAGATAGAGCAGCAGTCTCCCCGTGAATGGCAGGGAGAGATCATCTCTGCCTCGCACGAGTTCCATGGGGCACGGGTGCGTCTTTCCCTGCGCCACGTTGAGGATGACGGACTGGTCAACATCAAGGTTGTGTCGCGCCTCAACCCAGAAAAGCGGCTCGCGTCAGGCTTCGCTCGGATCGTCGTTAACGACGAGGGCTGATGAACGGCAGCATACCAGAGCTATCTTGGCGACTGAAAACGACCCACGTACTAACCCGCTCGCGCGGGAGGAGTATTCGTTGGCCGTGTTGAGGTAACGGGATTCTCCTGCCTGAGGAGAGCGTGATTGGGTCACGCTCCCTCAGACAGGAGACAGGTCATGGCGGAAGAGGCCATCAACCCGTTGCGCCGCAGAATGATCGAAGACATGACCATCCGCAACTTCGATCAGCGGACCCAGCAGTCTTATCGTCGCGCGGTGCGATCATGTTGCCGTTATTGCGAGCGGCGGGTCGAAGATCTGACCTTTGACGATGTGCGCCGTTATCAGCTCCACCTGGGCCAGTGCGGTCTGGCGCCGAGCAGCGTCAACGGTGCGATGGTGGCGCTTCGCTTCTTTTTCCGTGTGACCCTGAGGCGAGCGGAGGCGGTGGATTACATTCCGATCGCCCGCCAGCCGCAGCGTCTGCCGGTCGTGCTCAGCCGTAGCGAGGTGTCTCGGCTGTTGGCGGCGACCCCGAGCGTGAAGTGGCGCACAGCCCTCAGCGTCGCCTACGGGTCGGGACTGCGGGCGTCTGAGGTCGTCGGCCTCAAGGTCAGCGATTCGACAGCGAGCGGATGCGGATCCGGGTCCAACAAGGCAAGGGCCGACGCGACCGTGACGCGTTGCTCTCGCCCGAGCTGCTAACCACCTTGCGCGCCTGGTGGAAGATGGCGCGTCCGCCGGCGTGGCTATTTCCGAGCCCGCGGAACGCCTTCGAACCGGTGTCGCCGAGGTCGCTGAACCGGGCGTTCCACGACGCTTTGGGTCGCGCGGGGATCAGGAAGGCGGTCAGTCTGCACACGCTGCGCCACTGTTTCGCCACCCACCTCTTGGAGCAGGACGTCGACGTGCGGACCATTCAAGTCCTCTTGGGGCACAAGAAGCTGGAGACCACCGCCGTCTACACCCACGTGGCGGGTAAGACCTTCAGCCGGGTCGTCAGTCCGCTGGATCGACTGGAGCCGCCGCCCCCGGCCTGACGTCCGGGCCGGGCGATGCGCTCAGCTCTAGAGATCGCCGACGTCTTCCGCACCCACGGACCGGCGTACCGGCAAGCGCTGGCCGGTCACCTCAGCCTTGGCCAGCTCAAGGTGATGTCGGCGATCGAAGCCTGCAGGACGGCCGAGCTCGGCGGCCACGTGGAGCGCTGCGACGACTGCGCCCATCTCCAGGTCGCCTATAACTCCTGTCGCAACCGGCACTGCCCTAAGTGTCAGGGCGCGGCGGCGGAGCGGTGGCTGCATGCCCGCGAAGCCGAGCTCTTGCCCGTGGCGTACTTCCACGTGGTCTTCACCTTGCCGGCGCAGATCGCCGATATCGCCTTCCACAACCGGGCGGTAGTCTACGATATCCTGTTCAAGGCCGCCTCAGAGAACCTTCTCACCATCGCCAAAGACACCAAGCATCTGGGCGCTCGCATCGGTCTGATCGCCGTCCTGCACACGTGGGGCTCAGCGCTTACCCACCACCCGCATATCCACTGCATCGTCCCCGGCGGCGGCCTCTCGGCCGATGGGATGCGCTGGATCGCCTGCCGCAAGGGCTTCTTCCTCCCCGTACGCGTGCTCTCACGCCTTTACCGCCGGCTGTTCCTCGATCGGCTGAAGACCGCTCATGCGGAAGGACGACTGATGTTCTTCGGCGAGTACGCGCCCCTTGCCGACGCATCAGCCTTCGCCTGGACTTGCCTCGGAAAAGTGGAGAGCTCCCGATGAGGAAGGAGAGCCACCATGGCGCAGCGATTCACGAAGGAGTTTGAGGGGGAGGCCGTTCGGCTGGTCCGCACGAGCGGCCGGACCAAGCGGGAGATCGCTGATGATCTCGGCGTGGGGGTGTCGACGCTGACACGCTGGCTGGCCCACAGCCGGGACCGGCAGATGGAAGCGCCCGAGCGACCGCCGCCGGGTGAGGACGTGGCCGTCGAGTTGAAGCGGCTTCGACGGGAGAACGAGATCCTTCGCCAGGAGCGGGACATCCTGAAGAAGGCGACGGCTTTTTTCGTCAAGGAGGGAAGTCGATGAGGTTTGAACTCGTCGATGCGGCGAAGAAGGATTTCCCTGTCCAGAGGCTCTGCAAGGTGCTCGGCGTCAGCGAGAGCGGCTACTTTGCCTGGAGAGATCGGCCGGCTAGCCGGCGCCAACGTGAGGACATGGTGCGAGCGGAGCCCACGTACGCTCCGCCTTCGCATGCTCGAACGGCACGTACGGCAGCCCGCGGATGACATACGAGCTGCGCGACCAAGGCCTGCAGGTGGGTCGCCGCCGCACGGCGCGACTGATGCGGGACAATGGCTTGAAGGCTCGGCAGAAGCGACGCTTCAAGCGCACGACCGACAGCGAGCACGCCTGGCCGATCGCGCCAAACCTCATCGACCAAGACTTCGCCGCGACCGCGCCCAACCAGAAGTGGGGCGTGGACATCTCCTACGTCTGGACCCGCGAGGGATGGCTGTATCTGGCCGTGGTGATCGACCTGTTCTCACGACGCGTCGTCGGCTGGTCCGTCGGCGATCGGTTACACCGTCGTCTCGCCCTTAGCTAGCTCTTGGCCAAGCCCTGGCCATCCGACGGCCTGCGCGTGGCCTGATCCACCACTCAGATCGCGGCAGTCAATATTGTTCCAATGACTACCAGGCCGAGCTGCGCCGCCATGGCATCCAGATATCCATGTCAGGCAAAGGCGACTGCTACGATTGTGAGAGTGTGGGCGCTGCCTGGAGGCCTGACCCTTGCTACGATCGACCTCGTGTCATCGCGTTGACGTGTCGGCCTTCCAGGCTGCACCTGCCGCTCGGCTGGATGTGACTTCATAGGAGCTTGAGGGCGACCATCCCATCACAGTCCTGTCCGCCGCCACTCGGCGTTGGACTTCGTCAGCCCGGCCGCGTTCGAAAGACACGCAGCCCAGTGAGCCGGCGGCTCTCCACTTAAGTGGGGCAAGTCCATCCACACGGTGGCGCGCGACCGCGGCGGCGCCTACGCTCTCGCCGCCACTAGGGCTCTACCTCAGGCGGTGCAGGTGGCCGACCGCTGGCATCTGATGGAGAACGCCAGCCGCGCGTTCCTCGACGCCGTGCGCAAGTCCATGCGCCAGATCCGCACCGCCATCGGCGCAGCGACCATCAATCACGAGCTGCTCACCGCCGCTGAGCGCCTGCAGTACGAAGGCTACGTCCGGCGAGAGGAAACCAACAAGGTGGTCTTCGCCATGGCGGATCAGGGCTTGGGCATCAAGGAGATCGTCCGGCGGACCGGCCATAGCCGAAACATGATCCGCCGCGTACTTCGTGGGCAGCGCTCGGACGTCTTCCACACGCGCTAGAGCTTGCTTGAAACCTACCTGCCTTGGCTGGACGCCCAATGGGCGGCGGGTGCTCACAACGCCATGGAGCTGTGGCGACGTAATTACCCACCCCGGCGCTCTCGTTGTGATCAGGCGGCGAGCGTCGCCATGATGGTCTTGAATGGGTTGGCGCCGGGGGTGAGGCGGGCGGTGTCGATCACGGTGCGGACATCGGCTTCGCCCTGGGCGGCCCACATGGCGCGGTAGCCGTTGGTGACCTTGCGCTGGATGACGGCGGGTCGCAGGTCGCGTTCGCAGGCGTTGTTGGTGGCTTGGACCTCGCCGGGCCATCGGGCGAAGGTCAGGAGCTGATCTCGGGCTCGCCTGAACTTGTTCTGGAGGGCTTGCGCCAAGTCGCACGAGCTCGGAGCAGCCAGGATATCGTCGAGGCCCCGCTCCAAGGCGCGGCGCTTGGTGGCGACAGTCGAGGCGGCGAAGGTGGTGATGTCGCGAGCCAGGGCGAAAGCCTTTTGCAGCCACAGCTGGAGACGAAAAGCCAAGTCGTCGTGGCTGAGGTCCAGGGCGTAGGCGACGTCGCGGGCGAGGTGGGCCAGACAAGTCTGATGGGCGGCCGCATGACCCTGCTGGGCGGCGTAGCGGTCGGAGCACCAGACCTCGGGCCGGTGGCCGTCCATCATGGTGCGGATCACCACGGCCCCGCGCGTCGGGGCGGCCTGATGGACGACGGCCTGGTCGCAGCGGAAGACCCAATGATAGGCGTTGCTCCCCTCGATGCGAACACCGGTCTCGTCCGAGCTGACCACCTTGGCCTGGCGCAGCTCGGCCACGGCGTGCTCGCGCCCGGCCACGAAGCAGTCCTGGGCGCGACGCAGCATGTTCATCAGCGCACCCTGGCTGATCCGGACGCCGAAGACGTCGGCGAAGCTCGCCTGGAGCCGCTCGTAGGAGAAGGCTTGGAAGGTCTTCAGATAGGTCGCCAAGCCGTGCAGGCGGGGTCCGAACGGGCTGCCGCTCGCCGCCTCCGGCACGGCGGCCAGAACGCGGGCGTCGCAGACAGGGCAACGCACCGCCAGACGCTGATGGCGCTCGATGAAGGGGGAGATCGCCGGCAGGTCTATCTTGTCGTAGACGCCCACGACCTCGGCGGCCAAATCCGACGACAGGGCCGCAAGGCAGGCGGGACATTGATCGGGATAATGATCCACGATCTGGTCGGCCTCCTCGCTCATGAGGCGGCTGTGGCCTTCATGCCCCGGCTTCGCGCCACCCGGCCGCGACGTCTCGCGTCGTTCCTTGCGGTTTGTAGACGGCGGCTTGGAGGATGTGCGCGACGTCTTGGCTGGACGCTGAAGCCGTAGCACCAGCTCGATCAGCTCTTCCTTGCTCAAGCGCTCAAGATCGATTCGCACCATCCGCCGCTTGAATCAGCGATCCTCAAGGCTCGCAAGGGGGGTGGGTAATTACGTGGCGACAGCTCAAACGTCAGGGCTTTCGCGGTTGCTATCGCGTCGTCAGCGAGTGGGCCGGCCGCCGTCGTCGATCGGAGAAGGTCGATGGCGGCGCCCTGAGTCGCGCTCCGGCGGCTCGCACCATCGCTCGTCTGATGACGCTGAGCCGAGATCATCTCTCCAGGTCCGAGACCGTCACCATCGCCGCCATCGAGGCGGGCGTGCCGAGCCTGGTGGAGGCCCGTGTACTGGTCGGCGCGTTCCAGGCCATGATCCGGAAGAAGTCGCTTGTAGACCTGCAGCCCTGGCTTGAACGCGCGCGAACAAGCTTGATCGCCTCCTTCGTCAACGGGGTGGTAAAGGATCAGGCCGCGGTCAGCGCCGCCATCACCTCGCCATGGTCCAACGGACAGGCCGAGGGCCAGATCACCAAGCTCAAGCTCGTGAAGCGGCAGATGTACGGGCGCGGGAAACTGGATCTCCTGCAGGCCCGGGTCATCGGCGCCCCATGATCCTCACCACCAAATCTGCGTCAGAGCCGTACGCATCCGGTGAGTACCGCGGCGGGCGGCTCTGAGTTCGGCCGCGCTGTTCAGGCGGCCTGAGGGCGGGCGTCGCGCTCGCCTTTCCAGTTCCAGGGCAGGAGATCGTCCAGGCGGTGAGCAGGGTGGCTGGCGATCCGTGCGAGCACGTCGGCGAGCCAGGCCTGGGGATCGATGTCGTTCATCTTGCAGGTGACGATCAGGCTGTACATCTGCGCCGCCCGGTGGCCGCCCCGGTCTGAGCCGCAGAACAGCCATGACTTGCGTCCGAGGGCCAGGCCTCTCAGGGCGCGCTCGGCGGCGTTGTTCGTGAGGCAGACCCGGCCGTCGTCGAGGAAGCGGGTAAACGCCGCCCAGCGGGTCAGCATGTAGTCGAGCGCCTTGGCCACGGGGTCGTGGCGGGAGAGCCGGGCGCGCTGCGCGCGCATCCAAGTCTCAAGATCCTCGACGAGCGGTCGGCTGTGTCTCTGTCGGGCAGCCAGCCGTTCGGCGGCAGGGCGGCCGCTGATCTCCCGCTCGATGTCGAAGATCAGGTCGATGCGCCTCACCGCCTCCAGCGCGATGGGCGAGATGACGGCGGGCTTGCCGCGGGCGGCGCGGCGCGCGCCCTCCGCGACGTCGGCGAGCTCGAAGAAGTGACGTCGCCCATGGCTCCAGCACAGGGCCTGGGTGACCGGGCCTGGCGGCCTGCCCGGCTCGTAGAGCCTGTTGTAGCCTCCGTAGGCGTCAGCCTGCAGCACGCCGGACCAGGCGGCGAGATGGGCCTGGGGATGCTCGCCGCGCCGGTCGCGCGAGTAGTAGAAGATCGCCGCCGGAGGCGCCGCTCCGCCGAAGGGGCGGTCGTCGCGGACGTAGTCCCATATCCTCGCCACGTCGGTCTTGCCGCTCGCGAGCACCGGCACGGTTGTGTCGTCGCCGTGCAGCCGCTCGGCCGCCAGCACGTGGGCCTCCAGGCGCCGGTAGAGCGGCAGGGTGGCCATGCAGATCGCGCCCACCTGGTCGGCCAGGGTGGAGAGGCTCAAGGGCACGCCCTCACGGGCATAGCGCTCGGCCTGGCGGTTTAGGGGCTGGTGCTGGCCGAACTTCTCGAAGGCGATCATCGCCAGCAGGCCCGGCCCCGCCCAGCCCCGGGCGGTGACGTGGAAGGGCGCTGGCGGCTGGGTTACGGTCTGGCAATCGCGGCAGCTGAAGCGCTCGCGCACCGTGGCGATCACCTTCCACTGGCGCGGAACCACCTCCAGCGTCTCGGTCACGTCCTCCCCGAGCTTGGAGAGCCGCCCGCCGCCGCAGCACGGGCAGGCGGCCGGGGCGGCGATCACCACCCGCTCGCGCGGCAGGTGCTCGGGGAAGGGCTGACGCGAGGGGCGCCTGCGAGTGAAGGCCTGGACCGCAGAGGTCTTGGCGGCGGCCATCTCCGCTTTCAGCTCGTCGAGGGTGGCGGACGCTTCCAGCTCCTCCAGCTGCAGCTCGTACTGGTCGAGCAGGCGCTGGCTGCGCTCGGAGGTCTGGCCGAAGTGCGCCCGCTTGAGCTTGGCGATCTCCAGCTTGAGGTGGGCGATCAGGGCGGCGTCGGAGGAGGCCTTGGCTTCCACCACGCTGGCGCGGGCCTCGGCGGCGTCGGCCCTGAGCTCGGCCGCGGCCAGGGCGGCGCGGAGCGCTGCGACGTCCTCCGAACCGAGCTGAAGCCCTTCCGCCATGAGGGAAGTAGAGCACGGATCGGGGCGCTTGAGGCGCCCCGGAGAGCGCCGGAGTCACTGCGCCGCAGCTATCCGGCGGCCTGCGGGCGCCAGCTCTGCTGGGGGTTCCTCCAGTCGATCCCCTCGAGCAGGTAGGACATCTGCGCCGGCGAGAGCGGGATCGCGCCCTCCGCGGCGGCGGGCCAGATGAAGCGCCCGCGCTCCAGACGCTTGGCGTAGAGCGACACACCCAGATCATCGCGCCAGAGGATCTTGCACAGGTCGCCGCGGCGTCCCCGGAAGACGTACAGGTCGCCGCCGTACGGATCGCGCTTCAAGGCCTCCTGCACCTGCAGCGCCAGGCCCGGCATGCCCTTCCTCATGTCGGTGTGACCCGTCGCGATCCACACCCGCACCCCCGCTGGGATCGGGATCATCGCCTCAGCGCCTTCAAGGTCGCGCTGACCAGGGTCGCCGGCGCGCCCGCGTCGATGACCACCCGGCCGCCGTCAGCGAGGTGCACCACGATGGCGCCGCCGTGCCCACCCGGCGGCTCCGTCCTGCTCGGCAAGCCGACGACCATGGCCGGGAGGAAAGCCGGTTGGCTCTCCGCCGCATGCTCGCGCCGCCACTTGTAGATCAGGCTGGTCGCCACATCGAACTGGCGAGCGACGTCCGCCACCACAGCACCCGGTGCGAACACCGCCTCCAAGACCTCCACCCGCTCCGCGTCACTCCACCGACGCCGCCGCTGCGGCCCCATCATCAATGTCACCTGGGCCATGCTGTGCAGCTACGAGCGCTCATAAGGACGACTTACGAGCGCAGCATCAGCCCCTCGCACCAACCCGGCAAGGCGGCCCTCACCGCAGGGTTACTCAGAGCCAAACTTCCACGCCGGTTCACAGTCCCCTTGGCCAGTGACGCCCATAGGGTGAGCTTGACCGAGAACGTGATGCGCACGGCTCTTCACACCCGGCGGCACCCTCGTATTCCACCTGTTTGGAGCCCTGGCTCAGTTCGAGCGCGACCTGATCCGCGAGCGCACGAACGCCGGGCTGAAGGCGGCCGAAGCGCGGGGATGAAAGGGCGGCCGCAAGCCCGTCGTCACCTCCGACAAACTCGCCCGCGCCTGCGTCCACCTCGCGGCCGGGCTGACCGTACGGGTTCAACCTCGCCGAGGCTCGCCGTCAGCTGCAGGCCTTCACGGTCGCTCTCAACCAAGAGGCTGCCGCCTGCGGCTTCCAGGCGCGTCCGCATGCCCGAACCCCGATCCTTCCACTACCACGCCACCGCGACCGTCGTCGGCGACGCTGAGCCTCATCCCGCCGTTCGGCGAGCCCTCCACGCCGATGGTGCACACCCTGGCCTGGGCGTGGCGGATTGCGTTGGTCACCGCCTCCCGCAAGGCCATGGTGATTACGGCCTCCCGCTGCGGATCGCTGTCCACAACCTGATTGCACACCTGACCCGCAAGCCCGCAGCGGACAGGGCGCGCTCCGCCCGCTCGATCTCAGAAGCGAGGCTCGCGCCCTTCATGCCGACGACGGCTGTGCGCACTTCGGTCAGCGCGTCCCGGGCGATGGCGGCGAGCTCCTGAATCTCGCGTCGGGCCGCGTCCAGGTCGCGGTCGCAGAGCCGCTGAGCGCGATCAACCTTCACGGCGTTCAAAATCGTGTCACCGCTTGTCGGTCGTGTCTAGTAGTTTTTGGCCGGAAACAAGCAAGTTTAGGCGGCTAGGGCAGACTGTTCCTCTTTTAGGGCCAATCGGTGAAGGGTCTCGAACAGACGGTCGCCAGTGAACCTGTTGGGATTAAAACCACTCTCCCCAGCTATTCCTGCAAAGCGGGCACGGCCCGCGTCCGAGCTGCCGACGAACCCCATCGACCAGGTCTTGAAGGCGCAGCCTTCCACCGGTCCGAAATCCAGGAGGGACACATCGCCGTGGCGCTCGTCCTGCTGAATGCGCTCGAAGGTCTCCTCAACGGCCTGCTGAGGGCCCTCCAACACTTGGGCGAAGCAGCCGGCGTTGAACATGAGCGCGCCTGTGACGCCCACACGCGCGTTGTTGGTGCGACTGGCGGACAGGATGTCCCTGATGGTCCAGGCGGTGAGCGGACCGTCGGCCAAGCGGTTCTTACTGTAGTAGACGAGACGGTGGATCATCAGGCGAACCCTTCTGGCGCCATGTTCCGGACGAGGGCGGCTGCATCGGCCGCGCACATGGGCCTTCCCGTCAAATAGCCCTGGATTTCAGTGCAGCCTTCAGCGCGAATGCGGTCGCGCTGACCTTCGGTCTCCACGCCTTCCGCTGTGGTTTTCATGCCCAGGCTCCGACCCAATGCGATCACGGCGCGCACGATCGCGCTGCAGTCGGCGCTCTCCTCCATCTGGCGCACGAAGGATTGGTCGATCTTGATCTTGGTGAAGGGGAACTTCTGCAGGTACGAAAGACTGGAATAGCCGGTGCCGAAGTCGTCCATGGAGATGCTGACGCCGAGCTCGCGCAAGGCGTTCAGGACGCTCAGCACCGCGTCTGTGTTGTCCAGGAGCGCGCCTTCGGTGATCTCCAGCTCCAAGCGGTTGGCGGGAAGGCCCGATTGGGCGAGGGCGGAGGTGACCGTCGTCACCAGCTTGGCGCCTCGGAATTGCACGGGAGACAGGTTCACCGCCAGCGAAATGCTATCCGGCCACCGCGCCGCTTCCGCACAGGCGGTCCTAAGCACCCACTCGCCGATGGGCCCGATCAGGCCGATCTCCTCAGCCAGAGGGATGAAGTCAGCCGGCGAGACCCTGCCCCGCTCGGGGTGATCCCAGCGCAGAAGAGCCTCAAAGCCGGTGACCACGCCACCGTGGGCGCTGACCTGTGGCTGATAGGCAAGATCAAATTCCTTCAGCGCCAGCGCTCGCCTCAGGTCTAGCTCCAGCGAACGACGCGCCTGCATTTTTGCGTCCATGCTCGGCTCAAAGAAGCGAAACATGCCTCGACCGTCCGCCTTAGCGCGATAGAGGGCGAGGTCTGCGTTCTTGAGCAGGACGTCGGCATCATCCCCATTGGCGGGCGCGACCGCCACGCCGACACTCGCCCCAATATTCAGCATGTGCCCATCCACCACGTAGGTGCGCCCAACCAGATCCACGAGACGCGCCGCCAACGCCTCCGCCTCTTCCGGCTGACCGGCCCCCACCTGCACTATGGCGAACTCGTCGCCACCCAGGCGCGCGACCAAGTCCTCCTTCCGTGCAGCCTTCATCAGACGGTCGGCTACCTTCCTGAGCAGCGCGTCGCCCACGGGATGTCCCAAGGTGTCGTTTACGGCCTTGAAGCGGTCGAGGTCGATGCAGAGAACCGCAAAGCCATCGGCGCCGCGTTGAGCGCTGCCGAGCTGGGCGGCGATACGCCGGCGAAGCTCGTCACGTCCGGCCAAGCCTGTGAGCGCATCTTCAGACGGTCCACCGGCGCGAGCCACGTCGTGCAATTCCACAAGCCAGCCATCGCCATGCGCCTTGCTGCGCAGCCATAACAGACGACCTGCATGGTCGACGTGGAGTGGGGGAAAGCCTGACTCTCGCCGTCCTTCGCTGAGGGGTAGAGCCGCAGTGAGAGACGTTTCGAAGGGCTCGGACCCAAGAAGCGTCATGGCGGCGGGATTGGCGGACACGACCGTTCCTTGCGCATCCAGCCTGAGTACGGCGGTCTGCAGATCGTCGATCAAAGCGGATCCGTCTGGAGGCTCAGGGCTGAACAAATGTACGCGCAACGGATCACTTCCCAACGAGCCGGATCCTTTATGCCGAAGGTGCGCTAATGTAGGGTAAATGTCTGCCGCCTCAGAGGTTTGAGATCGGAAGGATGCGAATAACATAGATCAATTTCTTTTACACGAACTTGGACGTTGAAGAGACTTCTATCGCCCATTTCCTGTGGCCACGATGGGCGGGCGCGATCGTTCAAGCTTATGAGCGGGCGCAGCAGTTGTCTTAGGTGGCCTTAACATTCTTGACAGCGTAAACGCTTTTTGGACCTGGCCTAGGGCGGCGAAATCTATGAGCGGGGCGGCTTGCTTTAGGCGGCGACCTTCTCGTCGCGGCGACGAATGCCAGCTACTGTGGTTAAAAGCCGTAAGGTTGATCTCGGACTGATGATGAAGGGATCAAAAGCTCCCTTAAGGGAAAGCACCTTCAAAATTTGATCGTCTGTCGCGGAGAGAGTGCTCGCGCACATTGCCCATGAGGCAAAAAGGCGGGTATCCGTCGTCTCTCGTAAAATGACCTTTGCCGCCCTGTGTCGCCGATCTTCAGCAACGCGAGCATACGTAGTTTCAACGGCGTGGGGAGATCCCTCCAAAGCTTGGACGAAGAAGCCGGCGTGGTTCACCAACATGCCTGTAACCGACACAAGAGTATTGTTCGCCACGGACGTTTTGAGAATATCCGCCACGACCGCAGGAATGTCGGCGGAAGGTCCGAGTGCCATTCGGCTGACGTAGGTTATCCGCAGCAATGTTGGCACGGCCGCCTCCTCTCGACCATATAGACAGCAGTAATCGTTAAATCGGCGTTTCCAGAGGCGCGCTCTTGGCATCCAACCATCTCTACATGTGATCCAAATGAAAGGGTTTGGACGAATGTCAGCGGACCAATCGCGCCTGAACCCTCACGAGCCCTCCTCCAGAAACGCGACTGTCAGCAAGCTAACCAGAGCCTTTGAGGCTGCCTCTAAACGTCCGAAGTGGGAGGTGAAGCGGCCCCGCTACCGTCGTCGCTAAGCCGACACTGCTCGTTCCAAGTCCAGGAGCGGATCGATCGTAGGAGTCAACGCCTGAGCTCTGCGCCCCGAGAAACTTTGGATTAGCTCCGAAAGCGGGATCTCTCGTTGACCTTCCACTCCGTGACGCGTGTAGGAACACTTTCGGTCTCACACCGCAGTCGTCGGCTTCTACGCCGTGCCCCTGACGCCGTAGTCCATGCGCTGCAGGTCGGAGATCAGGCTTGGCCCGGTCGGCTCCCAGCCCAACGTCTTGCGGGTCCAAGCGCTGGAGGCGGGCATGTCGAGACCGACGAACATCGCCATCCAGCCGAAGTGGTCGACGGCCGCATCCGGCGCCACGGACACGGCGGGGAAGTGCAGCCCCTCCGCAAGCGTCTCTGCGATGACCTTTGAGGTGATCCCTTCCTCGGCGACCGCATGGTAGCGGGCGCCGGCTTCGGCACGCTCGATCGCCAGCACGTAGAGCCCCGCCACGTCCGACACGTACGCCGCGGGCCAGCGGTTCTGGCCACCGCCGATATAGCCCGCGACGCCGTTCTGCCGAATGACATCAAGCAGCGGCGTGATGAGCCCTTGCTTGACGGGATCGTGCACCTGCGGGAGCCGCATCACCGAGACGTTCACGCCCGCCGCCAGCATCTCCTGTCCCGCCAGCTCCGAGGCGACGCGAGGATTGGGGTGGTCGGCGTCGAACACGTCCTCCCGCGCCAGCTCCCCGGGACCGGGACTCCCGATACCCGTGCCGGAGGTGATCAGCAGCGGCTTGTCCGTGCCCTTCAGCGCCTCGCCCATCGCCTTGATGACGCGCACGTCCTTCTCGCAGTTGGCGACGAAGTTGGAGAAGTCGTGGTCGAACGCGCAATGGATGACCCCGTCCGCCTTGGCCGCGCCGTCGGCCAGTGTCTGCGGATCCTCCAGGTCGCCGTGATGAGCCTCGGCACCCGCAGCGGTCAGCGCGCTCGCTCCGGCCTCGGAGCGCGTCATCCCCAGCACCCGGTGGCCGCGGGCGAGGAGTTCGGGAACAATCCGGGAGCCGATGAAGCCGGTGGCTCCGGTTAGGAACACGCGCATGGGAGGTCTCCGCTTGGAACGGCCCCGGGTATCGGCCTTAGCTTCGTCCTGTTAAAGTAGTGACGTTATCCAGGTATAACGTCTTACAGGATCACCGTGACCGACGACACGACTGGGCAGCTCGGCGCCTACCTGCGCGACCGCCGCACACGACTCGATCCCGCCGCCCTGGGCTTCGCTGGCGGCCGCCGCCGCACGCCGGGTCTGCGCCGCGAGGAGGTGGCGCAGCGCGCCAACATCAGCCCCACTTGGTACACGTGGCTGGAGCAGGGGCGGGGTGGGGCGCCTTCGGCCGACGTGCTGAACCGCATCGCCTCGGGGCTCATGCTCACCGAGCCAGAGCGTGAGCACTTGTTCATGCTGGGCCTGGGACGCCCGCCCGAGGTGCGCTACCGGGCGGTGGACGGCGTCAGTCCTAGGTTGCAGCGGGTGCTCGACGCGATGAGCTTCAGCCCGGCCCTCGTGAAGACAGCCACCTGGGACGTGGTCGCGTGGAACCGCGCCGCCGCCGCCGTCCTCACCGATTATTCTAAGCTGCCGCCGCAGGGGCGCAATATCCTGCGCCTGATGTTCGCCGACTCGCGCATCCGCGCGGCGCAGGAGGACTGGATGGCTGTGGCCCGCTTCGTGGTAGGCGCCTTCCGCGCTGATGTCGCCCGCGCTGGCGCTACGGCCCAAAGCGTCGCCATAGTGGAGGAGATCTCCCGCCTCAGCCCTGAGTTCGAGGCGCTGTGGCGCAGCAACAACGTTGTCTCCCACGGCGAGGGCCTGAAACGCCTGCACCACCCTGAGCTCGGCCTGTTGGAACTGGAGTTCTCCTCCTTCGCCGTCGATGGTCGGCCGGACCTTGGCATGATCGTCTACAACCCGGCCGCGCCCGCAGCGGAGAAGCGTATGCGGGGGTTCATCAGCGCAGCATCCGCTGCATGCGGATTGCCGGGAGAAGGGAATGACAACGGCGGTGGCCCACAGCCGCCATGAGCGTTGCTCCAGTCTGCGGACATTCACGGCGCCGGGCCCCTCATCAATGTGAAGTCGCCGCTCCGAAATAGTTTTCGCGATTCAGGTCTTCAGCGAGCGTCGATCCGATGGACTGCCATCCGAGATCCTTCTGCGTCCTCGCGCTTGTGACGGGATTGTCGATGGCTAGGAACGGCGCCACCCAGCCAAGCTGACCTTGCGCCTCGCGGATAGTCTTTGAGACCACAGGCAAGCGAAAGCGCCGGCCGATGATCTCGGCGATCTCACGGAGCTGCAGCCCGGCGTCGCCCACGCCATGGAAAACACGCCCCGCCGTCCCTGATTCAAGAGCAAGGCGGAACAGAGTGGCGGCGTCATTGCGGTGCACGCCGCACCAACGGTTGGCCCCGTCTCCGACATAGATGGCCTCTTTATGCTTGCGCGCGGCGGCGGCGAGCTGAGGAACGAGCCCCTTGTCACCGTCGCCGTGAACCGAGGGGGCGAGGCGCACGATGGATGCTCGTACCCCGCGTTCCGCCCAGCGCGTCACCGCCTGTTCGTTGGCGGCGCGGACATAGCCGGGCGAAAGCGAATTGGGCGGATCCTCTTCCGTCGCCGGCCGCACGGCGCGATCGCTAGGCGCGCCTGCAACGCCCACCGCGGCGAAGGTGGTCACCAGCGGTCGGCCCGAGCCCTGTAGTTCGGCCCCGAGCGCGTCGATGGCAGCGCGGTCCGTGGCCCCGATCGCCCTCATCATCCGCCTCACCGCACCCGTCGGCGACCCGCCGAAGACCGCGCCCAGCACGCGGCCGATTGGCAGGTCGAGCGGCGAGAAGGTAAAGGCGAGGTGGATCACGCCGTCGGCCTCAGCCGCCCCCCGGCGCAGGCTGTCCAGGTCGCGCACGCTTCCCCGCAGCGCCGTCGCGCCGCTCGCGCGCAAGGCGGCCGCTGAGGCCTCGGATCGTGCAAGGCCGACCACCTCGTGGCCGTGCGCAAAGAGGTCTGAGGTCAGCGCCTTGCCGATGAAGCCGGTGGCGCCGGTGACGAACACGCGCATGGGGTAAGGTTCCGCATAGCGCCGCGCAGCAGCGACACGGCGGCTTGGACCTAGCGCACCCGAGCTGGAGCTTGTACGGGCTGGCGTCCTGATCTGTTTACGAGGCGTCCAGAGTTGGATCCGCTCTCCCTCGTGCTGTCGCTTCTGAGGCCCCAAGACGTCGGCTGGAACCTGATCGAAGGCCACAACGCCTGGACCCTCCACTTTCCAGCCAGGCCGAACATCGTGGTGTTCGGCCACATGGTCGCGGGCGAGTGCGAGGTGCGCCGCCAGGGGTGATTTCTTCCTCATGGCTTGTCCGCCGGCCTGGTCGATGCAGACGCTGGATGGCGGCCCGAGCGTGGAGCTCAAGGCGCTGTTCGCCGATCCAAAGCTGATCCAGGTCTCAGGCGCGCCCGAAGTCGTCACGCGCTTTGTCGGCGGCTACTTTTCCTTCGCAACGGCCAGCGCCGACCTGCTCGCTCGGCTGATGCTGCCGGTCGTGCACGTGCGGGCCGCGGAAGTGGCGGCCAGTCGGCTGGGCGGGCTGATGACGATGCTCGGGGAGGAGGCGGAGGGCGACCGCGTGGGCCGCGGACATGTGCTGGAACGCCTGCTAGAACTGATCCTGGTCGAGGCCTTGCGCCAACCGGGCGTCGGCTGGAGCCAAGCTGAACCCGGAATGCTGAAGGGCTTGGCCGATCCCAAGATCGCAAAGGCGCTGCGTCGCTTTCATGAGGACGCGATCCGCCCCTGGACGGTGGCCGAACTCGCGCAGACCGCCGGCATGTCACGCTCGGCTTTCGCCCTGCGGTTCGCCGAGGTCGTCGGCCAGACTCCGATCGACTACCTCTCGAGCTGGCGCATGACCGTGGCGCGCCAAGCGCTGGAGACGCGAACCAAGCCCCTGGCCGATATCGCCGAGCTCGCCGGCTATCAGTCGGTCAGCGCATTCAGCACCGCCTTCCGCCGTCTCACCGGGGAAGCGCCAACAGCCTACCTGCAAGCGTTGAGCCTATAGGCTGGGCCGCTGGATACCGCTGAGTTACACATCGTGCAGGGACCCTCTGCGCCCAAAGCCGCCGTAGGCCTTCTGCCAACAAGGTGACCCTCGCCAAGCTTGTTGGGTTTCATCGTCGCACGGTCGCCGGAAGGCCGAGGACACCTTGCTGGTGTTGGAAGGCGGCGGCGGCTTGGAGTCCAATCACAGCCGACGCCACCGGGCTCGACTGGCTGAAGGCGCTCGCTGTCCAGTCCTGCTGGTCGCCGGCAGCTATCTCGGCTCCATCAGCCACGCCCTCCCGGCTTAGCTAGCTCTCCGCCGACCCCTGACGATCCGCCGGCCGACGCCGGGACTGATCTACCACTCCGATCGCTGCAGCCAGGGAGATTGCGGTCGGCCTTTGACGGATCTGGGTGGGGCCGCATGGGACGTGTGCGCTGCGGCCTGCCGCCGCGGACGGTGGCGCGGGGCCTGCGGACAGGCTAAACGGGGAAGGTCGGGGGACAACGGGCTGGCGTCGCCGGCTGTCCAATGCTGGAGTCCTCGGCTCTCATGAGCTTACGTCCCGCCAAGCCGGTGTCCAGGTCCCTGCGCCGGCGGCTTCGCAGCGGCGTGCACGCGAGCGTCAGCCTGCTCACCGCCGCCACGCTGCTGGCCGCGCCCGTCGCCCAGGCGCAAAGCAACATGGACTCCTCCAGCAGCGACCAGCAGCCGATCCTGGACACCGAGATCAACGCCATCCTGCACCAGGAATTCGATCCGGTCTTTAAGGCGGCCGGCCTAGACCCCAAGCAGGTGACCATCGTCATCATCACCCATCAGTTCAACGCCGCCGCAGCCAGCAACCATCTGCTGTTCATCGGTACCGACCTGATCGAAAACACCAAGAACCCCAATGAGCTGATCGGCGTCATCGCCCACGAGACCGGCCACGCCGCCGGCTATCACTCCGCCCGGGTCGGCGAGATGCAGAAGGCCGGTATGGCGCCGTTCCTGCTCACCCTGCTGCTCGGCGCGCTCGCCGCAGCGGCGGGCTCAGGCGATGCGGCGGGGGCGCTACTCGGATCGTCGCAGTATTTCGGCGCCCTGGGCGCGGCCGGCTATTCGCGCGAGCAGGAGGCCCGGGCCGACCAGGCGGGGATCACCTACCTGGAAAAGAGCGGCCAGTCGGCCAAGGGCCTCGTCGATTTCTTCGACGAGTTCCGCTACCAAGAGATTTTCGAGGAGACCCGGCGCTACAAGTGGTTCGACGACCACCCGCTGTCGGAAGATCGCATCGAGCTGCTGCGCAAGCGCGCCATGGAGCAGCCGCACTGGGCCGCTGTGGACAGCCCCGAGATGGTCTCCGAGCATGAGATCATGAAGGCCAAGCTGGTCGGCTTCACCGAGCCGCCGCAGACAGCCTTCTTCAAGTATCCCGACAGCGACCACTCGTTCGTCGCGCGCTACGCCCGCGCCATCGCCTACTACCGCGAGACCGAGACCGAACAGGCGCTGACCTCGATCGACAGCCTGCTGACCGACTATCCCAACAACCCGTATCTCTGGGAGCTGAAGGGTCAGGTGCTGTTCGAGGCTGGCCGCGCCAAGGAGGCGGAGGTCGCCCACCAGCGCTCCGTGGACCTGAAGCCCGACGCGCCGCTGCTGCGCATCAACCTGGCCCAGGCCATGGTGGCCCAGGACGACAAGGCCAAGATGGACCCCGCCATCGCCCAGCTGCACAAGGCCATCATCCTGGATCGCGACGACCTGGACGGCGGCGACAGCTTCGCCTACCGCCTGCTGGCCCAGGCCTACGACGCCAAGGGCGACGACGGCCAGGCCCGGCTTGCGACGGCGGAGGAGCGCTTCGCGGTGGGCGACTTCGTGCAGGCGCGCATCTTTGCGTTGCGCGCTCGGGAGCACCTGCACCAGAATACCCCCGAATGGCGTCGCGCCACCGACATCGTGCTGGTGTCCAAGCCCACCGACGACGACCTGAAGACGCTCGGAGGCCGCAGCGGCTGAGCCGAGGTCAGCTCACGTCGCCTCCGCCAGGTCCCTGGCGCGACCCCCGCCCCGGACGAACAGCAGGCCGACGAAGCCCAGCGACATGAGCACCTCCAGGGCGACGAACCCGGACTGCTGGGTGTGCCAGGTATGCGTCGCCCACAGCACCAGCGCCGAGCCGATCCAAACCGTAGCGGTCCCCGACAAGGCGTAGAGGCCGAAGAAGGCGCCCGTCTGCTCAGGCGGGGCCAGCCGGGTCAGCAGCGTGCGACTGGAGGCGTAGGAGGCGGTGATGAACACCGCGCTGAAGAAGCTGCACGCCAGATAGGCCACCTCCGGCAGGGTGCTGAACATCGGGCCGTGCCAGAGCACCGCATGGGTGAGCGGGTCGTAGGGCCAGAGATACAGGATGCGGGTCGGCGACATGCCGAGCAGAGCGGAGAGGCTGAGCACCGTCATGCCGATCTCGATGCGGATGGCGTTCTTGGGACCGAGCTGGTGATCCATGGCGCCCCCGACGATCCCGCCCAACACCGAAAGCACGCTGAGCAGCACGCCATAGGCCAGCAGCTGCAGCGTGCCCCAATGCATCACGCCCCCCGCATAGACGCCGGTAAACAGGAGCACCGCAGTCATGGCGTCGATGTAAAGCATCCGCGAGAGCAGGAAGACCGTCGCATCACGTTGCCCCTTCAGGCTGCCCAGCATGAGCTTCATCGAGCGAAGGCCGCCGCGGAGCGCTGCCAGGGCCGAGACGCCGGTGCGAGGGGCGTCCGGGGTCAGCAGGAACAGCGGGAGCGCGCCCAAGCCGAACATGACGGCGGCGATCGGACCTACGATGCGGGCCGGCTCGTTCAGGTGCTGGTTCAGCCCGAACAGGGGCGCCTTGGGCACGAAGCCCCAGGGTACGGCGCCGGGAAGCTCGAACGCCCAGAGCACGAACACCAGCGCGGCCACCGAAACGCCGTTGCCGAGCGATAGGGCGAGCCCTGAGGCGGCGTGGGCGTTCCGCTGGCCCGCGGCGCGGACCAGCATCGAATTGTGCAGCACCTCGCTATAGGCATAGAGCACTCCCAGCGCCGCCGCGATCACGATGACTTCGTTCACCGACAGTCCCCGATGGTCGGCCCGGGTGAACCAGAGCGACCACATCAGGGGGACCATGAGCGTTGTGACCAGGAGCAGCAGCGGCTTTCGCGGCCCGATCCGGTCGATGGAGGCGCCGAGGAACGGTGCGGTGAAGGCCACGATCAAGCCCGACCACTGGCCGAGGGTGGCGACCGCCTGCTGACCGCGCACCGGATCGCCGACCACCACGTTGGCGAAGTAGGGCATGAAGACGTAGATCAAGATCAGGATCACGTAGGGGGTCCTCGCCCCCTCGAAACCGGACCAGGCCAGCGCGCCCCTGGAAAGACCTTTGGGACGCGCTGGAACGCTCGAGGCTATCGTCATGCCCTCTAATACTTGGCCCGCAGCGTGACGCCAAACGTGCGCGGCGCGCCGAGGAAGGCGTCGACCAGGCCGGTGGCGTCGCTCGGCGCGTTCTGGCCGGGCGCGTTGAAGGTCGCCTGGACATAGTCGGTGTTGAACAGGTTCTCGGCCCACAGCTCCACGTCGTAGCGGCCGCTCTGCGGGCCGAAGACGATGCGGCCGTCGGTGACGGTGTAGTCGGTCTGGCGCTTGCGTGGGTCTTCGTCGGAGCTGCTGCTGTAGGCGGAGTTGTACTTGGCGCCGAGGTTGAAGCGGACCATGTAGTCGTTGGGCAGGCGATAGGTGTAGGTTCCCTCGAGCGCCGCTGAATACTGCGGTGCGAAGGGCAGGCGCGCGCCGGGCGAACCGAGATAGTTGGAGTTCAACAGCGCGGTGGTGTCGCTATGCGAGAAGCGGGTGCTGGCGATGGTCACGCCGCCCTGCAGGCTGAAGTCGCGGATCGGCCGCCACAGGAAGTCGGTGTCCAGACCCTTGCTGTAGACGTAGGGCAGGCTGTCGACCACGAACACCAGACCGTTGTAGGTGTTGTCCTGAAAGTTGGAGAACTTCTCGTAGAACACGGTGGCGTTCAACAGCAGCTTTCGGTCGAACAGGGTCGACTTCGCGCCGATCTCTGCGGAGTCGGAATATTCCGGCTTGAAGAAGGTGTTGGTGATGGCGTTGGTGGCGGTCACCAACCCGGTCGGTGTGCCGTTGGTGGTGGGGCAGGGGCCGCCGACCGAGGCGTTGCCGGCGTTGGGGCAGGAGATGCGGTCCAGGTTGAACCCGCCGGCCTTGAAGCCCTTGGCGTAGGAAATATAGGTTAGCAGCTCGGGCGTGAAGCGATAGACGCCCTTGACCGTGCCGGACGTGTTTGACGTCGACTCGCTCTGGTGATTGGCGAAGTTGTTGAACGCCGACTCCGCGATAGGAAGGCATACGGTGTTCAGCAAGGACTGGCCGAGACTTTGGCCGAGCGGGGTCGGAATGATCGCGTCGCAGCCGGCGCCGGTGGCGGGACTGACGTTCTGGTTGCTGCTGTTGTCGACCTTGTTGTCGATGGTATAGCGTAGACCGACGTTGAGGTCGAACTTGCTGGTAATGTGAGCGGTCTCGTTGGTGAAGATCGCGTAGCTGTCGTCACGCTGGCGATACTGGTCGATGTCACCCTGGCCCGCGCCGAACTTGGCGTTCGGGCCGAAGAACAGCTGCAGGGCGTTGGGGATGGCGGCCCCCAGAGCCGAGGCGCTGATCAGGTCATTGATGTCGGGGTTGTAGGCGTTGCCGAACAACAGAGACTGGTTTTCGCGAAGATACTCGTTGGCGTAGAAGCCGCCCACAAGGTAGTCGAGCTTGCCGTAGGTGCCGGCGAAGCGGATTTCCTGGCTGAAGTCTTGGAACTGTTCGCTGTTTTGGTCGCCGTTGGGGCGCGACAGGAGATCGGCGTTGGTGAAGTCTGCGTCCTGGCTTCCGAACAGCTTCCAGTTGCGGAAGGCGGTGATCGAGGTGATGGCCGCGTTGATGGCGGGGAGCTTGTAGTCGATCTGGGCGGAGATGCCCTCGTCCACGGTATTCTGCGGGTCGGGCTGGTTGGCGTAGGCGATGCGGTCGAACGGATTGGGCGTTTGCGGCTCGCCGCCCCCGCCGTTGGCGAGGCCCGCGATGATCTGCTGGGCGTTCAGCGTGCCGGTCGCCTTGCTGAGCGGCTGGCTCTCGCGATAGACCACGGCCAGACAGCAGGCCTCTTCGCGGTGCGTGTAGTCGCCGATGACCCGGATGGACAGGTTGTTGTCCGGCTTGAACAGCAGTTGCGGCCGGATGGTGTAGAAGTTCTCGTTATCGTCGTCGTCCTCGGTTCGCGGACCTTGCCCGGTGACGACCGAGTAGAAGCCGTCCCGATGGCGGTCGGCGAAGTAGAGGCTGGCGGCCACCTTGTCGCCGCCGAAGATCGGCAGCGCGCCGTGCACCTCGGCCGAGCCGCCGATGGCGTTGTAGTTGCCGGCCGTCAGCTCGGCGCTGCCACCGAACTTGAACGCGGGCAGGGCGGTGGTGACGCTGATCACCCCGGCCGAGGTCGACTTGCCGAACAGCGTGCCTTGCGGCCCCTTCAGCACCTCGATCTGGTCCACATCGCCCAGGTCGCCGAAGCCCACGCCGTTTCGCGGCCGGTAAACGCCGTCGATGACGATGCCGACCGAGGGCTCCAGGCCCGGATTGTCGCCGACCGTGCCGACGCCGCGGATGCGCGCGGTGGTGCTGGCGGTGGAGGTGTCGGAGACTACGGTCAGGCCCGGGACCAGCTTGCTGAGGTCTTTGATGTCGCGCACGCCGCTGTCCTGCAACAGCTGCTTGTTCACCACGGTCACCACGATGGGGACGTCCTGCAGGTTCTCCTTGCGCTTCTGCGCGGTGACCACGATGGCGTCGACGGTGTAGGGCGTGCGCGCCACAGGAGCGATCGAGGCGGCGGGCGCGCCGGAGACGCTCGGCGCCAGCGGCGCCCGGACGCCGCCGCCGGGGACCGGCGGCGCGCCTGGCGCCTGGGTCTGGGAGGTGGGGCTGGAGGGGCCGATCTCACCCGACGGCGTGGTCACAGGCCCCGGGCTGGCGGCGCCCTGCGCCCAGGCGCTCCCGCTGGCGAAGGCGCCGGCGACGATCGCCAGCGAGGATGCGGTCACCCGCCAGAATAAGCGAGACTTCATGTCGACTCCCCGAGATCATGGCCGGACTTGCGTGTCCGGCGCAGAGTTGTTTCGTCTCGAAGGCCGGGTCCGAGCTTGGACCCGGCGACATGCGGACGTTTAGGCTAGGCCGCCTTGGCGGTTGCCGCCTTGGCGGTTGGGACGGATCGATGGAACTTCAGCACGCCGTCCTCGATCGCGCCGAAGCGCATCGAGGCGACGTCCTGGACGTAGTTCTGGTGGGTCTTCCACGGCGCGCTCGAGCCCTGCTTGGGCAGGATGTCCTTGGCGCGCTGGACATAGCCGGAGGTGAGGGCCAGCCCCGGGATCTCGTCGAGCGCGTCGACGCCGCGGTCGGGCGCGCACCAGGCGTATCCCTTGGCGTCCATGCGCGCGATCAGGCGGCAGGCGTAGTTGGCGGTCAGCTCGCACTTCAGCGTCCAGGACGTATTGGTGTAGCCGATGGCCATGCACATGTTGGGCACGCCGCTCAGCATCATGCCCTTGTAGAGCAGGCTCTTGCTGATCTCGACAGGGGCGCCGTCGACCACCAGCTGCGCACCGCCTATCAGCTGCATGGTCAGTCCGGTCGCCGCGATCACGACGTCGGCGTCCAGGGTCTGGCCGCCTTTCAGCTGCAGGCCGCTTGCGGTGAACCGCTCGATCTGGTCGGTGACCACCGAGGCCTTCTTGGAGCGCAGGGTGGCGAAGAAGTCCGCATCCGGCGCCACGCACACCCGCTGGTCCCAGGGCGCGTACTTGGGGGTGAAGTGGGTGGCCACGTCGTAGTCCGCCCCCAGATGCGCCTGGGTCATCTTGACGATAGCGGCCCTCACCTTGTCGGGCTTTTGCCGGGCGAGGTTGAAGAAATACATGCCGAACAGCACGTTCTTCCAGCGCGTCAGGGCGTGGGCCAGTTTGGAGGGCAGCACGCGCTGCAGCCAGCGGGCGATGTTATCCAACGCCGGGCGCGCCACCACATAGGTCGGCGAGCGCTGCAGCATGGTGACGTGTGCGGCGGTCTTGGCCAGTTCCGGAAGCAGCGTGATCGCCGTCGCCCCGCTGCCGACCACCACCACCTGCTTGCCGGCGTAGTCGAGATGCTCGGGCCACTGTTGCGGATGAACCAGCGTGCCCGCGAAATCATCTACACCCGGCCAGGCTGGAAGATATCCCGCCGAATAGTCGTAATAGCCGGTGCCCAGATACAGGAAGTTGCAGGTGATCGTCTGGCGCCCGCCGTCGGTCTCGACCTCAACGCTCCACTGCGCGTCGGGCGTCGACCAGGACGCGCGCACCACCTTGTGGCCGTATCGGATGTGGCGATCGACGCCGTATTCCTCGGCGGTGTCGCGGATGTAGCTGGCGATGGAGGCGCCGTCGGTGAAAGCGCGCTCGCCGGGCCAGGGCCGGAAGCCGTAGCCCAGGGTGTGCATGTCCGAATCGGAGCGGACGCCCGGATAGCGGAACAGGTCCCAGGTCCCGCCCATGGCCTGGCGTCCTTCCAGGATCGCATAGCTCTTGGCCGGCAGGCGTGTCGTCAGCGTGCAAGCCGCCGCGATCCCCGAAAGCCCCGCCCCCACGATCAGGACGTCCACCCGCTTGGTGTCGCTGGGCGCCGCAACCTGTCTTGAACCCGCCATCCGTCAGCTCCCGATACTGGCCGGCCCAAGGCCGACAGGAGCCATATATGCAAGGACGAGCCCGATCCGCACCCGAAGGCGCAGCGACGAGGCCAAAAGCTCCTCACGCGGGCGATCGGTGAACGTCTCGGTTATCAATAGATCGTCTCTCAAAGGCCGTAAATCGACACACTGAAGCTCGAAAGTTCAGACGACCAACCGATCGAGCGGCGGGAAAACTTTCCCAACACCTTCGGGCTCCCCGTCGACCACGTCTTGACGCAGTTCTGACATGCGGCCTTGTCAATCACAAGATGCGCAGATTGTCGCCCCACCTCCCAGGCCCCCTGGCGGAGTCGCCCTGCGAAAGCGCTTGCGGGCCTCGCGCCTGCGGGCCACTGAAACGGCGATGGAAGGGTGTGTGACGGCCAGGCGAAGGTTCGGCGGGAAGACCGGTGAGGAGCGGCGCAGCGAACGGCGCGCCCAGCTGATCCGGGCGGCGGTTGAGACCTACGGCGAGAAGGGATATCGCAACGCCACGGTGAAGGCCGTGTGCGAGGCCGCAGGCCTGACCGAGCGCTACTTCTACGAGTCGTTTCCGAGCAGCGAGGACCTGCTTTGCGCCTGCTTCCACCAGGTGACGAGCGAGCTGCTCACCTCCATGCGCCGTGCCGCGCTGGAGGCGGGGGGGCCGCCGATGCAGCAGGTTCGCGCAGGCTTGCTACGATACCTGAACAGCCTGCGGGACCACCCCGCCGGCGCGCGCGTCTACCTGATCGAGCTGGCCAGCGTCAGCCCGAAGACCGAAGACGCCATTTCCGAGAGCCTGGATGAATTCGGCGCCCTCCTGACCGAGCTGCTGCCCGCTCGGTCATGCGAAACAGGGCCGCCGTCGCCGCTGCTGATCCGGGGCGTGGTGGGCGGCGGACTGCATATCGCGCGGGCCTGGAGCTCCAGCGGCTACGCCGAGGACATCGACGTGGTCGCCGACACCGCCTTGCGCCTCTACGCCCTGGTCGGTCAGTGAGGTCCCCTCACCGGCCCAGGGCCCGGCGTGGCCGATCGATCGCGCGATGAGTACGCGGGTCTTCGACATCCGCACCTTTGAAGGCGCCACGCTGTCGGGTCGGTTGGAAATGCCCGAGGGGCCGCCCAGAGCCTGCGCCCTGTTCGCCCACTGCTTCACCTGTTCGAAAAGTTCGCTGGCCGCGGTGCGGGTGGCGCGGGGGCTGGCGGCGCGCGGCTTTGTGGTCCTGCGGTTCGACTTCACTGGCCTTGGCGCCAGCGAGGGCGAGTTCGGGCGCGGCGGCTTCAGCGCCGACGTGCGCGACGTCCTGGCCGCGGCCGCCGCGATGTCGGAGCAAGGGCTGACGCCGCACCTGCTCGTCGGCCACAGCCTGGGCGGAGCTGCGGTGCTGGCCGCCGCCGGCCAGCTTCCCGACGTGCGCGCGGTGGCGACCCTGGGCGCGCCGTTCGAGGTGACCCATGTCCTTGGCCGGTTCGGCGACCGGCTGCAGGCCCTGATCGAGGCGGGCGAGGCGTCGGGTGGGCTGGCGGGCCGCACCTTCCAGGTGAGCGGCGGCTTCGTCGACGACCTGCGCCGCCAGGACATGGGCCAGCGGATCGCTGCGCTCCGTCGCCCGCTGCTGATCCTGCATGCTCCGGGCGACGAGGTGGTCGACATCGACAACGCCACACTGATCTTCAGCCACGCGCACCACTCCAAGAGCTTCGTGTCTCTGGACGGGGCCGACCACCTGCTGACGCGGGAAGCGGACGCCGGATACGCCGCCGAGGTGATCGCCGCCTGGGCGTCGCGCTACGTCGCAAACGATCCGGCGGCCGACGAAGCCGCCGACCTGCTGACGAGTGCGCCTACACGGCTCGGGCTTTACGGAACGCGCGCCTTGGGGAAGTCGGCCCAGACCTCGTCGTAGTCGAGCTGCATCAGGGGCGACTGCATGGCCCAGGCCGTGGGGCGCTGCACCCGGCGGCTCTCGAACATGAAGGCCATCGTGCCGTCGATCTTGTGCGGCCTCAGCTCTGCTCGGCTCGCCACTTCCCAGCTGGCGCGGTCCGGCCCATGGCCGTTCATGGAGTTGTGCAGACTGGCGCCTCCCGGCGCGAAGCCGCCGGCCTTGGCATCATAGGCGCCGTGCACCAGGCCCATGAACTCACTCATCACGTTCCTGTGGAACCAGGGCGGGCGAAAGGTGTGCTCGGCCACCATCCAGCGGGGCGGGAAGATGACGAAGTCCACGTTTGCGGTCCCGGACATCTCCGACGGTGAGGTCAGCACGGTGAAGATCGACGGGTCGGGATGGTCGAAGCTGACGGTGTTGATGACGTTGAACCGGCGCAGGTCGTAGCGGTAGGGCGCCAGGTTCCCGTGCCAGGCCACCACGTCAAACGGACTGTGGTCGAGCGTCGTGGTCCAGAGGCCACCCTGGAACTTCTGCACCAGCTCGGCGGGCCCCTCGATATCCTCGAACGCCGCCACGGGCGTCTCGAAGTCGCGCGGATTGGCCAGCCCGTTGGCGCCGATCGGCCCGAGGTCCGGTAGGCGGAGCAGCGCGCCGTAGTTCTCGCAGACATAGCCCCGGGCCGCGCCGTCCGGCAGCTCGACCCGAAAACGCACGCCGCGGGGAATGACGGCGATCTGCTGCGGGGCCAGCATGATGACGCCGAGTTCGGTGACCAGCCGAAGTGCGCCCTGTTGCGGCACGATCAGCATCTCGCCGTCGGAGTTCTGCAGCGCCCGACGCTCCATCGAGCGGTTGGCCGAATACAGGTGCACCGCAAGACCGGATCCCGCATTCACGTCGCCCGCGCCACAGTAGGTGACTAGACCGTCGAGGAAATCGGTAGGCGCGGCAGGCGGGGCAAGCGGATTCCAACGCAATCGGTTCGGCGTCGCAGGCGCGCCATCGAACGGGGCGGTGCACAGCCGCGTCTCACGGCTATAGGGCTGAAACGGCGCATGACTGGCCGCAGGGCGTAGGCGATAGAGCCAGGACCGCCGGTTCTCGGCCCGCGGTGCGGTGAAGGCGGCGCCGGACAGCTGCTCGGCATACAGACCGAATGGCGGTCGCTGGGGCGAGTTCTGCCCCACGGGCAGCGCGCCCGCCACCGCCTCAGTGCTGACGTGGTTGCCGAAACCAGGGATCATGGCCGACTCCATCGCTGCGTCGGCGACGAAGGCGTTATCGCCTGACGGCTGGATCGCCACGGGTCCGCGCGCCTCAGACGTCGACCCTGATCACGCCCCGTCGAATCTGGTCGAGCTCGATGGACTCGAACAGGGCCTGGAAGTTGCCGATGCCGAAGCCCTGGTTGCCCTTGCGCTGGATGATCTCGAAGAAGATGGGACCGAACAGGTTTTCGGTGAAGATCTGCAGCAGCAGGCCTTCCTCGCCCACGTCGCCGTCGATCAGGATGCGGTTGCCGCGCAGCCGCTCCAGGTCTTCGCCGTGGCCGGGGACGCGCTTGTCGACCAGCTCGTAATAGGTCTCGACAGTATCCTGCAGCTTGACGCCGCGCGCACGTAACTTCTCCACCGTGGCGTAGATGTCGGGGGTGGTCAGGGCGAGGTGCTGGATGCCTTCACCCTTGTACTCGCGGATGAACTCCTCGATCTGGGAGGTCTCGTCCTGGCTTTCGTTCAACGGAATACGGATGGCGCCGTCCGGGGCAATCATCGCCTGGCTGAACAGGCCCGTGGCCTGGCCCTTGATGTCGAAGTATTTCTGCTCCTCGAACCCGAACAGGTTGCGATAGAACTCCGACCAAGTGCGCATCTGGCCGCGACGCACGTTGTGGGTCAGGTGGTCGAGGAGGTCCAGGCCGACATTGTTGGCCGCCTCCGCCTCGCGCCAACCCGGGACCTCCGGCCAGCTGTCGTAAAGGCCGCCTGCGTCGCCATGCCGGTCGACGAGGTAGAGATAGGAGCCGCCGATGCCTTCGAGCACATAGGCGTTTTCGCCGAGCGCACCCCGGGCTGGATCGGCCGGCTTGGCCCCACGCTCCAGCGCCGCCTCATAGGCCCTGCGCGCGTCCGACACCCGAAAGGCCATGCCGCTGGCCGAAGGCCCGTGGGCGGCGCGGAACTCGGCGGCTTGGCCCTTCGCACTCCGGTTCAGCAGCAGATTGATGCGCCCCTGCTTGTAGTGGACCATGTCGCGGACGGGATGATGGTGGGCGGCGACGAAGCCGAGTTGCTCGAATTGGGCGGCCATTGCGGCCGGATCGGGCGAGGTGAACTCGCAGAACTCGAACCCGTCGAGACCGAGCGGATTGGCGGCGGCCGGAGTCATCTTTCCCTCTCAACACATAAGATAAGACATCGGTTTGGTCGTTTGATGGACCGGGTCAGTCAATAGCAATGCTTATGCGCCCATCCCCGTTGCGGCCGTCGTCCAAGTCCCCCAGCCAGTCGCTTGAACCTCCAGCCAGAACGGAGCCACATGGACCAGCCTGAGATCGAGGAGATGTTCGCAGCGCTTGGTCCGGTGACGATCAAGCGCATGTTCGGCGGCAAGGGCGTCTATCACCGGGGCGAGATCGTCGCCGTCGACTTCCAGGGCGAGATCCTGCTGAAGGGCGACGCGCTGAGCGCTCTGCAGTTCGAGGCGGCGGGGGCGCGGCGATGGACATATGAAGGCAAGAGCGGCCGGGCCGCCCACATGCCCTACTGGTCCATCCCCGACGACGCCTTCGACGATCCCGAGATCATGGCGGGGTGGGTGCGGCTCGCATACGAAGCGGCGCTGCGCGCGAGCCACGACAAGACACCGCCCCGCCGCCGATCCGCGCCGTAGAGCCCGTTCAACCGGCCGTCGATTCACGCGTCGATCGCTTGGATCACTGGGCGGCGCGGCCGATTACACGGGCCAGGCGAGCCGAGAAGCCGCGCGGGTCCACGGGCGGCTCGCCGTCGGCGATCCTCGCCTCGTCGAACAGCAGGCGGGCGGCGTCCTCCCGCAGCGACGGATCGCTCAGCGATGAGTCCGCGCCCAGGCCGCTCAGCTTGGCGATCAGCTCGTGCCGGGGGTTGATCTCCAAGATCGGCTTGGACTGGACGTCGAGCCGGCCGGCGCCGACGAGCAGCTTCTCCATCTGCCGGTCCATGCCGTGCTCGGGGGCCACCAGGCAGACAGCGCTTTCCGTCAGCCGGTCGGAGGCGCGGACATCGGAAACGGCATCGCCCAGGGTGGACTTCAGAAAGCCGATGAAGCCGGTGACCGCCTCCGAGGCGCCGGCCGCCGGCTCCTGGCCTTCGAGCAATGGGATCTGGCCGAGGTCGGACAGGCCCTGCATCACCGACTTGAACGGCTTGCCTTCATAATCGGGGCCGGCCGTGACCCAGAAGCTGTCGACCTGATCGACGAGCAGCAGCACCTCCACCCCGCGCGCCCGGAAGCCTTCCAGCTGCGGCGAGGACGCCAGGCGGTCCAGATCGCCGCCGGTGGCGTAGTAGATCGCGGTCTGGTTCGGCTTCAGGTCGGCGGCGTAGTCCTTCAGCGAGCGCCACCCGCTCAAGGTCGTAGTGCTCTTGAAGCGGGACAGGCCAAGCAGGGTCTCGCGGCGCGAATAGTCCTCGTAAAGGCCTTCCTTCAGTACGGGGCCAAAGTTCTCCCAGATCTTCTGGTAGCGCTCGTCTTCGGCCGTGGCGATCTTGTCGAGTTCGGACAGCAGACGGTTGGACACGCCCTTTTGGATCGCCGCGAGGACCGGGCTCTCCTGGATCATCTCGCGCGAGACGTTCAGCGGCAGGTCGTCGGAGTCCACCAGGCCCCGCACGAAGCGCAGGTAGCGCGGCAGGATGTGCGCCTCGTCGGTGATGAACACGCGCCGGACGTACAGCTTCATCCGCCCGGCCCGATCCGGATCGAACAGGTCGAACGGCTTGGTTTCAGGGATGAAGGCCAGCACCGAGTATTCGTGCAGGCCCTCAGCGCGGTAGTGCAGGGTCAGCGCCGGCTCGTCGAACTGGCCGGCCACATTGCGATAGAACTCGGTGTACTCTTCGGGGGTGATGGTGGCTTTGGGCTTGGTCCAGAGCGCGGCGCCGTCGGCGATCTGTCTGGGCTCGGCGTCCGGCTTGTCCTTTAGGAAGATCGGCACCGGCACATGGCCGGACTGCGACTTGATCGTGCGCTCGACGGTATGGCTCTCGGTGTAGGCGGTGGCGTCGGGCTTCAGGTGCAAGGTCACCTGGGTGCCGCGGACCGGCGCCTCGGCCAATTCCGCCGACTGGAGGGTGTAGGCGCCCAACCCGTCGGAGGCCCACAGCGCTGCGGCGTCGGTACCCGCCCGGCGCGACAGCACCTCGATCCGGTCGGCCACCATGAAGGCCGAATAGAAGCCGACGCCGAATTGGCCGATCAGCTGGCTGCCTTCGGCGTCCTTGCTGTCGGCGATGCGATCCATGAACGCCTTGGTGCCCGAGCGCGCGATGGTGCCCAGCGCCTCGCCGAGCTCCTCTTCGCTCATGCCGATGCCGTTGTCCTCGACGGTGAGGCGCCGGGCCTCGGGGTCGAGGGTGACGGTGATCTTCGGTGCGCCCTCCTCGCCCAGCAGCGCAGGGTCGCGCAGGCCCTCGTAGCGCAGCTTTTCGCAGGCGTCCGCGGCGTTGGAGATCAGCTCGCGGAGGAAAATGTCCTTATCGGAATAGACCGAGTGCACCATCAGGTGCAGCAGGCGGGCGACGTCGGCCTCGAACGGGCGGGTCTGGGGCGCAGCTTCGGTCGTGGTCGTCATGATCGGTCCAGGTCCGCCAACAAGGGTCGCGAGCGGCCAGATGGACGCGTGAGTTCGAGCTTTCAAGGCGGCGGCGCGCGAGCGGATGCGCAGACGCGCCATCGGTCGAGGGTCGGCCGACGCCCCCGTATCCTGCCTTAGGGTTCGGCTTTCAGCTCCAGACGCAGGGTGGCGAGCTCTCGCTGCTGCTTGTCCGTCACCTCGGGATAGGTGGGGCCAAGCGCCCTGAGCGAGTCGAGCAGCAGCTGGGCGACGATCAACCTCGCGGTCTTCTTGTCGTCGGCGGGGATGGCGTACCAGGGCGCCTGGCCGGTGCTGGTGGCGCTCAGGCACGCCTCGTAGGCGCGGACGTAGTCGTCCCAGCGATCGCGCTCGGCCATGTCGGCAGCGTCCAGCTTCCAGTTCTTCTCGGGATGGTCGATCCGGCTGAGGAAGCGCCGGCGCTGCTCGTATTTGGACAGGTGCAGGAACACCTTCACCACCTTGGTCCCGTTGCGCGACAGGTGCGCCTCGTGATCCAGGATGGACCTGAACCGTCCCGTCCAGGGCGCCGCCGAGGCGCGGCCTTCCGCGACCCCCTCCGAGGGCAGGATGTCGGGATGAACCCGCACCACCAGCACCTCCTCGTAATAGGACCGGTTGAACACCCCGATCAGGCCGCGTTCGGGCAGGCGCACCGTCGTCCGCCAGAGGAAGTCGTGCAGCAGTTCCTCGGCGCTGGGCGGCTCGAAGTTGTGGACCTGGCAGCCCTGCGGATTGACGCCCGACATCACGTGGCGGATCAGGCCGTCCTTCCCGGCCGCGTCCGTCGCCTGAATGATCAGCAGCAGGGCGGACGGCTTGGACGCGTAAAGCGCCCGCTGGAGCTTGCTGATCTTGCGCACGCGCTTAGCGAGCCGGCGCCGGTAGTGGGCCTTGGAGTCGTACAGCGGCTCGATGCGGGTCGGCCGCGCCTCGAGGCGGACAGGCTCTCCCTCGAGGATGCGGAACGGCGCGACATCTATGCTCATCCGGGCGAGCATCGCATGTTCGCCGCCCGCACCGATAGGGCCGAACCAGGACGGTCCTCTTCCGCCCTGCCCGCGCTGCAGAAAGAGATCGCTGTCGCCGTCGCCTCGATCCCGTCGGGCGCGAGGCGCACCGGCGCAGCGGAATCCTCCAGTCGCTTTTCCCCCGCGAGCGGGGCGTTATAGAGCTAGCTCCAAATCAAAGAGGATTGGGTATGCAAACGCGAGAGGCGCTGATCTGCGAGCCGCTGCGGACGCCGGTGGGGCGGTTCGGGGGCGTGTTCAAGGACCTTTCGGTCCAGTATCTCGGCGCGACCGTGGTTAGGGGGCTGCTGGAACGCACCGGCCTGCCGGGCGAAGCGGTCGAGGACGTGCTGTTCGCCGAGGGCTATCCGTCGATGGACGCGCCGGCGCTCGGCCGGGTGGTGGCCCTGGACGCCGGCCTGCCAATCACCACCGGGGGTCTGCAGCTGGACCGGCGCTGCGGCTCGGGGCTGCAGGCGGTGATCTACGCCGCGCTTCAGGTCGCCACCGGCGCCAGCGAGGTGGTGCTGGCGGGCGGCGCAGAGTCGATGAGCAACGCGCCCTTCTACACCAATCAGGCGCGCTGGGGGATCAAGGGCGAGGCGCTGCGGCTCGAAGACGCCCTCGCCCGGGGCCGCGTGGTCTCCGGCGGGGTGAACTTCCCGGTGCCCGGCGGCATGATCGAGACGGCGGAGAACCTGCGCAGGGACTACGCCATCTCGCGGGCGGAGCAGGACGCCTTCGCCGTCCAGTCCCACGCCCAGGCGGTGGCGGCGCAGGGGCGCGGCGACTTCGACGCGGAGATCGTCCCGGTCACCGTCAAGGGCCGCAAAGGCGACACGGTGGTCGGCGTCGACGAGCACCCCCGCCCGGGAACGACCCTGGAAGGCCTCGCAGCCCTGAAGCCCTTGATGATTAAGAGCGACCCGGAGGCGACGGTCACCGCCGGCAACGCCAGCGGCCAGAACGACGGCGCAGCGGTCTGCGTCGTCGCCTCGCAAGCGGCGGTGGACAGATATGGCTTGCGCCCCTTCGGCAAGCTGGTCGCCTGGGGCCTCGGCGGCGTGGCGCCCGACCGCATGGGCATCGGCCCGGTCCCCTCGACCGAAAAGGCCCTGGCCCACGCCGGCCTGAGGTTGTCCGACATGGACCTGATCGAGCTGAACGAGGCCTTCGCCGCCCAGGCCCTGGCCGTGACCCGGGAGTGGAAGTTCGCTCCCGCCGACTTCGAGCGCTTGAACGTCAACGGCTCGGGCATTTCGCTCGGCCATCCTGTCGGGGCGACGGGCGCCCGCATCCTGGCGACCTTGCTGCGCGAGATGGCGCGACGGGAGGTGCGCTATGGGCTTGAGACCATGTGCATCGGCGGCGGCCAGGGCCTCAGCGCCATTTTCGAGCGGGCGGGCTGACGGCGGTCGACCGCCCAGGCCAGGAGACGACCATGCGTCTGCGATCGCTTTTATTCGTCCCCGGCGACCGGCCGGAGCGTATGCTTAAGGCGCTGGCCAGCGGGGCCGACGCCCTGATCCTCGACCTGGAGGACTCCGTCGCGCCTTCCGCCAAGGAGAGGGCGCGAACGGAGGTCGCCGACTTCCTCAGCCGGCCGCGTGAGGCTGCGCGCCTGTTCGTCCGCATCAATCCGGTCGATTCGGGCGCGCTCGAAGGAGATCTGACCGCAGCGCGTCAGGCCGATGCGATCCTGGCGCCCAAGGCCGAAGGTGCGGCGACGATCCGCCGGCTGTCAGCGGTTCCCGGCGGGCTCGACCTGCCGTTGCTGCCCATCGCCACCGAGACAGCGGCGGCGCTCTTCACCCTGGCCGACTATCGCACCTGCGCCGACAAGCTCTGCGGCCTGACCTGGGGGGCGGAGGATCTGTCCTCGGCGATGGGCGCCGCCTCGGCCCGGGAGGCCGACGGGCGCTATACCCCGCCCTACGAGATCGCCCGGGCCATGACCCTGTTCGCCGCCCACGCAGCGGGCGTTCCCGCCATCGACACCGTCTATCCGGCTTTCAAGGACTTGGCGGGGCTGGAGGCCTATGTCGGCCGCGCCCGGCGGGACGGCTTTGCGGGCATGATGGCCATCCACCCGACCCAGGTCCCGGTGATCAATGCGGGCTTCTCCGCCAGCGTTGAGGAGATCGCCCACGCCCGCGCCGTGGTGGCGGCGTTCGAGGCCAGTCCCGACGCCGGGGCCCTGTCCCTCGATGGAAAGATGATCGACCGGCCCCATCTGAAGTTCGCCGAACGCCTGCTTGCAACGCTCGGCTGATCAGATTTAAAGGCGGCTAAATCCTGCGCCGCCGCCGTCGCCCTTGAAGGCCGATGCGATGCGCGCCGCTCAGGCCAGCCCGACCTGCGCCAGCGCCGCCGCCTGACGCTTCGCCAGCGCGGCTTCGTCGAAGCCCGACACAGACGCCTCGAACTGCTCGCGCCAGTTCATCTCGGCCTCAAGGTGCAGGAAGGCGGAGCCGAGGCCGATGGCGGCCCGGTCCATGAACACGAACTCGCGCGGGATTTTCACCGGGCCCTTGGCCTTCAGCGCCTCGCGCACGGCGAAGGCCTCCCTGCGCCCGTAGGCGCCAGGCGCCACGCCGTCGGCGACGGTGCGCACCCGGTCATCCAGGATCGGCCCGTAGATGAAGCGCGCCCACATGTTGAGCACTTCAACCAGCTCTTCGTTGACGCCTTTGAAGCCCCAGCTCTCATAGGCCGCCTTCTGCTCGGCGCGATCGTCGCTGGACAGGGCGTGGAACAGCCGCACCACCCCGGCCACGAACCGCGGCGGAAAGATGCGCACGCAGCCGAAGTCCAGCAGGTTGAGCGCGGCCGCGTCCCCGGTCAGGGTGTAGTTGCCCAGGTGCGGGTCGCCGTGGATCACGCCGAGCTTGATCATCGGCCCCCACCAGGCCTGGAACAGCAGGGACGCCACGCGGTTGCGCACCTCCAGCGACGCGTCCTTGAACGTCATCAGCCCGCGCCCCTCCAGCCAGTTCATGGTCAGCAGGCGTTTGGTGCTCAGCGCCTGGACCGGCTCGGGCACGCAGATGTCTTCACGGCCGGCGAAGAAGCCGCCATAGAGCCGCATGGCCTTGCCCTCGCGGGTGTAGTCGAGCTCCTCTCGCAGCCGGTCGCCGATCTCCACCAGGATTTCGGAGGTGTCGAGGGAGCGGTCCATCCGGCGAACCATGCCGAAGATGACGTTGAGCTGGCCGAGGTCGCTTTCCACCGCGCTCTGCATCTCTGGATACTGCAGCTTCACCGCCAGGGCCTCGCCATCGAGGGAGGCGGCGAGATGCACCTGACCGAGCGAGGCCGCCGCTGCGGCGTCCAGGTCGAAACGCTTGAACCTCTTTTCCCAATCCGGGCCGAGCTCGGCCGCCATGCGGCGGCGCACGAAGGGGCGGCCCATGGACGGCGCGTTGGTCTGCAGCTCGGCGAACTCGGCCGCCAGTTCCGGCGGCAACAGGTCCGGAACGGTGGCGAACATCTGCGCCGCCTTCATCAGCGGACCCTTCAACCCGCCCAGCGCGGCTTTGAGCGCCTTGGCGTTGCGCACGTCCGCCTCGTCGCCGCCGAACAGGCGGTTGGCGCCATAGGCCGCGCCGGCCCCAGCCAGCCCCGCGCCCACCTGGGCGAAGCGGCGCACCCGACCGGACAGGCGGTTGCGCTCGGGGTCGACGTCGTTGAAACTCATGGCGCAGACGTAGTGCGTCGACGCCGCCGCTTCGACCGCCGACGCCAAAGAAACGCCGATGGTCCGCGTGGGCGAAGCGTGGCAAAGCGGAGGCGCGATGAGGACCGCGCGGGCGCTGAAGCTGATCCGACGCCTGAAGGCCGCCGAGGCGGACGTCTCCGGCTGGGAAGGCGACTTCCTGGACAGCGTGGAGACCCGGCTGGACACCTACGGCCGCGCCTTCGCCGATCCGGAGAAGGGCGACCGCGACCACGCCCTGTCGATCCTGCAGCAACGCAAGCTAAAGGAAATCCGCGCCAAGGTCATCGGAGAGCCGATAGCGGCCAAGCCCGGGGCGCGGGGCGGCCTGATCCGTCGCAAGCCGTTTGGAGCGGCGCGTAAATCGCCAGGGCGCAAGGACGACGATCAAGAATGAGTCCGGCGCTGCAGCTCGATCGCGTGGACAAGCGATACGGCGATTTCCACGCGGTGCGCGAGCTGTCGCTGTCGGTGGAGCCTGGCTGCATCTTCGGCTTCCTGGGTCCCAACGGTGCGGGCAAGACCACCACGCTGCGCATGGTGCTGGGCCTGATCCCGCCCACCTCCGGGCGGATCGCGGTGCTGGGGGCGTCGGGCGATGTGACGCCAGTGCGCGACCGGGTCGGCTTCCTGCCCGAAGAGCGCGGGCTGTATCGCCGCATGACGCCCCTGCAGGCCGTGGTGTTCTTCGCCGGGCTGAAGGGCGTGCCGGCCGGCCTCGCGCGCCGCCGCGGCCGCGCGCTGCTGGAGGCGCAGGGGCTGGGCGAGGCCTTGCACCGACCCATGAAGGCGCTGTCCAAGGGCATGGCGCAGAAGGTGCAGCTGGTCTGCGCCATCGCCCACGAACCGGAGCTGGTGATCCTGGACGAGCCCTTCTCCGGCCTCGATCCCGTCAACCAGCAGGGACTGGAGATCCTGATCCGCGGGATCGCCGAGCGCGGCGCCACGGTGATCTTCTCCACCCACGTGATGACCCACGCCGAGCGGCTGTGCCAGCGCGTGGCGCTGATGGCGCGCGGGGCCAAGGTGTTCGACGGCACGGTGGACGAGGCCCGCGCCTGCGTGCCCGTGCGCATGGTGCTGCAGGGCGGCCTGACGGCGGAGCAGGCCCGGGCGCTGCCGGGCGTGATCGAGGTCGGGCATGACCACGAGGCTTCGGGCGCGCCCCGGCTCACCGCCCTCCTGGCCCGGGGCGCGGAGCCCCAGGCGGCGCTGAAAGCCGCCTTCCAGCGCGACCTGGACCTGACCCAGTTCCGGGTCGAGGCGCCGAGCCTGCACGACGCCTTTATCGTGCTGACCGGAGGTGCGGCGTGAAGCGGGCGTGGATGATCGCGCTACGGGAATACCTCAGCTATCTGAATACGGCGGGATTCTGGGTCTCCATCGCCATCGTGCCGCTAGTGATCGGTTTCGTCACGTTGGGCGGCTCCAGGGCGGTGCAGTCGGTGGCGCCGGCGCCGCGGCTGGTGGTCGTGGACCTGTCGCACACAGGCTTCGCCGAGGCGGCCCAGCCGCTGCTTCAGGGTCCGCAGGCCCTGGCCCGGCCTGCGCCTGTTCCCGCCGCGGCTCTGGCCGCCCGAACGCCCGCCGCCGCGGCGGCGGCTTTGCAGGCGGCGTTGAGCGAGCGGGACGACGGGATCGACGCCGCCGCCGTCGTGTCGGGGACGCCGACCCAGCTGCGGCTCGACTACTGGAGCCGCCAAGCCAACGACCCCACCCTCGCCGGCGCGCTGCAGGACCTGGCGGCCTCGCGGATGCGCGAGGCGAGGCTGAGCGCCCAGGGCCTGTCGCCCACCCTGGCCGACAGCCTGAACCGTGCGGCGCCCGAGCTTCGACGCTACTCCGTCCAGACCCGCGCGCCGCTCACCTTGAGTGACCAGACGCCGGGGTTGATGTCGATGTATCTGGCCCTGCTTCTGCTCGTCAGCCTGATGACCGCCGCGGGCATCCTGCTGAACAGCATCATCGAGGAGAAGTCCGGCCGCATCCTGGAGGTGCTGATGTCCAGCGCCTCCATCCCCGAGATCCTGGCGGGCAAGATCCTGGGCTGCGCGGGCCTGACCGTCACGGTGCTGGCGGTCTGGGCCGGTTTCGGGCTGGCGGCGACCTCCAGGACGCCGGGCCAGATCGGACCGACGCTCCAGGCCCTGGCCGCGCACGGCCTGATCTTCTACTTCCTGGCCTTCTTCATCGTCGGCTATCTGATGTACGCCTCGCTGTTCGCCGCCATCGGCGCCTTCTGCGAAACCGCGCGGGAGGCGCAGACCCTGCTCGGGCCGCTGATGATCCTGCTGAGCGTGCCGATCCTGTTTCTGCTGACAGCGGTCCAGCACCCCGATGCGCCAGTGATCGCGATCCTGTCGTTCATCCCGCCCTTCACGCCTTTCTTGATGCCGACCCGGATCGCGGCGGGGGTGGCGTCCTGGCAGGCGCTCGCCGGACTGGCGGAGATGGCGGCGACGGCTGCGGTGGTGGTGTGGCTCTGCGGGCGGGCGTTCCGCGCCGGCGCGCTGTCCGGCGGCAAGCTTGACTTGCGCCAGGTCATGGCCGCGGCTCGCCGGCGCTGATTTTCGAGAACAAAGGCCGACCATGCGCGATCCCACCGTCAACCAGATCGAGATCGAGAACCTGCGTCCCACCCAGATGACCATCGGCGCGCGGGAGGTGACCATCAAGCGTCGCCAGTGGCGCGCCGCCAAGGACGCCAAGCGGGACGAAATCCTCGGCCGCCACGCGGTGCCGACCGTGCTCGGCCCCAAGGGCCGCTTTTATGTGGTCGACCACCACCATCTGGCCCGCGCCCTGCTCGACGAAGGCGAGAAGCGGCTGCAGGTCTACATCCTGGCCGACCTGTCGCACGTCGAGAAAACAGCCTTCTGGACCGTGCTGGACAACAGCGGCTGGTGCCACGCCTACGACCACAAGGGCAGGCGTTGCGAGCTGTCGGACATCCCCAAGTCGCTGGCCGACATGAAGGACGACCCCTACCGCAGCCTCGCCGGCCAGCTTCGCCGCTCCGGCGGCTTCGCCAAGACCGACAAGCCGTTCTCCGAGTTCATCTGGGCGGACTTCCTGCGCCGCCGGGTGGACGAAGACCTGGTGGAAAAGGACTTCGCCAACGCCCTGGTCAAGGCGCTGGAACTCGCCAAGACCGACAACGCCCGCTACCTGCCAGGCTGGTGCAGCGTCGAGCCGGACTGAGCGGCCTCTTCAAAATCGATATCCCTCCGTCTCGCCCGGACTCGTTCCGGGCGTCCATGGCGCTAAGCTTGAACCATGAACCCCAAGGGCGTCATTGCAGTCTATATTCTGGCGCGCCAGCGGAACGGGACGATCTACACTGGGGTGACGAGTGACCTGGCCCGGCGCGTCTATGAGCATTCGCGAAGGGGCGAGGGAAGGCTTCACGAAACGACATGGTGTTCGGCGACTGGTGTGGTTTCAGCCATTTGAGTTGATCACCCAGGCCATGCGGCGGGAGCACACGACCAAGGGCTATTCACGGCAGTGAAAGATCAACTTGATCGAAGCGACCAACCCGGACTGGCTTGATCTTTACAATCGACTGAATTGGTGAGGTTGCGCCATAGGCGCCCGGAACAAGTCCGGGCGAGACGGCCTAAAAAAAGGGCGTTCTCCAACCCCTGACGTCACCGCCAGGCGTAGTTGAAGCTGAGGCTGATGCGCTCGCGCTTGGCGGCGTTGGGGGGGACTTCGTGGCGCAGCCAGCTCTCCCACATCAGCAAGGTCCCGACTTCGGGCTGGAGGTAGACGAAGGGGCGCTGGAAGCTCGGCGCGTCGGCATCCCGCGGCGGGGACGCCATCATCAGCGGCAGTCGCGGGTCTTCCAGCTTCAACGCGCTCGCGCCCGGCGGCGTACGAACATAGTAGGTCCCCGACAGCACGCAGTGCGGATGGATATGGCCGCTGTGGCCCGAGCCGGGCTTCAGGACGTTGACCCACAGGCTGTCCAGCTTCAGCCGCTTTCCGCCGAGATCGAGCGAGAGTTGGGAGGCGAAGATGTCGCTCTCCCGGTCGAGCTTCTTCTTCAGCTCGTTGAAAACGGTGGCGCGCTTGGGCAGGTCGTCCAGCGAGGCGTAGGACGTATAGCCGCCGTAGCCGTGCGCCCTGGACCAGCTCCGCCCGGCGGTATCCTCTGCGGCAAGGCCGAGGCAGGCCTGTTCTAGCTCGGCGTTGAAGCTGTCGAAGTCGAGCCGGGTCGACAGGTCGGCCTCATAGACCTGGGTGACGAACAGCTGGTGCAGCGCGTCCTCGCCCATCAGGCCGTCCCCCGCACCACCTCCAGCACGGCCTCGCCATAGCGGTCGAGCTTGCCCTGGCCCACGCCGCTGACCTCGCCCAGACGCGTAAGGCTGGACGGGCGGCTCTGGGCGATCTCCAGCAGGGTGCGGTCGTGAAAGATGACGTAGGGCGGCACCGACTGGGACTGAGCCTGGCCCTTGCGCCAGGCGCGCAGGGCCTCGAACAGGCCGCCGGTCTCGGGCGACGGGTCCGCCATCGACCCCGTCTTCTCATAGCTCTGGCGGTCGCGCCGCACGCGTTCGCGCCTCGGCGCCGGGGCGCGGACCTCGACCTTGCGCTCGCCCCGATAGACCTCGCGCACCGCGCCGGCGTCGCCGAGCGTCACCAGCGGGCGGCCGTCGTTGGGGTCCTCGCGCAGCAGGCCGTCGAACAGCAACTGGTCCAACAGCGACCGCCATTCCACAGCCGACCGGTCCGCGCCCACGCCGAAGGTGGAGAGCTCGGCCTCGGACGGATGGGCATCCTTGGTCTTGCCGAGCAGGTGGTCCACCACCCGGCCCCGACCGAACCGGCCGCCGAGCCTGTGCACCGCCGACAGCGCCATCTGGGCGGCCTTGGTTACGTCGTGCGCCTCGGGCGGAGCGAGGCACAGGTCGCACTGGCCGCACGCGCCCACGTCCTCCTCGCCAAAATAGCGCCGCACCGCCGCCGCCCGGCAGCCCAGCCCGTCCAGCATGGCGTAGAGCTGGCGCGCCTTGCGCACCTGCACCGCCTTCACCTCAGGCGCGACTTCGCGCTCATCGATGCGCCGCAGCGCCCAGGCGAGGTCGGAGGCGCCGTAGAGGGTGATCCCCTCCGCCGGCTGGCCATCGCGCCCCGCGCGGCCCACCTCCTGCCAATAGGCCTCGATGGAGGCGGGGGGGTCGGCGTGAATGACAAAGCGGACGTCGGGTTTGTCGATGCCCATGCCGAAGGCGATGGTGGCCACCATTACCGCGTCGTCCTCGTCCAGGAACGTCTTCAGCCGGTCCTCGCGCACCCGCTTGTCCAGCCCCGCGTGGTAGGCCAGCGCCGGCACGCCGACGGCGACCAGGCGCGCCGCCAACTCGTCGGTGCTCTTGCGCGAGCCGGCATAGACCACGCCCGCGCGGCGGCTGCGGGCCTGGACCAGCTCCTGCACCCGGGCGTGTGCACCCCCGGCCTTGCGTTCGGCCTGCAGCTGAAGCTCGGGGCGGGCGAAGCTGTCGACGAACTCGGCGCAGCCCTGCAGGCGCAGCTCGGTTCGGATGTCGTCGCGGGTGCGGGCGTCGGCGGTGGCGGTAACCGCCAAGCGGGGCGTGTCGGCGAACACCTGCGCCAGGCGGCCGAGGCTGCGGTATTCGGGGCGGAAGTCGTGGCCCCACTGGCTGACGCAGTGCGCCTCGTCGATGGCCACCAGCGCCAGCGGCCGGTTGGACAGCCGCTCCAGCATGGCGCCGGCCATCAGCCCTTCCGGCGAGACGTACAGCAGATCCAGCGTCCCCTCGCCGATCCGCCGCCAGGTTGCGGTGCGCTCCTCGGACGTCGCGTTGGAGTCCAGCCGGGCGGCGGCCACCCCCAGCTGCTGCAGCGCCGCCACCTGGTCGGCCATCAGCGCGATCAGCGGCGAAACCACCAGGCCCAGGCCGGGGCGCACGAGGGCGGGGATCTGGTAGCACAGGCTCTTGCCACCGCCGGTCGGCAGGACGGCGAGCGCGCTGCGCCCGGCCAGAGCCTCGGCGACGACGCCGGCCTGGAGCCCGCGGAATTCTTGGTGGCCGAAGGTGTGGCGCAGCACCTCGCGGGCGGAATCGAGCGGCGAGTCGAAGGCCATTCCGCGGTCTACCGGGTTCGTCCCACACGCGCCATGGGCGGCGCCCAGTCCTTGGGATTTGGCCGGGCTACGAGAGGTCGCGCTCGGGAGCGAGCCCGGCCGTCGCCTTCCGGCGGGCGGGCGAGGCGACGTACCACAGGCACGCCCCCGCAACCGCCGCCACGCAGCCCAGGGCCTCCTTGGGCGCGGCGTGCGCCGCGATCCAGATCATCGCTATGACCCCCACCGCGGCCGCCAGCCATAGCCCGGGGGTCCTCAGGGGCGGCCCGGCCAGGGCGACGCCCCGGTGCTGTAGCCGCACCGCCGCCGCGCAGCCCACGACATAGACCATCACCGTCGCCAGCGACGACAGCACCGCAAGCTCCACAAAGCCCCCGCTGACCGCGAGGGCGGCGGCGATCCCTGCGTGGAGCAGGATGGCGGCGTAGGGCGCGCGGGTGCGCGGATGCACCGCGGCGATGCGCCGAGGCAGGAAGCCGTGGGTGGCGAAGGCGAACAGCACCCGTGGCGCGCTGAGCGTGTCGCTGGCCAGATAGCCCAGCATCGACACGGTCGCGCCCACGACCAGCAGGCCCGCCAGCCCGGGGACCACCGCCCCCATGGTCTGCGCCAGCGGGGCGTGTGACTGGGCGAGCCCCGGGCCCAGCACGCCCTGGGCTGTGACCTGAAGCGCCACGTAGAGCACCGCTACGCCGAGCATGGCGGTAAGCAGGCCGAGCGGCACGTTGCGGCCGGGGTTTCGCACCTCGCCGCTGACGCCCAGCGCCGTCTCCATGCCCTGGAAGGCGAACAGGGCCAAGATCATGGCGCGCCCGAAGGCATAAGGCGAGGTCGGCCCTACTTTAAGATTGACCGAGTGGATGTGCGGCCCGGCGATCACGAGCAGCAGGAGCAGCGGCACGAGCTTGGCGAGGGTGAGCAGACCTACCAGCCAGCTTCCCGGCTGAACGCCCGCCGCATTGACCGCGGTGAAGCACGCGAAGATCGCCAGAAGCGTGAGCGTGCGTGCGACCGGGTGGGCCAGGACCGGCGCCCACTGGGCCAGGCTGTCGACCACCGCCGCCGCGATCCCGGCCGCTGCGAGCACCGCGCCCAGCCAGACCAGCACCCCCACGATGAAGCCGACCAGCGGTCCGAACGCCGCCTGGGCGTAGCCGTAGGGGCCGCCGCTGGTCGGCACGCGGCTTCCGGCGCAGGCGAAGCACAGCGAGACCGCCCCCATCGCCACCACGCAGGCCAGATAAGCCAACGGGGCGGCGGGACCCACGTCCCGGGCAAGGGAGGCGGGGATGACGAAGATGCCGGCGCCGACCACGGTGTTGAACACCGCCGCCGCCAGCCCCGGCGCCCCCATCGCCTGGGCCAGCCCGTGGTCGCCCGTCGCCTGATCGCCCGTCTCCTGATCGCCCGTCTCCTGATCGCCCGTCATCGTCGCCGTCGCCATCGGGAAGCCGTTTCGGATGTCGTGCGGCTCCCTGGCCGCCCCCGGGCCTCACAGTGCATGGCGAAAGAGCGTAACGGAAGCCGCCCGGATGCAGGCTTGGCGGTCGAGAGTTGAGACGCGCCGAAAGGCGTGCGCGCGAAACCACAGCGTCGAAGCGATCGCGCTCAGCCCGCCCGCTCGACTTGTGCGCTGTATCCCATCGAATATAACGGCCTGAAAACGCGCGCAGGCGCTCCCGAGGCGAGTCCTGAAGTGCTTGAAAGACCTAAAGCGGCCTCCGCCACTCGCCTGTTCGCGAGCAGGCTAGTTTGGGCGGCCTTCGCCAGCGCCGCCGGGGCCCAGACATCTGCGCCCCCAGCTCTTGCGTCGTCAAAGCTCGCCCAGACGCCCGCGCCGCCGACCGTGGTTTCGGGGATCACCGTCACTCGGCAACTGGATGCGGAAGGCTACGCCGCGCCGCCGCAGTACAACATCCCAGTCGCTGCGCTCGGTCCGCTCGGCGCGCAGAAGATCCTGGACGCCCCCCAGTCGATCACGGTGATTCCTGAGGACCTGATGGTCAACCAGCAGACCCGCAACGTGAACGACACGCTGCGCTTCATGCCGTCGGTGGAAATCCGCGACCAGCAGGGCTTTGAAATCTCGCGCCCGCAGTCGCGGGGCTTTCAGAGCAGCATCGTGCAGAACACCCGGCTGGACGGGTTGAACGTCATCGGCACCACCGAGATCCCCGCCGAGAACCTGGCCGGGATCGAGGTGCTGAACGGGCCGAGCGGCGCGCTGTTCGGGCCCGAGACGCCTGCGGGCGTGTTCGACTACCTGTTGAAGCGCCCCACCGACACGCCGCTGCTGCGCTATGCGGAAGGCTTCGATTCCAACGGCGTGTTCACCGAGCAGGCCGACGTCGGCGGCCGGGGTGGGCCGGACGACAGGATCGGGGTGCGCCTCAACGTGCTGCACGGCCAGGGCGAGGCCTATGTGGACGACAGCCATGTGGACCGCACCCTGGCCAGCCTCGACATTGACTTCCACCTGGACTCCCAGACGGTGGCCGAGGCCGACTACAGCCACTATTCCAGCGTCGCCACCGGCCTGCCGGGCAGCTTTGTCTATGACGGCGCCAGCAGCGGGGCCAGCAAGAGCACGATCCTGCCCAAGGCGGTCGATCCCAGCGTGGTCGGCTATGGCCAGCCAGGGGCGGGAACCGACATCAGCACCGAGACCGCGCTTGGCAAGATCAAGCACAGCTTCAACAGCGACTGGTCGTTCGAGCTCGGGGGTCTGTACCAGAACGCCATCCGCGGCCTCTACGGCGTCACCAACACCCTGACCGACAACCAGGGCGACTTCACGGTGACCAAGAACTTCGCCGCCGTGCCCCAGTTCACCGTGGGCAGTAACAGCGCCTTCCTGAACGGCCACATCCGCCTGTTAGGCCTTCAGAACGACGTGTCGGTGGGGACCAACGGCTTCATCAACGGCCAGTATTCCCACAGGACCTCGATCGCGGTGGCTCTTACGGGCAAGGGTCAGACCCTGAACCTGGACGATCCCGTGGTCCTGCCCGACAAGCCGACGCCCCAGAACGGCGGCCTGTACAAATCGGCGCGCCTGTTCGAGCAGTCGATCGTGCTGGCCGACACGCTGCACCTGAACGACCAGTTGGCGGTGCAAGGCGTGATCAACACGTCCTTCCTGCACTCCCACAGCTATGCGTCCAGCGGCGCGCTTACCAGCCAGGACAAGCGCGACGGGGTGGTCAGCCCGACCGGCAGCCTGATCTACAAGCCGCTGCCCTCGCTCGCCTTCCACTTCACCTACGCCAGCAGCCTCGAGCAGGGCGACCAGGCGCCCAGCAACGCGGCGAACGCCAACCAGCTGCTCAGCCCCTACAAGGACGAGTTGTACGAAGTCGGCGCCAAGTACGCCCTCACCGGAAACCTGCTGCTGACGCTCGACGCCTTCCACATGACCCGCCCTTTCGCCACTACGCCGGCCAACGTGTTCGAGGTCATCGGCCAGCAGCGCAACAACGGGGTGGAGGCCTTCGTCCAGGGCGAGGTCGGCCGGGACCTCAGCCTGTTCGGCGGCGTGACCTATATCGACGCCCGCCTATTGAATTCCGGCAACGCGGCCACCGCTAACAAGCTGATCGTGGGCGTGCCAACCCTGAAGAGCGATCTGGTGTTCGACTACCACCCGGTCTTCGCCCACGGGGCGGCGGCGACGCTGACGCTGAACTACGAGGACCGCCGCGCGGCCACCAACACCAACACCTCTTTCGCGCCGTCCTACGTCACGGTGGACCCAGGGGTGCGCTACTCGTTCGCCCTGTTCAGCCACCACCTGACCAGCCGGTTCCAGGTGATCAACGTCACCGACACCCGCTACTATATCTCCATCGCCGATGGCGCGATCGTGGGCAGCCCAGGCGCCAACACCGCCTATCTCGGCACGCCGCGCTCCTATCACGCCAGCCTGGAATTCGACTTCTAGCCAAGCGCCGCAATCAGCGGCTGAGGAGCTGGAGCAAATCCTTACATTCTTGCAAGTCTAGGCCGCATGCATCTAGTTGCATCTATCGCCACCTCGTCGCCGTAACTCGATCAGCCGCCTCAATCGAGGCGAAGCGATCGAGGGCATCTCCATGACTATCAAAAAGAACGCCAGAATGATCATGACCGGCGCGGTGTCGCTGGCCTTCTGCGCGGCGCCCGCCGCCTTCGCCCAGACGAACTCGGGCTCGATGAGCCAGGGCGCGATGACCCAGGGCGCGATGAACTCCGGGTCAATGAGGTCCGGCGCGACGACCGATCCCATGGTCGGCGGCGCAGCCATGTATCCCTCCAGGAACATCGTGCAGAACGCGATGAACTCCGCCGACCACACGACCCTGGTCGCCGCGGTCAAGGCCGCGGGCCTAGTGGGCATCTTGTCGGGGCCGGGCCCCTTCACCGTCTTCGCGCCCACCAACGAAGCCTTCGCCAAGCTGCCGGCGGGCACGGTCGACACCCTGCTCAAGCCCGAGAACAAGGCCGAGCTGATCAAGATCCTGACCTATCACGTGGTCCCCGGCCGCTACAGCGCCGCCGACCTGAAGAAGCTGGCCATGACCGGCGGATCGCTCACCACCGTTCAGGGCGAGCCGCTGAAGGTCAGCTACAAGCACGGCCACCTGATGCTCACCGACGCCAAGGGCGGCATGGCGACCGTGTCCATCTCCAACGTCTATCAGAGCAACGGCGTGATCGACGTCATCAACGCGGTGCTGATGCCGAACTGATCGGCTCGAACGCCTCCAAGCGCCGGACCGCCGCAGGGGCGGTTCGGCGTTACGGACGGTCCCTGGCGGGCCGGTGTGGACAGGCTCGGGGCAGGTCGTCTAACCCTGCGGGCCTCCGTCGGATCGCCGCTTGCCCCACATCGCCATCCTCCACGAACGATTTCTGTTCCGGTTCGGCCACGACCGGACCATGATGCTGCACGGCCGCGAACTGGTCCGCCTGGGCCACCGGGTCAGCTTCGTCGGCTACCGCGTGGACGTCGAGGCGATCCTGCGCCTGGGCGGCGAGGTCGCCCTGATGCCGCCCGGCGCCTGCCCTTGGGCCGAACTGGACGCCTTCACCGCCCGCTATCTCGACGATCGCTGGCAAGAGCTGTTCGCCGGCGGCTCGCCCGACGTAGCGCTGAACGGCGGCTGGCCGTTCTATCAGGCGCAGGAGGTGCTCGTCCGGCGCGGGGTCGCCTCGGTCTATTTCGACGCCGGCGCCACGCCGATGGAGGGCCTGCCCGCGGCTGACCTGCCGGTACACCAGGCGCTGCGCGACCTGCGCCGCCGCCACATCGGGGCGAGCCAGGCCACCGTCAGCGTGTCGCGCTTCATCGCGCAGAGCCAGACCCTGCCGGATGCGCCCCATACGCCCAACCAGGTGGTGCTGAACGCGGTCGACCACCTGCACGACCCGCTGTGGACTAGAGACGACGCACCGGGCGGAGATCGGGTGGAGGCCGCGCTGCGCGAGGCGCGCCGGGGCGGCCGCAAGCTGGTGCTGCACCTCGGCCGCTGGGAAAGCGGCTACAAGAACAAGGCGGGAGCGCTGGAGGTGCTGCGCCATCTTCAGGACCGCGGTGCGGACGTGGCCATGCTGGTGCTCGCCGAGGACGACTCGGAGCCGCCACCCGATTTGCGCGCGCGCCTCGTCTTCGTGGGCCATCCCGACGATGCGGGCTTGCGGCGGCTGATGCAGGAGAGCGACGCCGGGCTCACCGCCTCGCTGTGGGAGGGGTTCAACCTGCCGCTGGCTGAGATGCACCGGCTGGGCCGCCCCGCCTTCGCGCTCGACATCGGCGCGCACCGGGAGGCGGCGGTGGACCCCGCCTACATCTGCCCGAACCTTCAGACCCTGGCCGAGCGTCTGGCCGACCGCCTCGCCGAGCCCGGGCGACCCCTGACGACGGCGTCGCGGCTCGCGGACTATCAGGCCGCCACGCGCTGGTCGCGGGCCGGTGCGGAGCTGGAGACCGTGCTTCAAGGCGTGCTGGCCGAGCGCCGCCGCGCCGTTCCGGCTGAGGTGGTGGTCGTAGACGTCACCAACGCCAGCCGCGACCCGGCCAACAGCGGCGTGGTTCGCGTGACCCGTCGGCTCGGCCGCGCGCTGCAGGACCTCTACCGCGTTCAGTTCGTGGTGTTCGACGAGGCGCTCGACGACTACCGCCTGCCTACGGCTGATGAGGCGCGGCGGCTCGGCGCCTATGACGGGCCGCGGCTGGACTCGCGCTGGGAGCTTTCGGGGGAGGCCGCACCGGTGACGCTGGCGGCGGCGCTGGCGCGACGAGGCTGGTCGCTGGGGCGCACGGCGTTCCTGCTGGCAGAAACGGTGCTTCAGCCGCGGGTGACGGCGGTGGCGCGCTGGCTGGCGCGCGAGCAGGTGGACCTGATGGCGGTGCTGCACGACGTGATCCCGCTGAGCCACCCACAATTTTCCGATCCCGGCATCACGCAGCTGTTTCCCGCCTACGTCGCGCTGCTGAAGCGCGCGCGCCTGCTGCTTGCGAACTCGCAGAGCACCACCGACGCTTGGCGCGCCTGGTGCGGCGAGGCGCCTGCGATCGCGGTGGAGCTGCTGCCCGGCGATTTCGGCCCTCGGGGTGAACCGAAGCCCGCGGAGGCGGAGCAAGGCGGCGTCATCCTCACCGTCTCCACCTTCGAGCCGCGCAAGAACCACGCGACCCTGCTCGACGCCTTCGAGATCGCCCAGCGCAACGCGCCGGGGCTGCAGCTGCACCTGGTCGGCAACGGCTATGAGGGTGGGGACGGCGTCCTGGCCGCGGTGCGCGCCAGGGCTGCGGCCAACCCGGCCATTCGCGTGCACGGCCTGGTTGACGACGCGACGCTGCGCGGCCTCTATGCCCGCGCCGACTTCACCGTCTACCCCTCCCGGGTCGAGGGCTTCGGCCTTCCGATTTTGGAGAGCGTGTGGCGGGGACGGCCGTTCGTCTGCGACCGGGCTGGGGCGGTGGCCGAGGTGGCGGCGGGGGGCGGAGGCCTGACCTGCGACGTCACCGATCCCGCAAGCCTGGCTGCGGCGATAGTGCGCCTCGCCCAGGACCTGCGTCTGCGCCGTCGCCTGGGTCTGGCCGCCGGCCTGCGCCAGGTCCGCACCTGGGACGACTACGCCCGCGCCTGCCTTGACCACGCCGTCGCCGGGCGCGACCTCCGCACGGCCGCCGGGTCCGAGGCCGCCGCATGAGGATCGCGCTGGTCGCCAACGCCTATCCGCCCTTCTTCATCGGCGGCGCGGAGATCGCCGCGCATCGCCAGGCTGTCGAGCTGGTGGCCCGGGGGCACGAGCTGTCCTGCTTCTGCGGGGTGTCCGACGATGGCAGGCGCGCCTACGCCCAGCATATCGAGGACGTGGACGGGGTGCAGGTCACCCGGGTCAACGTGCCGGGCTTCCGCTTCACCGCCCGGGAGAACTTCGCCAACGTGATCGTGGAGGCGCGCTTCCGCGAGTTCCTGGAGCTGCGCGCGCCGCAGGTCGTGCACTTCCACAACACCGGCGGGCTATCGTTGACGCTGCTCGACGTATGCGAGGCGGCGAGGATCCCGGCCATGCTGACGCTGCACGACCACTGGGGCTTCTGCCTGCGCAACACCCTGATCCGCCCGGACGAGACGCGGGTCTGTCCGGAGTGGGACGCCTGCGGCGAGACTTGCCTGGGGGAGGCGGACTATCTGGGCCTGGAGATGCCGGTGTTCATGCGCACCGATTTCGTGCGCGCCAAGCTGCACAAGGCCACCCGCCACCACTATCCGAGCCGCTATCTGATGGGCGCCTATGAGCGCGCGCACTTCGATCCCGCCCGCGCGGTGCAGCACACCTACGGCATCCAGCCGCACTGGTTCGAGGGGCCGGTGGAGGGGCCGCCGCGCACCGACGCCGATCCGATCCGCATCGCCTTCGTGGCCTATCTCAGCCGCCACAAGGGTCCCCAGACCCTGCTGTCTGCGCTGTCCCTGCTCGAGGAACGGGGGCTGCTGTCCCGCTTCGAGGTCGACGTGTACGGCCGCGGCGACATGGAGCCCGGCATGGCCGAGATGATCGCGGCGCGGGGCTGGGGCGAGCGGGTGCGGCTGAACGGCAAGACCGACAACGCGGCCATGCCGAAGGCCTACCGCTCGGCCGACATGATGGTGAACTGCTCGCTGTGGCCGGAGAACGAGCCGCTGACGATCCTAGAGGCCCTGGCCTGCGGCGTTCCCGTCATCGCCACAGCCATGGGCGGCAATGTCGAACTGGTGCACGAGGGCGAGAACGGCTGGCTGTTCGAGGCCGGCTCGGCGGAGGGGCTGGCGGCGCGGCTGCAGGCCTGCGCGGCGGACCCGGGCGGCGTGCGCGCCCTGCGAGGGGCTGCGCGCGCCTCCGTCGCCGACCGGACCATCGCCGCCTACGTCGAGTTCGCCGTGCGGGAATACCGCAGTCTCGCTCCGCCCAAGGCGTCCAGCCTGCCGTCACTGGCGGCGTTGTTCTGCAAGGAGTTCGGCCCGCTCGACGCTCACGCCCTGCATCGCGCCGCGCGTAGCGGCTATTTCGGCGGCCTGGAGTGGATGCTGGCCGAGGCGATCCGCGGGCCGTCGGAGCTGGAGGCGGTGAAGCTCGTGGTGTCGCTAGACGGCCGGCTCGACGCGCCGGCGGCTCTGGCGCTGGATCCGAATACGCCGGTGCTGGTGCTGGGTGTCGCGCGCGACGCCGCTTTCGACCGCTTCGCCTCGGTCCGCGCGGTCGACAGCCTCGAGGCGCTCGCCGCCCTGGGCCACACCCTCGCGGCGGAAAAGGCGGTGACTGCGGAAGGATTCATCCATGCTTAAGGCCGCCGCACGCCCCGACCTCTCCGCCTCGCCCCAGGCCCGGCGCGAGGCGCCCGAGGATCTTCGGCCGATGTCGGCGGCCGAGGCCTGGGCGCTGCTCAAGGTCCCGAGTTCCGAAACCGGGGTGCAGAGCTATTACCGCACCCTGCTGAACCGTCCGGCGGATGCGGAGTCGCTGGTCCAGGCGCTGGAGGCGCTCCGGCTCGGCGAGTTGGCGCGCATCAACCTGATCGCCTCCCTGGCGCTGTCGCCGGAGGCGAAGCTGCGTGGGCGCACGGGGGTCGGCATATTGCTGATCCGGGTGGCCAATTCGGCCTTTGAGCGATCGGGGCTGGGCGCGCGCACTCGTCGTCGCCGGGCCCGGGTCGCGGTGGCGGAGGCCCAGGCGCTGGAACGGCGCGAGGCGCGGACCGCCGCCCGGGCCGGGGTCACGGCGCCGGGGCTGGACGGCGAGGGACTGGCGGCGCGCGTGACGCTGCTGGAGGACCTGCTCGCCAAGGCGGAGGCGCGTATCGCCGGGCTCCAGCGCGACCGCCCGGCGCAGGACGGCGCAGCGGCGCTGGCGGTGCGCGTCCAGGCGCTGGAGGCGGCCCTGATCGAGCTGCTCTCCACGACGGACGGCGCTCCGCCGGCTCCATGACCTCAATGCCGGTGAAGCGCGCCTGGAAGCGCCTGCCGCCGGAGGTCCGTGCGGCGGCCCACCGGGGCGCACGCTCGCTGCTGGACGCCGCGACCCCCGCCATGGTGGCGTTCAACTGGCGCCGGGGCGTGCGGGCGTCAGGACCCATCGTCGTGGTCGGGCTGCACAGCTCCAGCATCGGCCTGGGGCGAGGCGCGCGCCTGTTCACCGCGGCGTTGCGGGAGGCCGGCCACGAGGTGCAGGCCTGGGACGCCGGACCGACGATCCAGGTCGCCTCCGACCTGGGCGCGCCGCTTCCACCGCCTGCCGTCGAAGGTGATCAGCGCGGCGTGATCGTCACCCACCTGAACCCGCCCGAATTGATCTTGTGGCTTCAGCGGACCGGCGCGCACGGCCTAAAGGGCCGCCGCCATATCGGCTATTGGGCCTGGGAGCTGCCGACCCTGCCGGACGCCTGGACGCGGGCCTTCGCCTATGTGGACGAGGTGTGGTGTCCTTCGCACTTCACCGCCGAGGCCGTGCGCGCCAAGGCCCCCGCCCACGTGCCGGTCCATGTGGCGCCCCATCCGGTATTCATGGCGCCGCGCCTGGCGCCCGACCGCGCGCGCTTCGATCTCCCGGCCGACGCCTGCGTGGTGCTCACCGCGGCGGACCTGAAGTCCACTTCGGCCCGGAAGAACCCGCTCGGCGCCATCGAAGCCTATCGCCGGGCGGCCCCCCCGAACGGGCTGAGCCTGCTGGTCTGCAAGCTTTCCGGCGGCGGCGAGGCGCCCGAACGGCTGGCGGAATTGCAGGCGGCGATGGCCGACCGCCCCGACATCCGCCTGCTGCACGAGGCCCTGTCCGAGGCGGACATGAGCCGCCTGATCTCCAGTATCGACATCGCCTTGTCCCTGCACCGGGCGGAGGGCTTCGGCCTGCTGCCGGCGGAGGCCATGTGGTTCGGCAAGCCGGTTGTGGCCACCGGCTGGTCCGGCGTGATGGACTTTCTGGACGCAGACACCGCGTCGCTCGTCGCCTGGACGAAGAGCCCGGTGCGCGACGTCCAGGCCATGTACGCCGGCGGCGGGTGGGCCGAGCCCGACCTGGAGGACGCCGCCGGCCGGCTTCGTACGCTCATCGGCGATCGCCGCGCGCGCCATGATCTGGGGATGCGCGCTGCGGATCGGGCGGCGGCCGTCTTCAGCCCTCAGGACTGGGCGAGGCGGGTGGAAGAGCTGCTCGGTTCATCCGTCCACCACTGAGCGGGCCTCGACCCCACGTCGGGACCAACCGTCGCATCCAGGGGCGCGCCGCTTGATCCGCGCCCCGCGGCCTGGAAGGGGACGCCATGCAAGATGTCGAGCGTGCGATCCAGATCGTACCGGTGATCATGTCCGGAGGCTCGGGGACAAGGCTATGGCCGCTGTCCACCGACGCGCGCCCCAAGCAGTTCCACGCCCTGGCCGGCGCCCGCACCATGCTGCAGGAGACCGTGCTGCGCCTCGCCGTCGACGACGATGGGGCCGCCGGCCGCGACGGGATCGCCTTCCTGCCGCCCGTGGTGATCTGCAACCGCAGCCACGAGCGGCTGGTGGAAGCCCAGCTGACCGAGGCGGGGGTGCATCCGCTGGCGGTGGTGCTGGAACCCTTCGGCCGCAACACCGCAGCGGTCGCGGTGACGGCCGCGCGGATGGTTCAGACGCTGAAGCCCGGCGCACTGGCCCTGCTGCTGCCCGCCGACCACGTCATTGCCGATCCGCAGGCCTTTCGCGCCGCCATCGCCCGCGGGGCGGCCAACCCCGATCGGATCGTCACCTTCGGCATCGCCCCCACGAGCCCCGAGACCGGCTACGGCTACATCCAGTGCGCAGCCCAGCTGGGCGATGGCGTGTTTGAGGTCGCCCGCTTCGCTGAGAAGCCGAAGCTGGAGGTCGCCGAGGCCTATCTGGCTGAAGGCGGCTACTACTGGAACGGCGGCATCTTCCTGTTCGCGCCGGAGGTGATGCTGGGCGAGATGGCCGCCCACCGCCCCGACATTCACGCCGCGGCGCTGGAGGCGGTGGACGCGGCCGGGCGCGACGGCCTGTTCGTGCGCCTGGACGATGGCCGCTTCGTCGCCATCCCGTCGGAGTCTGTGGACATCGCGGTGATGGAGCCGACGCGGCTGGCGGCGCTGGCGCCCTGCGACATCGGATGGGCCGACATCGGCTCTTGGAGCGAGCTGTGGCGGCTCGGCGGCAAGGACGGCGAGCAGAACCTGATCCGAGGTGACGCGGTGGCGCTCGACACCCACGGGTCGCTGATCTGGTCGGACGATGGCATGGAGGTCGGCGTCGTGGGGCTCAGCGACGTGGTGGTGGTGGCCACCGCCGGCGCGGTCATCGTACTGCCCAAGCACCGCGCTCAGGAGGTCAAGACCATCGTGGAACGCCTGCGCGCCCGCCGCGGCTGACGCCTCGGCCTTGCAGACCGCGCCAGGGGTGCTAGGTCTCCCGCCTCCCAGAGGCCGGGCCTCCCAGGGGCCTGTAGCTCAATGGTTAGAGCCGGCCGCTCATAACGGTCTGGTTGCAGGTTCGAGTCCTGCCGGGCCCACCACCTCCTTGCTCCCCAACAGATCGCTTGCATAGCAAGTGATCCATGCACACAAAGGGGTAACTTGGGGGATACCGACATGGTGCTGGACCCGATGCGGGGGCTCTACCAGAAGGTCGCTGGCGGGACGTGGTACGTCCACCGTAAGGTTCCCAAGGACCTGATCGGCCTGCTGCGGAGCGGTCCGTGGCTCAAGGAGTCCACTGGCGAGCGGGACCTAAAGCGCGCCCAGTTGCAGCGCGACTACATCTGGCGGAAGTGGGATCGCGAGATTTCCGAGGGCCGCGGTCGTCGAAGCCGAGCCGGCGAGGTCACGCTGGAGGCTGCGGCTGAGGCGCTGGATGGTTGGAGGTCGCAACTGTGTGCGGCCGCGGCGTCGCAAACGGTGGAGACCGTCGAGTCGAATCCCTTGGATGATGCACTGTCCTGGTTCCAACCGTTTGCGAGACAGAAGGCCGCCCAGCTTGCTGATGCCTCAGGTTCGGCCGAGCCGTTGGACCTTGATGATCCCGATGTCACAGAAGCCGCCCGCCGCAACCTTCGGCGGTTCAGCGGAGATGACGTGTCCATAGCGCTGCGGTTTGGGCGGCTCCAGCACGCCATGAGAGACCCGGAAGGGTGGCGGCAGATCGACGGCCTCGACGCCGAGCTAGACGCGGCGCTGTTGTCCGCTGGCGTCACTGGCCGGCTCGGGCCTGAGGTTAGGGCGGCGTTGCGGCCTCGCTACATATCTGCCGCCCTGGAAGTTGCACAGCATCAGGAATGGGCTTGCCAACGCGCTAGGGCGGTTCTCAGCTTCGTGGAGCTTCGCCCTGAGGCCATCCGCCTTCCGGATCGCCGGGACACCTATCAGCCGGTGGCGAGCGACCGGACGGTCGGCGAGTTAGTTAAGGCCTTTAGGATTGCTCGCCTTTCCGAGTACGGGGACGAGAGCACGGATCGCAAGTACGCGCACATCTTCACAGCGCTTGAGCAAGTCCTTGGGGCTGAAAAGCCGGTGCGAGCCGTCACGCGAAAAGATTGCTACCGAGTGAGGGACCTGTTCAGGCAGCTACCTTCCAACGCAACTAAGAAGTTCAAGGGTCTCAGCCTTGAAGAGGCGATCGAAGCTGCTGACACGCTCGACTTAGAGGCCGATTGTCCGGAAGAGATGGTTGCGCGAATGAAGCCGAAGACGGTTGGTACCTACATGTCTTTTCTCTCTCGCGTCTTCAACTGGGGGCTGAAGGAGGAGGATGGATGGTGCGATACGAACCCCGCCAAGGGTTTGGCGGGTGAGGAGATTGAGCAGGTTCAGCGACGAGGCTTCACGGCAGATGAAGCGGCGCAGATAGTCCAGGCGCTCATGGACGAGCGCGAGCGAACTCCCTGGAAGTTCTGGCTGGTCCTTCTCGGCAACTACACTGGGGCGCGGCTGACGGAGCTGGCGCAGCTCCATCGCGGCGACATCAAGTCCATAAACGGCGTGGACGTCATCAATATCACCCGGTTCGACGCGACGGGGCGGCTGGCGTCGGACAAGAGGCTGAAAAACAAGAGCAGCGAGCGGCTGGTCCCAATCCACGAGGACTTGATTGAGGCTGGCTTCTTGTCCTTCGTGGAGAGCGTGCCCTCAGGCCGTCTATTCGCTAACATCCCCGAACGGCGGGGTGGAATTGGCCACGAACCTTCCAAATGGTTTGCCACGTTGCTTGATCGTCTGGAGCTGACCAATCCCTGCCTCGTCTATCACAGTTGGCGACACGGGTTCAGAAATGCCTGTGACGCAGCCGGGATCGATTCCGACAAGCGACGAGCGCTTGGAGGTTGGGCGTCGAAGGACGTGGCCGATAAGTATGGCGACCGCCACGCAGTGAAGATGCTATCGGACGAAGTCGCAAAGCTCACCTTCCTAAGCGTGCGGGCGGCACTTGGCCTGTAGAACTACTTGCAGTGACTCCGTTTGGACGAGCCCATTCGACGCCTGTCGAGTGCGCCAAAGGTCGTTGATGACCTTGGAGAAAACCTGGTTGTTGGGGTTCTGGCCCCCCGATTAGCCCCCTGGTCCTCTCACCTCATCACAATGCTGTGACCCGGTATAGGATGGATGGGCTTTCCGGTCGGCATTAGCGCCGAACCCAGTTGCCGATCGACAAACCCCTGCGCACACATCCCTTCATCACTCCCTATTGGACGGAGAGGCCGTTCTGAGCGAATTATCGCTGAGCGGCGGCCCTTGGGTTCGCTTCACATGGGCCGGAACCTGGAGCGGCTCTACGGAAGTCCCAAATGCGGTTTGAAGCCGAAGGACCGGATATTCCACTCGCCCTCTTGGAGGCGCGGGACCGAGGTGAGGTAGTTTTCCTATGCGGTGCGGGCATATCGATCCCCGCGGGGATGCCCAATTTTCGCGACCTCGCCTTACAGGTTGTAAGGGACCTCGGCGTTCCTGCTGCTGACCCTGCGTCAGTCCTCCTGAAACGGGCATTGGCCGAGCCCGATCCCGCTCTGGCCCCGCCGATGGATCAAGTCTTCGGCGTCCTTCAGCGAGATTATGGCGTCGCCCGCGTTGAGGCGGCCGTGGCCAAGCTGCTCCGGACCAAACGGAGCGCCGATCTTAGCACGCATCGCGCGGTGCTCAGACTTTCGGCCACTGCTGACGGTGTGAGTCGTGTGATCACCACGAACTTCGACTGGCTGTTCGAACGCGCTGAGCCCGGCATCACTTGGACGGCACCTCCTGGCCTGCCCGATCTTGCGTTCGGCCGAGCACTGCAAGGCATCACGTACCTCCATGGACGTAATTACCCACCCCGGCGCTCTCGTTGTGATCAGGCGGCGAGCGTCGCCATGATGGTCTTGAATGGGTTGGCGCCGGGGGTGAGGCGGGCGGTGTCGATCACGGTGCGGACATCGGCTTCGCCCTGGGCGGCCCACATGGCGCGGTAGCCGTTGGTGACCTTGCGCTGGATGACGGCGGGTCGCAGGTCGCGTTCGCAGGCGTTGTTGGTGGCTTGGACCTCGCCGGGCCATCGGGCGAAGGTCAGGAGCTGATCTCGGGCTCGCCTGAACTTGTTCTGGAGGGCTTGCGCCAAGTCGCACGAGCTCGGAGCAGCCAGGATATCGTCGAGGCCCCGCTCCAAGGCGCGGCGCTTGGTGGCGACAGTCGAGGCGGCGAAGGTGGTGATGTCGCGAGCCAGGGCGAAAGCCTTTTGCAGCCACAGCTGGAGACGAAAAGCCAAGTCGTCGTGGCTGAGGTCCAGGGCGTAGGCGACGTCGCGGGCGAGGTGGGCCAGACAAGTCTGATGGGCGGCCGCATGACCCTGCTGGGCGGCGTAGCGGTCGGAGCACCAGACCTCGGGCCGGTGGCCGTCCATCATGGTGCGGATCACCACGGCCCCGCGCGTCGGGGCGGCCTGATGGACGACGGCCTGGTCGCAGCGGAAGACCCAATGATAGGCGTTGCTCCCCTCGATGCGAACACCGGTCTCGTCCGAGCTGACCACCTTGGCCTGGCGCAGCTCGGCCACGGCGTGCTCGCGCCCGGCCACGAAGCAGTCCTGGGCGCGACGCAGCATGTTCATCAGCGCACCCTGGCTGATCCGGACGCCGAAGACGTCGGCGAAGCTCGCCTGGAGCCGCTCGTAGGAGAAGGCTTGGAAGGTCTTCAGATAGGTCGCCAAGCCGTGCAGGCGGGGTCCGAACGGGCTGCCGCTCGCCGCCTCCGGCACGGCGGCCAGAACGCGGGCGTCGCAGACAGGGCAACGCACCGCCAGACGCTGATGGCGCTCGATGAAGGGGGAGATCGCCGGCAGGTCTATCTTGTCGTAGACGCCCACGACCTCGGCGGCCAAATCCGACGACAGGGCCGCAAGGCAGGCGGGACATTGATCGGGATAATGATCCACGATCTGGTCGGCCTCCTCGCTCATGAGGCGGCTGTGGCCTTCATGCCCCGGCTTCGCGCCACCCGGCCGCGACGTCTCGCGTCGTTCCTTGCGGTTTGTAGACGGCGGCTTGGAGGATGTGCGCGACGTCTTGGCTGGACGCTGAAGCCGTAGCACCAGCTCGATCAGCTCTTCCTTGCTCAAGCGCTCAAGATCGATTCGCCCCATCCGCCGCTTGAATCAGCGATCCTCAAGGCTCGCAAGGGGGGTGGGTAATTACCCATGGACGGCTTGACGTCCGCGCTGCCAAAGCCGGCCATCAACAAGGTCTTGTAATTGGATCGGCAGACTTTGGACGCGCCTACTTAGCAGAGGGGTGGGCGACGCAGTTCGTCCGCCAAATTTTGAATCGGTACGTGATCGTCTTGCTCGGATATTCCGCAGACGATCCACCAATGCGTTACCTGCTGGAGGGCTCCCACGTTGGAGAGACCCGATCACGCCACCCCATCTACACCTTCAGTAAGGGGGCCGCGGCTGAAGTAGAGGCGCGCTGGCGGCAACGAGGAGTGACAGCTATCGCCTACCGGGCGCTCGATGCCCCGCACTCGGGGCTCTGGCGCTCACTAGATCGGTGGGGCGATCGCGCTGCCGATCCGATTGCATGGCGCTCTCGGGTAGTTGCCAGCGCCGCAGCGGGCCCGCGGGCGCTTGCCCCCTATCAGCGTGGTCAAGTAACGGCTGTCCTACAGAGTCCGGCTGGTGCGAAGGCCTGGGCAGAGGCCACGCCCCCGCCGCCATCGGAGTGGCTGTGCGTCTTTGACAACTACCTCCGTTATGCAAAGGCAGGCCGCCGGTTGTACGAGGCTGAGTCGGAGACCTTCGATCCTTACGAGACTTGGCGGCTCGACTCTGATCCGCCTCGTCCAGGAGGAGCCCGCGATGCTCCTGCTCCCGGCCTAAACCTCCTGCGGCCTACGCCTGCCGAAGAGCTGGGAGCGGAGTTTGCTTCAATTTCCGTATACGGGACGCCACTTGCGCGGCTCTCGCCGCGCTTGCTCCAGCTCGGATGGTGGTTTGGGCGCGTCGCCTTTAGAGCCGACTGCGCTCTGGTGGGCGGCCGGCCAGCGTCGCTTACATCCAAGCGTCCGGCAAATTGTAGAGCGAGAACTCGAACGAAAGTATGGCGATACACCTTCGTTTGGACCCGCTTGGAGCCTTCTGCTGGAGGCACAAGCGATGATCCCCGAAGATGATCTGGAATGGTATCGCCTCCTTAAAAGGATCAGGCGTGGCGGCTGGACGAACGCCAATCTTCGTCAGTTTGGTCGCGCGCTCATGCCGCGGCTCAGATGGGAGCGGCCGTTCTATGGAGTATCCCGACCGCCTGACGCACCGAGCAGGTCCACGGACCTAATAGATTTCGAGCTGACATTCCATACGGTCCGCTCTGAAGACATCGAAATCCCTGACGAGATGCTCAGCCGTGTTGTGGCGTGTTGGCGTGAAGCCCTGCTGCATGCCGTGAGCTTCCTGAACGACATCGAGCCGGCCGCTTGGGAAACGCCGACCCTCATCGCTGAAGAGGGTCCCGGGGAGCGCTACTACAACGATGTCGGAGGCTTTCTCCTGCGTTTTGCGGAGCTGTTTGATCGCTTGGTAGATAACGCCCCATCTGCGGGCCAACGTGAGATCGAGCGGTGGCCGACAGGAGAACCCTTCTTCTTCGATAAGCTTCGGACATGGGTGGCGAGGCGCAGCGAACTGCTGGACATTAGCTCAGCGGAGGAAATCGTGCTGGGTCTTGATGACGATGCCTTCTGGGGTCCAAGACGTGCCAGAGAGTTACTCTGGACACTAAGCGCTAGGTGGTCGGGCCTCACCGAGGATGGCCGGCGGGCGATCGAGGATCGGATTATCGCAGGACCGAGCAGGTGGGACCATGAGGACTCAAACGAGTATGACAAGCGGCGCGCTCGTGAGGCGGCCACTCGGCTTGGGTGGCTGGTGCTTCAGGGGCAGGAATTATCCGCCATCGCTACGAAGAAACTGCCGGAGCTTCGCGCCGCCGACGCACGGTGGCGCCCTGAATGGGATGCGCACGCGGCCGGCAGTCTCGAAGGACGCTCAGGCTTGGTGCGTCCCGACCTCAATCCAGGTGAACTTCCCAGCTTACCTTTGGCACAGATCGCGTCTGAGGCGCTCGCAGCGGAGGGCAGGCGCGATGATCAGTTTGTTAGCCCTGAGCCCTTTCGAGGCCTTCTTGAGACCCGGCCAGCGCGCGCACTAGCCGCCCTTACCCATGAAGGTCGGCAGGGTCGCTACCCACTGCGGCTTTGGACGACCCTCCTGGACCAGCGAGAGCCCACACACCCACAACGCTTAACGCGTGCGATTGCGGGCCGCCTTGCCAAGCTGCCCCAGCCGGTCCTCGTAGAGCTAAGGTTCAGCTCGTCGAGGTGGCTTGAAAGGGTAAGCGGCGCTCCGGGACCACGGGGCGTGGAAAGCTATTAGCCCGGTCTGATCAGGCAGTGATGGCGACGTTCTGTGTGGCGTAGGCCCAGGGCAGAAGTTCGTCGAGGCGGCTCTGAAGGTGGCCGTTGATCAGCTTGGTGATCACGTCGGCGAAGTAAGTTTCTGGCTCCACAGCGTTGATCTTGCAGGTCTCGACAAGGGAGGCCAGCACCGCCCAATGCTGAGCCCCGCCCTCTGAACCGGCGAAGAGACTGTTCTTCCTGGTCAGGGCCAGCGGTCTGATGCTTCGCTCGACGGTGTTGTTGTCGATCTCGATGCGCCCGTCGTCGAGGAAGCGGTTCAGGCCCTCCCAGTGGCTCAGGGTGTAGCGGATCGCCTTGGCCAGATCGCTTTTCTGGCTGACCAGTTCCAGGCGCGCGCTGAGCCAGGGCTTCAGGGCTGCAAGGATGGGCCCGCTTGAGCGGCGCCGCTCCGTCCGCCGGTCTTCAGGCGGGCGGCCGCGGATCTCCGCCTCGATGGCGTAGAGCTTCTGGATGCGCGCCACAGCTTCCGCCGCGACCGGCGTCTTCGTGGCGTCCTTGTCGATCAGCTTGTGGAAGTAGCGCCGCGCGTGGGCCCAACAGAAGGCGAGATCGACCGCGCCGTCCTTCGCCAGGGCCTTGTAGACCCCGTAGCCGTCCACCTGCAGCACGCCGCGGAAGCCTGCCAGGTGCAGCGCCGGCGATGAGGTCGCCCGGTTCCCCGAGTAGACGAACGCCACGCCCGGCGGCTCAGGGCCGCCCCAGGGTCGGTCGTCGCGGGCGTAGGCCCATAGCTGGCCGATCAGGGTGCGGCCGCGCCCGGGGTCCAGCACCGGCGCACGGGTCTCGTCGGCGAACAGTTTGCCGCTGGCCTTGAGCCGCTCCAGCAGCCGCGCGTGCACGGGCTTCAGGAGCTCGGCGGCCGAGCCGGTCCAGTGCGCCAGGGTGGAGCGGTCCAGCACCACGCCGCGGCGGGCGTAGGCCTGCGCCTGGCGGTACAACGGGCTGTGATCGGCGTACTTGGCCACCACGACGTGGGCGACCGTCGCCTCGGTCGGCAGGCCGCCCTCGATCAGCCGCGCCGGTGCGGGCGCCTGCACCACCACCTCCTCGCAAGCCCTGCAGCCGTACTTGGGCCGTCGGACCACCAGGGCCTGGAAGGTCGCCGGGATGACGTCCAGCCGTTCGGCGACGTCCTCTCCGATCCGGTGCAGCGCGCCCGCGCAGCACGGGCATGTCTTGTCCTCGATGTCGATCACCTGCTCCACCCGGGGCAGGTGCGCCGGCAGGGAGCCTCGGTTGGCCCGGCGTCGGGCGGCCCTCGCCACCTTCTGCTCGGGCGTGGCGGTGCGGACCTCGACGGCGGCCAGCTCCTGTTCGACGTCCTCCAGGGCCAGCGCCAGCTGGTCTGGGTCCATCTTCTCCGAGCGCGCGCCGAAGCTCATGCGCTGCAGGTCGCGGATGATCCGGCTCAGCCGCTCGATCTCTTCGTCGCGGCTGGCGATCTTGGCCTCGCGCTGCTCGAGATCGGCGGCGTGGCGCGCCCGCTCCTCCAGGAGCAGGCTCCAGATGACGTTCGCGTCCATGGATGGCGGCGCTTCCACAGGGCCGAGTAGACCATGTCCGCAGGCCCTTGAGGCGCCCCCGCGTGCACGCTGAGTCGTCTCGTCGCAGGCCTAAGCGACCACCTGCGGGGCTCGTGTCCGGCGCGGCGCCAGCACCCGCATCCACTCCATTCCGTCCAACAGAACCGCCAGCTGGGCCGAGGTCAGACGCATGGACCCATCCTGCACCTTGGGCCAGCAGAACGCCCCCTGCTCAAGCCGCTTGGCGTAGAGCACCACCCCCGTGCCGTCCCACCATAGAAGCTTCAATCTGTCGGATCGCTTGGACCGGAAGACGTAGACGACGCCGGAGAACGGGTCCGCCTTCATCTCCTCCTTCACCAGCAGCGCCAGCCCATCCATGCCCTTGCGAAAGTCCACCGGCTTGGTCGCCACCAGCACCTTCACACCGGCCGGCGGCCCCGTGACGCCGGGGATCACCGCTCCGCCTTCAGGGCCCGCAGCACCGTCTCAAGCGTGCGCCGGTCAGCGCCCTGCGCCACCCGCACCGTCACACCGCCGATCTCCACCTCGATGCCGCCGCGCTCACGACGACGACGCACTGGCTTGGGCTTCGGTGACGCCAACAGCCCTGCTGACGCGGGCTCCACGATTACGGGCACGAACATCTGCTCAGCCACGGCCTGCACCGGCGTCCGCAACTCGCGACGCCAGGTGAAGATCTGCGTCTGCGCCAAGCCGTAGCGCCGCGCCACCGCGCAGACCGACTCCACGCCCGCGTAGCTCTCGGCCACGATCCGCCCCTTCTCCTCCGGGCTCCATCGCCGCCGACGCCCAACGCCTGTGAACACCTCGATCCGGCGAGCGCCGCCACCCTTGAAGCCAGCATCATCAGGTAGCATCGTCATGGAACCAGCCGCGCCGCTCAAGGAGGCGCGTAATTTCAGCCCGCAGGCCTACCTCGCCAAGGTGGGGCGGGAGCGACGCTTACTTGAAAGGAACATCGTAGCCCTTGGCTCCACCGACGTCTCGGAGGCATGGCGCGTCTGGGACGCCATTCTGGCTGCACTGATCGCAGGCGGGGCGGAAGCTACGAAGAGCGTGATCGGTGACACCTATGTAGGTGGAGAGCCGCAGCACCGATCTCGACGCACTTACGATATGGCGATTAACGGTCCGGTCGGTGCGTTAACCCAGGCGGCGCTCGCCCTCATCGACTCGCAGAAATTAGCGAGGCGCGGGATCACGGCAGACATTCGTGACCGTCTGGCCGCCGCGCGTGGCGCTCCCGCAGAGGGCTCTGACAACGCCGTAAGTGTCCTTCTTAAATACCTGATTTACTTCGATCGGGTTGATGAAAAATACGCTGCGGAAGTGCTCGCGCCCCTGCTTGACTGCAACCAGCCAACGGCGGAGCCGGCGTGGAGCGGTTACTTGGCTGGCCGGCATATTGCTCGCCCTGAATTGTTCCTTCAGATACGGGGCGCCTTCCTAGAATCATTTCGCCAGTCGCTCGGCTGGCGGTGGTCAGAACCACGGGGTCATCTCCTAGCTGAGTTCCTCGTAGCTATGCTTCTCGATACTCGGGCTCGCCACTATCTGAGCCCACAGCAAGCGAGAGGTGCTTTGCAAGAGGGCGGCGAGCCAGCGTGCTTGGGCGCTCTGCACGCACTTGCTCGGCGGATGAGCGATCATGTGACATGGCTGAAGATTAAGCAGCTTGTACTATCTGTCTGGCCGAATGAGGCTCGGCTTCAGACGCGGGCGACATCTCAAGTCTTCGTGGATATAACCATGCGGACAGGGGATGACTTCCCGGATGCTGTTCAAGTTTGCTTGCCTTATATTAAGCCAATCGGCGACTTGGGATTTGTTCCATTTCGCTTGATCAAGGCTGATGGAGTCAAGGCTGGGTTCGCCCAGCGATTTCCCCGACATGCCTTGCGTCTGCTCGATGCGACGGTTGGAACGTCTCTTGCTCGGCCCCCCTACCAGCTTCGTGAAGCACTTGATGCTATTGCGGAGGCAGACTCAGGCGTACAACAGGACCCCGTCTGGCGACGGTTGCTGGATATTGCTGATCTTCGATGAGGTGGCAGAGCCCTAGCGCAGCTCTACCCGAGTGTCTGAGGCACGGCCCTCCCGGTCACCTGCACGGGGCGACGGGCAAGTGGCTTAGCCGTGTCGTGAAGCTCCCCGATTTGTAACTGGATCGGGTGGTCCAACCCTGCTATACTTCAGAAGCGGCAGGGAACACTGTGCGCCGACCGTATCGAGCGTTCAAACCATCAAGTGCTTCCATGGGCCGCTCCCTTCTCGCGCGATCATGTTGGACTACCCAGGCGCGGGGAGTGTCCTGCGCGGCCATGAGATCGTCCATCAGGACGCCCACGCGGTAGTCCAGAATGCACTCGCACCCCGGCCGCTACACCGCTTAGGTCGCTCAGCCTGGCAGACCAATCATTGCCGTTGCGGCTGAACCAAGCGGCGCGCCCGTTGGCGACCAGAAGCTGCATACGATAGCCATCGAACTTGATCTGGCTAATCCAGCCCTCGCCGGTTGGGCGGCGCCGCAACTAGCTTGAGCTGTTGAAAGGGGATGAAGCCGGGAGGCTTGGCTCGACGGATGCAGCGCATGATCAGACCGGGGGCAAGCGACGCGTCTCGGCGGGATCGATGCCAAGTGCATCCAAGAGGCGGCGAGCATCCCGTAGCGGCGCTAGAGCCGATTTCGTTCAAGTCGCGTCATATCCTGCATTTGCGATGTAGTTGGCGCACTCGGTCAGGGTGAAGGCGTCGAGCAGTTTTCCGATGGTGGTCCACAGGCCTTCGACGCTTCGCTCGGCGGCCTTTCGGAGCAGGGCCTTGAGCTTGGCGAACACCTGCTCGATGGGATTGAAGTCGGGGGAGTAGGGCGGCAGGAAGAGTAGGCGCGCGCCTGCGGCCTGGATCATGTCTTCGACGCGCGGCCCTTTGTGGCTAGACAGGTTGTCCATAATCACGACGTCGCCCGGCCGCAGCGCGGGAGCCAGGACGCGCGCGACGTAGGTCTCGAAGGCGTCGCGGTTGATAGGCCCGTCGAGCACGAAGGGTGCGATGATCCCGCGCGTGCAGAGCCCGGCGACGAAGGTGGTGGTCAGCCAATGGCCATGAGGCACGCCGACGCGTAGGCGCTGTCCGCGGGGTGCGCGACCATAGCGCCGGGCCATGTTGGTGGAGGCCCAAGTCTCATCGATAAAGATCAGTCGTTGTGGATCAAGCTCAAGCTGGCCTTCAAACCCTTCCTCTCGCCGCTTCTGAATATCGGGACGCTCTTGTTCTTGGGCGTGGATCAAGGCCGCATGCTTCTTGGGCGTGGATCAAGGCCGCATGCGCCTCGGTCCGGTGTGAAAGCCGGTCGCCGCCCTGAGGGTGTGGTCGGGCGTCACCTCTGCTCCGACGCAAGGCGTTCCAGCGGATGGCGCTGGACGGGCTTACCCCGAAGCGCTCCGCCGCTTGGCGGCACGACAGGCCCTCATCAACAGCGGCCAGGACACGTGAGCGAAGATCGTACGACAGCGGCTTGGGCAGGGTGGCCGGCCTCCCGCGCCAGCCTCAGCCCTGAACCAGATCAGGCCCACTATGAAAACCCCTCATGATTCCAACCGGGCGAAATCGGGGCTAGGGTGCCATCCGGTCGGTTAGCTTGAGCCACAGGTAAGTATAAGCCGAGTCTGTCGAGCGTCCTCTGAAGGCTTCAGACTAGATCGATCTCGCGGTCATGAGCCGCGCGCCCTAACCGCCAGGGCCAACCCTCACAAAAGATCAGGAGGCCCAAGTGGGCGGTCTACATCTGCCCAGCGCGCTTAATCTGGCCAGGAGCCAATTCGCCTTCGTGGTCGTCTGGCACTTCCTCTATCCGGCTTTCACCATCGGCCTGGCGAGCTTCCTTGCAGTGCTCGAAGGCTGCTGGCTCGTCACCAGGCGCGCGGTGTTCCTGGACACCTTCCAGTACTGGCTGCGAGTCTTCGCCATCGTCTTCGCCATGGGCGTCGTCTCGGGCGTGGTGATGTCCTACCAGTTCGGGACCAACTGGTCGGTGTTCTCCGACAAGGTCGGGCCGGTGATCGGGCCGTTCCTGGGCTACGAGGTGCTCACCGCCTTCTTCCTGGAGGCGGGCTTCCTCGGCGTCATGCTGTTCGGGCTGAAGCGGGTCGGGCCCAGGCTGCACTTCATGGCCACCTGCCTGGTCGCCGCCGGCACGCTGATCTCGACCTTCTGGATCCTGGCCGCCAATAGCTGGATGCAGACGCCGGCCGGGTTCGCCCGCACCCCCGACGGGCGCTTCATCCCGACCAGCTGGATGCACGCCCTGTTCAATCCGTCCTTCCCCTACCGCTACATGCACACCGTGGTGGCGGCCTATCTCACCACCGCGCTGGTGGTGGGCGGCGTCGGGGCCTTCCACCTGCTGAAGGACAAGACCAACCCGCGCGCCCGGCTGATGTTCTCCATAGCCATGTGGATGGCCACCCTCTTCGGGCCGGTCCAGATCGGCCTCGGCGACCTGCACGGGGTCAATTCGTACCGCTACCAGCCCACCAAGGTGGCCGCGATGGAAGGGCAGTTCGAAACGGAGCGGGGCGCGCGTTCGCTGCTGTTCGGTTGGCCGGACGCCAAGGCCGCCAAGACCCGCTTCGCCGTCGGCGTCCCCAAGCTCGCCAGCCTCTATCTTACCCATGACCCAGATTCCGTGGTCAAGGGCCTCGACGCCTATCCGCGCAGCAGCTGGCCGACCAACATCCCGCTGGTCTTCTTCGCCTTCCGTACCATGGTGGGGCTAGGCCTGCTGATCGTGCTGCTGGGCGCGACCTCGTTGGTGCTGCGCTGGCGGCATCGGCTCTACGACTCGCGGCTGTTCCAGCGGTTTGCGGTGGCGATGGGCCCGGCGGGCTTCCTCGCGGTCACCGCCGGCTGGGTGACGACAGAGGCGGGGCGCCAGCCCTTCACCGTCTACGGCCTGCTGCGCACCGCCGACAGCGTGGGTCCGGTCGCGGCGCCCGGCGTCGCCGCTTCGCTGCTGGCCTTCGTGGTCGTCTACGTGGTGGTGTTCGGATCGGGTATGGCGTTCACAGCCCACCTGCTCGGCCAGACGCCCGGGCCCCACGATCCCGGACCGCCCACCGATCAGCCGGTGCGGACGGCTGGCCTGACCGCCACACCCTCGGTCCTCGGCGCGCCTGAGACCTTCGGCGCGCGACCCACGCCCGAACTCGTGGAGGCGGGAGAATGAGGCTCGACCTGCCGCTGATCTGGGCGCTGCTGATCGCGGTCGCCGTCTTCGCCTATGTGGCGCTGGACGGGTTCGACCTGGGGATCGGCATCCTGTTCCCGGCCGTGCATGGCGCAGCTGAGCGGGACATCATGGTCAACTCCGTCGCCCCGGTCTGGGACGGCAACGAGACCTGGCTGGTGCTGGGCGGCGGCGGCCTGTTCGCTGTCTTTCCACTCGCCTACGCCATCCTGCTGCCCGCCCTCTACGCACCACTGACCATCATGCTCTTGGCCCTGATCTTCCGGGGCGTGGCCTTCGAGATGCGTTTCCGCGCCCGCAATCCGCGCGAGCAGGTGAGATGGGACCGGTCCTTCATGGGCGGCTCCTATGTCGCCGCCATGTGCCAGGGCGTGGCGCTGGGCGCCTTCGTGCAGGGGATCAAGGTCTCCGGCCGGGCCTAGGCGGCGGCTGGTGGGACTGGCTCTCGCCCTTCAGCCTTATGACCGGCTTGGCCCTGGTCGCCGGCTACGGCCTGCTCGGCGCCTGCTGGCTGATCTGGAAGACCGAGGGCGAGCTGCAGGATCGCTTCCGCCGCCTGGCCGGCCGGCTTGCCTGGACAACCCTCGCCTTCATCGGCGCGGTCTCCCTGGCCATGCTGGCCTTCAGCCCCCCCTTCCGCGAGCGCTGGCTGACGCTGCCCAACGGCGCGGGCGCGGCCCTGGTCCCCTTAGCCCTGCTCGGTCTCGCCTGGCTGTTCTTCTCGGCCCTGAAGCGCGGCCGCGAGATCCGCCCCTTCCTGTGCGCGCTTGGCTTCTTCCTGCTGGCCTATGTGGGCTTAGGCGTCAGCCTGTGGCCGATGATGGCCCCGCCCACCCTGACCATACAGGCGGCCGCCGCGCCCCCGGCGACTCAATCCTTCCTGCTCTGGGGCGCTGCGCCGATGTTGCCGCTCATCCTCGGCTATACCGGCTATGTCTACTGGCTGTTCCGCGGCAAGGTCCACGCCGGCGTCGGATATCATTGAGCGATGATCAGGAAGCTCATCTGGCTCGTAGGGCTGTGGACCGGCGGAGTCCTCGCGGTCGGCGTGGCCGCCCTCGCGATGCGAGCGGTGACGCCCCACTGACCTTTCAAATCGATCTTAATCGCCTCCTGTGCGGAGACGTAGGCGATGTCGGCCATCCGGTTAACTGCTACTGCATAGACTTTGATACAGTGTAAACATAACTGACGCGAGAAAATGTTGGGATCGCTGCGGCTTATGCACCGAAAGTCCAAGCTGAAAACGTCGACGTCTTGGTTGATGATAGGTCTCGAGGCTGCCTCTGAGGCGTCCGGCTCGCCGTCTCTGGCAGTCTGATATGATTGACGATCAAGAGCCCGGACATCCTCACGCCCCTGATGCCATCAAACAGCGCGGGGGGCCGCCGCTCGTCAAGTTCCTGGGGCCAGGGCTGATCACGGGGGCCTCGGACGACGATCCCAGCGGGATCGCGACCTACTCCCAGGTCGGAGCGCAGTTCGGCTTCGACCTCGGCTGGACCATGCTTTTCAGCTGGCCGCTCATGTGCGCCATCCAGGAGATCAGCGCCCGTATCGGACGGGTAACCGGTAGAGGACTAGCCGGAAATCTTCGGCGGCGCTACCCGGCGCCGATCCTCTACGTTGTCGTCTTCGCGCTGCTCGTCGCCAACGTCATCAACATCGGCGCGGATCTGGGCGCGATGGGCGCCGCCCTCAAGCTGGTCATCGGAGGTCCGCAGTTCCTCTACGTCGGGCTTTTCGCCATCATCTCGCTCTTGCTGGAGATGTTCGTTCGCTACACCCGCTATGTCTCCATGCTGAAGTGGCTGACTCTGGTGCTGTTCGCCTACGTCGGCGTAGCCTTCGTTGTCCACATGCCTTAGGCGACGGTCGGCCGTCACCTGATCGCGCCGAAGCTGTCGCTCAAAGCCGGCTACCTCACCGGCGTCGTGGCGGTCTTGGGGACCACGATCAGCCCCTACCTGTTCTTCTGGCAGGCCGAGGAAGAGGTGGAGGATGTACGAGAGCGGGAGGGCGCCAGGCCCTTGGCGCGCGCCCTCGAGCAGGCCGTGGCTGAGCTTGGCCGGATCCGTTGGGACACCTACGTCGGCATGGGGCTGTCGAACGTGGTCGCCCTCTTCATCATCCTGACCACGGCCGCCACATTGCACGCCCACGGCGTCACAGACATCCAGACGTCCTCCCAGGCCGCTCAAGCCCTTCGCCCCATCGCCGGCCCGGCGGTGTTCGTGGTGTTTGCGCTTGGTATCATCGGGACCGGTCTTCTGGCTCTGCCGGTACTTGGAAGCTCGGCAGCCTATGCGGTCGGAGAGTGTTTTGGATGGCACGTCGGCTTGGCGCGCAAGCCTCATCGCGCGCCTCGGTTCTACGGCGTCCTGGCTGCGGCGACATTCATCGGCGTGGGGTTGAACTTCACGCCGCTCGACCCGGTGAAGGCCTTGTTCTGGAGCGCGGTGATCAATGGCGTGGTCGCCGTGCCGATCATGGTGATGATCATGCTGCTCGTGGGCCGCAGCGACGTCATGGGATCCCTGGGTCCCTCGAAGGCGCTTCAGGCCATCGGCTGGCTGGCGACCGGCGTGATGGCCGCCGCGCGGCCATAGGGATGTTCGCCACTATGGTCGCCTAGACTAGCCAGTGCGAGAACTGCTCCCAGATTCGTTTAGATCGCGTCGGCAGCCCATAAGTCGGTCGGCATCCAAGTTGACCCTGACCGACGACTGCGTGCGTATATTCCGAGCCTTATGGCCATGGTGTTTTGCCGCCTATAGTCGTATATGTCACGGAACAGGAACTTCCAAAGCGGCCCGAGGCTTTGTCGGAATGCAGTACGCTACAGGGCGACAAGCGGGGACAAGCCATCCCTACGCGAGTTGACGAGGTCAACGCAAGAAAGCCCACGTCTCGTGAGGTCACCGCCTCTTTCCCGAGCCACTGCTGCTAAGAGCTGCTAACTGACCCGGAGCGCAAGGTTATGGTGAGCCACGACCGGCCCGATGAAAACCTGATCGACAACCTCATTCAACGCGAGCGGACCGCCCGCGACACGGCTCGGTGGCAGGATATGGCCGATTGTTATAGCTCCGACTCCTCTGTCGAGGTTTCATGGTTCCAAGGTTCCGGCAAGGACTTCGCGAAACTGAGCAGCGAGATGGCTGGCGGCGCAATTTATACCTTCCACATGATGTGCCCCGCCGTCGTGACGCTCAAAGCCGACCGGGCGTTAGCTGAGACGGGATGCACCATCCACGGGCTTGCCGAGCTCGACGGCGTGGAGATTGACATCGTCAGTCATTCGCGGCTGCTCTGGCGGGTCGAGAAGCAGGGACCTGACTGGATCATCGCAGGGATGCGCGCCTACTATCTCAGCGACGCGATTGTGCCCGCGGACCCGACTCAGATCCCAAAGATCGATCACGGCCTCTTTGCTGGCCTGCGCCGGTCTTATCGCTCCATCGCCTATGTCATGGACAAGTCCGGTTTTCCGGTGCGGGACGACCTGCCTGGGATCGACAAGCCGCAAACCATAGCATTTCTAAGGTCTCAAGAAGAGCGATGGCTCGATGCCCTTTAAGCCAAAGCTGTCTACTTTCACAACACGACGCTAGAGTCGCATGCTGCGATATGATGCCGCCCAACGTTAGGAATCAATATGTTTGCTGATCGATATGACCAAGTAGCGCGAGGAGGCGCCGCTATGCTCCGACGTGGCGTTCTGAAAGCGAGTTTTTTCGCGCCACTTGTGGCGTTGATCGCTAAGCCAGCGATGGCGACGAACTCAACAGACGGTGAGTCAAACATGACGTCGAGTGATACGCCAAATAACCTCCGGGCTCACGACCATCTGGTCGAGGAGAGGGACTTGCTGAGCGCGTTCGCTGTAAGCCAGCTGCTACTGCGTGAGCGATTGGCGCGCGAGCTGCACAACTACGATGAGGAAGAGGCCTGCTACTATCCGGATGCGCCTGTCGAGGTTTCATGGTTCAAGGGAACCGCCGCCGACTTTGTCGACTCGGGACGCAAGACTAGCGCCGCTGGCGATAATACCGAGTCGGCCTACTTCGACTCTCTGGGACCCGCCGCCATAGTGGTCCACAACGATCGAGCGATAGCCGACAGCGCCTGCGCGATACACACCTTCCTTCCGCTAGATGGCGTGCAGGCCAGCATGACCAGCTTTACTCGTCTACTCTCCAGAGCGCGCAAATCGCACGGCAAGTGGCGTATCGCAGGTCTGCAGGCCATATATATTCGTGATCAGTTAGAACCGTGCAACCCGGCGGAAGTGCCCAAAATCGACCTCGTCAGACTTAACAGATATAGGCCGTCCTACCGTCATCTGAGCTATGCGTTGGAAGCTAACAATCGGCCCCTGCGTGATGATTTACCTGGTGTTGACCGACCGCAGGTGGTCTCCGCCTTGAGGGCTGCGGATCGCAAGTGGCTCCATTCGCAGGACGCGTAGAAACTGCCCCTGGCTTACGGCGATATAGTCGAGTCATACCTGAAAAGCGTCGACATCCGGTCGCGCACGCAAGGAGTCAGGCCCTTGTGAGTCTTCAGCCATCGCCCGGAGTTATAGTCGGCCACGATGTTGGCGAGTTGTCGCCTGAGCTGATCTTGGCTGCCGTAATGGAACCGTTAGGCCGTCGCGTTCTTGGGGGTGAGCTCTATGCGTTCGACCTGCCCGTTGGTGCGCGGAAGCCTGGGCTTTGTCAGGCGATGCTCGATGTCGGGTCTGACGCAAGGCGAGCTTGAACAAGTGGGTACGGAACAGCTCGCCGGCGGTGATAACCGCCTTGGTCGAGCCTGCCGGCTCGCCCGGTGCAAGCAGCAGATTCAATGGACCTGACTACGCCAAGCGGACGGCGGCCGATAGTGCCCACTGGGGTGGTGGAAATTCGCTGAGCGAGCCGGTGTGCGGAGCCCTCACGTAGCGCAGTGCGGCGGCTCGCGGCGGTTGGGGTGGTCGCCGGGGTTCTTTCGGTCAATCTTGAGCTTGCGACAGACCAGCCCTGGCCGGAGAGCCTCCGCGCCGCGAGGTCGGCTCTTCGGGGCGGCGTCCGCCTTTGCTCGGGTGGAACATGTCAGGCGGTGACTTACGTGTGCCGCACTTCTTCGGGATCCATGCGATGCAGGCGCTGCCGCTGATCGCCGCCGGCGCTTTGGCGCTCGGTTTTCGCCAAGCCACCTCGCTCTTCGCCATCGGCGCGATCGCCTACGCCGTGCTCACGGCGGCTCTGCTGTATGGCGCCCTGCGCGTCAGGCCAACAGCGAAGCGATGACCTCATGCCAGGAGCCTCCATGACGACCGCTTCGCCCTCGTCCCCGCTGAACGTCGCCGTGCTCGGCTCAGGCAAGATCGGCAGCACCTTCGCCTCCCAACTCGCCCGAGCTGGCCACCATGACGTCACCGTCATCGCGCGTCCGGGATCGGTCAGGCTGCAGCAGCTGCAGCGCGACGGCGGCGTCATCGACGTGAACGGCGAGCACGCCGAGGTCCGGGTGATCGATACGCTGGACGAACAGACGCCGTACGATCTCTTGATCGTCACGCTCCTCGATCACCAGGCGCAGGCGATGCTTCCAAGCCTGCAGCGCAGCGCGGCCAAGAGCGTGCTTTTCATGTTCAACACCTTTCATCCCGAACGGCTGCAGGAGGTGCTCGGCGCCTCGCGCTGCGCCTTCGGCATGCCGTTCCTGCAGGCGACGCTGGACGGCGACGGCAAGCTGAAGGCGACCATCGGCGCGGCCGGCCAGAAGACCCTCTTGGGCGAGCAACGCTGGGTCGACCTGTTCAACGCCGCCCGCCTGCCGGCGGCCCTGGAGCCCGACATGCCGCTGTGGCTGCGCTGCCATGTTCCGATGTGCGTCGCGTTCGAGAGCGTCGCGGTGGCCGGCGAACGGCGCGGCGGCGGCGCGTCCTGGGGTGAATCCATGGTGCTGGCGCGTGGGGTTCACGCGAGCTTCACGCTGATCAAGGGGCTCGGCTACGACATCTACCCGAGTGCGAAGAAAATGATCGACGGCAGCCCCATCCCTGTACTGGCGGCCACCCTGTGGTCCATGTCGAAGATGGCCGCGTTCCGCGAGGTGCTGGCGACCGGGAAGGCCGAATGCCAAGTCCTGGTGGATGTCTTGGTGGCGGCTGTACCGCTTTCGAAACGGCCCGTCGATGTAGCGCGGATCAAAGCGCTGAAGCCGATGCAATAGCCGGCCCTGGGCGAAGCTGTTCCGGTATGGTGGTTGGGAGGGAGTCGGCACTCCCGAGCTAGAAAGCTCAGAGTCGCCAGATGCGGTGTGCAACGCGGCCTCTCCGGTCTTGGCGGGTAATCGCCGTCTCTTGCGAACCCCTACCGAGCCTCCTGATCGAAGGCCGAACGCGCGACGGTGCAGCACACGAGAGGCAGCTGGCTGGGGGCACCGCTCGATACCTGACGGGCAGAAAGCGGCCAGTCCTTGCCATTGCGGACTGGTTGAGCCGCACGGAGCGTCGGATAGCGCCAAAGGCAGGGCAGGGGTGTCGCCGTTCTAGCCCAAGCCTCAGGAAGAGGGTCTTAAGCACCCGCCGCGGGCGCTCAGCAAGGGATTCACATCTGACTCGGAGGTGCTAGACTCCTGGGCAGCACGGGAGCCGAGCGGATGAGCCGTACCGTCGAGATGGAAGAATGTATTACCGTCCGCGTACCGCGTGGGACGAGCCTAGCGCTCGAACGCGCCGCTATTGGCGCCCCGCGCGCGTCCAGATCAGCTCGCCCGGCGCATGCTGTTGGACGGGTTGCGCGCGAGCGGGTTCGAGCTTGCTCCAGGTAACGAGTTCGGCGACACGAACGCGGATTTCTGATAACGTTAGTTCTGCGCATTTTGTATGTACGGGGTGGTGACATGCGCTCAAAGCTGTCGCTCGACCTTCCACGACCGCCCTGTCAGCTATAAGGCTCCAAGATCAGCTATAAGGCTCCAAGACAGGTCGTGTTTGCCGATGACCTGCCCGCTTGACTTCAACGGCAAGGTGCTCTGGGCCGAAATGCGCGGCCTGGCTAGGGCGCCCGACCGGAGCCGGCGTCCTCGACGTGTCTGGCGACGCAGGCCTCCGCACGGCTCCGCTCGCCAGGGCTGGACGGCGGGAAGAGGCCGGCGCGGCCGAGCATGCCGGGCAGGGCGGCCTCGCCAAGCCGCTCGCCCAGCCAGCGCGCCGCTTCGATGGCGCGCTGCAGGTCGTAGCCGGTGCGCACGCCCATGCGGCTGAACATGTAGAGGGTGTCTTCAGTCGGAATGTTGCCGGTGGCGGCGGGGGCGAAGGGGCAGCCGCCTATTCCGCCGAGCGAAGCGTCCAGCACCTGCACGCCCGCCGTCCAGGCGGCATAGGCGTTGGCCAGCCCCGTGTTGCGGGTGTTGTGGAAGTGGCAGCGCAGCCGCGCGGCAGGAGCCGCCGCACGCACGATGCCCAGCCGGCGCACCACCGTGGCGGGGTCGCCGACGCCGATGGTGTCGGCGAGCGCGATCTCGGCCACGCCGAAGTCCGCGAGTTCGGCGGCGAGGCGGCCGACCTGGGCCTCGCTCACCTCGCCTTCGAATGGACAGCCGAAGGCCGCGGCGATGGTGACCCCGATCCCCAGCCCCGCCTGGGCCGCCAGGGGGACCGTCTCGGCGATCTGGGCCATCGTCTCGGCGATTGAGGCGCCCTGGTTGCGCCGGTTGAAGGTTTCCGAAGCCACGACCACGAAGTTCACCTCGTCCACGCCGGCGACCGTAGCGCGGTCGAATCCGCGCCGGTTCAGCACCAGCCCGATCAGCCGCACGCCCTGCACCACCAGGTCCGCCTCGTCCTTTAGGCCCTGCAGCACGGCCTCCGCGTCGGCCATCTGGGGCACGGCCTTGGGATTGACGAAGCTGACCGCCTCGATCCGGCGCGCGCCCGCCGCGGCGGCCTTGCGCACCAGCTCCACCTTGTCGCGGGTCGGCAGGAGGGTGGGGTGGTTCTGCAGCCCGTCCCGGGGCGACACCTCCACGATCTCGATCTGCGACGCCACACGTGCCTCGTATACGAAAGGGCTGATTGACAGCCGGTTGGTGACTATAGCGTAATGGATTGGATACAACAGGCGGTCACGCGGTGACGGAAAGGTCCATGTATGGCCTATCGGCTGGGCGTCGATGTCGGGGGCACCTTCACCGACCTGCTGCTGCTGGACGAGGAGTCGGGGCGCTTCTGGCGGCATAAGACGCCTTCCACGCCCCAGGACAGCTCCGAAGGCATCATGACCGGCGTGGAGGCCATCTGCCGCCAGGCCGACACGAGCCCCTCGGCGGTGGAGGTGTTCCTGCACGGCACCACCGTGGCCACCAACGCGGTGCTGGAGGGCAAGGGCGCGCGGGTCGGGCTGGTGACTACAGAGGGTTACCGCCAAGTCATGCAGATCGCCCGCTCGCTGGTGCCGGGCGGGCTTGCGGCCTGGATCGTGTGGCCCAAGCCCGAGCCGCTGGCCAAGCTCGAGGACACGGTGGAGGTCAAGGGCCGCATGGACGCCCAGGGCCGCGAGGTGCGCCCGCTCGACGAGGCCGACATCCGCGCCCAACTCGCCAGGCTGAAGGCCAATGGGGTGGAGGCGATCACCGTCGCGCTCATGAACGGCTATCTGAACGGCGCCCACGAGCGGCGGGTGGCGGAGATCGCCGCGGAGGTCCTGCCGGACGCGCCCGTCTCCCTCTCCCACGAGGTGCTGCCGGAGATGCAGGAGTACGAGCGCACCCTGACCACCGTGGCCAACGCGGCGGTGCGCCCGGTGGTCGGCCGCTACGTCCGCAACCTGCGGAGCCGCCTGCGCGCGCTGGACATGCAGGGGCGCATCTCGCTGCTGCGCTCGGACGGCGGGCTGATGTCTTCGGAGGCGTCGGAGGCGCATCCGGTGTCGCTGCTGCTGTCCGGGCCCGCGGGCGGGGTGGCCGGGGCGCTGTGGGTGGCGAAGAACTCCGGGCTGAAGAACATCCTGACACTGGACGTCGGCGGCACCTCCACCGACGTGGCCCTGATCGAGGACGGCGAGCCGCGGCGCGCCCGCACCACCGAGGTGGGCCATCTCAGCGTGCGCGCCTCCTCGCTGGACGTGAAGACGGTGGGCGCCGGCGGCGGCTCCATCGCCAAGGTGCCCGAGCTGACCCGGGCGCTGCGGGTCGGGCCCGAGTCGGCCGGCGCGGCCCCAGGGCCGGCCGCCTACGGCAAGGGCGGCACGGCCGCCACCGTCACCGACGCCAACGTGCTCCTGGGCTATCTGCCGGAGAACCTGCTCGGTGGGGCCTTCCGGCTGGACCGCGGCGCCGCCCGCGCCGCGGTGCAGACGGTGGCGGACGCGCTGGGGGTGGACCTCTACGAGGCGGCGCGCGGCATCGTGGACATCGTCAACGAGAACATGTTCGGCGCGCTACGCATGATCTCGGTGCAGCAGGGCTATGACCCGCGCGGCTTCGCCTTGATGGGCTTCGGCGGCGCAGGTCCGCTGCACGTCAATGCGGTGGCCAAGCTGATGGGCTCCTGGCCGGCGGTGTCGCCGGTCTCGCCCGGCGTGCTCTGCGCGCTCGGCGACGCCACCACGCGCATGCGCGCCGAGCTCGCCCGCTCGCTGTCCAAGCGCATCCGCCAGACCTCCGACGCCGAGGTGGCGGCGCTGCTGGCTAAGATGGGCGAGGAGGTGCGCGCAGGGCTGGCGGCGGAGGGCGCGCCCCCCGACCAGATCAGCGTGGAGTACGAGGTCGACGTCCGCTACCACGGCCAGGCCTTCGAAGTGTCGATGCCCGTCGAGGCGCAAGGCTTCGAGGCCGGCGGGCTGGCGCGGCTGGCGGCGGCCTTCGACGCGGAGCACCGGCGGCTGTTCACCTTCAACATGGACGCCGAGCATGAGTTCGTGAACCTGCGCGCCGTGGCGCTCGGGCGCGTGCTCGACATCCCCGCCCTGGAGATCGAGGCCGGGGACGGCGACCCGTCCGCCGCCAAGCTGCGCGACCACGAGGTCTGGGTGGACGGCGGCTTCCAGCCGGCGGTAATCTACGACCGCGCCCGGCTGCGGGCCGGCGACCGCATCCCAGGCCCCGCCGTCTTAGTGGAGATGGACTCCACCACCCTGGTGCTGCCCGGCTGCGAGGCGGTGGTCGACCGCTTCGGCGTCATCCTCATCAATCCCGCCTGAACCGCCCGTCTGAGCGCCTGCTCCGGAGAGCCAGCCCATGCCCGCCCGCATACTGCAGTCCGACGACCGCCCCTTCGCCTCGGCGTCCGTCGATCCCGTCACCTTGGACATCATCGAGAATGCGCTGCGCAATGCGCGGGTGGAGATGGACGCCACCCTGTTCCGCACCGCGCTCTCCCCCGGCATCCGCGAGCAGGGCGACGCCTTCCCGCTGATCGCCGACCGCAAGGGGCGCATGGTGGTGGGCCAGTTCGGCTCCTTCATCGACGGTTTCCTGCGCGGCTTCGACGGCGACATTGAGGAAGGCGACCTCATCTTGGTCGGCGACCCTTACGCGGTGGAAGGCGCGATCAGCCACAACTCCGACCAGCTGTGCATCGCGCCCATCTACCGCAGCGGCCGGCTGATCGCCTGGTCGGCCATGTTCGGCCACATGACCGACATCGGCGGCAAGGTGCCGGGCTCGCTCCCCACCGACGCCGGCTCGGTGTTCGAGGAGGGGCTGCGGATGCCCCCGGTGAAGCTCTACCGCAAAGGCGAGCTGCAGGGCGACATCGTCAAGATCGCCGCCCACCAGTCGCGCATGCCCGAATGGTACAAGGCCGACCTGCACGCCATCGTCGCCGCCTGCAAGGTGGGCGGAAGGCGGGTGCTGGAGCTCTGCGACCGCTTCGGCGAGGAGGTGTTCAACTCCGCGCTGGAGGAGCTGCTGGCCCGCAACCACCGCGCCATGAAGCAGCTGATCGCCACCTCCATCGGCGAGGAGCCGGTCTCGTTTGAGGACTACATCTGCGACGACGGCCGGGGCGCCGGGCCGTTCAAGATCAAGTGCACCATGTGGCGCGACGGCGAGCGGGTCTTGCTCGACTTCGAGGGCACCGACCCGCAGTCGGAAAGCTCGATCAACTTCTACATGAACGAGAACATGTTCAAGATGTTCTTCGGCATCTACATGGTCATGGTGTTCGACCCGCAGATCATGTTCAACGACGGCTTCTACGACCTGGTCGAGGTGCGCATCCCCGACGGGTCCCTGCTCAAGCCGAAGTTCCCGGCGGCGCTCTCCTGCCGCACCCATGCGCTGGGCCGCATCTTCGACGTGCTGGGCGCGCTGCTCGGCCAGAAGACCCCGCAGTTCCTCTGCGCCGCCGGCTTCTCCTCCTCACCCCACCTGATGTTCTCCGGCTACGACGCCGAGGGCCAGTGGTTCCAGCTGTTCCAGATCGGCTTCGGCGGCATCCCGGGGCGGCCCTTCGGCGACGGGGCGGACGGCCATTCGCTGTGGCCGGGGTTCACCAACGTCCCCAACGAGTTTCTGGAGCGCTACTTCCCCATGCGCATCGAGCGCTACGAGAGCGTGGCCGACAGCGGGGGCGCAGGGCTCTTCCGCGGCGGCAACGGCATTCAGATGAGCTACCGCTTCCTGGAGCCCGGGACCATCGCCATCCACGACGACCGCTGGTTCATTCCGCCCTGGGGCGTGAACGGCGGCAAGCCCGGCATGCGCTCTTACAAGCACCTGGAGAGGGCGTCCGGCGGGACCATCGTCCTGCCGTCCAAGTGCGACAACGTCCAGGTCGAGCCGGGCGACCTGCTGCACTACGTCACCTGGGGCGGCGGGGGCTGGGGCGACCCGCTGGAGCGCGACGCGGAGCTGGTGGGCCTGGAGATCCGCCGCGGCCTGGTGAGCGTGCAGGGCGCGCGCGCCTACGGCGTGGTGGCCGACGAGGCGGGGCAGGTGGACGCGGCGGCGACCACGGCGCTGCGCGCGGACCTTCGCGCCCACAGGAACGCGCTGGAGGTGTTCGACCGCGGCCCGCCGCTCGAGACCCTGCGCGAGACCTGCGAGGCGCAGACCGGCCTGCCCGCCCCGCGCCCGCCGGTCTGGCGCAGCCTGTCGCGCGCCATGCGCATGGCAGCGGAATAGCCGCGCCCATGACTGAAGAGGAGGGGAAAGCCGCCGCCGCATCCAGGGGCGCGCCGGTGGAGAATACAGGCCCCTTGAAGGGGCTGAAGGTCGTGGAAATGGGCCAGCTGATCGCCGGTCCGTTCTGCGGCCAGCTGCTCGGCGACATGGGCGCCGATGTCGTCAAGATCGAGCCACCGGGCAAGGGCGACCCCATGCGCGACTGGGGCCGGGGCGACTATCCACTCTGGTGGGAGGTGGTGGGGCGCAACAAGCGCTCGGTAACCGCCAACCTGCGCATGCCGGAGGGCCAGGACCTGGCGCGGCGGCTGATCCTGGGCGCCGACGTGCTGATCGAGAACTTCCGCCCCGGAACGCTGGAGGGCTGGGGGCTGGGACCCGAGCGCCTGCACCAGGACAACCCTGGCCTGATCATCGTGCGGGTGTCGGGCTACGGCCAGACCGGCCCTTACGCCCAGCGCGCGGGCTTCGGCGGCATCGGCGAGGCCATGGGCGGCTGGCGCTACATTGTGGGCGACGCCGACCGGGCGCCCTCTCGCATGGGCGTTTCGATCGGCGATGCGCTCGCGGCCACCTACGGCTGCATGGGCGCGCTGGCGGCGCTGCACCACCGCGAGCTGACCGGCCAGGGCCAGGTGGTGGACAGCTCGCTCTACGAAAGCGTGCTGCAGGTCATGGAGAGCCTGATCCCCGACTACCAGCACATGGGCTACATCCGCGAACGCTCCGGCTCCGCGCTGCCGGGTATCGCGCCCTCCAACGTCTATCCCTGCCGCGACGGGGAGTATCTGATCGGCGCCAACCAGGACACGGTTTTCGGCCGGCTCTGCACGGCCATGGGCCGGCCGGAGCTGGCGACCGACCCCCGCTACGCCAACCACATCCAGCGCGGCAAGCACCAGGTCGAACTGGACGCCCTGATCGCCGACTGGACCCGCACACTCAGCGTCGACGAGCTGGAGGCGCTCATGATCCAGGCGCAGGTGCCGGCCGGCCGCATCTATCGCGCCCCGGACATGCTGGCCGACCCCCAGTTCGCCGCGCGCGAGTCGATCATCGAGGTGCCGCATCCCCGCTGGGGCACGGTGAAGATGCAAAACGTCTTCCCCAAGCTCTCCGTCACGCCCGGCCGGGTGCGCACGCCCGCGCCCGTGGAGGTCGGCCAGCACAACGGCGAGGTCTATGGGGACCGCCTGGGCCTGGACGACGCCGCCCTGGCCGAGCTGAAGGCGCGCGGGGTGGTATGAGCGGGCTGGAGGACGACTACGCCCGCGCCGGCTTCGGCGGGCGGCTGCCGTTCGGGCGGCGTCCGGCGCTGCTGGTGGTGGACGTGGTGCAGGCCTACACCGCCAACGACTCCCCTCTGTACGCCGGGGTCGAGGCGGCCCTGGCCAGCACGCTGCGCCTGATCGAGGCGGCGCGCACGGGCGGCGCGCCGGTGGCCTACACCCAGGTGGTCTATCAGGCCGGTGGGCTGGATGGCGGGCTCTTCTACCGCAAGGTCCCGGCGCTCAAGCTGTTCGACCAAGGCTCGCCTTACGGCGCTTTCTGCAGGGGGATCGCGCCCCGGCCCGACGAGGTGGTGGTCACCAAGCAGTACGCCTCCGCCTTCTTCGGCACGTCCCTGGCTTCGACGTTGCGCGCGATCGAGGTCGACACCTTGGTCCTGTGCGGCTTCTCCACCTCGGGCTGCGTGCGCGCCTCGGCCTTGGACGCGCTGCAGAACGGATTCGCGCCCTTCCTGGTCCGCCAGGCCTGCGGCGACCGGGACCCACGCGTGCAGGACTCCAACCTCTTCGACCTGCAGGCCAAGTACGCCGAGGTCGTGGACGAAGGCTTTGCCATCGCCCGGCTGGCTGCGCCGGACGCGAAGCCACACGGAGCCGTGGATGGCCGAAAACGCGCAAAAAGCGGGCTAAACGACGGTCATTTGCCCGAGACTTAACATACCGGGGAAAGCGGCGGCGCATCGCAGGCAGCATTTGCAAAAGGTATAAGGATATACCAACATAGCATGGCGGAATGGTGGTGGATGGGGTCGCCGACCAGCTGCATGGAGGGGTCGACATGAGGAAGACTGTCAGAGCTTCGGCTTGCCTTGGTGTCTCGCTGGCGATCCTCGCCGCCGCGTCGGCCGCGCAGGCGCAAAGTACGATCGCCGCTCCGCCCGCCGCCAACACGCCGCCGCAGACGCCGGCGCCGGAGGCCAGCGCGGCAGGCTCCACCGCGCTCCAGGAAGTGGTCGTGACAGCCCAGCGCCGCAGCCAGAATCTTCAGAACGTGCCGATCTCGGTCACCAGCTTCTCCGGTGACGCTCTGGCGGCGCAGCAGATCGGCAGCACCCTCGACCTCGGCCGTGAAGTCCCCAACATGTTCGCGGCCAACAACGTTGGTCAAGGCTCGGCGAACGTCTACTACATCCGTGGGCTTGGACAGACGCAGTCCTTTCCTACGTTCGAGGCCCAGGTCGGAACTTACATCGACGACATCTACATATCGCGCCAGAACGCCAACAACTTCGCCTTGTTCGGCGTTGACCAGATCCAGGTGCTGAACGGCCCGCAGGGCACGTTGTTCGGGCGTAATTCCACCGGCGGCGCCATCGTCGTCACCCTGCAGAAGCCCGGCGAGACCTTCGGGGGTGACGCCCAGGCAGGCGGCGGCTCCTATGACGGGTACACGTTCCGCGGATCGGTCAACCTGCCGATCAACAGCCAGATCCTCACGCGCACCTCCGCCTACGCCGTGGGCGACAGCGGCTATGTACATGACGTCACCACCGGCCAGAGCCTGGACACCATGCACAACTGGGGCGTGCGCGAGGCGGTGTCTTTCCTGCCGGCGGCGCTGTCCAACGTCAGGTGGGACATCGCGGGCGATTACGAGCACAACAACAACGCCAATCTTCTGAACCAGCCGGCGGACGGCGGCCAGGAGCGTATCTCCTATTCTGGGTTCACCACCCAGGGCGGCGCACTCGAGCCCTACCTCGGCGGCTCCAAGTCGACGTTCGGTCAAGGCGCTTTCGTGAACAGCTTCGGCCTGACCTCCAACATCAAGGCGAGCTTCAGCGCCGGCACGCTCAACTTCATCACCGGCGTGCGTGGGCTATCCCAGCACTTGGGCGCCGACTTTCCCGCGGCGAGCCTGGGTCCGCTGCAGCCCGGCGACACCTATCCCACCGGGGAGATCACCCTCGCCCAGGCGTTGCGGAACTCGCAGTACTCTCAGGAGATCAAGTGGACCGGCGATCTGGGAACGCGCCTGAACTATACCGCAGGGGCCTTCTACCTCTTCGAGACCAACTCGAACGACTACGGTCAGGTGCTCGGTCTAGGCCCGGCCTTCGCGCTGGGGCTGAACGACCAGCTGGAGAAGAACCAGACGATCTCCGAGGCCGTCTATGCGCAAGGTGACTTCAAGGTGACGTCCAAGCTGACCTTCACCTTCGGAGGCCGCTTCACCCACGAGATCAAGACGACCTTGCTGCATCCCAGCGGCGCCGGCCCCGGCTACACAACCGCCGACGTGCAGGCGGAAGGCTATCCAACCCATCTGGACGCCAACGAGTTCACCCCGCGCATCGCGTTGCAGTACCAGATCGATCCCAACCTGATGGTGTTCGGCTCCGCCACGCGGGGGTTCCAGGGCGGCGGCTGGAACGGCCTGACCGGCGCCAGTCCTGCGGACTACAACAACTTCTCGCCTGAGACGATCTGGTCGTACGAGACCGGCTTCCGCTCCCAGACGTCGGACCGGCGGCTGCGCGTGAACGCCACCGCCTTCTATGAGAACGTGAACAACTACCAGCTGCTCTCCGACAACCCCGCCACCAATAGCTTCGACACCAGCAACGCCGCCAACCTCGCCGCCTACGGCCTGGAGACGAACATCACTTGGAAGCCGGTTCGCAGCCTCACGCTCGGGGCGAACATCAGCACCATCCGGGCCATGTACTTTGACCAGAGCGCGCTGATCCGCGACCAGCAGGCGTCCTGTCTGGCCGGCGTCGCCGGGACCTGCGACTCGGGCATCGTGCGCGCGAACGGTGCGCTCGCGACGCCGGTGTATACGCCCGCGCTCGACCTCTCCACCACCGCCAGCTACATCTTCGACTTCCCGCTCCTGACCGTGACGCCCAACTTCGCGGTGCAGTATGTCTCACGCGAGTGGTTCGACACCGCCAACACCGAAGGGTCGGCGAGCTCCTATCCCACGCCGGCCGGCGGACGGGACAAGCCACGTACGCTCATCGACTTCGGCGTCACCTTCGCGCCCAAGGCGTATCCGGTGACGATCACGGCCGAATGCAAGAACTGTACGATGGTCGACTACGGCACCGCCGACCTGCTCGGGCTGGACTACTTCAACCAGCCGGGGACGTTCGACGTCAACGTCGCCTACAAGTTCTGAGCGGTAGGGGCGGGCGGCCGCGCCGCCCGCCCGCCGTGACGCGCCGGCGCGCGCCATCCGCCGTCATTTTCGGTCGATCGCGGAGCTGCGCCGGTGTAGTCACGAGGCCCGTGTCACGGCCACAGGTCCTGATTGCAATGCCGACCGCCCGCGACATGACCGCGAAGAGCGACAGCGCTCCCCTGGACGCCGATCCGGACGCGGTCGCGGCCCATTTCTGGGAGATGCGGCTGTCGCCCGACATGCTGGATGAGGGCCAGCCGACACCCCTCTACCACCAGATCTACATGGTGATGCGCGGCGTCATCGAGCAGAACGAGGTCGGTCCCGGAACCCTGCTCCCCGGGGAGCAGGCGCTCACCCGCCTGTTCGCCGTCTCGCGCATCACCGTCAAGCGGGCGCTCAACGAGCTGGCCGCCGACAAGCTGGTCAGCCGCCACCGCGGGCGCGGCACGATCGTCGCCCCCCGTTCCTCGATCCCCATGGTCCGCAGCTCCTTCGACAACCTGATCGAGAGCCTGCAGGAGATGGGTCTAGTGACCCAGATCGAGCTGCTGGAGGTCGGCGAGGTGAGCGCCGGCGACTCCGCGGCGGGGTCCTCCCTGAAGCTGCCCGCCAACGCCCTGCTGCACCGCGTGGTGCGCCGCCGCCTGCTGGAAGGCCAGCCGCTGGCCTATCTGATCACCTTCACGCCCAAGGACATCGCGGCCAGCTTCTCGGTGGAGGACGTGGCCCACAAGACCTTCCTGGCGCTGCTCGAGCGCGCCGGCGCCGCGCCGCACGAGGCCGAACAGTGGATCACCGCGGTCGCCGCCGAACCCCAGATGGCCGCCGCCCTGGACGTGAGCGTCTCCGCGCCCCTGCTCAAGATCGAGCGCATCATGCGCGACGCCTCCGGGCGGCCGGTCCAGCTCAGCCTAGGCTACTACCGCCCGGACCGCTTCCAGTACCACGTGCGCAACGTCACCCTGCGCGAACAGCGCGGCGCGGCCCTGGCCGCCGAGTGAGCCGCCGCGGGGTCGCGCCTTAACCCGGCGCCAGCTCCGCCCGCAGCCACGCGGCGAAGGCCAGCGAAGCCTCGCCGAGCCTTGATCCCGCCCGCCAGGCGATGTGGTAGGCGTAGGCGTCCTTCACCTCGACGTCGAACAGCCGCACCAGCCGCCCGCTGGCCAGGTCGCCTTGGACGAACAGCCGCCGGGCCAGCGCCACGCCCTGGCCGCTCGCCGCCGCCTCCACGATCATGGCGCTGTCGGACAGGGTGGGGCCGAGCCGGGGCTCCTCCAGCTTCAGCCGGGCTTCGCGCAGCCAGGGCGACCAGGGCTGCCAGGCGTGGCGCAGCAGCACGCAGCGGGCGAGGTCGCCCGGCTCGCGGATGCAGAGCTGGTCGCGGTAGGCCGGCGCGCATACCGGGAAGAGCACCTCCCCGCTCAGCCGCTCGTCCACCGCATCGGCCCAGCCGCCCGCGCCGTAGCGCAGCGCCAGGTCGACCCCAGGGTCGAGGAAGTCGTCCAGGTCGGCGGTGGAGCGGACCTCCAGGTCGACGGCCGGGTGGGCGGCGGTGAAGCGGCCGAGCCGCGGCACCAGCCAGCGCACCGCCAACGACGGGTGCACGCTGACCACGAGCCGCACCGAGCCCGCCGGCGCGGGCGCCGGGAAGGCCCGGTCCAGAGTCCCCAGCGCCTGGCGCACCTGGGACAGCAGGGCCACAGCCTCCCGCGTGGGGACCATCCGCCGGTTCGCCCGCCGGAAGAGGGGCGTCTGCAGCCGCTCCTCCAGCTCGCGGATGCGGTGGCTGACCGCGCCATGGGTGACCCCCAGCTCGGCCGCGGCCACCGAATAGCTGCCGTGGCGGGCGGCGGCGTCGAAGGCGCGCAGGGTCTGCATGGAGGGAAGGGGCGTCACGGCCGCTCCTGATGTGAATCAAAATCACATCAAAGGGCAAATATCCTCGTTTGTCATCTGTCGTGGCCGCCCTAAGGTTAGGTCTAGCTCACGATGACAGGCCGCCGATGCTTGCCGAGGACAGCTTTGCACAGCCCGTTCCGAGCCCCGTCCGCCTGCAGCGGGGCGGCTGGTATCTCGTAAGCCTGCTGATGGCCGTGCAGGTCGTCTCCTACGTCGACCGTTTCCTGCCGAGCCTGCTGGTCCCGGGCGTCAAGGCCGACCTCCACCTCAGCGACTTTCAGATCGGGCTGCTGCTCGGGCCGGCCTTCGCGATCTTCTACGTGGCGGTGGGCCTGCCGTTCGGCTGGGCGGCGGACCGCCTGTCGCGGCGGGGCATCCTCGCCTTCGGCATTGCGGTCTGGTGCGCCATGACCGCGGCGGCCAGCCTGGCGTGGAGCTTCCTGCCGCTGTTCGCCGCCCGGCTGGGCGTCGGCTTCGGCGAGGCGGCGGTGGCGCCTTGCGCCGTGTCGCTGATTGGCGACGCCTTCCCCCCGGCGCGGCGCGCCAAGCCGATCGGCCTCTACATGGCCGGCTCCTTCGTGGGCGCAGGCTCGGCCTTCCTGTTCGGCGGCCCGCTCGTGCACGCCATCCAGCACGCCCCGCCCCTCATCGCCGGCATGCGCCCCTGGCAGAGCGTGTTCCTGGTGGTGGGGGCGCCCGGCCTGCTGCTCGCGCTCTTGATGCTGACGATCCGAGAGCCCGCCCGCGCCGACGTGACCTCCACGGCCGGCGCCACCCTGGGCGCGGCTCTGGGCTATATCCGGCGGCGGTGGCGCGCGTTCGGCGCCCTGTTCGTGGCGTCCGCCTGTTCGGTGACGCTGGGCGCGCTTAGCTTATGGAACGTGGCGCTGTTCCAGCGCACCTGGGGCTGGAACGTGGGCCAGGTCGGCGTGGCGACGGGGCTGATGTTCTTCACCGCCGGGCCGCTCGGCGCAGTGGCGAGCGTGTGGCTGAGCCGGCGCGGCATGGCGCAGGGCCGGTCGGACGCGACGCTGCGTTCCTTGCTTTGCGGCCTGGTCATCGCCGCGCCCGGCCTGGCTCTCTTCCCGCTGGCGCCGAGCGCGCCGATTGCGCTGGTGGGCATGTTCATCGGCCTCTTCGGCGGCTCGATCGCCACCACTGCGGGGCCCGTGTCCCTGACCCTGCTGGCGCCGGGGCAGATCCGAGGCAAGGCGACGTCCATCTACTACCTGGTCATCAGCCTGGTCGGCCAATTCTTGGGGCCGCCGCCGGTCGGCTGGATGGTGGATCGGTTCGGTCATCCCTCGGCGCTGCGCTACGCCATGTCGATCGAGACGGTAGCGGTCTCGGTTCCGGCCATCCTCCTGGTCGCGCTCGGCCTGCCGGCCTTCCGCCGCGCCGCCGAGGAGCTGGAGCGCGCGCGCACGGACGTGGCCCATGGCTGAAGTGGAGGCGCGCCCGACGCTCGGCGCCATCCGCGGCGTCATCTACGCCGTCCCGGATTTGGACGCGATCGAGGCGGCCTATGCCGGCGAGCTCGGCTACCGCGTGCTGGAGCGTGCGGTCGTGGGCGCGGCGATGGCGGCGAGCCTGCAGGCGCCGGCCGAGGCCGGCCGCGCCCTGCTGACGCTCGGCCCCGCGAGCGGGGAGCCGGTGCGCCTGCGCTTCATCGAGAGCCTCGCCGCCGCGGGCTGGCGCGCGCTCACCACCTTCGGCTGGAACGCCACCGAGTTCGTGGTCCAGGACCTCGACGCCCTGGCCGAGCGGCTGCAGGGCGGGGCCTTCGAGATCATCGGGCCGCCCCGTGGCCTGACGCGTTTCCCCATGATCCGCGCCATGCAGGCGATCGGGCCGGCCGGGGAGTGCTGCTACTTCACCGAGGTCGGCCCCGGCTCCGGCCTGGACCTGGCGCCGGCGCTCTCCTTCGTGGGACGCGTCTTCATCGTCGTGGCCGCAGGCCCCGACGCCGACGCCCTGCTGGAGCCCTACGCCCGGTTCGCCAATGCGACCGAGCCGCCTGTGGCCACGCCGGTCCGCGTCATCTCCGACGCGCACGGCCTGCCTGCAGAGACCCTGCACCGGCACGGCCTTGTCAGGCTCGGCGAGGGCGGCTTGATCGAGCTGGACGCCTATCCCGCCTCCGCCCGGCCCCGGCCCTGCCGGCCGGGCGAGCTGCCCCCCGGCATGGCGGCGGTGAGCTTCCAGAGCTCCCACGGCCCCGGCGCCTGCCTCTTCGGCGCCGCCGGCGAGCGGATCGAGCTGGTGGCGGCCGACGCGCGCTCCGCCCTGGAGGCCGCGGCGTGAGCGCGAGCCTGGAGGACGGCGCCCGGCTCGACTTCGTGCTGGCGCTCCGCCGCCGCTGGGCGGACACGGTCTATCCGCACCTGCGCGAGGCGTTCGACGCGGCCGGCGGCGACGACACCCGGCCGCCTGCGGAGCTGGTGGAGGCCGTGCACGCCCTGCCGGGCTTCGGCGCCTTCGCCTGGCTAGAACGCGGCTCCCAGAAGATGCTGTGGCGTGCGGTGGAGGACGCCGTCGCGGGCCGTCCGGCAGAGGCCGAGACGCCCGCGGCCGCAGCGTCGCCGGTCCAGGTCGATCCGGCGCTGCAGCTCCCCGCCTGGTACACCGACTGGGACATCCACCTGCAGCCGGGCGGGGTCTGGTCCTCGCGGGCCTCGGCCCACGTCTACGAGGTCGGCGCCAAGCTGGTGATGATGGGGGAGAACGACGACTACAGCTTCCATCGCCTGTTCGCCGAGACCGCCCTGCCGAAGCGGGACTATGCGCGGATCGTCGATCTCGGCTGCGGCTTCGGCAAGTCGACCTGGCCCCTGAAGGCCGCGTTCCCGCAGGCCGAGGTGACCGGGGTCGACCTGGCCGCGCCGTGCCTGGAGCTCGCCGCCGAGCGCGCCGCCGCGCGACAGCTGGCGGTGACCTTCCGCCAGGCCGACGCCTGCGCCACGGGCCTGGAGGGCGGCGGCTTCGACCTCGTCACCTCCACCATGCTGGTGCACGAGCTCCCGCGCGAGGCGCTGGTCCGCCTGCTGCGCGAGGCGGGGCGGTTGCTGGCGCCGGGGGGCGTCCTGGCCTTCCTCGACTTCCAGCCGACCGGGGACGGGTTCCGCGACCTGAGCCTGGTCGAGCATTCGGCGCGCAACAACGAGCCCTTCATGGCCCCGATGATGGCGATGGACCTGGTCGGCGAGGCGCAGGCGGCGGGGCTCGTCCACGCGCGCTGGACGGCCTTCGACGAGCGGGGCGCGGGCGACCTCGGCGAGCCGGTCTGGCCCCGCCGCCGGGAGTGGCACTTCCCTTGGGCGGTCCTGCATGCGGAAAAGCCTGCATGAGCGAGGCCTCGGCCAAGCTGTCGGCCTACGGCGCGCCGAACCTGGAGCAGCTCACCGCGCTCGTGTTCGAGCTGGCCTCCCAGCTGCACGTGGAGCGCGTCCGCCGCCTGGCCCTGGAGGTGGCGCTGGAGCGTTGCGGCGCGCTGGCCCCGGACGCGGTGCAGGCGGTGGCCGGCGACGCCCGGCTCGCCGCCCGCGGCGCCGCGGAGCTGGAGCGCGCCATGGCCGGGACCATGCGCGTCCTGACCGAAGGCGGCGATCCCCGCAGCCCTTTGCGCGCCCAGAGCCGGAGCGGCGCATGAGACAGGAGCCTGGAGCAGTCATGTCGCGGCCGCAGATCGAGTTCATCCAGTCCCAGGCCCTGCCGTGGCGCGCCGACGACCGCTTCGGCCTGGGCGCCGGCGTGGAGATCAAGGTGCTGAGCGAGGACGGCGAGACGGGGGCCGCCAGCCTCCTGGTCCGCTATCCTGCGGGCTGGAGCTTCCAGGCCGGCGCGCGCGGCGCGGACGAAGAGCTCCTGGTGCTGGAGGGCGCGCTGACGGCGGGCGCGCTCCGGTTCGGCCACCTGCACTACGCCCGTTGGCCCGCCGGCTACGACGCGGGCGCGCGCGCCAGCGAGGGCGGGGCGGTGGTCCTGACCTTCCTGTCCGGAGATCCGGGGCGGCCTGCGCCGGCGAGCTTCGATCCCGCAGGCCTGGTGGCGCATGTCGACGCCTTCGCTGCGCCCTACACCGGTAACTTCCATCCCGAGTTCCCGCCCGGTGCGGGGCGCAAGGTGCTCTACACCGACCCTGGGACGCAGGAGACCTCCTGGATCCTCGGCACGCTGCCGCTGCGCTGGGCCGAGCGGTCGGAGGTGCACGACTTCGTCGAGGAGATGTATCTGCTCTCCGGCGAGAGCCACGGCGACCGCGGCGTCATGCGGCCGGGCGCCTACTTCTGGCGGCCGGGCCACATCCCCCATGGCCCCTATGGCACGATGACGGGCAACCTCTACTTCTTCCGCACCCAGGGCGGCCCGCTGGTCACCCGCTATGTGGAGCCGCAGACGCCGTTCCACTGGTGGCCGCAGTACCGGCCGGCCTTGCCGGAGGACTTGCAGACGAGCGCGGTGGAAGCCGCAGAAGGCGCGAGGGCCTGGTGACCATGATGCAAGCCGAACTCCAGAGGCCGACGGCCCCTGAGCCCCCCATGCAGGCCCTGCGTGCGGAGCTGGCGCGCCGCTTCGGGCCGCCGCCGTCACTCGTCACCGCCGTCGTCAACGCCGAGCGGCTGTCGCCGGGCGGCGGGGCGGAGTTCCAGGTGGTCGATCCGGCGACCGAGGCGGTCGTCAGCGCGGTGGAGGAGTCCGGTCCCGCCGGGGTGGACCGGGCCGTGGCCGCCGCGCGCGCGGCTTTCGACACCGGTCCCTGGCCGCGCCTGCCGGTGGAGGCGCGCCAGGCGGCGTTGCGCCGGCTCGGCGACATGGTCGAGGCGCACGCCGAGGAGCTGGCCTATCTGGAATGCCTCAACTCCGGCATCCCCATGCGCCACCTGGCGCTCGGCCAGGTTCCCCGCGCGGCGCTGAACTTCCGCTTCTTCGCCGAGTACATCGGCCAGACGGCGGGCCAGGTTTACCGGCAGAACCCCGACTACCTGACCCTGGTCACGCGCGCGCCGGTCGGCGTCGCCGGCCTGATCGGGCCCTGGAACGCGCCGCTGGCGCTGACCTCGATGAAGATCGCCGGCTGCATCGCGTTTGGCAACACCTGCGTGGTCAAGCCCGCGGAGCAGACGCCGCTGGCCGTCTCGCGCTTCATGGACCTGGTGGGGGAGGCCGGCCTTCCTCCCGGCGTGGTCAACCTGGTCAACGGGTCCGGCCGGGTCACCGGCGAGGCCCTGGTGCGCCACCCTGGCGTGGACCTGGTCTCCTTCACCGGCGGTACGGAGACGGGCCGGCGCATCATGGCGGCGGCGGGGGAGGGGCTGAAGGCCACCTCCATGGAGCTCGGGGGCAAGTCGGCCAACATCGTCTTCGACTCGGCCGATTTCGACCAGGCCCTGGACGCGGCCCTGCTCGGCATCTTCTCCAACAACGGCCAGCAGTGCCTGGCCGGCTCGCGCATCCTGCTGCAGCGGCCGATCGCCAGGCGCTTCATGGAGGCCTTCGTGGCCCGTGCCTCGGCGCTGCGGCTGGGCGACCCGATGCGCCCGGAGACCGAGATGGGGCCGCTGGCCTTCAAGACTCACCTGGACCGCGTGCTCTCCTTCGCCGCCGTCGCCCGCGCCGAGGGCGCGGAACTGCTGACCGGCGGCGGCCGGGCCGCGGCGTTTAAGACCGGCTACTTCATGCAGCCGACCGCGGTGCTGGCGCCCTCCAACTCGGCCCGCATCGCCCAGGAGGAGGTGTTCGGGCCGTTTGCGACCTTCGTCGTGTTCGACACGGTGGAGGAGGCCATCGCCATCGCCAACGACTCGCCCTTCGGCCTGGTCTCCTACGTCTGGTCCAAGGACATGGCGACCGTGCTCAAGGTGGTCGAGGCGGTGCAGGCGGGAATGGTCTGGGTCAACACGCCCATGGCGCGCGAGCTGCGCGCCCCCTTCGGCGGGGTGAAGGACAGCGGCGGCGGGCGCGAGGGCGGCGCGGCGTCCGAAGCCTTCTACACCAGCCAGAAGGCGGCGATGATCCCGCGCGGACCGGTCCCCATGCCGCGCCTGGGGCTCGGCTGAGCGGGGAGGGGCTCACACGATGGCCGCCGCCTTCGTCAGCCCGTCGATCATGGACGTGCGCATCAGATGAGCCTTGCAGCGCACCGGGTCGGCGGCGAGCGCCTGCAGCTCCGCCAGCATCTCGCGGCGGCGCGCGGGGTCGCGCTCGCGCATCCGCGCCCGGTTGCGGTCGGCCTGGGCCATGATCTCGTCGCGGGCGATGGGCCGGCGGCGCCGGTCGTAGAGCTCCAGCGCCCCGGCCTCGCCCTCCAGCGTCCTGGCCAGCGCCGCCGCCAGCTCGAAGGCGTCGTGCAGCCCGCCGTTCAGGCCCATGCCGCCGGAAGGGCTGTTCACGTGCGCCGCGTCCCCGGCCAGCGCCACCCACCCGCTCACATAGCTCGGGACCGAGCGCATGTGCACGCGGTAGGGGCGCACCTCGGCGACCTCGTAGGCCTCGTCCCGCGGCACGACGTCCTGCAGCGCCCGGTCAAGGGCGGCGGGGGTGAGCTGCGCCTCCACAGGCGCGTCCTCGCGCGGATAGATCGACACCCGCCAGCGCCCCGGTGTCTTCAGCAGCGAAAAGTTCCCGCCTTCCGCCTTCCAGCAGTAGGAGACATTGGAGAGGCCCTCCAGGTGCTCTTCGAACGGGAAGGTGGTGGTCGCCAGGATGGTGGTCTCCGGATAGGTCTCGCCCTCGAAGGGCAGGCCGACGGCGGCGCGCACGGCGCTCCGCGCCCCGTCGCAGCCGATCAGGTAGCGCGCCCTCAGGCGGCGCGTCTCCCCCTGGCTCTCCACGTGCGCGGTGACGCCGTCGCCGTCCTGCTCCAAGCCGCACAGGCGCGCGCCGACCAGGACCGCGGCCCGCCCCTGCAGGCGTTCGCGCAGGGCTTCGCTCAGCTTCCACTGCTCGCATTGCAGGCGGAAGGGGTGGTCGGTCTCGCCCCGCAGCAGGCCGAGGTCGAACACCGCGCGCTCGCCGCTGGGATGCAGCCGGATTTGCCATGTGGGGCAGGGCACGCCGCGCGACAGCAGGATTTCTGTGATCCCGAGCGGCGCGAGCATGTCCAGGGTGGGCGGGTGGAAGGTGGAGGCGCGCAGGTCCCGCTCGGGCGCCGCCTCCTGCTCCACCAGCAGCACGTCCACGCCACGTTCGGCCAGCAGCAGAGTAAGGCAGAGCCCGACTGGACCACCGCCGACGATGATGATGTCGTGCATGTTCGCCTCCTTGGATTGCGCCTTGATGCGTCAGGCGCGTGTAGAAGGCAAGACGATCGGACCTCGAAGATGACTGAATACGCTTGGTGTGGTCAGATTGGCGTGCTGACGCCCCAGGCGAACAGTACGGTGGAGCCCGAATTCTGGGCGATGGCGCCGCCAAGTCTGAACCTGATCTGCGCGCGTTTGACCAGCGACTCGCCGACGCTGAACGCGCGGCTGGTCGATTACCTTGACGGCTGCCCGGCGGCGGTGGAGCAGTTCGGAGGCGCGGCGCTGTCGGTGGTGGCGTTCGCCTGCACCGGATCCTCCTACCTGGCCGCGCCGGGGCGGGAGGCGGCGGTGGCGGCCGCGGTCGAGGCGCGCTTCGGCGCCCCGGTGGTCACCGCGGCCGGCGCGGTCCTGCACGCGCTGCGCACGCTCAGGGCCCGCCGCATCTCGCTGGTCTCGCCCTATCCGGACGACCTTACCGCCGCCAGCGCAGCCTTCTGGGCGGCCCAGGGCCTGGAGGTCTGCGCCATCGCCCGGCCGGCCCCGCCGCCCGCGGACGGCGGCCATCCCATCTACGCGCTGCAGGCGTCGGCCGTGCGGGCCGCCCTGGACGAGGTGCGCGAGGGGGCCGACGCGGTGGTGCTGCTCGGCACCGGCGCGCCCACGCTGGGCGTGATCCTGGACGCGGCGGGCGCAGGCGCGCCGCCGGTTGTGTCCTCCATGCTGTGCCTGGGCTGGCTGGCCATCGCGCGGGCGACCCGCACGCCCGCCGACCTGGGCTCGCTGACCCGCTGGATCAGCGGCGCGCCCTGGCGCGCAGGGCTCCAGGCGCGGCGCGCGCCCTGCGCTCCCGCACGATGAACGAGGTGCCCATGCGGCTGAACGGATCGACCCAGCCCTTCTTCGACGATCCCTTTCAGGACCGTCTCCTGGCCATGATCATGAGCCTCGGGGCCGAGGTCGCGGCGCTGCGCGAGGAGCTGGCCAACGTGCGCGGCGCACTGGAGCACAAGGGGCTGCTTTCCGCCGAGGAGGTCGACGGCCACGTCCCCTCCGCCGCCGCCCAGGCGCTGCGCGACCGTACCCGCGAGACCCTGGTCGCCAACCTGCTCTTCCCCCTGCAGCAGGCGTGCGACACCCTTTCAGCCACTCAGACCCGCAAGGCGGATACGCCATGACACGCTTCCACCCCGAGAGCCCCGACCTAGCGCCCGGCGACCTCGCCAAGCTGAGGTTCATGGCGGAACTCCGCAACCAGCTGCAGAACCGGCTGTCGAAGGGCAACCGTGCGCTCTACGACACCCGGCTCGCCCAGCCCGGGGACGAGGACCTCGACGCCGAACAGGCCCCTCGCCGGCGTGAGGCGCTGAAGGCGGAGATGGAGCGGGAACCCTACTTCCAGGCTTGGAGCTCGATGATGCGCTCCTCCCAGGACCTGAGCTGGCGGCTGGTCGGCCAGGCGGTCGAGCGCGATCTGCCGCGCGTGCAGGCGAAGCTGCAGTCGGGCGAGGCTGAGCTCGGCTCGCTGGAGCTCGACGACCGCCTGGAGACCCCGCCCTACCTGCTCGCCGCCGACACCCACCGCATGCCCGGCAGCTACTTCCGCGAGGACGGCCCCTTCGACGTGCGGGCCGGCGCCCTCTACGACCTAGGCAGCGCCATGTACCAGTTCGGCCGGGGCGACCAGAGCGGACGGCTGCTGAACGACGCGCGCGGGCGTACCACGGTCGCCCACCTGCGCCGCTACTATCCCGAGCTGGCGCCCGCCCGCATCCTCGACCTGGGCTGTTCGGTCGGCCAGAATGTCCTGCCGCTGTGCGACGCCTATCCGGCCGCCCGGGTGGACGCCATCGACGTCGGCGCCCCGATGCTGCGCTACGGGCACGTCCGCGCCCAGGGGCTTGGCCGCTGCGTGCACTTCAGCCAGCGCAATGCGGAGGCCACCGGCTTTCCCGACGAAAGCTTCGATCTGGTCACCTCCCAGATCCTGCTGCACGAGACCTCGCCGCAGGCCTCGGTCAACATCCTGCGCGAGAGCTTCCGGCTGCTGAAGCCGGGCGGGGTCGCGGTCCACCTGGAGGTGCCGATCCGGCTGGACCGGCTGGACGTCTGCGACCAGTTCCTGCGGACCTGGGAGCAGTACTACAACGGGGAGGCCAACACGCTCGGGATCGCCGGCGCGGACCTCGAAGGCGAGATGCGGCGGGCCGGCTTCCAGGAGGTGCTCGCGGGGTTCCAAGCCATCGCCATGCCCGCCGACGCCGAGCTTGCGCGCCTGAGCGACGCGCCGCCCTCCCAGCGCTCGCTCTTCGTCGTCTCGGGCCGCCGTCCTTGAGCGCGCGCCCGAGCTCGCCGGTGCTGAGGCGCGCCTATGCCGATGGCCCCTGCGGCCAGGTGCACTATTACGACGGCGGGGGCGCAGGCGTCCCGCTGGTGCTGCTGCACCAGTCGCCCACCTCGGCGATCGACTTCGCCGGGACCTTCCCCGCCTTCGCCGCGGCGGGCGTGCGGGTGGTCGCGCCGGACCTGCCGGGCATGGGGGGCTGCCGCTCGCCGCCTCCGGCACGGCGGCCAGAACGCGGGCGTCGCAGACAGGGCAACGCACCGCCAGACGCTGATGGCGCTCGATGAAGGGGGAGATCGCCGGCAGGTCTATCTTGTCGTAGACGCCCACGACCTCGGCGGCCAAATCCGACGACAGGGCCGCAAGGCAGGCGGGACATTGATCGGGATAATGATCCACGATCTGGTCGGCCTCCTCGCTCATGAGGCGGCTGTGGCCTTCATGCCCCGGCTTCGCGCCACCCGGCCGCGACGTCTCGCGTCGTTCCTTGCGGTTTGTAGACGGCGGCTTGGAGGATGTGCGCGACGTCTTGGCTGGACGCTGAAGCCGTAGCACCAGCTCGATCAGCTCTTCCTTGCTCAAGCGCTCAAGATCGATTCGCACCATCCGCCGCTTGAATCAGCGATCCTCAAGGCTCGCAAGGGGGGTGGGTAATTACGCCGAAGCTCTCTCACTCTCTGATGAACGATTAGCCAGTAGAACTACAACATGCATGGGGCTTCAACATGAAAGGCGCGCACCGGACTAATCACCTGTCTTGGCCGTCGCGAGTACGCCAACCCACTACTACGGGAGACCTGAGCTTCACTTCGAACCTGATCGTCTTCATCTTGATCAGCGTCATGCCAAAGCAGCCCAACAGTTTAGACTGTAGCGGCCCGTCGGTCGGCGCGGTTTTGAAGCTGCACAGACGCGATGCTGCCGAGCGGCAAGACCTCGATCCGAGGCTAAGATCGGTCGTCAGGCTGCTGGCTCGGCAGGCCGCTCGGGCGTATTATGCCGATCTACACAAGGAGACGCATTCACCCAAAGCCTGAGTTGTCGGCCGGATGCCCAGAGTCGCCCTTTACGCCCGCTACTCGTCCGAGAACCAACGCGACGCCTCCATCGAGGATCAGCTGCGGCTCTGCCGTCTCCATGCTGAGCGGCAAGGATGGGCGATCACTGACAGCTGCACCGACCGGGCGATCTCGGGCGCGTCGCTGCTGCGACCAGGCATCCAGGAGTTGATCCAGGACGCAGGACGCGGTCGCTTCGATGTCGTCCTAGCGGAGGCCATGGACCGCCTCAGCCGCGACCAGGAGGACATCGCGGGCCTGTTCAAGCGAATGCAGTTTGCCGGCGTGCGCATCGTCACCCTGTCGGAGGGCGACGTGTCCCAGCTGCATGTCGGGCTGAAGGGCACGATGAACGCCCTCTTCCTGAAGGACTTGGCCGACAAGACGCGTCGCGGGCAGCGCGGTCGCGTGGAGAAGGGCAAGGCCGGCGGTGGGCTCTGCTTCGGCTATGACGTCGTCCGCGGCCTGGCGCCCGACGGGGAACCCGTCACAGGCGAGCGGAGCATCAACCCTGCCGAAGCTGAGGTGGTACGGCGCATCTTTCGAGACTACGCCGCAGGCAAATCGTCTCGCACGATCGCCCAGTCGCTGAACAAGGAAGGCGTTCCCGGTTCCCAGGGTCGCGAGTGGGGGCCGAGCACCATTCATGGCAACCTCGAACGTCGTAACGGCGTGCTCAACAATGAGCTCTACATCGGGCGGCTTGTCTGGAACCGTCAGCGGTTCCTGAAGGACCCCGACACGGGCAAGCGGATCGCGCGCCCCAATCCGGAGTCGGAGTGGATTATTCAGGACGTACCGGAGCTCAGGATCGTCGATGACGAGCTCTGGAACGCGGTGAGAGCCCGCCAAGCTTCGCTTCGCATGACGCCGCGCGAGATCTCGCCTGACCTCATGGGGCGGCGACGCCGCCCCAGCCACCTCTTCTCCGGCCTCGTCCGCTGTGACTGCTGCGGCGGCAGCTATATGAAGATTTCCAAGGACCTGCTCGGTTGCGGCACGGCGCGCACGAAAGGGACGTGCGAGAACCGCCTGAACATCCGGCG
>OZ240678.1:0-1642500 GCA_965198905.1 Caulobacteraceae bacterium | reverse complement strand
GCCTGGAGCAGGGGCTGGGCGGTTTCGGTCAACACGCCCGGCAGGAAGAGGCTGAAGGCGCCGAGCCGCACGCCGAGGCTCCGCAGCGTCCGCCGCTCGACCTGGCTGAGGGCGGCCACCTCGGCGGCCACCTCGCGCCGGGCCAGGACGCCGCCGGCCTCCATCAGGCGGTAGGCGACGCCCCGCGCCAGGCCGCGCACGCCGCCGTCGGCTATAGCGTCCTCCAGCGCTTTCAGGGGCGCGAGGCGGCGGCTGGCTTCCCCCGCCACGAAGGCTTCCAGGCGGCGGCGGGCGCGTTCGCGGGCGGGCTCGGGGCCCATCTCGCCGTACAGGGCGCACTTGGGGGCGAAGGGGCGGCCGCCGCTGAGCCGGCCTGCGGCCTCGCCGTTCCAGCTGATGGCGCCGTCGGGGGAGAGGCCGAAGGCTTCGTCGGCGTCGGCGGCCAGGGCGCCCAGGCGCCGCGCGACCTCCGGGACCACGGCGCGCTGGGCGGCGGCGCGGAGCGTCTTGTCCTCCAGGGCGCTGGACCCTTGGGCCAGGTCGAAGCGCAGGCCCCGCAGGCGGCCGACATAGTGGCCCTCCACCGTCACCGCGCCATCGGCGCCGACGCCGGCCAGCACGTCGTCGCGCAGGTTCAGCCCGCGCATCAGCGCAGAAGTGCGGCGGTCGATGAACCGCGCCATCAGCTTCTCGTGCAGGGTGTCGGACAGGCGGTCCTCCAGCTGGCGGCACTTGGCCTGCCAGTGGCCGGGGTCGCGCAGCCAGTCGGGGCGGGCGGCGGCGTAGGCCAGGGTGCGCACGCCGGCCAGCCGCTGGGCCAGCACGTCCATCTCGCCTTCCACGTGGTCGAGGCTCGCGAACTGGCCGGCGATCCAGTCCTCCGGCAGGCGGGCGTTGCGCGAGGTCAGGTGCTCGAAGACGGTGCGGCAGAGGCGGACGTGTTCGTCCAAGGTGGTCTTGCGGAAGTCCGGGGTCTGGCAGACCTCCCACAGCTTGCGCAGCTTGCCGCGATCGGGGCCGCTGCGGCGTTCCAGGTCGGGGTCGAGCGCCAGCTGGCGGAGCGTCGTCTCGTCCAGGCTCTCCTCGGCGAGCTTCAGGCCGTCGCGGGTGGGCGGGGCGGCCAGGGAGCGGAGCAGGCCCTTCAAGGAGGCGAACTCCAGGTCGGCGCTGCGCCACTCCGCGGCGCCTACCGACTCGTAGAGGTGCTCCTCGACGGAGGTAACGAGGTCCTCGTCCATCTCCTCGGCCTCGCCGGTGACGCCGAAGGTCCCGTCGGTGCGATAGCGGCCCGCACGCCCGGCGATCTGGCCGACCTCCATGGGGTGCAGCCAGCGAGTGCGCTTGCCGTCGAATTTGCGGAGGCCCGCAAAGGCGACATGGTCCACGTCCATGTTCAGGCCCATGCCGATGGCGTCGGTGGCCACCAGGAAGTCGACCTCGCCGGACTGGTAGAGCGCCACCTGGGCGTTGCGGGTTCGGGGCGACAGGCTGCCCATCACCACCGCGGCGCCGCCGCGCTGGCGGCGGATCAGCTCGGCGATGGCGTAGACGTTCTCGGTGGAGAAGGCGACGACGGCGCTGCGACGGGGCAGCCGCGTCAGCTTCTTGGAGCCGGCGTAGGTGAGGCTCGAGAAGCGCTCGCGGGTTTGGAACTCGACGCCGGGCAGCAGGTGCCGGATCAGCGGGGCCATGGTGGCGGAGCCCAGGAACATGGTCTCGGACGCGCCACGCGCGTTCAGCAGGCGGTGGGTGAAGACGTGGCCGCGGGCCGGGTCGGCGCAGAGCTGGATCTCGTCCACGCACAGGAACTCCACCTGGCGGGTGAGCGGCATGGCCTCCACCGTGCAGACAAAGTAGGTGGCGCGCGGCGGGACGATCTTCTCCTCGCCGGTGATCAAGGCGACGGAACGGGCGCCGCGCTGCTTGACGATGCGGTCGTAGATCTCGCGCGCCAGCAGGCGCAGCGGCAGGCCGATCATGCCTGACGCGTGGGCGAGCATGCGCTCCACCGCGAGATGGGTCTTGCCTGTGTTCGTGGGTCCCAGCACCGCCACCAGCCGTGACGGCGCAGCGCCGGTGGGGCGGTCCGCCATGCCCGCTAGATCGGGCCTGGGCGCGTGTCAGGCAAGCGCAAACACCGGTAAACGCTGATGGTTAACGCCACAGAACACCGCCGCAACGAATCGGGACCGAATCGCTGACCGCTTCATCTTCGGGGTTCGTTCACCGCTAGGGGTTGGGGACCAAAGGGCAGGCGGCCACAAGTCCGTTCACACGTCCGGCACGCGCATGCCACGCTGGACGGCGGGGCGGGCGGCGATCTCGGACATCCAACGCTCGATGTGAGGGGTGGGCGCCAGCGCGTCCGGCGCCGCGGCGCGGAAGCCGTGAAGGACCGCCGCCGTCCAGGTGTAGGTGGAGATGTCAGCGATGGAGTAGTCGTGGGCCAGGTAGGTCGCTATGGACAGCCGCCTCTCCAGCACCCCGAACAGGCGCGCGGCCTCCGCGGTGAAGCGCTCGATCGCGGCCGGCGTCTTCTCCTTGACCCGGTTGACGAAATAGTTCCACTGGCCGAGCATGGGGGCGTAGCCGCTGATCGACCAGGCCAGCCACTCCTGCGCCTCTATCCGGCGCGGGCCGTGAGCGGGCAGCAGCTGGCCGGTCTTCTCGGCCAGGTAGGTCAGGATGGCGGAGGTCTCGAACACCGTCTGGCGGCGGTCCACCCCCTCCTCGTCGACGATGGCGGGGATCTTGTTGTTGGGGCTGATGGTCAGGAAGTCGGGGGCGAACTGCTCGTCGCGGCCGATGTTCACCGGCTTGGCGACGTAGGAGAGGCCGATCTCCTCCAGCATGATGGAGGCCTTGCGCCCGTTGGGTGTGGTCCAGGTGTAGAGCGTGATCATGCGGGCGGCTCTCGTGTCGAAGGAAGGGGCTAGGCCGAGCCTCAGGGCCGCTCGTAGGTCCCGACCAGCAGGCCCCTGGCGATGACGTGGCCCTTCATGGCGTGCGCCACCTGGGTCCGGATAGGCGAGCCGTGCAGCTGCAGCGCGGTGTCCAGGGCGAAAATCTGGAAGCAGTAGCGGTGGGGGCCGTGGCCCGGCGGCGGGTCGGGCGGCAGGTATGCGGCGCCCAGGAAGCTGTTGCGGCCGAGCGAAATGGCTTCGCCGCCGGAGCCCGGGCTCTTCAGCGCGCCCTCCGCCAGCTCGTCGTCGTGGCCCTGCAGCGCCCAGGCCAGGGTATGGACCAGGGGCGCGGGCGCGGGCGCATCCGGGTCCTCGATCACCAGCACTACGCTCTGAGCCCCTTCCGGAACGCCGGTCCAGGCGAGCGGCGGGGAGAGCTTGTCGCCGTCGGCGGTGAAGCGGACGGGGAGGGGCTGTCCGTCCTGAAAGGCCGGGCTGGTGAGGGCGAGGGTCTCCGGCGCCGACGCCGTCACGTCCTGGTGGTAGAGGATGGCGTCCAAGCCTAGGCCCGCGCCCTTCAGGGCCTCCCCGATCCCGTGGGGCAGTTTCTCGAGCATGGCGGCCTTCCGACTCTACGACGCTGACGCAAGCGGCCAACGCAGGCTCGGCGGGCGGGGTTGCCTCAGGCGCGGGGGAAGGGCCGGCTGAGGAAGGGCGAGCCCTGCGCACCGAAGCGCCAGGGCTGGGCCAGGGCGCGGCTGATCCCGATGCGTGGCCCCGCCTGCACGGTCCAGGGACGATCGGAGGGGGCGAGGTGGAAGGGGGCTGCGTCCAGGGGGGCGCCGTCCAGGGCGCGGGTGACGCCCAGGGCCTGGCCGAGCTTGCCGGGACCGGAACAGAGCTGGCGCAGCGGTTCGACGCCGCGCCGCGTGCGCATCCGCTCCAGACCGTCCAGCGGCTCCAGGGCGCGGATGAGCACGGCGCTGCCCGGCTCGGTCCCGCAGACCAGGTTCAGGCACCAGTGGAGGCCGTAGGATCGGTAGACGTAGGCGCAGCCCGGCGCTCCGAACATGGCGGCGTTGCGGGCGGTCCGGCCGGAGTGGCTGTGGGAGGCGGGGTCCTCGTGGTGGTAGGCCTCGGTCTCCACGATCGCGCCGCCGACGCCGTCGATCCAGAGCCGCACGCCGATCAGGTCGCGGGCGACGCTCAGCACGTCGCGGGCGAAGAAGCCGGGGGGAAGGGACTTCACTCTTTCACGAGCCTGTCATCCCGGCCTGAGCGAAGCGCAGAGCCGGGACCCAGGGCCTCACCCCACACCTTCATGCATCGGCCCTGGGTCCCGGATCGGCCCGTTCCGGACCGTCCGGGATGACAGAGGGTGCGAACTCCAGACCTGAAGACAACCCTTACCGTCTCTTCAGACGAGCCAGCTCCGCGGGGCGCCATACGGACGGTCGCCCATGGCCGCGATCAGGCCCAGGGTGCAGCGGACGCCGTACCAGATGGCGGCCACCACGAAGATCAGCTTGGCCAGCAGGATCATCGGGATGCCGATGAGGATGAGCGAGAGCGGCAGGCCCATGACGAAGAGAGCGCCCCCTATGGCGAGCCAGATCAGCCCCTTCCAGAAGGTGTGGGCCAGAAAGACGTAGTGGCTCAGCGCCAGCTCGCTGGCCTCGCGCCGCAGGAGGTAGGCCATCACCAGGCCGATCAGGGTGGTCGCGCCGCCGGTGACGAAGCCGAGCAGGAACAGCGCGTAGGTGACCACGACCAGGGTCTTGTCCGAGGACTGGGCGGCCACCAGGCCTGCGGGCTGGCGATAGAGGGGATCGGTCATCGTTCCACACCTTATGCTGGTGGAAAGATGGGCCGCTCCCGCGCGGCCCGCCATAGCGGCCAAGGTTAAGTTTGCGACATCTTTGCGGCGGCGCCCCAGAAGCCGACCCTGGCCTTGACCTCGGCCAGCACGGGCTCGGCCACCGCCGCCGCCCGCAGGGCGCCGTGGCTAAGCACCCGGTCGATCTCGGCGGGGTCGGAGAGATAGCGGCGCATGGCCTCGCCCACCGGCGTCATGGCCGCGACCACCACCTCCGCCAGGGCCGGCTTGAAGGCGCCGAAGCCCTGGCCGGCGAAGCGCGCCAGCACCTGCGCCTTGGTCTCAGCGGTCAGGGCGGCATAGATGCCGACCAGGTTGCTGGCCTCGGGCCGGGCCGCCAGCTCGTCCACGTCTTCGGGCAGGTTCCCCGCATCCGTCTTCGCTCGCTTGATCTTGTTGGCGATTTCGTCGGCGGTGTCGGTGAGGTTGATCCGGCTCTGGTCGGAGGGATCGGACTTGCTCATCTTGGCCGAGCCGTCGCGGAGCGACATGATCCGGGCGCCCGGCCCCTGGATCAGCGGCTCGGGCAGGGGGAAGAAGTCCGGGGCCTCGAAGTCGGTGTTGAACTTCTGCGCGATGTCGCGGCTGAGCTCCAGGTGCTGCTTCTGGTCCTCGCCGACCGGCACGTGGGTGGCGCGATAGGCCAGGATGTCGGCGGCCTGGAGCACGGGGTAGGTGTAGAGGCCGACCGAGCTGCGCTCCTTGTGCTTGCCGGATTTCTCCTTGAACTGGGTCATGCGGTCGAGCCAGCCGAGCCTCGCCACGCAGTTGAACACCCAGGCCAGCTCGGCGTGCGCCCGCACCGCCGACTGGGGGAAGAGGGTGGCGCGGGCGGGGTCGAGCCCTGCGGCCAGGTAGGCGGCGGCAATCTCGCGGGTCTGGTCGGCCAGGCGGGCGGGCTCCTGCCACACGGTGATGGCGTGCAGGTCGGCCACGAACAGGAAGCAGTCGGCTTGATCCTGCAGGTCCACGAACTTCCTCAGCGCGCCGAGGTAGTTGCCGAGGTGCAGCGCGCCGGAGGGCTGGACGCCGGAGAGCACGCGGGGGGTGTGGGTCATGGTTTTCCTCCCTCTCGTTCGGGAGAGGGCAAGCGGAGAAGGTGGCTATTCTCCTCCCCTGCGAAGCGGGGGAGGTGGCGCGGCGCACTTGCGACGTGACGGAGGGGGCGTAGCCGCCGCCCTCTGGAGCTTGAAAGCTTGGCGGCGGTGCCGCCCCCCTCACCCCGCTGCGCGCGGTCCCCTCCCCCCGCTTCGCAGGGGGAGAGAAGAGGCCGGCGTGCGAGTGAGATCACGTGGCGGCCCGCTTCGGCGAACGCTTGAAAGCGCCCCGAACTTCGGCCGGCGTCAGGGCGCGGAAGGCGAACAGCAGGGCGACGTAGGCGCTCGCGCCGGCCAGCACCACGAGCACCACCGCCGCCTCCTTGCGGAACAGCAGGTGCTGGTAGTGGGGGCGGAACCAGGACAACGCCCCCATGAACAGCCCCATCACCACGCTGGCGGCGATCAGCTTGCGGATGCGCACGATGACCTCGAAGCCCGGCACGTAGTCGCCGCTGCGCTGCAGGGTGGCCGCCATCAGGGTGACGTTGAGCCAGGCGGCCAGCGCCGTCGCCGCGGCGATCCCTGCAAACCCGATCAGGCGATACAGCAGCAGCCCCGCCACGATGTTCACCGCCACCGAGGCGATGGCGTAGCGCATCGGGGTCTTTGTGTCGCCGCGGGCGAAGAAGGCGCGGGTGAACAGCTGGTTCAGCACGAAGGCGGGGGTGCCGAGGCCGTAGTAGAGCAGGGCGTGGGCGGTCTGCACCGCGTCCAAGGTCTTGAACTCGCCGCGGGTGAACAGCCCGTCGATGAGGAAGAAGGGCATGGCCACAAGGGCCGCCGCCGCAGGCAGGGTCAGGGCCAGGGAGAAGCCCACCGCCTCGTCCATGGCATGGTCGGCGCCCACTTGATCATGCGCCTGCACCGCCTGGGACAACCTGGGCAGCAGCGCCACCCCCATGGCCACCCCTACGAGACCTAGCGGGAGTTGGTAGAGCCGGTCGGCTACGGCCAGCCAGGAGCGGGCGCCGTTCACCTGGCTGGCCAGGATGCCGGAGATGAAGATGTTGATCTGGGTGGCGCTGGCCGCCGCCGCTCCCGGAACGGCCTTGCCGATCAAGGCCTTGATCTCCGGCGTCAGGCGCGGAAGGCTCCAGTGCACCGCGGCGCCCGACTTCTTCACCCCCCAGGTCAGCAGCGCCACCTGGGCGACGCCGGCGCCCAGCACGCCCCAGGAGGCGGCGATGGCGGCGGCCCGGGCGGTGTGGGTCGGCAGGACCGCGATCAGCATGCCGACGTTCAGAAGGGTGGGAGCGAGCGCATAGATGACGAACCGTCCCCGCGCCGTCAGCACGCCGGAGAGGTGAGCGTAGATCGCCATGCAGGGCAGGTACGGCATGGCGATCTGGGTCAGCAGTATCGTCAGCTTGAACTTGGCCGGGTTGTCGGCGAAGCCTGGGGCTATGACATACATCAACCAAGGCATGGCGAGCTGAGCCACGATGGTCAGCGCGATGGTGGCCGCCGCCAGCACCGCCATGGCGTCCCCGGCAAGCTTGTCGGCGACCTCCTCCCCGTCCCGCGCGAGGGCCTTGGAATAGGCGGGCACGAAGGCGGCGGCGAAGGCGCCTTCGGCGAAGATGCGGCGGAACAGGTTGGGGAAGGCCAGCGCCGTGTTGTAGGCGTCGGCCGCGTAGCCGTGGCTCGCCCCCATGGTGTAGCTGACCGCTATGTCGCGGGCGAAGCCCATGACCCGGCTGACCAGGGTCAAGCTCGACACCACCATGGACGAGCGGATGAGGGACGGTCCTCCCTGCCCCAAGGGCCTCCCGGCCGGCCCGGGGGGCGCTATCGCAGCGTGGGTCGCTGGGCGGGCGATCGCTTCCGAGAGCGGATCGTCGGCGGCCGGCGCGTCCAGGCCCGGCGCGTCGGGCAAAGGCAGCGGCATGGGTCCAGTCACCCTGCGGCCGTATCGGGGCGACCGGCGCGGGTCAAGGAAGCTGGGCTAGGCGCGGGGGTCGATTACGAGACCGCCCGGGCGAGACGGGCGGCGGCCTTGGCGCGGACCCGCTTCACCTCGGGCTCCAGCTCCAGAAGCACCGAGGTGAGGTCGCGTTTCAGGGCGGCGACGTCCACGGGGTTGCTGAGCTTCAGCCCGTCGGCGTCCACCACGTAGAAGACGTCCACCGCGCGCTCGCCGAAACTTTCGATGTGGGCCGACTGCACCGACAGCCCCGCTGCAGCGAGCGTCCCGGCCACCGCCTGGAGCAGGCCCGGCCGGTCCCGGCCGGAGACCTCGACCACCGTGGAGAGATCGGAGGCGTCATTGTCCACCACCACGTGTCGGGCGACGGCGAAGGCGGCGGCGCGGCCGAGCATGGCCTGGGGCGGAACGCCGTCTTCACCCTCGCCTCTTCCCGCCTCTTCCAGGGCGATAAGCAGGCGATCCGGTCCCCGGTGGTCGGCCTCTCCATAGGGCGCCCCAAAGCTGTCCTGGATGTTGAACACGTCGAGGGCCCCGCCGGCCGCCGAAGTGTAGACCCTGGCGCCCACGATGTTGGCCCCCAGCGTCGCCATCGCGCCCGCCAGATCGGCGAACAGGCCGCGTCGATCCGGAGCGGCGACGGCGACCTCCACAGAGTTCCAGTCGGCCCGGAGCCGTGCGGAGGCCGCGGCGCCCTCTCGACCCGCACGCTGGACCAGCGCGAAGTGTTCCGCCTGGGCCTTGGCGGAGAAGGCGACGAAATAGGCGTCTTCCATGCTGTCCGCCCAGCTCCCCACCTCGGCGCCTTCGCCAGGGTGGGCCGCCACCAGCCGTTGCCGGGCGTTCGCGGCCAGCACCTGCTGCACATCGTCCACTGCGTCGACACCCAGATCCGACGGCCTGCCCCCCCGGAACACCGCCTCGGTGGCGATATAGAGCTGGCGCAGGAGCTGGCCCTTCCAGCCGTTCCACACGCCGGGGCCGACCGCACGAATGTCGGCGGCGGTGAGGATGGCCAGGGCGCGCAACCGCTCGGGCTCGCCCACCGTCCGGGCGAAGGCCAGGATGGTGCGCGGGTCGCCGATGTCGCGCTTCTGGGCGGTCTCCGACATCAGCAGGTGGTGCTCGACCAGCCACGCCACAGCGTCCACCCGCTCCGGAGAAAGGCCCAGGCGCTCGCAGGCCAGACGCGCGTTGCGGGCGCCCGCCAGCAACTGGCCCCCGGGCGCGCCGCCCTTTCCCGTGTCGTGCAGCAGCATGGCCAGGAACAGGGCCTCCCGGTCGGCGATCAGGGGCAGGACGCTCACCGCCAGCGGGTGGTCGCGCGCCAGTCGCCCGTGGGCGATCTCGGCCATCACCTCCACCGCCCGCAGGGTATGCTCGTCGGTGGTGTAGGCGTGGTACATGTTGAACTGCATCTGCCCGACGATTCGTCCGAACTCGGGGATATATCGGCCGAGCACCCCCGCCTCGTTCATCAGGGTCAGGGTGCGAAAGGTCTCGTGACCATGCGCCAGCAGGTCGAGGAAGGCCTGAGCGGCGGCCGGATTGCGGCGCAGCTTGGCCCCGATGAGGTTCAGCGAACGGTTGACCGCCGAGAATGCGTCTGGATGGAGGTCGAGGTTGTTGGTGTCGGCCACCTCGAAGATGCGGATCAGCCGCACGGGATCCTCGGCGAACACCTCTTCACCCAGGACGTTGAGACGCCCCCCTTCCTCGTAGAAGGCGTCCTCGAGCTCGCGCCGCCGGGGCGCCCGGCGGGGGAGCAAGCGCGCTAGTCCCTGAGGCTGCTTGGCGTGCTCGGCCTCCAGCTTGGCGCAGAAGATGCGGGTGAGCGCCCCCACCTCCCGGGCGATGAGGAAGTAGCGGCGCATGAACCGCTCGGCCGACGTGGTCTCGTCGACATCGCCGTACCCCATGGCCCGGGCCACCTCGGGCTGGAGGTCGAAGGTCAGCCGCTCCTCCGCCCTCTGCGTGAAGAAGTGCATGTAGCAGCGGGTCGCCCAGAGAAAGTCGAAGGCGCGCACGAAGGCCTTGACCTCGCGCCGGGTGAACTCCTTCAGCCGCATCAGCTCGACCGGCTGATCCACCGGATGCAGGTACTGGGCGATCCAGAACAGGGTGTTGAGGTCGCGCAGGCCGCCCTTGCCCTCCTTGACGTTGGGCTCGACCAGGTAGCGGGAGGCCCCGGCCTTGAGATGGCGGGCGTCGCGCTCGCTCAACTTGGCGGCCACGAACTGGGCGCCGGTGCCCTCAACCACCTCGCGACGGAAGCGGCGCTTCAGCGTCTCGGCGAGGGTTCGATCGCCCGCGATCCAACGCGCCTCCAGCAGCGACGTGCGGATGGTGGAGTCCTCGCGGGCGAAGCGCAGGCATTCGTCCACCGTGCGAGAAGCGTGACCGACCTTAAAGCCCAGGTCCCAAAGCGTGTAGAGCATGACCTGGATGGCCGCCTCCACGCCTGCATCCACCCTGGCCCCGCGCAGGAACAGAAGATCGACGTCGGAATAGGGCGCCATCGTCCCGCGCCCGTAGCCGCCCACGGCGACCACCGCCAACGACTGGCCCAGCGCCGTTCCGTTCGGCGAGAGGGAGGCGAGCGCGAAGCCGTGCAGGGCGACGACCACGTCGTCGACGACCTGCGCGAGCAGGTGGGCGGTCTGGATGCCGCCGGCGCCTGCGTCCAGCCGGGCGCGAACCTCGGCCCGCCCCTCGGCCAGCGCCGTCTTCAAAAGCCCCACGACCCTGAGCCTGCGCGCCTCCGGGTCCGCGGCGTCCCGAGCCACCTGGGCCAGCGCAGCCTGCAGCGTCGCGTCGTTCGTCGACCGATCGGGGGCGGAGCTGCGCGGACCGACGGGCATGGGCGGAAGCTAGTGCGGCAGAGAGCTTCCGAAAAGCTCAAGCCCGCTCCGAAAGCGCTTTCAGCCGGTAAACCGCCTCCAAGGCCTCCCGCGGCGTCAGTGCATCGGGCTCGATCGCCGCCATCGCGCTCTCCAGGCGGGAGGGCTCCGCCGGCTCCGGGGGCTTGGAGGCGGCGAAGAGGGGTAGGTCGTCGAGGCGGGCGGGAGAGTTCGGATCGCGTTCCAGCCGCGCCAGCACCTGTCGCGCGCGGGCGACCACGGGCGCCGGCACCCCCGCCAGCTTGGCCACCTGGACCCCGTAGGAGCGGTCCGCCGCCCCCTCGGCCGCCTCGTGCAAGAAGACCAGTTCGCCCTTCCACTCCTTGGCGCGCATGGACAGGTTGCAGCAGGCCGCCAGGCGCTGCTCGAGCTTTGCCAGCTCATGGTAATGGGTGGCGAACAAGGCGCGGCACCCGTTCGTGTCGTGCAGGGCTTCGGCGCACGCCCAGGCGATGGCCAGGCCGTCATAGGTGGCGGTCCCGCGCCCGATCTCGTCCAGGATGACCAGGGAGCGTTTGGTGGCCTGGGTCAGGATGGCGGCGGTCTCCACCATCTCGGTCATGAAGGTGGAGCGGCCCCGCGCCAGGTCGTCGCCCGCGCCAACCCGGCTGAACAGCCGGTCCACCACCCCGAGCCGAAGTCGCCGCGCCGGTACGAAGGCCCCCGTCTGGGCGAGGACGGCAAGCAGCGCGTTCTGGCGCAAAAAGGTCGACTTGCCCGCCATGTTGGGGCCGGTCACGATGGCCAGGCGCGGACAGCCGCTCCCCTCCCCGTCCAGCCGGCAGTCGTTGGGGGTGTAGGGCCGGCCGGCCTTGGCCACGGCCGCCTCCACCACGGGATGGCGGGCGCCCTCCGCCTCGAAGGCGGTGGAGGCGTCGATCTCAGGCCTTACGCCGCCGACCTCGGCGGCCCACTCCGCCAGGGCGGAGGCGACATCGAGGCTGGCCAGGGCGGAGGCCGCGTCGGCGAGCGGAACGGCGAGGTCGCAGGCTTGGACCCGCAGCGCCTCGAAGCTCTCCTGCTCCATGGCCAGGGCGCGGTCGCCGGCCTGGGAGATGCGCGCGTCAAGCTCGGCCAGCTCGCCGGTGGTGAAGCGGACTTGGTTGGCGGTGGTCTGACGGTGAATGAACAGGGTGTTCAGCGGCGGCTGCATCAGCGCGTCCGCCTGCTTGGAGGTGCAGTCGACGAAGTAGCCGAGCACGGCGTTGTGGCGGATGCGCAGCGCCACGCCGCTGTCCTTCTGCAGCCGGCTCTCCAGCGCGGCGACGACCCGGCGGCTGTCGTCCCGGAGCGAGCGCGTCTGATCGAGTTCAGGACGATAGCCCTTGGCGATGAAGCCGCCGTCGCGGGCGGACAGGGGCAGCTCCACCTCCAAGGCACGGCGAAAGGCCTGGAACAGCTGCTCCAGTCCGGGTTGGCTCGAGAGGGTGAGCGCCGTCAGCGCCTGGGTGATCTCTGTAGGCGGGAGGTCGAGCGGACCATGGAGGCTGGCGAACAGGGCGCAGAGGTCCTCTCCGGCCGACAGGCCCGCGCGCAGGGCGCCGAGGTCCCGGGGACCGCCGCGGCCGAGCGCCAGGCGGGAAAGCGCGCGCGCCATGTCGCCCGCGCCCTTCAGCGTCTCGCGCGCACGGCCACGCAGGCCGGGCCGCTCGACGAAGTGCTGTACGGCGTCGAGCCGGGCGTCGATGCGGGCGCAGTCCAGCAGGGGCCTCGCCAGGCGGTCGGCCAGCTTGCGCGCCCCAGCCGCGGTGACCGTGCGGTCCACCACAGACAGCAGCGATCCCTCCCGGGCGCCGCCCTGGGTGCGTTCGAGTTCGAGAGAGGCCCGGGTGGCGGGATCGATGGCCATGACATCGGCGGCCTGGCCGCGGCGGGGCGGCCGGAGCGACGGGAGCCGGCCGGCCTGGGTGGTCTCCAGGTGCGCGGCGATCAGGCCGAGAGCGACCACCTCCAAGGCGTTGAGGGCCCCGAACCCATCCAGGGTCTCGACCCCATAGAGGCGCTTGACCCGCGCCTCCGCCCCCGCCAGATCGCCCAGGGTGGCGGCCATGGGCTGCAGCGCGGCTCCGCAGCCCTTCAACGCCTCGGCCAAGGTCTCGTCAGCGAAAAGCCGGTCGGCGGCGAGGACTTCCGAAGGGCGGAGCGCGGCGAGCGCCGGGGCCAGGCCCGCCCTGTCCATCAGCAGGCACTCCACGTCGCCTGTGGAGAGCTCCACGCTCGCCAGCGCCGCCTGCCCACCCTTGACGGCGACGGCGGCCAGCCGGTTGGCCCCCCGGGCGTCGAGCAGGGTGTCTTCGGTCAGGGTGCCGGGGGTGAGCACCCGGACCAGCTCTCGGTGCACCACCGCCCTGTAGCCGCCGCGCTTCTTGGCTTCGGCCGGATCCTCCATCTGCTCGCAGACGGCGACCTTGAACCCCTGGCGGATCAGCTTGGCGAGGTAAGGCTCCATGGCGTGGACGGGCACGCCGGCCATGGGGATGTCCTCGCCGGCGTGCTTGCCCCGGTGGGTCAGGGCGATGCCCAGGGCGGAGGCTGCGGTCTTCGCGTCCTCGAAAAACAGCTCGTAGAAGTCACCCATGCGGAAGAACAGCAGCGCGTCGGGCTGGCTGGCCTTGGCGGCGAGGAACTGAGCCATCACCGGCGTAGTGTCGGGGGCGGGCGCGAAGGCGGGCGCGGCAGTCATCGCGTGCAGGCTACAGGGTCATGAGGATGCGCGACATAGCCGTGAGGCCGAGATGAGGACGGTTCAGACGACCGCTGGCGACTTGATCCTCTCCATCTGGGGGAGGGGGACCAAGCTCCGCTTGGTGGAGGGGGCTGCGCCGCCCGTTCCGGACTGGAGCCCCCTCAGTCGGCTTCGCCGACAGCTCCCCCAGCGGGAGAGCATCTTGAAAGCAATCTGGTCCGCGGCAGGTCGACATCAACCCCGTCGGTATCTGATCCCGCCCCTCAGGCGCCCAGCGGCTTCAGCGCCGAACCCATCGGCGCGGTTTCAGAGACCGCACGGCTATGACGAAACAGCATACGCGCGGCGAACCAGCCGGGGACCAGCGGCACGACCCATTGCAGCGCGTCGAGGGATGGCGTGGACTCGCACAGGGCCTGAACCGTCACCCCGAGCAGGCGCACCACAAGGGCCAGCAGCGCCGCCACCCCGATCCGCCGGGCGTAACCCAGACGGCTGAACGATCCGCCGAGCACCGAGATCAGGGCGAACATGACGAACAGAGGGATATACATCGGCGCGGTCAATCGCGAATTCCACTCCGCCGACATCTTCTTCAGCAGGGGCTTGTTCAGCTTGGCGTGGGGATCGGGAAAGACCAGCTCGTGCAGGTACATGTCCGACGGCTTGTAGGCGAGCACGTCGGCGGTATCGACATAGGGCGTCAGGTCCAGGGTGTATTCGTAGAAGCTGAGATAGTTCAGCGTGCCGGTGGCGGTGAACTGCTCGTTGGAGCCGTTGCGCATCACCAGGACCGGGGTCCCGTTACGGCGAACGATCACCCCGGTGTGGGCGTCGTAGGTCGCCGAGCTCTTGTCTGCGCGCAGTTGATGGATGAACAGGTTATGCAGCCGCCCTTCGGCGTCCACGCGCTGGGCGTAGACGGTCAGGCCGCCCGGGCTCTCGCTGAACTGGCCTTCCTTGACCAGGCTTCCGACCAGATCGGTGCGCGCCTTGAACAGCTCCTCGCGAAAGATGCGGTTGCAGGCGGGCGAGACCCACAGGCTGATCAGCAGCATGATCATCGCCGCCCAGGCGGAGAGGCGCAACGCCGGGCTCGCCACCTGCCAGCGGCTCATGCCCGCCGCGAAGCAGACCACGATCTCCTGCTCGGTATGCAGTTTGTTGACGGTGAACAGGGTGGCCACGAAGGCGGTGATCGGCAGCACGAAGCCGATCAGCCCCGGCATGGTGAGGAGTACAAGCTTGAGAAACAGCCAGGCCTCCTGCCGCTGGCTGACCACGACGGTCAGGAGCTGCAGGCTCTGGCTCAGCACCGCCACGCCGCCGAGCGCCGCGGTGGCGGCCAGCGTCGGCGTGAGCAGCTCGCGGAACAGATAGCGCTGGATGTTGAGCATACGGGGAAGCGGCGCCGGCGAGAGGGCTCAGGCGTCCGCGTTGCCGCAGCTTTGCGGCGTTTGTTGGAAAGGCATGCTCATCGGATACGCCTTAGCGCGTCGCCACCCCGGCCGCCATCGCCGCGTTGAAGGCGCGCACCGCTGCGGCGGGGCCGTCCTCATAGCCCCACACCCCGGCGCTGACCGCCAGAAAATCCGCCCCGGCGCGAGCCATGGCCTCGGCCGTCGCGACGGTGATCCCGCCGATGGCGACGCAAGGCGTCAGCATAGACGCCTGCCAGGCGGTGAGCAGCTCGGGGTCGGCGTGCGTGGACGCATCCTTTGTCGCGGTCTCGTAGAAGGCCCCGAAGGCCACATAGTCCGCCCCCGCCTCTGCCGCCTCCATGGCGAGGTGAAAACTGTCCTGGCAGGTGACGCCGACCATGGCTTGGCGGCCCACCGCAAGCCGGGCCTGAGTATAAGATGCGTCCTGCTGACCCACATGCACCCCGTCGCAGCCGAGGTCGGCGGCGAGGTCGGGCCGGTCGTTCAGGATCACCGCCACGCCGCGCAGCCGGGCCAGAGGGGCCAGCGCCGCAACGACGCGGGCGATCTCGGCGTCGCCCGCCTCCTTCAGCCGGATCTGCAGCGCCGCCACGTCGCCCGCATCGAGCGCCGCCTCCAGGTCCGCGCCGAAGGCGTCCAGGTCGGGCAGGCGGGGCGGCGTGATGAGGTAGAGGCGGCAGGCGGGGGCGTCCATCCGCTCCGCTTGGCCGCACCGGTTGGAGCGGTCAAGCGCCCCGGCCCGACGGGTCGCAATACAGCGCCTCACCTGAAGGGTGACGCTCGCGGGTCGTAGTTATCGCGGGTGAGCCGACGGCGGCCTAACCGGGTAGGGCTGGGCGGCCGACATGCTGACGAAGCCGTGGGTGGCGCCGGACATGCCGACGATGATGAACTGCACCGCCATCGCGGTCAGGATCAGCCCCAGCACCCGGACCACGATGGTCATGCCGATCTTGCCCAGCACTCGCGACACCAGGCGGCTGGCCACGAAGACCGCGCACGTCACGGCCGAGACCGCGAAGATGCCGCCGACCCCCGCCGCATAGCCCGCCCAACCGAGCGGCCGCGCCTCGCCCGCATAGATCACCGCCGCCGAGATCGCCCCGGGCCCCACCAGCAGCGGCATGCCGAAGGGTACGATCAGGTCCTCGAAGCGCCTGCGGGCGTAGGCCCGGGCGTCGAGCGCCTCGCCCGCCTCCTGCGCCACCTCGGCGAACATGGTGGAGAAATCGTCCCGCGCCATGTTCAGCCCCATCAGCAGCAGCATGAGCCCGCCCGCGATACGGAAGGCCGGCATGGAGATGCCGAAGAACCTCAGCATGGCGAGCCCGGTGAGGAAGAACACCGACATGAAGGCGAAGGTGAACAGCGAGACGTAGAGAGCGATGCGCCTCTGCGCCGGGGCGGGCGCACCGGCGGTGGCGGCGGCGAACAGGGGCACCATGCCCACTGGATCGATCAACGCGAACAGTGCGATGAAGATGTTGACGCCGAATTCCCACGGACTCACGACGCGCCTCCCCTATCCCGCCCGGCCGCTAAACGCCTCGCACCGTAGCGGCTGGCACCATAGCGGGGCCAATAGGTCTTCCCAGCCCTTCCCGCCTTCGGAGCCGATCATGACCCCCGACGCCGACCCGCGCCTGATCTGCGCCCTGGACCTGCCGGATCGGCGGGCGGCCGAAGCCATGGTCGAGGCGCTGGGCCCCGCGGTCACTTTCTACAAGATCGGGCTGGAGCTGCTGGCGGGGGGCGGCATGGAGCTGGCGGCCGGGCTGCGGCGCGGCGGGCGGCGGCTGTTCCTGGACTGGAAGCTGCACGACATCGGCGAACAGGTGGCCCGCGCCACCGCCGCGATCACCGCTAAGGGCGCATGCGACTTCCTGACCGTCCATGCCGAGCCCCAGGTCATGGCCGCCGCCGTCCGCGGCCGCGACGGCGATCCCCAGGTGAAACTGCTCGGCGTCACCGTGCTGACCAGCCTCGACGAAAACGCCTTAAAGGACCTGGGCTATGGCCTGGGGCTGGCCGATCTGGTGGAGCGCCGCATCCTCCAGGCGCTGGTGATCGGCCTGGACGGGGTGGTGGCGAGCCCGCATGAGGCGGCGCTGGCCCACAGGCTCAGTCAGGACGCCGGCCGGCCGGAGTTCCTGGTGGTTACGCCCGGCGTGCGGCCGGAAGGCTCGGCCCGGAACGATCAGGCCCGCGCCGCCACCCCCGCCCAGGCGCTGGACGCGGGGGCCACGCATCTGGTCTGCGGCCGCCCGATCACCTCTGCGGCCGATCCAAGGGCCGCGGCGACAGCGATCGTAGCTGAGATGGCGCAGCATCCGCCCGCCTGACAACCTTGTCCGGACCCTTCGAGAAGACCGAAGGGGCGAGATGAACTCAGGCGTTGCCGATGGCGGGCTGGCCGCCTTGGGCCCGCTGGGCGGCGTAGACCGCGGCGAAGTCGATGGGCTCCAGATGGAAGGGGGGGTAGCCGCCTTCCGCTGTCATGTCGGAGATGATCCGCCGCGCGAACGGGAACAGGAAGCGCGGGCACTCGATCAACAGTACGAACTCAAGCTGGTCTTCCGGAAAACCCTGCAGGTCGAACAGGCCGCCGTAGATCAGCTCGATCTGGAACACCGTCTCGTCCTGGCGCGTCGCCTTGGCCGTCAGCTTCAGGTCGACCTCGTAGAAGCCGTCCGGCCGGCCCCGGGCGCTCATCTCCACCCCCATGTCGATCGTCGGCGGCTCGACCCCCTGGCGAAGCGTCTCCGGCGCGTTGGGGTTTTCGAAAGACAAGTCGCGCGTAAACTGCGCCATGATACGGATCATCGGTCCCTGCCCGCCGCCGTTCGGCCCTTGTCCGGTCAGGTTCGGGCTCGGCGGCGGTAGGTCGGTCACGTCGATGATCCTGGAGCGGCGGGTTCGAAGGCGCGGCTCGCTAACACGGGGAGGCTCGGACTTGCAACGTCATGCGCCGATGGACCTGACGCGGACGCAAGAAGCGCCTATATGCGAGCTGCGGTTCGTCGCGACCCTTGAACCCCATCGCGGTTAGTCCTTTGCAAGTTGTCGAACTCCTCCTAGCCGCCGCCTTCGCCGCCGTCGTGCTGTTTCAGCTCTATTCGGTGCTCGGTCGCCGCATGGGCCGCCAGCCGCAGGACGGCGCCAAGGTCGGTCCCGCCAAGCTGCTCAATCCTCGCGGGCCTGTGCAGACGGTGGACACGACAGCCACGGTCCAGCCGAACGGCGTCGGCGTTCTCAAGGCGCGCGACCCTAGCTTTGATCCTCAGCGATTCCTGACCGGTGCGCGGACCGCCTACGAGCAGATCGTCCAGGCCTACGCCGCAGGCGATCGTGGCGTGTTGCAGGGCCTGACCTCGACGGCGGTCTTCCGAGCTTTCGAGCGGGGTCTGGTCCAGCGCGAAACCGAGGATCGGACCGAACAGGTGGAATTCCTGCAGCCGCCTAGGGCGGACTTGGACGACGCTTCGGTAACCGGCGAGACGGCTCAGGTCCGCGTGCGCTTCCTGTCGGAACTGCGGTCGCGCACCAAGGACGCCAGGGGCGAGGCGGTGGACGATCGCCGGACGGCCGAGTTCTGGACGTTCGAACGCTTGGTGACCAGCCGCGACCCCAACTGGACTTTGGCGCGCGTGGAGGCGGCGGAGGCCTGATGCGCCTGGGTCGGGCGTGGGGTCTCCTCGCCGCAGGATCGCTCAGCGCCGCTGTTCTCGCCGCCTGCGCCCCGACTCGCATCGACACGTCGCCGGCCTACACGACGCCTCGCGCCGTTCGACCGCCGATCGCGGCCTCCGGTGGTGACGGCGTCTCCTCTCTGGCCAACCTTCCAGGGTGGGCGGATGAGGATCACACCGCGGCGCTGGAGGCTTTCCGCCGGGGGTGCCACGCCGCGACCAGCCCGCTCATGCGCACCCTCTGCGACCGCGCAGCCGAACTCGGTCACGCCGACGATCTGGCCGCCCGCATCTTCTTCGAGACCAACTTCCGGCCGGTGATCCTCTCCGGGCCGGGGCTGCTAACCGGCTATTTCTCCCCTGAATATCCTGCTCGGAGCACGCCCGACGTAGATTTTTCCTCCGCGCTGCGGGGCCGCCCTGCGGACCTTGCGATGCCGGGGCCGACGGCGGGCGCCAAGCCCGCCGCCCGCCAGATCGGCGATGATGGGGAGGCCTGGCCCTATCCGGATCGTGCGGGCATCGAGCTCACACCAGCCACCGACGCCCTGGCGTATCTGCGGCCGGAGGACCTGTTCTTCCTGCAGATTCAGGGATCGGGGGTGCTGGTGTTCCCCGACGGGCGGCGGCTGAAGGCCAGCTACGCAGCGGATAACGGCCGCCCGTTCTTGCCCATCGCCTCGGCTATGGTGAGGCGCGGCCTGATCGAGCACGACCACGCTTCGGCTGGAAACATCCGCGCGTGGCTGCACGCCCACGCCGGCGCGCAAGCCCAGACCATCATGGATCTCGATCCCCGCTACGTGTTCTTCAACCTGGCGCCCGATGACGGCCGGGAGCCCGCCGGGTCCGCCGGGGTGCCGCTCACGGCCGGGCGGGCGATCGCGGTCGATCCTGCCTGGCACGCCTATGGCGAGCCCTACTGGATCGATGCGGCGGCGCCGACGCTGCGCGGCGCGGTCCCCACCTATCGCCGCCTTGTCATGGCGCTGGACACCGGCTCCGCCATCCGCGGCGACGTCAGGGCGGACCTGTATCTGGGTCGAGGCGACCAGGCGGGACTTGAGGCCGGGCGCGTGCGCCATACCTTGCTGCTGGTGAAGCTGGTGCCGGTCGCCGCAGGATCCGCCTCGGCGCAAGGCTTGGGAGCAGGCCATGAAACGCGTCCTGCAGGCGGAGGAGACTAGGCTCTGGGCGGTGGTAGCGGCCACAGTACGGCCTCGGCCCGGCCGGGCGGCCCCTGTCCCGCCGCCTGAACCGCCGACGCCGCAGGCTCCCACCGCCGTCCTCAGCACCGCCGCCCTGGCCGCCCACCTCACCCCTGCCAAGATTCGGGCCTCGCCCACCTCGCCCGAGATCATCGAGCCCACGCGCAAGCGCCGCATCGCACGCGGACGCGAGGTGATCGAGGCGCGGCTGGACCTGCACGGGCTTGATCAGACCCGCGCCCGCGCCCGGCTACTGGATTTCCTGCTCGACGCCCAGGCGCGGGGTGCGCGGGCGGTTCTGGTGATCACCGGCAAGGGCTATGCGGGCGAGGGCGTCCTGCGCCGCCGCACCCCGGAATGGCTGTCTGATCCCAACCTTAAGGGCGTGGTGGCCGGCCTGTCTCCCGCTGAGAACCACCATGGCGGCGAAGGCGCCTTCTACATCGCCCTAAAACGCCCGCACCGCTGAGCTCGCATCCCGGGGATAACGCAGCACGCGTTGCCCTCTTACGGCTGGAGGCTATAACCCGTCCGCGCAAACTCGCCCCGACAAGCCGGACGTCCCATGCCTTCCTCCTTCGACGTCGCTGCGGTCGGAAACGCCATCGTCGATGTGCTGGCCCCCGCCACCGACGATTTCCTGAAGGCCGAAAATCTCGCCAAGGGCGCGATGACGCTGATCGACGCGGAGCAGGCGGCCAGCCTCTATGGGCGTATGGCGGCCGGCGTCGAGGCGTCCGGCGGCTCGGCCGGCAACACCGTAGCGGGGGTCGCAAGCCTGGGCGGCCGCGCAGCCTACATCGGCAAGGTCGCCGACGACGCGCTGGGCGAGGTGTTCCGCCACGACATCACCGCCATCGGCGTCCACTTCCAGCCGACGCCCGCCAAGGGGCGCGACGGCACCGGGCGCTGCCTGGTCAATGTCACTCCGGACGCCCAGCGCACCATGTGCACCTATTTGGGCGCCGCCAACGCCCTGACGCCGGACGACGTGGACGCAGACGTGATCGAGGCCGCCGAGATCATCTATCTGGAAGGCTACCTGTTCGATCCGACAGAGGCCCGCGCCGCCTTCTCCAAGGCCGCAGCGATCGGACGCAAGGCGGGCCGGCGCGTTGCGCTGACGCTGTCGGACGCCTTCGTCGTCGAACGGCACCGCGAGGCTCTGCTGCACTTCATCGGGGCGGAAACCGACATCGTCTTCGCCAACGAGTCGGAAGCCATGGCGCTGTTCCAGACGCAGGACTTCGACCAGGCCTTGCAGGACTTGGCGTCCAAGGTCTCCACCGCTGTGGTCACCCGGGGCTCGCAGGGCTCGGTCATCGCTGCCGCAGGCGCGACCACCCGAATCGAGGCGGCGCCGGTGGCCCAGGTGGTGGACACCACCGGCGCCGGCGACCAGTACGCGGCCGGCGTTCTCTACGGCTTGGCGCGCAGGCTCGATCCGCAGGCGTGCGGTCGGCTGGGCGCCCTGGCCGCGGCGGAAGTGATCGCCCACTATGGGCCGCGGCCTGAGACTTCGCTGAAGGCGCTGGTGCAAGCCGCGCGCCTGATCTAGGGCCGGCGCCGGGAGGCATCATCATGGCCGACGGCTCTCAGATCACCGCCCATCGCACTGCAGAGGTGCGCCGCGACACCAGGGAGACGCGCATCCGCGTGCGCGTCGACCTCGACGGGACCGGCGCATCCCAGATCGCCACCGGCGTTGGCTTCTTCGACCACATGCTGGACGGCTTCGCGCGCCACGCCGGGATCGACCTTGAGGTCGAGACGGCGGGCGATCTGCACATCGACATGCACCACACCGTGGAGGACACCGGCATCGTGCTCGGCCAAGCGGTCAAGCAGGCGCTGGACGGTTTCAAGGGCGTGCGGCGGTTCGGCCTGGCCTACATCCCCATGGACGAGACCCTGACGCGCTGTGCGCTGGACCTGTCCAACCGGCCCTACCTGATCTGGAAGGTCGCCTTCCCGCGCGACAAGGTCGGCGAGATGGACACTGAACTGTTCAAGGAGTTTCACCAGGCCTTCGCCATGAACGCCGGAGCCTGCGTGCACCTTCAGACCCTGTACGGCGACAACAGCCACCACATCGCCGAGAGCGGCTTCAAGGCTCTGGCCCGGGCGCTGCGTCAGGCGGTGGAGTTCGACCCGAAGACCCAGGGGGCCGCGCCCTCCACCAAGGGCATGCTTTAGCTGCGACCATGCCTACCGTCGCCTTGATAGACTACGGCTCGGGGAACCTGCGCTCGGCCGAGAAGGCGCTTCTCCGCGCCGCCTCGGCCGCGCCAGGCGGCCATGACGTCGTGGTCACCGATCGACCGGAGGTGCTGGCCGGCGCCGACCGCATCGTGTTGCCCGGGGTCGGCGCCTTCGCCGCCTGCATGGACGCGCTCGAACTGCGCCCGGGCCTCATGGAGGCGATGGCGGAGGCGGTGCGAAACCGCGGGCGCCCGTTCCTGGGCGTCTGTGTCGGCATGCAGTTGCTGGCCACCCGCGGCCTGGAGTTTCGCTCCCGCGCAGGGTTGGATTGGATCGGAGGCGAGGTGCGTCGGTTCGAGTCGGGGGATGGCGCATTGAAGTTGCCGCATGTGGGTTGGAATGACGTTAGCGCCGTGGCTCACCCACTTTTCGATGGCGCATCTTTGTCTCAGATGTATTTCACCCACTCTTATGCGTTCGATGCGCGGGAGCCTGACGCAATCATCGCGAGCACAGATTACGGCGGCCCCTTCGCGGCGGCCGTGGCCAAGGACAATGTCGCCGGCGTGCAGTTCCATCCTGAGAAGTCCCAGGCCGCCGGCCTGGCGTTGATCGCGCGCTTCCTGGAGTGGCGGCCTTGATCCTGTATCCCGCCATCGACCTGAAGGGCGGCCAGTGCGTGCGCCTGCTCAAGGGCGACATGGACCAGGCGACCGTCTTCAACGACGATCCCGCCGACCAGGCCCGCCGCTTTGTTGCGGAGGGCTTCTCCTGGCTGCACGTGGTCGACCTGGACGGCGCCATCGAAGGCCGCTCGGTGAACAAGGCCGCCGTCCACGCCATCCTGCAGACCGCCGCCATCCCGGTGCAGGTAGGAGGCGGCGTGCGAAGCCTGCGCGATATCGCAGTCTGGCTGGAGGCGGGCGTCAGCCGGGTGATCCTGGGCACCGCGGCCGTGCGCGACCCCGCCCTGGTGCGGGAAGCCGCCGCTGAACACCCCGAGCAGGTGGCCGTCGCCATCGACGTGCGCGACGGCAGGGTGGCCGTCGGCGGATGGGTGGAGACCTCCGAACTCGATCCTACGGCCCTCGCCCGGAGATTCGAGGATGCGGGCGTGGCCGCGCTGATCGTCACCGACATCGGGCGGGACGGCACCCTCAGCGGGGTCAATGTGGACGACATCGGCGCGATCGCAGATGCGGTGACCATCCCGGTGATCGCGTCGGGCGGTGTCGCGGGCTTGGATGACATCGCGCGGCTGAAGGGCAGACGCGGCACGCCCATCGCCGGCGCCGTGCTGGGCAAGGCGCTCTATACCGGCGCGCTGGAAGCACGCCAGGCGCTGACCGCCGCCCGGCTTTAGCCGGTGCTCAGGGTCCGCGTCATCCCGTGTCTGGATGTAAAGGACGGGCGCGTGGTGAAGGGCGTCAACTTCACCTCCCTGCGCGACGCCGGCGATCCCGTCGAGCAGGCCCGCGCCTATGACGAGGCCGGGGCCGACGAACTGATGTTCCTGGACATCACCGCCTCCTCCGACGGCCGCGCCGCCATGTACGAGGTGATCGCGCGCACCGCAGAGGTCTGCTTCATGCCGCTCTCGGTGGGTGGCGGCGTGCGGACGGTGGAAGACGCAAGGCGCCTGCTGCGCTCCGGCGCCGACAAAATCTCGGTGAACACCGCCGCGGTGGAGAACCCGGCGCTGATCGCCGCCTGCGCCGACGCCTTCGGCGTGCAATGCGTGGTGGCGGCCATCGATGTGAAACAGGTCGACGCCGGCCGCTGGGAGGTCTTCACCCACGGCGGCCGCCGCGCCACAGGCCTGGACGCGCTGGATTACGCTGCGACCGTGGTGGACAACGGCGCGGGCGAGATCCTGCTCACCTCCATGGACCGCGACGGCGTGAAGGGCGGCTACGACATCGACCTGCTTAAAGGCTTCAGCGTGGCTGTCCCTATCCCGGTTATCGCATCGGGCGGGGCGGGCTGCGCCGACCATCTCGTGCAGGCGGTGCGGGACGGCGGCGCCTCGGCGGTGCTGGCCGCCTCCATATTCCACTTCGGCGAGGTCAGCATTGCAGAGGCCAAGGCGGCCATGGCCAAGGCCGGCTTACCGGTCCGCGAGGTCTGGGCATGAGTGCGGAGCGGCTCGGCCGGGCGCTCCAGCGCTTGGCTGACACCATTGAAAACCGTAAGACCGCCGACCCAGAAAGCTCTTGGACGGCTAGCCTGCTGGCTTCGGGCCTGGAGCGCGTCGCCAAGAAGTTCGGGGAGGAAGCGGTCGAGACGGTGATCGCCGCGGTCGGCGGCGATGCGGACGCCCTGGCCGCAGAGAGCGCGGACCTGCTCTACCACTGGCTCGTGCTGATGACCGCCGCCGGGGTGTCGCTGGACGCGGTCGCCGCCAAGCTGGAACAGCGGGAAGGCCGCTCCGGGGTCGAGGAGAAGGCCGCCAGGCCCCGTTGATCCGCGCCGCGCCGCCAGGTTCTCAGCTGTTAAGCCCCAGCGTCCGCCAAAGCGCCTTGTCCTTCAGCACCTTGTCGATGAACGTCGCATGGGTCGCGCGTTCCTCCGCGGTCGAGCGAGCCGCCAACGGGCGCGGGCGGGGAGGATAGGCTCCGGCCTTGACGTGAGCCGCGTGGCGAGTGGCGGTTTCCGTCTGTGGTCCGAGGTCGAGGCCGCGCTCCTTGCCGCCCTGAAGCTCCAGATAGACCATGGCCAGCAAGCGCGTGTCGATGAGGGCCCCATGCTTGTCCCGCTCCGCCAAGGAAATCTTGAAACGCTTACAGAGGGCGTCGAGCGAGTTGTACATGCCGGGAAACCGGCGCTTGGCCAGCTCGTAGGTGCAGCGCCAGCGCGCCTCCGGAAGCGTGATGCGCCCGCAGCGCTCCAGCTCGTGGTTCATAAAGCCCCGGTCGAAGGCCGCGTTATGGGCGATCAGCGGCGCGTCAGCCACGAAGTCCAGGAACTCTTCGCAGATCTCCCGTTCATGAAACCTGGGCTTGCCGAGCAAGGAGGCGCGGGAGATGCCGTGCACCTTCTCCGCGTCCGGATCGATGTCGCGCTCCGGGTCGATGAAGCGGTGAAAGTAGGCGCCGGTGGGCAGCAGGTCCTCGATCTCGATGCAGGCGATCTCGATCACCCGATGACCCGACTTCGGGTCGATGCCGGTGGTCTCGGTATCCAGGACGATCTCGCGGGCCATACCCCTAGATGAGGCGCTTTGGCGGAGAGGTCCAGCGACGCGACGCCGCTCGGCTAGGCCGCCGCCATGATCCGCTCGACCAGGAGCGGATGCAGCTCCAGGTTGGCGGCGCAGATCGTCGGGTGGTGCAAATCCAGCAGTTCGCCGTCCACAGCGCTGACCTTGCCCCCGGCTTCGGTCACCAGAAGCACCCCCGCCGCGACATCCCAGGGCTTGAGATCGCGCTCCCAATAGCCGTCGAAGCGACCAGAGGCCACCCAGGCGAGATCGAGCGCCGCAGACCCGAACCGGCGCACACCCGCCACCCGGCCTGAGACTTGGTGCAGTTCCTTGAGGAACTGGCCGTGGCCCGGCTTGCCCATGAACGGAATGCCGGTGGAAAACACGCAGTCCTCCAGCCGGCGACGGGCCGCCACGCGTAGCCGCTTGTCGTTGTTGTAGGCGCCCTTGCCCCGCTCGGCCCAATAGGTGTCGTTGGTCACCGGGTTGTGCGTCACCGCCGCCACCACCTGGCCGTCGCGCTCCAGCGCGACGTTCACGGCGAAATGGGGGATGGCGTGCAGGAAGTTGGTTGTGCCGTCCAACGGATCAACGATCCACGTGTGGGTCTTGTCGGTGCCCTCCACCAAGCCCCGCTCCTCCCCGAGGAAGCTGTAGCCGGGCCGGGCCTTGTTCAGCTCCTCCAGCAGGGTCTGCTCGGCGGCGAGGTCGGCGGCGGAGACGAAGTCGGCGGGCCCCTTGCGGGAGACCTGCAGCTCCTCGACCTCGCCGAAGTCGCGGGCGAGCTTTCGACCCGCCTTGCGCGCGGCGTCGATCATCACCTTCAAAAGGGCTGTGGGCGTGGTCACGTCTGGGTCCGATCGTATGTGGCGGCCAATGGACGCGCCGGGAAGAAGGGCCGAGCCTGCAGGCAAGGCGCGGCTTACGTCGGCTTCCATCCTGGGCGCAAGACCGCAGCCATAATGGCTCCCACCTGAGCCCGCGCCGACTCCGGGCCGCAATCGGTCTCCACCAGAAAGTCCGCCCTTGCGCGTTTCTCCACATCCGGGGTCTGGCGAGACAACAGCAGGGCGAACTTTTCGGGGTCCATGCCAGGTCGGCCGAGCACGCGTGCGCTCTGCACCTCGGGCCTGGCGGTGACGACCACCACGGCGTCCACCGCACCCTGGCCATCGTTTTCGAACAGCAGAGGGATGTCCAGCACGGCCACCGCCGCGCCGTCGTTCCGGGCTTTATCAAGAAACCTTATGCGATTGGCGCCGACCAGCGGATGCACGATCGTCTCGAGCTTGGTCAAGACATCGGGATCGGCCTTGATGCGCGCGCTGAGCAGTCCCCTGGCGACAGCGCCGTCAGCGCCGACCGCCTCGGGGAACAGGAGGGCGATCCGGGGCCCGGCCTCGCCGCCGGCGGCGTAGAGCGCGTGGACTGCGGCGTCCGCATCATAGACCGCCGCTCCCGCCTCGGCGAACATGGCGGTCGTGGTGGTCTTGCCCATGCCGATCGAGCCGGTCAGGCCAAGCAGGATCACGCGGCCTCCCCCAGCGCCGTCAGCGCCAAGCCGCGCACGTCTATCGACGGCGGCGATTGGCCGAAGAAGGCTTCGAACGATGGGGCCGCCTGGCAGATCAGCATGGCCAGACCATCCACCGTCGGCCGCCCGCTCGCCCGGGCCTGGCGAAGCAGCCGCGTCTGCAGCGGCCGATAGACCATGTCCATGACCACGGCGGTCGAAGGCGCCTTGGCCCAGGGCAATTCAAGCCCGCCCGCGTCCTCAAGCCCGGCGGACGTGGCGTTGACGATGGCTGAGAGATCGATCGCCGCCTCTGCAATGTCTTCCAGACCCCAGGCGCGCACCCCCGGGAAGTCGTCCGCAAGGGCGTGGGCGCGGATCGCCGTGCGGTTGGCGACCCGCACCTGCGCACCTGCGGCGTACAAGGCCGCCACAGCCCCCCTCGCCGCGCCGCCCGCCCCCAGCACCAGCACCGGGCCGGCGTGCGGCCCCCAGTCCGGCGCCTGCTCGGCGAAGGCGCGCAGCAGGCCGATCCCGTCGGTGTTGCGCGCCTCCACCTCGCCGTCGGGATGGAACAGCAGCAGGTTGGCCGCTCCGGCGGCGCGGGCGGCGGGCTCGGCCCGGTCGGCCAGTTTCAGGGCCTCCTCCTTGAAGGGGAGCGTGACGTTCAAGCCGACCAGAACGCCGCCCCGCAGACCGTCCACCAGCGCCTTGAGGCCATTGCGGGCGGGAGCCATGGGTATGTAGGCGGCGTCCAGACCCGCCGCCGCGATCCATGCGTTGTGGATCAGCGGGCTAAGGGAATGGCGCACCGGTGCGCCGACCACCGCCGCGACGCGTGCGGCGCCTGTCGGAGCCGCGCCCGTCCAACTTTCAGGTGCGATAGAGGAGTGCTCCCTCACGGAGCCAGATGCCCCAAGGTGCGCAAAGCCGCGAGCAGAGGCAGCAACGGCAAGCCCAGCACGGTGAAATAGTCGCCGTCGATCTGCTCGAAGAGCTGCACACCCAGCCCCTCCAGCCGATAGGCCCCGACACAACCCAGCAACGCCTCGCCTTCTCTCGCCAGATAGGCGTCGAGAAACGCGTCGCTGAATCCGCGGACCTGCAGGCTGACGCTTTGCACTGTGCGCCAGACCACCCGGTGGCCGTCGACCAGGGCGATGGCGGCGTGAAGCTGGTGGGTGCGGCCACGCAGGGCCATCAACTGGGCGCGGGCGGCATCGAGTGTGACCGGCTTGTCGAACAGACGCCCGTCGAGATCGAGCGTCTGGTCGGCGCCGATCGCCAAGCCTTCGGTGAGCTGGGCGACATCGCGCGCCTTGGCCTCCGCGAGGCGCACAGCGATCTCGCGCGGGGTCAGGCCGTCCTGGAGCGCCGAGGTCTTCAGCGCTTGCTCATCCACCCTCGACGCCTTGATCTCGAAATCCAGCCCCGCCTCGGCCAGCAGCCGCGCGCGCGCCGGACTGCGCGACGCCAGGATCAGCCGGTTCACGCCAGGGGCTCGCTTGGTCCTGGCACGTTGCGCGTGTGAAGCAGGTTGATGATCGCCGCCGCCGTCTCCTCCACCGAACGTCGCGTCACGTCGATCACGGGCCAGCCCTGGGCTTCGAACAGGCGGCGGGCGCGCACGGTCTCCTCGCGCACGGCGTCCACGTCGATGTAGGTGCTCTCCCGCGTCTCGTTCAGCGAGAGCAGGCGGTTGCGCCTGATCTGGATCAGCCGGTCAGGCGAAACCAGCAGGCCCACGATCATCGCCCGGCTGACGCTGAACAGCTTCTCCGGCAACGGCGCTCCGGGCACCAGGGGCACGTTGGCCGCGCGCACGCCCCGGTGCGCCAGATAGATGGAGGTCGGGGTCTTGGAGGTGCGGCTGACGCCGACCAGGATCACATCTGCAGAGTTGAGATCCTGGCCGCCCGCCCCGTCGTCGTGGCCGATGGCGTAGTTCAGCGCCTCGATCCGGTTGAAGTAGTCGCTGTCCAACGCATGCTGGACGCCGACCCGGGTGGTGAGCGAGGCGCCCAGATAACGCCCGAAGGCGGCGGTCATGGGGTCAAGCGCCGCCATGCACGGACACTCAACCCGGCGGCAACCGTCCTCCAACGCCACCCGCATCTCCCGATCCACGATGGTGTGGACCACCACGCCGGGCGCAGCCTCCAGCTCGCGCAGCACACGCTCCAACTGACGGGGCGAACGCACAAGCGGATAGATGTGCTCGATCGGCAGCACGTTGTCGAAGCGGGCGCACACCGCCTTGGTGATGGCGTTCAGCGTCTCCCCGGTGGAGTCGGAGAGGAGGTGGACGTGAAAATAGGTGGCCAGCCGCTGCGGCGATGAACTCATGGAGACCTTGAGACGACGCTTGCCTGCAGGGGTGCTTCGGACGGTCGCAGCATAATGCTGGGGACCGATTTGGGGATATTGCGCCGCCAGCCTGGGGATTGAAACACCTCGCAAGGCGGCCGCTCTCTCCCAGGGTTCCGGCTTGTGACACATTTTGGACAAAAGCGTTGCTGGATCGTTAACGGTCACCAGCTCCCGACGCTCCACAGCCGCCTGGGGAGTCCGGCGACGAAGCCGCTGAAGTCCTCCGTCTTCTGAAATCAGCCTAGGGAACAACCGTTTGACTCTAGAAGTTTATTCGCTTCTTTCCACGCTCTTTACAAAAGCGACGGCTTGTCGCGGACCAAGGCGATTCACAGCCGTGGATCATTCGACCCGTCCCAGGAGAACCGCCTTAACTGTCCCCATCTTCCACCGTCCTCCTAACCTCCTCTGTCTCCTTAACGAATCTTTAAGTTTGAAGAGCGGGTCAGCCGACTTGAGCCTGGAGCGCGCACAGGCTCTAAGCCGAGCATGAGCGAAACCCTGGAGCCTTCCCGCCTTCTGAGAGCCTTGAGCGGGGAAGTCATGCCGCGTCCGCCGATCTGGCTGATGCGTCAGGCCGGGCGCTACCTGCCGGAATACCGGGCGCTACGGGCCACGACCCCGGATTTCATCAGCTTCTGCCTCGATCCCGAAAAGGCTGCGGAAGCGACCCTTCAACCCATGCGGCGTTTCCCCTTGGATGCGGCCATCGTCTTCGCCGACATCCTGCTGATCCCCCAGGCGCTAGGACAGCATGTCTGGTTCGAAACGGGCGAAGGCCCGCGGCTGGGTGAGCTGCCTTCGCTGGACGTGCTGAACGCGCACATCGAGGGCGTGGGCGAAGCGCTGGGGGCGGTGGGGCGCACCCTTGGCACCGTGCGCCAAGCGCTTGAGCCGGATCGCGCCCTGATCGGGTTCGCCGGCGCCCCCTGGACGGTGCTCACCTACATGCTCGAGGGCCGCTCCAGTGATCGCACCCGGGCGCGGGCCATGGCCTATAGCGATCCGGACCGTATCGACGCCTTGGTGGAGGTGCTGGTCGAAGCCACTTGGCGCTATCTGGCGATGCAGGCCAAGGCCGGAGCGCAGGCGCTGGTGCTGTTCGAATCCTGGGCCGAAGGTTTATCTCAGGACCTGTTCGAGCGTCTGGTGATAGGCCCGCACAGCCGCCTCGTCGCCAGACTTCGGGAGGCCGGCGTCACGGCGCCCGTGATCGGCTTTCCGCGCGGCGCGGGGTCTTTGGTGAGCGATTACGCCAAGGCGGTGAAGCTGCAAGGCGTGGCGTTGGATACCCAGGCGTCCGCCGGGCTCGGCCGGGACATCCAGGCTACGGGACGCACCATCCAGGGCGCGCTGGATCCCTTGCTCCTGCGGGCGGGCGGTCCTGCACTCGACCTGCGCGTGGATCAATTGCTGGAGCAGTGGGGGGCGGGTCCCTATATCTTCAATCTGGGCCACGGCGTTCTTCCCGATACGCCCGTGGAGCATGTGGAGCGTGTGATAGGCCGGGTTGTCGGGCATGGCTGAGGCGGCCAAGGCCCTCATTCCGTCCAGTGCTGCGGCTGTTCCACGCCGGTTGGCGGTGGTGTTGTTCAATCTGGGGGGTCCCGACAGCTTGGCGGCGGTCGAGCCCTTCCTGTTCAACCTTTTCAACGACCCCGCCATCTTCGGCCTGCCCTGGCCGATCCGACCCCTCCTGGCCCGCTGGGTGGCGAAGCGTCGACGGGAGGAGGCCAGTGCGAACTACGCCCACATGGGAGGGGCGTCGCCCCTGCTTGGCGACACCATGGCGCAGGCCGAAGCCTTGCAGGCCCGCCTGACCAGCACCTTGCCGGGGATAGAGACCCGGTGCTTCATCGCCATGCGCTATTGGCACCCGCTCTCCCAGGCTACGGCGCGGCAGGTTCAGGACTTCGCTCCCGACGAGATCGTGCTGACCCCGCTCTATCCCCAGTATTCCACCACAACGACCGCCTCCTCGATCAAGGCCTGGACCAAGGCCTATAAGGGGCCTGGGCGCTCCCGAGAAATCTGCTGCTATTTCGATGCGCCGAGCCTCGCCGCAGCTCACGCCCGGGCTATCCGCGACACCTTCAAGGCGGCCGGCGAGCCAAAGAACCTGCGGTTGCTGTTCTCGGCCCACGGACTGCCGAAGGCTGTGATCAAGCGAGGGGATCCTTATCAGAGCCAGGTCGAGCGGACCTGCGAAGCAGTCATGCGCGAGCTTGGGCCGGGATGGGACTGGAGCGTCTGCTATCAGAGCCGGGTTGGCCCTCTGCAGTGGATCGGGCCCTCCACGCCGGAGGCGGTCACCCAGGCCGCGGCTGAGGGCAAGGGCGTGCTGGTGGTGCCGATCGCGTTCGTCTCCGAGCACATCGAGACGGTGGTGGAGCTGGACCGTGACTATGCCGATCTCGCGCGGGACAAGGGCTGCCCCACCTACCTGCGCGCGCCGGCGTTGGGGATCGACGACACCTTCATCGCCGGGCTTGCAGGCACTGTGGCGGCGTCGCTGTTTCGCACGGGATGCGCGCCGGGCGCCGGCGCCTGCGACCTGCGTTGGACCCAGTGCCCGTATCATCGCGGGGAGGGAAAGAGGTGAACTACAACCTGTTCATCGGTCTGCACATCCTTGCAATTATCGCCTGGATGGCCGGGCTGCTCTATCTGCCGCGCCTCTATGTCTACCACATGCGCGCTGATGCGGGCTCCCAGATGGACCAGACCTTCAAGGAGATGGAACGCAAGCTCTACGGCTTCATCATGGTGCCGTCGTCACTGGTGGCGCTCGCTCTAGGTTTGTGTCTGATCTGGATCGACAGCCAGGCGCGAGGCAGCTTCGCCTTTCTCGGTTCGCCGTGGATGTCGGTCAAGCTTACCGGCGTCGTGTTGATGTTCGGCTATCAAGGGTTCTTGGGGAGTGCTCGTCGCGCCTTTGCGGAGGGGCGGAACCGTCGCTCCGAGCGCTTCTGGCGCGCGACGAACGAGATACCCTTCGTACTCGCCATCTTCATGGTGCTGGCGGTGACCACCAAGTTCGGCGGTGGCTAAGCGACGGATATCTTGACGGGTAGGCCGTTCCATGTTGTTTCTAGGTCGTTCGGCGTGTCGCGCCGTTCCCCCGCCCTTACGACCCCGCTGCTGGTCGAGCCCGACCCGGCGGACGCACTCACATAGCGCTGGCTGATGAGCCGCGCCGGCCGGACCCGCTCCGCGCCGCCCTCCGTGCAAGAGCTCCATATGTCTGACGACGCAATACTTGAAGTCACGCCCGCAGCCGAGGTCGGCGCGGAGGCTGTCGACGCCGAAACTGCCGGCGGCATCACACGCATGTCGCTCCAGGAGCTGAAGGACAAGCCGTCCACCGAACTGGTGGCTTTCGCCGAGAGCCTGGAGATCGAGAACGCGTCGTCCATGCGAAAGCAGGACATGCTGTTCACGATCCTAAAGGCCTTGGCCGAGGATGGGGTGGAGATCTTTGGATCGGGCGTGCTCGAGGTGGTTCAGGACGGCTTCGGCTTCCTGCGCTCCGCCGAGGCCAACTATCTGCCGGGCCCCGATGACATCTATGTCTCGCCCTCGCAGATCCGGCGTTTCGGCCTGCGTACCGGCGACAGCTGCGAAGGGCCGATCCGGGCGCCGCGGGAGGGCGAGCGGTATTTCGCCATCCTCAAGGTCGATACGATCAACTTCGAGAGCCCCGAGGCGATCAAGCACAAGGTCCACTTCGACAACCTTACCCCGCTCTATCCGGAGCAGCGTTTCACCATGGAGATGGGCGACCCCACTCTGAAGGATCGTTCCGGCCGGGTGATCGACATCGTGGCGCCGCTCGGCAAAGGCCAGCGCTGCTTGATCGTGGCGCCGCCCCGGGTCGGCAAGACCATGATGCTGCAGAACATCGCCAAGTCGATCTCGCTGAACCATCCCGAATGCTACCTCATCGTGTTGCTGATCGATGAGCGGCCTGAGGAGGTGACCGACATGCAACGGACAGTGATTGGCGAGGTGATCTCCTCCACCTTCGACGAGCCCGCTGGTCGCCACGTCCAGGTCGCCGAAATGGTGATCGAGAAGGCCAAGCGGCTGGTGGAGCACAAGCGCGACGTGGTGATCCTGCTGGACAGCGTCACCCGCCTCGGCCGCGCCTATAACACTGTGGTGCCCTCGTCCGGCAAGGTGCTGACCGGCGGCGTGGACGCCAACGCGCTACAACGGCCTAAGCGCTTCTTCGGCGCCGCCCGCAACATCGAGGAGGGCGGCTCGTTGACCATCATCGCCACCGCCCTGACCGATACAGGCTCGCGCATGGACGAGGTGATCTTCGAGGAGTTCAAGGGCACCGGCAACAGCGAGATCGTGCTGGACCGCAAGGTCGCCGACAAGCGTGTCTTCCCGGCCATGGACATCCTGAAGTCCGGCACTCGGAAGGAAGAGCTGCTCACCCCCAAGGACGTCCTGGCCAAGACATATGTGCTGCGTCGCATCCTCAATCCCATGGGTCCGCAGGACGCCATCGAGTTCCTGCTCGACAAGCTGCGTCAGACCAAGACCAATGCCGAGTTCTTCCAATCCATGAATACCTGACCTTAGCTTTGCGGACGGAGCGGCGATGATGAAATTCAGGGTAGAGGCTGAATGCACTCCGGTGGAGGCGCGCGCGTTTCTAGGCCTGCCGGACGTGACCCCGCTGAACGATCAGATGGTCAAGGAGGTCTCTTCTCGCCTGAGCTCTAACGTCGCCCTGCTGCAGCCCGAGGAGTTGATGCGCAACTGGATGAGCTTCGGCGGCCAGGCGCAGGAGCAGTTCATGAAAGCCATGTCCGCCGCAGTCGGACCAGGCCTGGGGGTCGCTCCCAAGCGGTGAGCATCGCCGGCTGTCGCGAGACGATCTTCGCGCTGGCCACACCGCCTGGCCGAGGCGCAATAGCCGTTGTTCGCGTCTCTGGTCAGAGAGCCGGCGAGGCGTTGCGGTCGCTTTCGGATGACAGCCTGCCCGCGCCCCGGCGAGCCACTCTGCGCCGACTCCATACCGCCGATGGCGAGACAGTCGACGAAGCTCTGGTGCTTTGGATGCCCGCTCCTGCAAGCTTTACCGGCGAAGACTGTGTCGAACTTCACCTTCACGGGGGAGCGGCCGTCGTCTCCAGCATCCTCGAGCTGCTGCAGACGCTGGGACTCTACCCGGCTGGTCCAGGAGAGTTCACTCGCCGAGCGTTTGAGAACGGTCGGCTGGACTTGTCTCAGGCGGAAGCGATCGGCGATCTTGTCGAAGCCGAAAGCGGCGCCCAACGTCGCCAGGCTCTGGCGCAGTTGGGTGGAGCGCTGTCGCGACGCTACGAAGCTTGGCGCGTGGCGCTGCTAGATGCGCTGTCCTTGCTGGAAGCGCAGGTCGATTTCCCTGACGAGGATGTCCCGGAAGATGTCGCACAAGCAGCGACGGCCCCCGTGCAACGGGTTGGCGCTGAGATACGGAGCGCTGTAAATGAGACCCGCGGTGAGCGGGTGCGGCAGGGTTTTCGGATCGCCCTGATCGGCGCTCCCAACGTCGGCAAGTCTAGCCTGTTGAACGCCTTGTCGCGCCGGGACGCGGCGATCGTCACGCCCGTGGCCGGAACGACGCGCGACGTCATAGAGGTGCCGCTCAGCTTTGGCGGTCAGCTGGCCATCCTCGCCGACACCGCAGGTCTGCATGAGACCAGCCATGAAATAGAAGCCGAGGGTGTTCGCCGCGCGACCGCTTGGGCTGCTGCGGCTGATCTTCGGATCGGCGTTGTCGACGCAAGTCGACCCGAGACCCTTCGGGTTGTTTTTGATCAAATCCGCCCGGGCGACGTGCTGGCCTTGAACAAGTCAGACCTCGCTCCCAAACCGGATTTGGGCCTGGTTTCAGGTGTGGTGGTCGTGAAGACCGTGGCGACTCTTTCGGGGGTCGATGAGCTGCACGGTTATCTAGCTTCCCACTTATCGGCCGCAGATGCGGAGTTTCCAGCGGTGACCCGGCTACGCCATCGGGCGCTGTTGGAACAAGCATTGATACACCTCGAGCGAGCGAGTGGTGCGCAGCGGCTTGGCGCCGAGCTTGTCGCTGAGGATGTACGTCTGGCGATCCGCAGTTTGGAAGCGGTGACGGGCCGCACCAACCCCGAAGCTGTGCTCGACCGAGTGTTTGCGAGCTTCTGCATAGGAAAGTAGGTGTTCCACGTGGAACATTGGGGACGCGAACCTCTCGACGGCCGACCCCCGACGCAATACATCCTACCCATGACCGCAAGATCGACATGGGACGTCTTAGTCGTCGGCGGGGGCCATGCCGGGTGTGAAGCCGCGGCGGCCGCGGCACGGCTCGGAGCGAACACAGCCCTGGTGACCCACAATCTCGCGCGTCTTGGAGAGATGTCGTGCAATCCCGCGATCGGAGGGCTGGGCAAGGGTCACCTTGTCAGAGAGGTGGATGCTCTCGATGGCCTGATGGGTCGCCTTGCGGACGTAGCTGGTATTCAGTTCCGCTTGCTCAATCGATCCAAAGGCCCAGCCGTTCGCGGGCCAAGGGCGCAAATCGATCGTGCCATCTACCGCACAACCACCCAGGAGTTGCTGCGCAACTATCCGAACCTCACCCTGCTCGAGGCGGCGGTGGACGACCTCGTGGTTGAGGGGGAGCGAGTGACCGGAGTAGTCACCGCCAGCGGCGAGATCATCAAGGCGGGCGCGGTAGTGCTGACCACCGGCACCTTCCTGAACGGCGTCATCCACTGCGGAGAGATGACGACCCCGGCCGGTCGCCACGGCGACCCTTCAGCCGTCGCGCTAGGCCGAAGGCTCTATGATCTAGGCCTACGGATGGGTCGGCTGAAAACCGGAACGCCAGCCCGGCTGCGTGGAAAGACAATCGACTGGTTGAAAGTCGAGCGCCAAGAAGGCGATGCTCAACCCGTCGGCTTTTCATACATGACCGGCTTGCTAACATCAGATCAAATGGCCTGTGGTGTTACACACACTACACAAATCACGCATGAAATCATAACCAAGTGTCTTGGGGAGTCTGCTGCTTACGGCGGCAAGACGGTAGGACGTGGACCTCGTTACTGTCCATCGATTGAAGACAAGGTTGTGCGTTTTGCGGATAAGACGTGGCACCAGATCTTTCTTGAGCCTGAAGGTCGCCACGACGACATCATCTATCCTAACGGGATTTCCACCTCCCTATCGCCCGGGTCTCAAAGCGCATTTCTGCGAACCATCCCCGGTCTTGAAAACGTCGAGGTAGCCAGGTTCGGGTATGCCATTGAGTATGACTATGTAGACCCGCGGGAGCTCGAGCCTACGCTCCAACTTGCGAAATACGCCGGACTCTATTTAGCCGGTCAGATCAACGGGACAACAGGCTATGAAGAGGCCGCCGCGCAAGGTCTGATCGCGGGTCTGAACGCGGCTCGATTCTCGGGCGGCCAGGTGGGAGTGGGGTTTGGACGAGACGAGGGTTACTTGGGTGTACTCATAGATGACCTAATAACGCGCGGTGTTACGGAACCTTACCGCATGTTCACCAGCCGCTCGGAATTCCGGCTGACCCTAAGATGCGATAACGCTGACCAAAGATTGACCCAGCGAGGACTGGAATTAGGCTTGGTGGGGCGCGAGCGTGCCAAGGTTTTCGAGGCCAAAATGGCGGCTTTGACGACGGCGCGAGCTCGCGTTTCGGCGCTAACGTTGTCTACAGCAGAAGCGACCGAGTTGGGTATCCACGTCAATGCGGATGGCCGCCGCCGAAGCCTCGATCAACTGCTGGCCCAACCCGGCGTGACGATCAACCGCCTGTCGAACTACTGGCCGGAGTTAGCGCGATGGCCCAGCGACGTGGCCGAGCAGATAGAGATTGATGCTCTCTACGCCGGATACCTTCCCCGGCAAGCGGCTGATGTGGAGGCCTTCCGCCGTGATGAAAGGCTCACACTACCCCATCCGCTGGATTATTCTCAGGTCGGGGGCCTTTCCCACGAAGTCCGCGAGAAGTTGACGGCGGCGCGACCGCAAACCCTGGGTCAAGCAAGTCGCATTGAGGGTATGACGCCCGGTGCGTTGTCGTCGTTGCTGGGCTACGCAAAGCGTCAGTCCGTCACCGCATAATGACGATACATAGGGTCGTGTCGAGCGCTGAAGATTTTGCCCGCGCGCTGCCTGTCCGGCCAGAACAGCTTGAGGACCTGCAAAGCTTCTACGTTTGCCTGGCGTCAGGCAATGCGGTGATGAATTTGGTAGGGCCGTCGGCGTTGGGCGAATTTTGGGAGCGGCATGCTCTGGACAGCGCCCAACTGTTGCACGTGGAACATTCGGCCATACGCTGGGCGGACATCGGGGCAGGTGCGGGCTTTCCCGGTATCGTGTTGGCGATACTCCTGAAAGGCCGGCCAGGGGCTAAGGTGCACCTCGTGGAAAGCATGGCCAAGCGGGCCCGTTTTCTGGAGGCCATGGTGAGCCAATTCGACCTCCCCGCCGAAGTGCATCACGTTAGAGCAGAGGCGTTGGAGCCACCTGCGGGGGTTCAGATCGTGACGGCCCGAGCGTGTGCACCGTTGGTGAGACTCTTCGGATATACCGCCCCATTCTTCCATCAAGGCGCGAGAGGGTTGTTTTTGAAGGGCCGAGCTGTCGAGGCCGAACTGATCGAAGCCCGGCGAGCGTGGCGCTTTAGGGAGGAGCTTTTACCGAGCCTCAGCGACCCCTCAGGTCGAATACTACGTGTCGAGAGCCTGACGCGTGCCAGCTAAGTCCGATCCAGTGCGAGTCCTCGCCATCGCCAACCAGAAGGGCGGCGTCGGCAAGACCACTACGGCTATCAATCTCGCCACAGCTCTGGCGGCGGTTGGGCAAAGAACTCTGTTGCTCGACATTGATCCCCAGGGAAACGCCTCAACAGGCCTTGGCGTCCCAAGAGCCCGGCGACTTTTGACCACCTATGACGTCCTCATCGGCGGGAAGTCATTGGTCGAGGCGAAAGTCGCCACCTCCGTACCCGGGCTCGACCTTCTTCCATCGGACGCGGATCTTTCAGGGATCGAGCTTGAGCTCGGCGTTCAATCGCGGCGAAGCTACCGTTTGAAAGACGCCCTCTCCGCTCTCAGCTTGGAGACACCGGCCTACCGTTATGTCCTGATAGATTGTCCACCATCGCTGAATCTGCTGACCGTCAACGCGATGACCGCAGCAAACGCCGTCCTCGTCCCGCTTCAATGTGAGTTCTTTGCGCTAGAGGGTTTGACCCAGCTTCTACGAACCGTCGAGCTGGTCCGAGGGAGCCTTAATCCTAGGCTGGAGATACAGGGTGTCGTGCTGACCATGTACGACCGACGCAACAGCTTGTCCGCCCAGGTGGAACAGGACGTCCGTTCCCATCTCGGGGATCAGGTCTACAAGACGGTGATTCCGCGCAACGTACGCGTCTCTGAAGCCCCTTCATACGGCAAGCCTGCGCTCGTCTACGATGTGGCCTGCGCTGGTAGCCAAGCGTACATGCGCTTAGCAAGCGAGTTGCTAGGCCGAGAGCGGCTTCGGCGTGTGGCGGCGATGGACGCGTGAGGGATGAGCATGGTTGAGGCGGGACGCCGGGGGTTAGGGAGAGGCCTGTCTGCGCTCATGGACGAGGTCGATCCTCAGGCGGCTGGCGGGTTTAAGGACGAGCAGAGCTCCACGGGGCCTCAGCAGATGGCCATCGAGCTGCTTCGTCGCAATCCGGACCAGCCAAGGCGTCACTTCGGAGAAATGGAGCTTGATGAGCTTTCGGCCTCGATACGTGAACGGGGTGTGCTGCAGCCGATCCTCGTGCGTCCGGCGCCCGGGGCCGCCGGCGAGTTTCAGATCGTCGCCGGCGAGCGGCGCTGGCGGGCGGCCCAGCGGGCGGGCTTGCACAGCGTTCCCATTCTCGTGCGCGAGTTTGACGATGTAGAAGTGGCTGAGATCGGCATCATCGAGAATGTCCAGCGCACGGACCTGAGCGCCCTGGAAGAGGCTCAAGGCTATAAGCTGCTTCTAGACCGTTTTGGCCGGACCCAGGAGGCCGTGGCCAAGACCGTCGGCAAGAGCCGCAGTCATGTCGCCAACGCCTTGAGGCTGCTCAACCTGCCGAGCGCGGTGCGCGATCATCTGGAAGCGGGTCGCCTGTCTGCGGGACATGCCCGCGCCATAGCCGCGGCCCCCGATCCAGAACGCCTGGCCCGGACCATTGTCGACGGAGATTTAACTGTCCGTCAGTCGGAGGCGCTGGCGCGTAAGGCGCAAGGAGGTCCTGCAACATCGGCTTCACCTAAGCCTCCCCCGCTAGCTCTCCCTCTCAAAGACGCCGACACCCATGCGCTTGAGCAAGACTTATCCGAGGCGCTGGGATTGAAGGTCGAGATCGCCGATCAAGACGGGAAGGGAGAGGTACGGGTGCGTTACGCGAGCCTGGACCAGCTCGACAGCATCTGCCAACGCCTCAGCGGCGCATAATCAGCCGGCAGGTACGCGCCGATAAGCCCGCACGAACCTGGCCGCCGCCTCCACCGCCCGGGCCGGAACCTGATCGGGCGTGAAGCCCGACTCCACCCCCATGAGTATTCGGGTTTGGAGCCGCCCTGTGGCCATACCGACGAACACGTCCGCAGCCCGGGTCGGATTTTCAATATCGAGTTCCGGGCGATGTTGCAGGAACTCGGCCAGTCGTCTGCTCGAAGCGCCGGCCCCGGCGTCGTAGATGGCGCGGGCGAGTTCGGGCATTTCGATGGCGCTGGTGATGGCCATTCGGACAAGCTGAAGCGATCCAGGAGACATCATGACTTCGAGGATGGCCTGAGCGTACGCCGCAAGGGTGACCTCGGTCGCTTGGTCGGGCGGCGCCTCGTCGAGCAGGGCCGTCACCAAGCTGCGCCGACGCTCGACCAGAATGCGCACGAGCTCGGTCTTGGAGCCATAGTGGTTGTAGATGGTCTGTTTGGAGACCCCAGCACGGCGGGCGACCTCCTCGATCGGCGCGCCGATGCCCCGCTCCGCCAGCACCTCTGCAGCAGCGTCCAGGATGGCCTGATGCTTGCGGGCGTCAATCTGACCGAGTGCGCGAGGCATCGGGAAAGTATGGGCGAAACCGTCCAATCTACAAGGGCGCGTTAGGTCTTCCGTCCTGTAGGTGTAGGCTCCACATGCAGGTCATGTCTGACCTCGCTCCCGAACTCCCGCAGATCGCGCCGACAGGTGTGCAGCCGATCCCCGTGACGGTCCTCACGGGTTATCTCGGGGCTGGCAAGACCACCCTGCTCAACCGCATACTGACAGAGGATCACGGCCGCCGCTATGCGGTGATCGTCAACGAATTCGGCGAGATCGGCATCGACAACGACCTCATCGTGCGCAGCGACGAGGAGGTGTTCGAGATGAACAACGGTTGCGTCTGCTGCACGGTCAGGGGGGACCTGATCCGGGTGCTCGCCGGGCTCATGCGCCGCCAGACCGCAGACCGGCGCGCCTTTGACGCAGTGATCGTGGAGACCACGGGGCTCGCCGATCCTGGGCCCGTCGCCCAAACTTTCTTCGTCGATGAGGACGTGCGCGCCAAGACGCGGCTGGACAGCGTCACTACGGTGGTCGACGCCAAGCACGTCTTGCTGAGGTTGGACGACTCTCGCGAGGCGCGCGAGCAGGTGGCGTTCGCGGACCAGATTGTTCTGAATAAGACTGACCTCGTCGATGAGGCCAAGTTGACGGAGGTCGAGCGCCGTTTGCGTGGGCTCAATCCGCTGGCTCCCATCCATCGGGCGGAACGGTCCGAGGTTGACCTGAAGCTGATCCTGGAACGAGGCGGCTTCGATCTTGACCGTATTTTGGAGCTGGAGCCCGAGTTTCTAAACCCCGAACATGGGGAAGCCGGGCATGTTCATTACGAGCATTGCGCCTCCGATACGCACACCCACGCCCATGGCGGCCATGCCCATGCGGATCAGGATATTGCGGGCGTCGCATTGCAGAGGGAGCGACCGTTGGATGGCCAGCGGGTGACCCAGTGGCTGAACGATCTGCTCCAGCGACAAGGCCCCGATATCCTGAGGGCTAAAGGCATCCTCGACATTAAAGGCGAGGATCGGCGATTGGTGTTCCAGGCCGTCCACATGATCATGGAAGGCGACCTTCAGCGCCCATGGAAGGACGGGGAGCGGCGCTATAGCCGCATGGTCTTCATCGGCCGGAACCTAGACCGGGGCGTGCTGGAGGAAGGCCTTACGGCGTGTGAAGTGTAAGGCTTAGGACTCGAACGACCTTCCTTTGGCTTCCGGGCCCAACCAGGTGAGTAGCGCCAGTACGACCGCGGTCGCACCGGCGACGATGGCAAGGGAGAGGCCGTAGTTGGGCGTGCCCTGGGCCGTAGGTCTGGCCTGGGCTAGCTGACCCTGCAGTGGCACGATGTAGGCGGCGATCAGGTTGCCGAACTGATAGGCCGCGCCTGGAAAGGTGCCTCGCACATTCTTCGGCGACAGTTCGTTCAGGTGCACGGGCACCACACCCCACGCGCCCTGAACCGAAATCTGCATTAGGAACCCACCAAGCCCCAGCAGGATCGGCGTAGGCGCGAACGCCCACAGCGGGATGATCGGCAAGGCGAGCAGGGCGGCGATGACGATGGCGCGCCGCCGCCCGATCACTTCCGACCAGGCGCCGAAGCTCAGGCCCCCCGTGATGGCGCCCAGGTTCATCACCGCGGTGAGCAGGCCCACCGTCTGCGGCTTGAAGCCGTGCTGCACCTCCAGGAAGGTGGCGTAATTGTCCTGGGTGCCGTGGCTGAAGAAGTTGAAGCAGGCCATAAGAGCCACGGCGTAGATCAGCAGCTTCCAGTGCTGGCCGAGGGTGCGGATCACGTCCAGACCTCGGTGGGGCTGCCCGCGCGACGTCTCGAACGCCGGGCTCTCCTTCACGTTACGCCGGATGTAGAAGACCAGCAGGGCCGGGATTACGCCCACCACGAACAACATCCTCCAGCTGGCGATGTGGGGGAAAAGCTGGGAGAAGTGCGGATAGGCGAAGGCGAAGACCACCGCGCCGAGCAGCTGTCCGACCGCATAGCCCTCCTGCAGGATACCCGACACGATCCCGCGTGAGCGCGCCGGAATAGACTCCAGGGCCAGGGAGGCGCCGATGCCCCATTCCCCGCCCATGACGAAGCCGAACAGGGTCCGTAGGACGAGCAGAGTGACCAGGCTGGGTGCGAAGGCCGAGGCGAGCTCGAGGGCGGAATAGAGCAGGACGTCGATCATCAGGATCGGTCGACGGCCGAACTTGTCCGCCAGCCAGCCGAAGAAGACCGCTCCGAAGGGGCGCGCCACCAGGGTCAGGAAGATCGCCGCCTGGACCGCCGGCGGCTTGACATGGAAGTCGGCGGCGATCGCCTTGACTACAAAGGTCAGCAGGAAGAAGTCGAAGGCGTCTAGCGTCCAGCCTAGGAAGCTGGCCAGGAAGGCCGAGCGCTGATCCTTGTCGAGCGCCCTTAGATCGTCCAGCACGCCCATGATCGTCCCCCCGTCCCGCGACATTGCTAGCGGGGGATGAGGGATCAGAAAAGGACGCGCACGCTCACTCGCACGTCGCCTTCGGTGAAATGGGTGCGGTTCTCCGCACCCGCTTCCAGGTTCAGTTCGTAGAAGTCGGTGTCCGCCTTGATATCCACCCTCGCCAGCGGACCGCCGCCCTTGATGGAATCGGGTGAGATGGTGAAGGGCGAACCGTTCTGGAAATTGGCCGTGGTGTTTCCGGAGGTGCCGGAGAAGACGTCTCGATAGCCGAGCTCAAGCTCCGGACGCCACTTGAAGCCCTGGCCGAAGGTGACGCCGGTGACCAGCGAGGCGACGCCACTGGCCTCGTTGCCGTTGCGCTGGGCGACGGACAGGTCGAAGCCGTCGCCGGCGGCCGAGCCGCCGTTGTGTTCGGTATAGGCGCCCTGGTCGAGATAGAAGTAGTCGCCATGGACCTGCGGTCGGAAATATATCCAGCCGATCTGCGGGGTCTGGTAGCCCAGGCCGAAGTGGCCCGTCGCGGTATAGCCGGAGGAGCTGGCCTTGGACGCGCGGTCCAGAGTGACGTTTCCATTTACGTCTTTCAGCAGCAGCTCGCGGCGGTTGGCGTAGAGGACGTAACCGCCCGCTACTCGGGCGTCGGCGCGTAAGCCGCCCAGCTGGGCCTGCCAGTAGGCCCCGCCTTCGCCTTCCGAGAAGCTCGACAGGTTGTCGCCCGGCGAATGGGGATCCTTGATGTCGCCGGTCAGGAACGAGCCGGTGAGCCCGAACGCGCCCAGGCCCGCGCCGCCGCCTTCGATCCCGCCGACGAAGCCGAACCCACCGCCCTGGAAGCCGGCCGAAGAGGCCGAGCGGCTCTGGTTGACGCCGTAGGCGACCTCTTCCGCCCAGGCGCCGCGGGTGCCGCTGGGGTTCTCGATGTCGTTCACCCGGGAGGTGGCGCGGGTCACCGCATCCGACGCCGCGAGCGTCAGCTCGAACACGCCGCCGGCATAGTCGGGCAGCAACTGGTCGTAGACGTTCAGAAAGCCCGCGCGGCTGTACTGGCCCAGCACCGCAGCCTCGAGAGAGGGATCGTTGGATAGCGAAGTATAGACCCCGTTCAGCGCCGAACTCTCAGGGCCGTTCAGCTGCAGCTCGGCGGCGGTGGCGCGGCGGAGATCCACCGAGATGGTGTTTGTCGCGGCGTTCGAAGATTCGGTCGCAACCAGCACGAACGGCACCTGCGCCAGGGAAAGCGCACCGCCGGTGTTGTCCACCAGGGCGCCGGCCTGGATGATATTGAAGGTCGTCTCGTTAAAAAGTGGGGACTTCAGGAAAATCCCGATCTGGGCGCCCGCGTCGAGGGTCGCCGTTCCGCTGACATTGTAGAGCGTGTGGGCGCTGTTGCTCGGGTCGATGGCGGCGTAGAGCAGCCCGCTGCCGCCCACATGCAGGCTCGACAGGTTCAGGGTTGCGGCGTTGGTGTTGATCAGGCTGCCGTTGACGACGTTCAGCGCCAGGCCATTCCCACCATAGCTCAGGGCGCCTTCGTAGATGGCGACCTGAGCCACAGTGTTTGTCGCCGTGTTGGCCAATTGGCCGAGGGTGAAGCTGTCGGCATCGTTATTTCCGAGACTCAGCGCGCCGGTGACGCTGCCGCCGAGGATATTGACCGTGTTCTTCCCGCTGCCCAGCAGCACGTCGCCCACGATTTGAGGGTAGGTCGGCGTGGTTGTCGTGGTTGTGGTGGTGACCCCTGCCGTCGTGGTCGTGGTGGTCACAGATGTCGTGGCCGTGGCCGTCGTCAGGGCCGCGGTGGTGGTCACGACCCCGGCGGAGTCGGTGGTGGTGCTCACCTCCACGGCGATCGGATTGGGATTGACCTCCTGCGTCAGGGTAACGTCAGTGGTGTTGGCCCTGAGGTCGATGGCGGTGGTCGTGCCGCTTGGCTCGATCAGGTTGGCGGTGATCGGTGTCACCACGGCGTTGATCACGCCTTCGTTCAGCACCGACGTCACGGTCCCCGACAGGTCCCGGATGGCGACCGCCGTCATGGCGTCGCCATTGGCGGTGGCTTGTAGGGTGCCGAAGTTGCTGATGGCGCCGACCGCGGCGCCAGAATCGATCAGGATGCCGGTCGAGGCGGCGCTGAGGTTCAGCGTCGACACGGGGTTGGTGACCCCCACCACCGAATTGGCGACGTTCGCCTCAATGAAGTCCTCGTTGCGGATTTCAGGGACCGTCGCGCCCGCCATGATGTGGATCGCGAAGGCGTCGGCCTCGTAGCTGTTGGCGCTGACGCTGCCCACAACGCGAACCCCGCCATCGATCGTCACGCCGGTTCCAGCGACCCCGGAGCCGATTTGCAGGCCCGTGGTGGTGACGCCGTCGAACAGCCCTTGCCCGGAGACCGCTCCGCGGATGATCAGGCCGAAGTTGTTGTTCGACCCGGCAGGCAGGCCGACATCGCTGTCGGTTCCGCCCACCACCCCGATCGTGGTGGCTTTGGTCGTCGCGCCGATGGTCAAGGCCGGGGCGCTGCCGAAATTCGTGATCGAGCCCGAACCCTCGGCGATGTCGGCGATGCCGTCCCCGTCCAGATCGACGGTGGCGCCTGTGGTCGTGGTCGTGCCGACCGGGGGTGAGCCGATGAAGATGCCGTTGGCGACGTTGCCGTTGATGATCACCGCACCGGCGGACTGCTCCACCTGATTGGCGTTGGTGGTCTCCTGCAGGTCGTTCAGCGTGCTGGTGGTGGTGGGTCTTACGCTTGTGGCGTAGCCGGTGCCGGTGATCGCGGAGTAGATGGCGATGCTGGGCGCGCCGGCCGAGCCGCCTAGAACATCACCGTTCAGCACCACGGCGCTGGAATTGGTGCCCTGCGAGGTGACCGTTCCGGTGATCAGCACCCGGCCGCCGATCGAGCCCGTGGCCGTGGACTGGATCGCGGCGCCGTTGTCGCCGGTGTAGGAGATCGAGCCGGAGTTGAAGAGGCTGCCGCTCAGCGGGCTTTCGACGGAGATGGCGAAGGACTGGTCGCCCTTGACGGTGATCGTACCGATGTTGTCGACATCCCCAACCAGGGGGCCAGTCAGACGGATGCCGTAGCGGCCGGTGCTCCCAGTCATGGCGAAAGGCGATTCCGGAAAGCCGTCGCCGTTTGTGGTCGGCGTGTAGCTCTCGGAATTGGTGATCGCGCCGCTATTGGTGATCGAGCCGACCCCGCCCGTGCCCAGGATGCCGGTGGAGGTGTTCACCCCGGTGAGGCTGATCGAGCCTTCCACGCTGACATTGTTCGGCGTGGCGACGGTTCCGCTGTTTTGAGTCACCGCGGCGGCGGGAGTGCTGATCGTCACCGAACCGCCGGAGGTGATATCAATGCTGTCACCGCCGGTCGCAACCGTCGCCGTGGCGATCGGCGCGGTCTGTCCGCTGGTCACCGTATCGGTCGCCAAGGCGACGCCGCGGCCCGCCACGAGGCAAAGGGGGGCCAGCGCGACGGCGGCGACGAGGGTTCTACGCATTCAGGAAAGTCCGCTTGGCGGTCTCGAAAACAGGCATACAGACAGCGCCGCCCTTTTGCAGGCCCTTGTCCATCGCGTCCAGTCACCTCGGGGCGGGGGCGCGATTCGCCGCGGGGACGTGGTTTCTTGCTGCGTCAAGGTGATGCTACAGTCTCTGTGATTCGCCAGCGACAAGCTTTGGCCACATTGACTCCGTCTAAACCATTTTGCTGTCGATTTGCGTAGCTTTGCATCGACGCTAATCCCCAGGGTCGCAGGGTTCGATCGGGGTCATCTTCGGGGGGCGGACGCCCTCGCCGATCAGGACTGAACGTTTTGCCTAACTACATACGGACGCGCGCCGAAGACGTGCGTGCGCTGGTCGCCGCCATGGCGCTCGGCTCCGGCGCAGGCCTCGTCGTCGGAGCGGTCTATCTCGTGGGTGGAGGGCGATCTATTCCGCCGCCGCCGCCCGCGGCGTCTAGCCAACTCCAGGCTATCGCTACACCCAGTATTGCTAAGGGCGCCTATAAGTCAGCCGTCGTCTCTTCCGCCGCGCCTTCGCCGGCTTCTAGCAGAACCGCCGAGGTCGCGTTGCGGAGCAGGTTCAGCCTGGCCGGGCTGGCGCAGCCCTTCCGGTTCCAGCAGGTGTCCGACGCGCCGAACGACCTGCATTGCCTGACCGAAGCGGTCTACTTCGAGGCGCGGGGCGAGACGGCGGCAGGCCAGCAGGCGGTCGCCCAAGTGGTGTTGAACCGTGTCCGCCATCCGGCCTTTCCAAAGACGGTCTGTGCGGTGGTGCATCAACGCACGGCGTCGGGCTGCCAGTTCTCCTTCGCCTGCAGCAGCCGCCAATCGCCTATCGAGAGCGCAGCCTGGCGTCGAGCGGAGGCGATCGCGTCCGGCGAGATGCACGGAGCGGTGATGGCTGTGGTGGGCGATGCGACCCAGTTTCAGGCCGCACGGTCGAACCCTTTCACCGGCCTGCTCAAGGTGGCTCAGATCGGCGCGCACATCTTCTATCGCCTGGGCAGTCGCGCGGGCGCACCGGCGATGTTCCACCAGACACCTCTGTCCAGTGGCTCCGCAGCGGTACAGATCGCTCAACTGGAACCTTCGCCCGCGATTACGCAGGTTCAGGGTCCGGCCGATGGGCGGATAAGGGTCACGCTGTATCCAACACCTGCCAACACCGCTCCGGCGGCGGCAGTTCTTTCAGCAGCTAAGCCTGAGGCGGTGGTCTTGAAGCTGCCGGCCGTTGCACCAGTTGAGGTCAAGCCCGAGCCTGTTGCGGCCACGCGCAATACACTCGCACCCGCTGCTACGTTGGCCGCCAAGGCGCCTGAGGCGCCTTCTGCTAAGCCGGCCGTCCTCTCCCTGGCGCTTGCTCAGTTTTGATTCAGCGCAACGCACATTTTATCGCCCGGTCGCCCACTGCGGCGCCGATCGTCCCAGCGCGATCAGCAACTCAGTGAGCAGGTAGAGCCGCGGCGTCACCGTGCCGAGTTCCAGGTACTCACGCGCGCTATGAAAACCGCCGCCGACTGGGCCGAGGCCATCCAGCGCCACAGCGCCCGCCTGATAGGCCAGGGCGGACTCCGACGCCCCGCCATTACCCGCAAGGCCTAGGGGACGACCCAGGCCGGCGTAGATGACTTGCGCCTGCCCGGCCAGGGCTTGGGTCCGGGGGTTGGTCGGGAGCGGCGGGAAGGCCGGGGTGGAGGTCACAACGACCTTGGTGTCCGCCACCATGGGCGATTGGGCGCGTGCTTGCAGCGCAGACTGGACGCCCGCGAGCTGGCCCGCCTCGCGCACCCGCACGTTCACGTTCGCCACCGCGAGATCGGGGATGACATTGACCCGGTCGCCCGCCTTCAGCGTGGTTAGGTTTGCGGTCAATCCGTCGCCCTCGTGGGGCATGGCCTCGACGGCGCCAAGCTGGTGGATCAGCTCCACCGCGGCGTTGCGGCCGTCCTGCGGGTCCACGCCCGCATGGGCCGCACGGCCATGGACGGTGATGGTGTAGGTCGTCGACCCCTTGCGCCAGACGGTGATGGCGTCCGGCTCGTCGCCCGGCTCCATGTTCAGCTCTACGTCGGCCTCACGCGAGAGGCGCTCTATCAGGGCATGGGTCCCTGGCGAGCCGGTCTCCTCGCTGGTTTCGGCTAGGAGGGTGATGCGGCCGTAGTCGCTCACGCCGAGTTGCTTCAAAAGCTCAAGCGAACTGATCGCCTCGGCCACGCCGCCCTTCTCGTCCGAGACGCCGGGCCCATAGGCCTTGTCGCCCTTTTCCGTATAGGGACGACGCCCCGCCTCTCCGGCCGGGAAGACGGTGTCCAGATGGCAGATGATCAGGATGCGGCTGCGCCCGGATCCGTTCAGCACGGCCACCAGGTTGTCGCCGAGCCCGTGCGCTTCGGCGGGCAGGGTCTGGACCTGAGCGCCCAGGGCTTTGAGCCGAGGTGTCAGGATATCCTCGATGGCGTTGGAGCCAGCGGCGTCGCCTGTGCCGCTGTCGATGTTCACCATCTGCTTCAACAAGGCCAGCTCGGCCGGGCGCGCCGCCTGGGCGGCCTGCCACACGTGGCTGTCGCGCTCTGCGGCCAAGACCGGATGAGCCAGCAGCGTCCACCCGACCGCTGAGGCCGCCATAGATCGCGTCCAAACCTTCATGGCTGCAGCCCCCGTTTCCGCGTTCAGCCTTAGCGGCTTGAATGTCGAGTTGGAAAGCGGCGTCCGCGCTGGGCGCTTGCCCCTGCGGGTCACAGTCTCTAGACCCGCCGCTTAGCCCCACTCCCGCAAGGCTCCAGGTGCGCGCCCCCGCGCGCCGGCCGTCCCTGCGCGCGCGAGACGCCTGATGCCCAAGCGGACCGACATTACCTCCATCCTGATCATCGGGGCCGGCCCGATCGTGATCGGCCAGGCCTGCGAGTTCGACTATTCCGGCGTCCAGGCCTGCAAGGCGCTCCGCGCCGAGGGCTATCGGATCGTGCTGGTCAACTCCAACCCGGCCACCATCATGACCGACCCGGAACTGGCCGACGCCACCTATATCGAGCCGATCACGCCCGAGATGGTCGAGAAGATCATCGCCAAGGAGCGGCCGGACGCGCTCCTCCCCACCATGGGCGGCCAGACCGCGCTGAACACCGCGCTGGCGCTGGAGGCTTCAGGGGCCTTGGCCCGCTACGGCGTGGAGATGATCGGCGCCCGCGCCGAGGTGATCGACAAGGCCGAGGACCGGCAGAAATTCCGTGACGCCATGGACAGGCTGGGCTTGGAAAGCCCGCGCTCGCGCGCCTGTCACACCCTGGCCGAGGCGGTGGAGGCGATGGAGTTCGTGGGCCTGCCGTCCATCATCCGGCCGAGCTTCACCCTGGCCGGGACGGGTGGCGGCATCGCCTACAACACCGAGGAGTTCAAGGAGATCGTGGAGCAGGGGCTGGACGCCTCGCCGACGACGGAAGTCCTGATCGAGGAGAGCGTCCTCGGTTGGAAGGAGTACGAAATGGAGGTGGTCCGGGACGTGGCGGACAACTGCATCATCGTCTGCTCCATCGAGAACATTGATCCCATGGGGGTGCATACCGGCGACAGCATCACCGTCGCGCCGGCCCTGACTCTTACCGACAAGGAATACCAGCGGATGCGCGCCGCCTCCATCGCGGTGCTGCGCGAGATCGGGGTGGAGACGGGCGGCTCCAACGTGCAGTTCGCGGTCAATCCGCGCGACGGGCGCATGGTGGTGATCGAGATGAACCCGCGGGTGTCGCGCTCCTCCGCCCTGGCCTCCAAGGCTACGGGTTTCCCCATCGCCAAGGTCGCCGCGCGGCTGGCGGTGGGCTATACCTTGGACGAGCTGACCAACGACATCACCGGCGCTACGCCGGCCGCCTTCGAGCCGACCATCGACTACGTGGTCACAAAAATCCCCCGCTTCGCCTTTGAGAAATATCCCGGCGCCGAGCCCTATCTGACCACCTCGATGAAGTCGGTGGGCGAGGTGATGGCCATGGGCCGCACCTTCAAGGAGAGCGTTCAGAAGGCGCTGCGCGGACTGGAGACGGGTCTGACCGGCTTCGACGAGGTCTCTATCCCGGGTGCGGAGAGCGACGACGAGGGTCAAGTCAAATCTGCGCTGCGTAGGGCGCTCGGCCAGCCTACGCCTGATCGGCTGAGAGTGATCGCGCAGGCTTTCCGGCACGGCCTGAGCGTGGAGGAGGTCGAGGCGGCCTGTTCCTATGAGCCCTGGTTCCTGCGCCAGATCGAGGAGATCGTGGCGGCCGAGGCGCAGGTGCGGACTTCCGGCCTTCCTCCCTCCCCCCTCAGGGGGGAGGGGGATGAAGGGGCGGCGCGCGAGCTTCGCCGCCTCAAGGCCATGGGCTTCTCGGACGCCCGCCTCGCGACCCTCGCCGGTCAGACCGAGGCCGAGGTGCGAACCCTGCGCCATGGCCTCGACGTGCGCCCCGTATTCAAGCGGGTGGACAGCTGCGCCGCCGAATTCGCAGCGCTGACGCCCTACATGTACTCGACCTACGAGTCCGGGGCGCTCGGCCAACTCCCTGAGGATGAGAGCCAGCCCTCCGACCGGCGCAAGGCCATCATCCTGGGCGGCGGACCGAACCGGATCGGGCAGGGGATCGAGTTCGACTACTGCTGCTGCCATGCCGCTTTCGCCCTGGCCGACCTTGGGATCGAATCGATCATGGTCAACTGCAATCCCGAGACGGTTTCCACCGACTACGACACTTCAGACCGGCTCTATTTCGAGTCCCTAACCGCGGAGGACGTGCTGGAGCTGATCCATGTGGAGCAGCAGGCCGGAACTCTGCTCGGCGTCATCGTCCAGTTCGGCGGCCAGACGCCGCTTAAGCTCGCCCGCGCCCTGGAGGCCGCCGGCGTACCGATCCTGGGCACCACGCCGGACGCCATAGACCTGGCCGAGGACCGGGAGCGCTTCCAGCAACTCATGCAGCAGATCGGCATCCGCCAGCCGGTCAACGCCTTCGCCCGCTCGCCGGAGGAGGCCAGGATCGCCGCCCATCAGGTCGGATATCCCGTGGTGATCCGGCCCTCCTATGTGCTCGGCGGCCGGGCCATGGAGATCGTTCGAGACGACGAGCAGTTGGCCCGCTACGTCCGTGACGCGGTGCAGGTCTCCGGCGACAGCCCCGTTCTGATCGACCAATATCTCTCCCGCGCCACGGAGGTGGACGTGGACGCGATCTGCGATGGCGAGACGGTCTTTGTGGCCGGCATCATGGAGCACATCGAAGAGGCGGGAGTGCACTCCGGCGATAGCGCCTGTTCGCTGCCGCCCTTCTCGCTCAAGCCTGAGACGACCCTTGAGCTTAAATCCCAGACCCGACGCATGGCAGAGGCGCTAAACGTCCGTGGACTGATGAACGTGCAATTCGCTATCGAAGAGCCGCTCGGGCCTGAGCCCCGCATCTATGTGCTGGAGGTCAATCCCCGCGCCTCCCGCACCGTGCCCTTTGTGGCGAAGGCGATCGGGCATCCTGTCGCCGCCATCGCCGCCAAGGTGATGATGGGCGGAAAGTTGACCGACTTCGATCTTAGCGACCCTGAGGGTGGCCATGTGGCGGTCAAGGAGGCCGTGTTTCCTTTTGCTCGCTTCCCTGGAGTCGATACGGTCCTAGGACCGGAGATGCGCTCCACCGGCGAAGTAATGGGACTGGATTGGCGCCGCGACGGCGAGCCTTTTGAGGCTGCCTTCGCTCGGGCCTTCGCCAAGAGTCAGTTGGCGGGCGGCGCCAAGCTGCCGACCGCTGGTGCGGTGTTCGTCTCGGTGAAGGATGCAGATAAGCGCTTCGTGCTCGAGCCGCTGCAGATATTAGCAGGCAGGGGTTTTCGCATCGTGGCCACGGCCGGCACCGCCAGCTTTTTACGGAGCCATGGGCTCAAGGCGGAGGCGGTGAAGAAGGTGCTGGAAGGCAGGCCCAACATCGTCGACCTGATGAAAAATGGTGAGATAAGCCTAGTGTTCAACACGACTGAAGGCCGCCAGTCGCTGGAGGACAGCTTCTCCCTTCGGCGCACGGCCTTGATGGGCAAAATTCCCTACTACACCACAACCGCGGGAGCCTTGGCCGCCGCCCGAGCTATTGAAGCGGTGGCTGGCGGTTCTTTGGAGGTCCGACCGCTGCAAAGCTACAGCTAGATCTGCTCGTCATCGAGCGGGGGAGTGGCTGCGTGGAGAGCTCCGATATCTCGCTGGACGATCCTAGCAGTCTCCGCACTGAAGCTGCGGAATGCAGCCGTGCCGCCATTTTGAGCCTGTTTGGCGAAGGCTCTCCATCACCGGTGTGTAGCAACGACATCTCATTCATGTAGGCGACGTCGAAGGCCGGGCCTGAAAGGGACTGCAGGGTAACCCGCCGCTGGCGGCCGCCTTCACGAGTTCTGAGGCGAGGCGGTAGCCAAGATGGTTTCCGCGACGCGGGCTCCCAACACGTGTGCGGCCTCTGCGGCTTCGCTGATGTCCTTGTGCACCTCGTCGTGGATGATGCGGGTGGTGACCTCGCTGAGGTAGCGGCGCAGCGCCTCGTCGAGTTGCTGGAACTCAGGCCAGAGAACCTGGTCGCCGAAGGCCGTCGGCGTCTTCAGCATCACGGTCGTGCGCCGCTGGCGATGGAGGCGGTAGGGCTTTAGGTCCTAGCGGCGGCACGGTTCCGGCGCCGGCGAACAGGGCCTTCCAGGTCCACGGCAGGAACTTTTCCACCCAGTAGGCTGGATGGGCGGCGATGCGGGTAGCACGTCGGCGAGCCAGACCTGCGGGTCGACGTCGTTCATCTTGCAGCTGACGATAAGGTTGTACCTCGCCGCCGCCTTCGAGTGGACGTCCATCCGCTATCGCACATCATTTCGGTTCTAAAGAACCCATTCTACGCAGGCGCTTGTGCCTACGTAGCCCACAACGCCAGCATGTCGCGCCCGATCTGGACGCCTTGGCGGGCCAGCGCCTAGGACTGGCGGTAGAGCGGCTGGTGGTCGGCGTATTTGCCGACCACCACGGAGGCGACCATCGCCTCGGTGGGCAGCCCGCCCGGGATCAGCCGCTCGGGCGCCGGCGCCTGCAGGATCGTCCCTTCGCACGCGCGGCAGGCGGACTTCGGCCGGTGCGTGACCAGCTGGCGGTATTGGACCGGGATGCCGTCCAGGCGGCGTGACGTGTCCTCGCCGATCCGGTGCAGCGCGCCGGCGCAACAGGGGCAAGCCACCAGCTCCGGGTGGATGGTGACATGCGCTTCGGGCAGCGTGTCGGGCAAGGACGGGCGGCCATCGCGCCGGTCGCGCGCCCGTCTGAGCTTCACCTCCTCGGGCGCGGTCTTCTCCGCTTCGGCCTGGACCTCGCCGATCTTCTGCTCGAGCTCCTCCAGCGCCAGCTGGAGCTGGTCGGGGTCGAGCGTTTCGGAGCTCGGGCCGAAGCTCAGCCGCTTCAGCTTGGCCAGGGAGGGGGCCAGTTAGTTCCTGGTCGGCTCGGCCGCATTCGGTCTCTCGCCTTGCGGCTATCGGACCGGGCGGCTTGAGCGGTTGAGCTCCGCTCCGGCGGCGAACCCGGCGCTCATGGCTGCGTAGACGAACGCCATGGCGCCGGGTGTCAGCACGAACTCCCAGCCGGGCGTAAAGCGCTTCGGCGTCGCGCGATAATCGATCAACGCTGAGACGCCGGCCATGGCGGCGGCCTTGCCGAGCACCTCTGCGCGCGAAGAGCGACCGCGACAAAGCCAGGCCTCAAAGATCACCGCCCAGAATGCGGTTGCGGCAAAATGCGTGGCGAAGCCGACGCCTGTCGTGCGCCAACCCGGCGTCCCGCTCCGCGCAGCCTCCTCGCCGTTGAGCCAGTGGCTCGTGGCGTTCAGCGGCTGCAGCGCCCGTCGCCCACCGGCCTTCGCCGCGAGGGCCAGTGCACCTACAGAGGCGGCCGTTGCGGCGAGCGTTTCGATCAACACGCTCGCGCCGAAAGCGCGCGGGGCGAACCAGCTGTCGATTACTGTGGACGCATCTTTGAGGCTGGAGCCGGGCATGGGTGATCTCGCCGAGGTCGGGGTGGACTTGGAGGTGCGGGGTTCAGACCAGACGGCCTTGAACATCTTGCACTAACGCCTTCGGCTCGAGTTCGCCTCGGCGTCGCAATTCGCTTTGCGCACTGAAGCGCACGTCCACGTCACGATCTCCCGCGAAGGTCGTCAACTCATCGAGCTGGATCTCGCTCCACATCTTCCCGCGCCGCGGGCCCGCCGGAACCCGCGGCAGCAGCCCCGGCTTCCGGCTGTCAAACGGCGTCCAAATTTGACCCCTGATCGGCGTCCAAAACTGGGTCTGACTCACTTTTGGTGGAATGCAGCGGTTTGCTGACGTTGTTTTCGCGAAGGAAATGACGCCATGCGCCAAGTGCTCCGTCCGTCGGCGTTCGTACCTCCAGGCTTGGTGGTGGACAGGGTCGACCAAGCCGGCGAGGCCTTGGTGGTGATCGTGCGCTCGTCTGGTCATACCAGCCCATGTCCAGGCTGCGAGGCGCCGGCGAAACGGGTCCATAGCCGCTATCGACGCTGCCTCTCGGATCTGCCCTGGGCGGGTAGGTCGGTCCAGCTCGTGCTGCTGGCGCGACGGTTCTACTGCGACGCGGTGCTCTGCGGGCGCCGCATCTTCACCGAGCGCTTTGCTCCCGCGATTCTGGCGCCGTGGGGCCGGCGCACGACCCGTCTGGACGATCTGGTGCATCACCTCGGCCTGGCTCTGGGCGGGCGACCCGCCGCCAGCTTTGCTCGCCGTCTCATGGTTCCGACCAGCAACGACACCCTGCTGCGCGTGGTGCGCCGGCGCGGCAGCCCGCGCTTTGCACCGCCCACGGTGATCGGCATCGACGATTGGGCGTGGCGGCGTAACCACCGTTATGGGACCCTGATCTGCGACCTCGAGCGTCGCAAGACCATCGCCCTCTTGCCGGACCGAGAGCCCGCCACCGCCCAGGCCTGGCTCTTGGAGCAGCCTCAAATCCACACGGTGGCGCGCGACCGCGGCGGCGCCTACGCTCTCGCCGCCACTAGGGCTCTACCTCAGGCGGTGCAGGTGGCCGACCGCTGGCATCTGATGGAGAACGCCAGCCGCGCGTTCCTCGACGCCGTGCGCAAGTCCATGCGCCAGATCCGCACCGCCATCGGCGCAGCGACCATCAATCCCGAGCTGCTCACCGCCGCTGAGCGCCTGCAGTACGAAGGCTACGTCCGGCGAGAGGAAACCAACAAGGTGGTCTTCGCCATGGCGGATCAGGGCTTGGGCATCAAGGAGATCGTCCGGCGGACCGGCCATAGCCGAAACATGATCCGCCGCGTACTTCGTGGGCAGCGCTCGGACGTCTTCCACACGCGCTAGAGCTTGCTTGAAACCTACCTGCCTTGGCTGGACGCCCAATGGGCGGCGGGCGCTCACAACGCCATGGAGCTGTGGCGACAGCTCAAACGTCAGGGCTTTCGCGGTTGCTATCGCGTCGTCAGCGAGTGGGCCGGCCGCCGTCGTCGATCGGAGAAGGTCGATGGCGGCGCCCTGAGTCGCGCTCCGGCGGCTCGCACCATCGCTCGTCTGATGACGCTGAGCCGAGATCATCTCTCCAGGTCCGAGACCGTCACCATCGCCGCCATCGAGGCGGGCGTGCCGAGCCTGGTGGAGGCCCGTGTACTGGTCGGCGCGTTCCAGGCCATGATCCGGAAGAAGTCGCTTGTAGACCTGCAGCCCTGGCTTGAACGCGCGCGAACAAGCTTGATCGCCTCCTTCGTCAACGGGGTGGTAAAGGATCAGGCCGCGGTCAGCGCCGCCATCACCTCGCCATGGTCCAACGGACAGGCCGAGGGCCAGATCACCAAGCTCAAGCTCGTGAAGCGGCAGATGTACGGGCGCGGGAAACTGGATCTCCTGCAGGCCCGGGTCATCGGCGCCCCATGATCCTCACCACCAAATCTGCGTCAGAGCCAAACTTCCACGCCGGTTCACATAGCCGAGCAGACGCCCGATCATGACCAGCGGCACGCCGTCGTTGATGGCCACCGACGCAAAGCTGTGGCGTAGGTCGTGCAGCCGGACGTCCGGCAGGGCCGCCCACCGCCTGATCTCGTGCCATCGCTTGGGCACTATCGAGGTCGGACCGTCGCCTCGCTCATTGGGGAACACCCAAGGACAATCCAGCCCGCGCTCCAGGCCGCTCAAAACCTGTTCGGCCGGGCTGTTGAGATAGATGAAGCGCGGGCCCGTCTTGCTGTCGGCCAAACACTGGCGGGGCGGTTGCACCGCGTCCCACTGCAAGCCAACGATCTCGCCGAAGCGGGCTCCGGTGAAGAGCAGGAGCCGCACAATGGCGACGACGGCAGGCCACCTCCCCTCGCAGGCGGCGAGCACGCGACCCAGCCGGCGGTACTCCATCGGAGACAGGAAGCGCTCTTTCGGCCGCTGGCGATAGCACGAGGTCCCCCTGCAGAGATTGGAGCCCTTCGCCCTGAACCCCAGAGGTTCAGCGTAGGCCAGCATGACGGCGAGGACGGGTAGCGCGCGGTTGAAGATGCCCGGGCGCTGACCCAAACCGTCGCGCCACCGCATGACGTCGGCGCGCGTGATGTTCGCCACGGCCGTGGCGCCGAACACCGGCTTCAGGTCACGATCCAGAGCCCTACGGTTGGTGTACTGGGTCGCAGGCTTCCAATGGCGGGCGTAGTCCGCCCAGAACGTCTCCGCAAAGTCGGCGAACAGCGGGCCCGTGACCGCCTTCGCGGGTTCCGGCAACCCGTCCAGCGCCACCGCCGCTAGCAGCGCCCTCGCCTGCCGGCGCGCCTCCGAGGCGTTCATGACGTCCGCCCGGCCAAGTGTCTTCTTCACCTGCCGACCGCGGACGACCGTCTTGACGATCCAGCTTCGCCGGCCGCTTGGCTGGACTCGCAGTCCAAAGCCAGTAAGCTCGTCGTCCCACCAAGTGAACTCGACGGAACCTGGGCGACGCCGCGCGACATTGCCGGTCAGGTGGACAACGGCGGAAGATAGCTCCGTATTCGGTACAGCACAGCCATCGGCTGTGCCAAACCCGAAGCCTTTCTCTGGGTCCTCGTTCGTGCGAATACAAGGACTTACTAGTTCTGACTGCGCCGCCAGGGCGTAATGTCTGAGCGATAGAGAGCCTCGGCGATCAGCGCTTCACGAGCATCCATAGGAAGCCGTTCGCGCGCCTGGCGAAATTTCGGGGCGGGCTTGGTCCAGACGGAGAACTTGAGATCGGCGTTATGCTCCTTGAGGCAGCGGTTGATGGCGGCTTGAAGATCAACGACGCCCTTGAAGACGCCGTGTCGAAGCCACCTTTGGATCAGCACAGAGAAGAAGCCTTCCACGGCGTTGAAGCAGTAACCTGAAGTCGGGGCGAAGTGGACCACCCACCGGTGGGGGCATAATTGTCCGGGACGGCATGGATAGTCTTTCCAGCTGGGCGTCGCGCTCGATGGCTTCTCGTCGATGGACAGCATTAGGGGGGCGGCGCGGGAGCATCCTCTTCCATTTCCAGGGCGCGGACGACGTAGGGTCGCGCGGCCGCCCGCGTCGGCTCCACGATCTCGGCGCGTTCCAGCGCATCGCCGCGGTCGTCGCGCACCGTCACACGGATCGTCAGCGGTCGCCCCGCCAGCTTCAGCGGTGGGCCGGTGTCGAGCGCGGGCGTCTCGCCGGCCAGAACCCGCTCGCGGGCGAGCACACCGGGTGAGCCGGGCGTGGCGCCGGTCATGACTTCCAGGGCGAGGGGCGCGGCGGTCCGCGGCTCGAAGGCGGCGTCCCGGGCCGCCACCGTCGCCGACGGCGCAATGGCTGAGTAGAGTTGCGACGTCATGCCGGCGACCTGCAGCAGGTCGCGCACGCCGTCGAAGCCAGGCGCCCGGCCTGCGACCGCCCCAGGGGTTCCCGGATCATGGCGGGCGGCGAGGAAGGCGCCGACCAGCGCGTCGGCGTCATCGCCCGCGCCCGCGAGGATGAACATGGCGCGGGCCTGGGCGGCGGTGAGCAGGTTCAGCGGAATCTTGCCCCACTCGTCCTCGATCCGGATGGTGAGGTGGGCATCCTCGTAGTCCAGGCCCCTCGGCGAGCCGTCGAGAGTCCAGCGCGCCCCGGCGTCCTGATCCTCCAGGCCTGCGAGCGCCATGGCGAAGCCCGCCTGGGCGTCGGCGATGGCGCGGGTGCGGCTGGCCTCGGCGGATGCAGATACGGCCGCAGCCCTCGAGGCTGTGGCGACCTGCACGCCGACGATGGCGAAGGCCGCCGCAGCCATCATGGCGGCGAGAACCGCGAACCCCGCCTCTCCATCACGTCTCACGGCATCCGGCCGGTCGGAAGCAGATCGTGCAGGGCGTGGAGCTTCTCCCGCAACTCGTCGGTCACCGCGCGTCCATCCTCGACGCTCCGCACCACCCTCGGGCGCAGCAGGACGACAAGTTCGGTCCGTTCATCGTCGTTGTTGATGTTGCCGAACAGCAGCGGCCCCAGGATCGGCACGCGCGAGAGGATCGGCAGGCCTGTCTTGATGTCGGTGCGATTGTCGCGGATCAGGCCGCCGAGCGCGATCACCTCGCCATCATGTACCGAGACGGAGGTGGCGATCTTGCGGTCCGAGAAGGTGGGACTCTGGATCGTGGCCGTCGTGGTGGCGGGCACTACGTCGCTGACTTCCTGCGCGATGTCGAGCAACACCGAGCCGGAGCTGTTCACCCGCGGCGTGACTTTCAAGATGATGCCGGTGTCGCGGTAGTCCACCGAATTGACGATCGCGGCGTTGGAGGTGACCACGTTGGTGGCCGAGCCGGTCAGGATGGGCACCTCGTTGCCGACCTGGATCGAGGCGGTCTGGTTGTTCAGCACCATGAGCTTGGGTGCGGAGATCACCTTGACCTTGGTCAGCCCCTCCAGGGCGTTCAGCGCGGCGCTGACGGTGCGTGCGGCGTAGAGGGCGGAAAAGCCGGGGAAGGCGGCGATCGGCGCGGCGGAGGCGGCGCTTTCAGTCAGGCCGACGCTGACGCCCGCATTGTTGTAGAGGCCCTGAACCCCGAAGCGAAGCGCGTCGGTGAGGGTGACCTCGGCGATGGCGGCCTCGATCAGCACCTGGGTCGGCGCGACGTCGAGCTGGCGCAGGGCGTCCTCCACCACGGCGTAGTTGCGCGGAGTGGCGTAGACGACGATGGCGTTGTTCACGTCGTCGCTGGTGATCTTGGCGTGGAAGTCGTCGCTCTGGACGTCCGCGCTGGTCGGCCCGGGCTCCGGCGACGCCGTCGTGTCGGGTCCCACAGGCGCCGAGGCGGCTGCCAGGCCGGCGCCGCTCGGGGCGCCCGAGGCCAGACCGGCGCCGCTGACCCCGCCTGCACCGTTCAGCGCGCCCGCTCCTGCACCGGCGCCCGGCGGCTGGAAACTGGCGATGCCGAGCGTTCCAGAGCCGCCGGCTATGCTCGTGTCCGAGCGCATCCCGTCTGTCGAAACGCCGCCGCGATCGCCCCTGGACGAGGCGCCCGCGCCGCCGAAGGCCGAGACCAGCGTGCGGGCGAGATCGCTCGAACGGCCATTCTGCACCCGGTAGACGAACAGGCGCCGCTCGTTGTTCTCCCCCTCCCGGTCGAGGATCTCCACCCAGCGGCGGACATCGTCGAGATACTGCGGCTGGGTGGAGACCGCCAGAATGCCGTTCAACCGATCCATGGCGATCAGCCGGATCAGGTTCTTTGTCGGCGAGCCGTCGGCGTTCAGCACCTTGTCGAGTTCCGGCACAATCAGCCGAGCGTCGGTGCGATGGGGCACGAACAGGCCGAACGAGGTCCCTTTCAGCCAGTCGACGTCGAACTGGCGGACCAGGTCGTGCGCCGCCGCCCTTTGACCGGAGGCGCCGGCGATGGTGAGGGTGTTGGCTGTAGCGTCGGTGGACACCACGAGCCCGGGCAGCACCGGCTCGATCAGACGACGCATCTCGTCGGCGTTGACGAAGCGGAGCGGGATGACCTCTGCGGCGAAGCCGGCCTGTCCCGCCGCGCCGCCGACCGGGGCGACGGCGCGAGCCTGGGCGGTCGGAAGAATGGCGTAGCCGCCGCCGGGCTGCGGCGTCAGCGCCAGCCCCGCCGGCTGCAGGGCGAGCTCCAGCGCACGCGCCACATCGGCCCGGGCGATCGGGCGCCCGGGGGCCAGCGTGATCGGCGTGTGGATGTCGGGGGCCACGGTGTAGGGCACGCCCAGGATGTCGCCGAGCACGGCGTGCGCGACCGCCTGCACATCGACGCCCGGGTAATCGAGGCTCACATCGCCTGCCCGCAAGGGCGCCGCGGCGACCGTCATCCCCCCCAGCGCCGGCGGCTGCCCCCGAAGCAGGGTCGCGCTGACGGACTCCGGGCGGGTGAGTAGGGGGCTGCTGGGGACATGCACCGGGATCGGCGCATCGAACCCAGCCGCCGTCAGGCTATGCGGCCCGGCCGGGGGGGGCAGCGCAGAGCAGCCGCTGAGCGCCGCGACCGTGCAGATGGCGAGCTGCAGCCTCATTCGGGCGCCGTCGCGGCGTTCGCTTCGGGGCCGGCGCTGGTCTGACCGACCTGCAGCGTGCGGATGACGTCGGCGCGGCGCAGCGTGGCGGCGTCGCGCGTCGCTCCAGCCAGGGTCCAGCCGTCGAACGCAGCGCCGGGCGTGAGCGACACGATCGCGCCTGACCCGTCGCGCAGGGTCGCTACGACGCGCCGACCCGCCGTCGCGATCCCGAGCAGGGTGAGGGTGTCGCCCGTCGCGGGCGTCGCTGCGGCGCCTGAGCGGTTCGAACTGAACAGCGGCCTGGCGAGCGCGAGCGCCTGGTCCGCAGCCGCCGGAGGCGACGCCGGCGCGGCCCTAGGCGGGGAGACCCGGTGGAGGCGGATCGGCCGTTCAGGCGCCCTCGGCAGGCTGACGGCGACGGGGGGCAGAAGCAGCTGCACCAGAAGCCCGGCGACGAGGGCGGCGCTCAACAGAAGCGGAACCGGGTCCGTCCCGAACCGCGTCTCCAGCTCAGCGGGCTGGTGCGGCATAGGCGTAGACGACGTCAATTCGCATCTCCAGCGGAGCAGGCGTCTGGGGGGCGGGAGCCTCGCCGGAGGAGACGGTGAGCGCCTCGATCGCCGCAAACGGACGGCTGCTCCTTAGAGCAGCGAGAAGGTCGACAAGGCCGTGGAGAGTCAAGGCGGCGTCAGCGCGCAGGCGGACCTGGCCCGCCCCGGTCGCCTCGTCGCGAACGGCGTGCAGCTTGCCGCCCGCCGCCGTGACCAGGGTCGCCAGCCGCGCCTCGCCCGCGCTCCGGGCCGCCGCGGGGTCCGCCGTCTGGAAGGCGTAGGCCCCCGCGTTCAGCCCCAGCGCCACCTGCTCGGCGCGCAACCTGGGAAAGACATGGGCCAGCCGCTGGTCCCGCTCCAGCTCCGCGGCGAGCTGAGCCCGCTCGGCCCGGCGCACGGCGAATCCCCCGAGGATGGGCGTGACGATCCCTAGCCAGGCGGCCGCCAGGACGGCCACAAGCAGGGCCGCCGCCAGCAACCGGCGTTCGCGCTCCTTCAGGCGGTTCATCGGCGGTCCGGACTGTAGGCCGGCGCGGCGCGGAGCACGAGGTCGAAAGGCGCCTCGGTTCCGGTCGCCGCCTGGGTCGGGGTCAGGTCGACGGCTGTCTCGCGGACCTCGGAAAACCCGTGGGACCGGAGCGCCGAGGCCACGTCTATGTCTGACTTGCGCTCTCCGACGAGGCGAACGGCGTCGCCCTCCACGGTCAGTCGGCTGACCCAGGCGCCGTCGGGCAGGGCGCGGGTCAGGCGGGCCAGGATATGCAGGGGATCGGCGCCGGCGCGCAGGCGGTCGATGGCGCTCCGCCGGCCTTCTTCCACCTGCAGCGCGTTGCGGAGCTTGCGGATACGGTCGGCCGCCGGCTGGACGGCGGCGACAGTGGCCTCCAGGCGTCGGGTCTGATCGACGTCGCGCCAGACCGCCGCCCCGACGTTCGCCGCCAGCAGCAGCGCCACCAGGCTCCACCAGAACCGGGCCGACCCGCCGACGCGACCAGAGCCGCGGACGCTGCGGATCGCGGGAAGGAAATCAAGCGTCAGCTCCTCGCTGAAGGGACCGATCACGGCGGCAGGGCGGACGCCGTGTTGAAGCGCGTCGGCCAGGAGCCTGTCGGTCGGCCCCCGCGGCGCGACGCCGAGAACGGCCCGCCGACCGCCATCCGTCCCCGTCAGAAAGCGCAAGGCCACATAGACGTCGTCGGGCTCGAAGGGGGTGAGCCTGTCGATGTCGCCCATCAGAAGGCGTCGCCATTCGCCTTCACTCAATCCCGGCGTCGCCGTCTCCCGCGTTAGCCAGGCGTCGGAGGGAAGCACGAGCGCCGCCTCAACCCGGCGCGCGCCATCCGCCCGATCGACCTGACGGCCGTCGCGCAACAGGTCGTAGCCGCCGTCTGCGCTTCTGACCGCTACCAGATCGCGGCCCGTCGCGCCGCGCTGACGCAGGAGCGGCGCCGCCATCTGCGAAAGCTCGCCGATCCACCAGGCGAACCCCGCCTGAACCCGCGCGCCGAGATCGGCGACCTCCATGTCGAAGACGCTGCTCATCGCGGCGTCAGGACCGGCCCCGGCAGGCGCCGGTCTGCGTGTCCACCACGCAGTCCACATCAACCTGCGACGCGGGGCGCACGATCAGCTCCGGCCAGACGCGACGATCGCCGTCGGGGAAGGCGACACGCAGGCGGATCAGCTCGGGCGGCGTCGGCTCATGGCTCCAGTCCGCATGCCATCCGGCGGCCACGTCTTCGGGTCTGCGACCATAGTAGGCGAGCTCCAGCGACTCGGCGCCGTGGAGCAGTATGTCGACGGCCGCCGGCTCCGCCCCGTCCTGCGGCGGCGCAAAGCTCAGCTCGCCGCCTTCGGACAGGCCCAGCCGCTCGCGGGCCGCCACGGCGCCTGCGGGCGGGATGAAGTCGAGACGGTCGGCGGCGCCGTCAAGGTCGACACAGGGCCGAACGCCCTCGAAGCGCGCCCGCACGACCATGCGCTCGAGCTGGTCGCGGACGTAGTCCTGTGCGCTCGCCACCTCGGCCGCCGCCCCCGCACGCGCCTGCAGCCGGCGCTCGGCTCCGCGGCTGGCGGCGACGCCCTGCACGATCATCACGCTCGCTACGCCGAGCAGGGCCATGGCGACCAGCATCTCCACCAGGGTGAAGCCCGCCTCGTCTCGGGTCACGAGACCGGACCGTCCGCGGCTGCGCCGGCCGCCAGGCGCATGGAGTGGAGGTTGAAGGTTCTGCGACCGTCTTGCGAGACGTCCACGCTCACGTCCATCAGCCGTCCGTTCGCGGCCGCGACGCCTTCGGCGGGGGTGATCTCCACCCGCCAGTCGAAGCCAGCGTCCCGCCCTCCGGAGACACCGGGGGCCAGCGCGATGTCCGCGCCGACTTCGTCCAGCCGGGACCGCGCTTCCAGCCTGGCGAGACGGGCGCGATCGACCGCCGCCACCCGATGGGCGCTGTCGCCCACGGTTCTGCAGGCGACCGCCAGCACCGAGGTCATGATCGCCACGGCCACGATCGCCTCTACGAGCACCGAACCCTCTTCCCGGCGCACCGCTCAACCCGGCCCGGTCGACAAGGCCAACCCGTCGCCGGGCGCCACCGTGACGGAGGCCCCGCGACCGCCGAGGCTGAGCCGCAGACGCGCGCCTGGCGAGCGGCCGTCGGCGGCGAAGGTGACGGGGTCCGGGTCGGCCGCCAGACGCACGCCCGGCGGCAAGGCGACACGCCGTCCGGCGGCGACGTAGGCAGTTCCGTCGTCGCTCGGATGCAGGTCCCGCTCCGATCCCCGGCGCAGGGCTTCGGCGCGGGTCTGGGCGAGCCCCAGCAGCAGCTCGCTTCGCGCCGCGGAGAGCGACGCCAGCCGCAGCGCCGGCCGGAAGCTGGCCCACGTCAGGCCGCTGACCATGACCAGGAGCGCCATGACGACCAGCATCTCCAGCAAGGTGGCGCCCGCCTCGGTCCCGGCGCAGCCGCCCGACGGCTCACCAGTTGCCGACGTCGCGAGCGTCACCGCTCCCCCCCTCCACGCCGTCGGAGCCATAGCTCCACACGTCGAAGTCGTCCGCGTGGGTCCCCGGCGTCCGGTAGAGGTATTTGCGCTGCCAGGGATCGGTGAGCGCGGAGGCGCGCTGCAGATAAGGCCCGTCCCAGTTCGCGACCCCCTGAGGGGATCGGATTAGGGCGCCCAGACCTTCCTCCTGGGTGGGATAGCGACCGACATCCAGGTCGAAATGGTCCAGGGCGGCGGAGATGTTCTCGATCTGCACCTTGGCCGCCTGGGTGCGTGAGGCGCCGAGGTACTTCAGCACCTGGGGCGCGACGATCGCGGCCAGCAGTCCCAGGATCGCCAGCACCACCAGTAGCTCCAGCAGGGTGAAGCCTTCCTCGCCGGACGTCGGGCTGGGCGCCGCGTCCGAAGGCTCGCGTCGTTGCAGGGCGCGAAGAGGGGAGGGCGTCACTTACTGAGGGCCAGATCGTCGAAGCCGATGATGGCGCTCATGATAGAAGCGATGACCGTCGCCACAATGGCCCCCATCGCCACAGTGATGACGGGTGTGGCGACGGTGATGATCCGCTCGATGCGGACCCGCACGTCGCGGTCCAGAACGTCAGCCAGCCGGGCGAGCATCGGACCGAGCTGAGCCGTCTCTTCGCCCGTCCGCAGATAGGAGATCGCCATAGGCGGCAGGACGTTTGCAGCGGCCAGTGGCCCGGTGAGCCCGCCGCCCTGGCGCAGTCCGTCTGCGACGCCCTGCACGGCGGCGGCCATGCGCCGGTTGCCGAGCGAGGCGACGGCGATGCCGAGCGCCTGAGGCAGCGCCACGCCGCCCTGGACCAGGCTGGACAGCACCCGGGCGAAGCGCGCCGTTTCCGTGCGCCGGACGACGACGCCGATCACAGGGGCCGAGAGGAAAATCCCGTCCAGGGCCAGACGCGCCGAGGGCGCCCGCGACCAGCGCCACAGCCCCACCCCGCCGATCACCAGCGCCAGGACGCCGTCCAGACCATAGCGACGGGTCAGGTCGCTGGCGGCGAGCACGAGGCGGGTGATGGGCGGCAACTGATTGGAGGCGTCGGCGAACAGGCCCTCGAACTGGGGCACGACCCAGAGCAGCATCAGCGCGATGACGCCCGCGGCGATCACGAGCAGCAGAAGGGGGTAGATCAGGGCGGAGACGATGGTGCTCCGCACCTGTTCCGCCCGCTCTAGCGTCGCTGCGAGTTCCTCCAGCGCGGCGCCCGAGCGACCGTTCGCCTCTCCAGCCGACGCCATGGCGGTCGCGATGGGCGGGAAGGCGGACGGCGCCTCGGCCATGGCGCGCGAGAGCGGCGCACCCTCCCGCACCCGGGTCAGCAGGCCGGCGAAAGCCGTCCTGGCGGCCGTCTGCTCCAGGTTCTCGAGCACCACGGCGAGCGCGCGATCGAGGGGGATGCCCGCCTTCAGCATGACCGCGAGTTCGCCGAGCGCCCGGGTCACCGGCGCGCTCGGCCTGGAGACGCGTTCCGCGCCGCTCGCCTCGGTGGCGAACAGTGGGCGCAGGCCCTCCTGCTTCAACTGCTGCAAGGCGTCAGGCGCGCTCACAGCCTCCAGCGTTCCGGAGCGAAGGGCGCCGGTCGAGGTCGCTGCGCGATAGCGGAACGAGGCCATGCGCCTTACGCCTCCCGCGTCACGCGCAGGACTTCCTCGGGCGTGGTGATCCCGCGGCCGGCCTTGGACAGCCCGTCGGCGAACATGGTGGTCATGCCGTCGCGCACCGCCGCCGCCTCGATCGCCGGGGCCCCCGCGCGCGCCAGGACCAGATCGGACAGGGTTCCGCTCATCTCCAGCAGCTCCGAGATGGCCACCCGCCCCAGATAGCCGTCGCCCCGGCATTGGTCGCAGCCGACGGCGCGCCAGAAGGTTGTTGGCGACGGGTGGGGCGAGGCGGCGCCGAAGCGCCGCGGGTCGGCCGCATAGGGCTCCCGGCAGGCCGGGCAGAGCCGACGCACCAGGCGTTGGGCCAGGATCGCGTTCAAGGTGGAGGTGATCAGGAAAGGCTCCACCGCCATGTCCATCAGCCGCGTCACCGCCGCGGCCGCGGAGTTGGTGTGCAAGGTCGACAGGATCATGTGTCCCGTCAGGGCCGCCTGCACCGCCACCTGGGCGGTTTCCAGATCACGGATTTCTCCGACCATCATGATGTCGGGGTCCTGGCGCAGGAAGGAGCGCAGCGCCGAGGCGAAGTCGAGCCCGATGGCCGGGGCGACCTGGGTCTGGTTCACGCCGACCAGCCGGTATTCGACCGGATCCTCGATGGTCAGCACCTTGCGGTCCGGCGCGTTCAGCTCGGACAGCGCGGCGTAGAGGGTCGTGGTCTTGCCCGAACCCGTGGGTCCGGTGACGAGGATCACGCCGTGCGGACGCGCCAATACGGGGCGCAGTCGCGCCAGGAGGTCGGGCTCGAAGCCCAGGGCCGTGAAGTCCAGGCTTAGCTCTGAGCGGTCGAGCAGGCGCAGGACCACCGCCTCCCCATGCATCGTCGGCGAGGTCGCCACCCGCAGGTCGATGTCGTGGCCCCGCACCGCCAAGCGCAGCCTTCCATCCTGGGGCAGACGCCGCTCGGCGATGTTGAGCGCCGCCATGACCTTGATGCGCGACGGGACCGCGGAGCGCATGGCGGGGGGAAGCGGCGGCAGCTCGCGCATCGCTCCGTCCACCCGGAAGCGCACGTTCAGTCCCTGCTCGTCCGGCTCGAAGTGGATGTCGGAGGCGCGGCTATCCACCGCCGCGGCGATCAGCCGGTTCACCGCGCGGATGGCCGGCGCGTCGCTGGCGAGGTCCTTCAGCCGCTCCAGGTCGGCGTCGCTGGCCGCCTCGTCGAGTTCGACCACCGCATCGCGCCCGCCGTATTGCCGCTCATAGGCCGTGTCGATATCGCTCGCCCGGCCGACGCGAACGCGAACGGCCGCGCCGATCGCCAGGCTGAGAGCCTGCACAGGATAGGGATCGAGCGGATCTAGGACCGCGACGGCTAGGCCGCCGGCCTGGTCAGGCTTGAGGAAGGCCGCGCGGGCTTCGCGCATGAAGCGGGCGGGGATGCGAACGGCCTGCGGCGGTTCGGCGGCGTAGTCGTCCCGCTCCGCCACGGAGAGGCCGGCGACCCGCGCCAGGGCCGTCGACAAGGCATGCTCGGGGGCCATTCCCAGCCGCGTCACCACCGCCGCCAACCGTTCGCCGGTCTCCGCCTGCACCCGCTGCGCTCGCGCCAGCGCAGGCGCGCCGATCAGCCCTTCAGAGAGGAGCAGATCCGCCACGGGGCCGGGTGGGGGCGCCTGGGCCGGCCCGGCCTCGGCCTCGCCGCGGATGCGCCGGGCGAACATGCTCAAGGCGTCGTGACCTTCGCGCCATCGCCGGTCGGGGTGACAAGGGCGACCTGCAGTCCCCAGACGCTGAACCCAGCCGGCGCCGCCGCGGCTCCCAGCACCAGAGGCGGCGCCGCGGCCAAGCGGCGGCTTCCCGCCCCGCCGACGTAGAAACGGTGCCCGCCGATCTGGCGTGTCGGCGTCATCGCCAGGCTCCAGCCCGGTCGCATCCACACGGCGTGGTAATGCGTCGAGAGGCCGACGACGGAGGGCGCATGGCCGGCCAGGGCGTCCGCGGCGAGGCTCTGGGCGTCCCGCCAGGCGTCGGGCTTGGGCGCTCTGTCGCGCGACCCGTCGCAGGTAAAGGTGAATTGGCAGCCTGTGGCGCGCCCGGCGCCCTGGAACACGACGCCGCAGACCGTCTTCGGGAAGAGCGGGCTTCGCAGCCGGTTCAGCACCACTTGGGCGACGGCTTGGCGCCCCTCCAACGGTTCGCCTCTGGCCTCGTAGTAGATCGCCTGGGCGAGGCAATCGAGGTCTTGCGACGGCGGCGGCGTAAGCGATTCCGGCTGAAGCTGAGCGCCTGCAAAGGCTGCGCCCGCCGGGGTGGCGGCGATGACGGCCGCCACAGCGATAAGACCTATGGCTGGACAGCGATGGGGCGCGCCGTGTCTGCTCATGATCCAGAGAGGCTTACATGAGGACGGGTCCTGCTCAAACGCGCCGCGCCGTTGGCGGCGTGCGCCGAATCGTCCTCGCGGTCTCCTATTTGGGCGAGTGCGAAACGCGATGAACGGCCACGCCATCGCGTTCAGGCTTGTGCTCGGACTGGTGGCGGGCGGGCTTTCCGGCATGGCGCTGGCGCCCGTCACCCGCCGACTTGGCGGCGCAGCGCCCGCCCGCCTGCTCCCTCTAGTTTGCGCGGTGCTCGGGGGAGGCGTTCTCGCCTGGGTCCGGCTCCCGGGAGCCGCCGCCCTGGACTTCGGCCTGGCTGTCGCGCTCGCGATCCTGGCCATCGTGGACATCGCCGCGTTGCGCCTGCCGGACGCCATCACCTTGCCTCTGGGCGCGATCGGGCTTGTGGAGGCGATCGTGATCCACGGGGACGTCCCGGGCCGCCTCGCCGCCGCTGTGGGCGGATACGCGCTGCTCAAGGCCCTCGCCGCGGTCTTCAAGTGGCGCACGGGACGTGACGGGCTCGGCGCGGGAGACGCCAAGCTGTTCGCTGCGAGCGGCGCCTGGCTGGGCTGGGACGAGATGCCACAGGTTCTGTTGATCGCCTGCGGCGTGGGTCTGGCCGTCTTTGCAGCCTACTTTTTAACAAAGGGACCAGGGTCGCTGCGGAGCCCTGCCCCTTTTGGCCCCGGTCTTTGTGTCGGATTTCTAGTTGTCCGCCTTCTCACCGCCGCATAAGCTCCACAATCTTACAACGCCGCCAAAACCGAGACCCTCGGGGGGGCGGGGCTGGGCTGGGCCTGGATGATCGAAGGGCTTGGATTCGGACGTTTCAATGAAGGACGGCAGCATGGCGCAATCGGTGAACTGGCTCCGTAGGCTTTCTGGGGGCGCGTCGGGCCTCGTCCTGGCCGTCGCCGCGACCGGTGCGTCGGCGGCTGGCATGTTGGCTGACCCCGCCGCCGTGGTCTCGACCGCCGCCGCGGGGCAGGGCGTCAGCTTCGAGGTGTTCTTCCCGCTCCGCAACTCGGCGGGCCTCGAGGCCCTGCTGAAGCAGCAGCAGGACCGGACGTCGGCCAGCTACCACAAGTGGCTTAGCCCGGCTCAGTTCGCCCAGCAGTTCGGCCCGACCCCGGTGTCCATGAACGCGGCGCGCGCGGCCCTGGCGGCGTCTGGCTTCAGCGTCGACGCGGTCCATTCCAGCTCCTTGACCGTCAGCGGCTCGGTTGGAACCGTGAACAGGGCCTTCGGTGCGTCCCTGAAGACGCTCACCCATCGGACGGGGACGACCCAACTGGTCTCGGCCACGCGCCTGACGCTTCCTGCGGCGCTCCAGGCTCAGGGCGCCACCGTGGTGGCCTTCGCCAACCGGCCCAACCTGCACATCGACGCCCGCAAGGTGGCGGTCAGCGTTCCGGCCAACCGGGTGTCCGACCACGGCCCCTACTGGTTCACCGACCTGCGGCAAGCCTACGCCTATCCGGCGCTCAACGCCAAGATGTCCAACGGCGCCTATCTGGACGGTACAGGTGTCAACGTAGCGATCGTGATCTCTTCCCAGGTCCTCAATAGCGACGTGGCCGCCGCGTTCAACCACGAGAAGTTCAGCGCCATCAGCGGCCGTCCCGCGCCCACGATCACCGAAGTCCCTGTCGACGGAGGCACCGGCGCGGCCGATCCGAACAGCGACGGCTTCTTCGAGGCCTCGCTCGACACCCAGCAGGTGACGGGCGGCGCGCCTGGCGCCAAGGTGACCGTGCTAGACATCCCGGATCTAAGCGATCAGCACATCATCGACGCTTATCTCATGGCCGTGGAGCAGAACACCTACTCCGTCGTGAGTTCATCCTTCGGCGGATGCGAGCTCTACTACACGGCAGCCTATAACGGCGGTGTAGATAATACCGGCGTGCTGCGCACCTACGACGCTATCTTCAAGCAGGGCAATGCGGAGGGAATCACCTTCGTCGCAAGTTCCGGCGACTCCGGCGGCCTGTCATGCCCGAACCTCAGCGATACCGCAGCCGTGGCGGGGGTCGAATTCCCCTCGTCCGACCCCGCGGTCACCGCGGTCGGCGGCGGCAACCTTCAGACCACCGCGCCAAGCTCAACGACACCGTTGAGCTCCGCCTACGTCACGGAGAACGCCTACGGCGATCCCGAGAACCAGAACAACCCATTCGGTCCGAGCGTCACAAACGCCTACTGGGGCGCAGGCGGTGGTCCTTCCGCCGTCTTCAGCACGCCCTCGTATCAGACCTTGGTGACCACCAACTCGACGACTCGCACCACGCCGGATATCGGCATGCAAGTGGGCGGTTGCCCAGGCACGGAGGCGGTGCTGCCCTGCGGGCCTGAGCGCAGTGCGGTATACATTTACGTCAATGGAACGATAGGCGGCGTGATCGGCACGTCCGTTTCGGCGCCGGAGTTTGCAGGTGCACTCGCCCTGTATGTCCAGCGCAAGGGCCGGCAGGGCAACGTCAACACCTTCCTCTACCAACAGTCCGCCGCCCAGACCTCCAACAGCGCGAACGCTGTCTACCACCAGCACATTCCTGGTTTTGACGGCAAGTTCAGCAACACCTTCCCGGCCGGCGGTTACGACTACCTGTACGGGAACGGCTCGCCGCTCGTGCGCAACCTCTTCAGCTTCACCGACCTGCCTGCGGCGGGGACACCGCAGACCGCCACCAATCCTTGATTTGATAAGGCGGCGTCCGGGATAGCCGGACGCCGCCTATTTCATAGATGATCGAGCGCGCCGGCTGGTGCGACCTCGCCTTTGCTTGGTTTTCCCCGGTGATAATGGTCCATCCTGAAAGTGTGCTCTTCGTCACACTTGATTCCTGCCGTTACGACACGTTCGAGCAGGCCTCCTCTCCCGCATTGAAGGCGGTGGCGCCCTTGAGATCGGCGCAAGCCCCCGGCTACTTCACCTACGGGTCGCACAGCGCGATGTTCGTGGGCTTCACCCCGCATGTGTCATCGGACGCGGACGCGTTCCTCAACCCGAAACACGCCAAGATATTCAAGCTAGAAGACGGTGGTTACGCAGGCTCCTCGGAAGCGGCCTTTACGCTCCAGGGCGCAAACATCATCGAAGGCTTTGAAGCGGCGGGCTACACCACCCTAGGCACCGGCGCCGCGGGATGGTTCGACCCCGGCACGGCGACGGGCAAGCATCTCAGCGCGCCTTTCCAAAGCTTTCTGTTCGATCCAAGTCCTGGAGCCTGCGAACGCCAGGTGGCGTGGTTGGAGGCGGCGCTGGAGCAGGTTGGCGAAAACCCTGTCTTCGCCTTCGCCAATCTGGCGGAGACACACGTCCCCTACTGGCATCAGGGCGCCCCTTGGAGCCCTTCAGACAACACCTGCATACCTTTCCAGACCGTTGATCGTTCGGCGGAGTGCGCCCTGCGCCAGCGCCTATGCCTTGAACATGTGGATGCACAGTTGAAGGGTCTGCTGCACCGCTTTGCCAGCGCAACCACCCTTGTCTGCGCCGACCACGGCGACGCCTGGGGAGAGGATGGCGTTTGGGAGCACGGCGTCGCGCACCCTAGCGTGCTGACCGTACCTTGGCTGCTGAGGCTGCGAGGACGACCGATCTAGACGCCGATGGCGGAGAGGGTGGGATTCGAACCCACGGTACCCTTGCAGGTACGCCGCATTTCGAGTGCGGTGCTTTCGACCACTCAGCCACCTCTCCAGGTGCGAGCGACGCGGCTGCACAGGCGCGTCGGGCGAGGGCGGATGATCTAGACGCAGCCGCTCCGTCTCGCAAGGGGCCGAAGCCGCCAGGAGGGTGCGTGGATAAGTCCTGGCGCGGTAACCGCGGCGGCGTTCCGCGAGGGCTCCGCAGCGTCGCACCTGGGGGCGAACCGCCCTTGCGGCCCTCGTACAGTTTCCCATATCGCAAGCACGCGGGGGGCAGGGATGCAGCTCGCGGGCTAACGCCGCCTTTCGATCATCGGCGGCGCTTTGAGACCCAACTGGGGACGGGCGCACGCGGCGCTTAATCACAAGGCCGCCTACAAGTGCTGGCCGTTCGCCGCACAAGGAGCAATGGATTAGATGAGCAAGATCATCGGCATCGACCTAGGCACGACCAATTCGTGCGTGGCGATTATGGACGGCAAGGCCCCCAAGGTCGTGGAAAATGCGGAAGGTGCGCGAACCACCCCCTCGGTTGTCGCCATCCAGGACGACGGCGAACGGCTGGTCGGCCAGCCGGCCAAACGTCAGGCCGTGACCAACCCTTCGAACACCTTCTTCGCCATCAAGCGGCTGATCGGACGCCAGTTCGACGATCCCATGGTGACCAAGGACAAGGGCATGGTGCCCTACGAAATCGTCAAGGGCCCCTCGGGCGACGCCTGGGTGCGCGCTCACGGCAAGGACTACTCGCCCCAGCAGATCAGCGCCTTCATCCTGCAGAAGATGAAGGAGTCGGCGGAAGCGGCGCTGGGCGAGAAGATCGAAAAGGCGGTCATCACCGTTCCGGCCTATTTCAACGACGCTCAGCGCCAAGCGACCAAGGACGCGGGTAAGATCGCCGGGCTCGAAGTGCTTCGCATCATCAACGAGCCGACGGCGGCGGCTCTGGCCTACGGGCTCGAGAAGAACGACGGCAAGAAGATCGCTGTCTACGACCTGGGCGGCGGCACCTTCGACGTCAGCGTGCTGGAGATTGGCGACGGCGTGTTCGAGGTGAAATCCACCAACGGGGATACCTTCCTCGGCGGTGAAGACTTCGATATGCGGATCGTCGACTATTTGGCCGACGAATTCAAGCGCGAGTCTTCAGTAGACCTGCGCAAAGACAAGCTGGCCTTGCAGCGGCTGCGCGAAGAGGCCGAAAAAGCCAAGAAAGAACTTTCGACGGTTCCGCAATACGACGTCAACCTGCCCTTCATCTCGATGAACGCGTCGGGTCCGCTGCACCTGAACATCAAGCTGACCCGCGCCAAGCTGGAGAGCCTGGTCGAGGACTTGGTCCAGAAAACTATCGGACCGTGCCAGCAGGCCCTGAAGGATGCGGGGCTCAAGGCCAGCGACATCGATGAGGTCGTTCTGGTCGGCGGCATGACCCGGATGCCCAAGGTCGTAGAGGCGGTGAAGGCCTTCTTCGGCCGCGAGCCGCACAAGGGCGTCAATCCGGACGAGGTGGTGGCGCTGGGGGCGGCTATTCAGGCGGGCGTGCTCCAGGGCGACGTCAAGGACGTGCTGTTGCTGGACGTCACGCCGCTGACGCTGGGCATCGAGACGCTCGGGGGCGTGTTCACGTCGCTGATCGAGCGCAACACCACGATCCCCACCAAGCGTTCCCAGACCTTCTCCACCGCCGACGACAACCAGTCCGCGGTGACGATCCGGGTGTTCCAGGGCGAGCGGCCGATGGCGCACGACAATAAAATGTTGGGCCAGTTCGACCTGATGGGCATCCCACCGTCTCCTCGCGGAATGCCGCAGATCGAGGTGACCTTCGACATCGACGCCAACGGCATCGTCAACGTCTCGGCCAAGGACAAGGCGACAAACAAGGAGCAGTCGATCCGCATCCAGGCCAATGGCGGCCTCTCAGACTCCGACATCCAGCAGATGGTGCGAGACGCGGAAAGCCACGCGGCCGAGGACAAGAAGCGCAAGGAGCTGGTAGAAGCCAGGAACCATGCCGATGCTTCTATCCATCAGACGGAAAAGTCCTTGGCGGAGTTCGGCGACAAGGTTTCGGCGGAGGAGAAGTCGGCCATCGAGTCTGCGCTCGCCGACCTGAAATCCGCACGTGACGCCGACGATCTAGAGGCGATCACCTCCAAGACCCAGACGTTGATGCAGGCCTCCATGAAGCTGGGCGAGGCTATGTACAAGGCCCAGACCAGCGCCAACGAGAGTGGGGCGGCGCCTGCGGACGACGGTGTGGTCGACGCCGAGTTCGAGGAAGTCGACGGCGACAAGAAGTCGGCGTGAACGGTTGCGGATAGCTAGGCGGGTTCCACGAGAGCCCGCCTAAACCTTGGCGTTAGTCCGTTTGGGCTACGCGCCCGACGATCACCTATAATCGCCATTGATCCGGGGTCTTGGCGACCAGATCATTGCAGCTACAGTCAGATTTCGCCTTGCGAAGGCGCTGCCTCCTCCCATCTCTGAGTTGTTAATCTATGTAAGCCCCGCCGGGGCGTTCGCGAGGTTTCCGCACCCATGGCGCGCGACTATTACGAGGTGCTGAGCGTCTCTCGCACCTGTACCGAAATCGAGCTGAAGTCCGCCTTCCGCAAGAAGGCTGTAGAGCATCACCCGGACAAGAACCCGGGTGACGCGGGCGCGGAAATCCGCTTCAAGGAATGCAACGAAGCCTACTCGGTCCTCTCCGATCCGAATAAGCGCTCAATGTACGATCGGTTCGGCCATGCCGGGGTGAACGGTGGCGGAGGTGGAGGTCAGCAGGGCTTCCAGGACGCGGGCGACATCTTCTCCGAGGTGTTCGGCCAAGCGTTCGGGGAGATGTTCAACTCCGGCCGGCGTTCCTCAGGCCCCGCGCGCGGACAAGACCTGCGCTACGATATCGAGATCACGCTTGAGCAGGCCTTCGCCGGCGACGAGGTGGAGGTGCGCTTCCCCACCGTTCAGGCCTGCGATGTATGCGATGGTTCCGGGGCCAAGCCCGGGACTTATCCTACAAATTGCACGACCTGCGGCGGGGCAGGCCGGGTTCGCGCCCAGCAGGGCTTCTTTGCGGTAGAGCGGACCTGCCCGCGCTGCGGCGGCCGGGGCCAGATGGTGAGCGACCCTTGCCGCACCTGCCACGGTGCGGGTCAGGTTCGCAAAGAGCGGACCCTGTCGGTGCGCATTCCTGCGGGCGTCGACGACGGGGCGCGTATACGGGTTGCGGGTGAGGGCGACACCGGCGCGCGGGGAGGTCCGCGGGGCGATCTCTATATCTTCGTGTCGTTGCAGGCGCATGAGCTGTTCGAGCGCGACGGCCTGGATATTCACTGCCACGTGCCGGTGCCGATGTGCACCGCGGCCATGGGCGGCGAGATCGCCGCGCCCTGCCTCACCGCCGGGCCCAAGCTTGGCAATGATGACGGTCGAGTCAAGGTCAAGGTGCCCGAAGGGGCTCAGACCGGCCGGAGCGTGCGGCTGAAGGGGCTCGGCATGCCGGCGCTGCGCGGGCGCGAGCGCGGTGATCTGGTGGTGGAGCTGTACGTCGAAACCCCCACCCATCTGACCGCCCGCCAAAAGGAGCTGATGCGCGAACTCGCGGAGAGCTGCGCCAGTCCCGCTACCGCCGAGCAGCACCATCCCCGCCATGCCGGGTTCTTCACCAAGGCGCGCAAGTTCTGGGGCGGAAAGGCCGCCGCTGAAGAGAGCCGCGCCTGACCTGCGGGAGGCTTACGGCGATAGCGCCCTCGCTCAGGCGACTGTAAGACTGAGGCATGGAGCCAGCAGCTATTCGCGTAGGGGTCGCGGGGGCGCGGGGCCGCATGGGACGCACGGTGACGCAGCTTGCCGAAGCCCATGCCGACATGCGAATTATCGGCAGTTTCGATTGTGCGGAGGGCTCAGCGCTCGCATCGCGCGATAGGGTCGTCTCCGACGCCGACGTGGTGATCGACTTCACGTCTGCGGCGGCCTCGGTCGAACTCGCTAGCGCCTGTGCGAGACGGACGGGCCGCCGACCCGCGCTCGTCATCGGATCGACCGGCTTCACCGAGCTGGAAATCGCCTCGCTGAAGCAGGCGACGACCAAGGTTGCGATCGTCCGATCCGGCAACTTTTCACTGGGCGTCAACCTGTTGGCCGGGTTAGTGCGCAGGGCCTCGCGCACCCTGCCGGCCGCCGACTACGACATCGAAATCCTGGAGGCGCATCATCGGCGCAAGGCCGACGCCCCGTCCGGCACCGCCCTGATGCTGGGTGAGGCGGCGGCCGAGGGCCGCGGCGTGGAGTTGGCCGCGGTGGCCGACCGGGTGCGTGACGGGCTGGCAGGTGGCCGCCAGGAGGGCGGCATCGGCTTCGCGTCGCTTCGCGGCGGCGGGATCGTGGGCGAGCACAGCGTGATGTTCGCCGCCGAGGACGAGGTGATCACCCTGTCTCATTCCGCCCGGGACCGCAGCCTGTTCGCCCGAGGCGCCCTGGCGGCGGCGCTCTGGGTCGCGGGCCGCCCGCCGGGCCTGTACGACATGCAGGACGTCCTGGGCCTGTCGGACTGACCCTAGCTCCCCCGGTTCACCAGGCCGAGGATGAAGTGGCTCACCCAGCTCGCCAGCAGCGGAGCGACGAGCAGCAGGAACAGCACGATCAACAGCGCGCGCCAGTTGCGGATCAGCGGTTCGCGCGCCGCCTTGCGGCCGTCGCCGCGTTTAGGCCATTTCAGCCAGCCCTCGCGCTTGACCGGCGCCGGCGGCGGCAGGTCGCTCCAGGGGCCTTTCGGCGGTTTCTCGGGGTCTCGTCCCGCCACCTAGTCCGCTCCTTCGCGGAAGGGCGAGAACTCGGCTTCCAGATAGGCCATCTCGTTTTCCACCTCCGCGCGCTCCTGCTCCAGATAGCGCGCCACGGGGGCGCGCAAGGCTGGATCGGCGATCCAGTGGGCGGAATAGACCGGGCTCGGCAGATAGCCGCGGGCGATCTTGTGCTGGCCCTGGGCGCCGGCCTCCACCCGCTTCAGGCCGCGCAGGATCGCCTGTTCGATGGCTTGGTAGTAGCAGAGCTCGAAATGCAGGAAGGGCACGTGCTCGACCGCGCCCCAGTTGCGCCCGTAGAGCGTGTCCCCGCCGATCATGTTCAGGGCCCCGGCGATCCAGCGCCCCTCCCGCGCCGCCATGATCAGCAGCACCTTGTCAGCCATCCGTTCGCCCAAAAGCGAGAAAAAGCGCCGGTTCAGATAGGGCCGGCCCCACTTGCGGTCGCCGGTGTCCATGTAGAAGGCGTAGAAGGCGTCCCAATGCTCTTCGCGCAGCTCCGCCCCCGTAAGGGCGGCGAACTCCAGCCCCGCCTGGGCGTCGCGCCGCTCGCGCCGGATGGTCTTGCGGCGGCCCGAGGACAGGGCTGTGAGGAAGTCGTCGAAGCTGGCGTAGCCTGCGTTCAGCCAGTGGTACTGCTGGTCCTGGCGCAGCAGCAGGCCTTCCTCGCCCATGCGCCGCCACTCAGCCTCCAGCGGGAAGGTTATGTGCAGTGAGGAGGCCCCGGTCTGCTCGCACACCGCCCTGGCGCCCGCCAGCAGGGTGTCCTGCACCGCCTCGCGATGCGGCCCGGCGCGCACGATCAGGCGCGGGCCGGTGGCGGGGGTGAAGGGCACCGCACACTGCAGCTTGGGATAGTAGCGGCCGCCCGCGTGCATATAGGCCTGAGCCCAGGCGTGGTCGAAGACGTACTCGCCCTGGCTGTGCGACTTAACGTAGAGCGGCATGACGCCGGCCACCTGGCCGCACTCGTCCTGCACGCTGAGGTGGCGGGGCAGCCAGCCGGTACGCGCGGCGACCGAGCCGCTCTCCTCCAGCGCCTGCAGAAAGTCGAAGCTGGTGAACGGGTTGGCGGCGTAGTCGGGGGCGGCGTTGCAGCCGTTCCACGCGTTGCGCCCGATTTCGGCGATGCTGGCGTGTAGCCCGACCTCGGCCTTGGGCGCGTCGCTCAAGGTCGCGTCGCCCGATCTTGAGCCATGTTGGGGGTGGGCGCGCCGCTCAAGCCAGCTCCACCACCGCATCGACTTCCACCGCAAAGTTGCGTGGCAACCGGTAGACCCCGACCGCGGAGCGCGCGTGGCGGCCGGCGTCGCCGAACACCTCCACCATCAGGTCGGAGCATCCGTTGATCACCTGCGGAATGTCGAAGAAGTCCGGTCCCGCCTGCACGAACCCGCCGAGCTTGACGATGCGCGCCACGCGGTCGAGGTCGCCGGACGCGGCCCTCACCTGGGCGATCAGGTTGACGCCGCAGAGCCGTGCGGCATGCTGGGCGGCGGCGAGGTCGATCTCGGTCCCCACCACGCCGGTGATACCGCCTTCAGGCCCGAGCGACACCTGGCCGGAGATATGGAGCAGGTTCCCGGAGAGGACGAAGGGCACGTAGTTGGCGATGGGCGCCACGGGCGCAGGGAGCGTGACGCCGAGTTCGGCCAGCCTTGCTTCGATGCGGGACATCCAGGGGGCTCCGTTCACGGCAGCTCATAGCCGCTTATCGGCCCGCGTCTCAATGCGGAACCTGCGATCCTTGCGACTGGCGCGCCTGAGGGCGTAGGAACGCGCGATTAAAGCTGCCGGCAGGACCATGGACACCGAGACCTTCAGCCTGCTGCGCGAGACCGTGCGGCGCTTCGTGGACGAGCGGCTGATCCCCAACGAGGACCGGGTCGAGAGCGAGGACGCCGTGCCGCTCGAGATCATCCAGGAGATGCGCGACCTGGGCCTGTTCGGCCTGTCGGTCCCAGAAGAATACGGCGGCCTGGGGCTGAACATGAGCGAGGAGGCGCAGGTCATCTTCGAGATGGGGCGCACCAGCTTCGCCTTTCGCTCGGTGATCGGCACCACCGTCGGCATCGGCAGCCAGGGCATCGTCATGGACGGCACCGAGGCGCAGAAGGCCGAATGGCTGCCCCAGCTGGCCTCGGGCGAGAAGATGGCGTCTTTCGCGCTGACCGAGCCGGGGGCGGGTTCCGACGCCGCCTCCATCATCACCACGGCGACCCGGGACGGCGATGTCTACCGGCTGAACGGGGCCAAGCGCTACATCACCAATGCGCCCCGGGCGGGCATGTTCACCGTGATGGCCCGAAGCGAACCGGAGGTGAAAGGCTCGGGCGGCATCTCGGCCTTCATCCTGGACGCACAAACGCCCGGCATCAGCTTCGGCAAGCCTGACAAGAAGATGGGCCAGAAGGGCACCCTCACCTGCGACGTGGTGTTCGACGACGTGGTGGTCCCGGCGCTGAACATCATCGGCGCCGTTCCGGGGCGGGGCTTCAAGACCGCCATGAAGGTGCTGGACCGAGGCCGCATCCACCTCTCCGCGCTCGCCGCTGGCATGGCTCACCGGCTGGTGCAGGAGCAGGTGGCCTATGCTGTGGAACGCCGCCAGTTCGGACAGCCCATCGGCCAGTTCCAGCTGGTCCAGGGCATGATCGCCGACAGCCGCACCGACGCCTATGCGAGCCTCTGCATGGTCAACGACGTGGCGCGCCGCTATGACGACGGGGAGAAGGTCTCCGCCGACGTGGCCGCCACTAAGTATTTCACCAGCGAGGCGGTGGGGCGGGTGGCTGACCGGGCGGTGCAGATCCACGGCGGCGCCGGCTACATCAACGAGTACAAGGTGGAGCGCTTCTACCGCGACGTGCGTCTGCTGCGTATCTACGAGGGCACATCCCAGGTGCAGCAGACTATCATCGCCAAGGCCCTGCTGCGCGAGGCCGGAATGGCGGCCTGACGCTCTCGCCGCCGCCTCGCCAAACGACAAGCCCACCGGCGTTCAGACGATCTTGAAACCTTGAGCGGACAGGATCGTCGCCACCTGCGCCTTGGAGAGGACCGCACCCACGAAGCGGGCGGTGTCCCCCAGGCGCAGGTCGCCCGGGCAGCCCCGCGAAGGCCATCGTCGATATAGTCGTTTGAGCGGCGTGGTGGGCGCCGAGCTGGGCGGTTCAGAACTGGGGGGGGGGGCAAGGGTGAAAAAGTTCTTTGCTGACAATGGCCTGTCTATATCGCTGTTTTCTTTGTTCTTCGTTTGTCTTCTGGCGCAGGGCGCCACCGGCTTTTTTGCCTATAACGATACGCTGAAACAGGCGCACCTGCCGCCGATCTCGTGGCCGGGGTTCTTGGCTAGCGGTACGTTTCTGGATGGCGTGTTCAGCAATTGGCAGGCGGCGATCCTGCAGCTGACCGTCTTGATCGGCTTTTCGTCCGTCCTGCGCCAACGCGGCGCCGCCCACTCCCGCAAGGCGGAGGACGAGCCGAAGACAGGCGACAGGAAGGCGAAAAAGGCCGCTGATAACTTCGGCCATATGCGCAAATTGAGCAACCTCTACAAGAACTCGATGTCTATTGTGTTTATCATCTTTTCGTTTTGCTCTTTGCAACCCTGCTTTGACTGGCTGGAAATTCTACAATGAAAGTCAAGCTGTAGCACATCTAGAAAGCGAGACATTCTCAGCATATTTTGCCTCACCGGGTTTCTGGTTTTCCGTCTTTCAAACCTGGGAAGCCGAGTTTTTCGCTATCGGCTTCTATATCGTAGCGAGCATTTTCCTCAGACAGGAAGACTCAGCCGAATCGAAGAAGACGGACGCATCAAACGGCGAGTCGGGTGAGACGAATGAATGATCCGCAATCGCGATCGGCGCCATAAGACCTGAGCGCGTCCTGGAGCTCAGCGAAACGCTGAGGCCAATACCTGACGGCCGATGCGTGTCGGGACTCGACGGCCTTGTCCTCGCCCCAACTCGGACCCGCCATCAGAGGGGGCTCGACAAGCTCCAGCATGTGCGTGCAGCCCGAGCGCCCTGGAGGCGCTTCCAGCAGGCTTGCAGGATCGGGCCTAGAAGAAGACCTGCCCGATCCACGTGGCGGTCAGGGCGGGCTTCTCCACACCTTCGATCTCCAGGACGATGTCGGCGAGCCGCTGCAGTTGGCCCGGGCGCTTCTCCTCCACCGAGACCAGGGTCGAGCTGGCGCGCACGCGGGAGCCGGACCGGACCGGATTGACGAACCTCACTCGATCGAAGCCGTAGTTCACCCCCATACGTGCGCCCTCTAGCCTGGGTCTTTCCATGCTCGCCTCCAGCCTAGGAAGAAGCGACAGGAGCAGGAAGCCGTGGGCGATCGTGCCGCCGAAGGGCGTCTGCGCCGCCGCCTCCGGATCGATGTGGATGAACTGGTGGTCCCCGGTCGCATCGGCGAAGCAGTCGATCATCTCCTGGTCGACGAGTAACCACGGGGAGAGATAGGTTCGACCGATCTCGGCCTTCAATGTGTCCAGGGGCGATGGGGTCAACGATTTGCGCCTCCTCAGCGCGGTCTGCAGCAAGGTAGAGGGAATATCCGCTCCGGGTTGAGCCCTGACCGCAGCCTCAGGCCTTTGAGGCCCCGGCGTGCGGGCGGACGAAGGGGGCGTCCAGGATGCGGTCGTCGAACAGGCCGGAGGCCAGGGTCGATCCGTAGAGCGCCACCGCCTGCGCGAGCGGCCAGGTCGAAGCCCAGTTGTGCAGCTCGTTGGCGGCGTTCAGCGTCGCCATGATCATCTGGCTCGCGATCATCGGGTCCACCGCGCGGAGCGAGCCTTCGGTGACGCCGTCGGCAAGCGCCCCGGCGAAGCGCAGCGCCATGCGGTTGGAGCGTTCCAGCACCTGCGGGCGGACATCGCTCGGCAGGGTCTGGAGCGCAGTGGTGCGCAGCAGCGGCCAGTCGCCCTTAAACTGGATGTCGAGCAGGGCCGCGATCGTCGAGCACAGCCTCACCCATTGTCCGCCGCCCGCCGCGTCCGCAGCGCGCTGGACCTGGGAGACGCGCTCGTAGCTCCGCTCAAAGCATTCCAGCACCAAGTCGTCCTTGGCCTCCATGTGGTGGTAGAAGCTGCCCTTGGTGACCTTCAGCTCCAACGCGATCCGCTCCACCGAGGCGCCGCGATAGCCGCGTTCGCTGATCAGGCGGGTGGCGGCGCGCAGGAAGTTGGCGCGCCCGGGCTCCAGCGCCGGTTCCGCGGAGCCAAGCTCCAGCGCGCCCGGAGCCCAGGCGGCGCCGCTTAGCGCCACGCCGTGATCGAACACCTCGAACATGCGCCTTTGCACCCGATCGTAGTCGCCCAGGGAGTAGCGGGTCAGCCAAGCCGGCAGCCAGAACACGTTCTCCATCAACGCCTGAGTGCGCGCGGTCTGCAGCGCCTTGTGGGCCGCGCTCCTCGGCTCGCCAAAGAAGGCGCGCACGCCCCGGAAGATCGCGGAATAGTGGCGCGTCAGCGGCGCGCGGACCGGCTCGTCCAGCGCCCGCATGTCCGACAGCACCGCAATCGGCCGCTCCTCTCCCCGGCGGATGCGCGCGCGCAGCTCGAAGTTCAGCTCCAGATAGCGGGCCACTCGCGCGCGGGGATCGGGCCGCGTGGCGGCGTCGACTACCATGGCTTCCAGACGGGTAAGCGTGTGCTCGAACACCGCGGCGGCGAGCTGTTCCTTCAGGCGGAAGTAGTAGGTGACGCTGGCGGTGTTCAGCTTCACCTGCTGTGCGACCTCCACGAAGGTCATGCCCTTCACGCCGCGCTCGTTGATCAGAGCGGTGGCGGCGTCCAGGATCAGCTCTCGCTTGCGCTCGAAACGGCTCGGCTCGGCGCCAGGCGGAGGCGCATCCGTCAGGGTCGGCGTCGATGTCATCGGGCGATAGTGCCTCATCGCGGCCAGCGAAGCCACTATCGACAATCCAAGAGCCGGTATGGCGGCCCCATCGTCTCGCCGCATTGGCTTATCAGGCTTGAAGCGCCAGCTCGCCCATGATTTCTAGCGGCCCGAAAGGTGGGTACGCTCGGGGCCCTCTGACGGCGGAGGCGGCCATGGCGACCACGGGCTCGACACAGGGCAAGCCTCCCATCCAGGAGGGGGAGGCGCTCGACCTGCGGCGTCTGGAAGCCTGGTTGAAGGCTCACGTCGCAGGCTTCGCGGGGCCCATCGCCCTGGAAAAGTTCCCCGGCGGCCAGTCAAACCCGACCTATCGAGTCGAGGCGGCGGGCGAGACCTATGTGCTGCGCCGCAAGCCGTTCGGACCCATCCTGCCCTCCGCCCACGCGGTGGATCGGGAATACCGCCTGATTTCGGCCCTTCACCCGACGGGTTTCCCCGTGGCCCGGCCCTACGCCCTCTGCCAGGACGCCGAGGTGATCGGCTCAGCCTTCTACGTCATGGGTTTCAGCGAGGGCCGCACCTTCTGGGACGGCAAGCTTCCGGAGCAGACGCCCGCGCAGCGCGGCGCGATCTACCGGTCCATGATCTCCACTTTGGCGCGGCTGCAGGCCATCGATCCCGCGGAGGTAGGGCTCGGCGACTACGGCCGGCCCGGCAACTACTTCGCCCGCCAGGTCTCGCGCTGGACCACCCAGTACCGCGCCGCCCAGACTGACGACCTGCCCAGAGTCGAGGCCCTGATCGCGTGGCTAGGCCGCACCGTGCCGGAGCAGACGCGAAGCGCGATCATCCACGGCGACTACCGCATCGACAACCTCATCTTCGCAACCGAAGGACCGGCGGTCCGGGTGGTGCTGGACTGGGAGCTGTCCACGCTCGGCGATCCCCTGGCCGACTTCGCCTATCTGGCCATGAACTGGGCCATGCCGGCCGGCGATCGCACCGCCGCGCTGCTCGGCGTCGACTTCGAGGCGACGGGCATCCCGACCCTGGATCAGGCCATCGCCTTATATTGCGAGCTGACCGGGCGCGACGGGGTGCCGGACCTGAACTGGTATTTCGCCTACAATCTGTTCCGCCTGCTCGGCATCATCCAGGGGATCAAGAAGCGGTTCCTGGACGGCAGCGCCTCCAGCGCCCAGGCCGAGCAGGCGGGGTCGCGCGTGCCGGCGCTGGCGGAGCAGGCCTGGGCTTTCGCCCGGCTTGCCGGCGCGCCGGCCTGACCAGCGCTCTTCATGACTCATTCGCGGGAGAAGCCATGCCATCGTCCCTGTTCGACCTGACCGGAAAGGTCGCCATCGTTACCGGCTCGTCCAGGGGGATCGGTCGCGCCATCGCCGAGGAATACGCCGCCCAGGGCGCGCAGGTGGTGGTCTCCTCGCGCAAGCAGGACGCCTGCCAGGCGGTGGTTGACGAGATCAACGCCCGCCACGGGCAGGAGCGCGCGACGGCCATCGCCGCCAGCATCTCCTCCAAAGAGGCGCTGGAGCAGCTGGTCCAGGAGACGACGCGCCGGCTCGGCCGCATCGACGTGCTGGTCTGCAACGCCGCCAGCAATCCCTATTATGGCTCCATGGACGGGATCAGCGACGAGCAGTTCCGCAAGATCCTCGACAACAACGTGGTGTCCAATCACTGGCTGATCCAGATGGTGCTGCCCCAGATGCGCGAGCGGAAGGAGGGCGCGATCATCATCGTGTCGTCCATCGGGGGCCTGCGGGGCTCGACGACGATCGGCGCCTACAACGTCTCCAAGGCGGCCGACTTCCAGCTCGCCCGGAACTACGCGGTGGAGAACGGCCAGCACAACATCCGGGTCAACTGCATCGCGCCGGGGCTGATCCGCACGGACTTCGCCAAGGCGTTGTGGGAGAACCCGCAGGCCGAGGCCGCGGTGAACCGAACCAACCCCATGCGCCGGATCGGCGAGCCGCGGGAGCTGGCGGGCGCGGCGGTGTTCCTGGGCTCGGCGGCGGGCTCCTATGTGAACGGCCAGATGATCGTGGTGGATGGAGGCGCAACGATATGAGGGGAGCCCTTGGAGGCAAGGTCGCCATCGTCACCGGGGCGGGGTCGGGCATCGGCCGGGCCACCGCGCGCCTGTTCGCCCGCGAAGGCGCCAGCCTAATCGCCGTGGACCGCGCCGAGGCGGTGCATGAAACGGTGGAGATGATCGTCTCCAGCGGCGGTGCGGGCCATGCCATGCAGGCGGATGCGGGGGCCGAGGCTGACGTCCAGGCGGTGATCGCCGAGGCCTGCGCGCGGTTCGGCGGCCTCGATGTCTTCTACGCCAACGCCGGGATCACCGGTGGCGTGCCGGGCGGCCTGTTCGACGCCACGCCCGAAATCTGGGCCGAGGTGCTGCGGGTCAACCTGATCGGGCCGTTCCTGGCCATCAAGCACGGCGCCTCCCGGATTGCGGAGCGCGGGGGCGGCGCTATCGTGTGCACCGCTTCGGTCGCGGGCCTGCGGTCGGGGGCGGGGCCGGCCTGCTACTCCGCCTCCAAGGCGGGGGTGATCAACCTGGTGCAGACCGCGGCCCAGCAGCTGGCGGGAACGGGTGTCCGGGTCAACGCCATCTGTCCCGGCCTGATCGAAAGCGGGATGACCCGCTTCGCCTACGAGGCCGCCCGCGCCGCGGGCAAGGAGGACCGCATCGGCCAGCTCAATCCCCTGCGCCGGGGTGGAGAGCCTGAGGAGATCGCGGCGGCGGCGCTGTTTCTGGCCTCCGACGCGGCGAGCTATGTCAACGGCCACGCCCTGGTGGTGGATGGGGGCCTGTCCTCCTCACATCCGATCGTGCTCCGCCGCCCGCCCGCGGCGGACACGCCCGCAGCGGACACGCCCACCGAGGAGACGCGCGAGGGCGGCGACTGAACCGCCCGGTGCTGAGCCGGGCCGAAGCGCGCGGGCGGGACGAGGTCGACCCCCTGCGCGATTTCCGCGCGCGCTTCCAGCTGCCGCCCGGCGTCATCTACCTGGACGGCAATTCGCTAGGGCCCTTGCCTTGCGCGACGCCTGCAAGGCTCGCCGAGGTCGTGGGCTCGGAGTGGGGCGACGGCCTGATCCGCAGCTGGAACACGGCCGGGTGGATCGAGGCGCCCGCCAGGATCGGGGGGCGGATCGCGGGTCTGATCGGCGCGCGCCCGAATGAGGTGACGGTGGCCGACTCCACCTCGGTCAACCTGTTCAAGCTGCTCGCCGCGGCCATGGCGGCGCGGCCGGATCGCCGTGTGATCCTGACCGAGGCCGGCGGCTTTCCCACCGACCTCTACATCGCCCAGGGCGTGGCCTCCTTCTCGCCGCGGATCGAGGTGCGCAGCCTCCCGCGAGAGGACATCTTGGACGCGCTGGACGCTGACGTCGGCGCCCTGCTGCTCACCCACGTTCACTACAAGAGCGGCGAGACCTTCGACATGGCCGCGGTCACGGCGGCGGCGCACGCGAGCGGTGCGCTGATGCTCTGGGACCTCAGCCACAGCACCGGCGCCGTCCGGGTTGACCTGGCGGGCGTCGGCGCGGACCTGGCGGTGGGCTGCGGCTACAAGTACCTCAACGGCGGGCCCGGCGCCCCGGCCTTCCTCTACGTAGCCGAGCGGCTTCAGGACCAGCTCCGCTCCCCGCTGTCCGGCTGGATGGGGCACGCCGCTCCGTTCGATTTCGCGGACGCTTATCGCCCGGCGGAAGGCCTCGCGCGCTTCCTGTGCGGCACCCCGCCCATCCTGGGCCTCGCTGCCCTGGAGGTCGGCGTGGAGCTGATGCTGGCGGCCGATCCCGCCCAGGTGTTCGCCAAGTCCCAGGCGCTCTGCACCCTGTTTATCGAGCAGGTGGAGGCGCGCTGCCAAGGCCTTGGCCTCACCCTCGCCACGCCGCGCGACCCGGCCCGGCGAGGGGCCCACGTCTCCTTCAGCCATCTCGGCGGATATCCGGTGATGCAGGCGGCGATCGCCCGAGGCGTCATCGGCGATTTCCGGGCGCCCGACATCCTGCGCTTCGGCTTCCCGGCGCTGTATGTCGGCTTTGAGGACGTCTGGGCGGCGGTGGAAATCCTGCACGACATCATGGCCACCCAATCCTGGCGCGAGGACAGGTTCCAGGTCCGCTCGGCGGTCACCTAGAGCCGCCGAAGCGAAGGAAGACCTCGAAGGGGGTCAGGTGGCGCGCCAGATCGGCGGGCGACAGCCGAAACCCGCCCGGGTCGTCGGCGATCTCCCCTGTCGTCTGGGTCTTGTGAGCGGCCACGGCGGTGCGCTTGCGGTCCAGCACTGAGCTGATGTCGAGCTTGAGACACGGCGCGACCGGGCCTGCTTCGGCGTCGTCGGCCAGGGTCAGGCCCCAGATCGGATAGGCGAACAGCTCGATCCCCCAGGCGGCGGCCCGACGTGCGGCGACGCGGAAGGCGGCCTTGTGATCGGGATGGGGATCGGCCGCCCAGGTCGTGAACACGACGTCGAAGGCCGCGCGGTCGCCGAGTTGCGCCAGCCAGGCCTGCGCCTCCGGTTCGCAGCGCTCCAGTCGTCCATCCGGCGCCCCGAAGCTGCGCGTCTCCACGCCCGCGCCGCCAAGCGCGCGCGCCGCCTGCTCCATCTCCGATCGGCGCACCGCGGCGAGGCGCTTAGGCGGATAGGTCGCCGAGCCTGGATGCGAGGCCTCGCCATCTGTGAGGGTGGCCACGACGACTCGGCGCCCCGCCTCAGACGCCAGTGCGATCAGGCCGCCGCAGCCCAGGCTTTCATCGTCGGGATGGGGGGCCACCACCAGCAGGGACCCATTAGGACAGACGCTATCGAACTCGACGACTGGAGCCGCCGCGAACGCCGCCCGCGCCTGCTTCGCTGTCCAGCTTCGGGCGTCGCGACGATCCACACGGGAGGAACCCGCCAACCCTGCAGGTGTTTCGACACCGTGTCCTGGTCATGTGTTTTTTGAGGCGGAATTCGGGGCTGACGGTCGTCGCCGTCCCTGCGAGAGACGAGTCCGAGAGGATCGGCGTCTGCATAGACTCTCTTTTACACCAGCGTGAGCTAGGCGGCGGAATTACTCCGGCCGACACGATCCGCATCGTGGTGTTGGCGAATAATTGTTCCGACGCCACTGCGGAGGTCGCTCGACGGTCGGGCGGACTCGTCTCGGTGGTAGAGCGCCAACTGCCCGCCGCCAGCGCAAACGCGGGCGCTGCGCGTCGCGCAGCCATGGACGCTGCAGCCGATCTGCTGGGCGATCGCGATATCGGCCTCATCTGCACGACCGACGCCGACAGCCGTCCGCGCTCCGACTGGATCGCCAGGTTGTGGAAGGCGGTCGATGGAGGCGCCCAGGCGGTGGCGGGCGTGGTGGACTTCGACCCGTTCGACCCGACGCTTCCCGCCTTCAGCGAGGCGCGCCGTCGGGAGGGGCGTTACTCCGCTCTGCAGGCCGAGATCATCGCCTACGCTGATCCGGAAACGCACAATCCCTGGCCGAACCACATCTGGGCCTGGGGGGCGAATCTGGCCGTTACGGCCAAGGCCTATCGCCAGGTGGGGGGGCTTCCGCCCCACCCGCTCGCCGAAGACCGCGCCTTCGTAGAACAGCTCAGGCGTCACGACGTGCCGGTGCGCCATTGCCTGGAGGCGCGGGTGTGGACCTCGGCCAGGCGGGTGGGGCGTGCGGCGGGGGGACTGGCGAGCCTGGTGGACGATCACGCCGGGCTCGACGACGCCCCATGCGACGCCATGCTGGAACCGGCGTGGATGGCCTGGCGACGGGCGACGTGGCGTCGCCGGATGCGTCGTGTCTTTCTTGGCCAGGCGTCGGCCGGTGTCCTGGCCGTGCGCCTCGGCGTGGCGGCGGAGACGCTGAGCGCGGCGCTGGCGGCGCAGACGTTCGGGACGGCCTGGAGCCTGGTGGAGACGGCTAGCCCGCACCTTGCGCCGAGCCGGCTCTCCCTCGCAGATCTGCCGGCCCAAATCGCCTTCGCCACGCGCCTTATCCGCCGGATCGCTCCGTCCGGATCAATCGATCCAGCCGATAGGAGGCTCGCCGCCAGCGCAGGTCTGTGGTCAACGCCGGCGACGTCGCCGTGAGGAAATGCTCCACGGCCTCTTCGCCGGTGGCGGGATAGTCCGGCGTCTCGCCCAGCCAATGCACCAGCAGCGCTACGCCATCCGGCTGCAGCACCGAGGCGACCCATCGCGCCACCTCCTCAAGATCGGGGCGGCTGAAATAGTAGAGCACCTCAGACAGCACGATCAGGTCGAAACGGCCTTCCGGCCGCTCTTCGGGGAGCGTCATGCGGGCGAAGCGGACGTGCTCGTTATGGGCGTTGCGCGTGACGGCCTGATCCAACGCCGCCTGCGCGATGTCGACGCCCAGAAGCGCGTCGCATGAGGGCGCCAGCTGCGCGGTGAGTTCGCCGATGGAGCATCCGAGCTCCACGCCGCGCGCGAACCGGCGGCCGTCCAGCGCCTTCAGCGTGTCTTTGTACTTGTCGCGTTCGTAGTCGCGCGTCCGGAAGCCCCAGGGATCGGCATCGCCGGCGTAGAGGGCGTCGAAATAGCCGCCGGGCAGGCTTTCGCCGCCCCTCACCTCGCCAGGTCCGCGCCGATAGACCATGGCGGCGCCCCTTCGAGCCCCGCCACATAGCCTGCCGCATCCTCCAGCGCGCCGTCGGGGAAGGGCTGGCGCAGGTAGGTCGACAGGTCGCGCGCCACCCGCTCGACCGGGTTGGGCCGGGTCAGGGCGGAGAGGCCCAGCCCGCGCTCCGCCAGGCCGATCACCTCCAGCGCCGCGCGCTCCACTACCAGCCGGGTCAGGTTGACATAGGCGTCGACCGCCGCTGGATCGGCATGATCGTCCTCGGCCATCCCGGCGGCGCGCAGGACCCACAGCTCGGCGGTCTGGGCCGCCATGGCCGCCGCCCCCAGCCTGGCTTTCTGGTGGGCGTCGCCGGCCCGCCGTCGGCCCCGGAGTTCGGCGCGCATCAGCTCGACCATCCGCAGGACCGCGCCGGTCTGCACCGCGGCGAACCGCCAGGCGCCTCCCCTGAAGAGCGGAGCGCGATAATAATCGCCCGGGCCGCCGACGACGTCGTCTGCGCGGATCTCCAACCCGGTGAAGTCCACCGTCCCGGTCGCCGTCGCGCGCATCCCGCGTACCGTCCAACCCGACAGGTCGTGGGGAAGCGGCTGCGCCAAGGAGGGCGCGAGCATCAGCATATCGCCGGATTCGGTTCGCGCGGTGATCAGCGGCCGGGACACCAAGCCCAGGCCGGACGCGTAAATCTTCGCGCCTTGAAGCTGGCGAAGGCCGGGCGCATCCTCGGGTCCCATGAGCCGGAGGCCCGGCGGGGCCTCTGCGTTCCAGACCCCGCACACGGCGCCGCGATGGACATCGTCGGCCAACATCCGGCATTGAGCCTCGTCGCCGTACCGGAAGAACAGCTTCACCGCGTTGACATGTCCCTCGAAGATGCGGCCGGCCGAAAGGTCCGCACCTCCCACCAGCATCAGCGTGCGGGCCAGACCGTGGTCGTCATCCGCCAGGCCCACCCCTCCGTAGGCGAGCGGCAAGGCGTCGGCGAACATCGACTGCTCGGCCAGAGGCGCGCAAAGCTTTGCGGGGTCGGCCCCGTCGACGTCCAAGCTCGAACTTCGCCGCCAAAGCTCGGCGCAGGCGCGCGCGAGCCGGCTGGCGGCGTCGAGACGCGATGTGGCCGGCGAGGCGTTCATAAACATCTCTGCGAAACGTGCGGGCTTCAGGGGCGATCCGCGTTCGGAATACCCGCCCCTCGCAGGAACTTGCGCGCGCCGCCGCTGCTTACTCAGACACTTAACATAAGTTGGCGTAGGGGATGTCATGTGCCACGTGCTCATCATCGAAGACGACGCCATCGCGGCCTACGACATCCGCGACACGCTTCGCGCCGAGGGCGCCACGACCTTCAGTTTCGCGGCCACCGAGCGTGAGGCCATCGACTGCGCCCGCGAACAGCGGCCGGCGGTCATCACGTCGGACGTCATGCTGGGGCGAGGATCGGGGCCCAAGGCGGTCCATCATATCCTGGCCGAACATGGACCGACGCCGGTGGTCTTCATCACGGCGACCCCGGAAGAATGCATAGACTGCGGCGACCACCACATCCTGGAAAAGCCCTTCAGCGCCGAAAAGCTCGCCCAGGTGTTTCGGATTTTAGCACCTATTTAGAGCAGGCCTTACGAGGGTCCCGCCGGATCGGCGCGCCGGCGCTTTCACGCCTCCCGCTGGCGGTCTATATCCCCGTAGCACTTTCAGCGTAGAGAAGAGTCAACCCATGCCCCTCGACTCCGGCGCTGACGCCAAGACCTACCGCTGGGACGATCCCCTGGATCTCGTCAGCCGGCTCACCGATGAAGAGCGCATGATCTCGGAGGCCGCGCGCCAGTATGCGCGGGAAAAGCTTCTCCCCCGCGTCGTCTCCGCCTTCGCCGAGGAGCGCTTCGATCGGGAGATCATGACCGAGATGGGTGCGCTCGGCTTTCTCGGCGCGACCCTTCCGGAGCAATACGGCGGCGCGGGCGCCAGCCACGTCGCCTACGGCCTGATCGCGCGAGAGGTCGAGGCGATCGACAGCGGCTACCGCTCCGCCATGAGCGTGCAATCCTCGCTCGCCATGTATCCGATCTACGCCTTCGGCTCCGAGGAGCAGAAGCAGCGCTTCCTGCCAAATATGGCGCGGGGCGAGCTGATCGGTTGCTTCGGCCTGACCGAGGCGGAGGGCGGGTCCGATCCGGCCTCCATGCGCACCAACGCCAGCAAGGCTGATGGCGGCTATGTGCTGAACGGCGCCAAATACTGGATCACCAACTCGCCAGTGGCCGATCTTGCGGTGGTCTGGGCCAAGCTCGACGGCGACATCCGCGGCTTTATCGTCGAACGCGGCATGGACGGCTTCACCACCACCAAGATCGGCGACAAGCTCAGCCTTCGCGCCAGCGTGACGGGCGACATCGGCTTGGCCGACGTGTTCGTGCCCGAGGCCAACCTCCTACCCGGCGTGCGCGGCCTGCGCGGACCCTTCTCATGTCTCAACAAGGCGCGCTACGGCATCAGCTGGGGGGCCATGGGCGCAGCGGAGTTCTGCTTCCACGCCTCTCGCCAATATGTGGCCGAGCGCACCCTGTTCGGGCGGCCGCTCGCCTCGCGCCAGCTGGTGCAGAAGAAGCTGGCCGACATGTCCACCGAGATCGCGCTGGGCTTCGAGGGCGCCTTGGCGCTCGGCCGGCTGCTGGACGAGGGCGCCTGGGTGCCGGAAGCCATCTCGATGATGAAGCGCAATAACTGCGGCAAGGCGCTGGCCATCGCGCGGGAGGCCCGGGACATGCATGGCGGGGCCGGCATCACCGGGGAGTTGCACGTGCTGCGCCACGCCATCAACCTGGAGACGGTCAATACCTACGAGGGCGCCCACGACGTGCACGCCCTGATCCTGGGGCGCGCGATCACCGGACACTCCGCCTTCTAGGTCCGGCGGCCAGGATCAGATCGGGAATCGTCGACGCGCCCAGGGCCGTGCGCGCTCCAGGTCGGCGGCGACCGAGAACAACAACGCTTCCTCGCCGATCCGGCCTGCGAACTGGACGCCGACCGGGAGGCCTTCCGCGCTCCAGTGCAGCGGAATGCTCATGGCCGGCGCGCCGGTCTGGTTGAAGATCGAGGTGTAGGGGCTGTAGGCGCCGATCGCTGCGCCGTAGGCTGCGGCGGACTGGTCCAGCGACAGCTCGCCCAACAGGGCTGGCGGCCTGGCCAGGGTCGGCGACAGGATCAGGTCGAAGCGCTTCTGAAAACGCGCGATGGCTATGGCGGCGGTCATGAAGGCCTGATCCGCCGCGATCAGGTCGACGGCCCCCAGCGCGCGTCCGGCTCGCACCAGTTCCCAGGTCGCCGCCTCCAGCTCCTCCTCTTCCAGCGTTCGACCCAATTCGGCTTCGCGGGCGTCGATGAGGGCCGCGGTATGGGCGGCCACAACGCCGACCATGGCGTGGCCGAGCCGGCTGGCGTCCACGTCCGCTCGCGCCTCTTCGACCTCCAGGCCGATCTCCGCGCAGAGCCGGGCGGCCTCGGCCACCGCCGTGCGGCACTCCGGGTCGACCGCGACGCCGCTGAACGGCTCCACCATGAGCGCCACCCGCCCGGGCCGGCGGAGCAGGGTGCTGGGGGATCGGTCCACCGCCTCCGCAAAGCTGATCGGAAAGGGGTGCGGCGCGGCGTAGCGCGAGCCGGGCTCCAGGCCACAGGTCACGTCCAGCAGGGTGGCGGAGTCACGTACGCTGCGGCTGACTGCATGGCTGACGCCCAGGCCGCTCCATCCCTCCGTGCGCCGGAAACCGACCGGCGTACGGCCCCGGGACGGCTTCAGGCCGAACAGTCCACAGCATGAGGCCGGAATGCGGATGGAGCCGCCGCCATCGGTGGCGTGGGCGGCCGGAACCACGCCGCAGGCCACCAGCGCCGCCGAGCCGCCCGAGGAGCCCCCCGCGCTCCGTGTCAGGTCCCACGGATTGCGGGTCGCGCCGTACAAGCTTGACTCGGTGGTCACCGTCAGCCCGAACTCCGGCGAGGTGGAGGTGGCGAACGGGATCAGCCCGGCCGCCCGAAACCGGGTGATCAGCTCCGCATCGGCCGTGCCGCGCACGTCGCGAAAGGCGCGGCTGCCCCCCGTCAGCGGTGCGCCGGCCATGGGATGGCCGAGGTCCTTCAACACCCAGGGCACGCCGGCGAAGGGGGCGTCGGGGTTAGCGTCGACGGCGCGTCGACTCGCCCCGGCGCGCGCCGGGTCATAGAGCCTGTGCGCCACGGCGTTGATCGACGGGTTCACCGCCTCCGCCCTGGCGATGGCCGCCTCAAGCGCCTCGCTCGCGGAGACGTCGCCCCGCCGGATGGCCGAGGCGAGACTCATGGCGTCCATGGCCATGTAGTCGGACGGTGCGATCATGATCTCCACCTCTCTTAGCGGCGCCCTGGATCAAGGCGGACGACGCCCGTCCACGGTCTTCCGAGACGCCTGTGTCGCGCGCTTTCCTCCTATATGAAGGCGGTGACGCCCCGCCATCGCCCATGACCCTGATCGCCGCTCCCGAACCGAACGCCCCACCCGTCGCGTCGCGACCGTTTCCAGTCCTGCCGGCGGGCGCTGGATCGGTGACCTACGTGGTCCAGCCCGCGCCGGTGCGGGTCAGGCCGTGGGAGCGGCCCTGGCTCTGGGTGGTGGCGGCTGCGGCGCTGCTTCTAGCCGCGAGCTTCGCCGTCGCGCCCTGGATGGCCTATCGCGCGATAGGGTCGGCCGCGCGCTATGACGATCCCGCCGCCCTGGCGCAGCTAGTCGACTACGACGCGGTCCGCGCGAGCCTTCGGCCCCAGCTGGTCAATCCGAGCGGCGCGTCGGCGGCGCCCCCGCCGCCCAATCCGCTCACCAACCCGCTCGCCGCTCTGCAGAACGTCTGGGCGCACCGCAGCTGGTCGCCTGCCGCGCAGCAGGCGCCTTCGCCGGACGCCTATCTGAGCCCCGATGCGCTCCTGCGCGTGCTCGCCGGTCAGGGCGATGTGCGCCGGCCGCCGACCGGCGCCGGGTCGAAGGGGGACGCCGCGCCGCCCTGGCCGCAGATGGTCTTCTTCGGCTTGCACCGGGTCCGGTTCGTGGTGCACGATCCGGCGGACATCCATCGCCAGACGGTCCTGACCCTGTCGCGTGGACAGCCTTTGTTCGACTGGCGGCTGGTGGGCGTGAGGCTTCCCCGAAAGGCGCGCTGACGCGGCTTTGCTTCGGCGGCTCGCCTTCCGGCCCTCATGCTCAGATGTCGCGAGATTAACGAACGTCCATAATCTTACCGACTTGTCATGACGCAAGCTTAACTCGCTCCCCCTCGCGCCAATCTCTAAGTCTCATTCCATGGGGTCACCCGGAATGGACGATGGAGATTGAGATGGCGAGTCGCCTCGTCCCTTCCGAGATATTCAGGGCGTCAGCCGGATTAGCGCCGGGGCTCGGCTGAGGGCTATGGCCGATCCCGCCTTCCCCCAGCATGAAGCGCCCCGTCCTAAAGCGACGACCTCGATGGACCGTCGCGTCGAAAAGCCCCGCCGGAGCCGCCGGGTCTGGCTGGCTGTCGGCGGCTTGGCTCTTGGCGCAGCCGCCGTCGCCGTCGTGCTGAGGCTTCCGCCGCCGGGCAGCCTGAGCGTCAAGGCCTCGGACCTGCAGATCGCCACGGCCGAAGATGCGCCGTTCCAGGACTACCTGCCGGTGCGAGGCGAAGTGGCGCCGCTGCATACCGTCTACGTCACCGCCGTCGTCGGCGGCCAGGTCGACAAGGTGCTGGTGCTGGACGGGGCCGAGGTGGCGGCGGGCGCGGCGCTGGCCAGCCTGTCCAATCCGCAGCTGAAGCTCGACGTCGTCTCCAAGGAGGCCGACATCGCCGGCCGGCTCGGCGAGGCCAGCGGTCAGTCCCTGGCCCTGGAGAAGAACCGGCTGGACGCCCAGGGCCAGGTCTCCCAGGCCGCCTTCGACCTGCTCAAGGCCGAGCACGACTACGACGTGCGCAAGCAGCTGCACGACAAAGACATCGTCTCCGACGCCGAGCTGAAGACCTATGCCGACACCGCCGCCTACGACCGTGCACGCCTGACCCAGCTGAAGGCCGGCCAGCAGCAGCAGGCTTCGCTGGCCGGGCTGCAGGGCGCCGAGATCGGCCGCACCGATACGAGCCTTGAGGACAGCCTGTCGGTGGTGCGCTCCAGCCTGGACGCCCTGACCATCCGCGCCCCGGTGGCTGGGCGGCTCACCGACTTCCAGCTCCAGCCCGGCCAGTCGCTGAAGCTCGGCGATCCCGCGGGCCAGATCGACTCCGAGGGCGCCTATAAGCTCACCGCCGACGTGGACGAGTTCTATCTCGGTCGGGTCCAGCCGGGCGAGCCCGCCACCGCCGACTTCGACGGGACCCAGATCCCGGTGGTGGTCAGCCGCGTGCTGCCCCAGGTCACCGCCGGCCGTTTCCGGGTGGAGCTGACCTTCAAGGGCCGGCCGCCCGCGGGGCTTCGCCGGGGCGAGGGCGCGGACCTGCGCATCACGCTGGGCGACACCAAGCGCGCTCTCGTGCTGCCGAACTCCGGCTGGCTGGAGGCGGGGGGCGGGAGCTCGGCCTTGGTGATGACCCCCGGCGGCGGCCGCGCGGATCGCCGCGCCATCACCATCGGCCGGCGTAACCCGGAGCAGGTGGAGATCACCTCAGGCCTGCGCCCCGGTGAGCGGGTGGTGGTCTCCAGCTACGCCGGCTTCGACAAGATCAGCCACCTCATCGTTCACGGAGCGAGCTCATGACACCCGAAAGCCCGGCCATGCTGGTGCTGTCCGACGTGAACCGGCTCTACCGCTCCGACGAGGTGGAGACCACCGCGCTTCGCAACATCGACTTGGCCATAGGCGAAGGCGAGTTCGTGGCCGTCATGGGCCCGTCGGGCTGCGGCAAGTCTACGCTGCTGAACATCTTGGGCACCATCGATCGCCCGACCTCCGGCCGCTATCGCTTCAAGGACCACGAAGTGGCCGACCTGAACGAGGCGCATCTGGCCAGGCTCCGGCGCGAGAACCTCGGCTTTGTGTTCCAGAGCTTCAACCTGATCGACGAGCTGACGATCGCCGAGAATGTCGAGCTCGGCCTCGTCTATCGCAAATGGGCGGGCAAGGACCGGCGCGCGAGGGTGGAGGCGGCGATGGACCGCGTCGGCGTCGCCCACCGGGCCAAGCACTATCCGAACCAGCTCTCCGGCGGCCAGCAGCAGCGCGCCGCGATAGCGCGCGCGATCGTCGGCAAGCCCAGCCTGATCCTGGCCGACGAGCCCACCGGCAACCTGGACACCGAAAACGGCGCCCAGGTCATGGACCTCCTCCAGGCGCTGAACGCCGAGGGCGCCACCATCGTCATGGTCACCCACTCCCCGAGCCACGCCGATCTGGCGAGGCGGCGGATCGACATGCTCGACGGCCGCGTCGTCACCTCCGTCCGCCGCGAAATCTGAGGGGCGAGGATGATGGGTGAGCGCAAGTCTCCCTTCCACCCGAGGGGAGGGTTGGGGTGGGGGGCAGCCGCCGCCGCTGCGGTTGAAACCTGGGCGCAGATGGGTGCGGCAGGCTGGCGCCGTCATGCACCGGACCCCCACCCCGACCCTCCCCTCAAGGGAGAGGGAAGATGCGCCATGCCGATGGGACCGGGAGCCTGACCATGTGGGGCCACTACCTGCTGACGCTGTATCGCTCGCTGAGCCGCCACAAGCTCTACGCCGCTCTGAACGTGCTGGGCTTGGCGGTGGGCGTCGCGGTCTTCCTGGTGCTGTGGCTCGACGTCCGCTTCGAGACCAGCTTTGAGCGCTGGATCCCCGACGCGGACCAGATCTACGAACTGCGCACGGTCGAGCACAGCGTGCGTCAGACCCCCAGCGAAGACGGCTCCTCGAACGGAAACGCCCTGGTCGAGCTGGGCGCGGACTATCCAGGCACCGTCGGCGTGCGGTTATGGACCCAGCAGGGGACCGTCCGGCGCGGCGCCGATCTGATGCCGGAGACCGTGCAGGTCACCGACCCGAGCTTCTTCAACGTCTTCGACATTCCACTGGCCGAAGGCGACCGGGCCACGGCGCTGGCCGCGCCCGACGGGCTCGTCCTCACCCAGGCCAAGGCGAAGAAGTATTTCGGGAACGCCGATCCCATGGGCCGCCGCCTGAGGGTCGCGATCCTGGGCGCCCAGAGGACCTATCGCGTCACCGGCGTGCTGCGCAATCCGCCGAAATCGACGGACCTCCAGCTCGACTTCCTGGTCCCGCTCACCCCGGACATGATCGCCCAGGACTACTACTGGACGCATTGGGGCTCGGAACAGGTCAACACCTACCTGCGCTTCCCGACGGCCCAGGCGGCAGCCGCGCTGGATAGCGATCTCGACAATTTCATCGACCGACGCGCAGCGGGGGACATCACTGAACATCCGGCTCACAAGCGGATTTCGCTGAAGCTTCGTCCGCTGCTCAGCCTTCACCTATTCAACGCGGCGGACAAGGCGACAGTGGCGGCGCTGGGGCTGGTGGGCCTGTTCACCCTGCTGCTGGCGGCGGTGAACTACGTCAACCTGGCCACAGCGCGAGCGGGCCTGCGGGCGCGGGAAGTGGCGCTGCGCAAGGTCATGGGCGCCACGCCGCCGGCCCTGTTCGGCCAGTTCATGGCCGAAGCGATCGCCACCGTGACCCTGTCGGCGATCATCGGGCTGGCGCTCTGCGAAGTGGCGTTGCCGCTGGTGAACACCGCGGGCGGCCTTTCGCTCAGGCTCGATCTCTTCACGCTCGGCGGCCCGCTGCCGGCCTTGCTGGTGGCCATCGCGGTCATCGGCCTGGGTGCGGGCGCCTACCCTGCCTCTATCCTGTCCAAGTACCGGCCGGCGGCGGTGCTCGCGTCGGCGCGCGCGCCAGGCGGTGGGCGGGCCGGAGGCCGGGTGCGCGAGGCGCTGGTGCTGTTCCAGTTCGCCATCGCCATCGCCTTCACCATCGCAACCGCCGTGATCGTGGCCCAGATGCACTTCCTGAGGACGTCCGAGGTCGGCTTCCAGCGTGCAGGCCTGATCGTGGTCGGCTCATCGGACGACTCCGAGGTCACCTCCGCCCAGCAGACCGAGCTGCTGGAAGCCTGGAAGGGCGTGCCGGGCGTGGTGTCCGACACCGTCGCCGACATCGGGCCCGGAAACGGCGACACCACCGACGCGGCCGGCTTCAAGCGGCCCGGCATGGTCGGCCAGGGCTTGACCTTGTTCACGGTGCAGACCGGACCCGACGGGCTGGCGCCCTTCGACCCCCACCTGGCGGCGGGCCGCTTCCTCGACCGCAACCGCGGCGGCGATGCCGGCGCATCGATCGGTCCGCCGCTTCCCGGCGTCCCGACACCCGATCCCAAGGACCTGCCGCGCGGCGAGGATCGCCCCGTCCGCAACGTGGTGGCCAACGAGACCGCGGTGAAGTTGCTCGGCTTCCGCGACGCTCAGCAGGCCACGGGCGCTCTGCTGCTTCAGCCCGTGCGGGCCGGAGGGAACCAGCGCATCCAGATCGTCGGCGTGGTCAGAGACATCCGCTTCCGCTCGCCCCACGATCCGGTGCCGCCGACCCTCTACTACATGGTCAAGGATCCCTTCGCGACCGAGGTGGCCAGCGTGCGCTTCGCCGGCGCGGACCCCCGGGCGGTCATGGAGGGCCTGCGGCGCGTCTGGCGCTCCATCGTCCCGGACGTGCCGTTCCAGGCCAAGACGGCGGAGGACAACCTGGACGCCTACTACCGTCCCGATGACCAGCACGGCCGGCTGTTCACCATAGGCGCTTTGCTGGCGGTGCTGATCGGGTGCGTGGGGCTTTACGGGCTGGCCTCTTTCAGCACCGCCCGGCGGGTGAAGGAGATCGGCATCAGAAAGACCCTGGGCGCGTCCACGTCCGACATCCTGCGCCTGCTGGTGGGCCAATTCCTGCGCCCGGTGGTGCTGGCCAACCTGGTCGCCTGGCCGTTGGCATACTTCGCCATGCGAGCCTGGCTGCAGGGCTTCGACGAGCGGGTGGGGCTGAGCCCGCTCTACTTCCTGTTCGCCACGGGGCTGACCCTGGGGGTGGCGCTGGCCACCATCATCGGCCAGGCGTGGCTGGTCGCCCGAGCCGAGCCTGCCAAGGCGTTGCGTCATGATTAGGCGTTTGCGCAGCCTCCTGCTGGCCGGCGCCTGCGCGGCGCTGGCCGGGTTCGGTCCGGGACCGGCCGGCGGGGAGACCCTGGCCGACGCCATCGCGCTGGCCTACCAGACCAACCCGACCCTGCTCGCCCAGCGCGCCAGCCAGCAGGCCCTGGACGAGACCTACGTTCAGGCCCGGGCCGGCTGGCGACCGACGATCGGGCTGACGGGACAGGCCTATCACCAGCACACCGACTATGGCCACGAGGGTTCGAGCGTGCTGTCGCAGAGCGGCGGGACGCCGGGGAACACGGGCTCCGGCGCCCCGATCGCGGCGTCCACATCCGGCCAGGCGCCGCCGGACTACAACTACGGCTACGCGGCGCTCACCGCATCTCAGACGCTCTACACCGGCGGGAAGACGGCGGCGGAGGTGACCGCGGCGGAGGCGTCCGTGCGCGCCGGCCGCCAGACCCTGCGCGCCGCGGAGACCAGCGTGCTGCAGCAGGTGGTCACCGCCTATGAGGACGTGCGCCGCGACCAGTCGTTCCTAAAGATCAGAACCGACTCGGTGGCGGAACTGGCGGGCCAGGCGGACGAGACCCAGGCCAAGTTCAAGGTCGGCCAGGTCACCCGGGTCGACGTCGCCCAGGCTCAGGCCCAGCTCGCCGCCGCCCAGGCGCTGCTGTCCGGCGCCCGGGCCCAGCTGGCCATCAGCCGTGCGGAATATTTGGCGGCGGTGGGTCAGGCGCCGGGCGAGCTGGCCGAGCCGCCGCCCCTGCCCGGCGCGCCGCCGACCATCGACACCGCCTTCGACGTCGCGGAGGCGCAAAGCCCCGCCCTGCTCCAGGCCGAGCTCAGCGAGGCGGCCTCGCGCGCGCGGATCGCGGCGGCGCGGGCCAACCTGCGCCCGACCGTGACCGCCCAGGCCAGCTATGGCGAGGAGGGCGCGCTGCAGCCGTTCGTGGGGCGCGACTTCGACGGGGTGGCGACCGCCCAGGTCGTGTTCACCCAGCCGCTGTTCACCGGCGGGCTGAACGGTTCGCTGGTGCGCCAGGCGCTGGCCCAGAACAATGCCGACCGCATCAACATCGACACCACGCGGCGCAACGTCGTGCAGTCGGTCTCCCAGGCCTGGGAGACTCTGGTCGGCCAGCGCGCCAGCGTCACCTCGGACGTGACCGGCCTAGCCGCCGCCCGGACCGCTTTCGACGGCATCCGCGAGCAGTACCGCGTCGGCCTGTCCACGACGCTGGACGTGCTGATCCAGCAGCAAACGCTGGAATCCGCCCAGCTGTCGCTCTCCAGCGCCCGGCGCGACGCCTACGTGGCCGAGGCCAACCTGCTCGCCGCCATGGGCCGGCTGCAGGTCGCCGACCTCGTCAGCGGGGTGGCGATCTACGACCCGGTGCACGCGTTCGATCGGGTGCGCAGCCGAGGCGCCACGCCCTGGGAGCCGCTGATCTCGGCCCTGGACCGGGTGGGCGAGCCGTCGGAGGCGCCCAGGTGGACGACGCCCGCCGCGCCGAGGCCGCAGGCCGGCGAGGTGCACATGCTTCCGCCAGCGAGCGCGCCTGGCGGCTGAGGGGGGAGCCTCAACGATCGTCGCGCGACACGGACCTTCCATACGGACGGAGCGTTTTGCAACCATACGGGCCGCGAAGGCGGCCGACGAAGGACCGCCAAATGCGTATGAACAAGCTGGGCCGTACGGGCCTGTTCGTCTCCGAACTGTGCCTTGGAACCATGACCTTCGGTGGCGGAGAAGGCATGTGGCGGGCGATCGGTGCGCTCGATCAGGGGGACGCCGAACGACTGGTCGGCCGGGCGCTGGACGCGGCGGTGAACTTCCTCGACACCGCCGACGTCTATTCAGAGGGGCAGTCCGAAGAGATCACCGGCCAAGCGCTGAAAAATCTCAAGACGCCGCGCGAGAACGTGGTTCTCGCCACCAAGTGCTACGGTCCGATGGGCTCCGGCGCCAACTCGCAAGGCAATTCACGGGCGCACATCATCGAGGCGGTGAAGGCGAGCCTGACGCGGCTTCAGACCGACCATATCGACCTCTATCAGATCCACGGGTTCGACCCGGCGACCCCGATCGAGGAGACGGTGCGTGCGCTCGACACCCTCGTCCAGCATGGGCACGTGCGCTATGTCGGGGTGTCCAACTGGGCGGCCTGGCAGATCGTGAAGGCGCTGGGGATCGCCGAGCGCGAGGGGTTGTATCGCTTCGAAAGCCTGCAGGCCTACTACACGCTTGCCGGGCGCGACCTCGAACGCGAGATCGCGCCGATGCTGAAGAGCGAAGGTGTTGGCCTGATGGTCTGGAGCCCCCTCGCCGGCGGCCTGTTAAGCGGCAAGTATTCCCGCGAAGACGAGACGTCGAGCGATGGCCGGCGCGCCAATTTCGACTTCCCGCCGGTGGAGCGGGAGCGCGCCTACGCCTGCATCGACGCGATGAAGCCGATCGCGCAGGCCCATGGCGCGTCGGTGGCCCAGATCGCGCTCGCCTGGCTGCTGCACCGCAAGGTGGTCTCCAGCGTGATCATCGGTGCGAAGAAGATGGAGCAGCTCGAAGACAACCTGAAAGCCACCGAGGTCGAGCTGACCTGCGACCAACTCGACGCGCTCGACAAGGTGAGCGAGCTGCCGCACGAGTATCCAGGCTGGATGTTTGCTCGGCAAGGCGTTCGGACCAAGCAGTTGGCCGAAGCGGGCCGGTCGAACGCCCGTTGATCTCTGGAGTCGCATGATTTTAGGCTTACACGATGGCGTTCGCCTCATCCTGAGCTTGTCGAAGGAGGAGGCGTCCACCGCCCGTGCAGCGGCCTCGCCATCGACGGGCTCAGGATGAGGCCGAGTTGAAGGTCGGCGATCCTCGCCATCCCGCTTAGTCTAGGCTCTCCACCCTCTAGGACCTGACCCTGGAGGCGGAGATGAGAGTGTCATCTCTGCACCACGTCTTGAGCGAGAACATCTCAAACGGAGAGCAGGTCCTGCCCGATATAGCGTCCGGGTTGCGCCCCCGGCGGGACCGCGAACAGTCCCCCGCCCACGTGGGTGACGAACTGGTTCATCATGTCGAACTTGGACATGCGGTCGAAGATCTTGACGAAGCCGGTGCGCGGGTCGCGCTGGTAGCAGACGAACAGCAGGCCGGCGTCCATCTCCATACCCTGACGCCACGGCGGCCAGCGTTCGGCGACGAAGCTCACGCCGTTGTCGTAGGAGTAGGAGCGGCGAAGGATCTGTGCGCCGTCGTTGCTCTGCGGCGCCGCCAGACGCACATGGGCGTTTTCGGGCGTCAGGGGATCGCCGTTCTTGTCGACGGCGTCGAGCGCGAGGGGCGCGAACTCGCTCGCGCCGCCGAGCGTGGCCCCGGACAGCTTGTGACGGCCGATCGTCTGCTCCTGGAATCCGAGCTTCATGTTGTCCCAGTGTTCCAACGCGATGCGGACGGGCCGGGCGACCATGTAGGTCCCCCCCGCCATCCAGCCGCCCTCGCGCCCTGCCCAGACGAACTGGTCCAGCGCCTTGGGGTCCTTGGCGGCGACGTTCAACGTGCCGTCCTTAAAGCCCATCAGGTTGCGCGGCGTCTCGCCCGGGTCATAGCCGGCGAGGAAGCCGTTCTGCACCCACCGGGTGTGCGCGTAAGGGAGGGCGATGCGGGTCAGCTGGCGCACGGCGTGGAAGGCGACCTGAGGCTCGTCGGAGCAGGCCTGGATGCAGAGATCGCCGCCGGTGCGTTGGGGCGCCAACTGGTCGCCGACGAAATGCGGCAGGTCGATCATCGCCGCTGGTCGCCGCCCCGCCAAGCCATAGCGGTCCTTGCCGTCCTTGACGAACAGTCCGGGACCGAAGCCGAAGGTGAGGGTCAGCCGGGCCGGCGGCAGGCCCGCCACCTCGCCGGAGTCGGCTGAGGGCAGGCTGGCGTCCGGGCCGGCGTCGAGGGCCTGGCCGGCGGTGAGCTGGGCCGCCGCCTGGGTCCAGGCCTGCATCAGCGCCGCCACGTCTTCGCGGCTGTCAGTAGTGAGGTCGAAGGCGCTGAAATAGACGTGCGCCTGCTGGGGCGTGTCGATCCCCTGCTGATGGGCCCCGTGGAACGGCAAGGCCGCGCTCGCCGGGGCCGCCGTCGGCTTCAGCGGCGCGTGGGTCGACGGCGAGGTCCTGGCCGACGCGCCGCCCGCGGCCCCCATCACCCCCGCCAGCCCCGCAGCCCCGGTCAGGAAGCCGCGGCGGCTGGCCCCGCCGCCGTCGAAGGGACACCCGCTCATCGCGAGGCCCGCATCAGCGTGTTCACGTCATCCTCTACATAGTAGAAACCGGAGTTGTCGGGCAGCATGGCGATGCCGAACAGGTCCCCGTTGCCAGGCGGCGACTGCGCCTGGTCGTTGTCGATCCACTGGGCGTAGATCTGCTTGCCGGCTATGGGATCGATCTCCACCACGCGCCCGTCCTTGCCGTTGGCGGCCAGCAGGTGGCCCTCCGGCGTCCAGGCCAGGGCCAGGGGCCAGGCGAGCAAGCCGTCCTTAGTCACCTCCTTGCCGACGCCTGCGCTGTCGGTCCGGGTCAAAGCGTTCGGGATCGCGGTGATCACGTTGTCCAGGCCGTCGGTGACGTAGAGGACGCCGTCCGGGCCGAGCGCCTCTCCCGTCGGGCCGAGCAGGAAGTTGTCGCGATCGGCGCGCTGGGAGAAGCCATCGCCCACCACCGTCTCGTCGACGATCTCCGGCGGCTTGCCCTCCGGAATGGCCAGCTTCACGCGCAGCACGCTGGCCTTCTTGACGATGACGGGCAGCTTGGTCCTGGGATCGATCTTGTCCGGTCCCGGCAGGCCCTCGCCCGCCATGCTGATGAACAGGGTGGCGGTCGCGCCGTCGTCCTTCACCGCCATATTGCCCCAGGGATCGATGATGTGAGCGCCCGACCACACCGCCACCGGCTTGCCCTCGGGGCTGAACACGATCAGGCAGCCGTCGCCCTTGGTGGCGGTGGTGCCGTCGTCGCTGGGGGTGGAGCCGACGATCACCCAGCCGGTCTTCAGCATGGCCATGGAGGTGGTCAGGCCGACGCCGCCCGGACACTGGGCCATCTTGTGCGACAGCTTGGCGAACAGGATCGTCTGCTTGGTGGAGGGACGGTAGAGCACGATGGTGGCGCCCGTCCCCTGCAGGTTGGAGATATTGTTGAAGTTGTCCACCAGCACGTCGTCCTTCTGGATATTCCCCGCGCTGACGGGGGCGACGACGATGGCGTAGGGATTGAGGTCGCCGTTGTTGGTGACGCTGGAGGTCAGCGTCGTATGGCGATGGATGGTCTCCAGATAGCCCTTGGGGGCGGCCTGGGCGGCGCCTGCGAGGCCGAGGAGCCCGGCTGCCAACCCGGCGAGCGCCAAGACCGCGACGGAGGGGGCTGCCCCGGAACGACGCTGGGCTGCAGCCCCCTCCACCATGCTTCGCATGGTTCCCCTCCCCCGCTCCGCAGGGGAGGAGTAGGGCGCGGGCTCAAAACAGGACATTGGTGCGCACTCCGAACACGGCTTCATTCTTCACGCGGTTCTGGGGGTTGTTGGGGTTGGCGACGCCGCCACCGGGGGTGAAGGTGTACTGAAAATCCGGCTGCACCTGCCACCAGGGGCGGACCTGATACTGGTAGGTCGCCTCGATGAAGGTTTCATCGTGGCGCGTCGGTCCATAGAGGGTGGGGTCTGCGGCCTGCGCCACCTCGGCGGCGTCGCGGTCGGCCTGCGTCACCCGATGGCTCACCTTGGCGTAGCCCAGGCCGACGGCGAAGGTGTCGTCGGGCCGGTTGGCGACGGGATCGTGGTAGGTCAGGCCGACATTGGCGCTGAAGCTCAGGAAGCTCCGGTCCGCCTGGGGCGCGCCCATCACCCGGGTGAAGACGCTGACTGAACGGTTTGGGTCCTCCTGCTGGCGCCACAGCATCTGGTCGGCCACGCCATAGACGGAATATTTCCCCCGATGGCGCCGGGGCTGGCCATTGCTGAGCGGCGAGCCCAGGGGCAGCCCGGTGTCGTCGACGCGCACGTCGTCGAACGCCTCGGAGTCGTACCAGGCCCCGATCTTGTAGGTGTGGCCGAGCGGCGCGCCCGCGCCCGGCATCGCCATCGCGCCGAGGGCGGGGTAGGTGTACTGCAACTCCACAAAGGTCAGGGTTCCGCCCTTGACCGGGAAACTGGTCCCCGAGGGGTTCCGGACCTGCGGATCGCCGGAGTTATCCTTCACCGGGCTGCCGTTGAATACGCCGACCAGGATGTTCAATGGGTCGACGGGTCGCCAGCGGAACCGCACCGCCGGCGCCGACAGGGGATAGGCGGGGCCGCCGCCCGGCAGGTCGTAGGACGGCAGCGCAGGCCAGCCGAACATGGTGTTGACGAAGTAGAGCGCGTTCGGGCTGACGATGAACTCCTGATCGGCGCTGATCAGGCCGAGCTTGATGTCGGCCCGGTCCTCGTCGAGGAACTTCTGGTCGTACCAGAGCTCCCAGAGCCGCGTCGCCCGATCCGACTCGATGCCGCTGGCGGTCTGGATGGTGTCGAGGTTGTCGGCCGACAGGTTGCGGCCGTGGATCTGCAGCGCGCTGACGTTGAACAGGCCGCCGTACCAGCCAAAGGCGCGCTGGGTGTTCAGCTGCAGGATCGCCTGGGTCAGCCCGTCGTACTCGGCGCCCTTGTGGATGCCGCCGGTGGCGTTGCCAAACACCTCGCTCGTCTCCTGGATGGCCAGGGACACGCCGTACCTGCTGAGCGCTGTCCGCACGCCGAACAGGTCGCCCAGCAGATAGCTGCTCTTCTTCAGGCTGGACAGATAACCGGTGAAGCCCTGCGGGCCCGCGCCCGACGTCTCCTCGGAGGTGACGGGCACCGAAAGCGCCGGTGGGGAAGCCTTGGCGCCACCGGAAATACCAACCGTTGCCAGTGCGGCAATCACTGTCAGTCGGAGGGCGGCGACGCCCCCCGGCGTCCTCCGCGAAAACTTGGCTTTCCTCACCCTCATCCCCGGCTGTGACCGCCCTATGTGCGGTTAAGCCGGCTTCTATATGAGAGTGACTTGCAAGCGCAATGAAATTGCGACGCGCTCGCAATTACGGTTGGTGCGAGCGTCAGCCGGCCTTGCTGAAATCCGGCGCGCGCTTCTCCAGGAAGGCGCTGAAAGCTTCCCGGGCTTCCGCCGAGCCGAGCTGTCGGGCGAACACCTCGTTCTCCTCATCCATGCGCTGGGCGAGACGGTCGGGATCGTGGCGCATCAGCCGCTTGGACTGGCGGATCGCCTCGGGCGGCTTGGCGGCCAAGCGGCGGGCCAGCGCCATGGCGACCCCCTCCAGCTCTGGCGGCTCCACCACCCGGTTCACCAGGCCGAAGTCCTTAGCGGTCGCCGTGTCCAGCGACTCGGCCAGCAACAGCATCTCCGCGGCGCGCTGCGGGCCAACCCGGCTTGGCAGCAGCATCGAACTGGCGAACTCCGGCACCAGGCCCAGATTGACGAAGGGCAGCTGGAAGCGCGACCGGGTGCTCGCGACCACCAGGTCGCAATGCAGCAGGAGCGTCGTGCCGATGCCGATGGCGAGGCCGTTCACCGCCGCCACCACCGGCTTTTCGGCCTGGCTGAGAGCGGCCATGAAGCGGCGGACCGGCGGGACGCCCTCGGTCTTCGGCCGGTTGAGGAAGTCGCCCATGTCGTTGCCGGCGGTGAAGGCGTCGCCCTCCGCGCCGATCATGATCGCGCGCACCTCGCCGTCCGCCTCCGCCCGGGCCAGGCCGTCCGCCATGGCGCCGTACATGTCGCCTAGAATGGCGTTCTTCTTTTCCGGACGGTTGAACCGAAGCTCGGCGACGCCTTCGGTCACACGGTAGATCACCTGATCCGGCATGTCTGGACTCCTCCTGGCGCGTCTGAAGGCGCCTGCCAAACACCCTATAGCCGATCCGATCGCCAACCGCGCAGGGGCCTATGCGGCGGCGGCTTTATCGGCCATGCGCGCGATGAATTCGGCGACCTGGGTCGGCTGGGTGAGCGGGATCATGTGCCCCGCTCCCGAAATGGTTTCGTAGCTCAGGCCGGGGATCTGGGCGGCGGCGCCCCCGCCATGAAGCGGGGCCTCCAGGATGCGGTCGCGGGCGCCGAAGATCACCCCCACCGGCAGCTTCAACGTCTCGTAGCGGGCGGCGAAGCCCGGCAGGTCCTCGCCGACCGCCATCAGGTCCGTGGAGGTGGAGTAGAAGGCTCGCGGACGCAGGCTGAGCAGGCCGCCGCCCCGGGTGGCGAAGTCGGCCGGCGGGCTTTCCGGGCCGAACACCTCGCCCATCACCTTGTCCCGGTTGAGGATCGCCAGGGGCGCGGCAAGCGTCCACGCCACCACCCGGCGCAGCAACGGCGAGGGGATGGCCAAGCCCCGGAACGCCGCGGGAACGCCCTCCTGGGGCTGGGTCAACGGCGAGATCAGGGCCAACCCGCTCACCGTCTCGGGATGATCTAGCGCCACGGCCAGCGCCAGGGCTCCGCCCAGGGAGTGGCCGACCAGCAGCGGCCGCTCCAGCCCGAGCGCCCGGATGAAGCCTGCCACGACATCGGCCTGGACGCTCAGCCGCGCCGAGGCGCCGGGCGCCCGATCCGAATAGCCTGCGCCCGGCCGCTCCATCACCACCACCCGGAAGCGGCCCTTCAGCCGCTCGACCAGGGCGTAGGTGAAGTTGCGCATCTGCCCGCCCAGGCCATGCACCATGACGATGACCGGCGCCGTCGCGCTATCCGCCGGCCCCTGGTCGAGGTAGTGGATGCGGTTGCCGGCGATATCGATGAAGCGCCCCTGCGGCGGCAGCGCCGCCTCGACCCGGCGCGCCGTGATCCCGGAGAACAGCGCCAAGCCGCCGCCGAGGGCGCCCAGCGCGCCGGCGAGCAGGCCGACCGTCAGCCGCCTCATCGGCCCGACGTCCGGCTGAGCAGGCTCATGTAGGACACCGGGGCGATCCGCTCCGCGGTCGCCGCGATCTTGGCGTCCAGGCCGACGAGGACGCGGGGGCGACGCCGTACGACCGCCTGCACGATCTTCTCGCCCGCCACCGCCGGCGACAGGGTCAGCTTGGATTCGGCGAACTTCAGGCTTCGCGCCACATCGGCTTCGGCCGCTCCGGCGGGTGAGCGGGCGTTGCGGGCGATGGCGGTCGCCACGCCGCCCGGATGCACCACGGTGACGCCTACCGGTCCGCCCTTGAGTTCGTGGCGCAGCGATTCGGAAAAGCCCCGCACGGCGAACTTGCTGGCGCAGTAGGCGGTCTGTCCCGGCGGCGCGATGATGCCGAAGATGCTGGAGAGGTTCACCAGCCTCGCGTCGGGACTGTGGCGCAGCGTCGGGAGAAAGGCGCGCGCCATGCGCACCACGCCCCAGAAATTGATCGAGAACAGCCATTCGAAGTCGGCCGCCGCCACCTGCTCAAAGCCGCCGCCGAGCGCCACCCCAGCGTTGTTCACCAGCACGTCGACGCCGGGGTGCTCCTGCAGCACGACGTTGGGGAAGGCGCTGACCGCGCTTTCGTCGGAGACGTCGAGGCGATGGCGGCTGATCCGCACGCCTGAACCGATCTGATCGGCGGTCTGCGCCAGCCCGGCCTCGTTCACATCGACCAGCGCCAGGTGGCAGCCCCGGGCCGCCATCGACACCGCCACCGCCCGGCCGATCCCGCTCCCCGCGCCGGTGATCACCGCCGTACGACCAGCGAGCTCCATACGATTGGCCACGCGCGATGTCTCCTCAAGGCTTTGCGAAGCCGTCATCATGGTCTAGTTGACATTCATGTCAACAGATGTTCCGCCATCGGGTGAACGCCGGCGCAAGCCGCAGGTCGTCCGCGAACAGGCGCTCGAGACCGGTCGCCGCCTGCTCATCGAGGGTGGACCGCGCGCCATCACCCTGAAGGCGGTGGGGGCTGAACTCGCCATGTCGCATGCCAACCTGATCCACCATTTCGGTTCGGCCGAGGCCTTCCAGGCCCAACTGGCGGACTCCATGCTGGAGCAGTTGACGCGCACGCTGAGGGTGTTGGTGGAACGGCACGCCGAGGGCGATATCGACGTGGCGGCCATCGTGGATGCGGTGTTCGACGCCTACGGGCCGGGCGGTGTGGGTCGGCTCCTTGCCTGGTCGGCCCTCACCGGCGAAGACCGCGTCGCCACCGGCCTGGCGGAGGAGATCGGCGCCCTGGTCGCCGTGCTCGAGCAGTTGATCCAGGGGCCGGAGGCGGGCAGGCGGGCGCGGGAAATGGTGCGGCTGGTGGCGTCGCTTGCCTTCGCCGACAGCCTGGTCGGCCCGTCCCTGTCGGCCATGCTCGGCGAGCCCCCGGGCGCGGCGAGGGCCGAGGCGCTTAACCTCCTGGAGCGATTGGGGAAGGCCTGAACAGGGCAGGCTCAATCCTCGATGGCGCTGTAGACGATATCCTTGATCTGGCCACGGAAGTTGAAGGTGGTGGACGGCAGCAGCTGGGTCAGGAAGATCACCACCAAGTCCTCCCGCGGGTCGATCCAGAAGATCGTGGAGGCCGCGCCGCCCCAATAATAGTCGCCCTCGCTCGGCGTTCCGGCCCGCACCCCGTCCACCGTCATGGCGAAGCCCAGCCCGAAGCCCACCCCCATCGGCGTCGTCTCTGAAAAGCTGTCGATCGACAGCTCCGCCAGGGACTGGCCGCCGGCCAGGTGGTTGCGGGTCATGAAGCTCAGGGTGCGCGGGCCGATGATCCGTGTACCGTCCAGCTCCCCACCCCGCCGCAGCATCTCGCAGAAGCGGTGATAGTCGGCCATGGTCGAGACCAGTCCGCCGCCGCCGGAGAGGAAGACCGGCGGCTGGAGGTAGGGGCTGGCCTGGGGGTCGTCCTGCAGCACGGTGCGCTTGTCGGCGGTCCGCGCATAGCAGGCGGCGAACCTGTCGACGCTCCCGCGAGGTACGTGGAAGCCCGTGTCCTTCATGCCGAGCGGCCCTAGGATCTCTTCCTGCAAGAAGGTGTCGAAGCGCTTGCCGGAAATACGCTGCACCAGCGCGCCGATCACATCGGTGGCCAGGGAGTACATCCACTGCCGACCGGGCTGGTAGCGCAGGGGCAGCGCGCCGAGCTTGCCGACGAAGGCGTCCAGGTCCTCCTCACGCTCCATCCGCACCTTGAGCGCCTTGTAGGCGGCGATCACCGGATGGCGGGTCGAGGGCGCGCCGATGGTCTCCAGCAGCGTCCCGTAGGTCAATCCAGAGGTGTGGCTGAGGATGTCGCGGAAGCTGATCGGTCGGTTCAGCGCCTCGGTCACCATCTCCTCGCCCTCGCCGGAAACCCAGACCCGCTGATCCCGCCACTCAGGGAGCACCTTGGCGACCGGATCGTCGATCTGGAACAGGCCTCGCTCCCACAGCATCATCAGCGCCACCGAAGCGATCGGCTTTGTCATCGAGTAGATGCGCGCCACGGTGTTGTCGGTCCACGGCCTGGCGCGCTCCAGGTCCATCAGGCCCAGGCTTCGGCTATAGGCGACCTCGCCATGGCGCGCGACCAGCGCCTGACAGCCCGCGATCTTGCCGGGGCCGACGTAGTGCGTCTGCAGCAGCTCGGTGATCCGTTCCAACCGGGTGACGGACAGGCCTGCGATGGAGTTGGAGGTCATGGTGGCTCCTGAAGTCATCGCTCTTGCGTGACAATGCCCTGCACCAACGCTATTCGATCCTTGATCGACGCACGCGGCAGCTCTATCAATTCATAGCCTAGCGAACAGTACACCTCGACCATGGCGTCATGTGTCGCTTCGGCTGTCTCGAAGGACTGTTTTCGCTCTTCATCAGTTTCGTAGACGTCACGCCAGGGCGGGGCGACGAAGACCTTTGTCGAATAGCGGAACAGACGTCCGGCCGACTCGACATGTTGCGGTATAGGAAGGCCGCAGAGCATAAGGTAGCCGATCACATCCGGCACGGCGCGATCGAACAGAAAAATTCCCGGCTGAGCACGCGCCTCGCGATGAGAGCGCATGTCGGAAGCAAGCATCAGCTCGGCGTAGGCCGCGCGATCGTTCCAAGGCAAAGCCTTGCCGCCGATAGCCACCTGATCGCGAATGATCGCCCGTCCAGCCTCCGCCATGACCTTCATCCCTTCGCAGGCGGCGAGCCGGTCGAGGAGCGTGGTCTTTCCAGATCCAGGGCCACCCGTCAGGACAAAAAAGCGGTCGCTGTCGCGCTCAGTCATCCGCGAGACATTGCATGGCTAGGCGAGATGATCTTAGGTGTAACCGCCAGCATTCGCCTCATCCTGGGCTTGTCGAAGGACGAGGCGTCCACCGGGCGTACCACGGCCTCATCCTTCGACAGGCTCAGGATGAGGCCGAATTTAAGCTCGGCGATCCCGACCATCATCGTCCCGCTCTAGTATCCGCTCAGCTTCGCCAGCGCGTCGGCGTGATAGTCGCTGTCGCCGAACATCTCCGCCAGCACGCGGGCGCGCTTCATGTAGAAGCCGATATCGTATTCGTCGGTCATGCCCATGCCGCCGTGCATCTGAACGCCCTCCTGCACGGCGAGGGTGGTGGTCATGCCGGCCATGGCCTTGGCGACGTGGGTGGCGCGCTCTGCGGCGGGGTCGCGGCTGTCGAGCCTTTGCTGGGCCTTCAGCACGGCTGAGCGCGTGACCTCCATCTCGGCGTACAGGTGGGCGGCGCGATGCTGCAGGGCTTGAAAGCTGCCGATGTGCGCGCCGAACTGCTTGCGTGATTTCAGATAGTCGACCGTCAGCGCCATCGCGCCCGAGCCCACGCCCAGCAGCTCGGCCGCAGCGCCGGTCCGCACCGCGCCCAATACCCGCGAAAGGCCGGCCCAACCCCCGTCCACCTCGCCGATCACCGCGTCCGCGTCGACCTGCACGCCCTCGAAAGCGATGTGCGAGGCCAGGCTGGCGTCGGCCAGGCGTTGCGGCGTGGCGGTGAGGCCAAGCGCATCCTTCTCCACCGCGAACAGGGTGATCCCGTCCGCCTCGCCGGCCCCGCCGGCCGTGCGGGCGGAGACGATCAGCAGGTCGGCCACATGCCCGTGCGCGACGAACCGCTTTTCGCCGGTCAGCTTGAAGCCGTTTCCAGCGCGCTCGGCTTTCAGCGCCACCTGGGCTGGCCTGTGGCGCACCCCTTCTTCGATCGCCAGGGCCGTGATCACCTCACCCGCGACGATCCCCGGCAGCCACCGGTCACGCTGGCCATCCGCGCCGCCCTTCAACGCCGTGACCGCGCCGACGGCGGTGGACAGGAACGGCGAGGGCGTCAGGTTGCGCCCGATCTCCTCCAGCACAACGCCGGCCTCGACCTGGCCTAGGCCCAGGCCGCCGTGCGCTTCGTCCACCAGAATACCGGTGAAGCCCATCTCGGCGAACTGGTTCCAGAGCGCGCGGGAGAAGCCGGTCGGATCGCCTGCGTCGCGTAGCGCGCGCATGTGGCCAACCGGGGCCTGCTCGGCCAGGAAGGGCCGGGCGGTGTCGGCCAGCATGGTCTGGTCGTCGTTCAGATAGAGAGGCACGACGTCAGGCTCCGGGCAGCTCTAGAATGCGCTTGGCGATGATGTTCAACTGAACCTCCGAGGTCCCGCCCTCAATGGAGTTGGCCTTGGTGCGGAGCCAGGTCCGGGCGGCCGACCCGCCATGGGAGCCTTCGCTGTCCCACTCCAGGGCGTCCGAGCCGCCCGCCGCCATCACCAGCTCGTGGCGCGCCTTGTTCAGTTCGGTGCCGTAGTATTTCATCATTGAGGGCTGGGCGGCGTGGGTCTTGCGGGCCTTCAGCTCGTCCATGAACCGCTCCGACATGGCGCGGAAGGCCTCGGCGCGCACCTCGAAGGTGGCGATCCGGGCGCGCAGCAACGGGTCGTCCAGCCGACCGTCGGGCTCGACCCCGACCGCCTCGACCGCAATCTGCGGCAGGCTCTTGGCCCCGCCATGCCCCAGGCCCATGCCGGAGATCATCTCCCGCTCATGGCCGAGCAGATACTTGGCCACGTCCCAGCCGTGGTTCAGCTCGCCGATCAGGTTGGCCTTGGGCACCAACACGTCGTCGAAGAAAGTCTCGCAGAAAGGCGAATAGCCGGAGATCAGCAGGATCGGCTTGGTGGTGACGCCGGGCGTCTTCATGTCGAACAGGACGAAGCTGATGCCTCCCTGCTTGACAGATTTGTCGGTGCGCACCAGGCAGAATATCCAGTCCGCCTTGTCGGCGTAGCTGGTCCAGATCTTCTGGCCGTTGACGATGAAGTGGTCGCCCACATCCTCCGCCGAGGTTTGCAGACCCGCGAGGTCGGAACCCGCGCCCGGCTCCGAATAGCCCTGGCACCAGCGTATCTCGCCCCGCACGATCTTGGGCAGGTGATCCAGCTTCTGCGCTTCGGAGCCGTATTTGAGCAGGGCCGGCCCGAGCATGGAGATGCCGAAGGAGTTCAGCGGGCTGCGGCAGCCGAGCCTCGCCATCTCCTCCCGCAGCGCCTTGGTTTCCGCGGGGCTCAGGCCGCCGCCGCCATAGGCGGAGGGCCAGTCCGGCGTAGTCCAGCCGCGCTGCGCCATGCGGTCCAGCCACTGGCGCTGCGGTTCGCTCAGCTTCGCCTCCCGACCGCCCCAGACCACGTCGTCCTCGGTTCGAAGCGGTTTGCGCATCTCCGCCGGGCAATTGGCTTCGAGCCAGTCGCGGGTCTTGGCGCGGAAGGTCTCGATAGGGTCGACGGCGATGTTCATCGGCGCGCTCCTTCCCTTCCCTCGAAGGGCAGGGTCAGGGTGGGGTGGGTGCAAGAGGGATGGGGAAGAGCGCGGGAGGCGCCCACCGCGCTTTTCGCTTCAACCGCGGCGCGCGCGCCCCACCCCAACCCTCCCTTTCGAGGGTAGGGAGGAAGGGCGCAATAAGGTGGGCCCGAAGCGCTTGGTTCACCTTCGGCCTTATCCTGAGCCGGTCGAAGGGCGAGGCCACGGCCGTCCCGGTGGACGCCTCGTCCTTTGACAAGATCAGGATGAGACGAACGCCGACGTCCAGGCTTGACGTCATCGCTTTCCGGGGAGGCGACCTTCACTTGTTGAACTTGCCGCCTTCGGCCGCCTTGGACTTGAGCAAGCCCGACATCTTGAACGCCTTGTCCATGTGGGGACCGTTCTTCTCCAGGCCCTCGACCACCTTGGCCAGGCCCACAGTGTCGGCCCAGAACATCGGACCGCCGGTCCAAGCCGGCCAGCCGTAACCGTTGAGCCAGACCACGTCGATGTCGCTGGCCCGTTGGGCCATGCCCTCTTCCAGGATCAACGCGCCTTCGTTAACCATGGGGTAGAGTAGCCGCTCCAGGATCTCCTGGTCGCCGATCTCGCGCTGTTCCTCGCCGGACTTGGCGGCGAAATCCTTGATGATCTGCTGCACTTCGGGCGACGGCGTGCGATTGCGCTTGTCGTCATAGTCGTAGAAGCCCCGGCCGTTCTTCTGGCCCCGGCGGTCGCGCTCGCACAGCACGTCGCGGATGGTCTCGCCCTTCGACGTTTCCTTGTTCCAGCCGAGATCGAGCCCCGCCAAGTCGCTCATCTGGAACGGTCCCATGGGGAAGCCGAAGTCGAGCAGCACCTGATCCACCCGGTCGTAGGGCGCGCCCTGCAGGATCAGGCGGAACGCCTCGCGCTGACGGGGCGTCAGCATGCGGTTGCCGATGAAGCCGTCGCAGACGCCGGCCACCACCGCGACCTTGCCGATCTTCTTGGCAAGCGCCATGCAGGTGGCGAGCACAGCCGGCGCCGTCTTGGCGCCGCGCACGATCTCGAGCAGGCGCATGACGTTGGCAGGCGAGAAGAAGTGCAGCCCGATCACCGATTCGGGCCGCTTCGTCGCCAGGGCGATCTGGTCGATGTTCAGATAGCTGGTGTTGGAGGCCAGGATCGCACCTTGCTTGACGATGCCGTCGAGCCGGCCGAACACCTCCTTCTTCACCCCCATCTCTTCGAACACGGCCTCGATGACGAGGTCGCAGTCGGCCAGGTCGTCATAGGACAGGGTGGGCTTGAGCTTGCCCATCGCGCCTTCGACTTGGTCCATGGTCAGGCGGCCGCGCTTGGCGGTGTTCTCGTAGTTCTTGCGGATGACGCCGACGCCGCGCTCCAGCGGCGCCTGCTCGCGCTCCACCATCACCACCTCGATGCCGGCGGAGAGGAAGTTCATGGCGATGCCGCCGCCCATGGTGCCGGCGCCCAGGATGCCGACCTTGTTGATCGGGATCAGTTGGGTGTCGGCAGGGATGTCGTCGATCTTATTGGCCAAACGCTCGGCGAAGAAGTTGTGACGAAGGGCTGCAGACTGGGTCCCGGTGACGAGCTTGATGAACAGCTCGCGCTCCTTCTTCATGCCCTCGGCGAACGGCAGGTCCACCGCCGCCTGAACGGCCTGGATGCAGGCCTCCGGCGCCACGAACCCCTTCAGCTTGCGGGCGTTCTCCTGTCGGAAGCTGTCAAAGACCTTCGGATCGGTCCCACTGATCTTGTCTGTCCGTCGGCTCGACACGGGATGCTCGTGGCGGCTGGAGACTTCGCGCGCGAAGGCGATGGCGTCGGCTTCCAGCGAGCCGTCGCCCACGATCTTGTCGATCAGGCCTGCGGCCTCAGCCTTCTTGGCGGAGATCGGATCACCGGAGACGATCATCGGCAAGGCGGCCTCCGCCCCGATCACCTTGGGCAGGCGCTGGGTTCCGCCGGCGCCGGGCAGGATGCCGAGCTTCACTTCCGGCAGGCCTAATTTCGCCGAAGGGACCGCCACCCGATAGTGGCAACCCAGCGCGACCTCCAGCCCGCCGCCGAGCGCCGTGCCATGGATGGCGGCGACCACCGGCTTGGTCGAGGCCTCGATCAGGTCGACGACCTCAGGCAGGCCGGGCTCGACAGGGGGCTTGCCGAACTCGGTGATGTCGGCGCCGGCGAAGAAGGTCCGGCCGTGGCCCACGATCACGATCGCCTTGACGCTGGCGTCGGCGGCGGCGGTCTTCATGGCCTGGGCCAAGCCCTGGCGAACGGCGGCGCCAAGGGCGTTGACGGGCGGGTTGTCACTGACGACGACGAGCACATCCCCGTCCTTGTAGGTCGTCACAACCGGCATTGCATATCTCCTGGTCAGCGTCGTTGGGGGTCGTCGTCGTTCGCGTTCGGCTCAAGGGCGCAAGAGGTGGGGGCTGAGCGATGCAGACGGCGACGGAGAGCGCCGCAACCTGAACCCAGTTCCTCGATCCGCATCCTCCTCGCGCCATACCCTCTTTTCGAGGGCTGGGCGGCCCTCTCGGGCCTTCGGGTCAGAGCTTTGCCCTTGTCGCGGGCTGAAATCAACAATATCGTTTTCTGAAAATCAGCTTGGGGGCAAACCGCGCTTAAGGTTTTGGAGGAAACGTGACCCTGATCGACGCTTCAGGTTCGCCGCCGACGCCGCCCTGGCCCGCCGCCACGCTGTCCGAAATCCAGGCGGTCCTCTGCGCCCCCGGCGAGCGGTTCGAGATGGAGGCGGTGGAGATCGGCGGGATCACGACCCGCACCTGGAAGCACCAGCCGGCCAACCTTTCCACCCTCGCCCGCCTGGCCCGAGAGACCTACGCCGAGCGGCTTTTCACCGTCTACGAAGACGAGCGGGTCACCTACGAAGCCTGGTTCCGGGCCACCGCCGCCCTGGCGGCTGAACTGGAAAGGCTCGGAGTGCGCAGGGGCGACCGCGTCGCGCTCGCCATGCGCAACCTGCCCGAATGGCCGGTGGCGTTCTTCGCCGCCGCCAGCCTCGGCGCCATCCTGGTGCCGCTGAACGCGTGGTGGACGGGGCCGGAGCTCTGTTACGGCCTCAGCAATTCGGGGACCAGACTGCTGATCTGCGACGCCGAGCGATGGTCGCGCCTGCAACCGCACCTGCAGGACCTGCCTGAGCTGCAGCACATCCTGGTCTCGCGCGCCGCCTCGCTCAGCCCGCCGGCCCGTCGCCTCGAAGACGTCATCGGGAGGCCCGCGGATTATGGCGCGCTGCCCGACGCCGATCTTCCCCAGGTCGAGATCGCACCCGACGACGACGCCACCATCTTCTACACTAGCGGGACGACGGGCTCGCCCAAGGGCGCCCTTGGCAGCCACCGCAACATGCTGACCTGCTTCATGGCCGCCGCCTACATCAGCGAGCGTCAGGCACGCCGGAGGGGCGGCGAGCCCGAGCCAGCAAGGCCACGGGTGATCCTGCTCGTCATCCCGCTGTTCCACGTCACCGGCTGTCACGCCGCCTTGATGGGCACGATCGCGGGGGGCAGCACCCTGGTGTTCATGCGCAAGTGGGATGTGATCCACGCCTTCGAGCTGATCGCACGGGAAAAGGTGCATATTGCGGGGGGCGTGCCGACCATAGCCTGGCAACTGCTCGAACATCCCGATCGGGGCCGCTATGACCTGAGTTCGCTGGAGTCGATCTCCTATGGCGGCGCGCCCTCCGCCCCGGAGCTGGTTCGTCGCATCGAGAGCGATCTTCGCGCCCTGCCGGCCAGCGGCTGGGGGATGACCGAGACCTCCGCCACCGTCACCGGCCACAGCGCGGAAGACTATCTGCAGCGCCCCGACAGTTGCGGGCCGGCGGTGCCGGTCTCGGACCTCAAGATCATGAGCGAGGACGGCGCGCGCGAGCTGGCGGTCGGCGAGGTCGGGGAGCTGTGGGCGCGGGGCGCGCAGGTCGTAAAGGGCTACTGGAACAATCCGCAGGCCACCGCCAAGACCTTTGTCGAGGGCTGGGTGCGCACCGGCGATATCGCCCGACTGGATGCGGAGGGCTTCTGCTACATCGTCGACCGCGCCAAGGACGTGATCATCCGCGGCGGCGAGAACATCTATTCCAGCGAGGTCGAGAACATCCTCTACGACCATCCTGCCGTGACCGACGCCGCCCTGATCGGCCTACCGCACCGCACGATGGGCGAGGAGCCGGCGGCGGTCGTCCACCTGGCTCCCGGCGAAGTCGCGAGCGAGGCGGAGCTGCAGGCCTGGGTCCGCGAGCGGCTGGCCGGGTTCAAGGTCCCGGTCCGCATCCTGTTCACACCCGAGACCCTGCCGCGCAATGCCAACGGCAAGATCCTGAAAAAGGAGCTGAAGGCGCTGTTCGATCCGCCGCTGCTGGTGGACGTCGGTTAGGCCGTCCTCCCGTGGGCGAAGCGCGCGTCGCGGGAGGACGGCTGGCGACCTCAGCCGAACTTGTAGCCGCAGAGCTTGTTGCCATCCAGATCGCGGAAGTAGGCGAAGTGGACGTTGGGCGCGCGGTCTCCTGGATCGCCTTCGTTGGTGGCGCCCAGTTCCAGGGCCTTGGCGTGGAAGGCGGCGATCTCTTCGGCTGTGTCGAAGCTGAAGCCGCCGAGCGAACCGTTGCCGACTGTCGCGGGCTTGCCGTCATAGGGTCCGAGAACGGCGAAGATGCCCATGCCCTTGCCGGTATAGAGCCGACCGCCGGACGGATGCTCGAACATGGGCTTCATCCCGATGGAGCCGAGCAGGGCGTCATAGAAGGTCTTGGCCTTCTCCAGATTGTTCGATCCGACGGTGATATAGCTGACGGCGGCCATGATCTTCTCCTGCGCGAGGGCGCGGGGTGTCCTAACACAGTGGGGGCGAGGCCTTCATCCCAGGAAGGCGTCCTTGCCGGCGCGGAGAGTAGCGAAGGCTTCAACCGGGTCGCCGCCGACCAGCTCATGCGCCCGCAGGAACGGGTTGGTCGCCTTCTCCAGACCCAAAGTCGTGGGAACGGTCGGCTCACCCGCCGCGCGCGCGGCGAATACGGCCTCGGCCCGCTTGGCAAGGGCCGGACCCTTGTCGACACTGAGCGCGAAGCGGGCGTTGGAGGCGGTGTATTCGTGGGCGCAGTAGATCGTGGTCTCGTCCGGCAGATGCGCGAGGCGTTGCAGGCTGTCCCACATCATCTGCGGCGTCCCCTCGAACAGGCGTCCGCAGCCCAGGGCGAACAGGGTGTCGCCCACAAAAGCGGTGTGGTCGGCGGCGTCGTAATAGCTGATGTGGCCGAGCGTATGGCCGCCGGTGGCGATCACCCCGAACCGCGTCTGGCCCAGCATCACCTCGTCGCCATCGCCGACCTCGCGATCTAGCGGGGCCGCGCGGCGGACCTCTGCGGGGCCGACGATCTGGGCGCCGGTGGCGGCCTGCACCTGCGCGTTGCCCTGGGTGTGGTCGGCGTGCCAATGGGTGTTCAGGATCAGGCTGAGCCGCCAGCCGCTGGCGGCCAGATCGCGCAGCACCGCCTCGCCGTCGGGGGTGTCTATCGCCGCCGTGTCGCCTGTGGCGACGTCGCGTACGAGGAAGCCATAATTATCCGACAGGCAGGGGAACTGGCGAACCTCGATGGGCATGGACGGACCTTTCCTTCGCGTAGGGCTCAGGGGACTATATAGAGGGTCAAAGCCGAAACGGATCGCATGCGTCGCGACGTCCTGGATCTTCGCACCTTCTACGCCGGACCGCTTGGCCGCGCCGCCGTCGACATGGTGGAGCGCAAGCTGGTCGAGGCGTGGGGTGACGCCCGCGGTCAGGACCTTCTGGGCGTCGGCTACGCCATCCCCTACCTCGAGCGCTTCAACGCCCTGGCGCGCCGCGTGGTGGCCGCCATGCCGGTGGGGCAAGGGGTCGAGGCCTGGCCGACCGGCGATCCCAACCGCGTCTGCTTGGCCGCGGATCTAAGCCTTCCCTTCCAGAACGCGCTGTTCGACCGGATCGCTTTGGTCCACGGACTGGAGGAGAGCGAGGACCCGAGCGCCCTGCTGAAGGAGGTGCGCCGCGTGCTCGCCCCTTCCGGCCGTCTGATCGTTGTGGTGGCCAACCGCGGCGGCTGGTGGTCGCGGACCGAGACGACGCCTTTCGGCTGCGGCCGCCCCTTCTCGCGCACCCAGCTGGAGGAGGCCGTGCGAGATGCGGGGCTGGAGCCCACCGCTTGGTCCATGTGCCTCTACGCGCCGCCGTATCCAATGTTCGCCCGCTATGCCGAGCCGATCGAGCAGGCTGGGGCCAGGCTGTGTCCGCCCATGGGCGGCCTGATCCTGATGGAGGCGGTGAAGCAGACCTACGCGATCAAGCCCCGGGGGGCGGTCGCCCCCGCCCGGGTCTCGCGCGGGCGGGTGTCGTCCCCGGTGCCGGTCGGAGCACGCGTTTCCACCCCAATGACGCCTAGTCGAACAGGTCCTCGCGGCGTGTCTGCACCACGGCAGGCGGAACCGGTCGGGACCGACTGAGCAGGAAGAGCGCCGACTCCGCCCGCCAGTTTTCGATCTCTAGCGCCGGGTCGATCGGCCGCGCCGGCCCGCCTTCGCTGAGGGCGGACGCCGCCTCGATCCGAAGGCCCAGCTCGCCGCAAAGGTGGGTGAAGTCGCGCAGGGTGCACAGGTGGATGTTCGGCGTCGCATACCAGGGCACGGGCAGAACCCGCGTCTCCGGCATCCGCCCGTGCGCCAGCAACGACAGCCTGACCCGCCAGTGACCGAAGTTCGGGAACGAGACGATCGCCCGCTCCGCCAGCCTCAGCAAATCCGACAGCACCTCCCGCGGGCGGCGCACCGCCTGCAGGGTCTGGGAGAGGATGGCGTAGTCGAAGGCGTCCGGCGCGAATTCCGCCAGATCGCGGTCCGCATCGCCCTGCATCACCGACAGACCCCGCGCCAGGCAGGCGCCCACCCCGTCGGCGCTGATCTCGATCCCGCGCGCGTCCACATCCTTCTCCCGACGCAGCAGGTCCAGCAGCTCGCCCTCGCCGCAGCCCACGTCGAGCACCCGAGCGCCGGGTCGGACCAGTCGCGCGATCTCGCGAAAGTCCTCGCGGATCAAGGCGTGATCCCCCGCGCGTTCGCGGCCGCGTCGAGAAAGCCTTGCAGCGCGCCGTGCATGACCGGCTCGTCGAGCAGGAAGGCGTCGTGGCCCTTGTCGCTCTCGATCTCCAGAAAGCTGGCCCGGGCGCCCGCGGCGTTCAGGGCGCGCACGATGTGGCGGCTCTCGGGCGTCGGATACAGCCAGTCGGAGGTGAAGCTGAGCACGCAGAAGCGGACTTCACGCGCCTTGGCGAAGGCCTGGGCCAGCACCCCGCCATGGCTCAAGGCGAGGTCGAAATAGTCCATGGCCCGGGTGATGTAGAGATAGGCGTTGGCGTCGAAGCGATCGACGAAGCTGGAGCCCTGGTGGCGCAGGTAGCTCTCCACCTGGAAGTCGGCGTCGAAGCCCCAGGACAGGCCGTCGCGCTGCAGCTCGCGCCCGAACTTCCGCTGCAGCGCCGGCTCGGACAGGTAGGTGATGTGCGCAGCCATCCGGGCCACGGCCAGGCCCTTCTCAGGCCGCACGCCGAGCCGCAGGTAGTCGCCGCCGCGCCAGTCCGGATCGGCCATGATCGCCTGTCGGCCGACCTCGTGGAAGGCGATGTTCTGAGCGGAATGGCGCGCGGCGGAGGCGACGCAGACCGCCGAGAACACCCGCTCCGGATAATCCGCGGCCCACTGCAGCACCTGCATACCGCCCATTGAGCCGCCGACTACGGCGAACAGGGTCTCCACGCCCAGCGCCGACAACAGCTCGGCCTGGGCGCGCACCATGTCGGCGATGGTGATGACGGGAAAGTTCAGCCCGTAAAGCCGCCCGCTTACGGGGTCGTGCGAGGACGGCCCGGTGGAGCCCATGCAGCCGCCGAGCACGTTGGCGCAGATGACGAAGTAGCGGTCCAGGTCGATGGGACGGCCCGGCCCCACCACCTGGGTCCACCAGCCGGGCTTGCCGCTCTGCGGATGGGGCGAGGCGACGAATTGGTCGCCGGTCAGGGCGTGGCAGACCAGGATGGCGTTGGATCGCTCCTCATTCAGCCGGCCGTAGGTCTTGTAGGCGACCTCCACCCCGATCAGCCGCCCGCCGGATTCCAGCTTTAGCGGCAGGTCGGGCGCGAGCTTGAGCACCCCGCCCCCCGTCTCGATCGGCTGAATGGCGTGGCGCGCGTCCATCGTCGCCGCAAGGAAGCTGCGTCGTGCGCGCTGTCAATGCGGCGGGCGGCTAGGAAGCGGGCGCACTGCGGCCTAAAGCGGAACGATGAGCGACCCCGCCGTCCTGACCACCGACCTCGACGCCCGCAAGGCCCGAGCCAGCGCTTGGTTCGAGACCCTTCGGGACCGGATGCACCGGGCGTTCGAACAGCTGGAGGACGAGGCGCCGGTCGAGCTCTATCCCGGCGCCCCCGGCCGTTTCGTGCTGACGCCCTGGACCCGGGCGGAGGGCGGCGGCGGGGTCATGGGCATGATGCACGGGCGTCTGTTCGAGAAGGTCGGGGTGCATGTCTCCACCGTGCACGGCGAGTTCAGCCCAGACTTCGCCAAGTCGATGCCGGGCGCCGAGCACGACCCGCGCTTCTTCGCCACCGGAGTCAGCCTGATCGCGCACATGCGAAGCCCGCGCGTGCCGGCGGTGCACATGAACACCCGCTTCATCGCCACCACTCATGGCTGGTTCGGGGGCGGAGGAGACTTAACGCCGCTGTTAATGGACCAGCGCTCGCAGGACGCGCCGGACGCGGTGGCCTTCCAAGGTGCGCTGAAGGCCGCCTGCGACGCGCACGACCCCGATTGGCACGCCAGGTACAAGGCCTGGTGCGACGAGTACTTCTTCCTGCCGCACCGGAACGAGCCCCGCGGGGTTGGCGGCATCTTCTACGACCGCCACGATAGCGGCGACTTCGAGCGTGACTTCGCCTTCACCCAGGACGTGGGCCGCGCCATGCTGTCGGTCTATCCCCAGATCGTGCGCAGCCGCATGGCCGAGCCCTGGACGGCCGAGGAGCGGGAGGAGCAGCTGGTCCGGCGTGGCCGCTATGTGGAGTTCAACCTGCTGTACGATCGCGGAACCCTGTTCGGGCTGAAAACCGGCGGCAACATGGACTCGATCCTGTCCTCCATGCCGCCGGAGGTGAGGTGGCCATGAAACGCAGCGAGCCCGGGCGCGATCATTAACATTCGCCCCATCGTGAGCCTGTTGAAGGATGAGGCGCCCATCGCCTGTGCCGCGGCCCGCCCTTCGACGGGCTCAGGATGAGGCCGACTGTGAAGTTCGTAATTCGGGCGATCTTTATGTCACCCGGGCGACCTAGACGTTCAAATCCCGGCCGCGGGTCTCGGGTAGGAATAGGACGGCGCAGATGATGCTGACCAGCGTCCCTACGATCGGATACCACAGGCCGAAATAGCTGTTCCCCGTCGCGGCCACCATGGCGTAGGCGGTGGCGGGCAGGAAGCCGCCGACCCAGCCGGTGCCGATGTGATAGGGCAGGCTCAGCGCCGTGTACCGCACCCGGCTCGGGAACAGCTCAACCAGGCAGGCGGCCTGGGGACCGTACAGCGCCGTGGCGCCCACCGCCAGCACGACCAGCACCAGCAGGATCAAGGGTGAGTTCGGATGCGCCGCCGTTTGCGACGTCGGATAGGCCGCCGCCTTCAGGGCGGTCTGCAGTTCCTGGCGGACCTGCGCTTGCGCCGCCTTCAACCCGGCGGTGGTGAGGGGGCGACCGTCAAGCGAGGTGACGGTCAAGCCGCCGACCTGCGCCGTTGCGACCTGGCTGGCGGGCCCTGCGACGTTGCGGTAGCTGACGCCGGCGTTGGTGAGCGCGGCCTTGAGGATGTCGCAGGAGGAGCGGAACTGGCCCTTGCCGACGGGGTCGAACTGTAGCGAGCACTGCTTGGGATCGGCCTTGACCGTGATCGGCGCGCGCGCCTCGGCCCGGGCCAGAGATGGGTTGGAGGCCTGGGTCAGCAGGTGGAAGCCCGGCCAGACCGCAGCCGTGAACAGCACCATGCCGCCGACCATCACCACCTTGCGCCCGACCCGGTCGGAGAGCGCGCCGAACATCACGTAAAGCGGCGCGGAGATCGCCACCAGAGCGATCATGATGGCGTTCACCCTGTCCGGCGCGACCTTCAGCACCTTCTCGACGAAGAACTGGCCGTAGAAGAAGGTGGTGTACCAAACGGTGCCCTGCGCCACCATGATGGCGAACAGCGCAAGCAGAACCCGGCGCGCGTTGGCGGCATCCAGGAAGGCGTCGGCGTAGGGGCGGGTGGACCGTCGCCCTTCCTCACGCATGCGAGCGAAGACGGGACTTTCCGCTAGCTTCAGCCGAAACCAGACGGAAATGGCGAGCAGGACGGCCGACGCCAGGAAGGGAACCCGCCAGCCCCAGACCGCAAAGGCCGCCTCGCCGAGCATGGCGCGCGTGGCGAGGGTGACGATCAGCGCGCCTCCCAGGCCGAAAGCGGCGGCAGCGCCGATCCAGCTGGTCAGCTCACCTCGCCTGCGCACTGGCGCGTGCTCGGCGATATAGATCGCCGCGCCCCCCCATTCGCCGCCCAGCGCAATTCCCTGCACCAGCCGCAGGAAGATGAAGGCGATGGGCGAGAGCAGGCCCGCCTGGCGGTAGGAGGGCAGGAGGCCGATGGCGAAGGTGGCGCTTCCCATCAAGATGACGGTGATCAGAAAGGCGCCCTTGCGACCCGACCTGTCGCCCATTCGCCCGAAGATCAGCGCGCCGATCGGGCGAAAGGCGAAGCCCGCCGCAAACGCGCCTAACGCGAAGACGTAAGCCGCCGCCTCATTGAGGCCGGCGAAGAACACCTTCGAAATAAGTGTCGCCAGGGGGACGAAGACGAAAAAGTCATACCATTCGAAGGCTGTTCCCGCAGAAGACGCCGTTACGACGAGGCGAATGTCTGCAGGGCGTTCGGTTTCAGTCTCGATCACTTCGGCAAACGCCTCATCTCGCCGAATGGCTTAGACGGGCTATGGCGTGGGGTGAAGACGGGCGCTTCTAAAGGCATAAAAGGAAACGCCCCGCAGTGAGTTGCGGGGCGTCGAACGCAACAGTTTAGCCTGAAATTAGTGTGGCGTCGCGTCGTGAGCGGTGTCGGTCACCGCGGCGCCCGTGGCGCTTACGTCACGGCCAGCGCCAGCAACGGTGTGACAAGCCGCAGAGCCAAGAGCGGCGGCGGCGACTAGGAGGATGACGAGCTTGCGCATATCAGTGCGGGGTCGCGTCGTGGGCGGTGTCGGTGACCGCGGCGCCGGCGGCGCTTACGTCACGGCCAGCGCCGGCGATGGTGTGACAGGCGGCTGAGGTCAGCGCCGCAGCGGCGACAAGCAGGATAGCTAGCTTACGCATCTATGAATCTCCCCTGGAAGGTCGAGCTTGAACGATCACGCCGCCACCTGGTTCCCGTGAATTCCATCATCTTCCATTGGGAGCATCGGGCGGGGAAAGGTCAGCCGAACGCGAACGCCCCGCTCGGGTGCGGGCTCCACCTCCGTATGCCCCCTCAATTGGCGCGCGAAGGCGCTCATCAGCGTGCGCCCTACGCCGGCGGTCGGCAGGGCCTCGGCGTCGCCCTGGCCGTCGTCCTGGATCTCCAGCACGACCTCGTCGCCATGGACCCGAAAGCGGACCTGGATCATGCCGCCCTCGGGTCCGAAGGCGTGCTTGCGGGCGTTGCTGATCGCCTCCACTGCGAACAGGGCGAGGGGGGCCAGCTTGTCGGGATCGATCTCGAGGTCGTCGGCCTGCAGTTCGGTGCGAATCTGGGTGGTCCGGCCGCCTTCCCCGACGCCCAACTGCCCGACCAACTCTTCGAGAAACTGCCTCACGTCCACGCGTCGCAGATCGGGGCCTTGGTACAGCGCGCGATAGATCAGGGCCAAGGCGGTGATGCGCTGGCGGGTGTCCGACATCGCCGCCCGCGCCGCCGGGTCGGTCAACGCCCGTTGCTGCATGTTGATCAGGCTGGTGATGACCTGCAGGTTATTCTTCACCCGATGGTGGATCTCGCGCATCAGGGTGTCCTTCTGCGCCAGCGAGTCGCGCAGGCTGTGATCGCGGGCCACGATCCCGTCGGCCATCGCGTCGAGGGTATGCGCCAGGTCCCTGATCTCGGCGGGGGCCTTTTCCGCCTTCAAGGGGCGAACGGTGAACCGTCCCCGGGCGTAGATCGAGGCGATGCGGTCCAGGTAGTTCAACCAGCGGATCACCACCCGGTCCACCGCCACCCACACCGCCGCCCAGGCCGCCACCCAGGTCAGCAGGGGATAGATGATGGCGCTGAAAGGATTGAGCCGCGCCCAATAGACCAGATCCGGAGCCGGCGCCGAAAGGACGACATAGGCTTCCCCATCGAGCAGCGGCGCCATGGCGAAGTCCCGGGGCGCGCCGTCCAGATCGCGTGCGGCGAACAGGGTGCGCCCGTGCGCCAGCCTGGCCCGCCAGTCCCGCGGAGGAAGCGCAAACGCCCTGCTGTCGGTCTGGGTCAGATAGGCGCCGTCTCCACCCAGGATCGCCACGCTGGAGCCTTGGGGAAGGGAGGGGTCCAACCTGTCGGGCCGCAGGCTGGAGAGCAGGATCGAGGCCACCAGCGCCCCATCGAACTCGCCGTTCCTGCGCTCCGCCCGGGTGGCGGCGATCAGGGCCGGCTCTCCGGTCGCTCTCGACCGAGCCACCACGGCGTGGGCGCCCGCCTTCAAACGCCTGAACCAGGGCAGGTCCGCCCTGCGGCCTGACAGAGCCACGCTCGCCCCCGCACAGACGATGCGGCCGCTGGCGTCCAGGCGAACGATGTTGCGATAGCCGTCCAGTTCACCCAGGATCGCCGCAAGCCGCGGGGTGCACTCCATCCCGACCGCCTGAGGCTTCAAGGTGTCCAACAAGGCGACGGCGGCCTGAATTCGGGCTCGCGTGGTGCTCGCGCTTCGCTGAGCCGACTGTGTTAGCGTCACCTGACGCGAATGGCCTTCCCGATGGAACTCGGTGACCACCTGCAGAGCGCCCAGCGCCAGAACCGGGAAGAGCGCGATCGCCAAAGCCCATCCAAGCCTGGACCGAATGGTTTGGCGGCGAGGAACGCCCGGCATCAACGCGGTCCGCTCAGTCGCTCCGCATCGTTCAGGATGGATCGCATCGCCTCGCCCGCTGGCGATCCGTCGCGATCGTAAGCCCCACGTTCGAGAATCCCGAGCAAGGCCCGACGCGCCCGACTGACCCGGCTTTTCACCGTGCCGACCGCGCAACCACAGATGTCAGCGGCTTCTTCATAGGCGAAACCCCCTGCGCCGACGAGGATCAAGGCTTCCCGTTGCTCGATTGGGAGCATGCCCATGGCCAGCCGCATCTCGTCCAGCGCCACCGGCGCCTCAGGATCGTCGGCGGCCACTAGAGTCCGTTCCGCCGACTCCTGGTCCAGCTGAGACTGACGCCAAGACCGCCGCTTCTCGGAATAGAATTGATTTCGAAGGATCATGAAGGTCCAGGCCTTCATGTTGGTGCCCATCTGAAAGCTCGAACGCGCGTCCCAAGCCTTGAGGGTCGCATCCTGGGCCAGATCGTCTGCCGCAGCCGCGTCGCCGCATAGCGTGCGCGCAAAGGCACGGAGGTGCGGGATCAAGCCCACAAGATCGCGCTGGAACACCGCCTCGGAGGCAGCGTCTAGATTATTTCTTTGGACCATCAGCCCTTACCGCTCGCGCCCCCCTTATCATCGGCGCGGCGGAGGATATCAAGAAAGTCTTCTGGAACAGGCTCGTTGACGATCTCGTCGAACATGTGGCGGAGCTTTACCCCGATCGCCTGTTGACGGAGCCGCGCCTCGTCGAGCGTAGGCTCCGTCGCCGGGCCGGGGGGCTCGTGCGGGGAGCCTCTATCCTTCATGATCGGTTCCACCCACCCAGCTCGGATCGTCCCGCTGGTCTTGGGGGACGAGCGCCGAAAACTCGCCGGCCTGGCTAGGGTTCCCGGGAAAAGGCTTTATATCGGCTGCGTTAGCTGTGGGCTTTGCACCGCAGCCGGAAAGTGACATGGCAGGCTCAGGGTCGCGTTCGGCGGTCTGCGACTGTCTGAAATGGTTCGCTTGGAGGCGGTATGGGTCTGTTGGAGCGGCTTGCGCCGCACTTGCCTTACATGCGGCGCTACGCTCGCGCCCTTACGGGGGAGCAGAACGCAGGCGACGCCTATGTCCGCGCCTCGTTGGAAGCGCTGGCCGCCGGCGAGCGCGCCCTGCCGCCGCACCTCACGCCGCGTGTCGCGCTTTATCAGGTCTTTCACACGATCTGGGACGGCACCGGCGCCCAGCTGGAAGCGCGCAACGACAACGGAGCCGACGCCGTCGAGGAGGCCTCGCATCGACTGATGCGGATCGCCCCCCGCTCCCGTCAAGCCTTCCTGCTGACGGCGTTGGAGGGCTTCAACCCCTCCGAGGCGGGGCAGATCCTCGGCGCGACGTCTGGGGAGATCGAAATTTTGATCTCGGAAGCGCAGAGCGAGATCGATGCCGAGCTCGCCACCGAGGTGCTGATCATCGAAGACGAGCCGGTCATCGCCGCCGATATCGAAGCGCTGGTTCGGGAACTGGGCCACAAGGTGCTGGATGTGGCTTCGACCCGCAAGGAAGCGGTGGAGGCGGTGGCGAGAGCCACGCCGGGCCTCGTGCTCGCCGACATCCAGCTCGCCGATGGATCGTCCGGCATCGACGCCGTCAAGGATATACTCGGCCGCCATGACGTGCCGGTGATCTTCATCACGGCGTTTCCAGAGCGCCTGCTGACGGGCGAGCGACCCGAGCCGACCTTCCTTATCACCAAGCCCTTCCAGCCCGAAACGGTGAAGGCGGCTATTGGCCAAGCGCTATTCTTCCATCCCGCGAGGCCAAAGGTCGCGGCCTAGGCTGAGCCTTAGGGGCGCCACGCGAGGAACCGGCTTCAAGGCTCAGCGTTTTGACGCCGCATCGTTTGAGAAGGTTTCGCGCATGGCTATGTCTTCGGCTTTTAAACCGGTCGCGTCGAAGGCGGGCGATACGATGGACAATGCGCGCAGCACCGCTGAAAGCGCTCGCGACACGGTAGATGAGGGCCGGCGCGCCTTGCCCAAGCTGAAGGCTGAAGCCCGCAAGGCGTTTGATGATGGTGTGGACCATCTGCGCGATCAGGCGCGAGACGCGGCCGATCAGGCGGGCGACCAGTTCGACACGGCCAAGCTCTATATGTCCGAGCGCGTTCAAGAGCGGCCAATGGTGTCGACGCTCGCAGCGCTGACAGCGGGCTTCGTCCTCGGCCTGCTGTTCGCTGGCGGAAGGAAGTGATCGCCAAACTCGTCAGCTTCGTTGTCGGTTTGGGGGCGCTGGTGGTCGCAGCCGGCGTCCTGATCGTGTCTGCATCTTTCGGGATTTACGCCTTGTTGCGGACTTATGTCGGTCCTGCCGGGGCTGCGGGATGCGTGACGTTCCTCGCCGCCGTATTGATCGGGATATTGGCGCTGCTCCTTTTCTCGAAAGCCAAAGGACCGAAATCGAAACCGAAAAGCGCGGCATCTGCGACATCGGGAAACTTGGTTGAAAAGCTGACGGGTTTGGTAAGCGACCGCCCGATCATCGCCGCGGGCGCGGCCGTGGCGGCGGGCCTGTTGGCTTGGCGCAATCCTACCTTGGTGGCGACGCTCCTGCGCATTTCAGACTTGCAGGGAAGTCGGGATAGGCGCTGAGGGCGCGTTTGTCTGAGTTTTAAACGATTTCGCCGCGGGCCCTTGCTTTGCGGCGGCGCCTGTATAATCGGGAAGTCGAACTTGCGTTGATCAGGCTTTTACAGGGGAGACGGTGATGTTGAGATGGGCGTTGATCTTCCTCGTTGTGGCCTTGATTGCGGGTGCTCTCGGCTTCGGCGGAATCGCTGGAACTGCTTCGTATATTGCTTGGATTCTGTTCGTCGTCTTCGTGGTTCTGTTTGTCATCTCTCTCGTGATGCACTTGATCCGCGGGCGAGGCGTCTAGCTAACCAAATAGCCGCCTTGAACCTCGCCCATTGGCGATAAGGTTGCTTGTGATGCGCTCCTGGTCCAACGAGGCGCCCACTTTTGTCCGCGCGGAGTGGGTCATGTGTTGCGCTTTGGCGGAGGCGGATGGGAATCGAACCCACCACCCGCTTTAGGCGGGCCGCTGGTTTTGAGGACCAGGAGGGCCACCAGACCCCGATCGCCTCCGCGTTCAGCGCTATCAGCCCAGGGCCGCGGGACCAAGGACGCGACGGTCGCCCACCCGCCGGGTGAAGCGGATCATGTCGAGATATTCCAGTAGCGGTACGCTGAACTTGCGGGTCTGACCCAACACCGCGCCGGCTTCCCCCACGGTCAGGCCCGGCGGGGTCAGACGCGGCGCGAGGCGGGTGCGAGCTTCCGCAACCGCGTCTCGATGGAACACCAGTTCGCGTTTCTGCACTTGATCGAAGGTCCGCACGCCGTGGCCATCTTTGAGGAGCTGGGCCAGGGCTCGCTGGGCGGCGGCGGTCGGTGCAAGCTCCGGGACGTCGGGTGGGGTCAGGCCCCCCGCTTTTAGCCGTGCGGCCAGGGTGCTCGCGAGGGCGGCTTCACATTCGGCCTGCACCGCTGCCTCAGCCTTGCGCGGCGGCAGTTTGACCGATCCCCCTTGCACCTGAAGCCGTCCCGCGGTGATCAACGCTGCGATCACGCCGTCCAACGCGACGGTCGAGGCATGCGGCAGCAGGGTCGCCAAGCGCCGGGGGGCCACGCCGTTCGGCTGGGTCTCGGCATGGGCCTGCAGCGTGGCCAAGATTTCAGCCGCAAGCGTGGCGAACGCTTGGCGCGCCATCCTCAGCTCGCCCGACACGCGGCAGGCGCCTTGTGTCTCCAACAGGGCGGCGGTTCGGTTGGCGGACAGGCCGGCGAGCGCAGCAAGGCGGCTCAGGGATACGCCCTGCGGTCCCACCGCCTCTAAAGTGACGGAGATGATCCTGTCGGGGTCGGCGCCCACGAGCCCGCCCAGCCCCTGCAGCACTTTACCATCGCGCCGCCGCAGCCGATGAGCTCCGGGATCGAGCACCCAGCCCCCGCCTACCGTTGCTGCTGGAGACGGGATGCGCAGGACGAAACGCTCCCGGGCCGGCAGGGCGACGGGTTCGATCGTGTTCAGCTGCGCAAGAGCCAAGCCGCCTGGCTCCAACACGTCCCTGTCGAGCAGGCGCAGGCGCACCTCCACCTCGGTCGAGCCGAACAGCAGGCCCAGCCTTACGCCGGTTTTCAACGGCGGCGCGTCGGCGAGGCTGCGCACCTGCACGCTCAGCCAGGTGCTCGGCGCCAGCTGTCCGGGCGGCGCCAGGGCGGTCCCCCGGGGCGCCTGGGCTGGGTCCAGCCCGCGCAGGTTCACCGCGACGCGTTGGCCTGGTCGAGCCGTGGAGGCCGGCGCCCCATGCACCTGCAACCCGCGTATCCGCAGCTCCGTCTCGCCGGGCGACAGGACCAGGGCGTCCGCCTCGTCGAGCCGGCCCCGGCGCAGGGTCCCGGTCACCACCGTCCCCCGGCCCGCAATGCTGAACGTGCGGTCGACGGGGAGCCAGGGAAAGCCGTCGTCGGGCGGCGGGGAAATCGTCTCGCAAAGCCGCTCGATGGCGGCCCGCAAGCCATCCAGCCCCTCGCCGGTCAGCGCCGACACCGCCTGGGCCGCGGTCGGCTCGAGGCCGCAGGTGCGCGCCTGCTCCAGCACGGCCTCAGCGACCGCTCCAGCCCGTGCGGCGGGGACGAGGTCGGCCTTGGTGATCACCGGGAGCACCCGCGTCACGCCCAGCAGCGCGGCGATCTGCAGATGCTCCAGCGTCTGCGGCTTTACGCCCTCGTTGGCGGCCACCACCAGCAGTCCCGCCTCGATCCCGGTGGCGCCGGAGATCATGGTGCGCACGAACCGTTCGTGGCCGGGCATGTCGATGAAGTCGACCACCGCCTCGCCAAAGTGGGCATGGGCGAAGCCGAGGGCGATGGAGACGCCGCGCCGGCGCTCTTCGGGCAGCCGATCGGTCTCCATGCCCGTGAGCGCGCGCACCAGGGACGTCTTGCCGTGGTCCACATGGCCGATCACGCCGAGGGAAAGCCGCCGCACCTCGCTCACGGCGGCAGGGTCGCCGCGATCGCCTGGCCGATCACGCCCACCTCCTCGTCGGAGACGGTCAGCATGTCCAACACCAGGCGGGCGTCGGCGATCCTGGCGACGATCGGCGGCGAGAAGGCGCGGAGCCGACGGGCGAGCCGCTCCGCGCCCTCGGGTGCTGTCAGGTCCAGGGCGCGGCTCTCCCGCCCCTGCGCAGGCAGGGTCCCGCCGCCGGCGAACGCCTCGCTGGGGGTGATGCGCCATTCCCACCGCCCGGCCGCTGTAGCGTCCAGGGTCGCGCCGAGCCGCTCCGCCCGCGCCTGCAGCGTGGCCAGGTCCTGCCCCAGCATCGACAGCGCCGGGATCAGGGCCATCGCGCGCGCCGGATCTCGATACAGCCGCAAGGTCGCCTCCAGCGCGGCCAACGTGATCTTGTTCAGCCGGAGCGCGCGCAGCAGGGGATGGCGGCGGAGCGGCTCCAGCGCCGCGCGGCGCCCGACCAGGAGGCCGGACTGCGGCCCTCCCATCAGCTTGTCGCCGCTGAACGCCACCACGTCGGCGCCCGCCGTCAGGCTCTCCTGCACGGTCGGTTCGTGCGCCAGCGCGAGGCGGCGCAGGTCGAGCAGCGCCCCGCCGCCCAGATCGTGCATCAGGATCAGGCCGCGCGCCTGCGCCAGCCCAGCCAGCTCCTGCAGGCTCGCCTCCCCGGTGAAGCCGACCATGCGGTAATTGCTCGGATGCACCTTCAGCAGCATGCGGGTGGCGGGCGTTATGGCTGAGGCGTAGTCGCCCAGGCGGGTCTTGTTGGTGCTGCCGACCTCCACCAGCCGGGCGCCGCCCTGGGTGATCACGTCGGGGATGCGAAAGCCGCCGCCGATCTCCACCAGCTCGCCGCGCGAGACGATCACCTCCCCGCCGGCCGCCAGGCCGCTCAGGGCCAAAAGCACCGCGGCGGCGGCGTTGTTCACCGCGAGCCCGGTCTCCGCCCCCGTGATCTCGCAGAGCAGCGGCTCGACGCCTGCGGTGCGGCTCCCGCGTCGGCCCGTGTCCAGGTCGAACTCCAGGTTCGCATAGCCTCCCGCCGCGTCTGCGGCAGAGGCTGCCGACGCGGGCAAGGGCGCGCGGCCGAGGTTGGTGTGCAGCACGATGCCGGTGGCGTTGATGACCCTGCGCAGCCTTGGTTGGGCGTCCACGCGCAGGCGTTCGCCGATCCGGGCGTTCACCGAGGCGTCGTCGGGCACGGCGGCCGCCAGGTCCGCCTTGAGCGCCGCGCGCAGCCGATCCAGTTCGGCGCGTGTGGCGGCCAGCGTCTCGCCACGTCCGTATCGCGCCTGCAGCAAGTGCGCCGCGGGCTGCTCCATCAGGCGCTCCACCTGGGGCAGGGCGCGCAGGCGACTGTTCAGGGCGTCGTCCAGGACCGCGCCTCCGGTGCACGCCCTTCCTATATGGGCTGGCGACGGACCGCCATAAGGCGTCGCCAGCGGAGCCGGCCCATGACCTCACCGATCGCGCCGTACAGGTTGACGGACCTGGCCCATGGCGGGGGTTGCGGTTGCAAGCTGGCGCCGTCGGTGCTGCGTGAAATCCTGGCCGAGACGCCGGCCGCCGCCCCCTTCGCCTCGCTGATGGTGGGGCGGGAGACGAGCGACGACGCGGCGGTCTGGCTGCTGAACGACACGCAGGCGCTGGTCGCCACCACCGACTTCTTCATGCCGGTGGTTGATGACCCCCACCTCTTCGGCCAGATCGCCGCCACCAACGCCCTGTCGGACGTATACGCCATGGGCGGGCGGCCGATCTTCGCCTTGGCCATCGTCGGGATGCCCGTGGACCGCATGGAGGTCGCTGACGTGCAGGCGATCCTGGCCGGGGGCGCGTCGGTCTGCACCCAGGCGGGGATCCCGATCGCCGGCGGTCACTCCATCGACAGCGCCGAACCGATCTACGGCCTGGTGGCGCTCGGCCTCGTCCACCCCGACAAGGTCCGCCGCAACAGCGACGGCCGGGCCGGCGACGTGCTGATCCTGACCAAGGGGCTGGGGGTGGGCGTGTTCAGCGCCGCGCTGAAGCAGGGCCGCCTGGATGCGGCCGGTTACGCCGCCATGGTCCAGGCGACCACCAGGCTGAATGCGGTGGGGGCGGAGCTGGCCGAGATTGAGGCGGTGCACGCCATGACCGACGTCACCGGCTTCGGCCTGCTCGGGCATCTGCTGGAGGCGTGCCGTGGGTCTGGGCTCGCGGCGCAGGTGAGGCTGGCCGACATGCCCCTGCTGGCCGGCGCGCGGGCCCTGGCCGAGGCGGGGGTGCGCACCGGCGCGAGCCTGCGCAACTGGGCCAGCTACGGCGAGGCGGTGCGGCTGCCCAACGGGAGCGAGGACTGGGTCCGCGACCTGCTCTGCGACCCACAGACGAGCGGAGGGCTTCTGGTGTCGGTCGCGCCGGAGGCGGCGGCCGATGTGCTCGCCGCTATCCGCGAGGCGGGCTTTCCAGACGCGCAGGCGATCGGCCGGTTCGAGGCGGGGACGCCAGAGGTCAAGGTCGTTTGAAAGCCTCCGTCGGAATGACGGTGGCCGGACGTGCTCACCGCAAACTCGGCCTCATCATGGTCGAGCTTGCACAGATGGCCTCCGTCTTTCGAGACGCGGCTTCGCCGCTCCTCAGGATGACGCAGAGGGTTGATGGCGCAAACTTTCGTCATGCTGAGGAGGGCGCTCGAAGAGCGCCTGTCTCGAAGCACACAGCGGTCTTGAAAAGCTTTCCGGGATGAGCCGACAGCTGGCGTCGATACCGGGTCGCCCTGCGGCTAGTCCGGAAGGCCGAGCTTGGCGAACGGGCGGCTGAAGCGGTCGAAGTGGGGATTGTACCAGGGGTCCCGGGTCAGCCGCTCTCCCCAACGTTGCCTCAGCCGATCCAGTTCGCGCTCCGCCCGCTCGACCTTCTTTGGATCGGCCCCGGTCTGCCCGCGGGTCTTGGACTCGAAATGATACAGGGTCACGAAGGGATCGTAGAGCACCGCCAGCCCAAGTTCCTGGACGCGCAGGCAATAGTCTATGTCGCCGGCTTCCACCGCGAAGGCGTGCTCGTCGAATCCGCCCAGGCGGCGGAACACGTCGCTACGGGTGGCGAGACAGGCGCCGGTCACCGCGGATGTGCGGTGCAGCAGGGCGTGTCGACCGAGGTAGCCGGCGTCGTCGCCCGGAGCGCCCAGACCCTCGTGATAGGCGACGCCGTTCACCCCGCCGAGCACCACGCCCGCATGCTGGATCGTGCCGTCCTCGAACAGCAGGCGCGCGCCCACGACTCCGACGTCGGGGCGCATGGCCTGATCGCAGAGCTCGTCCAGTCCGTCGCGGCTCAGCATCACCGTGTCATCGTTCTGGAAGATCAGGACCTGCGCGTCGGTCAGACGGGCGGCGTTGTTGTTCAGGGCGCCCCAGTTGAAAGCCGCCTCGTCGCTGATGACCCGGATGCGGCTGCTGCCGGCCAGGGCGCCGAGGAAGGCGCGGCCCGCCTCCAGAGCGCCGCCGTTGTCGACCACGATGATCTCCAGCTCGACGCGGTTTTGCGCCGAAAGCGCCACCAGGCTGGCGACGCAGGGACCAATCAGGTCCAGCCGGTCCCGGGTGGGGATTATCACCGCGGCCTTCACGCCCTTGAACCGGCGCGTCCGGTGGATACGGACGGCGCCGTCCACCGACGCGTGATGCTCACCGGAGTGCGACGAGGCCCGGGCGTCGAGGCCGGTGCGCTGGAAGTGGTCGTCGGCCGCCGTGGTCAGGACGGTCAGGTCGCGCGTCTCCTCCGTCGAGGGCCGCCCGACGTGGTAGAGCACCCGAGGGATGTGCACGACGTGCTCGGGCGTCGTCGCTTCCAGGACCCGCAGCACGAGGTCGTGGCGTTCAGCAGGCGCCAACCCACCACCGGCCTCCACCGCCGTGAACAGGGCCGACCGAGACACCGCCAGCAGATCGCCGATATAGCCGGTCTGGAGCTGCAGATCGTAGTCGTAGTCGGGCTTGAAGCGGGGCTTGTCGTAGGTCCGCCCGCCAGCGGCGGACAGTACGCCATCCTCGTCGGAATACAGCAGGACGGGCGACGCATCGCCCTGGAGCTGCGCAACCACAGCCTGCACCGCGTCCGCGGAAAGCTGGTCGCCGGCGCGCAGGAAGATCAGGTAGTCGCCCCTGGCGTCGGATGCCCCGCGCTCGATCTCGTCGATCAGGCGCGCGCGATCACCAAGGGTTCGCTCGGCGGCCCGCCCACACTCGACCGCCTGTTCGCTCGACAGCCCGATGGGGGCCGTCAGCACCTCAAGGTGCGCATAACCCTGCTCAGCTAAGCTGCTCAGGCTGGCCTGGAGGTCCCCCACGCCCACGGCGTCCACAACGAGCAGGACAGAGATCAAGGGCATGTGGCTAAACGCGTGGCGCGCCTGTCGCTCGGCGTCCTGCACCAGCGGCGTGCGGGCGTAGACGATGCGGCGGTAGGCGTCGTACTCCGTCAGGGTGTGGCCGAACCGGGTCGCGACGGCGTTGAAGGCGGTCTCGATCCTGGCCACGCCGGCCTTCACCTGCGACAGCTCCTCGTGAAGCTGGCGCAGCAGGTCGAGGTTCTGGTCCCGGCGAAATCTCAGCGGCGCGCGCCCGATCAGGACGCCGCCGACCGCATCGCGGACGTCCACCTCTCCCCTGAGGGGGGTGTCGTCGCTGTAGACAGGCAGGCCGGTCAGTTCGAAGCCGAACCGCCCCTGGCCGCCGTGCAGGTCCTGCAGCTCGCGTCGGAAACGCCCGGTCACCGTGGCGCCGATGAACTTGTCACCGACGAAGGCCTCCAGCGTCAGAACCTCGTCCGGACTGTCGGCGTTCAAAGCCCAACCCGACACCTTGCCGGGCGAGACCTCCTCCACGGCGCCGATGATCCGGCGCGTCTCCAAGGCATTGAAGCGCTCGCTCAGGCTTATACCGACCGACGGCTCCAAAAGCTGAGGCTGCGCGTCGCCCAAGGCCAGCAGAAAAGCCTCGTCGGCGAAGATCGTCTTGTAGAGGCCGTACCAACCGGTCTGCTGTCGCAGGGTGCTGCGGGTGGAAACGCTCAAGGGCAGCAAGTCGGCCGCCCAATTCATCGTGGCTGCGGCGGGTGGGCGATCAAACAAGGCCCCCGTCAGCGGGCGCACATCGATGATCGGCTCGAGCACGCGCTGATAAAACTCCTCAGCGCCCAGCAGCTCAGTCAAGAGCACTTGCACGGTGGAGTGGGTCTGCCTCTCCATCACGGCTGCGGATTCCGGAGTGCGACCGAGCAGCAGCGCATAGGCGTTGGTCACATCCGCATCGAGGGCGCGGCGGCTGAGCTCATCTTCCACGCTGGCGACCCGCTTTCTCGAGACTTGGACCGCCGACTTGTCAGGGGGCGGAGGTGATCTCATGACCGCGTTTCGATGCCGCGATGGCTGAGCTTATGCAAGGGGGCGTCTCCCACACCGCGTGGGCGCCCATTTCGTCCCGCCCTGCTGCGGCGCGGGGCCCAGCGCCGCCGCGCGCTACGGACATAGCCCCGTCTAGCCCGCCACCTGCAGCGCGCGCCGCGCGCTAGCCCGCAGCTTCTCGCTCTCCGACTTCAGCTGGCCGCAGGCCGCCAGGATGTCCCGCCCCCGCGGCGTGCGGATGGGCGAGGCGTAGCCGGCGCGATTGAGGATGGCGGCGAAGGCTTCGATGGTCGCCCCGTCTGAACACTGGTAGGGCGAGCCCGGCCAGGGATTGAACGGGATCAGGTTGATCTTGGCGGGCATGCCCCCGATCAGCCTGACCAGGGCGCGGGCCTCCGCCGGGCTGTCGTTCACGCCCTTCAGCATGACGTATTCGAAGGTGACCCGGCGCGCGTTGGACAGCCCCGGATAGGCCCGCACCGCCGCCATCAGCGTCTCCAGCGGGTACTTGCGGTTCAACGGCACGAGCTCGTCGCGCAGAGCATCGTGGGTGGCGTGCAGCGAGATGGCCAGCATGGCCTGGGTGCGCGTCCCGAGCGGCGTCAGCTCCGGCGCGACGCCGGACGTGGAGACGGTGATCCGCCGGCGCGACAACGCGATGCCCTCCCCGTCGGAGATCAGGTCGATGGCGCCGGCTACCGCGTCCAGATTGTAGAGCGGCTCCCCCATGCCCATGAACACCACGTTGGAGAGCTGGCGCTCCTCCCTCGGCGAGGGCCACTCCTCCAGGTCGTCGCGGGCCACCTGCACCTGGGCGATGATCTCGGCTGAGGTGAGGTTGCGCACCAGCGCCTGGGTGCCGGTGTGGCAGAAGGTGCAGTTCAGGGTGCAGCCCACCTGGCTCGACACGCACAAAGCGCCCGCCCGCCCGACGCCGGGGATGAAGACGGTTTCGGCCTCGACGCCCGGCGCGAAGCGGATCAGCCACTTGCGCGTGCCGTCGCGACTGACCTGGCGCTCGACCACGTCGGGCCGCGCCAGGGTGAAGCGGTCGGCCAGCGCCGTGCGCATCTCTTTGGACACATCGCTCATGGCCGAGAAGTCGCTGACGCCGAAGTGGTGGATCCAGCGCCAGAGCTGGGCGGCGCGCATCTTCGCCTTGGCGTGAGGGACGGCGCCGCTCTGCACCAGGGCCGCGCTCAGCTCAGCCCGGGTGAGGCCGGCGAGGTTAGGCATGGCGGGGGCCGCGACGTTCGGCGTCGCACGACGGCTCAGGTCCAAGGTGAGGGCGGGCGCGACGTCCATGCGATGAAGATAAGCCGTTTGGCTGCAAGCGCCAAACAGGCTGGAGGGATGCAAGGACAGCGGCGCTTCCCCCCCCCTCGAGGGGAGGGTCAGGGTGGGCGGCGGCGTAGTGCGGCACGCTTCAAGGGCATTTCGCGCCGGCGGCGGACCCCGACCCCCCCTCAAGGGGGAGGGAGAAGGCCGACCGCCCTGTCGACGAGGTTTGCTGGAGCTAGGGACCGCGCGAATAGGTCAGGCCGTCGCAGCTGGACAGGCACTCGGTCCAGCCTGGATCACAGCCGCTGAGATCGCCCTGGCCGCCGCTGCAGGTCGTGCGGCTTTCCGCACATCGGGCGCGGCATTGTCCGGCGGTGCTGCGCGCGATGGTCACGGGCTGGCTGTAGCGGGAGTGGACCGCGGACCTCAGCACTGGGCCGGGGAGTGGCGGCGGTGCGGCTGCGCGCACCGTCAGCGGTTTCGATCCTGTAACGGACGGCGAGACATCGCCGGTGCTGTTGTCGCCGATCGCATTGTCGGGCGGCGTTGAGGCCACGGGCTTGGGGCGCTGGTGCGGCTTCGCCGCCTGGGCCGAGGCGGAGTTCGCCGCCGCGGCGAGGGCCAGGACGAGTCCGGCGCGCAGCCATGGAGAGCGGCGCGCCGGAGCCATGGTCAGGCCTTGGCGTCGAACGCCGAACCGGAGGCCGCGCCTGCGTCCACCTGGGCGTAAGCGGCGTCCACCGGCTGCAGCGGCGCGGCGGCCTTCGGCGTCACCGCCACCATGGCGGGGCGGATGATGCGGCCGAACAGCTCGTAGCCCGGCTGCATCACCATGATCACGCTGCCCGGCGCCACGTCGTCCGCGGGCTGCTCCATCATCGCCTGGTGGCGGTTTGGGTCGAACTTCTCGCCCTTCTCGGGCATGACGCGTTTGAGGTTGTTGCGCTCGAAGGCGGTCTGCAGCGCCTTCTCGCTCATTTCCACCCCCATGACGAAGTTCTTGACCGAGGCGTCCTCGATGTCCTTGGGCGCGTGCTGCACGGCGCGGTGCAGGTTGTCCGACGCGTCCAGCAGGTCGCGGGCGAACTTCTGGATGGCGTAGGCGCGGGCGTCGTTGGCCTCCTTCTCGGTCCGACGGCGCACGTTCTCGGCCTCGGCCGCGTAGCGCATGGCCTGGTCCTTGAGCGCGACGTTCTCGGCCATCAGCTTGGCGAGCGTGCTGCCCGGATCGATGGCGTCCTCGCCCAGTTCGGCCTCGGGATCGTCAAAGTCGTGTTCGGCCATTCGGCTCTCCATCTTCGTATGTTGGCGCGCGCAGGGCCGAGGCCCTTCAGCCGCCGTCGAGCAGGCGACCGAGCACGCGGGCGGTGTAGTCCACCAGCGGGATCACCCGCGCATAGTTCAGGCGCGCAGGACCGATCACCCCGATCGCCCCCATCACCTTCTGCTTGCCCGTCATATAGGGCGCCGCGATCACGGCGGAACCCGATAACGAGAACAGCCGCGTCTCCGCCCCGATGAAGATGCGCACGCCCTCGGCTTGGCGCACGTCGTCGAGCAGGCCGATCAGCTGCTCCTTCTGCTCCAGGTCGTCGAACAGCAGGCGAACCCGGTCCAGGTCCTCGCGCGCGGTGGCGTCGCCGAGCAGGTTGGCCCGACCGCGCACGATCAGCGACCGCTCGCCGCTGAGCCCACCGCCCCAGGCGGCCAGGCCGTCCTGCACCAGTCGACTGGCGGTCTCGTCCAGCTCCTGGCGAGCGGTCTTCAGCTCGGCCGCGATCTCGACCTCGGCCTCCGCCAGGGTCCGTCCCCGCAGGCGCGCGCCAAGGAAGTTCGAAGCCTCCTGCAGCGTCGACGGCGTGAGCCCCGGCGGGGTGACCATCAGCCGGTTCTCGATCACCCCGTCCTCGAACACCACGATCACTAGAACCCGGGTTGGATCGAGCGGCACGAACTCCACGTGCTTCACCCCCGCCTCGCGTACCGGTGTGACGACCATGCCGGCGCCGCCCGCGAGCCCGGACAGCAGGTTGCTGGCCTCGTCCAGCGCCTCCTGGAAGCCGCGGCCGCGCCCCGCCAGCCGGCTTTCGATCAGGCGCCGTTCGTCCTCGCCGACGTCGCCGACCTCCATCAGACCGTCCACGAACAGGCGCAGCCCGGCGTGGGTCGGCAGGCGTCCGGCGCTGGTGTGGGGCGCGGCGAGCAGGCCGAGGTGGGTCAGGTCCTGCATGGTGTTGCGGATCGAGGCGGGGGAGAGCTGCAGCCCCCCGCGCGACACGGTGCGCGAGCCCACGGGCTCGCCGGTCTCCAGATAGGTCTCTACGATCCGGCGGAAGACGTCGCGGGCCCGCTCGTCCAGGGCGCCGAGGCTTGCGGCGCGTTCCAGGGCCAAGATGCTGGTGGCGGTGAGCGGCGGGGCGGGCGTCACGACGCGAAAGGATGGCCCGCCGCGCGCGCTTCGTCTAGGTGGTCGCCCAATCCATCCGACATCCAGCAGACTTAAGGCCTGATTTCATGCGCGCCCAAGACCGTGCCCCCGACGCGCTGCGTCCCGTCACGCTGGAAACCGGGGTCAACCGCTATGCCGAGGGCTCTTGCCTGGTCAGCTTCGGCCACACCCGGGTGCTGGTCACCGCCAGCCTGGAGGAGGGGGTGCCGGGCTTCCTGAAGGGCAAGGGCCAGGGTTGGGTCACGGCGGAATACGGCATGTTGCCCCGCGCCACCCACACCCGCGGCCGGCGCGAGGCCGCCGCCGGCAAGCAGTCCGGCCGCACCCAGGAGATCCAGCGCCTGATCGGGCGCTCCTTGCGCGCGGTAGTGGACCTGAAGGCGCTGGGCGAGCGGCAGTTCGCCATCGACTGCGACGTGCTGCAGGCCGACGGCGGCACCCGCACCGCCGCGATCACCGGCGCCTGGGTCGCTCTGAAGCGGGCCTTCGACTACCTGCTGGCCGAGGGCGTGCTGAAGCGCGACCCCATGCTGGACCAGGTGGCCGCCATCTCCTGCGGGATCGTCGATGGCCAGCCAAGGCTTGACCTGGACTACGAGGAGGACTCGGGGGCGGAGGCGGACGCCAACTTCGTGCTGACCGGGACGGGCCAGATCGTGGAGGTCCAGGCCACCGGCGAGAAACGCGGTTTCAGCCGCGCCGAGTTCGAGGCGCTGTTCGGGCTAGCCGAGGGCGGGATCAAGCGGCTCTGTGAACTGCAGCAGGCGGCGGTGTCCTGAAGGCGAACTTCGGCCGGTCTGCGTCACCTCGTCCTTCGACAGGCTTAGGAGGAGGTGAATGTTAGTGGATCATGATCCGGGAGGAGCGCAGGAGCGACGAGAGCGACCTCTCAGCCGCCCACCATCGCCTCATCCCGAGCTTGTCTAAGGACGAGGCGACGCAGGCGCGTGGCGTCTTAGGTGCGGTCTTCGGTGATCAGGGAGACCTTGTAGAAGCCGCTGCTTTGCAGCTTGTTCAGCACGGTCATGAAGGCGTTGTACTTCACCTCCTTGTCGGCGCGGATGTAGACGGTCTGTTCCTGGGCGTTAGCGCCAAGCGCGCCGCCGAGGTCCGCCGGCAGGTTGGGGATCGAGGTCTCTCTGGGGCCGACGAAGATGGCGCCCGACTTCTGGATCGACACCACGGTCGGCGGCTTGGGCGGAGGCGCGGTGTTGGGCAGGGCGGGCGGCAGGTCGAGCTTGATCGACAGGGTCGGCACCGGGGCCGCCACCATGAAGATGATCAGCAGCACCAGCATGACGTCCACCATCGGGGTGACGTTCATGTCGGCGTTCGTGGCGATGGTGAATTTCGACCCTGACGCCGGACCGGAAAGCTGCGCGGCCATTGCTGACTCCCATGCCGATCCGTCGTGGCGGACCGCTTCCCAGACCTTTTGCCCGATACTCCCGAGTTGTAAAGACCTGCGTCCGCCCATCGCCGGGCTGCGAGGCGTGCGCCCAAGATGACGGCTTTCACCTTCGACGCCTATGTCGCCGACGCCCGTTTTGACGACACGGGCCAGGTCTGGTTCTCGCTGGGCGATGGAACGGTGCGCTCACCGGGCGCGACCGACCGCCGAGTCCACGAGGGCGCGGTGCTCTGCGCCGCGAGCCACCCCTCCGGCCAGGGGGTGCTGACGGGGGGCGACGACGGCGCGGTGTGCTGGACGCGTCAGGACGCCCACGACACGCTGTTCGAGCGGCCGGGGCGGTGGATCGATGCGCTGGCCGCCAGCGCGGGGACGGGCCTGATCGCCTACGCCTGCGGGCGGGAGGTCCATGTCCGCGACCTGGCCGATCCCAAATTCGAGCGCGTCTTCCGTCACGAGCGTTCGGTCTCGGCCCTCGCCTTCGATCCCAAGGGCCGGCGCCTGGCGGCGGCCACCTATGGCGGCGTCCTGCTCTGGTACGCCCGGATCGCCGACCAGAAGCCGCAGGCGTTGAAATGGGCTGGCTCCCACATCGGCGTGGTGTGGAGCCCGGACGGGCGCTTCGTGGTCTCCTCCATGCAGGAGAACGCCCTGCACGGCTGGCGTCTGGCGGACGGCAAGGACATGCGCATGGGCGGCTATCCGGCCAAGGTGCGCAGCCTGGCCTTCCTCTCGCGCGGACGGATGATGGCGAGTTCCGGCGCGCCGGCCGCGGTGGTCTGGCCCTTCGCCGGTGCGGACGGGCCGATGGGCAAGGAGGCTGCGGAGGTCGGCTTTCTCGAGGGCTCGGAAGTCTGTCGAGTGGCGGCCGCGGTCGGCGGGACCAGGCTTGCGGGGGGACGGAGCGACGGGTCGATCTGGACGGCGGAGCTTACAGGCGGCGGGGTGCAGACGCTGGCCCTGGCGTCCACCGCCCCGGTTTCAGCGCTCGCCATGTCCGCCGACGGCGCCAGGATCGCCTATGGCGACGAGGCTGGAAAGGCCGGTCTGCTGGTCCTGTGAGGCTCGGTCAGGCTTGCGGTTGCGCAATTCGTTTGACGGCGGAACCAAATGCCTGGAGGCGTAGCCGTTGAGCAATGTCTCCAGACTGTAGTAAGCGAGTTTTCATGGATGCCGAACCGCCGGAGCGACCCAAAAGAGTGTTGATCGTCGAGGACGAGACCCTGGTCGCGATGCTGCTGGAGGATATGCTCGACGACGCCGGCCACACCGTGGCGCATTGCGCCAGCAGCCTCCCTCAGGCGCTCAGCTTCATCGAAACCCAGGGCAACGCCTTCGATTTCGCTATTTTGGATGTCAACTTAGGCGGTCAGCCGATCTTCCCGGTCGCCGAGGCGCTGAAGGCGCGCGGCAAGCCGTTCGCCTTCGCCACCGGCTATGGCCCGGCGGGCCTTCCCGACATCTGGCGGGACCGTCCCACCTTATCGAAGCCCTTCGGCGCGCAAGACGTCGCTCGGGTGCTCCACACAACTCTCTAGAGGCCAGAGGCTGACCGGGAGACCGCTCGAAGAGAGCCTCTCGAAACGTATCGGCTCAGGCGGCGAGGGCTTCGGTCTGAGCGGCGGGGCTGGTGCGGGCCTTGACCTGACGCTTGATCTTCTGGGCGCGAGGCGACAGCACGTCATCGCTCGCCTTGAGGAGGTACACGTCCAGACCGCCCTTGAAGTCCAGCGTGCGCAGCGCCGCCTTCGACACCTTCAGCCGCACGCTCTGCTTCAACGATTCTGAATACAGCGCGGTGGACGCCAGCGACGGCAGGAAGCGGCGCTTGGTCTTGATGTTAGAGTGGCTCACATTGTGGCCGACCATCGGTCCGACACCCGTGAGTTCGCAACGACGCGACATAATCTTTATCCAAACTCGGAAACGGTGATGTACGCGCAAAGTGAACCCTGGCGCGTGGAAGGCGCGGATATAGTCCGGCGGACGGCGCAAGGTCAAGTTCACGCCGTGTCAGGCTCGGACGCCGCCAGCGTCCACGTCGCTTCGACACCATTCCGAGGCGTAGGTCCACACCGACCGATCAACGGCCCCCGAACAGCGCGGAGCCGACCCGCACCGAGGTGGCTCCGAACCGGATCGCGGTCTCGTAATCGGCGCTCATGCCCATGGACAGCCTGGATAGCCCGTTGCGCGCGGCGAGGTCGGCGAGGAGCGCGAAGTGGGGACCAGCGGCCTCGCCCTGGGGCGGGATGCACATCAGACCCTCCACCTTCAGGCCGTACTCGCCCCGGACCTTGGCGATAAAGGCGTCGGCGTCCGACGGAACGACGCCGGCCTTCTGAGGCTCCTCGCCGGTGTTCACCTCCACATACAGGCGCGGCTGATGTCCCGAGGCCGCCGCCGCATCGGCCAGGGCGCGGGCGAGCCGCTCCCGATCCAGCGTTTCGATGACGTCGAACAGGGCTGCGGCGTCCTTGGCCTTGTTGGTCTGCAGCGGACCGATCAGGCGCAGCTCCAAGGTGGGGTCCGAGTTGCGCCGTTCGCTCCAGCGCATCGTCGCCTCCTGCACCCGGTTCTCGCCGAAGACGCGCTGTCCGGCGGCCAGCACGGGCGCGATGCGATCCCAGGGCTGCTGCTTGGACACCGCCGTCAGCGCCACCGACGCCGGATCGCGCCCGCAGCCGAGTGCGGCGGCCGCGATGCGGGCCTGAACTTCCCGCCACGCCTTGGCGTCCGGCGCCGGCGGCTGGTCGGGGCGGGGGGCAGGCGCTAGCGTGTCGGCCAATGTCGGTCTCACCTGAACTTGCGGCGCTCGCGCGTCGGGCGGCGAGGCTCCGCGACAACGCGCCGGGACCGCCTGCGATGCTGATCCTGACCGATCCCCGACGAACGCCGGACGTCCTCGCCCTGGCGGAGCGCCTGCCGACAGGGGCCGGACTGGTCTATCGGGCGTTCGGAGCGGCCGATGCGGCGGCTACGGCCTGTCGGCTGGCGAGGATGGCCCGGGCGCAGGGCTGGACGCTGTTGGTGGGCGCCGGCGCCGCCTTGGCCCAGAGCTGCGGCGCCCACGGCGTACATCTGGCCGAGCGCCAGCTCAGCCAGGCTCCCCGACTGCGCGCGCGCTGGCCCGGCGCGCTGATCACCGGCGCAGCGCACGGCCCGCGCGCGCTGACGTTGGCGCGGGCCTGCGGCCTCGACGCCGCCCTGCTGTCCACCGTCTTCCCGAGTCGCAGCCCGTCGGCGGGCGCCCCTCTGGGGCCGGTCCGGATGGCGCTCCTGCTTCGTCGCGTCGAGGGGATCAGGGTTTACGCCCTGGGCGGCGTGGACGGCATGACGATCCGGCGGCTGGCGGGAACGGGCGTTTCCGGCGTGGCGGCTGTGGGCGCCGGCGCTCAGGCGCTGGATCGGCTGAGGGCTCCGGAGAACGAAGTCAGGCCCTGATGAGTGTGCGGCGTCGGCGCGCAGGAGCGGCGGAGGCTTCTACCAGCGCCTGTTCCAGGGTCTCGGCGCGATGGCGGGCCGTATGGGTCCCTAGCACCCGGACACGGGCGGCGGCGGCCATGGCGTTGCGTCGTCCATCCGAGACGTCAAGCGTTGCAAGGACGGTCGCGGCGTCCTGCGCCAGGACGATCTCGCGATCGGGAGCGAACAGGCTGTCCAGCCCTACCCAGGTGTCGGAGATCACCGGCGTGGCGCAGGCGGCGGCCTCGAACAGGCGCACGCTGGGGCTCCAACCGGCCTGCACCATGTCGGCGCGGGTGAGGTTCAGGGTGTATCGGCTGGCGGCGTAGAAGGGTGGGTGTTCGGCCGGCGCGACGTGTTCGATCCGCTCCACATTGGATGGCCAGGCGATGTCGGACGGGTACTGAGGCCCGGCGACGGCGAAGCGCAGGTGCGGCGCAGCGCGGGCAGGCGCCAGCAGAAGGCGCTCCAGCCCCGGTTGACGGTCCGGACTGTAGGTGCCGAGATAGCTGAGGTCCCAGCGTCGCGGCGCCGCGATCGGCCGATAGAAAGCCTCGTCCACCGAACAGTAGAGCGCACTGGCTGCAGGCGCGCCGTAGGTCTGCTCCAGCACCTGCAGGGTCGAGCCGCCGGTGAAGGAGAGATAGAGGTCGTACCCGGCGATCATTTCGGGCGAGACGTATTCGTGGTCGCCGCGCGCCAGCTTGGCCAGGGTGACCGGCGTGTCGATATCGTAGAAGGCGGCGACGCCTTGCGCCCAGGCCTGCACCCGCCGACCCACCTCCACGCCTTCTGGAGTATAGGAGCCGACGATCACCGCATCGGCCTCGGTGATTTCGCCGCGCCAGCGCTGCAGCGCCTCCACGTCGGGATATAGGGCCAGCCGACACCAGGACGGGTCCGGCAGGTCGCGCTCTGCAGCGTACCAGGCGACGTCGCGCTCCAGGAACAGAACGCTGTGATTGCGGGCGGCGAAGGCCTTGAGCAGGGCGCGGTAGGTGGTGGCGTGGCCGTTGCCCCAGGACGAGGAGAGGCTTAGCCCCAGGACCACGAGCTTCAAGACGTCACCCGCGGCTGGCGTTTTCGGGCCGCCTCAGCATGCAGCAGGGCGTCCACCTCGGCGCCGCGGCGGGCGTAGGTGTGTTCGGCTACGATGCGCGCGCGGGCGGCTTGGCCGATGGCTTGCGCGCGCGTGGGCGTCAGGCTGGCGAGGTGGTCGGCGACGTCCTGGCCATCGCGGGCGACCAGCACCTCCTCGCCCGGCTGCAGGAACAGCTCGATCCCCTCCCAGGCGTCGGTGATCAGACATCCTCCGGCGCCGGCGGCCTCGAACACCCGGGTGGCGGGGGAGAAGCCCATGGCCGCCATGCTGTCGCGGGCGACGTTCAGCACCGCGAGCGGCGAGGTGTTGAAGGCGTTGTGCTCGGCCGTGCCCACGTGGCCGATGGTGGTCACGTTGGCGGGCATGGGCTTGTCCGCCCAGCCATTGCCGCCCAGCAGGAAACGCCGGTCGGGAGCGAGCTCGGCGGCGCGCAGGAAGAAGGCCTCCACCCGCGCCTCACGATCCGGCAGCCGGTTGGCGAGGAAGCCGAGATCGGCGGTGAAGCGCGCCTGGGACGGGACTGGATGGTGTGTGAAGGGGTCCAGCGCATTGTAGATCGGCCGGCACAGTCGTGCGCCCAAACCCTCGTAGGCCTCCACCACGGGCCGGCCGCCGCCATAGGTCAGCACCATGTCCAGCTCGGGCAGGAGGCGGCGGGTGGGGTGCTCCGGGCCGCCGGCGTGCATTTCCTCCAGGGTCGCCGCAGCGTCCACGTCCCAGAAGATGCGCAGCGCACCGGGCGCTGCGTTGGCGAGCACCCCCTGCAGCAGTTCGTCGTCGAACACGCCCACCCCGCTGGCCTTGACGACGGCGTCGGCGGTGCGCGCTTCGGCGAGCACCGCCTGCAGCGCCTGGGGCGTCGCGTCGTAGACCACCACCCTGGCCCAGGCAGGGGGATCGATATCCCGGTGGCTCTGCCGCTCGAAGGCGTCGGGCTCGTAGAAGGTGATCTCGTGCCCGCGGTCGGCCAGGTTACGCAGCAGGCCGCGGTAATAGGTAGCCGCGCCGTTCCAGTAGGATGAAAGCAGGCTGGAGCCATAAAAGGCGATCTTCATAGGGCGGCCTCGACGCGAGGGGCGCTGGGAGCGGGCAGGGCGCGAAGCTTCGCGAGGACGCCCATCAGCTCGTCCACTCGGTGGACGCAGGTGTGGCGCGTGCGGATGGTTTCCAGGCCGTGAGCGACCAGAGAGGCGCGCAGCTCCGCATCGTCGCGCACCGCGGTCAGCGCTGCAGTCATGGTGGCCTCGTCGGCGGCGAACAGGAAGTCCTCGCCATCGCGGAACAGACCCTCGCTGTCCGACCAGGGCGCCGAGATCAGCGGGATGCCGCAGGCTAGCGCCTCGAATACGCGGATGGTCGGGATGCCGGGGAGGCGCTCCACATAGAAACGCCGGGGGACGTGCACGGTGGCGAGGTGGCGGGCGAACAGCCCTGGCGCCTCGGCGTTGGGCGTCCAGCCGTGATAACGGGCGCCATGACGGGCGAGCATCCGTATTCCTTCCGCGGGATAGCGCACGCCGTAGACATCCAGGCCCAAGCCGACCTCGCGCGCCGGGCGGAACAGGTATCGTTCGAGTTCGGCGCTCCGCTCGTCGTCTCCCCAGTTGCCGATCCAGACCAGCCCCTCGCGCCGCTCTTCCTCCATCGGCGGATGGAACAGGCGGATGTCGGCGGCCTCGTGCCAGACGAACACCCGCCGTCCCCAGCCCCAACGCCGGTAGACCTCCGCCAGCGCCTCGCCAAAGGCCAGCACGCCATCGTATCCGTCCAGGTCGAAGGCGGTGATCGCGTCGGGATCGCTGACGGCGCGGTGGTGGGTGTCGTGGAAGATCAGGGTGAAGCGCGCCCCCCGCCGGCGCAGCCGCCCAAGCCCGGCCACCAGCGCCGGGTCGTTCCACTCGTGCACGATGACCAGATCGGCGCCGTCGGTGAGCGCGTTCAGGTCCGCGTCGGCAGCGAAGGCGGTGGAGCACAGCTCGGGATAGGCTGCGCGGTAGGCGTCCAGTCCCGCATCGCCCGCATCGGCCAACAGGTTCTCAAGGCTCCAGGCGCCTTGGGGCTCGAAGGCGCAGACCTGGTGACCCCGAGCGATCAACTCCCGCAGGACGCCGCGCACGAAGTGGGCGTTGCCGTGATTCCAGCACGAGGCCAGGGAGTGGGTGAAGTAGACGACCCTCACGCGACCACCCTGGCCCGGGCGAAGGCGGGGCTGAGTTGGGCGTAGAGGTGCAAGGCGCCGCGGGCCATGGCGGTGGAGGTGTAGCGCCCTGCGCGAGCCCGGGCCGCAATTCCAAGTGCTGTGCGACGCTCGGGCTCGGCGGCGAGGTCGGTCAGCGCCAGCGCCAGCGCCGCATCGTCCCCGGCCGGGAAGAAGACGGCTGCACCGTCCCATAACTCGCGGAAAGTGGCGATGTCGCTGAGCACCAGCGGACATCGGGCCTGCGCCGCCTCCAGCACGGCCAAACCGAAAGGTTCGTAGAGCGAGGGTGACACGAAGATGGGCCGGCGAGCGAGATAGGCGGACAGGGCTGACGCCTTCAGGCTCCCAAGCAGGTGCGTCGAGGGAAAGGCTACGGCCTCACCGTTCGGGCCTCGAATTGGTCCGGCGGCGGCGACGTCGAAGCTAGACAAGCGGGCGGCGGCCCGATCCAGGGTGGCGAGGTCCTTGCCCCCATCCCAGAGTCGGCCCGCGGTGAAAACTTCCACGGTTGTGTTCTCCCGCCCTTCAGCCGGAAGTTCAGCCCGCGACCCGCGCCCGTTCAGGATTACGTGCGGCGTCATCGGAAGGCCGTAGGTCACGCAGGTCGCCTCGGCGAAGGCGCGGCTGGGGGCTAATAGGGCGTCAGCCGAGGCGTATCCGCGGGCGGTGAGGGCGGCACGCCAGGCCAGATCACGCGGCAACGGCGCCTCGCCCTTCACCGCCGCCCACCAGGTGGCGACACACGAGTGGCAGGCCGCCAGGACCGGTGCGTCGAAAACCTCGAAGGCGGCGAGCGCCGGACTGTTCAGGTGGATCAAATCGGGCTGCAGCCTTAACGCCAGCGACGCGAGCGCTCGCGCGGACTCGGCGATTTCGTCTTCCGCCGCCGCAGTCCAGTCGAGCGCCCCGCCCAGTTCGAATAGCGGCAGGCCAGCGGTTCGGGCCTGTTCGCGCTGAGCCTCGTCAGGGTCAGGCCCCAGCACCGCCAGGCTTACCCGCATCCCGCTGGCCGTCAGTTCGCGCCCGAGATCGAGCGCATAGGTCCACACCCCGCCCACGGCGTCGGCGGTCACCAGTAAGTGGGGCGGCGCGGAGGCGGGGACGATGGGGTGGCCTAGGCGCAGCAGGCTTCAAGCTCCGCAAGGGGGGCCGGGCGCTCGGCCTGGATGTCGCTGAAGCGGTCGAACTGCAGCAGGTAGTGGGCGTGCGCGCGCTCCCAGGCCTCGTCGTCCGGCTCGCCCCACAGTTTCCGGTAGTCCGGCGTGGACGGATACGGGTAGAGCGGCACCGGATCGTTGGCCCAGACGCCGGCGGCCAGAAGGCGTTCGCGCCAAGCGGCCACCAGCTCGCCTTCGTCGCTTTTGGCCTCGATCAGGTTGGCCTGGACGAAGGGCACGCTGCGCCGGGCGTGGATCAGCCGGTCGGCCAGCTCGTCGGTGGAGGCGCGACACATCTTGTCCAGAGCCGCCCGCCCCTCGAAGGTCAGGCTCTCCACCCCAGCCTCGATGGAGATGCAGCCGCTGGCCCCCAGCAGGTCCAGCATGTCGGGTTTCCAGAGGTCGATGCGCGTCTGTACGCCAAACTCGACGGGACGCGCCTTAAGGGCCTCCAGCAGCGGACGGTTGGGCAGGAAGATCTCGTCCACGAAGTAGAGGTAGCGGACGCACTGGGCGACCAGGCCGTCGATCTCGGCCAGCACCACGTCCAGCTCGCGCTTGCGATAGGCGTCGCGGAAATCGATCTTGGCGCAAAACGAGCAGTGATAGGGGCACCCGCGCGAGGCTTCGACCTCGGCGCCCAGACCGGAACGCTCGACGCCGAAACGATGGTGGTGGTGGGCGTGGCGCTGAACCCACTCGATGGGCCAGCTCAGCGCCGGCAGGTCAGTAAAGCGGCTGGCGTGGGGCGGTCCGTTGACAACCACCTCGCCCGCCCGACGGAAGGCTATGCCCGCGACAGTCTCGAGCGGCGGCCGATCGGCCAGCGTGGCGACGACCTCCTCGCACTCCCCGCGAATGACGATATCGCAGCCAAGCTTGCGCAGCGTCGGTCCTGGGGTGGAGGATCCGTGCGGCCCAACCGCGACGGTGATCCCGCCGGCGCCCTCCAACGCCAGCAGCATCTCGCGTGGGATGCGCAGTTCCGGCTGGGCGCAGCGCCAGAACAGGTAGGTGGGTGCGGTGGTCACCACCGTCATCTCGGGCCCGTAGGCGCGCACCTGCTCCGCCAGTTCAGCGACCGTTGCGGGAAGCAGGTGGCCGTCGAAGATGCGCGCCTCGTGCCCGGCGCGCTCCAGCAGCGCCTTGGCGTAACCGAGCTCCAGGGGCAGATGCGGCTCGCGGCAGCCGAAATAGGTGCTGTGCTCAAAGCTCCAGGGCGGGTTTATCAAGGCTACGCGCATGGCTCGACCGTTCTCACAACGCCGCCGCCTGCAGCGGGTCAGCGGGCGGCTCCAGCCCCCTCGCGTCGGCCAGCCACGCCGCCAGCTCCGCGACCCCCTGCCGCCAGCCGCGCGCTGCTTGCAAGCCGAGTTCTCGGGCGGCGCGGCGCGTGTCGGCCACGAAATAGCGTTGGTCCCCGGCGCGCCAGTCGGAGAAGTTTAGCTCGATGGCGTGACCCAGGAGCGCCTCGATATAAGCTAATAAGCCACGCAGGCTGACGGCGTTGGCTGGACCGCCGCCGAGATTGAAGGCGCGGCCCGCGACCCGGTCGATATCGCGCCAGGCGTTCATGTAGGCGTCCACCGCGTCGTCGACATGCAGGATGTCGCGCACCTGCCGCCCGTCGCCGTAGATGCTGATCGGCCGGCCTTCCAGGGCGCGGATCAGGAAGTGGGCGACCCAACCCTGGTCTTCGGTGCCCATCTGCCGCGGGCCGTAGATGCAGCTCATGCGCAGCACGGCGCTACGCAGACCAAAGCTTCGAGCATAGTCCAGCACGTACTGGTCGGCGGCCCCCTTGGAGCAGCCGTAGGGCGTATGGAAGTCGAGCGGACGGTCCTCCGACACGCCGTACCGGCGCACGACCGGGTCCACCGGCGTGTAGGCCTCGTCCTCCACCCCCATCTCGAGGTCGCCAAGGTCGCCATAGACCTTGTTGGTGGAGGCGAAGATGACGGGCGTGCGCCCGCCCGCCGCCCTCAGGCTCTCCAGCAGCGACAGCGTGGCGCGCAGGTTGACATCGAAATCCTCGATGGGCGCGGTCAGGCTTGTGGTCACCGCCACCTGGGCCGCGAGGTGGAAGACCACGCTCGCATCACGTGCGGCGGCGTCGAGCGTGGCGGCGTCGCGCACGTCGGCGATGATCGCAGAGATGAGGCGGGGATGGCGTCGCTTCAGCCATTCCAGGTTCTGCTCGACGCCGGCGCGGGCGAGACAATCGTAGATCACCACCTGACGCCCATCCCGCGCCAGCCGGTCGGCGAGGTTGCAGCCGATGAAGCCGGCGCCGCCGGTGACCAGGACAGGACCGGAGGAGCTCTCCGGGGGATGCGGGATCGAGGTCACGCCACCAGCCCGATCAGCGCATTCAGCACGTGCAACTTAATAGCCCCGCGCCGGCAACGCCTCGGCGGCATACCGGTCGATAAAGCCGGCCCCGCCTGTGATCAAGATCGTCTCGCTCATGCTTACTTTCTGAACGCACCGCCGTTGGAACACCGAAAAACTGCCGCCTTCACTCTACACCGCCTCAGGAACAAAGCTTTCGGTGAGGCCGTCAATGCGTAATGCATTAATTTAGCTGAATAGCTTTTGATGTACTTCGGCGCACGGTCTCAGGTCGGTGTTTCGAGTCTGAACGGTGGAGCTGACACGGCCTCCACCGGGCTTCGGCTATGAAGCACCTTATGGGTCTAGCTCCAAAGGTTAAGATCATCATCTAAGTTCCCACTGAGGAGTTTGGACTTTCTGGTGGGCTTGCACCGCCGGCGTTGAATATTTGAGCACGGACCAAAAAAGGTTTCCCTGCCTGCGGCGTTAGCGTCTAAGCTACAAAGCTTGTGGTTCAGCCGGGCGCGTGATGGACGGGACTCTACCAATCGGTCGCAAGACGGTTCGCCTCGGGATCGTGGGCGTGGGCAACTGTGCGTCCTCGCTGGTGCAGGGCCTGACCTACTATGGCGCCACCGAGTCCAACGCGCCTGTACCGGGGCTGATGCACCTGGAGCTTGGCGGCTACCACGTGGGCGACATCGAGGTGGTGTCCGCCTTCGACGTCACCGCGCCCAAGGTGGGGCGCGACGTGGCGGAGGCGATCTTCGCCGGCCCCAACAACACCCACGTCTTCGCCACGCCGGCGCTGACCGGGGTCAAGGTCCAGCGCGGACCGACGCTCGACGGCATCGGCAAGTACGTCCGCGACAACGCGCCCGAGTCAGAGGCGCCGGCCGTGGACGTGGCGGAGCATCTGCGTCGCTCGGGCACCCAGGTGCTGGTGTCCTACCTCCCCGTAGGCTCCCAGGCGGCCACGGAGGTCTATGCCGAGGCCGCGCTGGCCGCGGGCTGCGCCTTCGTCAATTGCGTGCCGGTGTTCATCGCCTCCAATCCCGCCTGGAGCGCACGCTTCGAAGCCGCAGGGCTTCCGATCGTGGGCGACGATATCAAGAGCCAGGTGGGCGCCACCATCGTCCACAGGATGCTGGCCAACCTGTTCCGCGAGCGGGGCGTGCATCTGGATCGCACCTACCAGCTCAACGTCGGCGGCAATTCAGACTTCCAGAACATGCTGGAGCGGGAGCGCCTGGAGTCCAAGAAGATCTCCAAGACCCAGGCCGTCACCAGCCAGCTCGGCGAGCCCCTACCGCCCGGCGATGTCCATGTCGGGCCGTCGGACTTCGTCCCCTGGCTGACGGACCGCAAGCTGGCCTTCATCCGGCTGGAAGGCACCACCTTCGGCGGCGTGCCGCTGAGCTGCGAGCTGAAGCTGGAGGTCTGGGACAGCCCCAATTCGGCGGGCGTGGTGATCGATGCGGTGCGGTGCGCCAAGCTGGCCCTGGACCGTGGGATCGCCGGTGCGCTGACGGGGCCGTCCTCCTACTTCATGAAGTCGCCGCCCACCCAGTTCACCGACGAGGAGGCGCGTCTCCGCACCGAGCGCTTCATCGACGGCGAGGCGTGATTGCCCACCACCACCTTCCACCTTGTGCGACACGCTAGCCACGATCGGCTCGACCGCACTCTGTGCGGGCGGATGGAGGGCGTGCGGCTGGGGTCGGCCGGGCTGGAGGAGGCGCAGGCCGCGGCCGACCGGCTGGCGCATGAAGCGCTGGCCGTCGTGATCACCAGCCCGCTTGAGCGCTGCCGTCAAACCGCCGAGGTGATCGCGGCGTCCCACGGGCTGACGCCGCAGGTGGACAGCGACTTCGTAGAGCTGGATTTCGGCGACTGGACCGGCCTGTCCTTCGAACAGCTCGAGGCGGACCCCCGTTTCGAGCCTTGGAACACACGACGCAGCCTGAACCGTCCGCCGAACGGCGAGAGCCTGGGCGAGGCGCAGATGCGCGCCGTCCGCGGTCTTGAACGCCTGCTCACCGCCTCCCCCGACTTGGCGGTCGCGATCGTGTCGCACAGCGACGTCATCAAGGCGCTCGCGGCCCACGTGCTGGGCGCGTCGCTGGATTTCCACCACCGCTTTGACGTCGACCCGGCCTCCATCACCACTCTGGTGACGGGCGACTGGGGCGCCAAGCTGATCCGCCTCAACGTTCGCTGATCCCAGCCGTCCCCCACCATCAAGGAGCTTTCGCCTCGTGATCGAAGCGGCGATGATATGGAACGAGCCGAACAACAAGTCGCACTGGGACCCCGAGGTCGATCCCGACTGGTCCAGGTTCGCCGACTTGGTGATCCGCGCTGGCCGCGCGATCCATTCCGTCGACCCCCGCCTGCCGCGGGTGCTCGGCGGCATGTCGCCCATCGATCCTCAATTCCTGCACCGGCTGCAACGATTCGGAGCCATGGAGGCCCTGGACGCGGTGGCGGTGCACGGCTTTCCGCTGGACTGGAACCTGTGGTCGATCCACGAGTGGCCGGCCCGGATCGCCGAGATCACCGCGGTGACCGACAAGCCCGTATGGGTCAGCGAAGTCGGCGTTTCTTCCTTCGGGGCTGAGGAAGTTCAGGCCTGGGGCCTCTCCCGCACCGCCGAACTGCTCAGGGGCGTGGCGCCTCGGGTCCACTGGTACTCGCTCTACGACCTGCCCCGCGCCTGGGAGGCCACCACTCGCCACAAGGAGGCGGAGGGCAGTTCCTACTACCGCCACTTCTACATGGGCCTGCTGCGCGAGGACGGTTCGCCCAAGCCGTCGCTGGAGGCCTATCGCCCGCACGCGCACTGGTTGGGCCTCTGCCAGTGGTTCCACTTCGAGGACCACCGGCTGGAGCCCGCCGTGCGGCTGATGAAGGACCTCGGCGTGACCTATCTGCGAACGGGGCTGTCCTGGGCGGACAGCTTCCGCCCCGGCGCACTGGACTGGTTCGACCGTCAGATGGAGGCGCTGGAGGGTTTCGACGTCACCGTCACCTTCTGCTTCACCCCCGAACACCTGGGCGTGGCGCCCCACCACAGCAGCGCGCCCCGCCACCCGGAGCAGTTCGCCGAGTTCTGCGCCACCATGGTGGAGCGCTACGCCCCCGTGCGAGCGGTGGCGGCGGCCTGAACGCTTTGATCCCGGCTGAGGGCGGCCTCGACCTGGACTGGATCACGCCACAGCTTGCGGTGGGGGGGGCCTTTCCAAGCTCGGCCATCCCCGCCCTGGTCGACGCCGACGTGTCGGCGGTGATCGATCTTCGCAGCGAAGCCTGCGATGACGCCGCCGCCCTGGCGCGCGCGGGCGTGGATTTCCTCCACCTCCCCACCGAGGACCACTGCGCGCTCAGCCTCGCCGACATGGGTCGCGGCGTCGCCTTCGCGGGACCCAAGCTCGGGAAGGGAAACAAGGTCCTGGTCCACTGCCGCGAGGGGATCGGACGCTCGGTGACGCTGTGCCTGTGTCTGTTGGTGGACGCCGGAATGGCCCCGCTGCCGGCCATGATGACCATCAAGGACGCTCGCTTCTGGGCCTCGCCGAGCCCAGCGCAGTTCGACGCCTTCGCCGCCTGGCTGGTCGCGCGGGGCTTGCAGCCGCCGCCCTTCCAGGCGCTCGCCGCCATCGCCTACCGGCACCTGCGCTGAGCCATGTGGGTCTACGGCGACCGGACGCGGACGGGCGATCCGCGCGACATGCTCGCCGAACTCTGCGCCGCCCTCGCCGTTTTGGAGGTGGGCAGGCCGGGTCCGCCGATCGAGCGTCACGCCCGTCTCGCCGCGCTGTTCATCGCCACCTCCGAACTGGCTCAAGGCCTGGCCGACGCCGCCATGGTTGTGCAGGGCGGCGACGGCCCGACGCCGGAACAGGACGCGGCGCTCGCGGTAGTCATGGCGATGGCCCGCGCGCTCCTTGCGTCCTGGCGCGCTTTGGGCGACGGGGCGCCCGCGCCTGTGCTCGACGTACTTGGCCTGGATAGCGGCCTGGGCGCGTTGAGCCGCCTGCCGCTGGTGCGCGAGGTGGAGCTGAAGACGGCCGAGGGCTACGCCTTCTACGCCCTCTACCCGGAGGCCTACGCCGCCGCCGCCATGCAGCTTACGCCTGCGCCGCACCCTGGAGGCGACACGGTGATCGGCGTGCGCAGCATCGGGGTGGGGCTGGCGGCGATCGCAGCCGTAGCGCTACGAGCCGCCCCGCCGCTGAGCCTGCGTCCCGTCGGTCCCCCGTTCCAGCGACAGCTTCAGCTGACGCCCGCTCTGGTGGTGAAGTTGCGGAAGGAGGTGGGCGGCCGCTTCGTGGTGGTGGACGAGGGGCCGGGGCTCTCCGGCAGCTCCTTCGGCGCAGTCGCTGACGCCCTGGAGCGGCTTGGGGCCGAACCGTCCAGGATCGCCTTCCTGCCGGGCCACGACGGCGGCCTCGGGCCTGAGGCTAGTGACGCCCATCGCGCCCGATGGGCGAACGCGACCCGGCCCTGCGTGGACTTCGACGCCCTGGCGGCGCGTGCGGCGAAGCCCGGCTGGCGGCTGCAATCCTGGTTCGGCGATCTTACGGGTGAGGGACCTGCGACCCTGCGCGATGTCTCCGGCGGCGCGTGGCGGGCGCTGCGGTATGGCGATGAGCCGGAGTGGCCGGCGGCGAACACCTTCCAGGAGCGCCGCAAGTTCCTGCTGCAGAGCTCACGGGGGACATGGCTGCTGAAGTTCGTGGGCCTGGGCGCCGCTGGCGAACGCGCCTTCGTCCAGGCGCGGGCGCTTGGCGAAGCGGAGTTCGCGCCCGAGGCGACGGCGCTGCGTTACGGCTTCCTAGCGCAGCCCTGGCTGGAGGAAGCGCGTCCGATGCCGCTGGAGCCTCGCCGGCGGGCGGCCTTCGTGGCGCACCTCGGCCGGTATCTCGGATGGCGCGCCACATATCTGCCGGCCCCCTCGGATGCTGGCGCGGACCTCCCCGCGCTGCTGGAGATGACGCGAGTCAACGTCACAGAAGCTTTAGGCGCAGCTGCGGTCCGCTGTCTTGCGCTGGACCCGGGTCGCTGGGCCGCCGCCCCGCCGTTCCGCCGGGTGTGGACCGACAACCGCCTGCACGCGCACGAATGGATGCAGCTTCAGGACGGGCGATGGCTCAAGGCCGATGCGGTCGATCACGCCGCCGCCCACGACCTCATCGGAGGCCAAGACATCGCCTGGGATGTCGCAGGGGCGTGCGTGGAGTTCGACTTCGATGCAGGCGAGAGGGCGGCGCTGTTGCGCGCCGTCGCCGCCCCGGTCGATGCCGCCCTCGTGGCGCTGCTCGAACCAGCCTATCTCGCCTTCCACCTGGGCGCCTTTCACTTGGCTGCGGAGGCGCACGCGAGTTGGCCGCAGGAGCAGGCGCGACTGTTAAGGAATACAGACCGCTACCGCCGACGCCTGCAGGCGTGCATCGCGGCCTGATCGTCCGGACCGAAAAGATCCGCCGGGCCCTTGGGTCAATAATCGCCGCTCAGATCGGGAGCGCCCGCGCGCGCCGAGCCGACGTTTCCGCGATCTCGCCCATCGCGCTGCGCATCGGTCGGCGCGGGTGTACAAGCTTGGCGGAAGGCGTCGGTCGTAGGCGCATCGTCAAAGGCGTGCCCTGGCGTCCAATGGGCGCCCTGCGCCTTGCTGAAATAGTGCACACGATCCTCGTGCACGTTCCACACATGACGGTGCTCCGAACCGTCGTTCACCTGGAAGCGGGCTCCGATGGCGATATCGTCGTCGGCCATGTTCATCCTCTGCAGCGTCGAGAAGCATTTCTTCGAGAGATGGACGACGCATGGCCATCTCGCCAGCCACTCAGCGCTTTTCCGTTCATCATCCGCCCTCGCTTGCCAATGGCGCCCGGGTTAGAGATGTGCGATAGGCCGCCCCCGCCGGGTCTGTCGCCGGGCCGATGCGGTCGGTCCTGTTCGGCGGATCGCCAACTCGTCTGCTCGTCGATCCCTTGAGACGACCCTGAAGGGGGCTTCGCTAGACAGGCGGGGCGAGTGATCACCAGGGTTTGACCTCGATGGATGACCTAGGCGCCGCTCAGCACAGATTTGGCCCTGCAACTTGCCGAGTTTGTCTCTGCATCCTGATGAACAACCCATTCCCGCGCAACTTGCCGCTGCTACGGGAACTATATTTGGGGAGGTTTTCACACCTTCGGTTCCTGATTCCCTTCGAGCGGCTTGACGACCCGGATGTAATCACCGTTTACCGAGGCTCCTACACCCACGCCGGCTACATTACTGACGCACGCGCGGAACTGGCTAAAATTGATTGCGACTATTTCATTTTCAGTCACGACGATGTTCTGCTCAACCCACAGCTTAACGAGGCAAGCTTCTTCGAAACGTTTCCCATCGGTCCCAAAGATGGTTTCATCTCGCGCGTCGGACCGCCGCCGCAGGCAGTAGGCCTTTGGGACTGGTACTTCGGTTTGATGGCTAAGATAAACTATCCCAAGTCATTATTGTTTGGGTCGGGGGTAGAGTACTGGTCCCTTGTAAAACACCTGCCTGATCGCGACGCCCTCGAGAGAAAATTGTTCGCGGCAGGTACGGGTTACAGAAACGATGTTCAATTCGTTCAAAATGTGGGCGATCAGGTAGAGCAGCATCCCCAAAGACTCCTAATCCAAGGGAACAATCTGCCGACGGATCTCAGCGATCCCATTCAGGCTGAGGTGCGCGACTTGAGCATGGTCATCACGCGCAAGCTGGCCGAGGTCCTGAAACTCAGCTCGCAAATCTATGACCGTGCGAACACGACCGCGGAAGGACAAGAGGTCGTGCGCCTTCCAATCCCGCTGGTCACCTCGGGCTATTTCACCGACCTCTACATCCTGCCGAAAAGCTTGCTGGCGGACTACGCCCATTTTGTCGGTGTGGCGTCGGCGGCTAACCTGTTTGTCGAGGTGCTTGCGCCTACCCTGCTCCACAGCTGCTGCGACAGAGTTTGGCGAGCGGACGAACTCGGGCTCGACGATACCGGCTTCGAACGGCGACCCGCCTTGGAGGAGTTCGCCGATCGTCGCCTGATCGCCATCCATCCGTTCAAGATGTCCGGCATGACGCCTTCGTCAAGGCGCTCCCTGCTCACCCATCTTCGCACTATCGCCGCCGAGCCGACTATAAGGTCGCCGCTGGCGCAGCCCGGTCTGATGGAGGGCGGCGTGTTCGATTTCCAGGGACCAGAGGCGTCGGGATGGCATTTGGAAGAGGACTGGGGGCGCTGGTCGGCCGAGCAGAGCGCGACGCTCGCCTTCTATTACGACCCGCGGATCGCCATTACAGGTCTGAGGCTGAGCCTTATCCTGCCTACCCATGAGCGGCGCGGAGCTATGACGGGACGAGTGAGGCTTAATGGCGCGGAGTGGCCCATTGCTGCGACCTGGCCGCAGACCACCGTCGAGGTGGAGATCGCAGCTGAATATTTTCTAGTTTCTGAGTCGAACCTGATCGAGATCGTGGCGGATTGGATGGTCCGGCCTTCAGAACTCGATCGTACCCTTCAGGACCACCGACAGCTGGGCGTCGGCCTCAAGGGTTTTAGCTTCTTCTAAGACACCGTCTTGGGAAATGGCTTTCGGCGAAAGGGTTTCAGAGCACCCGCTCAAGGTCGTCAAGCCAGGCGGCGAGCAGCGGCTGTTCCTCGGCGCCGACCACTTCGAGAGCGATCAAGGCTCGGTAGGCTCGCATCAGGTTTTCGGCCAGGGCGCCGGGGCCGGGGAGCAGGGACAGGTCCTGCAGGGCCAGACGGATACGCTCGTTGTTCAGATAGCCCGGGACCTCGTCGGCGAAGTCGCGCATCAGGTCGTGGGCGTTGCGGTCCTGATGCACGGTGGAGCTGTGGAACGACAACCGCCAGCCATTCTCCCACATCAGCCGCTGGGCCACGAAGCTGCGCCAGATGTCGGTCATGCGGAACGAGCAGTGATAGGGCAGATAGAGCAACGGGAAGGCGTCACGCCAGAAGGTGGTGTTCTGGCTGTTGAAGGGGCACCACGCGCCCCGGTCCAGCACCACCTCTCGGCCGGGCGCAAACGATACCGGCAGCGGCAGCAGCAGCCGGTAGATGGCGTCTACGTCGGGGTTCTCGTCGGCCAGGCCCTGCTGGATCGGACAGTCGTAACTTTCGTCCGCCGGTGACGGTGTCGGCGCCGGATCGCGCACCCGGTCGAGCGGCAGGCCTCGGGGCCAGATCAGCGCATCGGAGAAGTAGGCATAGGCGTTGACCCAGCCGTCCGCCTTGACGAGCGCCGCGGACCGCTGGCGGGACCGCGGCGCCCAGAAGCCCTCCCCCGGGATGTTGTCGTCGTCGGTCTCCACGATCACCTGGGCCCCGTCGCGCATGGCGGCGAGGTAGCCGATGTTCTTGCGGGCGTAATGGCGGGTGGGGCAGAGTTCAGCGAAGCGGAAGCCCGAGGCGCGCTGGGCGGCCAGATCTAGGTAGCGCGCGCCTTCAAGGCGGAAGTCCGAGGGGCTCTTGCTGTCGCCGATGACGTAGAAGCTCGGCCCCTCCGCCCCGCAATGGGCCTGGATGGCTTTGACCGCTTCGGTGGGTGAGTTGATGGTGGTGACCACCACGGCGAAGCGATCGGTCAAGTGCGCGTCTCCTGAGATGTTTGTGCAGGCGCGGGGCGCGTTGGGCCTGAGGACCTAGCGGAATTTGGCGCGCGATGAAATCGTCAGCCGCTAGCCTTGAACGAACGGGCGTATGCAGCCCGCTGGCGCCGCTCTGGGCGATGCTGTAGTCAGGCCCGGCCGTTCCCAGGCGCGCGGCACGGATGGCGGACCCCTGGCTTGGCGACCAGCTTCTACATAGACATCGCGCCGCTGCAAGAGTTTGAGCTCACCGGTATTCCCCTGGTCACCGCCAAGCTGTGTGAGCAGATGCTGGGCGACGCGGAGATCGAGCCGCGCTTCTTCTATAACCGGCACGAGATCCCCACCACCCTGATCGAGAAGGTTCTGGTGCAAAGAAACGGGGCCATCCTGCGCTGGGCGGCGGGACGCTACTTGTTCCAGCCAATCCTTGCGTCTTTGGGCGACGACCCTGTCTGGGGGCTGCATACCAACATCAAGTTCACCCGAAGGCTGTTCCCGGTGGAAGGCTGCATCGTGCACGACCTGACAACGGTGGTGACGCCCCAGCATCATACCCACGAGACCAACGTCTACCATCAGAGCAAGTTCTACGGCGACCTGATGTCCAGCGACGTCATTTTTACGGTCTCGCAGTCCACCGCCGCTGACGTGCGCACCTACTACCCCGAAGCCGCCGACATCCCGGTGGTCGTGGCGCACCTCGGGGTGGATTGGAGCCATATCCCCGAAGACCTGCAGGCGTTCGACGCGCCGGTGGAGGATTTCATCCTGGTGCTGGGCACGCTGGAGCCGCGCAAGAACGTGGGCGCGATGCTCGACTTGCTGGAGCGGGAGCCCGCGCTGGCCGAGCGGTTTCGGATCATCTTCGGCGGCCGGGTGGGTTGGGGCGACGCCTTCGAGCGGCAGTTGGCCAAGCGCGGCCTGACCGCCCTCGCCGAGGCCGGCCGGATCCTGCAGACCGGCTTCATCTCCGAGTCGGCCAAGTATCTGCTCTGCAAGACGGCGTCGGCTGTGATCTACCCATCCGTATACGAAGGATTCGGACTGCCTGTCGCCGAGGCGATCTCACTCGGCGCGCCGGTGGTCACCACCGCCTCCTCCAGCCTGCCGGAGGTTGGACGGGGCTTGGCGGAGTATTTCGTGGCGGGCGACACAGACTCTCTCTCCATCGCCCTGCACGCCGCCCTCGGGCGGGGGCGAGGCCGGCTCAGCGCTTCCGGCGAGACGCTGGAGGATTGGAGGCGCTACTTTTCCTGGCCACGCTGCTACCGCGCGGTCAAGGATGGATTCACCCGGGTGTCCCAACTCGGTCGATGCTGATGAACGCCGCCGCATTCACCTCCGGACCTGAAGGCGAACTGATCGGCTATTCCGTCTGGCCATGGGACGATCTCTACCGCCCGGTGGTCGGCCTTTTTGTCAGTGGACGGATGATATCCCACGCCTTCTGCGAGCTGCTCCGTCCGCGCTTCATGCCCGAAGTGTCCCGGACGCTCCTCGCCCGCGGTCGTCGCAAACTGACCGGCGTCCGGATCACGCCGCAACCGATCGCACTGGATGGTCCGGAGCTGGCGATCTGGTTTCGGATGGTCGCGGCGCCCGAGATCGTCGCTCGTATCGGCGCTCGGGATCCGACCGTGCGGCTGGCGCGCCTGGAAGACGGCGAGCCTGTCGCCTGGACCCACGCCCAAGCGCCGGCCGCGGGGGCGACGCCGGGCGGGCCCATGACTGTGGAAGCGCTGCTGGAGCTGAAGAGCGCTGCGCCGCCTCCCGCGCCGCTGAACGGCTTTCCCCTGTTCTCCAACATTCCGTTCAGCCATCAGCTCGACATCACCTTCGTGGAGCTTCTGCGCCGCTTGCCGGACCCGGCCGCGCGCGCGGGCTACCTGCCAGAGCTTCAGAGCGGCGCCGTCAGCCTCTTTGACCTCCGGCGCATGATCATGGAGTCCGAGGAGTTCCGCGCCCGGCGCATTGGGGTGCAGGACCGCATCGGTACGCTCTACACCTCGCCGGTCTGGCGCGAACTGGCGCACTGGCCGACGATCGAGCAGGCCACCCGCCCCACCACCCGCTTCGCACTCCACGCCCATACAGGCCTGACGGACGAGGCCTTCATCGCGATGGCCTACAAGGCTTTCCTGGATCGGACGCCGGACGAGGGCGGGATGAGGCACTATCTGGAACTCACCCGGACGTCCGGGCGGCGCGAAGTGGCGGTGGAACTCGCCCGCTGGGCGACGCTGCGCGGAGAGGGCGTCGAGATTGTCTGACCCGGCGCCATGAACACCGACCGCATCTTCTACTCGCGCCCGCAGACCCGCGGCGGCGAGCGTGCGCTCGGCCAGACCCACTACTCCTATGGCTTCGCCGCGCGCTACTTCCTGGACCTGCTTTCGAGCCGCGGGCTGGAGCTGCTGGAGGTCTCAGCCCCCGAGCAGTTCAAGAGCCGAACCTTCGCTCGCACCCTGGGACAGGGGATCGACGACGCCGCCCACCCCCACCTGATCTTCCGCAGCACCGAGGATATCCGGCCCATCCCCGGCGCCTACAACATCGCTTGCTTCGCCTGGGAGTTCGAGGTGCTGAGCGGGCCGGCGTCGGGGCAGGAGGCGGTGCTGGAAAGCCAGACCTCAATGCTCTCCACCTGTCAGGAAATCTGGACGCCAAGCCGTTACGCTCAGCGCGTGCTGCTCGCCCACGGTCTGGCGAACGTGCATGTCATTCCGGCGCCCATGCCGATCCCCGCACGCGCTGATGCTGCAGTGGAGGGGCGCCCTAAAGCGAAGCGTGCGGCCTGGGCGAAGCTGGCCAACGTGCCCTCGATCCCCTTGGTCAGCTTCTCCAGCAACTTCGTCACCCACTACGAGGCTGACCTGGAGCAGGACTATGAGCGGCTGGCCCGGGACAAGACCTCGCCTCTGGGCGAGCAGCCCGCGTTGAACTGGGTGCTGGAGGGCGGCGGCACGGTCATCGTGACCGTCTGCAATCCCTACGACCGGCGCAAGAACCTCGCCAACCTGATCGAGGGCTTCCTGCTGGCCGCGGTCGACCGCGACGACGTGGTGCTGGTGGTCAAGCTCGCCACCTCGGGCGTGGTGGAGACGCCGGCGGGCTACCTCTACCACCAGCTGCGGCTGCTGTTCGGCCGGCCGCACTGTCTGTTTGAGGAGAAGGTGGTTCTGGTAGGCGGCTATCTGGAGACGGAGCAGATGGAGGCGCTCTACGCCGGGGCGGACTTCTATCTTTGCACCTCGGTGGCGGAGGGTCAGAACCTTCCCCTGTTGGAAGCGATGGCCATGGCGGTCGCACCGATCACCGTCGCCAACACCGCCATGTCCGACTACATCGACGACGAGGTGGCCGTGGTAGTGCCCGAGCGCCGCTTCGAGGGCCTGCTGACCCAGATGGCTGCGGACGGGGCGCGTCGCCGTTACGGCTCCAGCCTCAGCGACCGCTTCCAGATCGGTCACGCCATCCGCCGCGCCCTCGCCATGCCGCAGGCCGCGCGCGAGGCGATGGGGGCGGCGGCGAAGGCGCGGATCACGCTCCTGTTCTCGCCCGATGAGGTGTTCACCCGCATCCGCGCGCGATTAGACGCCATTGGGCGAGGGGCGGGTCCGGATCGTTGACCGGCCTAGCTCCGGCGACGCAGGATCAGGTTGGCTGAGGTCTGGGCGGCGATCTCATAGAGCTCGCGCACCTCGGCGGAGGTGGCCAGGTCGTCCAGGCTTTTGACGCTGAAGTCGTAGGAGGCCTCCACGATCACCCACTCCACCCGGTAGCCGCCGTGAGCCGTCAGGTCGTTCAGGACCTGCAGGTCCTCGCCCTCTACGTCGATGGACAACAGGCCGATCTCAGCCGGAGCGCCGAACTCCGCCAGGATGTCAGGCAGGCGGCGGACATCCACCTCCACACGGCCGCGTGGGTCACCCCATCGAGCGGCCGCCACCTCGATCAGCGAAGAGACATCGTCGTTCGCGCCGATGGTGAAGCTCGCACGCCCTGTGTAGTCGGACACCGCGCAGCAGGCGATCTGGATGTCGAGCCCGGCAAAGTCCCGCGCCAGGTGGGGGATCAGCTCTGGGTTGGCCTCCACAAGCAACCCTCGCCAGCCAAACGCCTTCAGCAAATCATAGGAGTTCGAGCGCTCCAACCCACGTGCGCCTAGGTCCACCACGTAGCGTGAACGCACGCCTTCGTTGACCAGGATGCGCACGATCATGCCGATCTCGCCGTACTGGGAGACGTCGATGGTGAAAGGCATGTGCTCCGGCGAGCCATGTCGACGCATGTAGAGGCCGACGCGGCTGGCGAACTCCTGCGAGCCGACGATCTCGTGGATCAGGCCGGCGACGGTAGCCTCGCCCCGTTCGAAGCGGCCCACGTTCGCCTCGATGGCCGTCGCTTCCGCCGGGCGATCGAGCAGACCCTGGTAGACGCCCTGAACGATGTCCTCCCAGCTCAGCGCCGCGGGATGCGTCGCAGGAAGCCCGCGCGCCGCGGACGGCGGTTTGGCCTTTGCAAAAAACCTGTTCATCCGCCCCACGACGCTCGCTGGCCGGCGCGCCCACGCGCCACGCCTGAAGGGCTGTAGCATCGTGCGCGCAAGTCATGAAGACGACGCCGGCCGCCCTGGACAGCACGCCGTGCGGGACGAGGTTGCGTTCCGCGTCGCACTCCTCTTCTGTCCCATCGTGGTCTCGCTGAAGCCGTTCCTGACACCTCGCCGCCTGACGGCCGGCGTCCTGGCCCTGGGCGCCGTGGGGCTGACGGCCGCGGGCGTCACACTCTACCTGCAGCGCGAGGCGATCGGGGTCCGGCTCGCCTTCGACTATCTGCGCGCCCACGGAGTGCCGGCGGCCATCCATCTCGATCGGCTCGACCTTGGCGGGGTGACCGGCTCGGTGCGTCTGGGCCCCGCGGACCATCCGGATCTGACGGTCGGTCGGCTCCAGGCCGACTTCGGCGCTCTGCCAGCCCCCTGGCGCGGTGTGCGCGCGCCGCCGCTGCGAGCCCTGCACCTGGATCAGGCCGTGCTGCACGCGCGCCTTCGGGACGGCCGGCTGGACTTTGGTACGTTGCAGCCGCTGATCGATCAGGCCCTGCAAGCCAAGCCCGGCGCTGGTCCTGCGCCCGACCTCTACATTCAAGACGGGCGGCTGGAGCTGGACACCCCCGGCGGTCCGGTATCGATCGCGCTTGACGCCACAGTAAAAGGGGGGCGGGTGCGCACTCTGCACGCCCGGCTGGAGCCCGGCGACCTCGACCTGATGGGCGTGCGTCTGGCCGACGTGCAGGGGGTGCTGAGCGGGCAGGCCACGGGACTTGGCGAGCTGCACCTGACCGGAGCCTTCGGTGCGGCGCGTGGGCGCAGCCCTCAGGGCGCGGCGACGGGGTTGACCCTGAACCTGGAGGCGCTGACCCCTAACGGAGCGGCCGATCTGACTCAGGGCGACCGTCCGGTGGACGCCATCATCCGCCTGAGCTCCAGTCGCTTCGAGCTGCAGCCTGACCACGGTGCGGCGGTGGAGGTCCAAGGCGCCGACGTGTCGGCCGATTTGAACGGGGAGATGGACCGGACGAACGCCTTCATCGGCAAGCTGCATGTGAGCGGCCGGGCGGGCCGGCTCGCGCGCGCGGGCGTGGAGTTGGCCTCCGTGGGCATGGAGCTTGCCTCGCCCCAGGTGCTCGCTCAGGTCGAAAAGGCTGGGGTCGTGGGGGGCGGACCGTTCGAGCTGTCCTTATCCGCGCGATCCGGACGCCTGCATGAAGATGCCGGCGCCACGCAGGTGGGCGGCCTCGACATCCTCCTGACGCCGGCGTCGCTGCGGGCGAGGGGACAGCTCGGGCTCGCACAAGGCGTCACCCTGCAGGCGCAGGGCACGCTGGCCGGTGGCGGTGGCCTACCGCGAAGACAGGCTGAGCACATCGCACAGCGGGCGCTGGGCGAGCTGGACCCTGGGGCGGCTAGGGCCCTCGCACAGACGCTGCAGCAGGTGCGCCTTGACGTCCCCGCCTATGCGCTCGCCTATGACAGCCGGCGTGACGCGACCTTGCGCTTGGATCGCGGCGCCGAGCTGGCCACGCCCGGCGGTAGGCTGTCCCTGCACACCTCATCGGGCGAGCCGCTGGTCAGCACCAACGCCTCGGGCGCGACCGGGAACGGCCTAGCGCTCGCCCTCGTGGTCGAGGGCTTGCCCAGGATCAGTCTGGCCGTGGGCCGCTACCGCGTGGGACGGGACGGCGCGGCGTGGCTGGGCGGACTCACCCTGTCGGCGCACGGAGGGCTGGGGCCGGTGCAGGACGCCAGCCTGGACTTCGCCGGGGCGCTTAGCGGCAGGTCGGCGCGATGGACGCTGGCGGCGTCCGACTGTGCGCCGGTCAGCGTGGGCTCGCTGAAGTCGAAGGGTCAGGTGGTGGCGTCCGGCGGGCGCGTCCGGGTCTGTCCTGTCGCGGGTGGGCCCTTGGCCAGCCTGGACGATGGGCGATGGCGGCTGAACGTCCAGCTCCGCGACGCCGCCGTGGCGCTGCCGTCTGCGTCGCTGAAGCTGCAGCTGGCCTCCGCCCCTATCGCGCTCGAGGGAGGTCCGCAGCCGCCGTCCGGGCGGATGGGGCTGGAGGGCCTAGCGGTGCAGGACACGTCGACTGTAGCGCGAGTGCGCCCGCTCGCCGCCGACGGGACGCTCACTCTCGCAGACGGTGCGGTGCAAGGCCGTCTGGCCGTAGCGCTTGTTAAGGGCGCCGCACCGCTGGGCGTGCTCAGCCTGCAGGCCCAGCCGAGCCGTGGGACGGGCCAGGGCGTGTTCCAGACCGGCCGGCTGGTTTTCGCGCCCAAGGGGCTGCAGCCCGGCGATATCGTCCCCGCCGCCGCCCAGGCCCTGCCCGACGCGCAGGGCGAACTGCAGCTGAGCGCCCGCTTCGCCTGGAGCCGGGCGGGACTTAGCTCGTCGGGTCAGGCGAGCAGCGACGGTTTCAGCTTCAAGAGCCCGGCGGGCAAGATCGACGGGCTGCGCGGAGATGTCCGGCTCGCCTCCCTAACCCCGCTCAGGAGCCCGCCCGGCCAGACCCTTACCGCCGACAAACTGGAGACCCTGGCGCCGCTCAAAAATATCAAGGTCGTCTTTGCGCTGGAGCCCAGCGCGATGGCGCTTCAAACTGCTTCGGCGGGGGTCTCCGGCGGGGAGATCAGCCTGGACGCCATGCGCTTGCCGCTAGCCCCGCCGCTCCAGACCTCGGGCGTGCTTCGCTTGAAGGACGTGGACGTGCAGCAGCTGATCAGCCTGCTGAACCTGTCCAAGGCGGTCAGCCTGCAGGCCAGGCTGCAAGGCGCGCTACCGTTCGCGCTGCGGCCGGGCCCGGGCGGCGGCACGCTGTTGCGCATCTCGGATGGCCGCGTCGCAGCGGAGGGGCCGGGGCGGCTGACCATCCGCCGCGAGGCGTTGACGGGCGCGGTGGCGACGGGGGGCGCTCCGGCCGCACAGCCCAATGCGGTGCAGGACTTCGCCTACCAGGCGCTGGAGCACCTGGCCTTCAGCCAGCTCGATGCTGAAGTCGCCAGCCGGCCGGGTGGACGGCTCGGAGTCGTGTTCCATGTCATCGGCCGACACGACCCGGCGATCAACAAACCGACGCGGATCGGGCTCTGGGCTCTGCTGCGCGGCCACGCCTTCGATAAGCCGCTGCCGCTGCCAAAAGGCACACCCGTCGATTTGACCCTCGACACGTCGCTGAACCTGGACGACATCCTGGCGGCTTATGGATGGATCGGCGGGGAGCACACGCCAGCGATGGGTTCACCCAAGGTTCAGCCCTGATTGGCTTGGATGCTCTGGCGACGAAGGGGCGAAACGATGCGTTTTGGAATGGCGGGTCGCGAGCTGGGTCTCACCCTCGCCCTGGCTATAGCGCTGACGTCCGCTGCGGCCTGCACGCCGACCATCCGAGTGCAGGTCGCGCCGATCAACATCTATGCCAAGCTCGACGCCGACGTCCGCGTGCGGCTGGACAAGGAAGTGCAGTCCTTGATCCAGCAGAACCCCAACCTGTTCTAGAACGGAACAACCGCCATGAGGACATCCCCGCGTTTCGCAGCCGTTCTGGCGGCGACGGCCCTGATCGCTATGGCGGCGCCTCTGGCCGTCGCGCCCATAGCCTACGCGCAGTCCGCTGGCGCTAAGGCGGCCGTAGACCGAGCCAAGGCGTCTGGGGTGGTGGGCGAGCAGGCCGACGGCTTCCTGGGGTTCGTCGCGGGTGGCGGCGTTCCCACCCTTCACAGCGCCGTCGCCGAGATCAACGCTGGCCGCGCCGCGGCCTACCGCCAAGCAGCCGCTCGCACCGGCGTCTCGGCGGAAACCGCTGGCCAAGCCACCGCCCGCCAGCTTGAAAGCCAGATGCCGTCAGGCCAATTTTTTCGCTCGACCGGCGGTCAGTGGGAGCGGCGCTAAAGTACAGCCCGCGATGCGTTTTGCGCCCTGATCTGCTCGGTCGAGGTCATGTTTGCAGAGGAGAGAGGTGAGCTCGACCTTAGAAACAAATACGCGCCCGGCTCGCTGCTGAGCGAGAACTTCGTCTCGCAAGTAATGGATGCGGGGACAGGATTGAGCCTATGAGCTTCAGGTTGTGATATTACTAGTTCTAGCCGCGCCGCTAGGGCGTAAATGCTGACGGGTCGCGTCGCAGGACCGCGGAGAACGGGCCGATCAACAATAGCCCGGCGGCGTAACCGACCAGGTGCGCTTCCCAGGCGATCGGCTCGCCGCCTGATCCCACGTCGATCCAGCCCACCGCCATCAATAAATTGATCACGATCCAGGCGGCCGCCATGCCGAGCACCGTGCGCGAGCGGAACGGCGAGAGCCCGCCGCGCCCCTCCAGCAGACGCGAACTCGCCCCCATCATTCCAGCTATCGCGCCCGAGGCGCCGACCAGCACCTCCGCCTGCCCCCAATGTAGCAGGACATAGCCCAGGGAGGAGATGATCCCGCAGACCACGTAGAAGGCGAAGACGCAGATCGCGCGGCCGCGCCCGAACCATCTCGCCACCGGTGTCGCGAAGACCAGCAGGCCGATGGCGTTGAGCAGGGCGTGAGCCCAGCTCCCGTGCACCACCATGACCGTCACCAGGGCCCACAACCGCCCATGGGCCACATCCAGCGGCGACAGGCCAAGCGCCGAGATCACCGCGTCCGGATCGGGCGCAAGGCTCTGCAGCAGGTAGGGGAGCAGGATGCTGGCGAGCAGCGCCAGCACGGAGCCCGGCAGGTTGAACAGCGGCTCCGCGGCCACAGGGCGAGAGGTCATCGTCGACAGATAGGGGCGAAAACGACCGGCGGGGCGCAAGCGCCTCGTAAACTTACCTCTTCTTTACGCTGGTCTGGTTTGTTTCGGGACGGTCAGGTGATGCGGGCTCCTCGCGGAGCACACAAAGCCCGGGGCCAGGGGGTCGTTCGAGGCGCCGCGGGCTCGCGGACATCGCGCGCGACCTTCGTACAGGGAGCAGGTGACAGCATGGCGTTACAGCGAGCGGGAGCTCAGCGATTGCGGCTCGGCGGCGCGGCGCTGGTGGTCGTCGCCGCCTGTGCGGCGGCGGGCGGCGCGCAGGCCCAGAGCGGCTCCAGCACCCTGTCCGGCTTCAGCCAGGGCTTTAACGGCGGCCTGTCGACCATCCAGGGCGCGATCAACGTCTCCACCCGCGACGCCAACGGCAATCTGGTGATCGTCGACGGGGTCACGCAGATCGGTTCCGACCAGAGCGTATTCGCCAAGGCCGGCAGCACGACCGGCGCCTCGGATTCCTTCAATGGCGCGGGCGCGGTCGGCGGCGCCTCGGCCATCGGCAACAACCTGAGCGTCAACGTCTCGGGCCAGTACAACACCGTGGTGGTCAACTCCACCCAGGTCAACAACGGCGACGTGGCCGCGAGCACGGTCCTGAACGGGAAGGTGAACCTCGATGCCGCTCAATAGGATCAATCCCATGGCGCTGATGCGCAAATCCCGGGTGATCGCCCTGGCGGGCGCGGCCTCCGTCGCGCTTTCGGGCTGCATCTCCCCCGTGGCGGGGCCGGGGGGCAACTATGCGAGCCCGATCGGCGACGCGCCCGTCACCGCCAACCCCACCCCCTATTCGACCGCCCTGGTTTGCCTGTCGGAATACGCCCAGCATTATGGCGTGCACGCGCCAAGGATCGCGGTCGGGCGCATCGCCGACTATACCGGCAAGGCCGAGGACAACGGTGGGCGCGAGGTCACCCAAGGCGCATCGCTGATGGCCATCTCGGCGCTAGCCAAGGCCGGCGCGCCGCTGGTCGAGCGCTACGACACCAGCGTGTCGGAGCTGGAGCTCAAATACGCCAACAACAAGCTGATCTCGGACCAGCCGGACGGCCCTGCTAGTCCGGGCGGCCCGGGCCCCTATCGCAAGATCGTGGCCGGTCAGGTGCCGGGCTCCGACTTCTACCTGGTCGGCGGCATCACCGAACTGAACTACAACATCCGCTCCGCCGGCGTGAACGGCCAGGGCGGCAAGCAGGACGCGACCCAGGGCACGGGCCTGCTCACCGGCCAGCTCTACGTGATGAACGTGGCGCTGGACCTGCGGCTGGTGGAGACCAAGACGATGGAAGTCGTCGACGTCGTCTCCTACCAGAAGCAGATCTACGGCCGCCAGGTCGGCGCCGGCCTGTTCAAGTTCTTCGGCAGCAACGTCATCGACATCTCCGCCGGCGAAGGCGGGCTGGAGCCGATCCAACTGGCCGTCCGCTCCATGATCGAGCGCGCCACGGTGGAGATGATGTCCAACCTGTACGGCGCGCCGGGGCCTAGCGCCTGCATCGATCCGAACAACGACCCGATGGGTCCGCCCACCACCACCGGCCTCACCGGCGGCTACTACCCGGCCTACAACAACCTGGATCAGAACAATGCACAGACACGTGAAGATCCTAATGGCTGGGACAGCCGCCGTGGCGGCCAGTCTGTCGCTCTGCGGGGTCGCTACTAGCCAGACCGCGGACGGTACGCCGGCGGCGGGCTCTAACAGCTACCTCAACAGCCAGGTGCAACTCGGCGACGTCGTCGCGGGCCAGCAGCTGAACGTGGTGGAAGCCGACCAGGGGACAGCGACCGTGACCACCGCCGTCGGCAACGCGGTGAGCGCGGGCGCCTCCAACGCCGACCTGGCCTTCCAGTCGAGCCAGGCGGTCAGCGGCGCGGTTTCCGCCACGTCGAGCCCGTCGGTGGGCTATTCCGGGCCCTACATGGTCACCTCGACCTCGGCCACGGGCAACACCGCCACCGCCAGCACCTGCTGCGGCACCCTGTCCGGCACGTCGACCCAGGCGCTGACGGGGCCGGGGGTGGGCGCGGTGAGCAACGTCTATCTGGCCCAGTACGCCGCGGCGGTGTCGGCGGACTCCACCGCCGTGGGCAACACCCAGGGCTATAACGTCTCCAGTGGCGTGCTGAACGCCAACGTCAACCAGTCGAGCACAGGCGGCGTGACCGCGGCCACCTCGGCCAGCATCCAGGCTGCCGACACCGCCAGCTATACGGGCACCGCCGTCGCAAACGACGTGGAGGCCAACACCACCAACTCGCCGGTGATCTTGAACGTCGACCAGTCCCAGGCGGGTGTGACGCAGGCGCTGGTGGGCGTCAGCACCGCCTATGGCGGCGATTCGGTGGCCACCACCTCGGCGGTCGCCAACAACGCCAATGTCTACTCCGACAGCTATGGCGACTCGGTCGGCGTGACCCAGGCGAACAGCGGTGCAGTCTCCTCCTCCAACACTCAGACGCTGGGGACCTGGTACGGCACGGCGGCCAACTCCGCCTATGGCGTCGGCAACAGCACAGTCATCTCCAACGCTGGGTCGTACACGGGTGTGACCTCCGACCAGAACAACAGCGGCGCGATTACGGTGGCCTCGAACCTGTCTTCAGGCGGGGGTGCGGGCGGGGATGCGATCTCCAGCGCTACCGGGGTCGGCAACGCCGTGAGCGCCTATGCCTGCGCCAGCTGCAACGGGACCATCAGCGCCCACAACAAGCAGGTCAACTCAGGTTCGGTCCACAGCACCAGCACGGTCAGCACCGGGGTGCTGACGGGCCAAGCTTCGGGCGTCGCAAGCGCGGTCGGGAACACGGCCACCTATGACGTGGTGTCGTCCGGAAGCAACTGAGGCCGAGGCGTCAGGAGGCGGTTCAGGCCGGGCTGACGTTCCCCGGGCGCTTGCCGCTCCACACCCGGCGAGCGAACCCGCCTGGCATCGGCTTTACAGGTGCGCCGGCGGCGGCGAGTTTCTGATCGATTGCCTTGAGGATCAGCTTGGCCGACCAGCGATGGGCGGTCAGGAAATCCGCTGCGAGGGGCCCGGCCAGCGGGATGGCGGTGATCGTCGTCCGACCCAGAAGCAGGGCGGCGCACCTGGCCAAGGTTCCCGCTGGAACCCCAGCACGAACGCCTTGGGTCAGCAGATAAACGCCGGCGCCTGCGCTATACAGCTCGCCGACGCCCGGGATCCAGGCGAGCACGCCGTCGAGCCCCAAACGCAAGCCGCCCAACTTGACCAAGCCGTCCGACAGCTTGGCGACCCTCTCCACACCTTTACGGATGGAGTGCAGTTCCAAGATGCTTGCTTCCGCCATCACGATCTCCTAGGCGCTCAGAACTACACACCTATGCGCAATGACTAGATGGGGGCCGCCGGTCGGCTGTCAACTCTGCATCTCGAGAGACGGTTGGACGGACACCATGCCCTCTGGAATATGGCGCACGTCGGTGAAGCCGCCGAGCGACATGCAGTCCTTCAGCTCGCCATGCAGGATGTCGAGCGCCTTGGTGACGCCCTCACCCCCCTGGGCCGCCAGGCCATAGACCCAGGCGCGCCCGCTCAGGCAGGCATGGGCGCCACGGCCCATGGCCTTGACCATGTCGAAGCCGCTGCGCATTCCGCTGTCCCAGAACACCTCGATCTGATCGCCGACCGCCCGGGCGATCTCCGGGAGCACCGAGATGGTGGAGGGCGTGCTGTCGAGCTGGCGGCCACCGTGGTTGGACACGATGATGGCGTCGGCGCCCAGGTCCACGGCGCGCTTGGCGTCGTCCACCTGCATGATCCCCTTCAGGATCAGCTTGCGCGGCCAAAGCTTGCGCACCCAGGCGATGGTTTCCTCGTTGATGGAGTTGTCCAAGCATTCGTTGACCCACTCGGCCAGCGGGATCACCCATTTCGCCTCAGGGTGCTCGGGCGCCATGTTAGAGAAGGTCTTGGACTTGCTGGCCAGCATGTGCACCACCCACGGCAGGTGCAGGGCCGTGTTGGTGACGTTGGACACCATGATATGCGGCGGGGCCACCAGGCCGTTGCGGTTGTCGGCCCAGCGCTGGGAGTGCACGTGCACGTCCAACGTCATCACCAGCGCCGAGCAACCCGCCTTGTCGGCGCGCTCGATGACGTGCTGGTTCACCGCCTTGTCCTTCATCATGTAGAGCTGCTGCCAGAAGGGGACGTTGGTGGCGGCGGCCACGTCCTCCATGGAATTGATCGAAAAGAGCGAGAGGCAGTAGGGGATGCCGAACGCCTCGGCGGCCTTGGCGGCGGCGATCTCGCCGTTCGGCCACATCAGGCCGCACATCCCGATCGGCCCCATGGCCATGGGCATTGACGCCTTGTCCCCGACCATGGTGACCGCGGTGGAGAGATGGGAGACGTCGTTCATGACGTGCTCGTTCAGGGCGAGCGCGTTCAGGTCGTCGCGGTTGCGCTTCAGCGTCAGCTCGTCGTAAGCGCCGCCGTCCAGATACTGGAACACCGCCTGGGGCAGCTTCTTATAGGCCCGCTCGCGCAGGTCGCCGATATTGACGATGACGCCCATGGCGAATTCTCCTGAAGATTAAAGCTCGCCGCGCTTGGCGAGCGTCTCGATACGGTCGGCGATGCGGAGCGCCAGGGCCTGGATGGTCAAAGACGGGTTCACGCCGCCCGTGGTGGCGAACAGCGAGCCGTCGCAGACCCACAGGTTGGGCACGTCCCATGACCGCCCGTCGGCGTTGACTACGCTGGTGGCCGGATCGTCGCCCATGCGGCAGGTGCCGAGCAGGTGGCTGGTGTCGTCGTTGCGCCACTGGTCGCGACCGCCCGCGGCGTCCAGCATCTGGCCCATGAACTTCACCGCGTGCGCGATCAGCCGCTTGTCGTTGTCGGAATAGCTGAAGGTGACCTTGGGGATCTTCAGCCCGTACTGGTCCGTCTCGTCGTCCACCAGGGTGACGGTGTTGCAGGCCCGGGGCTCCACCTCCCCCACGGGCACGAAGCCCATTGTGTGGTTGTAGTCGGCCATGCCGCGCGCCAGATCCTCGCCCCAGAGCCCCCGCGAGGTGGCCAGGTTCTGGCCCCACTCCCGCGCCAGCGGCCCCTGGCTCATGAAGGCGTAGCCGCCGTGGAAGTCCTTGCCCTCGTCGGTGTAGTTCCAGTGCTCGGTCACCGCCATGTTGGGCGGCCCCTTGTTCCAGCGGATGTCCTCCTCGAACGTCGCCCAGACGCCGGGCCCCGACTGGGTGGTGAGATAGGCGCCCACGCAGCCTGAGCTGTTGGCCAGGCCGTTCGGATGCTTAGGGGTCGCGGAGTTCAACAGCAGGCGCGGGGTCTCGACCGCGTAACCGGCGACCACGACGTTCTTGGCCTTCTGCACCCGCCACTCGCCTTCGCGATGGTAGCGCACGCCAGTGGCGCGCGCCCCGCCGGCGCTCGTTTCCACCTGGCCGACCATGGCCATGTCGCGGATTTCCGCGCCGGCCTTCACCGCGCGCGCCGCCCAGACCACCAGCGCGCTCTGCTTGGCGTTGGTGCTGCAGCCGTAGTGGCAGTAGCCGCGATAGACGCAGGGCGGGCTCTTGCCATGCGGCGCCGAGACGGTGGCCAGCGGGGTGGAGCACCACTTGATGCCCATCTTGTCCGCCGCCCTTCCCAGGATCAGCCCCGGGGCGTTCACCTCGTGCGGGCGGTAGGGATAGGGACCTCGCGCCGGGCCCCACGGATACTTGACCGGACCCGAGATGCTCAGCGCACGTTCGGCCTGATCGTAATAGGGTTCGATCTCCTCATAGGTGATCGGCCAGTCATAGCCGTAGCCCAACTTTGATCGCGCCTTGAACCATTCGGGCCGGAAGCGCAGGGACACCATTGAGAAGTGCACCGTCGAGCCGCCGACGCCCTTGCCGCAGTTGTTGCCGGCGAGCGAAATGGGATCGGCCCCGCCGGTGATGCGGGAGTCCGTCCAGTACAGCATCTCCTGCGCCAACTCGTCGGAGGCGAAGTCCTCCAGCGGCCGCCAGTAGGGACCGGCGTCGAAGCAGACGACTGAAAAGCCTTTCTCCGCCAGACGGGCCGCCAGGGTGGCGCCGCCGGCGCCCGCGCCCACGATGGCGAAGTCGACCTCCTCGTCGTCGGCGTGGCAGCGCATGGGCACCCAGCCGTCGGGCACGAAGACGTCCGGCGCGCGGCCGTTCTTGGCGCGGGGGGCGCCGGGATCGTGGGGGCTGGCGGAGGTGGTCATGACGCGCCGCTCCGGCTGGGTTTGCCGTCGGGCTTGGCCTCGCGCGCCTCCCAGGGATCGTGCTCGTTCAAGCCGATCCGCACATAGCCCCGCGGGCTGGCCGGGCCGCCGAACCCCACCTCGCTCCAGGCGGCAGGGTGGGCGTAGTAGATGCCTGCAACTTCGCGCAGAAGGGTGTTGGTGAAGAAGGCGCCGGCGTCCAGCCCCTTCCAGACCTTGGCGTCGACATCGCCCTTCTGGATGCGCTTCAGCAGGACGACCTGCGTCTCCACATCCAGCGCAACGAACGGGCGCACATAGTCAGCCTTGGCCTGCTCGTCGATCGCCTTGAGACCCATGCGCCAAGCCTCCAGTTCGGGCGGCGCACCCTCGAAGCGGAACCCCTCCGTGTCGCCCTCGTGCAGGCGAGCATCTATCCAGGGCGTGATCGGGATGGGCCCGCCTCGCTTGGGCGTGGGCGACAGGCGCGCGCTCAGCACCTCCATTAGGGCCCATTCCTCCTCGTTGAAGAAGCGGCGGGGCGGGACTTCGTTCAGACGCCGGCGCAAGACCTTGCGGGTCTTGTCGTCGAAGGAGACCGAGTGCCACTTGTCGAGGACGTCGTAGTCGGGAAAGCTTCGGGTCATGGATGTTCTTTCTCCTCCCCTGCGCAGCGGGGGAGGGGGACTACGCGAAGCGTGGTGGAGGAGGCGCGCAGCCCATGTCGCGTCCAGGGAGCCCCCTTCGTGACGGCGCGAGGCGCCGCGTCACCTCCCCGGATGCGCAGGGGAGGAAAAGACGCGGCTGTGCTCACAGCTCACCCCGCCCGGCCAGGGCTTCGATGCGGTCGGCGGTCCGCAGCGCCATGGCCTGGATGGTCAGTGACGGGTTCACCCCACCGGTGGTGGGAAAGATCGAGCCGTCACAGACCCAGAGGTTGGCGTGGTCCCAGGTCCGCCCATCGGGGTTGACCACGCTGGTGCGCGGGTCGTCGCCCATGCGCGCGGTTCCGTTCAGGTGGTTGGTGTCCTGTTCCTGACGGAAGATGTCGACCGCGCCCGCGCCTTCAAGACAGCCCTGCATCTGGTCCATGCTGTGGGCGATCAGGGCCTTGTCGCCCTCGGTCCAGCTATAGGTGATCCGGGGTATCTTCAGGCCGTACTGGTCAACCTCGTCGTCCAGAGTGACGGTATTACGCTCCGACGCCAGCCCCTCGCCCACCACCTTCATGCCCACCATGTGGTTATAGTCGAGCATGGCGTGGCGCAGGTCCGCGCCCCAGATTCCCTTAGCGCTGATCTGCATGTTAGCCCATTCCTGAGGCATGGGTCCCTGACTCATCAGCGTGTAGCCGCCGGGGAAGTCCTTCTCGTCGGAATAGTTCCAGTGTTCGCTGACGCACAGGATCGGCGGACCCTTATTCCAGCGCGACTCCTGCGCCATGCGCCCGAACACGCCCTGGTTCGGCTGCGTCATCAGGTACTTGCCGACCATGCCGGTGCTGTTGGCTAGGCCGTCCGGCGCCTCGGGACAGGCGGAGTTGAGCAGCAGGCGGGGCGTCTCGATGGCGTAACCGGCCACAACCACATTTCTGGCGCGCTGAAAGCGCCACTCGCCCTCGCGATGATAGTGGACGCCAGTGGCGCGACCGTCGGCGCCCAGCTCAATTCGGCCGACCATGGCGAGGTCGCGCACCTCGGCGCCAGCCTTGAGCGCGCGCGGAATCCAGACCACCAGCGCGCTCTGCTTGGCGTTGGTGGAGCAGCCGAACCGGCAGAAGCCCCGCTGGACGCAGGGGGGTGAGTCACCGCGCGGCGCCGACACAGTGGCGAGCGGCATGGGCGACCACTTCATGCCCATGTGCTCGCAACCCACCGCCATTGCCTGGGCGCAGGCGTTCATCGGGTGGGGCCGATATGGATAGGCAGGCCGGGCCGGACCCCAGGGGTAGGAGATCGGACCCGAGATCGACAGGGCGCGCTCGACCTGGCCGTAATAGCGCCACATCTCGCGCCAATCGACGGGCCAGTCCGCGCCATAACCGAGCAGGGTCTTCGACTTGAAGTGCTCGGGCCGGAAGCGCAGCGAGACCATGGCGAAATGGACCGTCGATCCCCCGACGCATTTGCCGGAATTGTTGCCGCCCAGCGCGATCGGATCGTCCCCGTCCACCAGCCGCTCGTCGAGCCAGTAGAGCTTGGACTGCGCCTCTTCGTCCGAGGCGAACTCCTCCAGCGGGCGGAAGAACGGCCCGGCGTCGAAGGCGACAACCGAAAAGCCTTTTTCCGCCAGACGGGCGGACAGGGTCCCGCCGCCGGCGCCGGTGCCGATCACGACGAAATCGACCTCCTCAGTCTCGGCGTACTGGCGCATCGGGACCCAGCCGCCTTCTCGGAAGACGTCGGGTGCGCGGCCGTCCCGGGCGCGCGGGGTCTCAGCGGCCGACACGGGCGTTGGCCTTCCTGGCGGCGGCAGGCGCGTCGGGATCGGCTTCTGCGGCCTCCCAAGGGTCACGCTTGTCGAAGTCGATCCGAACATAGCCTCGCGGAGAGGCGGGGCCGCCGAACCCGATCTCGTTCCAGGCCTTGGGATGAGCATAGTAGGACCGAGGTATCTCGGACATCACCCGTTCGCTGAAGAACAAGGCGCAGGGCATGTCGCTCCAGGCCGAGTCGGTGAGGTCCCCCGTCTTCATCTTCCCGATCAGCCGGTCTTGGTAGGCGGCGTCGAGACTTGAGAAGCCGCGCCCATAATCTTTGAGCGCCTCGGCATCGAGGGCCGACAGGCCGCGACGCCAAGCTTCCCGCATTGGCGGCAGCTTGGCGTTGCGGTATCCAGCCCGCTTATCCGCAAGCAGGTGCTGGTCGACGAAGGCGGCGAGGGCGACGCCGGCTACGCCATCCTCCTGCGGGAGGATGCGGTCGCACAGGGACTGCAGGACAGCGTAGAGCTTACCGTCCAGAAACCGCGGTCCCGGATGCACGGCGAGGCGATCGTCGATGACTTTTCGGGTGACCGCGTTCCAGGATGGCGTCCAACGCTTGGCCAGGACGTCATAACCTGGATAGCGATCACTCATCCTCCATGTCCCGAAGGCTCAGGGCGGCGAGCGCGGCGATGGCCAGGGCGGAGAAGCTCGGCGGGGCGGGGAGGGGCGGCCCGTCCACCACGTTCTGGCTCCAGTTCTTCCATCCGCCCATGGCGCGAGAGACGCCGAACGCGTGGAATCCGACGCCAGCCACGCCCATGACCGACGTGATCGCCAGCCAGGCCCGCGTGACCGGCCGACCCTTGCGCTTACCCGAAGGCTCGACCGCGGCTTTCGCGGTCAGGGCGGCGGCGATCGGCGGCAGGCTGACGGGCAGCCACATGAAGGGGTTTTGGAAGCTGCCGCGAAAGTGCATCAAGCCCGCTTCGCCGACAGTGCCCATCAAGCCGAAAGCGGAAAAGGCCGACAACGCCCGCCCGATCGGCACGCCAAGCACCGTCATCCGGTCCGGACGAGGATTTTCAGCCAGTTCGTCCGCCGCAAGCCCGAGCGCTCCGGCCAAGCTCAAAGCCGCGGGAGCGCCGATCGGGGCGGCGTAGAAGGCGTTGAGCCAGTTCAGTCCTCCTGGACGCCTCAACACATTATAAGTGTGGAAACCGACGCCGATCCCGCCGACGGCTCCGGCCAGGGCGTACATTCCGCCGCGGACCCGCCGAGGCAGATAGCCCCCGCTGGCGCCGTCGATCCCCGCCGCCAGGGTAAGTGCAGAGACGACGAGCGGGGTGTACATGCCGGGATTGTCGAAGGAACCCCGGTAATGCTCGACCGCACTATCGGTAAGCACCGAGGCGCCGAGCATCGCCGCCGCGCCATGGAGCGCCTTGGCCTGCCCCGCCGCCCTATGTCGCTGCGGCCAACCCAAGATGCGCCTTTTAGGCTCGGCCTTTTCGAGGACGACCGCATCCCCAACGAGCGCTGCTACAGCAACGCCCGCGGCGGATAGCACGAGCGCCCCAAGCACCCGCGCCTCCCTTGGGTCGCCAGCCCAGCCCTTGCTTACAAGGGCTGACGTCATTCCTTGTGACCGATTACCGACGCCATGACTTGGGACATGGCGCCTCTGATCATGCCGCCGGCGTCTGAGTCTCCGTGCAGCGTGTACATGAACTTCTTCGCCTCATCCAAACTGATATGCGGCGGAAGCGGCGGGATTTCACGGTCCGTCTTGACTTCGAGAACCACAGGGACGGGCGAGGCGAGCGCCTGATCCCAGGCCGAACTCAGTTGATCAGGATCATCGATGTAGATGCCCTTCAGACCGATGAGTTCAGCGAACTTATGGTAGGGCACATTCGGCAACGACTGGGTGGCGTCGTAGCGGGGGAAGCCCTCCATGATCCTTTGCTCCCAGGTGACCTGGTTGAGGTCCTCGTTGTTCCAGACGCAGCAGATCCAGTTCGGCGTGGTCCAAGTCTTGTAGTATTTGGCCACCGTGATCAGCTCGGCCATATTGTTCATTTGCATCGCCCCGTCGCCGACCAGGGCGATGACGGGACGGTCCGGATGGGCGAATTTCGCCCCGATGGCGTAAGGCACCGCAGCCCCCATCGAGGCCAAGCCGCCGGAAAGCGACATCAACTGTCCGCGCTTCACCCTGAGGTCGCGAGCATACCAGTTGGCGCAGGATCCGCTGTCCGAAGTGATGATGGCGTTCGCGCCGATCTTGCGCGACATCTCCCAAACTACGCGCTGCGGATTGACGGGCTTAGCCGGCGCGTGGGCGCGTTTGTCCATCAGCTCCCACCATTCGGTCATCGCCTTCTCGATGCCCTGACGCCAGTGGGTCTCCGTTTTAGTCTCGATCAAGGGCAGAAGTGCGCGGAGCGTCTCGACCGACTCGCCATGCAGGTTAACTTCGGTGGGGTAGCGCGAGCCCAGCATCGACGCTTCGATGTCGATCTGCACCCCGCGGGCCTGGCCCGTCTTCGGCAGGAACTCCGCCCAGGGAAAGCCCGTGCCGATCATCAACAGGGTGTCACAATCGTCCATCATATCCGAGGACGGCTTGGAGCCCAGCAGTCCGATGGTGCCGGTCACCCAGGGCAGGTCGTCAGGCAAGACACCCTTGCCGAGCAGAGCCTTGGCGCAGCCCGCCTTCAGCTTGTCGGCGATGGCGATGACCTCGTCGGTGGCGTGAAGCGCTCCGGCGCCCACTAGGATGGCGACCTTCTTGCCGCTGTTCAGCACCTCGGCTGCGCGACGGAGATCCGCCTCTTTAGGGATGATGTGCGGCCGCTGATAGCCGACGCTGGTGCGGGTATAGCCATGGACGCGCGTCGGGGCTTCGTAGGGGCTGTCTGACAGGTCGTTGGGCATGATCACGACTGCCACGCCATTGCGCGACTTGGCGAAGCGCATCCCGCGATCCATGATCATCGCGACCTGCTGAGGCACGGTAGCCTCCTGCACGTATTCGGCGACGTCGGAGAACAGGCGGTCAAGGTTCAACTCCTGCTGGTAGTGCGCACCCCGCACGCCGCGCGCCGCCTGCCCGGTGATGGCGAACACCGGCTGGTGATCGCATTTCGCGTCATAGAGGCCGGTGACCATGTGCGTAGCGCCCGGTCCGCCGGTCGACAGGCAGATGCCGGTTTCGCCGGAGAACTTGGCGTAGGCCGACGCCATGAACGCCGCCATCTCCTCGTGGCGGGCCTGGACGAAGAAGAACTTGTCACCTGCCTTTTCGAGCCCCCTCAACACGCCGTTGATGCCATCGCCGGGGTAACCGAAGATCGTCTTGACCCCCCATTCGCCTAACCGTTCAACGAAGGCTTCACCGACGGTAGGATGGGCCACGAGGGGCTCCTTTTGCGCGAAAGCGCAGCTATGGGACGCCTTGGACGCGTCGCCAGGGTCAGGCCTGGAGAACATCCCGATCCGGCCCGCGTTCCGCCGGGCGGCGTACGAAATCGCAAGGTGTAGCTACTTTCAGCCTCAAACCCCGGCTAACCGCCGGGTCGTCGCAGATCAGCCGCGAGGGGACAGGGTGCATGAAGGCGTTGATGGTTGTAGCGTTCCTCACCCTGGCTTCGGCCTCCGCAGCAGAGGCGCAGGAGATGGGCGCCGCGCAGTTCACGGCGACGACCTTGAACCTCTCGGCGACAGGAGAGGTCCGCGCGCCGCCGGACTTGGCGGTTCTCAGCCTCGGGGTGCAGGCCGACGCTCCGACCGCAGCGGCCGCCTTCTCCCAGGCGCGCGCCCAGATGAACGCCATCGTCGCCACGCTGCGGTCCCGGGGGGTCTCCGCGGCGGACGTGCAGACGACCGAGCTCGACCTGCAGGCCCAGTATGAGGGGGGTGACGGCGATAAGCCGCGCCGCCTTACGGGCTATCAGGCCACTAACACCGTCACCGCCCGGCTGCACGACCTCGGCCGGGTCGGCGCGGTGGTGGACGCCCTGGTGAGCGCCGGGGCCAACCGCATCAACGGGATCAGCTTCCAGCTCGACGATCCCACCGCGGTCGAGGACGAGGCCCGGCGCCGCGCGGTCATGGCGTTGCAAGCCAAGGCGGCGCTCTATGCTCAAGCCATGGGCTACCGCCTCCAGCGGCTGGTCAGCCTGTCGGATGGATCGTCGGGCTATTCCGGGCCCCCACGCCCCGTCTTCGCCATGCGCAGCCTGGCCCGGCCTTCGACGCCTGTGGCGGCGGGCGAGCTGACGGTGAGCGCCAGCCTCAGCGCCACCTACGAACTGGAGCGCTGAGGCGGGCGACGGCGGCCTGAAGCTTTGCTAAGGCTCCAGGCCCGAGCCGCGACACCTGGGAGCCCGCTTGCCCTTCCCCCACTTCAACCCGGTGCTGTTACAGCTCGGGCCGTTCGCGATCCGCTGGTACGCCCTGGCCTATGTGGCCGGCATCCTGCTCGGCTGGCGCTACACCGTGGCGCTGGTCAGGAACCGGCGCATCTGGCGCGGCATGGCGCCCACCGCCACCGAGATTCAGGTGGACGACCTGGTGCTATGGATCGCCGTCGGCATCGTGGTCGGCGGCCGGCTGGGCTCTATCCTGTTCTACAACACCAGCGTGATCTGGACCGACCCGCTGGAGATCTTCAAGGCCTGGCACGGGGGCATGAGCTTCCACGGCGGCCTGATCGGGGTGGTGATCGCGCTCTACCTGTTCTCGCGCAGGAACCGGATCGACCTGCTGCGGCTGGCGGACATCACCGCGCCCTGCGTGCCGATCGGGCTGTTCTTCGGACGCATCGCCAACTTCATCAACGGGGAACTGTGGGGTCGGCCGACGACCCTGCCGTGGGGGATCATCTTCCCCCGCGCCGGTCTCCTACCTCGCCATCCAAGCCAGCTCTACGAGGCGGGGCTGGAAGGGATCGTGCTGTTCCTGATCCTGCGCTGGGCCACCCATGGCGCAAAGCTGCTGCCCCGGCGGGCCATGCTCACCGGCCTGTTCCTGACCTTCTACGGCCTGGCGCGGATCACCCTGGAGAACGTGCGCGAGCCGGATCGCGACATGCCCCACTTCCCGCTCGGCCTGACCATGGGGATCATGCTTTCCGCGCCCATGGTGCTGGTGGGTCTGGGCATGATCCTCTACGCGCGTCGCCCCTCCGCCCTGGCCATCGGCGCGACCGAAGCGCCGGACGACGGGCTGGACGTGGTGGAGGGCGGCCACGATCCCATGCAGGGCCTCGCCGCCGACGTCACGGAAGCCAACGACGAGTCCGGCGAGGTCCGGCCCTGAGCGGGGCGGAGGACCCGGCCGTCGCGGCTTTCACCGGACGGCTTGCGCGCAGGATCGCCCTCGAAGGTCCGATGACCGTGGCGGAGTTCATGACCGCGTGCCTGCACGATCCCGGCTACGGCTACTACGCGACCCGTTCGCGGATCGGCGCCGAGGGCGACTTCATCACTGCGCCCCAGGTCTCCCAGATGTTCGGCGAACTGTTGGGCGCCTGGATCGCCGAGGTGTGGGGCCAGCTTGGATCGCCCTCGCCCTTCCGCTTAGTGGAACTCGGGCCCGGGGACGGGACGCTGATGCTGGACGCGCTGCGGCTGCTGCAGCGCGCGCCCGGCCTCATCTCCGCGGTAGACCTGTGGTTGGTCGAGCCCAGCCAACCGCTTCGCCGCCGCCAGGCCGAGAGGCTGGTCGCCGCGTCGCCGCGCTTCGTCGACGCTCTCGCGCAGGTTCCGGACGGCGCACCCCTGATCCTGATCGCCAACGAGGTGTTCGACTGCCTGCCCGCGCGCCAGCTCGTGCGCACGGACGAGGGCTGGGCGGAGCGGCGGATCGGACTGGACGCCGGGGGCGCGCTGATCTTCGGCCTGGCCCCGCCGCCGTCCGGCGCACTCTCCGAACTCCCGCCGGACGCGCCCCGTGGTGCCATCGTGGAGGCGTCGCCGGCGCAGACCGCCTTGGCCGCAGAGATCGGCGCGAGGGTGGCTGAAGACGGCGGCGCGGCTTTGGTGATCGACTACGGCCGCGATGCGCCGGGGTTTGGCGACACCTTGCAGGCGCTCGCTCGCCACGCCAGGGTCGACCCGCTGGAAAGCGCCGGGGCCGCCGATCTGACCATGCACGTGGACTTTCCATCTGTCGTCGGAGCCGCTCGCGCTGCAGGGGCGGCGACGTCGGCCATCGTCACCCAGGGCGGCTTCCTGCGGAGCCTCGGCATCCGTCAGCGCGCCGAGGTCCTGACGTGCAGCCGCCCGGATCGGCGCGACACCATCGCCCGGCAGCTGGACCGGCTCACCGGCCCAAGTCAGATGGGCGAGCTGTTCAAGGTGGTCTCGATCCACACGCCGGGGCTAGCGCCCCCCGGGTTCACCCTTGCTGAGCCAGCCGCATGAGCCCTCGCCCGCTCCCGGTCGTCACCTCCCCCCTGCTCGCAGGGCTTCCAGGCGTGCGCCACGCCTTCTTCACCCGCGAAGGCGGCGTCTCGTCGGGCGTGTACGCCAGCCTGAACGTCGGCCGCGGCTCGCGTGACGACGCAGCGGCTGTGGCGCAGAACCGTGTCCGGGCGGCGGCGCACTTCGGCCAGCCGGTGGAGCGGCTGCTCGCCTGCTATCAGGTCCATTCCGCCCGCGCGGTGATCGCGGACGCCCCCTGGGGCGACTCGCGCCACGAGGCGGACGGCGTAGCGACGGCGACGGTCGGGCTCGTGTGCGGCGCCCTGGCGGCCGATTGCGCCCCCGTTCTGTTCGCCGATCCGCAGGCACAGGTGGTGGCCAGCGCCCATGCAGGCTGGCGCGGCGCCTTGGGCGGCGTGGTCGAGGCGACAGTGGCGGCGATGGAGCAGCTTGGAGCCTCGGCCGCCCGCATCACCGCGGCGGTCGGCCCCTGCATCGCGCCGCAGAGCTATGAGGTCGGCGAGGACTTCCTCCAGGCTTTCGCCGAACGGGCACCGGAGGCGGCCCGCTTCTTCGCGCCAGGCGAAACCGCGCAGAAGCGGCGCTTCGACCTGCCAGGCTTCGTCTTGGACCGTCTCGCCCGCGCCGGCGTAACCGAAGCGGAATGGGTCGGCCGCGACACCTATGCGGAGGAGGGCGCCTTCTTCTCCAACCGCCGCGCCGTGCATCGCGGCGAGGGCGACTACGGCCGGCTGCTCTCCGCCATCATGCTGGAGGGCTGAAGGCGGTCAGGCGCCTTCAGGCATCCTCGATGGCGATCGCCGCGGCGTCGAGCCTTGGCGATTTAGACGCTGCGCAGGGTTTCAGCCAGCAGGCGCGCCTCGCGCCCTCGCGACGATCCCTCTCGCCAAGCCACCACGATCTCCCTGTAGGGCGCGTCGGCCCCGAACCGCCGCACCGACACGCAGGCCTGGGCCGCGAGCCCCGCCTCCACCGCCATGGCCGGGATCAGCGAGACGCCGAGGCCTGATCCGACCATCTGGACTAGGGTGTGAAGCGACGTCGCCGCAAAGCCCCCGCCGTCCGGCGAGGCGCGCGGAGCCTCCAGGCTGCAGGCGGCCAGGGCGTGTTCGCGAAGGCAATGACCGTCTTCCAGCAGGATGACGTCCTCGCCCTGCATCTGGTCGGGGTCCACCGAGTCGGCCGTGGCGAAGGGATGGTCTTTGTGTGTTGCGGCGAGCAGTTCGTCGTCGCGGACCCGGACCGTCTCCAGACCCGTCGTGTCGTAGGGCAGGGCGATCAAGGCCGCATCCAGCGCCCCCGCCTTGAGCCCCGCCACGAGCTTGGAGGTCAGATCCTCGCGCAGATACAGCCGAAGCTTGGGGAAGCGCTCACGCAGGGCCGGCAAGGCCCGGGGCAGCAGGAACGGCGCGATCGTGGGGATCACCCCCAATCGAAAACGGCCCGAGAGCGGCTGACCGGCGCTCAGGGCCGCCTGAACCAGGTCCTCGACGCGGGTAAGCACGTCTTCCGCGCGCCGCACCGTCTCCTCGCCGACCGCGGTCAGGATCACTCCGGAGCGGGCCCGGTCCACCACCGACGCGCCGAGCGTGCGTTCCAGCTCCTGGATGCCCGCCGAAAGGGTGGGCTGGGTGACGAAGCCCGCCTCAGCCGCGCGGCTGAAGGAGCCGTGCTCGGCCAGCAGCTTGACGTACTGGAGTTGGCGCAGGGTGGGGAGCAGCATAGTCTTCACATAGGCTCATCCTATGCAAACTGCAAAAACAATCGATTTTCACTGCAGCAAAGGCAGCCTTTGGCGACACCCTCCAGCAGCCACATCATCACCTCGAATAGGGTTGCAACCCTTCGCACGCGCTGCGCGTCCTATGCGCTGCAGACCGACGAGCTTGGCCAGCGCCACCGCCATCTCGGCGACGACGTGCCGAAGCCTGTGCCTGAGCCCTTTTCTTGAACCCTTTTTCCCACTCGACCTTCGAAAGCTGACCGATGTCCGTCGACGCCCTGCACAGCGCCTTACCCGACTATGCCAAAGACCTGAGCCTGAATCTCTCGGCGTTGATGAAGGAAACGGTCCTGAACGAGCAACAGAAGTGGGGCGCCTTCATCGCCTGCGCCTATGCGGTCGGGACCGGCAAGGTGATCCGCGAGCTGGAGGACGGCTGCCCGCTTTCGGCCGAAGCGCTGACGGCGGCCAAGGCGGCGGCGGCGATCATGGGCATGAACAACGTGTATTATCGCACGCTGCACATCATGAAGAGCCATGAATACGTCACCCTGCCGGCCAGGCTGCGCATGAACGTCATCGCCAATCCAGGAGTCGACAAGATCGATTTCGAGCTGTGGTCGATGGCGGTGTCGGCGATCAACGGCTGCGGCATGTGCCTGGACGCCCATGAGGAGGAGCTGCGCAAGCGCGGGGTCGCCAACACGGTGATCCAGGCGGTGATCCGCATCGGCGCAGTGGTCAACGCCGTCTCGCGCGTCGTCGCGGCCGAGGAGGGCGCCAAGGCCTCCTGAAGGCCTGAAGGCCTGCAGGTCTACCGGGCTCAGGCCGCCGATCTGTTGAACGCCAAGGCGTACTGCGCGCCGGTCCACAGCGTCATGGCCGCGGCGATCCATAGCAGGACGGTAGCGACCTCCCCGAGCCAGGCCGCCGACAGGCCCATGGCCAGCATCGCCAGCGACAGGGCGACCAGCTGCACCGTCGTCTTCCACTTGGCGAGCCACGTCACCGGCAGCTTGGCGCCGCGCCCCGCGCCGGCTTCCCGCAGGCCAGAGACGAACACCTCCCGAAACAGGATCAGGAAGCCTGGGATCGCCACGGCCAGCCCCGCGCCCGCCAGCACCAGGCCGAGCACGCCTGCGGTCACCGCGATCTTGTCGGCGATGGGATCGAGCGCCACGCCCCAGGCCGAGGTCACCGCCCACTTGCGCGCCAGCCAGCCGTCGAAAAAGTCGGTGATCGACCCTGCAGCGAACACCGCGAACGCCCATACCGCCAGGCTGCGAACCCCTCCCGCCGCGAGCCCCGCCAGGAGGGCGAACACGACGCCGCCCGCCCCGATACGCGCCAGGGTGAGCAGGTTGGGAATGTTTCGGCGTTCGATCATCACCACCCCGGAACGCCGCGAGCCGCCGCTCCGCTGCGTTAGCCGCCGCTGAGCACCTTCAGCAGGCTGTCCGCCTGCAGGCTGGAGAAGACCTGGGCCGAAGCCTGCAGCGTGGTCTGGGCCAGGCTGAGCTGGGTGGCCACCTGCGCCTCGTCGGGGGTGGTGAGGTTGGTGACGACCCCGGCGATAGCGGTCTGCTGGTCGGTGAGCCGGGTGGTGGCGTCGCCCACCTGCTGGGCCACCACGCCGTTGTCGGCCGTGGTGGTGTTGGCCGAGGTGATGGCGGTGTCGAACTGGGACAGGACGTTGGACAGGAAGCTGGCCTGGGCCGACGTCAGCGTGCCGGTCAGGGGCCCGTTGGGTCCGGCGTTATAGGCCTGTACGGCGGCCAGGGCGCTCATCAGCGGCGTGCCGGCGTCGCTGGCCAGCACGCCGGTCTTCACCACCGTCCTGTCGTCCAGCCGGCTCACCTGGGCGGTCTGGCCGTTCTTGAACACCGAGGACAGGGGGCTCGCCGCCGTCAGGTCGGAGAGCTGGCTCGCCGCCATCGGCGCGGTGTTCGCCTGGCCTCCGGAGAACAGGTACTGGCCGTCATATTGGGTGTTCAGCGCGCCGGCGGCCGTGCTCATCTGACTCTGCAGGCTGGTCATCAGGTCGTCGGCGCTGTTGTTGGCGAGCGCCTCGGCCACGGCGGTGCGCGCCGACTGGGCGGCGGTCCCCACCTGCGACAGCGCCTGGTCCTGCACGTCGAGCTTGCTGGACAGGGCCTGGGTGTTGGCCACGTAGCCGGTCAGCCGGGAGGCCACGCTGTTCACCGCCGTGAGCGTGCCGGACGTGGAGCCGTAGCCGGCGAGGTCGGTGGCGATCTTGCCGCTGGAGACCTCGGCGGCGTCGTTGGCCTCCTGGGTCTGGGCCAGGCCGATGTTGGAGGCCATGGCGGCGTACAGGTTGGCGGTGGAGATGGGGCTCATCATGGGGCTCGCCCTCAGCTGGTGGTGATGGACATCAAGGCGGTGAACATGTTCGAGGTCGCCTGCACCAGCCGCGCCGACGCGCTGTAGGCCTGCTGGTAGGTGGTCAGCGAGATCATCTCCTGGTCCACGTTCACCCCCTCGGCCGAACTCAGGCGCGCCTGGGTCTCGGTCGCGACCGCCGACGCGCTGGTGGCGGCGGTGTCGGCGTCGGCGGCCTGGGTGGCGATCGACCCGCTGAGGTTGGAGGCGTAGCCGGACAGGGTGGTGGTGGTCGCCGGGGCCTCGCCCGCGGCGGCGAAGGCCAGCCGGGTCTGGCCAGCGGTGGCGAAGGCGTCGGCGCCCGAGGTGTCGCCGGAGGCCAGCACCGAGGTACCAGCCGTCGCGCCCAGCGTCACCGCCGAGGTCTGCAGCAGGCCTGAATTGTCGGCGATGTCGTAGCGCACGCCATAACCGGCGGCCGCTGCGGTGCGCGCCGCATCGCCGATGCCAAACAGCTGGCTGATCGAGGTCCCGGTGGCGGTGTTGGCGGTGGTGTCGCTGGCCACAGACAGGCTGACCCCCGAGCCGCCGGTCGGGGTGAAGGCCAGCTCCCCATCAGCGTCGAGCTGGAAGGCGCCGTAGAGCCCCACCCCGCTGCTCGGGCTGTTCAGCGCCCCCACCAGGTCGGCCATCGTACCGCCGGCCGGCGTGCTCACCGTGACGTCCTTCAGGGTGGAGCCGTCGGCGCCGGTGAGCCGGAAGCTGATCGACTGGCCGGCGGGATAGCCGCTGGCGCTCGAGGCTGTCAGCCCGGTGTCGTAGTCGCTGGGCGTGGCGGAGCTGACCAGGTCGTTCAGCCCGAAGAAGTCGGAAAAGCCCTGCCCCGCCTTGGCGCTGGGCGTGGTCGCATTGTCGGCGATCACCACCCCGTTCCCGCTCGTCCCCGCCGCGATCGACAGGGCTCCGTTGGAAAAGCTGGCCGTGGCCGCGCCGCCGAGCTGGCTGTTCAGGGTGGACAGGAAGCTGGACGGGGTGAAGCTGACCGTCGAGCCCCCTGCCGTCATGGTCCCGGCGGAGAAGTCGATGGCGACGCTCGACTGCAGTACGCCTGCGCTGTTCACCACCCCCACCGTCGTCTGGCCGGTGAAGTTGGAGACGTCGGTGGCCAGGTCCATGCCGGTGTTCCGCCCGGTCAGGGTGGAGGGCGCCGGCACGCTGGAGAAGCTGTTGGAGACCTGGTTCAGCGTGGTCGCGGTCTGGCTCGTCAGGTTGGCGAGCTGGCTGGAGATCGAGGGCAGGGCGGTGTTGCGAAGGCTGACCAGCCCGGCCAGCTCCCCGCTGGTCAGCCGCGCGCCCAGCGTCTGGGTCACCCCGCCGACGGAGGTCACGTTGATCTGGCCCATGGCGCCGGAGCCGTCATAGCTCAGGCTGGCCGCGCCCCGGTCGCTGGCCAGCACCGACCCGTCGGACGCCTTCACCGTCACCCCCCCAGTGGCGTTGGCCGCCACGCTCACGTTCATCAAGCCCGACAGCTGGCCGATCAGCGCGCTCTGCTGGTTCTGCGCGCCGGTGGCGTCGGCGCCTGTGACGGTGGCCTGGGAGATGGTGCTGTTCAGCTTGCTGATCTGGGACAGCAGGCTGTTCACCTTGCCCACATCGGTGGTGATCTGGGCGTCGGCGGTGGTGCTGAGCTGGCCCAGGCTCGCGCTGATGGACTTGGACTGGTTCAGGAACTGGCTGACCTGGCTCACCGCCGAGGCCTGGGCGGTGGCCGAGGGGTTGGCCGACAGGGTGGAGAAGGCGGAGAAGACGCTGTCCAGCCGGCCGAAGAAGGAGCCGCTGCTGGACGGGTCGCCGAACAGGCTCGACGCCTGGTCGAGCATGGAGGAGGTGATCGACGCCGCCCCGGTGTCGGCGGTGGCCTTCAGGTTGGCCGTCTCCAGGAACTGGTTGGTGGTGCGCGCGATGTCCTCGACGCTGACCCCTGCGCCCGCGCCCGCCGCACTCAGCGAGCCCTGGTTGACCACCTCGCGCACATAGCCCGCGGTGTTCACGTTGGAGATGTTGTTGGAGACGGTGTTCAGCCCAGTCTGCGCCACCTCCAGCCCGCTGGTGGCGATGTTCAAGATGCTGGACAGAGAGACGCTCATGCGCCGGCCTTTCCGGCGTCGCGGGCGGCAGGATTTGCCGGTCGGCCGGCGGCGGAGGGGTCAAAACAGCCTGCCGGCCTCCGTTGCATCGCGTTGTCCGCAGCCTCCAACCCCTTGTCCGCCAACGCTTCGTCCACGGTTCGTCCCCTTACGCCTGCGCCTCGGCGACAGGGCGCGGCAGGGTTAATGCAAGCGCCGTGCTGGACCCGGACGCCGTCGTCCCCTTGTCCGCGGGCGCCCCGGCGCCCTTGCCGAAGCTCCTCCGCAATGGCCTATGGACGGCGTTTTGGATGGAGAGCGCCTTGAAGCTGCAACGCACACCCGCATCGAGGCCCCGCTTGACCGCGGCTCTGGTCCTGGCCTCGCTCCTCGCGGTCGGCGGGGCCGCCGCGAAGCCGTCGTGGTCGTCGTTCAGCCAGGGCTACATCGACACCGACCTTCGCCAGGACCCGAGCTTTGCGGTTTCGGAAGGCAAGCACATCTACGACGGCATGCTCCCCGACTGGTCGGCCGCGGGGCTGCAGCAGCGGGCGAGCTTTTTCCGCGCCTCGATCGCCACGGTCGCGAGCTATTCCGACGCGGAGCTGACGCCCCAGCAGCGCTTCGAGCGCGACTATCTGCTGGCGGTCGCCCGGGGGCGATTGTTCTGGCTCACCGACGCGGACCAGCCCCATACCAACCCGGCCTACTATCTCGGCGACGGCCTGGACCCGGCCGCCTACACCTCCAGCCCTTATGCGGACGCCACGACGCGCATGAAGGCGATGATCGCCTATCTGCGCCATGTGCCCGCCGCCGCAGCGCAGATTCGCGCCAACCTGCGCACGCCGATGCCGGCCAGCTTCATCAAGTACGGCGTGAAGGCTTTCGGCGGCCTGGCCGACTATTACCGTACGGACGGCAAGCAGGCCTTCGCTTCGGTGACGGACGCCGCGCTGCAGCGCCAATATGACGAGGCGGCCGGGCCAGCGACCCAGGCCATGCGCAGCCTGTCGGACTGGCTGAAGTCCAACCAGGCCGGCGCGACGCAGGACTTCGCGCTGGGACCTGAACGCTTCTCCAAGATGCTGAGCGCGACCGAGCTGGTCGACACCCCCCTCGACCAGCTGAAGGCGCTGGGACAGGCCGATCTGGAACGGAACCGGGCGGCGCTGGCCAAGGCCTGCGGCCAATACCTGCCGGGGGCGACCGTACGCGCCTGTCTCGACAAGGTCGCCGCCGACAAGCCCAAGGACGGCCCGGTCGCCGCCGCACGATTGCAGGTCCCGATGCTGCGAGCCTTCGTGCAGGACCACGACCTCGTCAGCATTCCCGGCCACGAGCAGGCGCTGGTGGAGCAGGCGCCGCCGTACAATGCGCAGAACGCCGCCTATATCGATCCGGCCGGGCCGTTCGATCACGGCGTGCCGTCGATCTACTATATCGCGCCCGCCGATCCGAGCTGGTCCCAGGCGCAACAGCTCGCCTACGTGCCGAGCCGGAGCAACCTGCTGTTCACCACCGTGCACGAGGTGATGCCCGGGCACTTCGTGCAGTTCCTGCACTCCGATCGCGCTCCGTCCGAGATCGGCCAGCTGTATGTCGGCTACGCCTTCGCCGAGGGCTGGGCTCATTACTGCGAGCAGATGATGTGGGACGCGGGCCTGGACGCCGGCCAGCCGGAAATGCACATCGGCCAGATCACCGAAGCCCTGCTGCGCGACGTGCGCTTCCTGTCGGCCATTGGTCTCCACACCGGGGGCATGACCCAGGCGCAGTCTCGCCAGATGTTCCTCGACGACGCCTATCAGGACGCCGGCAACGCCGACCAGCAGGCCGCGCGCGGAACCTACGACCCCGCCTATATGAACTACACGCTCGGCAAGATCATGATCTTGAAGCTGCGCAGCGACTGGACGGCGTCACGCGGCGGTCGCAAGGCGTGGAAGGACTTTCACGACGCCTTCCTGAGCTTTGGCGGCCCGCCCATTCCGCTGGTCCGCCGGGAGATGATGGGGGGGCCCAGCCCCGCCTTGTAAGCCGCGGTCGGCGAACTAGGCCGACAGAAGGTCGCCCCAACGGGGCTAAACCAGGCGTTAACCAGGCTTTGCTCTCCTGCGTCGGTCTGGAGAGCAAGAGATGATCCTGCCAGCCGCGCCGATGCAGTTCGATGACCGGGAGCTGCGTTTCGTCCGAAGCCTGGAGAGGCTTCATACGGCCTTCAGCAGTCAAGCCATGATCAAGTGCGTCGAGGAATGTCTGGACGAAGCGACAGAGCACATGATCAGGCGGGCTCAATCATCGCCCTGGTACGACGCCTAGTCGAGCCGCCGTCGGCGCAGGCTTGTCGCTGACATCGCGCGAAGGCTGATGTAGCGTCGCTGGATCGGCGCGGCCCCGCGAGGGGGACGGCCGGTGCGAGACAGGTCATGATCCGCGCCTTCGCCCTCCTCCCGCTCGCTCTGAGCCTCATGGCGGCGGGGGCCTCGCGGGCGGCCGTGTACGAACTCAAGGTCACGCCGCAGACGGTGGTGTGGGGCCGCTATGACGCTCTCGCCAAGCCGGCGCTGACCGTCCGCTCGGGCGACACGGTGATCGTCCACACCGTGCTGACCAACAGCCCCGCCGGACTGGAGAAGGCCGGGGTGAAGCCCGGCGAGGTGGAGCCCGCGCTGCGCGACGTCTACGACCACGTGCCTCTCGCCGACCGGGGTCCGGGCGGCCACGTCCTGACCGGGCCGATCTATGTGGAGGGGGCCGAGCCCGGCGACGTGCTGGAGGTCAGCTTCGACCGGATCGATCTCGCCATCCCCTATAGCTACAACGCGTTCCGCTATGGCGCGGGGCTGCTCACCGACGATTTCCTGGCCGGGCGCACTCGGATCATCCCCTTGGACAGGGGGGCCATGACAGCCGCCTTCGCCTCGGGCGTCACCGTCCCGCTACATCCCTTTTTCGGCTCCGTAGGCACCGCGCCGCCGTTGGAGATCGGGCGGCTGGACTCCGCGCCGCCCACGGCGCTGAACGGCGGCAATCTGGACAACAAGGCGCTGGTCGCCGGGACGACGCTCTATCTTCCGGTCAATGTGAAGGGCGCACTGTTGGAGGTCGGCGACGGACACGCGGCCCAGGGCGATGGCGAGGTCGACGTCACAGCGCTTGAGACGTCGCTGGTCGGCCGTCTCACCCTTCGCGTCCGTCACGACATGAAGCTCAAAGGCCCCGCCGCCGAGACTCCCACCGCCTACATCCTGATGGGGTTCGACGACGATCTGGCCCACGCCACCCGAAAGGCCGTCCGCGCGGCGGTGGACTTCCTGGTTGCGGAGAAGGGCCTGACGCCGGAGGACGCCTATCAGCTGACGAGCGTGGCGGGCGACCTGTCGATCTCCGAAATCGTGGACCGCAACAAGGAGGTGTCGGTGACGATTTCCAAGGCTCTGTTCACGCGTAACTAAGTCTCGCGGTACGGCCTCGTCCTTCGACAAGCTCAGGATGAGGTCGACTTTGGACGGCGGCGATAGGGGTTGGTCTCGGGACCGGCGATCCGCCGTCCGGCTGAGCCGCTCCGCCCACCTTCGCCTCATCCTGAGCCTGTCGAAGCACGAGGCGACGCAGACCGGGAGGGGCCGCGCCTAAGCCGCCACGCCCCCCATCCGCTTGACGTTGCAGCGGGTCCACAGGCCCTGCAGGGCGCGGGTCAGGTCGTCCATCATGGCGTCGGTGTGGAAGGGGGTGGGGGTGAAGCGTAGGCGTTCGGTCCCCTTGGGCACGGTGGGGTAGTTGATCGGCTGGACGTAGACGCCGTGGTCCTCAAGCAGGAAATCGGAAACAAGCTTGCAGTGCACGGGATCGCCCACCAGCACCGGCACGATGTGGGACGGGTTGGCCATCACCGGCAGCCCGGCCTCTTGGAAGCGGCGCTTCAGGGTGGTCGCCCGCTCCTGGTGGCGGGCGCGCATCTCGGGATGCTGCTTAAGCCAGCGCACGCTGGCCAGCGCCCCGGCGGTCAGGGCCGGGGGCAGCGAGGTGGTGAAGATGAAGCCCGAGGCGAACAGACGGATCGCGTCCACCAGGCTTTCCTCGCCCGCGATATAGCCGCCCATCACCCCGAACGCCTTGCCCAGCGTCCCCTCGACGATGTCGATGTCGGCCATCACCCCGTCCCGCTCGGCCACGCCGGCGCCGCGAGCGCCGTACATGCCCACCGCATGGACCTCATCGAGATAGGTCAGTGCGCCGTAGCGCTTGGCCAGGGCCACCGTGCCGGCCAGATCGGAGATGTCGCCGTCCATGGAATAGACGCTCTCGAACGCCACCAGCTTGGGAACGTCCGTCGGCGCGGCTTTCAGCAGGGCCTCCAAGTGCTCCAGGTCGTTGTGGCGGAACACCTGGCGCTGGCCGCCGCCGTTCTTGATCCCCGCGATCATCGAGGCGTGGTTCAGGGCGTCGGAGAAGATGATCAGGCCAGGCAGGATCTTGTACAGGCTCGAAAGCGCCGCCTCGTTGGCCACATAGCCCGAGGTGAACAGCAGGGCTGAGTCCTTGCCGTGCAGGTCCGCCAGCTCCTGTTCCAGCTGCACGTGAAAGTGGGTGGTGCCGGAGATGTTGCGCGTGCCGCCCGAGCCCGAGCCGCAGGTGGCGATGGCGTCCTGCATGGCCGACAGCACCATGGGGTTCTGCCCCTGGCCGAGATAGTCGTTGGAGCACCAGACCGTCACCTCGCGCTCGGTCCCGTCCTCCCGTGTCCAGGTCGCCCGGGGAAAGTCGCCGCACCGACGTTTGATGTCGGCGAACACCCGGTAGCGACCTTCGCTGCGGACCTGGTCCACAGCGGCGCGAAAAGCGGAAGCGTAGTCTGGAGATCGGGTGTGGGTGTCCATTTCGACTACTCCGCAGCCAGGAGCGCCGGGACGACGGCGCCAAGGTGGGTGAAGGCCGAGGCCAGTTCGGCCTCCGCCAGGGACGTTCCGATCGCCATCACGCGCGCCGTCTCGGCGGGGGCGGCGGCGTAGGCGCTAAGGTGCGCGCGGCCGCCCGCCACGTCAAAGCGAGTGAAGCCGCCATCGGTGCGCGCCAGGCCTTTCAGCCGCTCGACCCTGCCGAAGCGGCCGGCGCAGACCTGGTCGAGTACGGTCGACAGGGCGTCGATGTCCACCTCGGTCTCCAACCGCAGGCTCCAGGAGGAGAGGCCGAGGGCGTCCGGGCTGTCGGCGTGATCGTGAGCCTGGTCATGCCCGTGAGCATGCTCGTGCTCATTCTCATGCCCATGTTGGTGAACCGCCGGCGCGGCGATGACGGGGGCGGCGGGGGTCACCGCGACCGCGGCGCTGTCGGCCAGGCCCACCGCCTGCTCCACCACGCCGAAGCGGGCGGCGACGATGCGGGCGCGGGGGTTCAGGCCGGCCAGGGTCTGCTCCACCAGCCGCAGCTGGGCGGGGCCGACCAGGTCGGTCTTGGAGACGATGAACACCGGCGCCAGCTTCGCCTGGGCCTCGAAATAGGCCGGCAGGCGGGCGTAGTCGCGAACGAAGGCGCCGGCATCGATGACGGTGAACACCTTCAGGCTGGCGATCAGCGGCGCGATCTCGGGCTGGTGCAGCACCGCCATCAGCGAGGCCACGTCGGCCACCCCGCTCGGCTCGATCAGGATGCGGTCCGGCGCGCGCTTGGCGATCACGTCCTTGAGCTGGCGGCCGAGGTCGGCCTTCAGCGAGCAGCAGATGCAGCCGTTCGGCAGCTCCACCACGTCGGCGCCCTGGCCGGAGAGCAGCGACCCGTCCAGCCCCAGCTCGCCGAAGTCGTTGACAAGCACTACGGTCTTCACCGCCGGGTCGGCCTCGGCCAGCACGCGCTTGAGATAGGTGGTCTTGCCGGCGCCGAGGAACCCCACCACCACCTCGGCGTGGAAGGGCTTGGCGGCGGTCTTGCGCGACTTCAGCCCCGGGGCCCAGATGGCGCCGGCGGGCATGGGCATGACCAGCATCCAGTGCTCCAGCACCGCAAAGGCCATGAACACGCCGATGAAGGTGAGGCCCACCTGCTGGAACGGCGTGGCGTTATTCGCAAACGCGTGGGCCAGAACCGCGGCGGTGATGATGGTGGAGATGGTCACCGAGAACGGGAAGAAGTTGTTCATCGGCTTCTTGGTCAGGAAGCCTTTGAGGAAGTTCAGGTGCTCCGGCAGGAACTCCTCGTTCAGGTTGCGCACCCCGAAGAAGACGTTGAGCTTGGCGCTCTGGTGCATCCACCACAGCACCAGGAAGCTCCAGGTGCCGACCTGGTTGGGCTGGCCCCAGGTCAGGGCGACGATCACCACCGACGATGCGATGATGGCCAGCTCGTGCCACAGGCTGGTCTGCACCGCATGGCCGAAGTGGCGCAGGCCGCCGCAGCCGTCCGGGCACTGGGCTTTGCGGGGCCCGGTGACCACGCCCATGTAGAAGCTCATCTCCTGCCAGCCCCAGGCCAGCACCCCGCAGGCGAAGGCGGCGTAGGCGCCGGCCGGCGTGGCGTTGCGGCTGCTGGCCCAAAGGCCCCAGATCGCCGCGGCGAGCACAGCGGTCGCGCCGGCCATCGACCATTTGAAGGTCGAGCGCGGAAGACCGTCCAGGAAGATGATCAGGACCGTGGAGGCCCACCAGACCACCAAACCGAACAGGACGGGATACAGGTGATAGGTCATGGGGTACGCGTCCTAACTCACCAGACCGGCGACAGGGCGAAATCGGCGGGAGGCGTGGTGTTGCGGGCCGGTGTCAGGAACAGCTTGAGGAAGGCCGCGCCAGCGGCGAGCTTAAGCCCCGCTTCGCGCACCCGGCCGGCGATCCCGCCGCTAGCCTTGGCCGCACTCATGGCCTGCGCCAGCTGGGAAAGCTGAGCGAAGCCTTTGGCGAAGGCGGGGTTGTCCAGGTCGAGCTCCACCGGGAAGACCTGACGGGCGATCTCGCTGGTCAGGCGCAGCACCCGCATGTCGTAGTCGGTCGGGTCTATGCCGAGGCCCTTGTGGAAGGCTGGTCGCGCGTGGTCGCGCACGTACATCGTGGCGTAGACCGCCAGCAGGAAGAAGCGGATCCACAGCTTGTTGACGCCCGAGGTCAGCTTAGGGTCGGCCCGCATCAACAGGGCGAAGGCCTCGCCATGGCGGAACTCGTCGTCGCACCAGCGCTCGAACCACAGGAAGATGGGGTGGAAGCGCTGGTCGGGGTGACGCTGCAGGTGACGGAAGATGGTGATGTAGCGCGCATAGCCGATCTTCTCCGACAGATAGGTGGCGTAGAAGATGAACTTGGGCTTGAAGAAGGTGTACTTCTTGGTCTTGGTCAGGAACCCCAGGTCGACGCCGATGCCGAAGTCCTTCAGCGCGTCGTTGATGAAGCCCGCATGGCGCGCCTCGTCCCGGCTCATGCAGGAGAACAGGTCCTTTATGTCGGGGTTCTTGGCCCGGGTCTTCATCTCCGCATAGAGCAGGCAGCCGGAGAACTCAGCGGTCAGGGAGCTGACCAGGAAATCGATGAACTCGCGCTTCAGCTCGGGATCGAGGGTGTCGAGGTCGATCTTCTCCCAGGAGGCGTTGCGCTTGAAATGGCCCTGGTTGTGGTCGGCCTTCAGCTCGCACATCAGCGCGTCCCACTCGCGTCGCACGGGGGTGACGTCGGTGCGGTCGAGCTTGGCGAAATCGGTGGTGTAGAAGCGCGGGCTCAGCACCGTGTCTTCCCGGGCGATGGCGTTGGTGTCGGCGACGCTCATCGGGCGGCTCCCTCTTTCACGGCCCCGGGAGAGAAGCTCACTTCGAACAGTTCGGTCAACTGAAGACGGGCGGACAGATAGGTCAGCGCGCGCTCCATCGCGTTGGCGCGGGTGACGGTGGCGCGGGTCTTGATGGTGCGGCGCTCGCCGAAACGGACGTGGGCGGGCGCCTCGTGCACCCGCACCTTGTCGGCGGGGCCGATCTCGACGCCTTCGAGCAGGACGTGGGCGTGCAGGCTCTCGCCGTCGCAGGCGATCTCCACGGTGCAGGGCGTCTCGAAGGAGCGGCTCATGCGCCCGCGCCCGGCGTCGCGCGGCCGTCCACCGCCTGGCCTTCGGTGATCAGGCGCGCGGCGTTGGCCTCGTTCACCGAGCCGAAGGATTCCAGGTTCAATTCGCGCCCGGTGACCGGGTCCTCCAGCGAGACGCGGCTGTCGGCGAAGCGCACCAAGCGGAAGGGCGCATTGCTATGGATACCCTTCAGCGCACGCTCCTGGCGGAGCTTGTCCACCAGGCTCGGCAGGAAGTCATCGCCCCGGCCTGACAGCGGCGCGACCGCGCGACCGTCGCGGGCCGATAGCACCGTCTCGAACCCTTCGGCGTTCGGGGGCGAGACGCGGAAGTCGTAGGCCGCCACAGCTGTCGAGGGGGGGCGCGCCTGGCGCGGCGCAACGCCCATGCGCGCGGAGCTCACCGCCAGCAGGCTCACCGCCATCACCAGGGCGCCGCCGATGATGATGGCCGGCGGGATCGGGCGCTCTTCGCTGTCTGTGGCGGACATGGGCTACTCCGCCGCCATCAGGACGCCAGGCGTCCGCAGGCTGGGCGCCGGGGCGGGCTCGGGCCGGGCGTAGGCGAACGTCATACGGCCGCCGTGGGCGCGGCGAAGGGCGTTGACCAGCACGTCGGCCGCCTTCTCCGCGTCGCGCACGGCGCGCAGCATGGGCTGCGGACGCTTGAACTGCATAGGACGCACATGGGGCCAGAGCAGCATGTAGCTGACCCGCTTGTAGGACTTCACGCTGAGCGGCAGGTCGCCCGAGCCGCCCTCATGGGGGCGCATGGCCACGTCGGTGATCTCGCTGAAGGGGATGTTCAGGTTCACCGGCACGATCAGGCCCACCCGCAGCACCAGCCGGGCGTCGGTGACGGTGTAGCAGCTGACCCGCGCCACCAGCCAGGCGGCCAGGGCGGCGAGGCCGATCGCCACGATGCCCGCCATCAGCGGAACGACGAGCGCCAGGAACAGGTAGGCCGCCGGCGCGGCGTGGGCGATCCCGACCAACAGCGACAGCAAGGCGCACAGCCCGGACAGGATCGCCAGCGGACGGATGTGGAAGACGTGTACGGCCAGTATCTTCCAGTCCGGCGCACCCTGCCACAGCACCTGCTCGCCCGCGGGCAGCGGCTCGGGCAGGCCGGGCTGGGACTCCAGCACCGCGTCGTAGTGGGTCTGGTCCCGCGCGATGGCGGCTTCCATGTTCATAGCAGGGGCTCCAGGCGGCTGGGCTCGGCATAGAGGTAGCCGCCGGCGAAGTAGGCGCTGATCTTGTCCTCTTCGCGCGCGGTGATCTCGTCAGGGCTGCGCAGGCGCGGGACGCGGACGAACTGTTCGCTGAGGATGGCGCGGGTGGAAGCCAGTCGTTTGCCGGGGTTCACGACCATGAAGGCCAAGGGCGCCAGCACGTGCTCGCCAGAACCCGCCAGCGCGACCTCCAGATAGCGCACGCAGCGCACGCCCCGGTCGACCCAGAAGTCCACAACATGGCCGGCGACGGCCCCGTCCGCCCCCGCCACCGCCATGCCCCGGGGATCGGGATCCAGGCCCAGGATCTTCCAGCCCGGCGCGATGCGCATGGGCGTCATGGAGTTCTCGCCGTCAAAGGTCTTGAAGGGCTCCTCGCGCATCTCGACGTAGGAGCCCGGCCCGATGCCGTCGTTCATGGGATAGGCGCCGGTGGGCTCCAGCGGCGCGCCGGGGAAGCCGGCGGTGCGGCGGGCGACCAGATAGGGATCGCGCTCGTGGTCATTGGGCAGGGTGACCTCGCCGCCTTCCAGCCGCAGGTAGGTCTTGGGCCCCGGAGGATGGGGAAAGCCCAGCTCCCGCTCTCCGGTGACGTCGGAGATCATGGGATAGCCTTCGCGCTTGTTCTCCTCGCACAGGTAATAGATCAAGCCGAGGAAGAAGATGAAGAAGACGAACACCAGCAGCGTGGTGACGTCGAAATAGTGGGCGAACTGTCCGAAGTTCATTGCGATCTCGCCTTCCTCATCCCATCGCTGTGGTGAATGCGCGTCCGGGGGGGACGCGAGCGTCGGCCGGCGCATCGCGCCGCACCCGTCCGACCAGCGGCCCCACGGCCACCAGGACGCCGAACAGCAGCACGATCGCCAAGTGGTACATGACCACATAGCCGATCTCCGCCGCCGCCAGCCCTTCGCCGAGCCGCCCGGCCTGGACCAGGTGGGACAGCAAGGCCCGCAGCGCGCCGCCGCCGGCCACCGCGATCCCTGCGCCCAGCGCCTGGACCGCGCCCCAGACGCCGAGCGCCAGCCCCGACTGGCCCTCCGGCGTCAGCGCCAGGGTGGCGTTGAGCGCGGCGACCCCGAACAGGCCCGCGCCGAAACCCACGCCGGCCATGCCGACCTGGAGCAGCAGCCGCGCGCCGAGCGGTGCGGCCAGGATCACCGCGACGAAGGCCGGGACCCCCGCCAGGGCGCCCAGCGCCGCCAGCCGATAGGGATCCGAGCCGCCGGGGCGCGGCCGCGCCGCGAGTGCGTAACCCAGCAGCGAGCCCGCGCCCACCAGCCCAGTCAGGGCGGTGGTGGAGGCCACGCTCATGTGCAGCACCTGGCCGCCGAAGGGCTCCACCAGCACCTCCTGCAGGCCGAAGGCGGCCGAGCCGAGGGCCAGCATGATCAGCGTGCGCCGGGCATGGGGCGCGCCGAACACCGGCGCCAACGCCTGGGCGAAGGTCGGACGGACCGAGGGCGGCGGCGCGTGGGCGCCGCCAAAGGCTTCCTGGCGGTAGATCGCGATCCCGTTCAGCAGCGCCACGACCACCGCCGCGGACTGGACCACCTTGACTAGGCGCAGCGGCGCGTAGGGCTGAAGTGCGAAGCGGAAGGCCAGGGCGCTCAGGATCATGCCGCAGAACAGCGCCACGAACATCAGGCCGACCACCCGGGTCCGGCTCTCGGCCGGTGCGATGTCGGCGGCCAGCGCCAGGCCCGTGGTCTGGGTGGCGTAGAGCCCGACGCCCGCCAGCAGGAAGCTCAGCATCGCCCCGGCCTCGCCCACCGTCGCCGACGCCCCGTGGCTGGACGTCATGGCCAGCAGGAAGAAGGGCATGATGGCCAGGCCGCCGAACTGCACCATGCAGCCCAGCACCAGATAGGGGGTGCGCCGCCAGCCGAGCGCGGAAGCGTGGATGTCGGAGCGGAAGCCGATGACGGCGCGAAGCGGCGCGAACACCAGCGGCGCCCCGATCATCAGCGTCACCAGGACCGCGGAGACGTGCATCTCCACGATCAGGATGCGGTTAAGCGCACCGTTCAGCAGCACCAGCGTCATGCCCGCGGCGACCTGGATCAAGGACAGCCGCAGCAGGCGCGAGACCGGCAGGCCCTCGCCCGGCCGGAACACCGACATCCGCGCGCCCGGACCTTTGGGGCCGGACGTCGTCTTGCGGGCCTTGCGAAGCGGCAGGCTCATCGCCGGACCAGCTCCAGCGCCTGGCAGGTGTAGAAGCCGCTCTTGATCCTGTGGGTGCGCGCGGCGGTCCAGCCCTGCAGGGCCGGCGCCTTGGCCAGCTGACGCAGGAGCGCCGAGGGCGCTGTGGGCTGGATGGCGGGGGAGCGGTTGGAACGGGGAAACAGCCGGCCCACCGCGTGCATCACCGCCAGCAGCGGGGTCTTGGGCGCATAGGTGAACAGGACGGAGCGCTCGGTGCGCGCCGCCAGCCGGCCCAGCATCGCCACCGCATCCGCGCCGCCATAGTGGATCAGCGCGTCCATGCAGACCACGTGGTCGAAGCGGCCGTGCGCCTCGTCCAGCATGTCGCCGGCCAGCAGCGTCACGCGAGACGCCAGCTCGGCCGGCATTCGCTCCCCGCCCAGCCGCACAAGCTCGGCCGAGAGATCGACACCGACCACCTCGGCGTCCCGCCGCGCCAGGTCGATGCACATCACGCCCGGGCCGCAGCCGGCGTCGAGCACCCGGCGTCCGGTCAGGTCGTCCGGCAGCCAGGACAGCAGGGTGGCGCGCATGGCGTCGCGCCCCTCGCGCACCGTCTGGCGGATACGGCTGACCGGCGCATCGGAGGTAAGCTTGGCCCAGGCCTCGACCGCGGTACGGTCGAAATAGTGCTCGATGGCCGCGCGGCGGGCGGTGTAGCGGTCGGTGCGGGCTTCAAGATGCGCCCCGTCGGGCCGCTCCTCAGCATGACGAAGGGGGGAGGCCTCTAAAACGCTCGTCATCCTGAGGAGACCGCGAAGAGGGCGTCTCGAAGGACGCAGCTCCAACGAGCCGAGGCGCTCCCGCTCATCACTCAAACCCCAGCAGGTCGAATACGTCGCGATCCTTCAGCGCCACCGCATCGGGGGCGTCGCCCCCGATGTAAAGGGAGGCGGCGAGGCGCAGGTATTCGTTCTGGATCGCCTCCAGCTCGGGCGAGGGCTCCATCTCGAACAGGGTGGACTTCTTCAACCTGGACCGACGGACCACGTCGAGGTCGGGGAAGCGGGCGATGGTGGTGAGGCCGGCCTGGGCGTTGAAGCGGTCCACCTGGTCGGTGGCGGCGCTGCGGTTGCAGATCACGCCGCCGACCCGCACCGGATAGGTCTTCGACTTGGCCTGGATGGCGGCCACGATGCGGTTCATCGCGAAGATGCTATCGAAGTCGTTGGCGGTGACGATCAGCGCCCGCTCGGCATGCTGCAGGGGCGCTGCAAACCCGCCGCAGACCACATCGCCCAGCACGTCGAAGATCACGATGTCGGTGTCGTCGAGCAGGTGGTGCTGCTTCAGCAGCTTCACCGTCTGGCCGACGACGTAGCCGCCGCACCCCGTGCCCGCCGGCGGGCCGCCCGCCTCAACACACATCACCCCGTTGAAGCCTTCGTACACGAAGTCCTCCACCGCCAGTTCCTCGGCGTGGAAGTCGACCTGTTCCAGGGCGTCGATGACGGTGGGGATCAGCTTCTTGGTCAGGGTGAAGGTGGAGTCGTGCTTGGGGTCGCAGCCGATCTGCAGCACCCGGTAGCCGAGCTTGGAAAAGGCCGCCGACAGGTTGGACGAGGTGGTCGACTTGCCGATGCCGCCCTTGCCGTAGACGGCGAAGACCTTGGCGGTCCCCATGCTGCGCACGGCGTCCATATGCACCTGGACGCTGCCTTCGCCGTCGGCGCCTCTGGGCGGGGGGGGCGGCGCGGGGCGAGTGCGGCGCTCCAGGGTGAGCGTCGTCATGCGGCTTTCTCCATGGCGAAGGCCGAAGCGGGGCCAATGCCTTCAAGGCGGTCTTCGAGGTCTTCGGAGGCGGCGCGAAGCCGCTCCAGGGTGTCGGCGTCGGGCTGCCAGAAGTTGCGCTCGCACGCCTCGATCAGGCGGTGGGCGAGGCGGTCCGCGGCGCCGGGGTTCAGGGCCGAGAGCCGCTCGCGCATGGCCTCGTCCAGCACATAGGTCTCGCTGAGCTGCTGGTAGATCCAGGGCTGGACCTGGCCGGTGGTGGCCGACCAGCCCAGCGTGTTTGTGACGTGCTGCTCGATCTCGCGTACGCCTTCGTGGCCATGAGCCAGCAGGGCCTCGTACCATTTGGGGTTCAGGGCCCGGGTGCGGGTCTCCAGCGAGACCTGTTCGGCCAGGGTGCGGACCTTGCCGTCGCCCCGGGTCTCATCGCCGATGTAGCACGTCGCCTCGACGCCCCGAGCGCGCTTCACCGCCCGCGACAGGCCGCCCAGCGCATCGAAATAGTGGTCGATGGAGGTGACGCCGAGTTCGGTCGATTCCAGGGTCTGGTAGTTCAGCGCCACGTCCTTGAGCAGGGCGTTGAACAGGGCGGGCTGGGCGACCGCCTTGCCGTCGACCCCGAAGGCATGGCCCTTGCGGCGGACATAGGCTTCGGCCAGCTCGTCCTCCTGCTCCCACATGCCGCTCTGGATCAGCTGGTTGACGTTGGCCCCGTACGCCCCTTCCGCATTGGAGAAGACCCGCAAGGACGCTGTGGCCAGGTCGCAGCCGTTCTCGGCCATGCGGGCGAGGGCGTGCTTGCGGATGAAGTTCAGCTCCACCGGCTCGTCGGCCTCGGCGGCGAGCTTGGCGGCCTCGGCGAGCAGGCGCACCTGGTTGGGCAGCAGATCGCGGAATATGCCGGACAGGCTCATCACCACATCGATCCGCGGGCGACCGAGGTCCTCCAGAGGGATCAGCTCCGCGCCGCAGAGCCGGCCGTAGCCGTCGAAGCGGGCGCGGGCGCCCATCAGGCCCAGCGCCTGAGCGATGGCGCCGCCTTCCGATTTCAGGTTGTCGGAGCCCCAGAGTACGATGGCGATGCTCTCCGGCGTGCCGCCGCCGTCGCAGCGGTGACGGTCCAGCAGCCGCTCGGCCTGGGCCATCCCCTCGGCGGAGGCGCTGCGGCTGGGGATGCGATAGGGGTCGAAGCCGTGCAGGTTGCGGCCGGTGGGCAGCACTTCGGGGGTGCGCAGTACGTCGCCGCCGGGGGCCGGGCGGACGTAGCGGCCGGACAGGGCGCGCATCAGCCCGTCGATCTCGCCGGGTTCGCCCATCGCCTTCGCCGCCGCTGACAGGCGCTGCAGCCGGGCCAGGTGCGCCGCATCTAGCGGCTCGCCCGCCTTGTCCACGGGGCTGAACGTCTCGGGCGCCGCGCCGTCCACCAGCGCCGCCAGCACCTCAGCGTCCAGCGGCAGGGCGCCGTCGGGCTCGGCCATGCAGGAGAGCAGCTCGAGACGGGCCTCGCGAGAGGGCGCGCGGCCGGCGACGTGGAAGCCGAAGGGGATCACCGTGGCCTCCAGCTCCATGATCGAGGCGGTCAGGCGGGCGATGGCGGCCGCGGGATCGGTGAAGGGCGGCTCGGCGGGGGCGAGGTCGAGGGTCGAGGCTTCCGCCTGGATCAGGGTGGCGAGATCGGCACGGCCGGGGGCGTCGGGCGCGGACGCCCTCCAGCGTTCCAGGCTACCCTTCAGCTCGGCCAAGCCCTTGTAGAGGCCGGCGCGGGTGACCGGCGGGGTCAGGTGGCTGACCAGGATGGCGCCGGAGCGCCGCTTGGCCAGCAGACCCTCCGACGGGTTGTTGGAGGCGTAGAGATAGACGTTGGGCAGATCGCCGATCAGCCGGTCGGGCCAGCAGGCGCCGGACAGCCCAGTCTGCTTGCCGGGCATGAACTCCAGCGCGCCATGGGTGCCGAAGTGCAGCACCGCGTCGGCCCCGAAGTCTTCGCGCAGGTAACGGTAGAAGGCGGAGAAGGCGTGGGTCGGTGCGAACCCCTTCTCGAACAGCAGCCGCATCGGGTCGCCTTCGTAGCCGAAGGCCGGCTGGATGCCGACGAACACGTCGCCAAAGCGCGCGCCCAGGACCGTGATGTCGGAGCCCAGCGCCTGCTGACGACCGGGGGCGGGGCCCCAGGCGGCCTCGATCTCGGCCAGGTGAGGCTCGCGGCGGACGTGGTCGGCCGCGGCGATGCGGGCGTGGACCCGGGCGGGCATGCCGCCATAGACCGCCTTGCCCACGATGGCCTCGTGCAGGGCCTGAACCGTCGGGGGGACCTCGACGCGATAGCCCTGCGCCTTCAGCGCGCCCAGCACTTCGTGGAGGGAGGCGAAGACGTCCAGATAGGCGGCCGTTCCGACGTCGCCGGCGTTGGGCGGGAAGTTGAACAGGGTGATGGCGAGCTTCTTGTCGGCGTTGGCCTTGCGGCGGAGCGCCACGGTGGCTGCGACCCGTCCGGCCAGGCGCGCGATGCGCTCGGGCTCGCCCTCCATGGTGCGGGCGTCGGTGAGCGAGCGGGCGGTGCGGCCGCCGAACACCATGGGCCCGAAGGAGCCGTCGAGCTCGGGCATGGCCACCATCATGGTGGCCTCCACCGCCGACAGGCCCTGCGCGTTGGCGCGCCACTCCTCCAGGGTCTGGAACTCCAGGGCGTGGGCGGCCATGCAGGGAACGTCCAGCCCCGCCAGCAGGGCCTCCGCCGCGCCGGGCTCCGCATAGGCCGGGCCGCCGACCAGCGAGAAGCCGGTCAGCGAGACCATCATGTCGATCAGGCTCACGCCATTGGCGCCCACGAAGAAGGCCTCCGCGGCCGGGCGCGCGTCGAGCCCCGCGGCGAAGGCGGGGATCACCCTCAGGCCCCGGGCCTCCAGGGCGTCGATGACCGCATCGTAGTGGGCGGTGTCGCCGGACAGGACGTAGGAGCGCATCACCAGCACGCCGACCGTGCCCTTGGCGCCCGACGTGGCGGGAAGGCTCGAGGCGCTGGCTGAGATGCGGCCGGGCAGGCGCGGATGGTAGACGCCGGTCTCGGGATAGTCGGCCGGCGGGGCGGCCTTGGCGCCCTTCAGGCCCGCGCGTTCGCCCGTGGCGTAGCGGCCGACCAGCAGGCGGACCAGGCCCTCGATGTTCTCGTCGGTGCCGGCGAGGAAATACTGCAAGGTCAGGAAGTAGGCGCGCATGTCCTGGGCCGCGCCTGGGATGAAGCGCAGGATCTTGGGCAGGCGGCGCAGCATGGCCATCTGCTTGGCCCCGGCCGACGCCCCGCCGCCGGGCTTGACCTTGCCGCGGTCGCCGCGCAGGCGCTTCAGCAGACCGACGACGCCCCCGGACGACCCGTCCATCTTGAACCCGCCGAGTTTGGTCAGCCGCACGATCTGGCCGGCGGAGAAGCAGGCCACGAGGGCGTCGCAGTCCGGCTGGCGCTCGGTCAGCGCCGGCAGGATGGCGCGGATCTGGTCGTCCATGAAGATCATCGTGGCCACGATGATGTCGGCGGTGGCGATGTCGGCCTTGCAGGCCTCAAGCGAGGCGGCGTCGCGCGACCAGTCGGCGGCGGCGTGCATGGCGAGCGTCACGCCCGGCCAGTCGGCCTGCAGCCGTCGCTCGGCGCGCTGGACCGCGGCGCCCAGATGATTGTCCAGCGTGATCAGGACCACGCGCATCGCCGCAGTCGCGGCGGGAAGTTCAGCGTCGACCATCGTGATGCGCCTTCGCGTCATAGAGGGTGTCGAGCGTGACGAGGGAGAGACCCTGCTCGCGGGCGAACAGCTCGGTGTTGCGGCGGGCCTTGCCGCGCACGAAGAAGGGGATGCGCTTCAGCTCGGCCTCGGCGTCGGCACGCCAATCGAGACCGTCTTCCGAGGTGGCGGAAGCGGACGCGACCCCCACCCCGACCCTCCCCTCGAGCGGGAGGGAGATGAGCGGCGATCCTCCCTCCCCCTCGAGGGGAGGGTCGGGGTGGGGGGCCGCCGCCGGGACATGAGCCGAAAGGTGTGAGGAGCCCGCCGCGTCGTTGAACTCGAAGTCGTCGCGGAACATGTGGAGCAGGTGCTCCTCCAGTCCCATCATCAGGGGGTGGACCAGGGTGTCGAACAACACGTTGGCGCCCTCGAACCCCATCTGGGGCGAGCGGCGGGCCGGGAAGTCCTGCACGTGGGCGGGCCCCGAGATCACAGCGCAAGGCACGCCCAGTCGCTTGGCGATGTGGCGCTCCATCTGGCCGCCCAGCACCAGCTCCACCTGGGCTTCGCCTATGGCCTGCTCGACCTCCAGATAGTCGTCGCTGATCAGCGCCTGCACGCCGTAGCGGGTGGCGGTCTCGCGCACGGTCTTGGCCTGTTCGCGGGAGTAGGTCCCAAGGCCCGCCAAGTCGAAGCCCAGCTCCTCCACCGCCACCCGGGCGAGGGCGCAGGCGTGGGTGGCGTCGCCGAACACGAAGACGCGCTTGCCCGTCAGATAGTTGGAATCCACCGAGCGCGACCACCAGGGCGCGCGCGAGTTGTCGTCCTCGAGCGCGGGGGTGGGATCGACGCCGGCGAGCGCTGAGACTTCTGCGATGAACTCGCGCGTGGCGTTGACGCCGATGGGGATGGTCTTGGTGCTCGGCTGGCCGTGGGCGCGCTCCAGCCACTTGGCGGTGGGCTCGGCGATCTCGGGGTACAAGACCACGTTGAAGCCGGCCTGCGGCAGGCGGGCGAGGTCGGCGGGCGAGGCGCCTTCGGGCGCGACCACGTTCACGGCGATCCCGAGGCTGGCAAGGATCGCCTTGACCTCGATCAGGTCGTCGCGGTGCCGGAACCCCATGCTGCAGGGGCCGAGGATATTGCAGGTCCGCGCCGCCGCCTCGGTCCTCGCCGCCTGCGGCTGGCGACCGACGCAGGCGCGGGCGATCTGGTAGAGGGTCTCGGCGGCGCCCCAGTTCTCCTTGCGCTGGTAGGCCGGCAGCTCCACCGCCACCACCGCAATCGGCAGGTTCAGGGCGTAGGCGAGGCCGGCGGGATCGTCCTGGATCAGCTCGGCGGTGCAGGACGCGCCCACCAGCATCAGCTCGGGGCGGAAGCGCTCGTAGGCGCCGCGCACGGCGTTCTGGAACAGCTGGGCGGTGTCGGAGCCCAGGTCGCGGGCCTCGAAGGTGGTGTAGGTCACCGGCGGGCGGGTGTCGCGCCGCTCGATCATGGTGAACAGCAGGTCGGCGTAGGTGTCGCCCTGGGGCGCGTGCAGCACGTAGTGGACGCCGCGCATGGACGTCGCCACCCGCATGGCCCCTACGTGGGTCGGTCCTTCATAGGTCCAGACGGCGAGCTGCATCAGACGGCCCCGGCCACGGCCAGGCGGCTCCCCACCCCGACCCTCCCCTCCGGGGGGAGGGAGAGGAGCGCAGGCCTCCTGCCCCTCGAGGGGAGGGTCAGGGGTGGGGGGCCGCCGCCGATGCGCAGGAAAGCCATCGCTACACCCTCAGCCGCAGGGCGCGGTCGATGGGGCGAGCGAACAGGGCGGCGAGATCGCCCGCCTGTTCGAAGCCCTGGATCGGGGTGAAGACCAGCTCGATGGACCACTTGGGCGTGAAGCCTTCCGCCTGAAGCGGGTTGGCGAGGCCGAGGCCGCAGACCACCACGTCCGGTCGGGCCTCGCGGCAGCGGTCGAGCTGGCGCTCCAGGTCCTGGCCCTCGCTGAGCGCGACGCCCGCGTCCAGGGTATCCATCTCCCGCGCCATCAGGCCGCGGTGCAGGTAGGGCGTGCCGACTTCCAGCGGGACCATGCCGAGTTCGCGCGACAGCATCCGCGCCAGCGGGATCTCCAGCTGGCTGTCGGGGAAGAAGAAGATGCGCTTGCCGTCGAGCAACGGACGGTGGCGCGCCATGGCCGCTTCGGCCCGGGCGCGGGGCGTCGCGATCGCGGCCTCGAACCGCTCGGCGGATACGCCGAAGGCGCCGGCGGCGGCGCGCAGCCAGTCGATCGTGCCCTCCGCGCCCAAGGGGAAAAGGGCGTCCAACCGCACCGCGCCGCGCTCGGCCAGCACCCGCGCCGTCTCGCCGAGGAAGGGCTGGGCCAGCAGGACGCGGGTGTTGGGGCCGACGGGCGGCAGGGCCTGGGAGCTTTTCGCCGGCAGGAAGCGGACCGGCGCGATGCCCATAGCGTCGAACAGGCGGCGGAACTGGTCCTCGACCACGTCCGCCAAGGCGCCCGCGACCAGCAGCGAGGGGGCGGCGTCCGGGGCCTCGGCCGGCAAGGCCGGGACCAGGGCGGCGAGGCAGGCGTCCTCGCCCTGGGTGAAGGTGGTCTCGATGCCGCTGCCCGAATAGTGCAGCACCCGGGTGTGGGGCATGTGGCGCGCGGCCAGCCGCTCGGCGGCGCGGCTGAGGTCGATCTTGATCACTTCCGATGGGCAGGAGCCGACCAGGAACAGCAGCCGGATCTCCGGGCGGCGCGCCAGTAGCCGGTCGACGACCTTGTCGATCTCCTCGTGGGGGTCGGCGCGGCCGGCGAGGTCGCGCTCCTCAAGGATCGCGGTGGCGAAGCGCGGTTCGGCGAAGATCATCACGCCTGCCGCCGACTGCATCAGGTGCGCGCAGGTGCGCGAGCCGACGATCAGGAAGAAGGCGTCCTGCATCTTCCGGTGCAACCAGGTGATGCCCGTCAGCCCGCAGAACACCTCGCGCTGGCCGCGCTCACGCAGAACCGGGCGTGGGGCCGCGGCGCGGGCGAGCGTGAGGGTGTCGCCGTCGGCGGGACTCATGCCCGCGCCCCAGCGAGGTCGGGGCCGGCGTCATCACGCGCCTGCAACCGGGCGGCGCGGAGCTTCAGAACGAACTGCGTGGCGTTGACGACATAGGTCGCGTAGGCGGCCAGGGCTACGCCCATCAGCACCCCGGCGCTCGCCCGGCCCGAGACGAGCAGCGCCAGATACAGGGTGTGGAGCGCCAGCACGCCCATGCTGAAAACGTCCTCCCAGAAGAAGGCCGGGGCGAACAGGTAGCGGCCGAACACCGCCTTCTCCCACACCGCACCCGTGACCATGATCGCATAGAGGGCGAAGGTCTTGACCACGACCGAGGCCTCGGCGGCGACCGCGCCCCGGCCAGTGGCCAGGTAGTGCACGATCAGGGCGAAGCTGACGGCGAAGGCCAAGCATTGCAGCGGGGCGAGGACGCCCTGCACCAGGGTCCAGGGCGTCGCGTCGCGGCGGGCGCGCTGCTCGGGCGTGTAGAGCGGCGACCGGGACGCCCGGCTGGGCCGGACCCTCTCACGCGCTTCCCGCAATGCTGGCGACAACACAGCCATGGGCATCCCTTGGACACCCGAACCCTAGGCTCCTCCCGGCGAGTGTCAATCTGGTTTGACGCTAAATTTGTTTGACACTTGGCGCGGCTTTCTGGCCATGTGGCCGTCGTCAAAGGGTCTTTCGCTGGGAGCGGAAAGGTGCGCAGACTGTCGCTAAGCGTGGCCTACGCGCAACATTCTGGGAGGTATCATGCGGGGGCCCTCCGTCCCTCCGGACCCATCCGGCCTGCGACCCGAAGGCGGGAAGGATCGGCGAATCGACGCTGCATCCCGGATCGATATACCCTCTACAGTGGGTCTATCTCCGCCGTACATCGCCTCGTCAGCCACCCTTACCTCGGCCCAACTCGACGCCTTCGCGCACGATCTCTGCGATCGGGAGGAGGCGGCGATCGCCATGTCCTGGCGCTGGCTGGAGGTGTCCGGGTCGGCGGACCGACTCTACGAGTCCCTGTTCGTGCCTGCGGCGATTCGTCTGGGCGAGTGGTGGGAGAGCGATGCGATCTGCTTCGCCACCGTGACCCTTGGCATGGCCACCCTGCAGAGGCTGCTCTGGTCGGTGGGGCGCGCCATTCCCGCGGCCCCGGCGGTGGGGCGTCAGACGCGGTTGCTGCTGGCGCCCGTGCCCGGGCAGCAGCACACTTTCGGGCTGAACCTGCTGTGCGAGCAACTTCGCGCCAGGGGCGGCCGGCCGGTCCTGCTCGCCTCGCCTACCCGGGACGAACTGCTGGCGGCGGTGAGGTTCGGCGGCTTCGAGGTGGTGGGCCTGTCGGTGGCCTGCGACGACCATCTGCATGGGCTGCCGGCCCTGGTGAGGGCGGTGCGCGAGGCGGCGACCAAGCCCATGCGCCTGATGCTCGGCGGTCCCCTGGCCGGCAAGCTGAGCGCCCTGGCGGAGCGCTATGGCGTGGACGAGGTGATCACCGACGCGGCGGTGGAGCGGCTCTGCGCCTTGCTGTTCCAGTCCCGCAGCGAGCGCGACGAAGCGGTCGCCGCGGCCTAGTACTGATATACATCAGCCTTATCTACAGCCACGGTCCCTCCCCGGCCGCGCCTTCATGCTAGCGACTGTCTTGAAACTCTCCGAACGCCAGGCTGCGGCTATCAGCAGCGACACGGCGTTGAAGGTGCTGTCCGCTACCTCCGACCTGACGCTTCTCATCGACGAACAGGATGTCATCCGCGAGGTGTCCTCCGCCCGGGGCGCGCCGCGGCTGGCCTTCGCCAACGACTGGGTCGGGCGGCGCTGGACCGACATCGTGACGGGGGAGAGCCGGCCCAAGGTCGAGGCCCTGCTCAGCGACGCCCGCGGCGGCGGCGGCGGGGCGGCCCGGCAGGTCAACCACACCCATCCGGACGGCCTGCACGTGCCGCTGCTGTTCTCCACCGTGGAGATCGCCAGCACCGACGAGGTGATCGCGCTCGCCCGGGACATGAGCCCCCTGGCCCAGATGCAGCAGCGCCTGGTCAGCGCCCAGCAGGCCCTGGAGCGCGACTACGCCCGGCTGATGGAGATGGAGCGGCGCTACAGGACGCTGTTCCAGGTCACCACCAACGGGGTGCTGGTGGTGGCCGCCACCACAGGCGAAATCCTGGAGGCCAATACGGTGGCCGCCGAGATGCTGGCCCCGGGCGTCCTTCGCATTTCCGGCCGGCGCTTCCCTGAGGGTTTCGACCGGCCGAGCACCCAGGCCATTTCCGCCGCCATGGCGTCCGTGCAGACCTCGGGCGCCAACCAGGACGTGCTGGCGCGCACGGTCGCGGGAGAGCAGAGCTGCCGGGTCTCGCTGCACCTCTTCCACGAGGGCGCGGCGCCCATGATGCTGGTGCGGCTCACCTCGCCGGAGGAGGCGCAGGGCGTGTCCGAGCGGGCGAGGCTGCTGGCCGACTGCCTGCAGAGCGCCCCCGAAGCCTTTGTGGCCGCGGGCGCGGACGGGCGTATCCTGCACGCCAACCTGGCCTTTGTGGCCATGGCCCAGGCCGGCGGCGAGGAGGCGGTGCGCCGCCAGCCGCTGGACCACTATCTCGGGCGCTCCCAGGTGGACGTCGAGGTGCTGCTGGCTTCGTTGAAGGGAGGCCAGAACCTGCGGCTGTTCGCCACCACCCTGCGGGGGGAGCAGGGGGGCGTGACCGAGGTGGAGATCAGCGCGGTGACCCTGGCGGACCGCCCGGCCATGGGCTTCTTCATCCACGACGTCAGCCGGCGGCTGACCGGGTCGGTCGCCGTCACCCAGGGACAGGCCCCCGACCAGGCCGCCGAACTGGTCGGCCGGCTGCCGCTGAAGGACATCGTCAACCGCACCAGCGACGCCATCGAGGAGATCTGCATCGCCAAGGCGCTCCAGCTCACCGGCGACAACCGCGCCGCCGCCGCCGAAATCCTGGGCCTCAGCCGCCAGACCCTCTACGCCAAACTGCGCAAGCTGGGCATAGAAGCCCCCGCTGAAGAGCAGGGGATATAGCAGAGACCGCCAGGGAACAGGGGGCGGAAGCACTGCCCGATGGGTGGGAAATGACAAGGAAACCCATGCGGATCGATGACGGACGAGAGCTCCCGAGGTGACAAACGCTCATCGGGCGTGGGCATAATGATGAATTGTCCGCGGGCGCCTGGCGGACCGGAGTTTTCGCCGCTCCAACGGAATCTGGGTTTCCAATGCTCCAGTGTCATGCTTTCCTGACACTCGTCAGGTCGCCAGAATTGGACACGAGGCGGGTGGGATGAGTGTCGCCCTCACGACGAGTACGCTGCGGCCTCGGGTCGCCCTCGAGCTGCTGAAGCCGATCACCTGGTTCGCCCCGATCTGGGCTTTCGGCTGCGGCGCGGTCTCCGCCGCCCACCCCCTGCCCAACCGCTGGCTGGAGCTGCTGGCCGGCCTGGCGCTCGCCGGTCCCATGGTCTGCGGGGCGAGCCAGGCGGTCAACGACTGGTTCGACCGGGAGGTCGACGCCATCAACCAGCCCGACCGGGCGGTCCCGTCGGGTCGCGCGCCGGGGCGCTCGGCGCTTTATCTGGCCGTGGTCTGGACGGCCCTGGGTCTGGCCCTCGGCGCGGCGCTCGGGCCCTTCGTGCTGGTCGCCACCCTGGTCGGGCTGGGCCTGGCCTGGGCCTACAGCGCGCCGCCCTTGCGCCTGAAGGCCGAAGGCTGGGCCGGCCCAGCGGCCTGCGCCCTCTGTTACGAGGGCCTGGCCTGGATGACGGGGGCGGCGGTCTCGGGCGGTGCGCCCCCCGGCGCGATGATCGTGGGCGTGGCGCTGCTCTATAGCGCCGGCGCCGTGGGGATCATGGTGCTGAACGACTTCAAGTCGGTGGAGGGTGATCGGGCGCTGGGTCTGCGCAGCCTGCCGGTCCTGCTCGGCCCCGCCAACGCCTGCCGCCTGGCCTGCGCCCTGATGGCCCTGGCCCAGGCCGGCATCGTCATCGTGCTGCTCTCGGTCCACAGGCCGTTGTTCGCGGGCGCGGTGGCCTTGCTGTTGATCGCCCAGCTCTGCCTGATGCCCAGGCTGCTGCGCGATCCCCGCGCCCAGGCCCCCTGGTACAACGGGACGGGCACCAGCCTGTTCGTGCTCGGCATGCTGGTCACCGCCTTCGCCCTGCGGGGGGGCGTCTGATGCTGGCGCGCAATCCCGATTACCGGCCCGAGACCGACGCCGTCGAGATGCAGGGGCTCGGCTGGTTCGCGATCTTTCGCCTGGGCCTGGTCCAGGCCGGCATCGGCGCGGTGGTGGTGCTGGCCACCTCCACCCTGACGCGGCTGATGACGGTGGAGCTGGCGCTGCCGGCGCTGATCCCCGGCGCCCTGGTCGCGCTCCACTACGCGGTGCAGGTGCTGCGGCCCCGGCTCGGCCATGGCTCCGACCGCGGTGGGTCGCGCACGCCCTGGATCGTCGGCGGCATGGCGGCGACGGCGCTCGGCGGGGTGATGGCGGCGGCGGGGGTGGCCGTGGCCAAGGGGCATCTGGTCCTCGGCGGCGTCCTGCTGGTGGCGGGCTTCCTGCTGCTGGGGCTGGGCGTCGGCGGCTGCGGCACCGCCTTGCTGGCGATGCTGGCCGAGCGGGTGGCGCCCGAACGGCGTGGACCCGCCGCGACCCTGACCTGGTTCATGATGATGGTCGGCTTCATCGTCTCCGCCGGCGTCGCCGGAGCCTTTCTGAAGCCCTATTCGCCGTTGCGACTGGTGGAGGTGGCCGTAGCCGTCAGCCTGGCCGCCCTGCTGCTGACCCTGGCGGGCGTGGCGGGGGAGGAGCGCAAGCCCTCCATCCTGCCGGCGCGCAGGGTCGCCGCCCCGGAGCCCGAGGCGGACTTTTTGGTCGCCCTGCGAAAGGTCTGGGGCGAGCCGCACACCCGGCGGTTCGCGGGCGTCGTCTTTCTCGGCATGTTGGCCTATGCGGGTCAGGAACTGGTGCTGGAGCCCCTGGCCGGCGCGGTGTTCGGCTACAGCCCCGGCGCCTCGACCCAGCTTATGGGCCTGCAGCGCGGCGGCGTGCTGGCCGGCATGGCGGCGCTGGGACTGTTGAGCGGACTGGCCAGGGGCCGCCGTTTCGCCCGGATGGACGGATGGATGTCGGCGGGCTGCGCGGGCGCGGCGGTGTGTCTGGCGGTGCTGGCCGTGGGCGCGGTGCGCGGCGCGGGGTTCCCGCTGCAGCCCTGGGTGTTCGGCGTCGGCGTGGCGGACGGCGTGTTCGCGGTCGCCGCGGTCGGGGCGATGATGGCGGGGGTGGGCTCGGGCGACCAGGGCGGCCAGGCGGGTCTGCGGGTCGGGGTCTGGGGCGCGGCGCAGGCGGTGGCCTATGCGGCGGGCGGCCTGGCCGCCACCGGCGCGCTTCAGGCCGGGCGCGCGATCTGGTCGGGCGCGGGCCCCGGTTTCGCCTTGACCCTGTCGCTGCAGGCGGTGCTGTTCACCGGCGCGGCCGTTCTGATGAGCCGGCGCGCGGCGGATGCGCCGATCCTGGTCCGCACCTGAGCTGGAGACCGCAGCCCCATGACACGTGAGACCTTGTATGACGTGGCGGTCGTCGGCGGCGGCCCGGCCGGGGCCACCGCCGCGCGCGACCTGGCTTCGGCCGGTCGCCACGTGGCCCTGCTGGACCGCGCCGGGCGCATCAAGCCCTGCGGCGGGGCCATGCCCCCCGCCGCCATGCGCCAGTTCGACATCGGCGAGGAGGCCCTGGTCGCCAAGATCGACAGCGCCGAGGTGGTCGCCCCGTCCCGCGCCCGGGTGCGGATGGAGATCGAGCAGGGCTATGTCGGCATGGTCGACCGGGGGCCGTTCGACGAGTGGCTGCGCCAGCGCGCCCACACCGCCGGGGCCGAGCGCCTGACCGGGACCGCCCACGACGTGGCCTATGAAGACGGCCATGCCACCGTGCTCTACCGCGACGCCGACAAGCAGGAGCGGCGGCTGCGGGCCAAGGTGGTGATCGGGGCGGATGGGGCGATCTCCGCCATCGCCCGGGCCGCCGTGCCCGAGGCGCGCAAGACCGCCCTGGTCACCGCCTATCACGAGATCATCCGCACCCCAGACGTCCTGCCGGCCGGCTATGACGCAGGCCGCTGCGACGTCTATTACGACAAGGACATCTCGCCGGACTTCTACGGCTGGGTGTTCCCCCATGGCGACACGCTGAGCGTGGGGGTGGGTTCGGGCAAGAAGGGCTTCGGCCTGCGCGAGGCGACGAAGCTGCTGCGCGAGCGCTGCGGTCTGGCCGACGCGGAGACCCTGCGCTGCGAAGGCGCGCCGCTGCCGCTGCATCCGCATGCGCGCTGGGACGACGGCCGTGGGGTCGTGCTGGCCGGCGACGCCGCGGGTGTCGTGGCGCCCGCGTCCGGGGAGGGCATCTACTACGCTCTGGTCGGCGGACGCATGGCGGGCGAGGCGGCGGCGCAGATGCTGGAGACCGGCGATCCGCGCGCCCTCGCCACGGCGCGGGAGCGTTTCATGAAGGCGCACGGAAAGGTGTTCTGGATGCTCGGCCAGATGCAGCGCTTCTGGTATGGGAGCGATGGACGGCGCGAGCGGTTCGTGAAGATCTGCCGCGACCCCGACGTGCAGCACCTGACCTGGGACGCCTACATCAACAAGGCCATGACCCCCGCCCGCCCCTCGGTCCACGCGCGCATCCTGGTCAAGAACATCTTGCACCTGACCGGCCTGGCCGCCGCGTGAGTTCAACCGATGTCGCGGCCGGACGGCCCGCACGAGGTCCGGCCGCGCTGGCGCCGCCGGCCCATCCCTGGCGCACCTACGCTGCGGCGGGGCTGATCTCGTTCGCCGTCGCGTCGGTGGGCGGCTGGGCCACGGTGATCGGCCCTTGGTACAGGCGGCTGAAATTTCCAGACTGGCGGCCGCCGAACTGGCTGTTCGCCCCGGCCTGGACGCTGATCTTCGCCCTGATCACGGCGAGCGCGGGCCTCGCCTGGAACCGGGCTCGCACCCCCCATGAACGTCGCGACCTGGTGGCGGCGTTCGCGCTGAACGGGGTGCTCAACATGGCCTGGAGCCTGCTGTTCTTCCGCTTTCGCCGGCCCGACTGGGCCCTGGTCGAGGTGGCGGGGCTCTGGCTGTCGGTGGTGCTGGCCATGGTGGCGGCGGGGCGGATCAGGCCGTCGGCGGGCTGGCTGCTGGCGCCGTATTTGGCCTGGGTGAGTTTCGCGTCGGTCCTCAACGCCGCCATCGTGCGGCTGAACGCGCCGTTCTGAGGTGCGAGCCTGATGTCAGAAGACAATCCCAGCGTCGACGAAGACCGTTCCAAGGAAGGCGCCGCCCAGGCCAACAAGCTCAGCTCCGCCAAGGAGCTGGAAGACCTGAACGCCGCCGAGCGGCGCACTATCGACCGCCACAGTTCGCCTTCCGCCGCCCTGGTCCACGAGACCATTCGCGGGGAGGGCCAGGCCGAACTCGACCGTACCAACGCCGCTCTGATAATGTCGGGGCTGTCAGCGGGCCTGTCCATCGGCATGTCGGTGGTGGTGGAGGGCCTGCTGCGCCAGCACCTGCCCCACACCTCCTGGGCGGAGATCGTAGTGCCCCTGGGCTATGCGGTGGGCTTCGTCATCGTGGTGCTCGGCCGCCAGCAGCTGTTCACCGAGAACACCCTGACCCCCATCCTGCCGCTGCTCTACCACTGGAAGATCAACATCTTCTGGCACGTGCTGCGGCTCTGGGCCCTGGTGCTGGCCGCCAACCTGATCGCCACCTTCATCTTCGCTCTGTTCCTCGCCAAGTCGCCGGTGTTCCCGGCCGAGACGCAGGCCGCGTTCGCCGAAGTCTGCGGCGCGGTCTATGGCCACAGCTTCGCTGACACCTTCTGGAGCAGCCTGATGGCGGGCTGGTTGATCGCGCTGATGGTGTGGATCCTACCGGCCTCGGGTGCGATGCGGCCGCTGGTGATCTTCGCCATGACCTACCTGGTCGGCCTCTGCAAGCTGTCGCACAGCATCGCGGGCTCGGTGGAGGGGCTCTACATGGTGCTGACCGGGGCGGCGTCGATCGGAAGCTATTTCACCGTCTTTCTGATCCCCACCCTGATCGGGAACGTCCTGGGCGGCGTCGCGCTCGTCGCGGTGCTGAACTACGGCCAGGTGGCCAGCGAGATCAAGGACTGAGCCCAGCGCACCCGGCGGTAGCGGCGATCGGCATGGGGGATGCGGTAGGGCAGGGCCCACTGCATCAGGCCTGAGCGGAAGCGGCTCAGCGACAACGCCTCGTGCATCATCAGCCTGGGCGCCCCGTCCAGTTCCAGCGACAGGGCGGTGCGGGCGTAGAAGGGCGAGCTTTCGAACGCCCGCAGCACCTTGATCCGCCGGGCGGAGGCGCACAGCCGCCGCCGCATCCCGTAGACGGTCGGCCTCGCCTCGCGCGGGCGGCCGGGATCGCGGATCGGCGTGGCCGCGCCCGCCCTCAGTTCCAGCGCCAAGCGGCGCTCCGCGCCCGAGCGCTCGCGGACGTCGTAGAACACCTGCGAGCGGCCGTCCGCGTCCGCCACCGTGCGCCGCCAGGTCCAGTGGCGGAAGTCCCGCTCCAACGGGCCGGCGCCTGTATTGTGGTCCAGATAGCCCTCGCCGCTCCAGGCCAGGTCCGGCGCGTCGAGCCGCACCTCGACCTTCGCCGCGACGCTCAGCGGACGCCAGAGGTGGCGTCCCGCCGCGTCCAGGGCGAAGCTCTGCGGCTGCAGCGCGCCCGGCGTCACCACGATCTCGCCCCGCACCGGCAGGCCGCGCAGCGGCGTGACCTCGTCCACCGCGATCGTCAGCCGCGTCCCGTCCCAGCGCAGCGAACTCGGCCCGATGGTCAGCGTATCGGGCGTCCGCCTCACCGCCGCCCGTCCCCGCTCGGTCAGCGTCCAGCGCCTGGCGCCCGGCATGTAGAGGCAGACGTTCAGGGCGCAGTGGTCCAGCGGGTCCGTAGGGCCCCGCTTGCGCGCGCTCGCATAATAGGGCGAGAACACGCTGCCGACGAAGGCGATGACGGTCAGCCCGAACCGCCCGTCGGCGCTCAGCGCATCGACGTACCACCAGGCGTAGCCGTCCGGCCCTACCGCCTTGTCGAAGTCCAGCCCGTCCGCGACCGTTGCGCGCTCAGGTCCGCCGTCGCGCAGTCCGCCGCCGCCCGCCCCGACAGCACCGCCATCGGCAGGCCCGGCCCCGGATGCACGCTGCCCCCCGCCAGATAGAGCCCCGCCACCTTGCTCCGCGTGGCCGGCCGCTTGAACGCCGCCATCCAGCCGTGTCCCGCCTGGCCGTAGAGCGCGCCCCCCGTCCCCGGCGCCAGGGCCTCGAAGTCCCTCGGGCCGATCCGCTCCGTCGCCAGGGATCGCACCTCGATCCCGCAACGCGCCAGGTTGCGCCTCGCCATCGCCTCGCATCGCTCGCTCTCCGCGTCATCGGGATAGCCGGCGTCACCCTTAGCCGGCGCGTTGAGGATCATGAACAGTCGCTCAGGCCCGGCGGGTGCATCCGCTCCGCCGCGGTCCTGGGCGCAGACATACAGGCTGGCGTCGGCGGGCACGCGGCCCTGGCCTAAGTCGCGGAACTCCGCCGCAGAGTCGGGGGAGAAGGCCACCGTGTGATGGGCCAGGGATACGCCCGAGACCTCGGCGGTCATGGCCAGGGTGAAGGCGGAGAACGAGCGCGCATCGGGCGCGATCGCCGGGCAGGCCTTGGCGGCCCTGGCCCCGAGACCGCCCGCGCCCAGAACCCCGCTGTCGCCGTCATAGACCACCGCGTCCGCCGTCACGACCTCGCCGCCTGCCAGCCGCACCCCCGCAGCGCAGCCGTGCTCGACCACGATCTCGGTCACCTCGGCGCCGTAGCGCAGCTCCGCGCCGTTCCGGGCGGCCAGCCCCGCCAGGGCGTCGGGCAGGCGCGCCAGCCCCCCGGCGACGCGCCACACCCCCATCTGCTCCACGTGCGCGATCAGCATCAAGGTCGCCGGCGCCTCGAACGGCGAGCAGCCCACATAGGTGGCGTAGCGGCCGAACAGCTGGCGCAGGCGCGGATCGCCGAAGCTCCGCTCCAGGAAGCGCCAGTAGGTCTGATAGGGGTCGATGCGCGACAGCCGGCCCACCCCGGCCTTCATCATCAGTCCGGCCATGCTGGGGGCGGCGTCGCGGATGAAGGCTGTGTCCAGGGTCTCAAACGTTTCCCGCGCCCGGCGCATGAAGTCCTGGAAGGCCCGCGCCTCGCTCGCGCCGGCGAAATCGCCGATGGCCTCGGCCGAGCGCGCGGGATCGGCGTGCAGGTCGAGCCGCGCGCCGTCCGGCCAGACATGGCGCGCCAGCACGTCGTCCCGCTCCATGCTCACCGCGTCTTCGAGCGCGCCGCCCGCCTCGGTGAACAGCGCCTCGAACACCTCGCGCAGGGTCAGCACGGTCGGGCCGACGTCGATGGCGGCGTCCCCCACCTGCACCCGCCGCAGCTTGCCGCCAGGCGCCGCGGCGCGCTCCACCACCACCACGTCCAGGCCGCGCGCCGACAGCAGCGCCGCGGCGGCCAGCCCGCCCATGCCGGCCCCGACCACCACGATGCGGGGGGTCAGCGGCAAGGCGACCTCCCCGCTGGAATACATCCAGCCGCCAACGACGACATTCGCCTCATCCTGAGCTTGTCGAAGGACGAGGCGTCCACCGGGCGCGCCGCGGCCTCGTCCTTCGACGGGCTCAGGATGAGGCCGAATTCGAGCGGCGCGAGTTCGGCGGGCCCCATCCTGCTTGCGTCTCCTCTTAGCGGAGAAAGGCCCACCGCTCCGCAAGTGTAAAGATGTTTTGACGCCCGTGAGTGACAAGGCGATGCTGTCCGCCGGATCGAGGGAGGCGTCGTGCTGGGGCTGGACGGATGGATCGCGCGGCTCAGCGCCCGACCCGGCTTCCAGCGGTTCGCCTTCTCCAACCCCCTGACCCGGGGGCTGGCGCGGCGGAGGGCCGGGGCGCTGTTCGACCTTTGCGCCGGGTTCGTGCACGCCCAGGTGCTGCTGGCCTGCGTTCAGCTCGACCTGTTCGCCTGGCTGGCGGCGCGGCCGCGCACAGCGGTCGAAGTGGCGGAGCATTGCGACCTGCCGCCCGACGCCGCGCGCCGTTTGCTGGACGCCGCCTGCGCCCTGGAGCTGTTCAGCCGGCGAGGGCCGAGATACGGGCTCGGCCCGCTCGGCGGTCCGCTGATGGCGCGCGAAGGCGGCATCGCCGCCATGATCGGCCACCACGGCGCCCTCTACCGCGACCTGACGGACCCCGTGGCCTTCCTGCGCCATCCCGAGCGGGCGACGGCGCTGGGGGGCTTCTGGCCCTACGCCCGCTCGGCCGATCCGTCCGCGCTGCAGAGGACCCAGGTCTCGCCCTACAGCGCGGTGATGAGCGCGTCGCAGGACTTCATCGCCACGGACGTGCTGGATGCGCTGGATTATCGCGGCGAGGGGCCCTGGCTGGACCTCGGCGGCGGGGAAGGCGTCTTCCTGGCGCAGGCGGCGATGCGGACCCAGGCGCTCCGCGGCGTGCTGTTCGACCTGCCGGGCGTCGCGGCCCTGGCGCAGCAACGGTTCGCCCGGGAAGGCCTGGCGGGACGGCTGCAGGCGGTCGGCGGCGACTTCCGCTCCGGCTCCGCGCCGGGACGTTTCGCGGTCGTGTCGCTGGTGCGCATCCTGCACGACCACGACGATGACACAGCCCTGGACATCCTGCGCACCGCCCGAGGCGCCTTGGCGCCGGGGGGACTGCTGGTGGTGGCCGAACCGATGCGCGGGGACGCCGCCGACGCGCGCATCACCGACGCCTATTTCGGGCTCTACCTTCTGGCCATGGGCCAGGGGCGGCTCCGTACGCCCGGGGAACTCGCGGCCATGGCGGCGCGGGTGGGGTTGCCGGGCCTGCAAGAACGTCGCACCCGTCGACCCTTCCTGACCCGGCTGATGAGCGTCCGCGCGGCAAACGGCGCAACCGTCCAATAAGACTTACAGTTTTAGTGTCAGCCGCAGTTGACGTTCGAGGATGCGGCGGTAGTGTGGCGTCAGCCATTCCTTGGAGTTCGCCATGGAAGCCGTCGCCGCCCTGCTGAAAGCCCCCGGCGATCTCGCCCTGGATCGGCTCGCTCTGGTTGATCCGACCGCGGACGACGTCGTAGTCGATGTGGACTGGAGCGGCGTCAGCACCGGCACCGAGCGACTGCTCTATACCGGCCGCATGCCGGCCTTTCCCGGCATGGGCTATCCTCTCGTCCCCGGATACGAATCGGTCGGCCGGGTGGTCGACGCCGGGGCGGACCATCGCGCCCTGATCGGACGCCAGGTGTTCGTGCCCGGCGCCCGTTGCTTCGGCGAGGTGCGCGGCCTGTTCGGCGGCGCCGCCTCTAGACTGATCACCGCCGCCTCTCGTATCGTCCCCACGCCGGGAGACCTGGGCGAGGAGGCCGTGCTGCTGGCGCTCGCCGGCACCGCCCACCACGCCCTGGCAGGCGGCGCCCTGCCCGATCTCATCATAGGCCACGGCGTGCTCGGCCGGCTGCTGGCCCGGGTGACCGTGGCGCTCGGCGGCGATCCGACGGTCTGGGAGACGAACGCCGCGCGCGCCAAGGGCGCCCGGGACTACGCCGTCACGACCGCGGAGAACGACACGCGCCGCGACTATGCGGTGATCTGCGACGCCAGCGGCGACCCCGCCCTGCTCGACACCCTGATCGCGCGGCTCAGGCCCGGCGGCGAGGTGGTGCTGGCCGGCTTCTACGCCGAGCCGGTGCGCTTCGACTTCGCCCCCGCCTTCATGCGCGAGGCGCGCCTGCGCATCGCCGCCGAATGGAAGCCCGCCGACATGGCCGCCGTGAGCCGCCTGGTCGAGGCCGGCGCGCTGGACCTGTCCGGCCTGATCACCCACCGGCGGGCCGCGTCCGACGCGCCGTCCGCCTACGCCACCGCCTTCGACGATCCCGCCTGCCTGAAGATGGTCCTCGACTGGAGCGCCCAATGACGACCCTGGTCCAGACCCGACACAAAGCCGACGGGGACGTCAGCGACTTCGCCAGCGGCGGGCTGAAATCGCCCGCCGCCGCCGCCGGCACCCAGATCATCGCCATCTATGGCAAGGGGGGTATCGGCAAGAGCTTCACCCTGGCCAACCTGTCCTACATGCTGGCCCAGCAGGGCAAGCGCGTGCTGTTGATCGGCTGCGATCCCAAGAGTGACACGACCAGTTTGCTGTTCGGCGGCAAGTCCTGCCCCACCATCATCGAGACTTCGGCCCGCAAGAAGGCGGCGGGCGAGCCGGTGGCCATCGGCGACGTCTGCTTCATCCGCGACGGCGTCTTCGCCATGGAGCTCGGCGGCCCCGAGGTCGGGCGCGGCTGCGGCGGGCGCGGCATCATCCACGGCTTCGAGCTGCTGGAAAAGCTCGGCTTCCACGAGTGGGGCTTCGACTATGTGCTGCTCGACTTCCTGGGCGACGTGGTCTGCGGCGGCTTCGGCCTGCCGATCGCGCGGGACATGTGTCAGAAGGTGATCGTGGTCGGGTCCAACGACCTGCAGTCGCTCTACGTCGCCAACAACGTCTGCTCGGCGGTCAACTACTTCCGCAAGATGGGCGGGGCGGTGGGCGTCGCAGGGCTCGTGATCAACAAGGACGACGGCTCCGGCGAGGCCCAGGCCTTCGCCGACGCGGTGTCCATCCCCGTCCTGGCCTCGATCCCGGCCAACGAGGACATCCGCAAGAAGTCCGCCAATTACGAGATCATCGGCCGGCCCGGCGGGCGCTGGGCGCCGATGTTCGAGGCCCTGGCCGAAGCCATCACCGGCTCGGTCCCCCTGATGCCGACGCCCCTGACCCAGGACGGCCTGCTGAACCTCTTCTCCGGCGACAGCGTCGGGCGCAGCGTCGTGCTGACGCCAGCCACCGAAATGGACATGGGCGCCGGCCAGCTGGTCAAGAAGCCTTCCCTCGAAGTCGTCTACGAGGGGGCGTGAGCGTGGCGCTCGTCGACGATCTGGCGCCGACGCTCTCCCTCTCCCCTGAGGGGAGCGTCGGGGTGGGGGTCCGCCTGACGGAGCCCACCGCGGCCGGCGCGCCTGTGGCGGAAACGTCCCCCCACCCCGACCCTCCCCTCAAGGGGGAGGGAGGAAAGTGCCACAGCGGCGACACCCTGCTCTCCGCCCAGGCCACGGCCGCCGGCAAGGGCGAGGTGCTGGCCAAGCTGATCGCCGACTACCCCAAGGGGCCGCACGACCAGCCGCAATCCATGTGCCCGGCGTTCGGGTCGCTCCGGGTGGGCTTGCGGATGCGCCGGGTCGCCACCGTGCTCTGCGGCTCGGCCTGCTGCGTCTACGGCCTGACCTTCACCAGCCACTTCTACGGCGCCAGGCGCAGCGTCGGCTACGTGCCGTTCGACAGCGAGACCCTGGTCACCGGGCGCATCTACGAGGACATCCTGGGCGCGGTGCACCAGCTCGCCGACCCTGCCGCCTACGACGCTGTGGTGGTGATCAACCTCTGCGTCCCCACCGCGTCCGGCGTGCCGCTCGACCGCCTGCCGCGCCAGATCGACGGGGTGCGGATCCTGGGTATCGACGTGCCGGGCTTCGGCGTGCCGACCCATGCGGAGGCCAAGGACGTGCTGGCCGGGGCCATGCTGCGCTATGCCCGGCTCGAGGCGGAACAGGGTCCGGTCAGCCGGCCTCGCACCCAGACCGACCTCCCGGCCGTCGCCCTGCTCGGCGAGATGTTCCCGGCCGACCCCATGGGCATCGCGGCGCTCCTCGCCCCCATGGGCCTGGCCGTGGCGCCCCAGGTGCCGGCGCGGGAGTGGCGCGACCTGTACGCGGCGCTGGACAGCCGGGTCATCGCCGCCATCCACCCCTTCTACACCTCGGCCGTGCGCGAGTTCGCAGCCGCCGGCCGGCCCGTGGTCGGCTCCGGCCCCGTGGGGGCCGAGGGCGCCCGCGCCTGGCTCAGCGCCATCGGCGCCGCCGCCGAAGTCGCCCCGGCCAGGATCGAGGCCGCCGCGGACGCCGCCCACACCCTGATGAAGGGCGCGCTCGCCGCCCACCCGATCACCGCCCGGGTGACGGTGTCGGGCTACGAGGGCTCCGAACTGCTGGTGGCCCGGGCCCTGGTCGAGGCCGGCGCCGAAGTCCCCTACGTCGGCACCGCCTGCCCCAAGACCCCCTGGAACGCCGAGGACACCGCCTGGCTGGAGAGCAGAGGCGCCCACGTGCAGTTCCGCGCCAGCCTGGAACAGGACATCGCCGCCGTGGACGAGGTCCGCCCCGACCTCGCCATCGGCACCACGCCGGTGGTGCAGAAGGCCAAGGAGCGCGGCGTCCCGGCCGTCTATTTCACCAACATGATCTCGTCGCGCCCCCTGTTCGGGCCGGCGGGCGCGGCCTCGCTCGCCGCCATCGTCAACAGCCAGACCCAGGGCGCCGAGCGCTTCGGCCGCATGGTCAGCTTCTTCTCCGGGGAGGCGGCGGCGTGATCCTACTGCCGGATCTGCGTCCTTCGAGACGCCCCTTCGGGGCTCCTCAGGATGACGAAAGTGGGTGGGCTCATCCCAACATTCGTCATGCTGAGGAAGGCTGCAGAGCAGCCTGTCTCGAAGCACGCAGCTTCGCGGAGATCGGCTGATGCTGGTCCTCGATCACGACAGGGCGGGGGGATACTGGGGCGCGGTCTACGCCTTTGCGGCGATCAAGGGTCTGAGGGTGCTGATCGACGGCCCGGTCGGCTGCGAGAACCTGCCGGTGACGGCGGTGCTGCACTACACCGACGGCCTGCCGCCGCACGAGCTGCCGGTGGCCGTCACGGGCCTGTCGGAAGACGAGCTGTCCATGCACGGCACCGAGGCCGCCATGAGCCGCGCCAACGCCAGCCAGGACACGAAGCTGCCCGCCATCGTGGTCACCGGCTCCATCGCCGAGATGATCGGCGGCGGGGTGACGCCGGAGGGCTCGAACCTTAGGCGCTTCCTGCCCCGCACCATCGACGAAGACCAGTGGCAGTGCGCCGACCGCGCCTTGAACTATCTGTGGACCGAATTCGGTGCGCCCAAGGCCAAAAAGTCAAAGCCCAAGGTCGAGGGCGCAAAACCGAAGGTGAACATCGTCGGCCCCATCTACGGGACCTTCAACACCGCCTCCGACGTGGCCGAAATCCGCCGCCTGATCGAGGGGATCGGCTGCGAGGTGAACCTCAGCTTCCCGCTGGGCTCGGCGCTGCCCGACATCCCCCGCCTCGCCGACGGCGAGGTCAATGTCTGCATGTACCGCGAGTTCGGGCGGCTGCTCTGCGAGACCCTGGACAAGCCCTACCTCGCCGCGCCGATCGGCATGTTCGCCACCACCAACTTCCTGCGGGCGCTGGGAGAGCTGACCGGCGTGGACCCCGAACCTTTCATCGCTCGGGAAAAGGCGTCGACCCTGCAGCCGATCTGGGATCTCTGGCGCAGCGTCACCCAGGACTTCTTCGCCACCGCCAGCTTCGCCATCGTCGCCACCGACACCTACGCCCGAGGCGTGCGCCGCTTCCTGGAAGACGAGATGGGCCTGCCCTGCGCCTTCTCGGTGTCGCGCAAGCCCGGGGTGAAGCCCGACAACACAGCGGTCCGGGCGGCGCTGAAGGCCACCCCGCCCTTCATCCTGTTCGGCTCGTTCAACGAGCGGATGTATGCGGCCGAGCTCGGCGGCCGCTCGGTGTTCATCCCGGCGTCCTTCCCCGGGGCCATCGTGCGCCGTGCCACCGGAACGCCGTTCATGGGATATGCGGGGGCGACCTACCTGGTGCAGGAGGTCTGCAACGCGCTGTTCGACGCGCTCTTCCACATCCTGCCTCTCGGCGCCGACCTGGACAAGCTCGAGGCCACCCCGGCCCGCCCGATCGCCTCCATCCCCTGGGACGAGGACGCCCGGGAGGCGCTGGAGCAGCTCATCGCCGCCGAGCCCTTCCTGCTGCGCATCTCCGCGGCCAAGCGCCTGCGCGAGGCGGGCGAAGCCGCCGCGCGCGCGGCCGGGGCGGAACGAGTGAGCCTCAACATGGTGCTAGGCGGCTCAGCCCCCGCACCGACGCCGTCCCTGGGGAGTGGGCCCCGGACACCTGCCGACGCCGCCACAAGCGGGCCGTCCGGCGCCCCTGAAACCCGCGCTCCAGCCTGAAGAGGACATCATGTCGAGTTATGATCCATCCCCACCCCCTCTAGGGACGTCCGTTTACCGCGGCGGCCCTGAGGTCACGCTCTCGGGGCTGACCGAGATCCAGGCGAAGGAATTCAACCGCCTTTTCCTGATCAGCTTCGCGGTGTTCACCCTGATCGCCATCCTGGCCCACATCGCCGCCTGGTCGTGGCGTCCCTGGGGCCATGAGACGAGCCCGACCCAGGCGCGTCATCCGGTGGCCGCGGTCTCCACGGTCGCGCCGATGGCGCCGCCTGCGCCCAAGCTCGGATAAGGGGGACAGCCATGCACCGCGTCTGGCTTCTCTTCGATCCGCGCAGGGCTCTGGTGGGGCTGTTCGCCTTCCTGCTGGTCCTGGCGCTTCTGATCCACTTCATCCTGCTCTCGACGGACCGCTACAACTGGCTGTCCTCGCCGGGCGAGGTGACGGGGAACACGCGCGAAGGCCCGCCTCCGGCCTACAGCACCACCCCCACCCCGGCCGGCTATCCGGCCGCCGGCATGACCTCCGGCTCGGCTCCGCAAGGGGACATGTCGCAGTCACCGCCGAACGGGGCCTATTCCGCCCCGGCCACGCCGACCACGCCTGGCTGAAGGACCGTCCGGCCGCAGGGTTAGCGCCCGGCGGCCGGACACTTTCGCAAGGCTTTCCCCGCCCACGCTCAATAGGCCACACACCATGTCCATGCTCAGCTTCGAGCACAAATACAGGGTCCGCGGCGGTACGCTCATCGGCGGCGACCTGTTCGACTTCTGGGTGGGGCCGTTCTACGTCGGCTTCTTCGGGGTCACGGCCATCTTCTGCTCGGTGCTCGGCACCGGACTTATCCTCTGGGGCGCGGCGCTCGGCCCGACCTGGAACCCGATGCAGATCTGCATCGCGCCGCCGGCCATCTCCAGGGGCCTGGGCCTAGCCCCCCTGGCCGAGGGCGGTCTCTGGCAGATCATCACGCTCTGCGCACTCGGGGCGTTCAGCTCCTGGGCGCTGCGCGAGGTCGAGATCTGCCGCAAGCTCGGCATGGGCCTGCATGTGCCCATCGGCTATTCCTTCGCGGTGCTGGCCTATGTCGCCCTGGTGGTGATCCGGCCGCTGCTGATGGGCGCCTGGGGCCACGGCTTTCCTTACGGAATACTTTGCCACTTGGACTGGGTGTCGAACTACGGCTACCAGAACCTGCACTGGCACTATAACCCCGCGCACATGATCGCGGTGACCTGCTTCTTCACCACGACCTTCGCGCTCGCCCTGCACGGCGGCGAAATCCTGGCCATGTCCAATCCGCCCAAGGGCGAGACGGTGAAGTACGGCGGCCACGGCAGCGCGCTGTTCCGCGACACCATCGCCTATTCCATCGGCGAGCTTGGCATCCACCGCCTGGGTCTTCTGCTCGGCCTGAATGCAGGCTTCTGGAGCGCGGTGTCGGTGATCATCGCCGGCCCGCTGTGGAGCCGCGGATGGCCCTACTGGTTCGACTGGTATCTCAACCTTCCCCTCTGGTCAGCGCACGGGTTCAAGTGAGATGAGCCTCCTTCCGACTTATCACAGCCTCTACACCCAGATCGTGGTGGAGGGTCCCGACGACAGCCCGCCGCTGCCGCCGGCCGACATGAAGCGGATCGGCCCCAAGGGCGGCACGGAGGGCTGGTTCGCCTCCAACCTGATCGGCCGCATCGGCGAGGCCCAGATCGGCCCGGTCTATCTCGGCGGCTGGGGCATCGCGTCGCTCGCCTTCGGGATCACCGCCTTCGAGATCATCGGGCTCAATATGTGGGCCTCGGTGGGCTGGAACCCGCTGCGGTTCCTGAAGATGCTGCCCTTCCTGTCGCTCGATCCGCCCGCGCCCAAGTACGGGTTGCACTTCCCGCCGCTGGAAGAGGGCGGCTGGTGGCTGCTGGCGGGACTTTCGCTGACCATCTCGGTGACCTTGTGGTGGATACGCATGTACACGCGCTCCCGGGCGCTCAACATGGGCACCCACATCCCCTGGGCGTTCGCCTCCTCGATCTGGCTGTTTCTGGTCCTGGGCTTCTTCCGGCCGCTGCTGCTCGGCAGCTGGAGCGAGGCGGTGCCGTTCGGGATCGTGCCGCACCTGAACTGGACCGCGACCTTCTCGGTCCGCTACGGCAACCTCTACTATAACCCGTTCCACATGCTTTCAATCGTCTTCCTGTACGGGTCGACCATGCTGTTCGTGATGCACGGGGGCGTGATCTTGGCGGTGCAGCGGTTCGGGGGCGAGCGCGAGACCCGCCAGATCGTGGACCGCGGCACCGCCGCCGAGCGCTCGGCCCTGTTCTGGCGCTGGACCATGGGCTTCAACGCCACCTACGAGTCGATCCACCGCTGGATCTGGTGGTTCGCGGTGCTGACCACCCTGACCGGCGGCATCGGCATCCTGCTCACCGGCACGGTGGTGGACAACTGGCACCTGTGGGCCATCCAGCACGGCATCGCCCCCTACTACCCCACCCCTAGCTATGTTCACCCCGAACTGCTGAAGCAGAACGGCCTGACCTGGGCGCCGCCGAAATGAGGACAGGAACCCTCATCCTCATCGCCGCCTTCGTCGCGGCCATCGGGGCCATCTTCCTGATCACGGTGCCGAACTGGGAGAAGCCGCCGATCTCCCAGGAGGTCGGCTACCGGGGCGAGAACATGATCCAGTTCACCCGCCCCTGGGAGAAGCAGCCGCTGAACGCCCTGCCGGCGCCCATCCCGGCCTCCGTGGAGGTCCCCGCCGGGGGCTTCAAGAACGTCCAGGTGCTGAAGGGGCTGTCGCCGCAGGAGTTCATGCGCCTGCAGTACGCCCTGACCGAATGGGTCGCGCCCAAGCAGGGCTGCGGCTTCTGCCACGCCGGGAACGACTTCGCCTCGGACGCCAACCCGCGCAAGCTGGTCGCCCGGCGGATGCTGCAGATGACCCAGTACATCAACGCTGACTGGAAGAGCCACGTGGGGGAGGTGGGCGTCACCTGCTATACCTGCCACCGGGGCCAGCCCATGCCGCCCAAGGCCTGGTTCATCGACGCGCCCCTGCCCAAGACCGGCATCCTGGGCGCGCCGTCGGAGTTCAAGGAGACCGCCCACACCGTGCGCGACTTCTTCCCCAACGCCGGCTGGGACGAATACTATCTGCAGAACAATCCCATCCACGTGGAAAGCCGCACGGCGACGCCCACTGGCGACATCGGCTCCTACAGCGAGGCGACCCGCGTCTATGAGATGATGATGCAGATGTCGGACGGCATCGGGGTGAACTGCACCTACTGTCACACCAGCGTGGCGTTCCAGGACTGGAAGGGTTCGCCGCCGGCGCGCTGGACCGCCCTGTACGGCTTCCGTATGACGCAGCAACTGAACCAGCGCTACGTCTATCCGCTGCGGGCCGTCATGCCCCAGGCGCGGATGGGCCCCAACCCGACCGTCTCGCCCACCGAGCCGCCGCGTGAGCTGGGGTCGTTGGACGGCAACGGGCTGGTGAACTGCACCACCTGCCACATCGGCGGACCCAAGCCGCTGAACGGCGCCAACCTGCTCTCCAGCTTCCCCGAACTGGCGGGGCCCGCGCCTGGCCAGGTGGCCTCGCTGAGGTCGGCGCAGGGCGGTCGGGCGGCGGAAGACGCGGCGTTCCTGCACCGCTACGCCGCCGAGGCCCAGTGATGGTCAACCCCGCCAGATGTCGCCCGGGATCGAGGGGCCAGCGATGCTGGACCTAGCGCGCCCGGGAGAGGCCTGGGGCTCGGACCTGCACGGGGGCGAGCCCGGGCCGGCGCCGAGCAGGCCCGTCGTCGAGCTCGCGGCGCCGAGCGTTGAGACGGCGGCGGTCGATCCGGGCCAGGCGGCGCCTGCGCCCGGCGGCGGCGGTTATCCCTTCTGCGCCATCGTCGGGCAGGAGGCGCTGAAGCTGGCGCTGATGATCTGTGCGGTGTCGCCATCGGTGGGCGGCGTGCTGGCGATGGGCGACCGGGGGTCCGGCAAGTCCACCACCATCCGGGCGCTGGCCGCCCTTCTGCCCCCTGTGACCGGCGAAACCGGCAGCGCTAAGCCCGCCGCGGTGGTCGACCTGCCGCTCGGCGCCACCGAGGACAGCGTGGTGGGCAGCCTGGACCTGGAGCAGGCGCTGAGCAGCGGGAAGCGGGTGTTCCAGCCCGGCCTGCTGGCCCGGGCCGACCAGGGCTTCCTTTATGTGGACGAGGTGAACCTCTTGGAGGACCACTTGGTCGACCTGCTGCTCGATGCGGCGGCCTCGGGGGTCAACGTGGTGGAGCGCGACGGGTTGAGCGTGCGCCACCCCGCCCGCTTCGTGCTGGTGGGCAGCGGCAATCCTGAGGAAGGGGAGTTGCGGCCCCAGCTGCTCGACCGCTTCGGCCTGTCGGTGGACGTGCGCGCGCCCTCCACCCTGGCTGAGCGGGTGGAGGTGTTGAGCCGCCGCGACGCCTTCGACCGCGATCCGACCGCCTTCCATACCCGATGGGCCGGGCGTGAGCGGACGCTCGCCGCCCGCTTGGCCGCCGCCCAGGCCGCCTGTCCGTCGGTGGCGACGCCCCGCAAGATTCTGGAACGGGCCGCGGCGCTCTGCATGGCGCTGAAGTGCGAAGGCGTGCGGGGCGAGCTGACCCTGCTCCGCGCCGCCCGCGCCGCCGCCGCGCTGGAGGGACGCTCCACGGTGACGGTCGCGCATCTGCGCAAGGTCGCGGGCCTGTCGCTCAGCCATCGCCTGGGCCGCTCCGGCTCGGACGGCGGCGAGGCGGACGCCCGGATCGGCCGGGCGCTGGACGACGTGTTCGCCTCATGAGGCCGGCGACCGCCCCACCCGCCGCCACGCGGTCCGGAGGCCTGCACCTCCAGGCCCTGTCGCCCGCCATCCTCGCGGCGGCGGTGCTGGCGGTCGATCCGATCGGGCTGGGCGGGGCCGTCGTGCGCGCCGACGCGACCTCGGCCCAGGCCTGGGCCGACCTGGCGATCGCGCTCAGCGGCGGCGAGGGGCCCGTGCGTCGCCTACCTCTGTCGGTCGGCCTGGACCGGCTCTGCGGCGGGCTCGACCTGGGGGCGACGCTGCAGTCCCGTCGCCCGGTGATGCAGCGCGGCCTGCTGGCGGAGGCGGACGGCGGCTGGGTGGCGGCGCCCAGCGCCGAGAGGCTGGAGACGAGCGTCGCCGCCGAACTCTGCGCCGCCCTGGACAAGGGCTTCATCGATCTCGCCCGGGACGGCCTCAGCCACCGCTCCCCCGCCCGTTTCGCCCTGCTGGCCCTGGACGACGGCCGCGACGTGGACGAGCGCGCGCCTGCGGCGCTGCGAGAGCGGCTGGCCCTGCACGTCGAACCCGACTCCGCTGCGCTCGCCCTTCCCGCCGCCGAGTTGGCCGCCCAGGTCGCCCTGGCCAGGGTCCGCCTGGCGCGCGTCACGCTTCCCCCTGCTGCGCGCGAGGCCCTGTGCGGCGCGGCGATGGCGGTGGGCGAGCCGTCGCTCCGGGCGGCGCGGTTCTGCACCTCCGTCGCCCGCATCCTCGCCGCCCTGGAGGGGCGTCCCCGGGTCGAGCGCGCGCACGTCACCGCAGCCGCCGCCCTGGTGCTCGCCTCCAGGGCCCGCCACCTGCCGGACGCGCCGCAGAGCCCCGAAGCGAGTGAGCCGCAAGACAGCGAGCCCCAGGCCTCGTCCCCCAGCGACCCTTCACCGCCCGCCGACGACCGCTCTGCGCCCCAGACCGGGCCGAGCCAGACCGGGCCGAGCCAGACCGGGCCGACCCAGACCGGGCCGACCCAGACCGGGCCGAGCCAGACCGGGCCGAGCCAGACCGGGCCTAACCAGCAGGCCGCCCCGCCCGAGCCTTCATCGCCCGGGCCCTCATCGTCGGAGCCCTCATCGTCGGAGCTTGCGGACATGACCCTCGCGGCGGTCCGCGCCGCGGCGCTGGACGGCGTGTTCTCGTCCGCCACCGGCGGAGCGGCTACGGCGAGCCACGGCGGCGGCCGCGTCCGGGGCCGGGCGCCACGGGGACGCATGAGCGAGCGCGGCGCCCCGGCCGGCGTCCGGCGTCCTACCTCCGGCGCCCCGCGACGGCTGGCGCTGGTGGACACGCTGAAGGCGGCCGCGCCCTGGCAGGGCCTTCGCGCCGCCCAGACGCCTCCGTCTTCGAGCGGCGACCGGAACAGGGTGCAGGTGCGCCCCGCCGACTTCCGCGTGCGCGTTCGCAAGCCGCCGCAGCGGGGCGCGGTGGTGTTCGTGGTGGACGCATCGGGCTCCGCCGCCATGCAGCGGCTGGCGGAGGCCAAGGGCGCGGTGGAGCTGTTGCTGGCCGACTGCTACGCCCGGCGCGACCAGGTGGCGCTGATCAGCTTCCGCAAATCCGTAGCCGAGGTGGTGCTGCCCCCCACCCGGTCCCTGACCCGGGTCCGGCGGCGGTTGGGAGAGATGGCGGCCGGGGGCGCGACGCCGCTGGCCCACGCCATCACCGCCAGCGGCCGCCTGGCGTGTGCGGCGCGCGAGCGCGGCGAGCAGCCGCTGCTGGTGTTCATGAGCGACGCCCGCGCCAACGTGGCGCGAAGCGGCGAACAGGGGCGCGCCGCCGGCGCCGCCGACGCCCTGGCGGCGGGGCGCGAGCTCGCGGGGCTGAAGCTGGACAGCGTGTTCATCGACATCTCGCCCCGGGGGGAGGCCCAGGCGGGCGCCGTCGCCCAGGCCATGGGCGCGCGCTATCTGCGCCTGCCCCACGTCCAGGCCGAAGCCATCGCCCAGACCGTTCGCGCCGCGCGCGACGCCGTGGGGGGGCGCGCATGAGCCTGTCCGCCGCCCTGCCGCGCCTGTTCGCCGCCCCTGCGGGGGCGAGCGACCGGCCGATCTGGTCCCTGGACGGGCGGGACTGGCCGCTCCGCCGCCACAGCCTGTTCACCGACGCCGCCGGCGTCCGCTGGCACGTGCAGCAGTATGGCGAAGGGCCGGACCTGCTGCTGCTGCACGGCGCCGCGGCGGCGACCCACAGCTGGCGCGACCTGGGGCCGCTGCTGGCGGAGCGTTTCCGCATCACCGCGCTGGACATGCCGGGCCATGGCTTCAGCGGCGCGCCGGCGCGGCAGGACGCCTTCACCCAGCGGGGCATGGCCGCAGCCGTAGGCGCTCTGCTGGCCCAGCTCGGCGTGGAGCCGGACGTGATCGTGGGCCATTCCGCCGGCGCGGCGCTCGGCGCGGCGCTGGCGCTGACCGGCGCGGCTTCCCCCCGCGGGCTGGTGGCGCTGAACGGCGCGCTGCAGCCGCACCACGCCTTCAGCGGCTCGCTGTTCCCCGCTTTGGCGAAGGCCGCCAGCCTGGCCCCGGCGGCGCAGCTGTTCGCCTGGCGGGCCTCCACCGCCCATGTGGAGCAGGTGATCCGCGGCACCGGCTCCGACCTCGACCCCCTGGGTGTGGAGCTTTATCGCCGCCTGTTCGCCAGGCGCGGCCACGTCAGCGCGGCCTTCGCCATGATGGCGGGGTGGCAGGCGCGCTCGGTGCTCGGCGAGCTGCACAGCCTCGGCTGTCCCCTGGCCCTGATCGCCGCCGAAGGCGACCGCGCGATCCCACCCGCCCAGTCCGACGCGGTGGCGCGCCGGGTCAGGATGGCCGAGGTGATGCGGACGCCGGGGGGACACCTGGCGCACGAGGAGCACCCCGGGCAGGTCGCCGATCTGATCTTTCGCGCCATCGCCCAATTTCCCCCCAACGATGGGACCCCCGCATGATCGCGCCCCTCCTTCTCGCCGCCGCCCTGTCTTACGCCCAGCCGGCTTCCTCGCCTCCCACTATGTCGGCCCAACCGCAGGCGGGAGGGTACGCGGTGAACATCGCGGCCGTCTTCATCCGCCGGACGCCCAGCCTGCCCGGTCCCGTGATCGACGAGGAAAAGGCGCACATGATGTTCAAGGTCATTTCTTGCGAGGCCGGCTGGTGCGCCCTGGACCTCGGGTCCCGAGGCGGGGTCGGCTATCTGCCGGCCAACAGCCTGCACGCCGTGCCCGCACCGCAATGACCGCCCGTCCCACCCCCTCTTCAGCCGGAAGCCCAGACGTGAAACCTTCTCGTGCCCAGGGCCCCCGGGCCGTCTATCTGGCTCTTGCAGCGCTGACGGCGGGCCTGGTCGCCGCCCCCGACGCGATCGGCGCGCCGACCCCTTATCCGACCTATAAGGGCGCGCCCATCCTGGGCCAGATCGGGCCGCCGGAGCCGGCGCCCACCCAACCCGCCAGCTTCCCGCCGTCCAAGGGCGCGGGCTGGTCGTGCCAGGGCGGCAAGTGCAGCTACACCAAGATCGGCGCCGCCTGGGGCGACTGCTTCGTCTCCTACAGCCCCACCCACGGCGGCTGGCTGCCGACGCGCTACTGCCACTAGAGCACGGCCCTCCAGGTGGAATCGACACGGCTTCATTCGGCCTCATCCTGAGGTGAATGCTGGCGGCGACGGCCATAGTTATCCGGCGCTAGCTGAACGCGGCCATTGCCGCGGCTTGAGGCGCGTCGCGGCTTTCTGGTCTCCGAAAGGCCGGGGGTCCTCCCGTCGAGCAGGGTGACTTTCCACAAGCCTTGAGCCTCACGCGGGCTGGCCTTCGCAGGGATCATCGCCATTTGCAGCGCTGCGAGGTGGCCGCTCTCCTCGTGTAAGTTCGTCAGCACCATCTCCTGGGGGCCGCCTTGCGCTTCACCATCAACGACCGGCAGGTGGACGCCACCGTCGATGTCCGCACCTCACTGCTGGACCTCCTGAGGGAGCACCTGGGGCTGACGGGGACCAAGATGGGCTGCAACCAGGGGGCGTGCGGCGCCTGCACGGTCCTGGTGGACGGGGAGCGCATCAACAGCTGCCTGGCGCTGGCGGTCCAGTACGAGGGGCGCGCGATCACCACCATCGAAGGGATCGGGGCGCCGGGCGCGCTCCACCCGCTGCAGGAGGCCTTCGTGCAGTACGACGGCTTTCAGTGCGGCTACTGCACGCCGGGCCAGATCTGCTCGGCGATCGGCATGGCCGCTGAACTCGAACGCGGCGTACCGAGCTTCGTCACCGAGGACCTGACCCTGGAGACGATCGCCCTCAGCGACGACGAGTTGCGCGAGCGGATGAGCGGTAATCTGTGCCGCTGCGGCGCCTATAACGGCATCGTCGAGGCGATCCGGGAGACGTTCGGCGGCGCCGACGCCGATGCAGACACGAGAAGGGCCGCCTGATGAACCCGTTCTCCTATGAGCGCCCGGCGGATGCCGGCGCAGCGCTGACGCTCGGGGCCCGCCCCGGCGCCCGCTATCTGGGCGGCGGCACCAACCTCGTCGATCTGATGCGCGAAACCATCGAGCATCCCGCGATCCTGGTGGACGTCACGGGCCTCTCCTGCGGGATCGAGGAGACGTCGGACAGCGGGCTCAGGATCGGCGCGGGGGTGAAGAACACCGCGGTGGCGGCCGACCGGCGGGTGCGGGAGCGCTATCCCGTTCTGGCCCAAGCGATCCTCGCCGGCGCGTCGGCCCAGATCCGCAACATGGCGACGGTGGGCGGAAACCTGATGCAGCGCACCCGCTGCACCTACTTCTATGACGAGGCCGCGCACTGCAACAAGCATGCGGCGGGGCAGGGTTGCGACGCCGTCGACGGCTTCAACCGCATCCACGCGATCCTGGGGGCCTCTCCCGCCTGCGTCGCCACCCATCCGTCCGACATGTGCGTGGCTCTGGCGGCCCTGGATGCGGTCGTGACGGTGGAGGGCGCAGGCGGGCCGCGCGACATCGCCCTAACCGAGTTCCACCGCTTGCCGGGCGAGACGCCGCAGGTGGAGACGGACCTGCGGCCCGGCGAACTGATCACCGCGGTGACCCTCCCGCCGAGCCCCATCGCCGCCCGCTCGACCTATCGCAAGGTGCGGGACCGGGCGAGCTACGCCTTCGCCCTGGTCTCGGTGGCGGCGGGGCTGGAGGTGGAGGACGGCAAGGTCAAGGCGGTGCGGCTGGCGCTCGGCGGCGTTGCACACAAGCCCTGGCGCGCGGAGAAGGCGGAGGCGCTCCTACAGGGTGCGGCCGCCACCGAGGCCAGCTTCCGCGACGCGGCGGCTGCCGAGCTCGACCCTGCCCGAGGCCTTCGGGACAACGCTTTCAAGATCGAACTGGCCCGGCGGCTGATCACCGACACGCTGGGCAAGTTGATGGCAACCACGGAGACCGAGCGATGAGCCTCATCCAGGATGGCGTCCAGGCGGTGGTGAAGAAGGCCGTGGCCCTCGCTCCTGACCGTTTCATCCCCGGCGGCAAGCCCGACCCGCTGATCCGCCACAAGCATGGGCTGATCGGCGCGCCGGTGTCTCGTATCGACGGCCCGCTCAAGGTCGCAGGACAGGCGCGATTCGCCGCCGAGTTTCCCATGCAGGCGCTGACCTACGCCGCCCTGAAATACTCCACCATCGCCAAGGGCCGCATCGCCGCCCTCGACACCGCCGAGGCCGAGGCGGCGACGGGGGTGGTGCTGGTGATGACCCACCTGAACGCACCCCGGCTGAAGCCGACGCCGGCCTTCGGCTCCGACGCCAAGGCGGCAGGCGGCGACGACATTCCGGTGATGCAGGACGATCGCATCCACTGGAACGGCCAGCCGGTCGCGGTGGTCCTGGCCGAAACGCAGGAGCAGGCCGACCACGCCCAGTCGCTGATCCGGGTCACCTATGAGGCCGAGCACGCCGTCACCTCCCTGGCGGAGGGCAAGGCGAACGGAACCACGCCCGGCGTCTTCCAGGGCGAGCCGCTGAAGCTTGCAATCCACGACGCCGAGGCGGAGCTGGCCGCCGCGCCGCACCAGGTGGACGTGACGTACACGACGCCCCGGCACAACCACAACCCGATCGAGCTGCACGCCGTGACGCTCGGCTGGGAGGGCGACGAGCTTCGGGTCCACGACGCCTCCCAGGCCGTGGTTCACGTCGCCTGGACCCTGGCCCAGGTGTTCGGCCTGAAGGAAGAGCAGGTCCATGTCACTTCGCCCTTCGTGGGCGGGGGCTTTGGCAGCAAGACGCTCTGGCAGCATCAGATTCTCGGCGCATCGGCGGCGAAGCTTGCGGGGCGGCCGGTCCGGCTGACCGTCTCGCGGGAGGGCGTGTTCCGGATCGTCGGCGGCCGCACCGTGACCGAACAGCGGGTGGCCATCGGCGCCCAGGACGACGGCGGCTTTGACGCCCTGATCCATACCGGCTCGGTGGCCATGACCTCCCATAACAACATGCCGGAGCCCTTCATCCTGCCGGCCCGCAGCAGCTACGCCGCCAAGAGCTTCAAGCTGGATGTGGAGACGACCAAGCTCGACATGGTCGCCAACACCTTCATGCGCGCTCCCGGCGAGGCGGTGGGCAGCTTCGCCCTGGAGTGCGCCATCGACGAACTGGCCCACGCCATGGACATGGACCCGATCCAGATACGCCTGCGCAACGAGCCGGAGAAGGACCCCACCACCGGCCTGCCCTTCTCCCAGCGCGCGGTTGGGAAGGCTTGGCGCATGGGGGCCGACCGCTTCGGCTGGACCGATCGCAAGGCGAAACCCGGCGCCCGGCGCGAGGGGGACTGGCTCGTGGGCGTCGGCTGCGCGACGGCGACCTATCCCTACCACCGCATGCCCGGCGGGGCGGCGCGGATCAGCCTTAGCCGCGACGGCCGCGCCAAGGTCTCGATCGCGGCGCACGAGATGGGCATGGGCACCGCCACCGCCCAGAGCCAGGTTGCGGCCGAGAGGCTGGGCCTGACCATGGACGAGGTGGAGTTCGTCTATGGCGACAGCACCTTGCCGGGGCGGGTGCTGGCCGGCGGCTCCCAGCAGACGGCCTCGATCGGGATCAGCGTGATCGTCGCCCACCGCGCTCTTGTGACCGAACTGCTGAAGCTCGCCGGCAACGACTCGCCCCTGGCCGGACTGAAGCCGGAGGAGGTCGGCGGTCTGAACGGCGGTCTGTGCAAGCTGGACGAGCCCGAGCGTTGCGAGAGCTACACCTCCATCCTGACCCGCGCCCAGCGCGAGGAGGTCACCGTCGAGGGCGAGGCGCCGCCGCCGCTGGAGACGCAGCACTGGTCCATGCACTCCCACGGGGCGATGTTCTGCGAGGTCCGGGTGGACGCGATCACCGGGGAGGTGCGGGTCAGCCGGTTCCTCGCCGCTTTCGACTGCGGGACCATCCTGAACGCCAAGACCGCCACCAGCCAGTTCCGTGGCGGCATCATCATGGGCTTAGGACTGGCGCTGATGGAGGACACCCTGTTCGACGAGCGGACGGGCCGGATCATGAACCCGTCCCTGGCCGAGTATCATGTCCCCGTTCACATGGACGTGCCGGAGATCGAGGTCATGTGGGTCGACGAACCCGACCCGCACGCCCCCATGGGCGCCCGGGGCATCGGCGAAATCGGCATCACCGGCGTCGGGGCCGCGGTGGCCAACGCCGTCTTCAACGCGACGGGCAAGAGGATCCGCGACCTCCCGATCACCCTCGACAAGCTGATGTGAAGGCTGGGGCAAGACGATGCCGGCCGAAATCGCTTAGCTTAAACGCGGCCTCATCCTCAGCCCGTCGAAGGAGGAGGCCGCAGCACCGACGGCGAACGCCCCGTCCTTCGACAAGCTCCGCATGAGGCGACTGACGGCGTTTACGCCTGACGGCATCCGGCTCTAACGCCGAGGGTCAACCTGTCCCGGCCGGGAACTGCGCGGGGTATTCGAGCTTGCTCGCGTCATACCCCATGGCCTTGGCCCGGGCGGTGAGCTGCTCGACCTCGCTCCGGGGCGGCCGGGGGTCTCGGGTGAACAGCGACAGCATGTCGAACTTGGGATCGGTGACGATGAACCACGAATAGTCTTCGCCGTGGTCCTCCATCCAGTAAGTGCGATCCACGGTGAAGATGCCGAACACCTTGTAGCCGACGCGCACCTTGTTGTTCTGGCCGGGGTTCAGGATGGTGACCGGGCCGGCGAAGGTCTTCGCCTTGCCCGCGGGCATGTCCATCCGGCAGGCGTCGGTGTCCAAGATGCCGCCGTCGGAGGTGGGCGAGTAGTCCGTGGTGCCGGCGACACAGTCCTTGGTCAGCTTCATCGGCGTGCGGGCGATCTCGTACCAGCGCCCCGTGTAGAACTTCGCGGTCTCGATCGGCTTGGCGGGTTCGGGGGCCAGGGCGGTCTGCGCGCCGTCCATGGAGGCGCATCCGGCGGTGAGCGCCGCGGTCGCCAGCAAGGCCCCGGCCAGCAGCTTCGCGTTCATGATCGTCGCCCTTCAGCCTTAGAGTCTGCGCAAAGATACGCATACCGAGAAGGCTTGGTTGCGGATCGCGCGCCCCCGGCCTCAGCTCGCGGTGAGCGCGGCGTCGGTGGCGCGGACCAGGGCGCTGATGGTGCCGGGCTCGGTGGAGGCGTGGCCGGCGTCCCAGATCACCTCCAACCGCGCTTCCGGCCAGGCCGTCTTCAGCTTCCAGGCGGAGTCCAGGGGCGTCACCACGTCGAAGCGACCCTGCACGATCCAGGTCGGGATGTGGCGCAGGCGGGGAACCTGATCCAGCAGCCAGCCGTCGTGGGCGAAAAAGCCGGCGTTGCGGAAATAGTGGCACTCGATCCGGGCGAAGGCGACGGCGAAGGCGGTCTCGTTGAACTTGGCCGGGCGCGCCTCGGGCCCCCGGATGGAGATGGTGTCGCCCTCCCACCGGCTCCAGGCCGAGGCCGCCTCCGCCTGGACCGCCGGGTCGTCGTGGGTCAGGCGGCGATGGTAGGCGGCCATCAGGTCGGCGCGTTCGGCCTCGGGGATCGGCGAGAGGAAGCGCGCCCAGGCGTCGGGGAACAGCATCGAGGCCCCGTCCTGGTAGAACCAGTGCAACTCGCGCCGGGTGAGCAGGAAGACGCCGCGCAGGATCAGCGCCGACACCCTGTCCGGATGGGTCGCGGCGTAGGCCAGCGCCAGGGTGGAGCCCCAGGAGCCGCCGAACACCGCCCAACTGTCCACCCCCGCCCGTTCGCGCAACCGCTCGATATCGGCGATCAGGTCCCAGGTGGTGTTGTCGTCCAGCAGCGCGTTCGGCCGCGACTTGCCGCAACCGCGCTGGTCGAACAGGGTCATGCGCCAGCGCGCCGGATCGAAGAAGCGGCGCATGGTGGGGTTGATCGCGCCCCCCGGTCCGCCGTGCAGGATCAGACAGGGCCGGCCGCCCCGGGCGCCGCAAGTCTCGTAATAGACTTGGTGCGGGCCCCCGGTTTCGATCCAGCCGGAGTCGAAAGGCTCGTTCTCCGGAAAGAGGGGGCGGCGGCCGGCGCCGGGCGACGCCGGGCCGGACGGACTTTCGACGGTGCTCATCAGACCCGGACGTCCCTCCATGGCCCGGACGTAGCGCCTTGCGTGGCGCAGGGCCAGGGGTGCAGCATCCGCCCGTCGAAAAGACCGTAGGAGACCCCGCCATGCTCAGACCCGCCCTCGCGGTGGCGCTGCTGCTTTCGCCGGGCTGGGGGGCGCAAGCCGCCAGCTTCGACTGCCGAAAGGCGCGGGCGCCCGACGAAAGGGCCATCTGCGCCGACCCCGGGCTCAGCAACCTCGACTCCCGTCTGGCCGGTCTGCTCGACCTGGACGAGGGGACCGTGGCCATGGGCCAGCGCGGCGACATGCAGGAGACCCAAGCCGCCTGGCTGAAGCGGCGGACGGCGTGCGGCGCGGACCGCATCTGTCTTCATGCGCAATACGAAAGCCGACTGAAAACCGTCACCGCCCACCTCACCGAACGCCTCTGCGGCAAGGACGGGCCGCCCTGCTGAGCGGGGGTGCGCTCCACCGGATCGGGCGCCACCTCCGTCCGCCGCGAAACCTTAGGGCGCGAGGATGGACGCTCAGCGCCATTCTCCCTCCCCCTCGAGGGGAGGGTCGGGGTGGGGGGCCGCCGCCGCCGTGGTTGAAACCTGGGCGCAGACGGGTGAGCAGAGCCGGCGCCGTCATGCACCGGACCCTACCCTGACCCTCCCCTCAGAGGGCAAGGAAGGTGCGGCCCGTCACTTCGCCGGGAGGGCGGCCAAGGCGTCCAGCGGATAGGCGCCGCGCCAGTCGAGCTTCTGGACGGGCGCTTGATGGGCGATCCGCCGTAACGCCTCGGCCTCCATCCCCCCCGCCGCCATGGCCTCCCGAAGGCTTCGGCATGGGACGGCCGAACGATGGTCTCCCATCTGGAAGGATCGACCGGCCGCGGTGGGCGAGGTGACCACGCGCTCGAACAGGTAGTGGACCCAAAAGTAGGGATAGGTGGCGTCGCCCCCGTCGTCCGGATGGGCGACGCTCGCCAGCGGATCGTCCGGTATGCCGCCGATCAACCGGCGCGGTCTGGACCAGTAGCCGACGATCTCACGCCACCAGGCCTTGACGATGGGATGGCCCGGACCTGCGGCCAGGAACCAGGATGAAATGAGGCGATCCGCCCAGGGCCGCTCGAAGGCGAAAAAGCCCGATCGGCGCGTGGCGTCCGGCAGCCAGTCGTCGAGGGGGAGGACGGGGAACAGCGACGCGTCCGCCCAGACGCCGCCGTATTGCAGAAGAAGCCGCACCCGCAAGATGTCGGAGAGCGCCTGGGGGGCCATGCCGTCGATGGCCAGACCGTAGGGTTCGAGCAGCCGCTGGACGCGGGCTTGCTCCCACACCTGCAGGCGGTGACCGGGGTTCAGCTCCGCCCAGCGGGCATGGTTGAGCCGCACGACGGCCGGCGCGGCGTCGCGCCCTTGGAGCCAGGCCGAATGGATGAGCTTGGGAACGCCGGAGGACCGGCCCAGGCGCCCGCGCAAGACCTCAGTAAGAAAGGACAATGCGGCTTTCCAGGCGGAACTGGCCGGACCGGGTGAACCCTTCGTGCTTCAGCGCCCAGGCCGTGGTCAGGCCGCCGTTGAGGTGCTCCCCGAACTGGTAGTCCGCCCCGAAGCCCGCCCCGATCGGGCTCTCGTCGCCGTGGGTGTAGTCGTTCTTGCCGTAAGCCGCGTCCACGAAGGCGAACGGCGAAAGCGCATCGGCCGGCGCCTTGCGGAAGACGCGGCCGATGACGGGGAAGCTCGGCGTCCTGAGTTCGTTGCGCGCCACCAGCGAGGAGTCGAACACGCCGTCGTCGAGCGTATAGCCCCGCACCAGGGACGGCCCGCCGGCGCCGCTCTGTTCGGTCAGGGGGAGCGGGTTGGGCGAATACTGGCCGATCAGCTGCAGCGAGTAGCCCAGTCTGGCGGGGAGGGGAGTGTACCGGCTGAAGTCTCCGGCGACATAGCCGTATTCGGCCGTGCGGCTGCGCCCCTGGGACGCGGCGGCGAACTGGGCGTCGGTGTTGCGGCCGTTCACGCCGCCGGGGCTGAGATGCAAGGTCAGGTCGCCGGCGCTGCGCCCGAAACGGTCGCTCTCAGCCCCCGCCCAGCTGAGGAAGACTTGATAGACGTCGATCTCGCCGCTCTGTACCGGTTCCCCGGCGAACAGCGTCTGACCCGACTCGTGTCGCGTCTCCACTCCGAGCGCGCCGTCGCCCGGCAGAAAGCTCAAGAAATCCGACAGGGCGGCGCGATAGTCGAACGTGTACTCCACGGTGGTCTGGTGGGCGACGAAGTCGGTGATCTCGTTGGAGTTGACCGAGCTCACCACGAACTCGAACTCCTGGCGCGGCAGGGTCGGGATGGTGATGCGGCCGGAGTGGCTGAGATAGCGCGGCTCCGGCGCGGAGTTGAACGGGCGGTCCTGGCTGAACAGCACGTCGTTCGATCCGGTGAACTGATAGCTCGCTGTGGCGTCGTGCAGGAACGGGATGGCGACGCTGGCTCCGGCGATGTAGCGGTCGAAGCCGGTGAGCGGCGAGCCCGAGGTCGAATAGCCGGTATAGACGCTGAACGGCCGGCTCTGGGTCGTCTGCAGCACCAGATCGGTCTCGCCCAATCGCCCGCCGGGGGTGAAGGCGGCGGAGATTCTGCGGAACGGAAAGCGGTTCAGCCAGTCGAGGTCCTGGGCGAGCCGGCCGGTGTTGACCGGCTGGCCGGGCTGGACCCGGATGCGGCTGAGCACATAGCCCGGATCATGCGCCCCCGGGGCGGTCTTCTTGCCCAGCCGGAACTCGATGACGCGGAGTTGCAGAACGCCGTGCGTCAGCTCCTGCTCGGGCGTCGTCACCGAGACCAGCGGGAAGCCCCGCGCCCTGTAGGTCCGCGTGATGTCGGCCTCGATGCTCGAGATCAGCGCGCGCGACAGCGGCCGGCCGAGGAAGCGCGACAGCCGGCGCCGGGCCTGCGGCGTGTTCAGGCGCGGGGCGGAGGCCAGGTCCAGTCCTGCCGACGTCTTGGTCCTGGCGGGTTCGGCGGGGCCTATCACCACCAGGGTGGTCAGGGGCCCGGCGAGCTGGGTCTCGTCATGGCTTCTCGGCGCGGCCTGGGGCGTGAGGATGGTGGACGGCCCCGAGGTCGGCGGCGGGGGCAGGTTGCGCTCGATCGCCTGGCCGAAGGCGCCCGGCGCCGCGCCGAGGGCGAGAGCGAAAGCGAGGGGCGCGAGACCGGGCGGGGCGCGCCTCACGCGCCGTCCGGGGTTGCACGCCGTCAAGCGCGGATAGACGCCGCCTGCCTGACCGTTCAGCGAGACCTCAGCGCCGGCATCGACGTCCACCATGGTTTCCCCGACCTGATCCGCGCCCGTGACGGTCGCAACAAATGTACGACCCTCTTTTCGGAAGGGCAGTCCTGTAGCAGGCCGCCTCCGGCTCTCCGACAGCCCCGAACGGGTCCGCGCGCTTACGACATGCGGCCAAATCGCCTCCACCTTGAGGAATGAGTGCGTCAAACGGTCCCGCCGTAAGCTCGGATTGGTTGAATTGTCAGGAAAATGCCGAGTCCAAAAGCAGCCGCTTTGTTGCCACGATCAAAAATCCAGGCTAGCGGGGATCGCGATCATTCCGAGGCCTCCGTCCTTTAAGGCGGAAAGGGCCCGCTTCCGGAGCTGCCGAACCTCATGTCCAAGCTGGTGTCGAAACTCGCCGTGTCCGCAAGCGTCGCCAAGTTCCGTGGCCGCGCCGCGCGCGACCTGCCGCTTTTCGCCTTTTCGCTTCTACCTCTGATGGTGGCCGGGTCGGCCTATGCGGCGGGTGCGCCGGCGCTCCCGACCGGGGGCAAGGTGGTCGCGGGTCAGGCCTCGATCGGGCCGGCCTCGGCGGGTTCGCTGACGGTGACGCAGAGCTCGGGCAAGGCGATCATCAACTGGCAGGGCTTCTCCATCGGTTCGGGCGGCAAGGTCCAGGTCAACAACGGATCGGGCGCGACGCTGAACCGGGTCACCGGCTCGGCGGTCTCCAGCCTTAACGGCCTGCTGTCGGCCACCGGCTCGGTCTACCTGCTGAACCCCAACGGGGTGATCGTGGGCAAGAGCGGTGTGGTGAACGTCGGCGGGACGTTCGTCGCCTCCACCCTGAACCTGACCGACTCCAACTTCCTCGCCGGCGGCAACCTCGCCTTCACCGGCACGTCGAACGCGGCGGTGGTCAACCTCGGCAAGATCGGCGCGCTGGGCGGCGACGTGGCGCTGATCGCGGCGACCGTTGACAACGAAGGCGCGGTCACCGCGGCCAACGGCACGGCCGGCCTGGTGTCGGGCTACAGCGTGGTGATGCGCGACGCGAGCCTGGACGACGGGCTGTTCTCGGTCATGGTCGGCGGGCCCAAGACGGGCGTGACCAACGGCGGCGCGATCATCGCGGCCAACGCCGAGCTGCGGGCTGAAGGCGGCAACGTCTATGCGCTGGCGGGCAACACCAACAGCGTGATCCGCGCCACCGGCGTGAAGAGCGACCAGGGCAAGGTCTGGCTGGTGGCCGATGGCGGGACGCTGGACGTGGCGGGCGCGATCGAAGCCCAGGGCGCCAAGGGCGCGGCCGGAGCGATCGAGACCTCGGGCCACACCGTCGCCATCGGCGCGGCCAGCATCAACGCCCATGGCGGCAGCTGGCTGGTCGATCCGGTCGACCTGACCATCGATTCGACCGCCGCCACGACCATCGACGCCTCCCTGAACATGGGCACCAACGTCACCGAGCAGACTACGGCCAACGGCTCCAGCGGCGCGGGCACGGCCAACGCGGCGGGCGCCGGCGACATCATCGTCGCCGCGCCGCTCAGCTGGGCCACCGGCGCCGGGCTGACCCTTTCGGCCTATCGCAATGTCGACGTGAACGCCTCCATCACCTCCACCGGCGGCGGTGCGGTGACGCTGCAGGCCGATAATGCGGCGACCGGCGTGGGCACGGTCGCCTTCGGCGGCGGCTCGGTCTCCACGGCGGGATTGACCACCATCCTCTACAACCCGACCAGCTACACCGCGCCCACCGACTACACCGCCGACGTCAGCGGCGGCGGGACGCTTGCGGCCTACATGCTGGTCAACACCGCGGCAGAGCTGCAGGCGATCAACACCAACCTGGCGGGCGACTACGCCCTCAATCCGGGCTTGGGCGATGGCCTCGACCTGTCGTCCATCGCCAGCTTCACCCCGATCGGGACGGACGCGACGCCGTTCACCGGCGTCTTCACCGGCGCCGCCCTGGACGCACCGGGCAATGGTGAAGGCACGATCTCCAACCTGACCATCAACCTGCCGAACACCACCTCGGTCGGCCTGTTCGGCAACCTCGGCAAGGGCGGCCTGGTCGAGAACGTGGCGCTCGAGGGCGGCTCGGTCGCCGGCTTCAACGCCGTAGGCGGTCTGGTCGGCAAGAACTCCGGCACGGTCTACGGCGTCGACGTCGACCTCACCGTCAACGGCAACGATGCGGTCGGCGGCGTGGTCGGCAAGAACTTCGCCAACGTCGGGGACAGCGAGTCCGGCTTCGACGGCGCGACGATCACCGGCCAGGACTATGTCGGCGGGGTGATCGGATACAACACCGTCCTGAGCGGCTCCACCGCACCCTCCACCGCCGTGGCGTCCGACATATTTTCCGCAGCCAACGTCAGCGGCGCGGGCAACTACATCGGCGGCCTGGCGGGCTACAACTCCGCGGGCTCGATCATTGAGGCGAACCTCTACGGCGCCCAGTTCGGGTTTAACTTTATCGGTGGTGGCTCAGTTCAGGGTACGGGCGCGACGAGCACGGGCGTCGGCGGCGTGGCCGGCTACAACGCCGGTACGATCTCCGGGGCGCAGGCCTACTACGCCACCGTCACCAACACCGCCGGCGGCGTGAGCACCGGCGGCGTGGTCGGTCTGAACGACGTCGGGGGCGTGATCTCCGGCGACAGCGCCTACGTATCCAGCATCACCGGCGGGAACGCCACGGGCGGCGTGGTCGGCAAGAACTACGGAACCGTCAGCAACAGCGACGCCCAGGCCAGCCATATCGTCGGTGAGGACGCGACCGGCGGCGTGGTCGGCAAGAACTTCGCCACCGTCGACGACGACTTCATCGTCAGCAGCTCGACGGTGAGCGGCGTCAACTATGTCGGCGGGGTCGTCGGCTGGAACACCACGCCGTCGGGGTCCACCGCGCCTTCCACCGCCATCGTCGAGGACGGCAGCTATACCGGCGCATCGACCCGGGTCAGCGGCAGCGGCAACTATATCGGCGGGCTGGTCGGCTACAACGACGTCGGCTCGATCATCCAAGGCTCGTCCGGTGGCGGCGGCCAGGTGATGGGCGCCGGCAGCGCGGGCGAGGCCATCGGCGGCCTGGTGGGCTATAACGCCGGCGCCATCAGCAACTCCAATGTCGGCGCGCAGGTCGTGGAGGCCGCAGCCAACCCGACCAGCGGCTCGCCGGACTATCTCGGTGGCGCGGTCGGCTATAACACGACCACCGGAACCCTCGACGGCGTCACCGTCGCGCCGATCGCAGGCTACAACGCCAGCTATGGCGCAACCGGGATCGTGACAGGCAGCTTCAGCTACGAAGGCGGCCTTGCCGGCTACAATTCCGGCGCGATCACGGGGTCCACGTCCTCGGCGGCGGTGAGCGGAACCGGCGGCCAGACGATCGCCGGCGGCCTGGTCGGCTTCAACGTCATGGGCGGAACGATCGCAGGGTCCAGCGCGAGCGGCACGGTCAGCGTCGACGCCGCAATGAGCGGAATGTCCAACTACGCCGGTGGCCTCGTCGGCTATAACGACGGCGCGATCTCTGGATCCAGCGCTGCCGGCGCGGTGGGCGAAACGGGCACGGCGGATGGCTCGGACCGCAACAGCATCGGCGGGTTGGTTGGCTATAACGGCAGCAACGCCACGGTCGCCAACACAGTCGCGACCGGGGCTGTCACGGCGCAAGGTGCGGATCTCGTCGGCGGCCTCATCGGCGAAAACAACGGCATGATCAGCAGTTCTTCTGCGGCTGGAGCGGTTTCCGTAACCGGCGCGGCCAACGCCTTCGTCGGCGGCTTGGTCGGATACAATGTCGGGACGATCGGCGGCGCGCAGGCGTCTTTCGCGACCGGCTCGGTCACCATCGACGGCGGCTTCTCGTATGCAGGCGGCCTCGTAGGCTACAACTACACCAACGCCGTCATCGGCCAGGCCTACGCCACAGGCGCGGTGACCGACACCTATGCCGGGGGCGGGGCGGATGGGGCCAACCTCGGGGGTCTCGTCGGCTACAACGACGGCGCAGTCTCCTACGCCTATTCGCTCGGTTCGGTGACGGCCGCGAATTCGACGGACGACTATCTGGGCGGCCTCATCGGCTATAACGACGCCGATGCGGCGGTGAGCCAGGCCTACGCGACGGGCCTGGTCTCTGCGGCCAACGGCTCGACCATGGGCGGGGTGACCGGGATCAACTACGGCGCGATCGCCAACAGCGTCTACTTCGACCAGACGACCACCGGCCAGACCCTCACGGCGGGTTCCGAGATGGGTACGGATGAGGCCTCGGCCATCGATACCGGCGGCGGCGCCCTCAGCCCCTACGCCATGTCCAGCTATCCCAATCTGAACTTCGGCACGGGCGGCTTCGTGATCTTCGAAGGTTCGACCCGGCCCTTCCTGCAGTCGGAAGCTGTCGCCGACAACGGCGTGATCATCAACCTGCACCAGCTTCAGCTGGCGGCGTTGAACCCGGGCTTCAGCTACACCCTGGGCGCCGACATCGACGCGACGCCGACCAACGGCGCCAACGCTTCCGACATGTGGAGCACCAAGGGCTTCTCCCCGATCGGCACGGACGCGACGTCCTACACCGGCACGTTTAATGGGGCGGACGCGACCTCCGGGGCGAACCACACCATCTCCAACCTCACCATCAACACCCCGACGGCGACGTCCATCGGCCTGTTCGGCAATGTGGGCGCGGCGGGCACGGTGGAGAACGTCATCCTGACCGGGGCGAACATCACCGGCTTCAACGCCGTCGGCACGGTGGCGGGCAAGAACTCCGGCCTGGTGACCGACGTCATCCTCTCCAACGATACGGTGGCCGGCAACGACGCGGTCGGCGGCGTGATCGGCAAGAACTTCGGCACGCTCGCCTATGCGTCCGCCGGGGTGGCCGGCATCTCGGGCAAGGTTACCGGGGCTGATTATGTCGGCGGCCTGGTGGGCTGGAACACCGTCCCGAGCGGCTCCACCGCAGCGTCCACCGCCGTGGTCAGCGACTCTACCGTGACGGGTACAGTTGTGGGCAGCGGGAACTATCTCGGTGGCGCGGTGGGCTACAACGATGTCGGATCCACAATCAGCAACGTCAGCGCCATCAATACGGCAGTATTCGCCTTTGGAGACTCGGCGGTCGACATCGGTGGCTTGGTCGGCTTCAACGCTGGTTCGCTGACCGGCGCCACTGGCGTCGATACGGTGTCCGGTACGAACATCATCGCTTTCTCCGCGTCCAACGTCGGCGGCGTGGCGGGCTACAACTCCGGCACGACAGGCACGGTCCAGGTCGAGGCCACCACCGTTCAGTCTGAAGCCGCTGCGGGCGCTGCCTCGAGCTTCGGCGGCGTGGTCGGCCTGAACGCGGCCGGCGGCTTGGTGACCGGCGCCTTGGCGGCGACCTACGTCGACACCAGCGCAAATGCGGTCGGCGGCATCGTCGGTAAGAACTACGGCACGGTGACCGCAAGCCAGTACGGCTCCTTCAATGGCGACGATAATATCGATGCCGTGAAAGCTCTCAGCGTCAATCTCAATGGCAATGTGAAGGTTTACGGCCAGGACGCGGTCGGCGGCATCGTCGGCAAGAACTTCGGGTCGGTCTCCAACTCGATCGCCTACAGCGGCTACGTCTCCGGTCGCGACTATGTGGGCGGCGTCGTCGGCTGGAACACCACGCCGACCGGCGCCACCAGCGGCTACGCGCCGACGGTGAGCAACTCCAGCGCCTACAACGAGGTCGTGGGGCAGATGGACGTGGGTGGAGTGCTCGGTCGCAACGACGCGGCCGGAACCCTCTCCGGCTCCTGGTCCGACGGCGAAGTCTATCTGCAGAACTATGACAATAGCGACGTTGTGGGCCCGATCGGCGGCCTGGTCGGCTACAACGCCGGCGCGATCAATACGTCCTATTCGGGGGCCTATGTCTCGGATAACGACGTCAACGCCAACAACATGGTCGTCATGGGCGGCCTGATCGGCGAGAACGCCGGCGCCGTCTCAGACGTCTACTCGGTCGGGACCACCAGCGTCTCCAACGGGAACGACGCCGGCTACACGGTCGGCGGACTGGTCGGCGTGAACGGCGCCATGGGCGCGATCACCCGGGCCTATGCTTCAGGGCCCCTGATGACCGATGGCTCCGCCACGACCGACCCGCGGAGCATCGACGGCGTCGTCGGCGCCTTGGCAGGAACCAATGCGGGCGCCCTGTCCAACCTCTTCTTCGACCAGTCGTCCACGGGGACCGGGACGGCGGTGGGCTCGAACACCGGAACGGTCGGCGCCACGCGCGTCGGCGGCTCCAGCAACGACCCCTACGCCCAGGCGACCTATGGCGCGTTCGACTTCTCCAACACCTGGTACATCATCGACGGCTCGACCCGGCCGCTGCTGCGGGCTGAATACTCCACCACCATCAACAACGCGCACCAGCTGCAGCTGATCGCGCTCGATCCGACCGCCAGCTACACCCTGGCCGGCGCCATCGACGCCTCCGCCACCGGCAACGCTCCAGGCGACGTGTGGCGGAACTCCACCACTGCAGACGCGGCGGGCAATTACGGCTTCGTGCCGCTCGGCTCAGACGCGACACCCTTCACCGGCTCGCTGCAGGGGAATGGTTACAGCATCTCCGACCTCACTATCGGGCGCCCGACCTCCACCTCGGTCGGCCTGATCGCCAACCTTGGCGCGGCGGGTTCCGTCGAGGATCTGACGCTTGAGAGCGCCGACGTCATGGGCTTCAACGCCGTCGGCGGGCTGATCGGAAAGAACTCCGGTACGCTGCTGGACGTCGCGGTCTACGACTCTACGGTCAGCGGCTCGGGGGGCGTCGGCGGCGTCATCGGCAAGAACTTCGGCAACGCCTTCTCCCTGACCTCCAACTCCGACGTCACGGGGTCCGGCACCTATGTCGGCGGTGTGGTCGGCTATAACGGCGCTCCGCAGTCCGGGACCTCGACGGCGACGGCGACGCTCTCGAACGCAGTGTTTGAGGGAACGGTCACCGACACGGGCGCCAACGTCGAAAATGATGTCGGCGGCGTGGTCGGCTACAACGCGTCGAGCGGCCTCGTGATCAACTCTCAGGGCGGAGGGACGGTGACCGGGGCGGGCTATGCGGTCGGCGGCCTGGTGGGTAAGAACTACGGCGGTGTCGAGTTCAGCTACGTCGAAGACTCCAACATCACCGGCGCCGCCGCCGTGGGCGGCCTGATCGGCAAGAACTTCGGCACGGTGGCCTATGACAGCACTGAATACAGTACGGTGGCGGGCGGCGAATACGTCGGCGGCCTGGTGGGTTATAACGGCGTGCCAGAGGGGTCCGGATCGACGACGCCTGCGACCGTGTCGAACAGCGACTTCGAATACACTGTTTACCGCACGACCGTGGAAGGCACGGCGACGACCAACGCCGAGGCAGATGTCGGTGGCGTGGTCGGCTTCAACGATCCCTACGGCCAGATCACCAACGTTTCGAGCTTTGGAAACCCCGTCCTCGGTTCGATAAACACGGCGGGGACTGGGGAATCATCCTATGGCGGCTTCGCAGTCGGCGGCGTCGTCGGCAAGAACGCGGGGCTGGTCAGCAGCGTCAAGACGATCGGAAACGAGGTATTAGGGTCGGCCGCCGTCGGCGGCGCCGTCGGTAAGAACTTTGGCACGGTGAACCTCGCGACGGTGGATGGCGGCAACGTTGTCGGCGACGAGTATGTCGGCGGCATCGTCGGCTACAACGGCGTGATGCAAGGCTCCGGCTCCACAACACCCGCGGTCGTCAGCAACGCGACTGCCGCGGACCTGTCGATTTCCGGGTTCGGGGTGACGGGTAGCGGCAGCGAAGCGGACGTCGGCGGCCTCGTCGGGTTCAACGACCCGTACGGCCTCGTTACAAGCTCCGCGATCATAGGCTCGTCCATCACCTCTAACGACAGCAACTCCGTGGGCGGGATCGTGGGCAAGAACTACGGAACGGTCAGCCTCGTGTCCGCCACAGGCGGCGGTGAGGTCCTTGGCATGGACTCGATCGGTGGCGTCGTCGGACGTAACTTCGGCGCCGTATCGCAAGCTGAGAGCGACTTCGACGTCTACGGTGCGGATTATGTCGGCGGCGCGATCGGCTACAGCGGGGCGCCCACGGTCGGGGCCGCCACCATGGCGACGGTCGACCAGGTCGTGGCGACGGGCCCCGTCTACCTGAACGGGGACTATACGGCGGGCGCCGACTTCGGTGGCCTGATCGGCTGGAACGCCGGCACGGTGACCAACAGCTACTCGACGGGTGTGGTGCAAAACAGCTCCGGCATGATGAACATCGGCGGCTTCGCCGGCTACAACACTGGGGCTATCTCCACCTCTTATACGATCGGCTCGGTGGCTATGACTGACAACACGGGGGGAACCAACGTCGGAGCCTTCGTGGGCAACAACGCCGGGACGTTGACCTCGACCTACTACGACACCGGCATCAACGGGACGGCCGTTCCTGGGGTCGGCACGGGCTCGATCCTGGGGTTGACCCCGCTCACCGACGCACAGGCGATGATGCAGGCTTCGTACGCAGGCTTTGACTTCACCAACATCTGGGCGATCAACCCGGACACCAATGGGGGCTATCCCTACCTGATGGTGGAGAACACCCTGTCCAATCTTACCGGCGACTAAGCCGGTCAGGTTGAACGCCATAGTGTAATGTCGGGCGGCGGTGCGAGGCGAAAGCTTTACACCGCCGTTCTTTTTTGATCCGTAGTTGCCGAGTCGACATGCAGACTTACGCCAATCGCGAACTGCGCGGATTGAACCTTGCCCTGGACGGCAAGCGCTTCGTCGATTGCCAGCTGACCGAGTGTCGCCTGACCTTCAGGGGCGCTCAACTGCCCGAGTTCAAGGACACGCGCATCGTGGACTGCCAAATCCTGTTCCAGGGGCCGGCGGCCGCCACGCTCAAGATGCTGGCGAGCCTTTACCAGAGCGGCCAGGGCTCGATGGTGGACTCCATCTTCGCGCACTTGAAGGGAGACGTCACCTCTGTCGATCTTCCCGCAATGAAGCCATAGCGGCCATCCCCTAATCAGCTGTAAGGAAGGCGAGCGGGAATGCACGGGGGAGAATAGAGCTATGGAGCGCGCAACGGCTGAGGCCAACGAGGCGCGCCGGTCGAACCAGCAGCCTAGATACCTCTCCATCCTCTCTATAGTCTATCCGACTAGCCAGGACGCCGCTAATCTAGCCGCTTATAAAAGGTCGTCGCGCGCCAACTCGCGTAAGTTCCCATCGTCTCGACATCATATCTTCAATTAAGGACGCTCTGATTATGGATAGCTCCGGCTTATTGCAACCTCGGTCTGGGGCTATGGGCGCCACCAGCGAAGACGTGCGCGCTTGCTACCATATATTCCTCGGACGAGCTCCCGAGAATGAGGATGTTATCCATAATCAGGTGGATGGATCCATCGTCAGTACAATCAGAAAATTTATATCGTCATTCGAATATAAGGCCAGCCTTGATCGCGCTCCGGAGCCGGTGTCGACCGATCAGTCTTGGCGGGCTTTTGTCGACTGGGCGACGACGTTACCCATCAGCGAAAGCTGCCGCGCCCGTCTGTCCGAAGCCGCCTCGCGTGAAGCCCTAGCACGGATATTGCTGACGGACATAGACCTGGCTTCGGAACTGCTCGATACGGCGGCCGACAGCGAGGTAGTTTCGCCTCCATCCAAAAGCCACACAAACAAGATTAGACTTATAAATGAGTTGGCCAGTACGCAAATTCCAGATCAGTACAATTCGCTAGGGCCCGATCCCTACATGATCGTGGAACGGTCCGCCGAGGCTGGATATCTAAGAGTCAAGTACCAAGTCACGTTTCCCGCCGCTGTCGATCCATATGGCCATTCCAGGTACACCCAGATTTTCCTTGCGACTAACGACGGTATCTCAGATGCGAACAGCTGGACCTTAGATGCGGCTTCCATCTTTCTAAAATTAGATACGATATTATATAGCTTTGAAGATGTCAGGTTTGTTCGAATCGACCCGACAAACCAACCTGGCTCATTTAAGTTCGAGGACTTCGATATCTGGTCAATAAGTCCAGAAGAAGCAAAAGTGCAGATGTTTGGTCAATGGCGTGCATTGCTGCAAAGCGATGATCATTCTTGGCGGACGGCACCGTTGATAGCCGAGTTTTTTCATCCGACCCGGGCGCGCCATCTCACTCAAGCGCTGGCAAATCCGCGTCGAGTTCAAGGCGATCGCTATGCGGCCTGGATTGCGCATCGTCAGATTGATCAACCTTTACGCTCCCAATTGATTAAACTTGGCCGCGAACTTGGAGTCCGCCCCAAGTTTTCGGTGCTGATGCCTACCTATAATTCGGACTTGCACTACCTCGAACTCGCGGTTCAATCCGTTCTGGCTCAGACCTATGACGACTGGCAACTTTGCATCGTAGATGACGGCTCGACCAAGCCTGAGGTGGCGACATATCTCACGGGCTTGCAGGCAAAAGATGATCGCATTCGAATTCAGAGATCCGAAGCCAACGGCGGGATCGCCCGGGCGACCAATAAGGCCTTATCATTTGCCGACGGAGAATTCATCGCCTTACTGGATCACGATGACGAACTCGCTCCCCACGCTCTGTTCGCTATGGCGCACGCCATCAATCAAACGCCGGAAGCCGATTTCCTTTATTCTGACGAAGACAAGATAACAGAAGGGGGCGTGCGGTTCGGGCCCCTTTTCAAGCCTGATTGGTCCCCCGAGTTCATGCTGGGGTGTATGTACACCTGCCATCTCGGGGTTTATCGTACCGCTCTGGTGCGGGAGATCGGCGGCTTTCGTCCGGAATTCGATTTGGCCCAAGACTATGACCTCGCTTTTCGGGTCTCAACAAAGGCTCGCGCGATCGTACATGTCCCCGATGTGCTCTATCATTGGCGCATCCTCCCCACGTCCACAGCTGCGGGCGCGGACGCCAAACCCTCCGCCGAACTCGCCGCACGCCGTGCGGTCCAGGCTCACCGCGACGACGCCGGGCGCAAAGGTCGTGTTGTTCGCGGTCCCTTCGCAGGCAGTCACCGAGTCCTTCCGAACGTCGATCCGAACCAGAAGGTCAGTATCGTAATCCCATCGGCCGCACGCCGGCTCAATAAAGATATTGCGAGGTGGTACCTCTTGGATTTGGTTCGGTCGATCTTTTACAAGTCGACGCACCGGGCCTTCGAGATCGTCGTCGTACACAATGGCGACATGGAGCCGGAGCTTGAAGCGGCGCTGAGGACATATGACATAGTCTACGTCGATTATGACAGGCCGGTCTTTAACATAGCTGAAAAGATGAACCTTGGTGTCGCACGTGCGAGTGCGGAAGTTGTCTTGCTTCTGAATGACGACATGACTGTCATCAGCGGCGACTGGTTGGAACAGATGCTAATGTGGCTTGACGATCCCGAGGTTGCCGGGGTCGGGGCTAAGCTGTTCTTTCCCAGTGGAACAATACAGCACGCTGGGGTGCTCCTGCTGGGACAGGGACCCGGGCACGTCTACTACGACCTTCCCGCTGACACGGCGGGGCTAGCTGGATCGGGTCTGCTCGTGCGTAACTATTCGGCTCTTACTGGAGCCTGTTTCATGTGCCGGAAAGCCGACTATGAGGGAGTAGGCGGTTTCGACACCCGTTTCCGGCTGAACTATAACGATGTCGATTTCTGTCTTCGACTTAGGCAGAGAGGTCGTCTGGTATATACGCCTTTCGCGAACCTATACCATTACGAGTCCGTCAGCCGTGAACCGGGGCCGCCGCAAGAGCTCATCGACTTTAATCAGAAGTGGGGCGACGTGATTGGATCAGACCCCATGTACAACCGAAACCTGAGCCAGAATTCGTCGACTAATGAAATCAGCTTGTACCCGCGCCCTATGCTGATGGACTACACAGCGTAGAGTACTTCCTCAGCATGAGAATAAAGATAGCGCGCAGGCGATGCGCGAGAAGCAGGGCGGATGTCAAACACGAAGTTGGCTCTGGTGGTTGTCGGTGCTCATCGGAGTGGAACGTCCGTCATGGCGCGCACTCTGGCGCTCAGTGGGTTCAGTCTGCCTTGCACCGTCCTGCCTCCCCAGACTGACAACCCGGAGGGCTTTTGGGAGTCGGTAAATATCGTCAACTTGAATGACGAGTTACTGGCGATGCGGGATGCGAGTTGGCATGACATGTTCGCGCCCGACGAGGCGCCGCTGCTGTCCCGTTCAGGCTCCGCCGTTATGGCGAGAGCGGTCACACTCCTGGGATCGGAGTTCGACGGTGCGCCCCGCATCGTCCTGAAGGATCCTCGCATCTCGATCCTCGCCGGATTTTGGCGAACGGCGCTCGAAGGGGCGGGGTACGAATGCGCCTTTGTCCTGATGGTTCGAAACCCCGCCGAGGTGGCCGCCTCACTGGCCCGTAGGGACGGGTTCTCGAACGAGAGGGGCTTGCTGATCTGGCTGACGAACATGCTCGCGGCGGAGCGCAAATCGCGAGGTAGCCGCCGACTCTTTGTCACCTACGAGGGTTTGCTGGAAGACCCTCATAGCGTCCTGGATGAGATCGAGACGACACTTGGCGAGGCGCTCCCTCGGCGTACCCGAGCGTCCGATCTCGAGGTGGAGCGCGCCCTGAAGGGTGACCTCCGCCATCACACGGCGGCCGGGCCTCTGCCGCTTCGCGGTGAGCTGCGAAAGATGGTGACCGAAACATACGCCTGGTTCACCCAAAGCGCCAAGGGTGAGACGCCGGACGGCTCAGTGCTCGATAATGTCTCACGACGACTGTCCCGTTGTGAGGAGGTCGTCGGAGGTGTCCTTGCGGAAATGCGTCTGTCCCTCGGAGCGATCATACAAAATCACCAGATCTCTCAGGCCCAACTTGGGCTCTGCAGGGTTGAAGCCGACGCCGAGCGACTCAGGAGCGCCAGCTTGCAAGCGGCTAATGATGCCACAGCGCTCAGGGCTGAGGCTCTGGAAGAACAACTTCGTGTAGAGCGGCTCACATCGAGCCAGTCGGCCGCCGAGTGGGCTGGTGCGTCCGAAATGCTGCAGGCGAAAGTCGGTGAGGTCGCCAAGGCCCTGGGCGACGAAAAGACGCGATCAGTCATCGAAGTCGGTGAGGCGCTCCGTCGGCAAGTCAACGCTGAAAACGAAAGTCAGGCGCTTTCCGAACTTCTGGCAGACAGAGACGTCACTGTAGAGGACGAGCGGCAGCGCTCACTGATGTTGCGCCAAGAGATAAGCCGCCTCGAGGTGGAGGGCGTGAAAATGCGGAACGCGAACGCTATCCAGGAAGCGCATAACGCCACCAGCCTGGATAACGAGCGCGAGAAGGCCGCGGCTCTCTTGGACGCTCTAGAGCAGTCCCGCCGACACACCCTTGAGCGCGAAGCCGAGCTGATGGCGACTGTGGACGAGCTGACCGCCAACCTGGAAAGAGAACGGCGGCAGGCGGAAGGTAGTCAAGCTAAAGGTTTGGAGCTCGCCAAGCGCATGAATTATATTCAATCTCGCCCATGGTGGAGAATCTTGACGATTTTGAAAAGCGCTTTACGGTCATTCCCAACCATCGGTTGACGAGGAGTGGGTTGGGTGAGCCAGCTTGTTTTCGTTGCCAGTTTGGCTGAACCTTTAATTCAGTAAGTCAGGAGCAATCGTTTTCACTCATGATTGGATATATTGACTCGATCCGCGCGCGAACGGTTGCCGGTTGGGCGGTCGACGGGGATGAGCCTGTTCGGGTCAGCATTCTGCTAAATGGCGAACCGATCGGCTTGGTGCTCGCAGACAGGTTTCGCGAAGACTTGATGCATGCCGGTTACGGCGACGGCCGGCACGCTTACGAGTTCCTTGTGCCTGAGCACCTCTGGTTGACCGGCTCGATTTCAGCGCAGATCGTTGGTGGGCCAGTCCTCACCAATGGAGCGGAGGCGGAGCAGTTGCGACACAAAGAGATGTTTATGGTGTCGCCGCTGCGTGGCTACCCGAGTCCGCCTTGGATATTGACAAGAAAAGAAGTGGGCCCGGAGGACTTAGAAGTCGCCAATGAATTAATCAAAATATGGCGTCGCATCCGGGAGGGCGTGCTTGATCTGGAGGGCATTTGGGCGATGCACATAGAGACGAGGCAGAGGGACATCATTGCCCCATTAGAGGCTGGCGACGTGGAACGTGTAGCGTCGGTATTCGTATCGTTACCCAGAGAAATGGTAACGGACGGGATGTATCAAGGGCGGCCAGCCTATGAAGCGTTAATGGCGGCGTCAGATCTTGGACGATCTATGGATGTTGCTTTGTACCATGATGCTCTTTTAGCTTTGGGGCAATATTTGGGAGATCACGTTGAGTGTCCGGAACAGGGGGAGTTTGGCAGCGCCCTTCATCAGGACTCGTATGCGGTCAAGCGCGCGATTGAGGAGAAACTTGGTTTTGGCTCGATTACACCCCCACTGATCTTTGATGGGCTCTTTGGTCTATGTGATGGATTAAATATCCGGGATATCCAAGGTCTTTATGCTGCCTTGAGAGTGGCGTCAATTACACGAGGCCACGTATGCGAGGTAGGGGGCGGGGTAGGAAGGGCCGCATATTTCGCTGTCTTACTAGGGATTAGTAAATATACGATCGTTGATTTACCACTGATCTGCTTGCTTCAATATTTTGTTCTGCGTCGCTCCTTGCCAGATATTAGCGTGACGGTTGACGGCGACGGCAAGATTAATCTTTTGCCGGCTTGGTCTTTTCCTTCGGGGTACGACCTTGTCTTGAACTGTGACTCCTTTCCCGAAATGGGTTCTAAAGTGGTCAGTGATTATAGCCGAAAGATCAATTCCCCAATACTAAGTATAAACCAAGAGGCGGCCGCGCCACTGACGGCAGATATTAATGGTCCACGCCAGGTCGTGGTGGGAGACGTCTTAAGTCAGAGATTTGAACGAGAATATCGATTTCCGTGCTGGGTGCGGAAAGGCTACGTCGAGGAGCTTTGGAAGCCGCGTCAGCACGTTCCTGGGTGAAGTGCTTACTCGTTAGTCCACCGCGTATCTCACGGGTTGGCGAGCGACGTTTAGCAATGGTGCGGCAAGGGCCTTGCACCGCTGTTCGAAGCGGCGGCGGCCTTGATGTAGGGCGCCATGTCAGCGGCTACGGCCTGATAGACCGCCGAAGACTGCGCCAACGTCCTGCTCGGCTTCGCCTTGATCCTTGTCTCGGCGGTGAAAGCCTCGAACATCTCCGCACCGTCGGCTTGAGCGATGCCTCGCATCTGGTTGCGGTAGGCTTCGATGGTGGTGTTCTTCAGCGGATCGGAGATCGGCGGCGGCACGATGACGAAGACCGCGGCGCCCTTGGCCTGCGCGCCGCGCACCAGCGCATCGAAGCCTTCTGCGAAGTGGCCGATCGGCGTCTGCGCCTCGGCGTCTCCATAGCCCAACGCAAGGATCAGCAGGTTACCGGGAGGGTGGCTCGACCATCGCGTCGTGCTGGCCTCGACCGTATCGCCTGGAAAGCCCCGGTTCTCGACACGCACGCCATCGACGGCCTTTCGCAAGGCCTGGCTTATGGTGATGGCCGCCTGACCTTGCGTGGCGCCGTTGATCGTTCGTCTGGACCGTCCTGGCGCGCGACCGTAGGCGAAGTCGTCGCCCTGAACCGCCACCAGGCCGCAGGAGGGCACCACCGCCTCCCCATAGCTGTTCGGCTCGGGACCGATCTGATTGGCCGTGGCCTGGAAGTAGCGGTGCGGCGGCGGGGCGGCGCAACCTGCGATGATCAGGAAGCTCAGAGGCGCCAAGGTGGAGATAAGGGCGCGACCGGAAATCATTCTTTCGCCTTAAGGCAATTTCGGCTGATTGAAAGTGACGCGTTGCGATTTTGGCCTCGCCGCAGTGAGGGCTTTCGCCTGCTCGCCTGGGGTTGCGCCCACCCGTGGACGCCCTTCATCGCGTGGAGTGGCGGACCCCACCGCGACAAGCGGTGTACGCTCCTCTCAATCGCGACTAAAAGCAAGACCGTTATGTTGGCGGTCTGGCGACGGCCTTTGCTCCAAGGTCGCATCGGGAGGCCTTTCTCACGCGGTGGCGCCGCGGCGCCGTGTCCCGGGGGTTCGATCCTTTACGGCCGAAGCTCGTCGTCGCCCCTTGTCAGCCTTCACGGGGGCGTCCTAGGGAAAGGCGCCTTAGTGCAGGCGCAGAGAGGTTCGCGTTGAAACTCGTAATCTTAGCCGGCGGCCTGGGCACCAGACTGGCCGAGGAGACCTCGTCACGACCTAAGCCCATGGTCGAGATCGGCGGCCGCCCGATCTTGTGGCATGTAATGAAGATATACTCGGCGTACGGCGTCAATGACTTCATCATATGTCTCGGGTACAAGGGCTACCATATCAAGGAGTATTTCGCGAACTACTTCCTGCATATGGCCGACGTCACCCTGGATATAGGCGCCAATTCCATCGAGGTGCATCAATCTCGGGCGGAGCAGTGGCGTATCACCCTGGTGGATACTGGGGCCGACACGATGACGGGCGGACGCATCAAGCGTGTCAGGCCGCATATCGGCGATGAGGCCTTCTGCATGACCTATGGAGACGGCGTCGGCGACGTTGACATCGGCGCTCTAATGGCTTTCCACACCGCCTCCGGAAGGCAGGCCACCGTGACCGCGGTGAGGCCTCCCGGGCGCTTCGGTGCGCTGGATGTGCGCAGCGGTGAAGTGCGGGGGTTCATGGAAAAGCCCCTGGGAGACGGCAGCTGGATCAACGGCGGCTTCTTCGTGCTTGAACCCGAGGTGCTGGACCGCATCGAGGGCGATCATACGACGTGGGAACGCGAGCCCTTGGAGGGGTTGGCGCGTGACGGCCAACTCTCCGCATTCCGCCACGAAGGATTCTGGCAGCCGATGGATACGATCCGGGACAAGCGTCACCTGGAGGAACTCTGGGACAGCGGCCAGGCCAAGTGGAAGGTATGGTGACGCCCTCCACCGCCTTCTGGTCCGGCAAGCGAGTGCTCTTGACCGGGCACACGGGGTTCAAGGGCGCCTGGTGCGCCACATGGCTGCGGCGGTTGGGGGCGGAGGTGTTCGGCCTGTCGCTGAGGCCGCAGACCCAACCCGCCCTTCACGACCTGATCGGCGCCGACGAGGCCGGCGAGGACCTGGGCGACGTGCGCGATCCGGCTGTCGTGGCGGCGGCCTTCGCCCGGGCTCAGCCGCAGATCGTCATCCACATGGCGGCGCAGGCGTTGGTTCATCCCTCCTATAAGGAGCCTGCGGAGACCTTCGAGACGAACGTCATGGGTCTGGTGCGCGTGCTGGACGCCGCGCGGACCAGTCCTTCGACCCGCGCCATCGTGAACGTCACCAGCGACAAGTGCTACGAGAACAGCGAGCAGATCTGGGCCTACCGCGAGAGCGAGCCGATGGGCGGCTCTGACCCGTACAGCGCCAGCAAGGGATGCGCCGAGCTGGTCACGGCCTCCTACCGCCGATCCTTCTTCAAGCGTCCGGAGGGTCCGTTTCTGGCCTCCGGGAGGGCGGGCAACGTCATCGGCGGGGGGGACTGGTCCGCCGACCGCCTGATCCCGGACTGCGTACGCGCTTTCGGCGTCGGCGATCGGGTCAAGATCCGCAATCCCCTGGCGACGAGACCGTGGCAACACGTGCTGGAGCCGGTCTGCGGATACCTGCTCCTGGCCCAAGCGCTCTACGAAAGGGGTCAAGAGATGGCGCAGGGGTGGAACTTCGGACCGCCGGACTCCGAAGCCTGGCCGGTGGAGCGGATCGTGGGCTGCATCGCGCGTCTCTGGGGCGAGGGCGCGACATGGGGCCTGGATGGAGACACCTGGCCCAAGGAGGCGATGCTGCTGCGGGTGGATGCGACGAAGGCGAGGCTGGGTCTGGGGTGGCGACCGAGGCTCGGGGTCGAAGACGCCCTGACCTGGAGTGTAGATTGGTACAAGGCGGTGCGGGATGGCCGCCCTGCGCTGGAACTCACCATCAATCAGATCGAGCAGTACCAGACCATGAGTGAGTCCATGGACAGAAAGACGTTCGCATGAGCCGCAATTGTCGCTTCTGCTCCGCACCGTTGAACGTGACCTTCGCTGATCTCGGGATGTCGCCGATCTCGAATAATTATGTCGCGCGTGAGAGGGCCCAGGCCATGGAGCCGTTCTATCCTCTCCATGCCTATGTCTGCGAAAGCTGCTTTCTCGTTCAGCTGATAGATTTCGAGAAGGCCGAAAGCATGTTTTCGGATGATTACGCCTACTTCTCCTCCTATTCGGACTCCTGGCTACGCCATGCTGAGGCGTATGCGAAGACGATGATCCGACAGGAGGCGCTCGGGCCGGCGTCCATGGTTGTCGAGATCGCGTCCAACGACGGCTATCTTCTACAGTATTTCAGGCACGCGGGCGTTCCGGTCCTTGGCGTCGAACCGACGGCCAACACTGCGCGCGTGGCCATGGAGGAGCGAGGGGTTGCGACGGAGATCGCCTTCTTCGGCCGCGAAACCGCGCAGCGTCTGGTGGACCGGGGGGTGCGAGCCGACCTGATGGCCGCCAACAATGTCCTCGCTCATGTTCCTGACATCAATGATTTCGTCTCCGGATACCCCATCCTCCTAAAGCCAGGCGGACTGGCCAACGTAGAGTTCCCCCACCTACTCAGTCAGATCGAGCACCGCCAGTTCGATACTATCTATCACGAGCATTTTTCATATCTGTCGCTGACGGTCGCCAGGAAGATTTTCGCGGCGCATGGAATGCGGGTTTATGACATGGAAGAGCTTACGACCCACGGAGGGTCGCTACGCCTCTACGTCTGTCACGCCGAAGATGTGGCGCGACCCGACATGCCGGCGATCGCTGAGATGCTGCAGCGCGAGGAGGCGGCCGGTCTGGCTGACCTCGACACCTATCGCCGCTTCTCCGAGTCCGTGATCTCGGCCAAGTGCGATCTGCTGGACTTTCTCATAGAGGCGCGCCGGCAAGGAAAATCCGTGGTCGGCTATGGCGCGCCGGCGAAGGGGAACACGCTCTTGAATTACTGCGGCGTGAAGCCCGATCTACTGGAGTTCACCGTGGATCGGAGCCCTCATAAGGTGGGCAAGCTTCTCCCCGGCGTGCGGATTCCGATCGAACGGCCTGAAGTCATCTTTGAACGTCGCCCGGACTACGTGCTCATCCTTCCCTGGAACCTCAAGGACGAGATCATAAGTCAAATGCAAGCCGTTCGAGAGTGGGGCGGCAAATTCGTCACGCCCATACCGATGGTCGAAATACATTAGGCAGCGGCGGCCTGGATGTCCGGATGAAGCGCTCACGTTTGCTTTGCACGCGGCGATCTGCGGCGGTGGACAGGCGTTCCGCGCCCGGCGGCGCAAGACGGCTGATTGAGGGCGCTATAAGATGACCTTTGAGGAGACCTTCATCTCCGGGGTTTACAGAGTGTCGCTCACCCCCAACACGGACGACCGCGGTTACTTCGCGAGGGTCTTCTGCGCAGACGAGTTCCGCGCGCACGGCCTTCCTGAGATGTTCGAGCAGTCCAGCCTGTCGCGCAACATCCATAGAGCTACGTTGCGGGGCCTCCACTACCAGCCCGACCCATATGCGGAAGCGAAGTTTGTCCGCTGCGTCAGGGGCGCGGTGTTCGACGTCGCGGTCGATCTGAGGCGACAATCACCGACCTATTTGAAGTGGGTGGCGGCCACGTTGAGCGCCGAGAATGGCGTCGGGCTTTATGTCCCCGCCGGGATCGCCCACGGCTTCCAGACCTTGGAAGACGACAGCGACGTGCTTTATCAGATCACCCCCGCCTATCGGCCAGGCCACGGCGAGGGCCTGCGCTGGAACGATCCTGCCGTCGCGATCGAGTGGCCCCTTTCCGGTCCCCTCCTGTCACAGCGTGACGCGACCTATCCCGACTGGCGGCCGTGAGGGTCCTTGTCACCGGGGCTTCGGGTTTTATCGGCCGCCGCGTCGTTTCCCGGTTGTCGGATCGGCCGGACCTCGAGGTCGTCGCGGCGAGCCGTCGCCCCCATCCTGCGGCGCCTGGCTCGGTCCGTTTCGAGCCTGTCGATCTTCTCGCGCCCGCCGCTGCGCGTGAACTGATCGCCAGGGTGCGTCCGACGCATCTCTTGCACCTGGCTTGGAACGCCACCCCCGGCAAGTTCTGGCATGCGGCGGACAACCTGGACTGGGCGGCCGCCAGCCTTTCGCTGTGCAGCGCTTTTATCGAGGCCGGCGGCCGTAGGGCGGTGATGGCCGGCACGGGGGCGGAATACGACTGGACCGGCGAGGGGAGGCTTTCCGAGGACTCTCCCATAGGTCCGGCCACGCTGTACGGCGCCGCTAAAGACGCGGTGAGGCGCGCGGTCTGCGCCGCCGGCGTCCAATTCGGGGTTCCTGTCGCGTGGGGGCGTGTGTTTTGGCTCTACGGGCCGGACGAGGCGGCCGGGAGGCTGGTCGCCGACGTCGCCCGGGCGCTGGCCGAGGGACGCCCGGCGGAAGTGGGCGAAGGATGGCAGAGGCGCGACTTCATCCACGTCGACGACGTGGCGGGCGCCTTCGTCGCCGCGTTGGAGAACGACTTCTGCGGACCCTTCAACATCGGCTCAGGTGTCGCCGTGAGCGTCCGCGACGTGGTGCAGCGCCTGGCTGACGCCGCTCAACGTCACGACTTGGTCCGGCTGGGCGCCAAGCCGACTTCTCCCGACGAGCCTCCGTTGCTGGTGGCGGATATAAACATGCTTCGGCGCGAGATCGGGTTCGAGCCTAAAATCCCTCTGGCGAGGGGTTTGGCTGATGTCTACGCGCGGTTGAAAGGCTCCCGCCTTTAATAGGATGCGCCTCGAAACCGATCCGTGACACCTACGGCGCCGCGACGCCTTATCCACCCTCTACTGGAGAGTGGCGTCGCGGGTGTGGCGACGCAGCAAGCCACCTGGGCTGCGAGGTCGGGCTAGGTCACAGCGGCACGCCGCAGTCGGCGGGGGTCAGCTTTGCGGGCGGCATGTGGCGGGCGCGGCTCAACTCGGCAATCAGCCGCCTGGTGTCGCCTGGGGTCAGCTGGCCATGGTCCTTGGCCTGCATCTCGTCGCTATGGTGACGAACCTGCTTGTAGGCCCGGCACTTGTGCAAACCCCCGGGCCCCAGGTGCTCCTGGTCGAAAGCGCCGCTCGGCGTCACGTGGCCGGAGATGGGGGTCTGCGCGGTCGCCAGGGTGGTCATCGACACTGCCAGCATCAGGCCGAGCCCCAGGCCCCCGGAGATAGGCTTCAGAGCTGGCGTCATGGAATATCTCCGCGATTGCCCAGCGCGAACGGGGCCGCGTCGCCGATGTTCCCGCCAAGCTCGGAAAGCGGGTTCCCCCGCCTTCCTTCACGATCTAAGGTAGGGCGTTCTCCGGAGGGCCGCGCTTGAGCGGCTGAGAGGCGGGTAGTCCCGCGATCCGCCGAACCTGATCCGGGTCATGCCGGCGAAGGGAGGGAACAGGGGCGTCGAGTTGGGCCCGTGATTTTCCTTTTCGTTGCGGCTCTGGTCTGCCGATGTCCGCGCTGCGCCTCGTCCTTCGACAGGCTCAGGATGAGGCGACTTCCCTAGTCGCGAAGGCCGCTCGATAGGCCTCATCCTGAGCTTGTCGAAGGACGAGGCCGGCCCCTCAAGCCGAGGCCGCCCATGAACGCCCCCACCCCCCGCATCCTCCCCGCAGGCCGGATCGACACCGGCGAGATCGGCGGCTCCCAGAAGGTCTACCAGGCGGGCGTGCTGCACCCCGACATCCGCGTGCCCTTCCGCGAGGTGAAGGTGCACCCCTCCGCCGACGAGCCGCCGGTGACCATCTACGACCCCTCCGGCCCCTTCACCGACCCCGCCGCCAGCGTGGACATCGAGCAGGGACTGGCGCGGCCGCGCCTGGACTGGGTGACGAAGCGCGGCGACGTGGAGCCCGTGGTCGGCCGCGCGGTGAAGCCGGAGGACAACGGCAACGTCTCCGCCAACTACCTGGTGCCGGAGTTCCCCAACCGCCCGCCGGTCCTGCGCGCCAAGCCCGGCCAGACCGTCACCCAGATGGCCTACGCCCGGCGGGGGATCATCACGCCGGAGATGGAGTTCGTCGCCCTCCGCGAGAACCTCCGCCGTGAGATGATCAAGGACCTGATCAGCGACGGCGACGCCTTCGGGGCCGAGCTGCCGATGAACGTCACGCCTGAATTTATCCGCGACGAGGTCGCCCGCGGCCGCGCCGTGCTCCCGGCCAACATCAACCACACCGAGCTGGAGCCCATGGCGATCGGCCGCAACCTGCTGGTCAAGATCAACGCCAACATCGGCAACTCCGCGGTCACCTCGACGGTCGCCGAGGAGGTCGAGAAGATGGTTTTCGCCATTCGCTGGGGCGCGGACACGGTCATGGACCTGTCCACCGGTCGCAACATCCACAACATCCGCGAGTGGATCGTGAGGAACTCTCCGGTCCCGATCGGGACGGTGCCGATCTACCAAGCGCTGGAGAAGGTCGATGGCATCGCCGAGGACCTGACCTGGGAGGTGTTCCGCGACACCCTGATTGAACAGGCCGAGCAGGGCGTGGACTACTTCACCATCCATGCCGGCGTGCGCCTGCCCTACATTCCCCTGACGGCCAAGCGGGTCACCGGCATCGTGAGCCGCGGCGGCTCGATCATGGCCAAGTGGTGTTTGGCCCACCACCGCGAGAACTTCCTCTACGAGCGGTTCGAGGAGATCTGCGAGATCATGGCCGCCTATGACGTGTCCTTTTCGCTGGGCGACGGTCTGCGCCCCGGCTCCATCGCCGACGCCAACGACGCCGCCCAGTTCGCCGAGCTCGAAACGCTCGGCGAGCTGACCCAGGTGGCCTGGAAGCACGACGTGCAGGTGATGATCGAGGGCCCCGGCCACGTGCCGCTGCACAAGATCAAGGCCAACATGGATAAGCAGCTGAAGATCTGCCACGAGGCGCCCTTCTATACGCTCGGGCCGCTGACCACCGATATCGCCCCGGGCTACGACCACATCACCAGCGCGATCGGGGCGGCCATGATCGGCTGGTTCGGCACCGCCATGCTCTGCTACGTCACCCCCAAGGAGCACCTGGGCCTGCCCGACAAGCAGGACGTGAAGGACGGCGTGATCGCCTACAAGATCGCCGCCCACGCCGCCGACCTCGCCAAGGGCCACCCGGCCGCCCGCGCCTGGGACGACGCGCTGTCGCGCGCACGCTTCGAGTTCCGCTGGGAGGACCAGTTCAACCTCGGCATCGACCCCGAGACCGCCCGCAAATACCACGACGCCACCCTGCCGAAGGAGGCCCACAAGACCGCCCATTTCTGCTCCATGTGCGGCCCGAAGTTCTGCTCCATGAAGATCAGCCAGGAGATCAGGGACACCGCCCGCGGCCAGAACGACGTGGCGGTGGCGACCTCCGAAGCCGGTATGGCGGAGATGAGCGAGAAGTTCCGGGAGCTGGGCGGCGAGATCTACCAGCCGGTGTAGCGGCTGAACCGCCCCCACCCTGACCCTCCCCTCAAGGGGGAGGGAATTGCGGCTGCAATCCTGGCGTGCTTTGTTCAGGCATGGCAGGAAGTGGCGCAGGTCTCCCTCCCCTTCGAGGGGAGGGTCGGGGTGGGGGGCCGCTGCACGTCCGCCGGGCGCGCGAGCTCAGAAACGCCGCCACGCCGTTCGAGAAGAAGCTCTGGTCCCTGCTGCGCGAAACCCGTCGCAGCCGCGGCCTGCACTTCCGTCGCCAAGTCCCCATCGGCCCCTACATCGCCGACTTCGCCTGCCACGATCGCAAGCTGATCATCGAGATCGACGGGCACACCCACGACGAGGCGTACGACGGCCGTCGTGACGCATGGCTTGCGGCGCAAGGCTACCGCACGATCCGGCTCTCAAACTGGCAGGTCGCCAACGACTGGGACGACGTCGTCCGCATGCTGGAGATCGAACTCGGCCTCTGCAGCGGCGGCTGACCCCCACCCCGACCCTCCCCTCAAGGGGGAGGGAGAAGCGGGCGCAACTTCTTCACCGTGTTTCTTCGCACCATGTCCGAGGAGGGCTCAATCCCCCTCCCCCCGGAGGGGAGGGTCGGGGTGGGGGGCCGGTGCACGTTCGTCGGGCTTTCGATAACAAACACTTATCAGGACTCGGCGCGCTGGAGATCGAACTCGGCCTCTGCAGCGGCGGCTGACCCCCACCCCGACCCTCCCCTCAAGGGGGAGGGAGAAGCGGCTTCAGCCTCGTCGCGTGACTTCCCGTCCGAGCTTCAGCAGCGCCGCTTTCAGTCCGCCTTCCGGCGCTTCGGTCAGGCCGGCGGCGATCTCGGCTTCCTGGGCGGCGTCGAGCGGGGGCGGTTTGCGGCGGGCGGGCGTGGTGGCGGCGGGCGCTCGAACTGGGCCCTGGACGATGCGCAGGCGGTCCACCGTCCCTTCGCCCAGCGTCAGGTTCACGCGCGCCAGGATGTCGGCGCTCTGGTGCTGGATCAAGGCGGCGGCGGGGCCGTCCACGCGCACCTCCAGGGTCGCCGGGCCGCCCTTGCGGGGGCGGATCAGCTTCACCGGCTCGGTGCGGCGCGACAGGGTCTCGCCGACGATCTCGCGCCAGCGCTGGATCAGCACCCGCGGGCCGGCGGACGCGCCGCTGAACTTAGCGTCCAGGGTCTTGAGATAGCCGGCCAGCGCCTTTCCGGCCGGGGGCGGCGGGCGGAAGGTAGGCCGGGTGCGCTTTCGCGACAGGATGTCGGCGGCTTCGGCGGGCGTCGGCAGGCGGCGAGGCATGGCCGGAGCCTAGCGCAAAAGCCGCCGCCCCGCGCGTCACGCAGGCGCGAGCGGCGTGAAACCCGGCTATGACCGGCCAGATGCCTCCCGCCGATGTCGCCGCCCTGCAAGCCGCCCTGCTCAACTGGTACGACGCCCACGCGCGCACCCTCGCCTGGCGGGTCGGACCGCAGGCCCATGCCGCCGGCGCGCGCGCCGATCCCTACCGGGTCTGGCTTTCGGAGGTCATGCTGCAGCAGACCACCGTCCCGCACGCGACGCCCTACTTCCAGGCCTTCACCCAACGCTGGCCCAAGGTGAGCGACCTCGCTGCGGCGGACGACGCCGAGGTGATGGCCGCCTGGGCGGGCCTCGGCTACTACGCCCGGGCCCGCAACCTGCTGGCCTGCGCCCGGGCGGTGGCGCAGGCGCAGGGCGGGGTTTTCCCCGATACGGAGGCGGGGCTGCGGGCCCTGCCGGGGCTCGGCCCCTATACCGCCGCGGCGGTGGCGGCCATCGCCTTCGACCGGGCGACGGTGGTGGTGGACGGCAATGTGGAGCGCGTGGTCTCGCGCCTGTTCGCTGTCCACGCCCCGTTGCCGGACGCCCGGCCCGAGCTGAAGCGGCTGGCGACCCTGATCGCGTCGACCACGCGGCCCGGCGACTGGGCTCAGGCCACCATGGACCTCGGCGCCACCGTCTGTCGGCCGCGCCAGCCCCTCTGCGCCCGATGTCCGGTCGCCAGCTTCTGCCGGGGCTTGGCGGAAGGCGCGCCGGAGCTGCTCCCCCGCAAGCGCGCCAAGCTTGAGCGGCCGCGTCGCTACGGCGTGGCCTATGTCGCGGTGAGGGATGGGCAGGTGGCGCTGGTCCGCCGGCCGCCCCGGGGCCTGCTCGGCGGTATGGCGGGGCTCCCCACCAGCGCGTGGCGAAGCGCGCCCTTCTCAGAGCGGGAGGCGCGGGACCTCGCACCCGCGGACGGCGCCTGGGTGTCGGTGGGCGAGGTGGAGCACGTCTTCACCCACTTCGCGCTCACCTTGACGGTGCTGCGCGCCGAGGTGGACGCCCCGCCCCCGACCGGATCGTGGTCGCCGCAGGCCCAAGCCGGCGAAGGCCTGCCCAGCGTCTTCCGCAAAGCCCTGGAGGCGGGGCTGGGACGGCTCGCCTGACGCGGCGTCTGACGGCCAAGGCTTGTCACCGTCCGCTTAAAGCCTTGAGATGGTCGGATGCAGGCGATCGAAGGCGCTCCAGGCGACGTGTCCCCTTCGATGTACGATCGTTGGCGCGCTGCGCTGACCCGAGGCGTCGAGCACGATCGCGTGGTCGCCCGCATTGTGGAGGAGAGCGGCTGGAGCCCGCGGCACGCCTTCATGATCCTGATGTCGGCCGGGATCGCGGTGCTGGGGCTGTTGCTGTCCTCGCCCGCGGTCGTCATCGGCGCCATGCTGATCTCGCCGTTGATGAACCCCATCCTGGGCCTGGGCTTCAGTCTGGCGCTGTTCGACTTTCGCGAAATGCGCCGCTCGCTGCTGGCGCTGGCGGTCGGCTCGGTCCTGGCGGTGCTGTTCACCGCCCTGGTGGTGCTGGCTTCGCCGCTGAAGGCTGCGACGGCGGAGATACTGTCGCGCACCCGTCCCAATCTGTTCGACCTGCTGGTGGCGCTGTTCGCGTCCCTGGCCGGCAGCTTCGCCATCATCCGGGGACGCGGCGAGACCATCACCGGCGTCGCCATCGCCACCGCCCTGATGCCGCCGCTGGCGGTCGTCGGCTATGGCCTCGCTACCCAGAACATGGCGGTGCTGTTCGGCTCGCTGGCGCTGTATGGGACCAACTTCGTCACCATCGCGCTGTCCGCCACCATCATGGCGCGGCTGTACGGGTTCGGGGGCCATCTCACCCGCAGCCAGACCCTGACCCAGACGGTGCTGCTGATCCTGGTGTTCGTGGCCATGGCCGTGCCGCTCGCCCTATCGCTCGGCCGCATCGCCAAGGAGGCGGTGACGGTCGGCGAGGTGCGCAGCTATCTGGTGAAGCGGTTCGGCCCGCAGGCCCGGGTCAGCCAGCTCGCCGTGGATTTTGGCGCCGAGCCGATCGCGGTGCGCGCCGTGGTCATCGCGGCCCCCACCCGGGCGGTCCCGAGCGGGACCCTGCGCGGCGGCTTGGAGAAGAAGCTCCACCGCAAGGTCGCGGTGCAGGTGGACCAGGTGCTGTTGCAGGGGGGCGCCGACAGCCTCGAAGCTCAGCGCGCCAGCCTGAGCCAGGCGCAAGACATAGCGGCGGCCCAGGCCAAGGTCCGCTCCGTTTCCGACATCGTCGCGCTCGCCGCCGGCGTGTCGGCGGACGCCGTGGTCGTCGACGCCGACCATCAGCGCGCCGTGGCCGCCGCCATCCCCCTGCCGGGCGCCGACCTCGCCACCTATCGGGCGCTGGAGGCCCGCGCCCAGGCCGCCGTGGCCCAGGGCTGGGACGTCCAGATCACCCCGCCGCTGCAGCCGCTCCCCGTGATCCGTTTCGCTCGGCGCGACGATACGCTCGACGCCGCGGCGCAGGCGGCGGTCACCACATCGGCGTGGGCGGCCAGGCGCTGGAACGTCGCGACGCTCGGCGTACCCGGACTGCCGGGGGGCGCGAGCCCGCCGCCGCAACCGACCCTCGACCAGCGCCGGGCCACGGCCGCCGCCGCCGTGCTGCGCGCCTCGGGAATGGGCGTGACGGCGACCGGAGGCGGCGGCGCGGCCTTCAGGCTCTCCCCGGCGGCGGGGGTGGCGCCGGCGTGAGGGCTCGCGTCCTTCGCGACGCCCCTTCGGGGCTCCTCAGGATGACGCAGGGCATTGATCGCACGGCCGAACGTAAGGTCGGCGATTTAGGCGGCCCTAGCCAACCCCTTGGTCGGCCAGCAGCCCGCCGGACGCCCCCCTGACCCGCTTTCGGTCGAAGTCGAAGTCCATCGCCTTGTCGCTGCGTTGCAGCGACTCTTCGGCGAAGCGGCGGATGGCGCGCTGGTCGTCCGGCTCGGCGATGTGGGCGAGGGCGGCCATGGCGCGCTGCAGGCGCATGGAGACCAGCAGGCTCCCCGAGCCGTCGAGCGCAATCGGCTCGAACACGTCGCGCAGCAGGACCTCGAACGGGGGGCGCGAGACCCTGACCCTTTCGGCGGGCTGTTTGGGATGCTCCATCTCCGGCTGGAGCCACGCCCTGAGCAGGCGCACGGCGCTGGCGGCCACATCGATGGCGGTGCCGGGGTCGTTGATCCCGGGCGACAGCGCCTTGGAGGCGATCTGGCCCAGCACGATGAAGCCGAAGCGCGGGTCCTGGGAGAAGGAGCGCTCGTGACCGATGGCGAAGGCGCCCTCGATATCGGTCTCGCAATCGGCGCTGACCTCGCCCTGGACCCTGGCCAGCACGCGGCTGGGCTCGGCGAAGGCGCCGGGCGGCCCCTCGACCCAGATCTGCAGCCCGTCGCGCTCGGCCAGCTTGGCCAGTGCGTGGATATCGACGTTCTGCACATAGCCGATGGAGCGCGGATAGATGGAGCGCACCCCCGGCGGCGGCTCGGCGTCCGGCGGGGCCGAACGGCCGAAGGGGCTCTTCATCGCCTCCGAGGTCGCCTCCTCCACCCGGGCGATGGCGTGGCCGACCCGCGCCAGGCTGAGCAGCTGGTCCAGCCATCGCAGCAGGTTGATGGCCACCAGCGCCAGCACGCCGAGCGTGACGAAGAAGACGATCGCCCGTCCGCCGCTGCCGTAATAGCCGGTCCCGTTGGCGCTGAACGCCACCACCGAATAGAGGAAGGCGCCTACGAAGGTGGCCAGGGCCGACTGCGCCTGGCTGTCGCCGGTGATCAGGGTGGCGGCTCGGGGGGACGCGCCCTGAGCGACGTTGGTGTAGGCGGTCAGCATCGCCGCCACCGAAAAGGTCGCCACCGCCAGCAGGCTGGTGGCCAGCACATTCAGCAGGCTGTTCACCGTCCCGCCGCCGAAAGGCTTGGCGACCGAGGCGGGCACGAACGGGGAAAAGGCCGCCGCCGACAAGGCGACGGCGATCCCCAAGGCCGCGTAGAGCGAAGCGCGCAGCCACAGCCGCTGCGACAGCTGCTGGAGGAGGAACTTCCACTTTTCCACGGATCGGGTCCCAGATCTTCAAGAGTTCAGGCGGCGCGCGCTAATCGGCGCGGCCATGATCGATGCGACGACTAAAGCAGCCCGGACCCGACGGCGAATAAGCATCGACTCCGCCGCCCGGCTCAGCTTAAAAACAATAGGCTGGATTTGGCCTGGGGATGAACCGATGAGCTGTCTGAAAGTGGCGGTCGCCTTGGGCGCAGCTCTGACCCTGAGCGCATGTCACGGGGCTCAGAACCAGCAGAAGGCCGCCAATGCGGCCGCCGACGCGGCCGAGGCCGCCAACCAGACGGCCGCCGCGGCCCAGCAGGCGGCGGGGGCGGCCCAGAACGCCGTCGACGCCCAGCCGGGCACGCTCAGCGCCAAGGTCGCCGCCGACACCGCCCAGGCCGCCGGCAAGAACGCCGCCATGGCCGGCAAGGCCGCCGAAAAGGCCGGCGACAAGGCTTATCAAGCCGCGCACTGACCAGGACGGGGCGGGTCCGTCGGCCCGCATCCCAACCTCGGCTGATCGCACCACCGCTGGTAAGCGCAGGTCGCCCGCCGCGCGTGCATCGTCGGTGCTGCGGCGAAAGCTTTCTCGCGGGTGACCCCGACATATGGGGCGAACTTGCGGGTTAATCTTGTAGCGCAGGCGCAGGCCGGCATCGAAGCTCAACTCGCCCGAGCCGAGGCGCGGATCCCACGGGTTGCTGAGCAGATCGACCCACACCTAACTACCCGGCGTCGTCATATGACCCCTTGCGCCGAACGGTCGTAGCCGGCGCCGGCCCAAGTTCATTCGGGGCGCCCCGACATGCAGGCCGCCGCTACGTCCCGGCGGTCCAGCCGGCGAACTGCATCAGTTCGCTGGCGACCCGATCAAGCGACTCCTGCACGCGGGGCGACAGGCAGGCCCCCGACGCGTCGAAGGCGGGTTCGGCGGTGTTGATCGCGACGCCTAGCGGCGTCGGCCATCCGCGCAGCGCATGCACCACCCCGCGCAGGCCGGTCAGGGTGGTGACCGCCGCCTGCCAGCCCGCGGCCGTCGCCACGCAGCCGACTGCGCGCCCGGACAGGTAGGGCCGGGGGTCCCGGCTCATGTCCTCGACATAGTCGATGGCGTTCTTCACCTGGCCCGAGATCGCCCCGTGGTATCCCGGCGAGCCCAGCACCACGCCGTCCGCCTGCCGCAGCGCCTCGACCAGGGCGCGCGCCTTCTCATGGCGTTCCGACAGGTGAGGGGCGTAGAGCGGCAGATCGAGGGCCTCGCCGCCGATCAACAGCGTCCTCGCCCCCGCCGCCTCCGCCGCGGCGAGAACGACGCGCAGCGCCTTCTCGGTGGAGGAGTCGGGGCGCAGGGTGCCGCCGAGGCCGACAATGAACGGGGTTGTCACAGGTGGCCTCTATGCAGCGAAGTCCAGAACCGTGGCTGGCATAGCGGCGGGTCAGGGTCAACGCGATGCAAAGCAGCCTTGTTGCAGGTCCGAACACCTCCGGCGCACTTAACTTCCCTTGAACTGCGGTTTCCGCTTCTCGACGAAGGCGGCCATGCCTTCCTTCTGGTCTTCGAAGGCGAACAGGGAGTGGAACAGGCGGCGTTCGACCTTGATGCCCTCGGTCAGGGTGGTCTCCAGCGCGGTGTCGACCAGTTCCTTGTTCATCACCACCGCGAGGGGCGACAGCGAGGCAATCTTCCTGGCCGCGGCCATCGCCTCGTCCATCAGCCTGTCCAGCGGCACGACCCGGCTGACGAGGCCGGCGCGTTCCGCCTCGGCCGCGTCCATCATCCGGGCGGTCAGCATCATGTCCATAGCCTTGGACTTGCCCACCAGCCGGGTCAGGCGCTGGGTGCCGCCTATGCCCGGCATGACCCCGAGGTTGATCTCCGGCTGGCCGAACCTGGCGTTTTCGGCGGCGATGATGAAGTCGCACATCATGGCCAGCTCGCACCCGCCGCCCAGCGCATAGCCCGCCACCGCCGCGATGATCGGCTTGCGAGACCGCACGATCCGCTCCGAGGTCTCGGTGAAGTAGTCCTCCTTGAAGGCCTGGGCGTAGGTCTTGGCCTGCATCTCCTTGATGTCGGCCCCGGCGGCGAAGGCCTTGTCGGAGCCTGTCAGCACCAGGCAGCGCACGGCGTCGTCGGTATCCAGCGCGGCGATGCAGGTGGACAGCTCCGCCATCAACTGGCCGTTCAGCGCGTTCAGAGCTTCGGGCCGGTTCAGCCGGATCAGGGCGACGCCGTCGTCGGTCGGCTCCAGGATGATGGTCTGGTGTTCGCTCATGGCCTGATCCTCAACCGCCGCCCATCAACCACCCCCGCTCACCCACCGCCTCGGGCGCTCACGTCCAGCTCGTCGAGATGGCCGCGCATCAGCTGCAGCACGGCGGAGAAGTCCTTGTCGCCATAGCCCAGCCGCTCGAACATGGCGTACAGCCCCTCGGCCTGGGCGCCCATGGGCGTGGCCGCGCCCGCGCTCGCCGCGGCGGCCTGGGCGAGCTTGAGGTCCTTCAGCATGAGCTTGGTCAGGAAGCCGCCCTCATAGCCGCGGTCCGACGGCGAGGCGGGCCCGACTCCCGGCCAAGGGCAGTAGCTGGAGATCGACCAGCACTGGCCCGACGACTGGGAGGCGATGTCGAAGAACTTGTCGGCCTTCAATCCGAGCCGCTCGGCCAGGGCGAACCCCTCGCACACGCCCAGCATCGAGACGCCCAGCACCATGTTGTTGCAGATCTTGGCCGCCTGGCCAGCGCCCGCCTCGCCGGCGTGGACCACCGCCTTGGCCATGGGCTTCAGCGCCGCCTGCACGTCGGCGAAGCGCGCCTCGTCGCATCCGACCATGAAGGTCAGCGAGCCCGCTTCCGCCGCCGCGATCCCGCCGGACACCGGCGCGTCGGCGAAGGCGAGCCCGGCCTCCTTCGCCTGGGCCGCCACTGCGCGGGCGCTGTCCACGTCGATGGTGGAGCAGTCGATCAGCAGGGCGGACCTGGCCGCGTTCGGCAGCACCTCGTCAGCGAACACCTGGCGCACATGGGCGCCGGCCGGCAGCATGGTCAGCACCACCTCGGCGCCGTCCACGGCGGCCGCCGCAGACGCCGCCGCCGCGCACCCGGCCTGGACCGCGCGCTCCACCGCCTGGCCGCTGAGGTCGAAGGCGCGGACCTCGTGGCCGGCCTTGGCCTGGTTGGCCGCCATCCCGGCGCCCATGTTCCCGAGGCCGATGAAGGCGATGCGGCTCAAGCGGCGGCTCCTGTCGATGCGCCGGCGGGGTGCGGCGTCCACGCCTCGCCCTCCGGCAGGGGTTCGAAGATGGCGTCCAGGCTGGCCTCGGTGACGCCATCAAGGGTCGAGGGCGTCCAACGGGGCGCATTGTCCTTGTCCACGATCACCGCACGCACGCCCTCGCGGAAGTCGGCCGAGCGGGAGACGCGGCAGGCGAGGCGGTATTCCACCGCCATCTCGGCTTCGAAGCTCTCCATGTCGCGGCCCTGGCGGAGCTGGCGGAAGGCGACCTTCAGCGCCTGGGGCGACTTGGTATTCAGGATGACGAGCTGCGCCAGCGCCCACTCGCCTCCGTCGTCGGCCAGGGCCTGGAAGATCGCCTCCACGCTGTCGCCGCCGAACAGCCGGTCGATAGCCTGGCGATGACGCGCGATCGCCGGCTCGCCCGCTTCCGCTTCGAACTCGGTCAGGATCGTGTCGAGCGCGTCGGGGGCCGCGAGCAGCGCAGCCTTTAGCGCATCGACGTTCGCCTGCTCCACATAGTCGGTGGCCAGCCCCAGCAGCAGGCAGTCCGCCGCCTTAAGCCTCGCCCCGGTCAGCGCCAGCCACATCCCCGTTTCGCCAGGAAGCCGGGGCAGGAACCAGCCCCCGCCTACATCGGGAAACAGGCCGATGCCGGTCTCGGGCATGGCGAAGACGGTGCGCTCGGTGGCCACGCGGTAGGTGGCGGGCGCGGAGATGCCGACACCGCCGCCCATCACCACTCCGTCCATGATCGCTGCGACGGGCTTCTCGTAGCCGAATAGCAGCGCGTTCAGCCGGTACTCCTCGGCGAAGAAGGCGCGGGCGGCCACTCCATCCTGCGCGCCGCTCTGCATGATCATCCGGATGTCTCCGCCGGCGCAGAAGCCCCGCGGCCCGGTGTGGTCGAGCATGATCGCCCGAACCGCCGGGTCATCGCGCCAGCTCAGCAAGGCTTGGCTCATGATCTCGCACATCTCGGTGGTCAGTGCGTGAAGCGCCGCCGGCCGGTTCAGCGTCAGCCGCCCCCAACCGCCCTCCGCCCGCGCGATGACAGGAAGTTCGCTCATCAGGTCATCCTCCCCTGCGAAGCGGGGGAAGTGGCGCGGCGCCAAGCGCCGTGACGGAGGGGTCTCCCTGGGCGCGACGGCGGGCTGGACGCCCCCTCCACCACGCTGCACGTGGTCCTCCTTTCCCGCTGCGCATGAAAGGATAAGGAGCCCGCTCCCCTCATTGGCGCAGCATTTCGCGGGCGGTGATCACGCGCATGATCTCGTTGGTCCCTTCCAGGATCTGATGCACGCGCAGGTCCCGCACGATCCGCTCCAGCGGGTAGTCCTTGAGATAGCCGTAGCCGCCGTGCAGCTGCAGGGCGTCGTTAGCGACGCGCGAGCCGGTGTCGGTCGCGAACCGCTTGGCCATGGCGCAGAGCTTGGTGGCGTCGCGGTGCTTGCGGTCCAGCGCGTCGGCGGCGTTGCGGATCATCAGCCGCGCGGCCTCCAGCTCGGTCGCCATGTCGGCCAGCTTGAACTGCAGGGCCTGGAAGTCCGACAGGGCGCGGCCGAACTGCTTGCGGGTCTGCACGTAGGCCTGGGCGGTGTCGAGCGCGAGCTGGGCGCCCCCGAGGGAGCAGGCGCCGATGTTCAGCCGCCCACCGTCCAGCCCCGACATGGCGATGCGGAACCCCTCGCCCTCCACGCCGACGAGGTTCTCCGCCGGTACGCGGCAATCGTCGAAGTTCACCACCGCGGTCGGTTGGGCGTTCCAGCCCATCTTGCGCTCCGGCGCGCCGAAGGAGAGGCCCGGTGTCCCGGTCTCGACCACCAGCGTCGAGACGCCCTTCGGCCCTTCGCCGCCGGTCCGCACCATGCAGACATAGACGTCGCTGGTCCCGGCGCCGGAGATGAAGGCCTTGGCGCCGTTCAGCACATAGTGGTCGCCGTCCAGCCGTGCCGTGGTGCGCAGCGCCGCAGCGTCGGAGCCCGACCCCGGCTCGGTCAGGCAGTACGAGCCGATCAGCTCCATGGTGGTCATGCGCGGCAGGAAGCGCCGGCGCAGCGCCTCGGAGCCGAACCGGTCGATCATCCAGCTCGCCATGTTGTGAATGGAGATGAAGGCCGCCGTCGCCACGTCGCCGTAGCTCAAAGCCTCGAACACCAGCGTCGCGTCGAGCCGGGTGAGCGCCGAACCGCCCACGTCCTCGCGCACGTACAGCCCCGCAAAGCCGAGTTCCGCGGCCTTGCGCATCACGTCGACGGGAAAGTGGTGCTCCTCGTCCCAGCGCGCGGAATGGGGCGCGAGCTCGGCGTCGGCGAAGCTCCTGGCCGCATCCCAGATCGCGGTCTGATCGTCGTTGAGGGCGAAGTCCATTCAGCTTGCCTCCGCTCCTGATAGCCGCCACGCCGGCAGTCGCCTCATCCTGAGCTTGTCGAAGGACGAGGCGTCCACCGGGCGTGCCGCGGCCCCGTCCTTCTACGGGCTCAGGATGAGGCCGAATGAGGGCTCGGAGATCACGTCAGACGATCCGACAGCCTCGCTCACTGCATCGTCGGGATGACGAAGCTGGAGTCGGCGTGGGCTTCCAGCGAGCTGTCCGGCCAGCGGGAGGTGATGGTCTTGATCTTGGTCCAGAACTTCACGCCCTCCATGCCGTGCTGGTTGGTGTCGCCGAAGGCGGAGCGCTTCCAGCCGCCGAAGGTGTGATAGGCCACCGGCACGGGAATAGGCACGTTGATGCCCACCATGCCGACGTTCACCCGCGCCGCGAAGTCGCGCGCCGCGCGGCCGTTCTGGGTGTAGATCGCCACCCCGTTGCCGTACTGGTGCCGGGAGGGCAGGGCCAGGGCCTCCTCGAAGCTGTCGGCGCGCACCAGCTGCAGGACGGGGCCGAAGATCTCGTCCTGATACGACGTCATGGTCGGCTTGACGTGGTCGAACAGGGTCGGCCCAATGAAGAAGCCCTTCTCATAGCCCTGCAGCGCGAAGCCGCGCCCGTCCACCACCAGCTCGGCGCCTTCCTCCACGCCCATGCCGATATAGTCGGCGATACGCTGGCGGTGGGCCGCGGAAACGACGGGGCCGTACTGGGCGCCGGCGTCGCTGGACACGCCGACCTTCAGCGTCTCCATCTCGGCCACCATGCGCTCGCGCAGCTCGTCGGCGGTCTTCTTGCCCACGGGGACCGCCACCGGCAGGGCCATGCACCGCTCGCCCGCCGAGCCGAAGGCCGCGCCCGACAGGTCCTTGACCACCTGGTCCATGTCGGCGTCGGGCAGGATGACGCCGTGGTTCTTGGCCCCGCCCATGGCCTGGACCCGCTTGCCGTTCTGCGCGCCCGTCACATAGACATATTGCGCGATGTCGGAGGAGCCGACGAAGCTGACCGCCTTGATGTCGGGATGGTGCAGGATGGCGTCCACCGCGACCTTGTCGCCGTGAACCACGTTCAGCACCCCCTCCGGCGCGCCAGCCTCCATCATCAGCTCGGCCAGGCGGACCGGCACGGAGGGGTCGCGCTCGCTGGGCTTCAGGATGAAGCTGTTGCCGACCGCGATCGCCACCCCGAACATCCACATCGGGATCATGGCGGGGAAGTTGAACGGCGTGATGCCCGCCACCACGCCCAGGGGCTGGCGCATGGAATAGACGTCGATGCCCGGGCCGGCGCCTTCGGTGTACTCGCCCTTCAGGGCGTGCGGGATGCCGCAGGCGAACTCGATCACCTCCAGCCCGCGCTGAACGTCGCCCTTGCTATCGGCCACCACCTTGCCGTGCTCGCTGGAGAGCAGCTCCGCCAGCTCGGTCATATTGGCCTCGACCAGCCGCTTGAACTCGAACATCACCCGGGCGCGGCGCTGGGGGTTGGTCGCCGCCCAGGGACCTTGCGCCTTCGCCGCGACCTGTACGGCGGCGTCCATTTCCTCGACGGAGGCCAGCGCCACCCGCGCCTGCACCTCGCCGATATTGGGATCGTAGATGTCGGCGAAACGGCCGGAGGCGCCCGCCAGCGCATGGCCGCCGACAAAATGCTGAACCTCGCGCATGGCGATCCTCCTCGAACCCGGCGTCGCTACCATCTGAAGCGAAAAGCGGATACTGCAAAAACGCGCCTCCACCCCTGCAGGATTGCATGAGCAGCTTCGACTGGGACGACCTCCGCATCTTCCTCGCCGCGGCCCGGGCGGGCAGCCTCACCCTGGCTGCAGGGCGGCTTGGGGTGGACGCCGCGACCGTGGGCCGGCGCGTCAGCCGGCTGGAGAGCGCGCTTAAGTCCACGCTGCTGACCCGCTCGGCATCCGGGCTGGCGCTCACCTCGTCTGGCGTGAGGTTGCACGAGATCGCGCTGGCGGCCGAAAGCGCCATCGCCACAGCGACCGACGCCGCAGTGGCCGACGCCATCGGCGGTACGGTCCGTCTCAGCGTGGCAGAGGGCTTCGGCGGCGCCATCCTGGCTCCGGCCCTGGGCGATCTGCGCCTGCAGTACAGTGGATTGAGGATCGAGCTGGCGGCCAACGCCGGCTTCCTGTCCCTCGCCCGCCGGGAGGTGGACATGGCGGTCACGCTGAGCGCGCCCTCGGAGGCGCGGCTCGTGGTCGAACCCCTAACCGACTACCAGCTGGCCCTCTACGCCTCGCCGGCCTATCTCGACCGGTGCGGCGCACCCGAACGAACCGCCGATCTCGTGCGCCGGGAGCTGGTTGGCTATATCGACGATCTGATCTACGCCCCGCAGCTGCGCTATCTGAACGAGGTCCACGCCGGGCTGCAACCCATTCTGTCCAGCACCTCGATCCGGGCTCAGCGCGAGATCATCCTGTCAGGGGCGGGTCTCGGCGTGCTGCCGTGCTTCATGTCCCAAGGCTTGGTGAGGGTGCTGGAGCGAGAGGTGCTGTTCACCCGGCAGTTCTGGGTGAGCACCCACCGCGACGTGGCGGGAACCGCCCGGGTGCGAGCGGTGGGACGGTGGCTGGCGACGCTGGTTCGGCGCCGCCAGCAGGACCTCATGCCTTACTGAGCCGATGAAGCTCCATCTGCGATGGGCTTAGCAGCCGCAGGCGGGGGGCGCATATCCGTAGCTCGCATAGCCGGTGTAGCTCGCCTGCGGCAGGTTCAGGTCTGGCGTTTCGGCGTAGCCGTTATAGCCGTAGGCGTAAGCGCCTTCGCCGGACGCGCCGTAATTGAGGATCGGAGACCCGCCATAGGCCGGGCCCTGCGCATAGCCTTGTTCGGGATAGCTGTAGCCGCCCTCCTGGCCGTAGGGTTGCTCGGGGCTATAGGGTTGCTCGGGGCCGTACGCGGCCTCCCCGTAACCGCCATCGCCATAAGACTCGCCAGCTTCATAGCCGCCGTAGCCACCTCCGCCGTAGCCGCCGTCTCCACCATAGCCGTAGCCGCCGTAGGGAGAGCCGTAACCACCGGCGTACAGACCGAGCCCCGCACCGGCGCCAAAGCTTAGCGCGTGGTCATAGCCGTACCGGCCGTAACCGCCATGGCCGTAGCCTCCCTGCCCATAGCCGCCCCGCCCGTAACCCCCTGGGGCGTAGCCGCCGCCGTGGCCCTGATTGTGGTAGCCGCCGTCCTGCCGCCCGCCATACTCCTGGCCGCCGCCATAGCGCGATCGGCCATAACCGCCGCCCGTATGGTTGAAGCCCCAGGCCTGTCCGCCGCTGCCGAAGCGGGTGAAACCGCCGTTCCTGAAGCTCGATCCGCCGCCCGCGGTGGAGGTGGCGAAGGCGCTGCTGTGGGACTGGGCGCTGGCGCCCGCCACCGAACCGACATAGGCGCCGCCCCGACCGCCGCCGCCGACTCCGCCGCCGTGGAAACCACCTCCTCCTTGACCACCGCCCCCATGGCCGCCGCCGCCAAAGCCGCCCGCCTGCGCCACGCCGGCCGAGGCCAGCAGGGCGCTCGCCAAAATCATCGCTGACCGCATAGCAGGATCCTCCATCGCAGGGCTCACGGCGACACGGCCGTAAAACGTTAACGCAGAGCGAGCCTTGCGCCGTTCGGCTGCCTCCGACGCGCGCTTTCAACCCCGAGGAGAAAACGGAACGCATTGAAAACTTGGGCCTTCAGGGCCACCTTCCATCCGTCGAGGACGACGCATGCCGATCGTGGGTGCGAGGTCTTCGCGAAGTCGCTTGCAAGAGGACTTGGCGATGAATTCACGAACGCTGGTGTTCGACGGTCCCTTCCTGCTCGGGTTCGAACCGACTCGTGCGCTGATCGAGCGGGCCGCGAAGGCGGCGGCCGAGGGCTATCCTCCCTACAATGTGGAGCAGGTCTCGGCAGACCGGCTACGTATCGTCATGGCGGTGGCCGGCTTTTCCGCCGACCAGCTCCAGGTGACGGTGGAAGCCAACCAGTTACTGGTGGTCGGTCGTCGCGACAACGAGGCGGGGGACGGCTCGTCCTATCTCCATCGCGGGATCGCGGCGCGAGGCTTTCAGCGCACCTTCGTCCTGGCCGACGGTATGGATGTGGAGGACGTGCATCTCGAGCACGGCCTGCTGCATTTGGACGTCGTTCGTCCCACCCCCGACCCTCTCGTCAAGCATATCCCCATCCGCACCGCGGGCTGACTGGCCGCCGTGTGGACAACCCCGAACTCTGGAGGCGGTCCAATGATGACGCACTCTCTGACCAATGAAGCTTTCGCCGCCCTCGGCGCCCCGGACATGGTTTATGTCCGTCCGGTGAAGGCCGAGGATGTTCTGGCCCAGACGCCGCTCGCCGCACAGGAAGGTCTGGATATCCTGCCCCACCAGATCCTCTACGCCGTGCATGGCGCCGACGGCTCGCGTCTCGCCATCCTGACCGATCGGGATTCGGCCTATGCGGCCGCGCGCGCCAACGAGCTGGCCCCGGTCTCCGTCCACTGACCTGCCGCGGCTAGGCCGCCGAGGTCGAACTTTCCTGGGAGAGCAGGGCGTAGATCGCATCGCCCGTCCGTGCCTGGCGGAGCTGTTCGCGCAGCTCCGACCGGCGCAGCGCCCGGGAGGCGCGCGCCAGCGCCCGCAGGTGCTCTCCGCCCGCCCCTTCCGGCGCGAACAGGGCGAGCATGAGGTCGACCGGCTGGTCGTCGACGGCGTCGAACGCGACCGGGGTTTCCAGGCGGACGAACACCGCCCGGAGCCCCGGCAGGCCTGTCAGGCGGGCATGGGGCAAAGCGACCCCATGCCCCATCCCCGTTGATCCCGTCGCCTCGCGCGCCAGCAACAGCTCCAGGATGTCGGCCGCGGGATGGCGCAACGCCCTTCCCGCCAGCTCGGACATCACCGACAGGGCCTGCCGCTTGCTTTCGGCGCCCTGCCGCAACGCGATGGCGTTGGGCTCAAGCCATTGGCCGATATCCATCTCGAAAGGTCTTCCCCGCCCGCGCGCCGTCCCTTAGTCCGGATGTGCGGCGGGCGCATATCACATCCGCGCGTGCTCGGGCGCGACGGCGGCGGGAGCCGGCGTGACCGGCGTCCGTTCCGGGTCGATCCAGCCGATGTTTCCATCGGCTCGGCGATAGACCACCGACAGCCCTCCGTGCGCGGCGTTCCTGAACAGCACGACGGGGGAACCGGACAGGTCCAGCTCCATCACCGCCATGGAGACGGTCTGGGTCTTCACCGCGGCCTGGGCCTCGGCGATGATCATGGCGGCGGGCGCGCCGGCCCCGGCGGAGCCGTCGGCGCCCCACTCCTCGTCGAACTCGTCCTCGTCCTCGGGGGCGCGCAGAACGGTGAAGGCCGCCATCTCCGGCGCGCCCTTGACCCCGCCGGCGCCGTGGTGGTTCACCAGGCGTCGCTTGTAGCGGCGGATGCGGGTCTCGACCTTGGTCAGGGCGGCGTCGAACGCGGCGTGGGCGTCGCCGCCCTGACCGCTGGCGACCAGCTGCTGTCCGGTCGCCAGCATCACCACCACGTCGACGCAGACGCCATGGCCGTCGCGCGCCACCGTGACCTCGGCACTGCCGCCGCGATCGAAATACTTCCCGATCCCGGCCACCAGTTCGTCGGTGACGCGGGTTCGCAAGGCGTCGCCGACGGCCATGTGCCGGCCGGAGACCTGAACGGTCAGGGAAGAGGGAGCGGTGTTGGAAGCCATTCGCGTCCGTCCGTAAGCTGAGGTTTGCAGCGGGACGGCGGAACGTCGCCCCGCATGCACATCAAACGTGGTGGACGCGGCGAAGTTCAGGCGATCGCGCGGCTCCGTCGCCAGGGCGGCGGGGAGGCCGGCGGGATCAGCCCGCCGCCACGGCGTGCCGGCGACGTTCGACCGAGGAGGGGATGCGCATGGCCTCGCGGTACTTGGCCACCGTGCGGCGGGCGATCTCCACCCCCGTCTCCTTCAGGATGTCCACGATGCGGTCGTCCGACAGCACGCCCTCCCGCTCCAGCTCGGAGTCGATCAGGCCGCGGATGCGGTGGCGGACCGCTTCGGCCGAATGCGCCTCGCCGCCGTCCGACGACGCGATCGAGGAGGTGAAGAAGAACTTCATCTCGAACACGCCCCGGGGCGTCGCCAGGTACTTGTTGGAGGTGACGCGGCTGACGGTGGATTCGTGCATGCCGATGGCGTCGGCCACCGTCTTCAGGTTCAGTGGCCGCAGGTGCTCCACGCCCAGCGCCAGGAAGGCGTCCTGCTGGCGGACGATCTCGGAGGAGACCTTCAGGATCGTGCGCACCCGCTGGTCCAGGCTCTTCACCAGCCAGTTGGCCTGGGCGTGGCAGTCGGCGACGAAGGTCTTTTCCGCATCGGTCTTGGCGCCGGCGCAGACCCGGGCGTGATAGCGCCGGTCGAGCAGCACCTTGGGCAGGGTGTCGGTGTTCAGCTCCACCCGCCACAAGCCCAGGCCGTCGGCGCGGACGAAGACGTCCGGCACGACGCCTTGCACCGGGTCTCCGCCGAACGCGGCGCCCGGGCGGGGCGTCAGCGCGCGCACCTCGGCCATCATTTCGCGGACGTCGTCCTCGTCCACGCCGCACACCCGCCTGAGGCCAGCGATGTCGCGCCTGGCGACCAGCGACAGGTTGTCCAGCAGGGCCTGCATGGCGGGATCGAGCCGGTCCCGTTCGCGCAGCTGCAGCATCAGGCATTCGCGCACGTCCCGGGCGAAGACGCCGGTGGGATCAAGCCCCTGCAGCCGACCCAGGACCGCCTCGACCCGCGCCGTCCCGCATCCAAGACGCCAGGCCACGTCCGCGGTCTCGGCTCGCAGATAGCCGCCCTCGTCCACCGCGTCCGTGAGCACCGCGGCGATCGCGGCGTCGGCGCCCTGCAGGCTCAGCAGCGCGATCTGCTCGCGCAGATGCTCGTTCAGCGTGGGCTCGCGCCGGATCGCCGAGATGTAGTCTTCGCCGTCGCCGTCCAGGACCGCGCCCTTGGAGGCCTGGGACCAGTCGGTCAGTCCACCGGCGTCGGCGCCCTCGGCCGCAGGCGCGTCGCCGCAGGCCCGATCGCCCGGGGAGGCGTCCACGTGGATGTCGTCGGAGCGCGCGTCCAGGTCGCTCTCCACCGCCCCGCCCGGCGCGCTGTCCGACAGCAGACCGGCCTCAGACGGCGCGGCGTCTCCCGCGGGCTCGCTCTCCGCCTCCGCGTCCGGCTCGTCTCGGGCCAGCAGCGGGTTGCGCTCCAGCTCCGCTTCCACGAAGGCGTCGAGCTCGATGTTGGAAAGCTGCAGCAGCTTGATCGCCTGCTGCAGCTGGGGGGTGATGACAAGGCTCTGGCCTTGCCGGAACTCTAGACGCGGGCTGAGCGACACCACGGCCCTCCTGGCCTGGAACTTGCTTCAGCCTAGCCCGCCGTCTCCCACCGAACGGTTAACCGCCGGACCCTTCTCCCTCCCCCTTGAGGGGAGGGGAAGGGCGCGACGGATCAGTCGCCCTGGTCGCCGGAGGTCGAGCCGCCGGAGCCCTCGCTCCGCCCGTACCCGCCGCCGCTGTAGGACCGCCGGTGATAGCCGCCGCCGCTGGCGTCCGCCTGTTCGCGCGCCTTCTGCTCGGTCCAGTAGTCCATGCCGCTGGACGGCTTGAACACGGTTCGCGGCGCCCCGTCGCGGGTGAACACGGCGAACAGGTTGGACTTTGGATCGTAGAGCAGCCGGTCGCCATTGGCCCGGGTAAGCTTCAGGGCGCCCGCCGGCGGGTGGTCGCCGAAGTGGTGCACCTTGGTCAGGAAGTCGTCGAGCGTCTTGGCGCCGAGGTCTGCGCCCGCGCGCTCGAAGTGGTATTGCGCGTTCTCCTGGGCGGTGTGGCTGCGGTTCTGGCTCCACTCCGGCTCGCCGTGGAACATGGGCGCAGGGGCGCGGTCCGCCCGCTCCCCGTAGCCGCCGCCATAGGCCGAGCCGCTGCGGCTGCGGCCTGCGGCATAGGCTTGGTCGCCTCCCGCCGCGGCCGCCCCGCTCGCGCCGCCGGACGCCGCCTCGCTCGTCCCGTTGCTGCGGCTGCAGCCGGCGATCGCCAGCGCCCCCATGGCCGCGAACGTCATCAGCGTCGCGCGGCCGCGTCTTTCCTGCCCCATATCGTCCCCCGTACAGCCCCAGATCGGGTCCGTTCGGCAAAAACCTTAACGCGAACCTCTGGCCTTTGTCTTGTGCTTTCCACGAGCCTGTGGGAGGCGCTAGGTCGGTTGCAAGGGAGGCCGCAGGCTTGGACGGCAAGCGCATCCTGCTGATCGTCGGCGGCGGCGTCGCCGCCTTCAAGGCGCTGGAGCTGGCGCGGTTGCTGAGGAAGCGCGGCGTGGCCGTGCGCCCCCTGCTCACCCGGGCCGGGGCGAAGTTCGTCACCCCGCTGTCGCTCGCAGCGCTTTGCGGGGACAAGGTCTATCAGGACCTGTTCTCCCTCACCGACGAGGCGGAGATGGGCCATATCGAACTTTCGCGTTCGGCCGACCTGATCGTGGTGGTCCCCGCCACCGCCGACCTGATGGCCAAGGCCGCCGCGGGACTCTGCGACGATCTCGCCTCCACCACGCTGCTGGCCACCGACACCCCGGTGCTGATGGCCCCGGCCATGAACGTGCGCATGTGGAGCCACCCCGCCACGGTCCGGAACCTGGAGCGGCTCAAGGCGGACGGCGTCCGCTTCGTGGGCCCGACCGACGGCGCCATGGCCTGCGGCGAGTACGGCGAAGGCCGGCTGGCCGAACCCGAAGCGATCGCCGAGGCCGTGCTGGACAGGCTCAGGGAGGGGGGGGGCTCGCTTCAGGCGCGGCCGCTGGCGGGGCGCCGGGCGCTGGTGACCGCTGGGCCGACCCGCGAGGCGATCGACCCGGTGCGCTATCTGACCAACCACTCCAGCGGCAAGCAGGGCTATGCGGTCGCCGCCGCGCTGGCGGCGCTCGGGGCCGAGGTGACCCTGGTCTCCGGCCCCACCGTTCTTGACGCACCGCCGGGCGTGCGGCGGGTGGACGTGCAGAGCGCGCGCGAGATGCAGGCCGCCTGCGACGCCGCCCTGCCGGTGGACGTAGCGGTGATGGTCGCCGCCGTCGCCGACTGGCGCCCCGCAACGCTCGCAGGGCGCAAGCTGAAGAAGGGCGCGGGCGGGCCTGAGCCCCTGCGCCTGGTGGAGAACCCGGACATCCTGGCCGGCCTGTCCGCCCCCGGTCCGGCCCGGCCCAGGCTGGTGGTGGGCTTTGCGGCCGAGACCGACGAACTGGAGGCCAACGCCGCCTCCAAGTTGGCCCGCAAGGGTTGCGACTGGCTGGTGGCCAACGACGTCACCCGACCCGGCGTGTTCGGCGGCGAGGACACCGTGGTGACGCTGGTCACCCGCCAGGGGCCGGAGCCCTGGCCCCCGGCCTCCAAGCGCGCCGTGGCCGAGCGGCTGGCGGAGCGGATCGCGGAGGCGCTGGCGTGAAGCTGAGCGTGGACGTCACCGTCCTGCCCCACCACCAAGGGCTGGAGCTTCCGGCCTACGCCAGTGCGGGCGCGGCGGGCATGGACCTGCGCGCCGCCGTCCCCCTCGACGCGCCCGTGGTCCTGCCGCCGGGCGGCCGGGCTCTGGTCCCGACCGGCCTGAGGATCGCTGTGCCGGAGGGCTTCGAGGCGCAGGTGCGGCCCCGCTCCGGGCTCGCCCTGAAGTTCGGCGTCACCTGCCTGAACTCGCCCGGCACGGTGGATAGCGACTATCGGGGCGAGATCGGGGTGATCCTGGCCAACATGGGCGCAGAGCCCTTTACGGTGACCCGCGGCGACCGCATCGCCCAACTGGTGGTCGCCGCCCATGCCACGGTCGAATGGGCGGTGGTGGAAGACCACGCCACGACGACGCGCGGGCAGGCGGGCTTCGGCTCGACCGGACAGGGATAGGTGAGAGCCGCGCCTTCGACCCGAGCGCACCCAGCAAGAGGGCCTTGGCCGGGCCGAGATCTGCGTCGAGCCGCGCCAACGTGGCGTTCTCCAGTTAAAGCCGCCCTATCCGCGTTCGGCTTGCGTCGTCGGCGCCGGCGGCCATATCGACCTCACACCCCGCATGAGGTCGTTCGATGCCCAAGCCCATGAAAATTGATTTCGTCTCCGACGTATCCTGCCCGTGGTGCGTCGTCGGCCTGGGGGGTCTGGAAGAGGCGCTGGATCGGGTGGGCGATCTGGTTCAGGCCGACATCCACTTCCAGCCCTTCGAACTGAACCCGACCATGCCGCCCGAGGGGCAGAACATCGTCGAGCACATCACGCAGAAATATGGCTCCACGCCCGCACAATGGGCCACCAACCGGCAGGCGATACGAGACCGCGCCAGCGAAGTGGGGTTCGAGATCAAGACCGGGCCGGACAGCCGTGTCTACAATACCTTCGACGCCCATCGCCTGCTGCACTGGGCCGAACCCACAGGCAAGCAGGCGGCGCTGAAGCACGCGCTTTTCGACGCCTACTTCACCGAAGGGCTTAATCCCGGCGATCCCGACGTGCTCGTTGCGAAGGCGCAGGAGGTCGGTCTCGACCCCGTCGAGGCGCGGGCCGTGCTGACCTCGGGCCGCTATGCCGAAGACGTGCGGGCGGCGGAGCGTCTGTGGCAGGAGCGTGGGATCAGCTCGGTCCCCGCCGTGGTCATCAACGACCAGTACCTCATCTCGGGCGGCCAGCCTGCGGCGGCGTTCGAGACGGCGCTGCGGTCCATCGCGGCGGAAAGCTAGGCGGCGGCGACCCTTGCGCCGTCATGAGGCTGGCCGCCGAGCTTCCACTGCGCGACCAGTCTTTCATACTCGGACCGCACCGGCTCCACGCCGTAGGCGCGTTCCAGCCGTCTGATCGCAAAATGGGCCCTCGCCTTTTCATTGTAGTAGCGCATGAACATGAGATTCAGGCTCGCCCCGGTCGCCGCACCGATGAACGGCACGGCCTGCGAGGATATCTTCGCCGCAACGTCGACCGAGAACTTGCGCGACACGTCCACGATCAGCTTGGGCAGGACCTCTTTAAGGGACTTGTCGGCCAGCTTCGGCAGGTAGCCTGAAAGCGCCAGGCGCGCGCCATAGTATTCGCTCTCGGTGCTGAAGGCGGACGTCGGCGTCCCCCCGAGGGCGAAAACCTGAAGGCACTGGAGCTTGGCCTCGTCGGTTTGAAGGTCCTCGCCGGCCTTGACCGCGATCTGGGCGACGGAGCGCATCAGGAAGGCCGTGGTGATGGGAAGTTCCACCGCGGTGGACGCCAAGCCGCCGAACCCGCCCACGGCGCCGGACGCGACGCTTGCGGCGCTATCCACCCATGACGACGACAGCCCCCGGTCGAGCCATCCAAGGCCGGTGAGGCGAGACCCGTGCTTCGCGACGCTGACGAGCACGACATCGAACGCCTTTCTCAGCGCCGTCTGAACCATCCGCTCCACCAATCCGTGAGCGGCTTTCGGCGAGAGCTTCGAGAGCATTGTCAGGCCGGGCTGGGTGAGCTTGCTCGTCAGGCCTAGGAGATGATCGGTGAGGCCTCTCTGCTCGAGGCTGAGCATGGCCAGCCGCAACGCCTCCCGATCTTCCTTGCTCAACAGTTGCGGCGCGGCGTCGTCTGACATGGCGGTGTCTGACATGGCGGTCTCTCGGTCGATGGCCGAAGCTCGGCTCGCGGATACAACGTATCCAGGCCGGCTAAGGCGCCGGCGGGTGCGCCGGCGCACCGACCCGGCTGCTCCCTCGCATCGCCCAGACGTTGATCCGCATCCGGCCGGCGACCTACAGCGGGTCTGGGCGTTGTCTTCCCGCACGCAAAGGGAAGATAGATGAAGCTTTATTACGCTCCCGGGGCCTGCAGCCTCGCCGACCACATCGCCTTGCATCAGGCGGGGTTGGCGTTTGATCATGAGAAGGTCGACCTGAAGACCGGGCGAACCGAAAGCGGCGCTGACTTCACAGCGATCAACCCCAAAGGCTATGTGCCCGCGCTGACACTCGACTCCGGCGAGACGCTGAGCGAAAACATCGCGATCCTCGACTGGATCGCCCATCAGGACTCTGCGCTCCAGCCGTCCGGCCCGATGGGGCACACGCGTCTTCTCGAAGCGCTCGCCTATATCTCCACCGAAATCCACAAGAGCTTCAAGCCATTCTTCGCCGGTGCTGGTGATGACGAGAAGTCAAAGGCCGGTGAGACGATCGTCAAGCGGATGGCCTACCTCGCCGACACCCTCAAGGGAGGCTACCTGCTCGGCGACGATGTAAGCGTCGCCGACTTTTATCTGTTCGTCATGCTTTTATGGGCGCAGAAGTTTGGGGTGGAAGCTCCCGCCCGGCTCAGCGGTTATCGCGAGCGGATGAGGGCGCTACCTTCGGTTCAAAAGGCCATGAAGCACGAAGGCCTGATCTAGACGCCTCCCACCCGCCGCTTCGGGCGAACTCCATTCATCTTTGAAAAGTTTGACGCCGCCGTCGCCCACGAGCGACGCGCTGCTGTTCCACACGGACATGGGCCGGGTCGCCTCGGAGACCCGTTTCGGCCTGTAGGGCCGACTCCAGGGAAAACCGGCCGAAGGTGTGACAGACTTCCACCTCCGCCCGCTGCAGCTGATCTCGGGGCGGTTCAGTAACGGTGACCGTCTGACCTGAACGACTACAAGAGACCAGTCCCTGTGTGAACATATCTTCCACGGGCGTGACCTCATCATTCAAATAGATGAATGACAATCGAGCGGTATTCGGTGCACCCGGCGCCACGACATAAGTATATCTCGCTCATTTAGGAGAGCTAGCGGCGCGCTTTGTAGGCTAAGGGGGATCTTTATAAGCCCTTTATGCGGATGGCCGGAAAATCCCGACAGACTTTTTATGGCGATCACGTGTAGGTTTCGAAGATCGACGGGAGGCTTGACGTGCAAGATCTGGTGTTCCTCGCACTCGGCGCGGGGCTGTTCGCAGTCTTCGGCGCCTATGCGCATGCGTTGCGGAGGCTCTGAGATGATCGTGGGCCTGATCTACGCCGCCGCCGCCCTGGGCGTCGCTATCTACATGGTCGTGGCGCTCCTGCGTCCCGAGAGCTTCTGACGGACAGTAATCATGACATGGCAAGGGTGGGCGGAGATCGCCTGCACCATCGCGCTGTCGGTCGCGCTCGCGTGGCCGCTCGGCGCATATCTGGCGCGCATCTTCCAGGGCGGCCGCACCTGGCTCGACCCGGTGCTGAAGCCGGTGGAGACCCTGTTCTACCGCGCGTCCGGGATCGATGAGACCAAAAGCCAAGGGTGGCTCGGCTATACGGGCGCGCTGCTGGCCTTCAACGCCGCCGGCTTCTTCCTGCTCTATCTTATATTGCGGATACAGGGCGTCCTGCCGCTGAACCCGTTGAAGTTCGCGGGCTTCAGTCCGCACCTGGCCTTCAACACCGCCATCAGCTTCGTCACCAACACCAACTGGCAGTCCTATTCGGGGGAGAGCGCGCTTTCCAACTTCAGCCAGATGTGCGGGCTGGTGGTGCAGAACTTCGCCTCCGCCGCGACAGGCATCGTGGTTGTCGCCGTGGTCGCCCGCGCCTTCGCCGCCCACAAGGGTGAAGGGCTCGGCAACTTCTGGCGCGACCTGACGCGAGTGACGCTCTATCTGCTGCTGCCCTTCTCCATCCTCATGGCGATAGCGCTGGTGATCCAGGGCGTGCCCCAGACCCTGACCCAGCATGTGGACGCGACCACGCTGGAGGGCGCGCACCAGACCCTGGCCATGGGTCCCATCGCCAGCCAGGAAGCCATCAAGCAGATCGGCACCAATGGCGGCGGCTTCTTCAACGCCAATTCTTCCCATCCGTACGAGAACCCCACCCCGCTCACCAACCTGATCGCCATGGTGGCGATGAACTGCCTGGGCTTCGCCTGCGTGATCGCCTTCGGCATCGTCGTCGGCGCGCGCAAGGAGGCGCGTGCGCTGGTCGCCGCCATGGTCATCCTGCTGGGGTCGGCGGCGACGATCATCTACGTGGCCGAAACGGGCGCGGCGCCCGCCCTAGCTCACGCCTTGCACGTGGCGCCTGCGCCCAATCTGGAAGGCAAGGAGGTCCGCTTCGGGGCTGCAGCCACCTCGGTGTTCGCCGCCATGACCACCGGCGCCAGCTGCGGTGCGGTGAACGGCATGCACGAGAGCTTCACGCCCATGGGCGGCGGCGTCGCCCTGTTCCTGATCCAGCTCGGCGAAATCCTGCCCGGCGGCGTCGGCTCTGGGCTCTACGGCATCATCGTCATGGCGCTGTTCTCGGTGTTCATCGCCGGGTTGATGGTGGGGCGCACGCCGGAATATCTCGGCAAGAAGGTCGATGCCCGCGAGATCAAGTTCGCCATGCTGGCGGTGCTGATCCTGCCCCTGTTCATCAAGGGCTTCTCGGCGGTCGCCGCGGTCCTGCCCGCAGCGCTGAAGGGCGTGTCGGCCAGCGGTCCGCACGGGCTGACCGAGATCCTCTACGCCTATACCTCAGCGGCGGGGAACAATGGCTCGGCCTTCGCCGGGCTGACGGCGAACGCGCCCTGGTGGGACACCACGCTGGGGATCACCATGGCCATGGGGCGGTTCGCCTACCTGGTCCCGGTGATGGCCATCGCCGGCGCTCTGGTGGCGAAGCCGAAGTTGGCGCCCACCGCGGGCACCCTGCCCACCCACAACGGGCTGTTCATCGGGTTGCTGATCGGGGTGATCCTGATCCTGGGCGGCCTGCAGTTCTTCCCCGCCATGGCGCTCGGTCCGGTCGTAGAGCACTTCCAGATGCTCCAGGCTCTGGCCCGCTGACCTTTGCTTTACTTGTCCCATCACTTGAAAGTCTGAGACACAATGGCTTCGGCTATCTCCTCGACGGGCTCGCAAAGTGCGCTCCTGTCGCGCGCCGGGCGTGACGCCCTCGTCAAGCTCGACCCCCGCAAGCTGACCGGCAACCCGGTCATCCTGGCCACCGAAGTGGTGGCCGTGCTGGCGACCATCTCCACGGTCGCCGCCGTCCTCGGCCACGCCAGCCCGTGGTTCGCGGTGCAGATCGCGCTCTGGCTCTGGGCCACGGTGCTGTTCGCCAACTTCGCCGAGAGCGTGGCGGAGGGGCGCGGCAAGGCCGCCGCCGACAGCCTGCGGGCCTCGCGCGTCGACACCCTGGCCAAGCTGATCGTCGATCCGGCGACCGGGACCACGGTCCCCACCTCCGCCCACAAGCTGGCGGTGGGCGACGTGATCCTGGTGGAGGCCGGCGACATGATGCCGGCCGACGGCGAGATCATCGAAGGCATAGCCTCGGTCAACGAGGCCGCCATCACCGGGGAGAGCGCGCCGGTGATCCGCGAGAGCGGCGGCGACCGCTCCGCCGTCACCGGCGGCACCACCGTGGTGTCGGACTGGCTGAAGGTGCGCGTGACCGCCGCCCAGGGCTCCAGCTTCCTGGACCGCATGATCGCCATGGTCGAGGGCGCGGATCGCAGGAAGACGCCGAACGAGATCGCGCTGGCCGTGCTGCTTGCCGGCCTCACCCTGATCTTCGAGATCGCCGTGGTGACCCTGCTGGGACTCGGCAAGTATTCGGGCGTGAACCTGGACCCGCTGGTGCTGGGCGCCCTGTTCATCTGCCTGATCCCCACGACGATCGGGGGGCTGCTGTCGGCGGTGGGCATCGCGGGCATGGACCGGCTGCTGAAGTTCAACGTGCTGGCCACCTCCGGCCGCGCGGTGGAGGCGGCGGGCGACGTGGACACCCTGCTGCTGGACAAGACCGGCACCATCACCTTCGGCAACCGCATGGCCACCGAGGTGATCGCTGTCCCCGGCCTGCCGCCCCAGGCGGCGATGCGCGCCGCCCTCATGGCTAGCCTGGCCGACGAGACGCCGGAGGGGCGCTCCATCGTGGCCCTGGCGCACGAGGCCGGCGTCCACGCCGAGATGCCGACGGACGCCCGCCCGATCCCCTTCAGCGCCACCACCCGCCAGTCGGGGCTTGAGATCGGCACCCTGTCCTGGCGCAAGGGGGCGGTGGACGCGGTGCTGAAGTCGCTGGAGCTGGACCGCTCGCGCATGCCGGCGGAATTGGGCCAGGCCGTGGACCGCATCGCGCGCTCCGGTGGGACGCCGCTGGCGGTGACCGAGGGCGACCGGCTAGTGGGCGTCATCCATCTGAAGGACGTGGTGAAGCCCAACGTGAAGGCGCGCTTTGCGGACCTCCGCCGCATGGGCCTGCGCACGGTGATGATCACCGGCGACAACCCCGTCACCGCCGCCGCCATCGCCTCGGAGGCCGGGGTGGACGACTTCCTGGCCGAGGCGACGCCGGAGGACAAGCTGCGCCTGATCCGCGAGGAGCAGGCCAAGGGCCGTCTGGTCGCCATGTGCGGCGACGGCGCCAACGACGCCCCCGCGCTCGCCCAGGCCGACGTGGGCGTGGCCATGCAGACCGGCGCCCAGGCGGCGCGGGAGGCCGGCAACATGGTCGATCTCGACAGCGATCCGACGAAAGTCATCGAGATCGTGGAGACCGGCAAGCAACTGCTGATCACCCGCGGCGCCCTGACCACCTTCAGCATCGCCAACGACGTGGCCAAGTATTTCGCCATCATCCCGGCCATCTTCGTGGTCTCGCTGCCGGCTCTCGGTGCACTGAACGTCATGCACCTGTCGAGCCCGCAGAGCGCGATCCTGTCGGCGGTGATCTTCAACGCCCTGGTGATCGTGGCGTTGATCCCGCTGGCGCTGAAGGGCGTGAAGTACCGGGCCATCGGCGCCGGCGCTCTGCTCGGCCGCAACCTGCTGATCTACGGCGTCGGTGGCGTGATCGCGCCCTTCATCGGCATCAAGGCGATCGACCTGATCGTCTCATCCCTGCACTTGGCCTGAGGCCCACACCATGCTCACCCACCTGCGACCCGCGGTCGTGATGATCGCCCTGTTCACCCTGCTCACCGGCCTGCTCTACCCCCTGGCTATGACCGGCCTCTCCCAGGTCCTGCTCAGCAGCCCTGCCAACGGCAGCCTGCTTCGCGACAGCGCCGGGCATGTGCTGGGCTCCAGCCTGATCGCCCAGGGCTTCGCCAAGCCGCAGTATCTGCACCCGCGCCCCTCGGCGGCCGGGAACGGCTACGATCCGACCTCCTCGGGCGGCAGCAATTACGGCCCGCTCGACCCCAAGCTGGCGCAGCGGGTTGCGGGCGACGCCGCGACGCTCTCCAAGGCCTCGCCGGGCGCCGTCATCCCGGCCGACGCGGTGACGGCCTCCGCCTCCGGCCTCGACCCCGACATCTCGCCTGGCAACGCCGGCCTGCAGGCGCCCCGCATCGCGACGGCCCGCCACGTCAGCACCGCCGAGGTCCAGGCCGTCATCGACGGGCTGACCCGGGGCCGCACCCTGGCGATCTTCGGGGAGCCGCGGGTCAACGTCCTGCTCGTCAACCGCGCGCTGGACGCGCGCCTTCCCACCCCCCGGAGCTGATCCCGTGCGCGTTTGTCTTTCCATCCTCGTCGCCCTCCTGGTCGCCCCGGCGCTGGCCCACGCCCAGCCCGCGACGGAGCCACCCCCCACGTCGGGCCCCGATGCGGCGGCCAACGCCTCTTCGGCGAACCCGGCCACGTCCCCGGCGCCCGGCGCCCCCGTCTCCACGGCCGCTCCGACGCTGAGCCCGATCTGCACCGACCGGCCCACCAAGTCGAACTACGCCTGCACCGTGGACGCCGGCCATTTCCAGTACGAGGCCGACGTGTTCAACGGCAGCTTCTTCCGCCTGAACGGCGTGACGACGGACACCTACCTGGCGACCAACCCGACGTTCAAGTACGGCGTCACCTCTAATCTCGACGTGGAGGCCAACATCTCCCCGCTGGAGATCGTGCACACCTCCGACAAGTTCGGCGACAGCCGCACTATCGCCGGCGTCGGCGACCTGATCCTGCGGCTGAAATACGAGTTTCTGAACACCACGGGCGGCAAGCTGCAGGCGGCCATCATCCCCTATGTCAAGGCGCCCACCGCCCGCATCGGGATCGGCAACGGCGTGGTGGAGGGCGGCGGCATCCTGCCGATCAACTACAAGCTCACAGACACCATCACCTTGACCACCGTGCCGGAGGTGGACGCCCTGCTGGACTCCACCGGCGGCGGTCGCCACCTCAACACCGCCCAGCTTGTGAACGTCGGCGTCAGCCTGCCGAAGAACTTCACCGTCTATGGTGAGCTTTACGGCGACTGGAATTTCGATCCGGCCGGAACGATCCGCCAGTACTCGGCCGACTTCGCCGTCGCCTACGGCGTGACCAGCGAGCTCCAGCTTGACACCGGCGTGAACTTTGGCCTGAACCGGGAGACCGCAGGCGTCCAGGCCTATGTGGGCGTATCCCAGAAGTTCTGAGGCGCAGGATCGGGGAGCAGCCCTTGGGCGAAAGTCGCGACCCGACCCGTCCCGACCCGGACGCCCTGCTCGCTGAGGCTCGACGCCAGGGGCGCGGCCGTCTGCGGGTCTATCTCGGCATGTCGCCAGGGGTCGGCAAGACCTACGAGATGCTGAGCGCGGCCGCGCGCCGCCAGGCGGACGGCGTGGACGTGGCCGTGGGACTGGTCGAAACCCACGGCCGCAAGGAGACCGAGGCCCTGCTGGCCGAGCTGGAAGTGCTCCCCCGCGAGCCCGTGGAGCACAAGGGCCGGGTGCTCATGGAGTTCGACCTCGACGCGGCCCTGGCGCGCCGCCCCGGCCTTTTGCTGGTGGATGAATACGCCCACTCCAACGCCCCGGGCTCGCGCCACCCCAAGCGCTGGCAGGACATCGAAGAGCTGCTCTCGGCGGGCGTCAACGTCTGGACCACGCTGAACGTCCAGCACCTGGAGAGCTTGGTTGACGTGGTCTGGCGCATCACCGGCATCCGCCAGCGCGAGACCGTGCCGGACTCCGCCCTCTCCAACGCCGACGATATCGAGCTGGTGGACATCACGCCCGAGGAGCTGCGCGCACGCCTGGACTGCGGCAAGGTCTATGTCCCCGAAACGGCGCGCCTGGCCGCCGACCGATTTTTCAAGCTGGAGAACCTGACGGCTCTGCGCGAGCTGGCGCTGCGCCGCGCGGCCCAGACCGTCGACGACCACTTGAACGCCGCCATGAAGCGCCAGGGCATAGAGGGTCCCTGGGCGGCCGGGGAGCGCATCCTGGTGCTCATCGGCGGCGACGCCATGTCCACCGCCCTGGTGCGTGCAGGCCGCCGCCTCGCGGAGGTCATGGACGGCCCCTGGACCGTCGCCCACATCGAGCAGACCAACCGTTCGGCCCCGAGCCTGGATCGCGGCCGACGGGTCACCGAAGCTCTGCAGCTCGCCGAGCAGCTCGGCGGCTCGACCCTGGTGCTCTCGGGCGCGGACCTGCCCGGCACAGTGCTGGACTATGCGCGACGCAACAACGTCACCCAGATCGTGCTCGGCAAGTCGCGGCCTCGGCGCGCCAGCCGTCTGTTCGGCCGCGACCTCGCCCAGGCGCTGCTTCGCCGTTCCGGCGGCGCGGCCCTGCACTTCATCACCGAAGGCGCGCCAGAAGGCGCAAGCCAGGCGTCTCCCGTTGGTCGGACCCCCACCCTGGAATGGCGCGGCTACGTCTATGCGGTCGGGCTGGTGACGGTGGCCACCGCGATCTCCGCCGCCCTGGATCGCCTGTCGTCGAGCGCCAACCTGGCCATGATCTATATGCTCAGCGTCCTGGTCAGCGGCGTCCTCGCCGGCTTGAGGCCGGCCTTGACCGCCGCCGCCCTGTCAATCCTCGCCTACAACTTCCTTTTCCTCCCGCCGCGCTTCTCCCTGGTCATCGGCCATGTCGAAGACATCATCACCTTCGCCATCTTCTTCGCCGTGGCCGGGGTGACCGGCTGGCTCTCGGGCCGGGTGCGCGACCAGGCGAAGCAGAGCGCACGCCGCGCGTCGCTCGTCGCCACCCTGCTGGCCGCCAGCCGCCGGCTCTCCGGGACCGCGGACCGGGACAGCGCGGTCCGGGCGCTCGCGGAGCAGGCGTCCGCGGCGTCCGGCTCGCCCGCCGTCGTGCTCTTGAAGACGGGCGCCGACCTGGCGCTCGCCGCCAGCGCGCCGGAGACGGCCTCCCTGTCCACCGCCGCCATGAGCGCCGCACGCTGGGCCTGGGACCGCCGCGAGGCGGCGGGGGCGGGCACCGGCACCCTGCCCCAGGTCGGCTGGACGTTCCGCCCCCTGATGGGCGTGCGCGGGCCGGCGGGCGTGGCCGGCTATCAGGCCGTCCTGGACCGCTCCACCGACGAGGAGCGGCTCCTGAGCGCGCTGCTCGACCAGGGCGCGGTGGCGATCGAGCGGGCGGCCCTGGCGGCGGAACAGGCGGAGACCGTAGCCTCTCGGCGCTCCGACCGGCTGCGCGCCGCCTTGCTGAACTCCATCAGCCACGACCTGCGCACGCCCCTGGCGACGGTGATGGGCGCCGCCACCACGTTGATCGACTTTGGGCCGCAGCTGAAAAGCGAGATTCGCGCAGACCTGCTGGAGAGCATCCGGGAGGAGGCGGAACGGCTCAATCGCTACATCGGCAACCTTTTGGATATGACCAAGCTCGAGGGGGACGCCCTCAATCTCCGCCGCCAGCTCATCGATGTGCGAGAAGTGCTGACCGCGGCGATCGAACGCGTCGATCGCCGCCTGGCCGACCGCGTGCTCACGCGGGACTTCCCCACCGAGCTGAGCTCGGTCGAGCTCGACCCCGCCTTGCTTGAACAGGCAGTCGTCAACATCTTGGAGAACGCGATCGCCTACAGCCCGGCGGACAGCTCCATCGAGGTCTCCGCCTACGAGGACAGGCACAACGTCGTCATCAGCATCGAGGACGAGGGCAAAGGGATCCCGGCCCCCGAACTCGAACGCGTGTTCGATCGCTTCCGCCGTATCGAAGAGAACAGCGACCGCGCGGGAAACGAGCGCGGCAAGGGCGTGGGACTGGGCCTGTCCATCTCCAAGGGCTTCGTCGAGGCGATGGGCGGGCGCATCGCCGCCGCCAGCCCGATCCATGGCGACGCCATAGTCGGACTGCGGGGCACGCGCATCCTGATCAGCCTGCCGAAGACCGTTCCGACGAGCCATCTCCTGCTCTAAGTTTCGGCCATGTCCATCAAGCCACGCATCCTCGTCGTGGACGACGAGCCTCAGATCCACCGCTTCCTGGCGCCGGCGCTGGAGGCGGCCGGCTATGAACCCATCCCGGCCCTGCTCGGCGAAGACGGCCTGAAGCTTCTCGCGACCCAGCCGCCGGACGCCCTGATCCTGGACCTCGGCCTGCCTGACCTCGACGGCAAGGTGGTCCTGGAGCGCGCACGCGCCTTTTATAAGGGACCTGTGCTGATTCTTTCGGCCCGAGAGCGGGAGATGGAGAAGATCACCGCCTTGGACCTGGGGGCAGACGACTATGTCCAGAAGCCCTTCGCCATCGGCGAGCTTCTAGCCAGGTTACGCGCTGCGATGCGCAACAAGCTGCGCTTGGAAGGCGCTCAGGCGAGCATTATGGCGCACGATATCGAGATCGATCTTGCCCATCATACCGTCAAGCGAGCGGGCGTCTTCGTGAAACTGACGCCACGGGAGTACAATGTCTTGGCCCAGCTTGCCAAGGCGGCGGGCCGGGTCGTCACGCACCGTCAGCTGCTGACCAGCATCTGGGGGTCGTCCCACGCCGAGGACGTGCACTATCTGCGCATCGTCATGCAGCACCTGCGCCAAAAGCTCGAAGCCGACCCGACCAACCCCAAGCTCCTCCTCACCGCGGTGAGCACGGGGTACGTGTTCGCCGGCTAGCGACGCCTTCAGCGCTCGGGGCGTCCGGCGCGCCGCCCTGCCTGGGTGCGTCGTTCGACAAGCGCTTCCTGGACCCTCCCGGGTGCTGCGAGCGGTCCGTCATCGCTGCGACCGCTCTGATGCATGTTGATCGGCATCTGACATGGCGCGAGGGATGAAGCTGATGATCGCAGACAACAGGGCTTCGTAGGCCGCGGCAGGCATGGGCGCCGGGTGGGTGGCGGTGAAGATCAGCAGGTTCTGCCCATTTGCGCGACGACAGGCGGTGATCTGGTCCACCAGCCCGTCGCTGGATCGCCACCGCGTCAGCGCGGCGTCTGTGACGATATCCGGCCACGCCACCGAGGCCGAGCCGACCTGGACGAACTCCGGCAAGGTGGTGCGCAGCCGCACGAGTTCGGCTGCGACATAGTCGGCGACCTCCATGCCGAGCGGCAGCGGTTCGCGGGTGATGACCAGGCTCGCGGTCGCCTGACCGTCTCCCGGCAGGCGCAAGACGTGCAGCGTTTCATCCCGCCAGGTCGCAGGCACATCCAGGGCGAGGTCGCCCTCATTCATCCGATAGGTCGCCGTCGGCTTGGTCTCGTCAGGCATGGGGCGGCCTTTCTGCAACCCCGCAGTACCGCCCAAGGGGTCGTCTGGACAAGGCGGGCGCGAGGATATGATCGCGCACCGGCGCGTGGACGGCGCAACCTCTCCTGGCGTCCGTCACCGCCCCAGCCCTCGATCCACGCCCTTCACGTAAGCTCCGCAATCGCGCTATATCGATCCCGTTTCGGGGGTGTTCATGAGCTTATCGAGCGTGCCGCGCGCCATGGCGCATGTCGGACTTTGCGCCTTGCTGGTCGCCGGGTGCGCGCATCGCCCCAAGCCCGAGCCGGACAAGCCGCCCGCCCTGACGGCCGTCAACACCACGCCTCCCGAGCGGCAGCACTACATCCTGGAGCTGCTGGGGGCCGGCAAGCGCGACCAGGCCAGGGTGGAGGCCCAGAAGCTGGCGCAGGATCAGCCTACCAACGCCGAGGCCACCACCCTGCTGAACGAAATCGACGCCGATCCGCAGGTGCTGCTGGGCGCCCAGAACAAGCCCTACACGATCCAGCCGGGGGAAACGCTGGCCACCCTGGCCGACCGATTCCTGGGCGACTCCAACCTGTTCTACGCTCTGGCCCGCTACAACAACATCGATGTGCCCAACGACGCGGCGCCTGGCCAGACCATCCTGATCCCCACCGCTGAGCACGCCGACAAGGGCGATCACGCCGACCGGTCGGCCCACGGCGACCAGGGCGACCACGCCGACCGACCGGATCACGGCGACCACGCTGCTCATGGCGAACACAGGGACACGCCGCCCGTGCTGAGGCGGCGCGAGGAGCCGGAACCTAAGAAGCCCGCAGCCGCGCCGACGGAGACCCAGCCGGCCAAACCGTCGACCCCGGCCCACGACCCAGCCCGCGCCAATGCGCTGCGCAGCCAGGCGCTGGTGGAGATGAACAAGGGGGCCATCGACCGTGCAGTGTCGCTGCTGCGCGAGGCCTCGCAGCTCGATCCCGACAGCGGCCCGATCAGCGCCGACCTCGCCCGCGCCCTGCGCATCCAGGGCGTCACCCACAAGTAGAGTGCAGCCCCGGTGAAGCTTCCAAGCGGCTCCGGCAGGTCCTTGAAAGCCGCCGCCCGATGCGAGTGATTAAGGTTCGAGCGTAGCGGCGGCGGCCCCCCACCCCGACCCTCCCCTCAGGGGGGGAGGGTGAAGAGCTGCGCCTTACGGATAGTGCTCGTCGCGTGGGCCGATCACGGTGCGGTCGCCGTCTTCCGGCTCCGCCGGCCGTGGCGGCGGATCGAAGGGCGAGGGGCGGCGCGCCGGGCTGTCGGCGTTCAGGCTCGGCCGGGGCGGCAGGGCGAAGTCGCTCGCCGCCGGCTCTTCCTCGGGCCAGCTAACACTGGCGACGACGGGCCGGGCGGCCGGGCTCGCCGCCGGAGGGGCCGCGTCTTCTCCCGCCTCCTCAAGCGCATAGCCCTCGGCCGCGGCCAGGCGTTCCTCAAGATTGCTGGTCATAAGGTTGTAGGCGTCGAACAGCTCGCCGAACTCGTCCTTGCGGTGGTGCGAGATGTGGAAGTCCAGGTCGCCCTTCGCGGCGTCGGTGAGCGCCGCCTTCAGCCGCCGGATCGGGGCGGCGAGGGATCGCGCCACCACGTAGCTCGCAGCGCCCACGCTTCCGAGCGTCACCACGCCCAGCAGCAGCATGAGCAGGCGCGACAGGTCGGCCGCCGAACGCAGCTCGGCCCGGTCCAGCACCACGTCCACCACCCCGAACGGCCGGCCCGCATAGGTGATGGCGCGCACGAAGCGGAAGCCCTTGCCGTCCCGGGTGATCGTGACCGTATCCGAGCCCGCCCGGTCGATGACGCGCTCGCGCTCTGCGGGCTGGTAGGGCCGGCCGATCTGGCCCGGCGTCTTGGAGCCGCGCACGATCCCGTCCGCATCCACGATGGTGAGCTGGCGGATATTGGGATCGCTCACCGCGGCTTGGACGAAGGCCTGTGTGGGCAGCCAGTCGCGCTGGTCCGGCGGCAGGGTGGCGTTGTCCACCGCCCGCAGCGCCGCGTTGTTGGCGACGAAGGCGGCCACCGCCGAGCCGGAGGTCAGGGCCACGTGCTGCATGGCCGCGTCCTGGCGGTTCAGCACGGTGGTGATGCTGGCCAGCAGGACGACCGCGGTGATCGACACGACCAGCAGGGTGGTGCGCAACTGCAGCGGCAGGTAGCGGCGGCGGGTCTCGGCTTCCGCCTGCACCGCGGCGTAGGCCGCCTGCTCCCGGCGGAGCGCCTCGGCCAGCTGAGCGCCGTCGCGGAAGCGCCGCTCTGGCCGCTTGGCCAGGAGCTTGTTGATGATGAACTGGAGCCCGCGGGGGGCGTCGGAGGCGGTCTCCGCCAGGGAGGGCGGGTCCTGCTGGGTGATCTGGATGGCGAGCGAAGCGGGGCTGACGCCGGAAAAGGCTTTCTGGCCGGTGATCAGCTCGTAGAGCACCACGCCGACGGAGAAGAGGTCGGAGCGGCCGTCGAGGTCGCGGCCCAGCGCCTGCTCCGGGCTCATATAGCGCGGGCTGCCCAGCACCTGGCCGATCTGGGTCTTCAGCCCCTCGCCGTCGTCGAAGGGGCCGTCGCCTTCGGCCATGCGCGCGATGCCGAAGTCCAGGATCTTCAGGGTCCGCCCGTCGCCGAGGAGCATGATGTTGGACGGCTTGATGTCGCGGTGGACGACGCCGAGGCCGTGGGCGTAGCGCAGGCCGTCGGCCAGCTGCAGGCCGATGGCGATGACCTCCTCGGGGAGCAGGCGTTCGCGCTCGTGCACAACCTCGCTCAGCGGGCGGCCGTCGATCAGCTCCATGGCGATGTAGGGATAGCCGTCCACCTGGCCGACATCGTAGATGGTGACGATGCTGGGGTGGTTCAGCGCGCCGGCGGCCTTGGCTTCGCGCAGGAATCGCGAGGCGTATTCGCGGTTCTGGCGGAACTCGGGCTTCAGCACCTTGATGGCCAGGGTGCGATGGATGCCGGGGTCGAACGCCCGGTAGACGTCGGCCATGGCGCCTTCGCCGATCAGCGCCTCGACGCGATACCGGCCCACCCGATCCAGCAAAACGAGTCTCCCCAGACAACTCGCATTTGAGTAGCAGAGGTGCGCAGGGCGGGCCAGGGCGGCGCCTAGTCTCCTCCCCTGCGCAGCGGGGGAGGTGGCGCGGCGCGTAGCGTCGTGGCGGAGGGGGCGTTCCCGCGGTTACGGTATCCAGTCTTGATGCGGCAGCGGCGGCGACCCTCCACCATGCTGCGCAGGGTTCTCCTCCCCCGCTGAGCAGGGGAGGAGAAGACAGCCTCCAGCCGGAGCGATCATCCGGACGCGAGGCGCATTGACCTGGGCGTGTATCTCCTCAATCCTCGCTTGGACGGGGGACGCATCGCTTGGACGCACAGGCTTTCGACCTAGAGCCGCTGCTGGCTGCGCCGCCCGAGGCCGCCCTGGCGGAGGATTTGCGCGCCGGCGGCGGCGCGGGCGTGTTCTTCAGGCTGAAGGACCTGCGCTCGGAAGCCCGTGCGGCGGAGCGCGACGCCGTGTCCGCACCCGACACCGAAACGCCGGTGATCCAGGCCGGTCTGCGCCAGTGGACCGAGCTGGCTGAGCTGGCCGATGGCGCTCTGCAGGCTTACGCAAAGGACCTGGAGATCGCCTGCTGGCTCTGCGAGGCCTGGGTCCGGCTGGATGGGTTCGCCGGTCTGAACCGCGGGCTCGAACTTCTCCTGAAGCTGGTGGAGCTTTACTGGGACGAGGGCCTGCAGCCGCCTGAGGACGAGGACGGCCCCATCGCCAGGGCGGCCCCGGTGGGTGCGCTGCTGGGGTTCGAGGGCGTGGCCGCCCTGCTGCAGCCCATCCGCCTGCTGCCGCTGTCCGACCATGCGCCGGAGGTGGCGCTCTGGACCGTGGAGACCGCGTTCGCGCCGCTGCAGGGGGGCGAGGACGCGGTGGCGCGTGAGCGGATGCAGGCGCGCCGCACCGAGCAGGTGGAGCAGGTGCGCCAAGCCATCATCCGCGCCTCCGACGCCTTCCTGCGCAGCGTGCATGGTCAAGCCGGGGCGGCGGCGGGCAAGGTGGAGGCGCTTTCGGCCGCGCTCGACGCTTGCACCGGCATGGGGCGGTTCGGCTCCCAGGTGGTCCAGCCGTTGCGCGCCATCGCGACCCTGATCGAGGACCAGGCGGGGGGGCGGCTCGCCGACGTCGAGCCCGTTGGCGATGACGGAGTCGCTGGCGTCGACGGGGTGGAGGGCGCCGCACCCTCAGCCGGCGCCGCCCCGGGCCGGGTCGCCAGCCGGGCCGAGGCCTATGACGCCATCTTGCGCATCGCCGACTTCTTCGCCGAGACCGAGCCGCAATCGCTGGTGGCGCGCAGCCTGCGCGAAGTGGTCCGTCGGGGGCGCCTGCCGCTGGAGGATTTGCTAAGCGAACTGCTGCCGGACGCCGCCGAGCGCACCCTGTTCCTGCAGCGATCGGGCGTGAAGGACGAGACGGTGGTCGACAACCAGAACAATTATTGACGCGAAGCGCACCTACGGTGACTTTTACGGCTAAGATTCTGTACAGCGTGGCTGTAGGCTTGCAGCGGTAGGCTATCTTCCGGCGTTCATGCGCCAAACCGGCACGCCGGGGTCCGGCATGACGGACCCCGGCGTGCCGGACCCCGACGTCAGCGAGGGCGAGTTGATGAAGAGTGTGCACGACAAGCTGAAGCGGGTGCGCAAGCCCCGCGTCCACATCACCTACGACGTGGAGACCGAAGGCGCCCAGGAGGTGAAGGAGCTGCCCTTCGTCGTCGGCGTGATGGGCGACTTCTCCGGTGATCCGACCGAGGAACTGAAGTCGCTCAAGGAGCGTAAGTTCATCCAGATCGACCGGGACAACTTCGACCAGGTAATGCGGCGCATGTCTCCCGGCCTTAACATGCGCGTCGAGAACACCCTGAAGGGCGACGGCAGCGAAATGGCCGTGCAGCTGAAGTTCGAGTCCATGGAGGACTTCGAGCCCGGCCGCGTGGTCGAGCAGGTGGAGCCCCTGCGCAAGCTCATGCAGACCCGCAACAAGCTGCGCGACCTGCTCAACAAGGCCGACAATTCCGAAAAGCTTGAATCCTTGCTAGAACAGGTGCTCCAAAATCCGAGCCAGATGGATGAGCTGAGCAAGGAACTTGACGCCTCCGGGCCTGAGAAGGAGTAGCCGCGATGGCCGACAGATCGCCTTCCGCACAGACTTCGGGCGCCAGGACGACAATTGCCGAGACATCGGGCGCGAGCCTGCTGGATCAGGCGATCAGCGTCACCCGCCAGACCGAGCCGAAGGAGGTCGAGGCGCTGTTGCGCGCCCTGACCGACGAGTCTACCCGCGGCACGGTCAGCTTTTCGCGCAACTTCACGATCACCATCAAGAAGGCCATCGAGGCCATCGACCAGCAGCTTTCGACCCAGCTGGCCGCGGTCATGCACCACGAGAAGTTCAAGGCGCTGGAGGGAAGCTGGCGCGGACTGAGCTATCTGGTGATGAACGCCGAGACCGGGCGCGACCTGAAGGTCCGGGTGCTGAACGCCAGCAAGAAGGAGCTGGCGCGCGACCTGTCCAAGGCTGTGGAGTTCGACCAGAGCACCCTGTTCAAGAAGATCTACGAGGGCGAGTTCGGCACCCCCGGCGGCGAACCCTACGGCGCGCTGATCGGCGACTACTACTTCGGCGCCGGCCAGGAGGACATGGAGCTGCTGCGCGACGTCTCGGGCGTCGCCGCCGGGGCCTTCGCGCCCTTCGTGGCCGCCGCAGGTCCCACCATGTTCGGCTTCGAGAGCTTCGAGGAGCTGTCCAAGCCGCGCGACCTGTCCGACCGTTTCCAGAGCGCCGAGTACACCAAGTGGCGCAGCTTCCGCGACAGCGAGGACAGCCGCTTCGTTACCCTGACCATGCCCCGGGTGCTGGCTCGCCAGCCCTATGGTGCAGGCTCGCGGGCGGTGGACGACTTCAACTACGAGGAGTCCGCCAGGGATGTGGCCGGCAACAACACGCCGCTGGCGCATGACGACTACTGCTGGATGAACGCGGCCTATGCCCTGGGTTCGCGCATGACCGAGGCCTTCGCCGACAGCGGCTGGTGCACCGCCATCCGCGGCGCCGAGGGCGGCGGCAAGGTCACCGACCTGCCGACCCACCTGTTCATGTCCGACGACGGCGACATGGCCGAGCAGTGCCCGACCGAGATCGCTATCACGTCTCGGCGTGAGAAGGAGCTGTCGGACCTCGGCTTCCTGCCGCTCTGCCACTACAAGAACACCGACTACGCGGTCTTCTTCGGCGCTCAGACCACCCAGAAGCCCAAGAAGTACGACCGGCCGGAGGCGACCGAGAACGCCGCGATCTCGGCGCGACTGCCCTATATCATGGCCACCTCGCGCTTCGCCCACTACCTGAAGGTGATGGCGCGCGACAAGATCGGCTCCTTCATGGAGGTCGAGGACTGCGCCAACTGGCTGAACCGCTGGATCATGAACTACGTGAACGCGGCCGAAGGCGGCGGGCAGGAGATCCGTGCCAAGTACCCGCTGCGTGACGCGCGCATCGAGGTGACGCCGGTGGTCGGCTCGCCCGGCAGCTATAACGCGGTGGCCTACCTGCGGCCCTGGCTGCAGATGGAGGAGCTGACCGCCTCGCTCCGCCTCGTCGCCCGCATACCCCAGAAGGCGTGATCGCCGACGGCGGCTGGCCATGAATCGCGTCGAAGCCGGGGCCCCTGAAATGCTCTCCCCCTGGGGGAGCTGTTGGCGAAGCCGACGGAGGGGGCCAGCGCGAAGCGGCGGCGTAGCCCCCTCCACCAGCTTCGCTGGTTCCTCTCCCCCAGGGGGGGAGGATCAAGCCTTGGACGCTCAGACCCAACCGCCGTCGATATGACCGCCGACGGCGGCCATCATGGGGTCCTTGCGGAGGCGAGGCGTGACCCGGACGGGTCGACCCAGCCTCCGTTGGGCGCGCGTATCCGCAACACCGCCCAGTCCGAGGAGTCCGCCGGAGAGATCGACGCCTTCCTGAGAGCCGACGCTGCAGAGGCTCTGCGCCTCTGGTTCGGGCCCGACCGACTGCAGGGCGCCGACGCCGGCCGCCTCCGCCGCCTGATCGACCGGGACCTCGCCGCCCTGGACGAGGCCCTGTCCCGCGCCTGCGACGCCCTCCTCCACCACCCCGCCTTCCAGGCCCTGGAGGCCGCCTGGCGCGGCGTCTTCTGGCTGGTGGATACGCTCGGCGGCGACGGCATGACGGTGCTGCGCCTGCTCGACTGCCGCTGGGCGGAGCTGACGCGCGACCTGGAGCGCGCCGCGGAGTTCGACCAGAGCACGCTGTTCCAGCTCGTCTACGAGCAGGAGTTCGGCATGCCGGGCGGAGTGCCCTTCTCCATGCTGGTCGGCCTGTACGAGGTGCGGCACAAGCCCGGCCGCGGCCGTTCCACCGACGACGTGGCGACGCTGCGAGCGTTGAGCGAGGTCTGCGCCGCCGCCTTCGCCCCCATCGTCATGGGCGCATCGCCGGCCCTGTTCGAGGTGGAGCGCTTCGGCGAGCTGGATTTGCGCCAGTCCATCGCCGACACCCTGTCCGACGCCGACCACCGCCGCTTCACCACCCTGCAGCAGTCCCCCGACACCCGCTTCCTGGCCCTGGCCGCGCCCCGGGTGCTGCTCCGCACCGCCTATCGCGGGCGAGAGGCCGGCGACTGCGGCTTCCGCTACGAGGAGCGCGTGCGGCCTGGCGGACGAGACGAGCTGTGGGGCTCGGCGGCCTTGGCCGTGGCCCAGGTCTGCATCCGCGCCTTCGACGACCACCGCTGGCTGGCCGCCATCCGCGGCACGATCGCCGACAAGATCGACGGCGGGGTGGTCTCCGGCCTGCCGGTCCCCGATTTCGCCACCGACTCCCCTGGCACCGCCCTGAAGCCGACACTGGAGGTCAACGTCTCGGGCACCCTGGAGTCGGAGATGACCCGCGCCGGGGTGATCTGCCTGCGCCGCTGCAAGGACACGTCCTACCCGGCGCTCTTCAGCCTGCCCACCCTGCACCGCCCGGCCATGACCGCCAACGCCGAGATCGCGCGCATCAACGCCCAGCTCGGCGCCGTGCTGAACTACGTGCTCTGCGTCTCCCGCTTCGCCCATTACCTGAAGGTGATCGGGCGGGAGTGGATCGGCTCGTTGAAGTCGCCCGAGGCCTGCGAGATCAAGCTGCAGACCTGGTTGTTCGGCTACTGCAGCGCCGGCGACAAGCTCTCCTTCGAGATGAAGGCCCGCCACCCCCTGCAGGACGGCCGCGTCAGCGTGCGCGAGACGCCCGGCAAGCCCGGCTCCTACGAGGTCAGCGCCTGGCTGAAGCCGCACCTGCAGCTCGACCAGGCCATCGCCGAGTTCCAGCTCACCACCACCGTGCAAGGCGCCGCCCGTGCGCTCTGACTGGAGGGTCACATGACCTCGGCCGCCGACCTGATCCGGAGCAACGACCTGCCGGGCGCGCGCGCCCTGCTGGTGGAGGCGGTGAAGCGCGCCCCCGCCGACGCCTCCGCCCGCTACGCGCTGGCCGAGGTGCTGATCCTGCAGGGCGACTTCGAGCGCGCCGACACCCACCTCGACATGGCGAGCACCCAGGACCCGACGCTCGGCACCCTGGTCGCCCTGCTGCGCCAGCTGGTCCGCGCCGCGGTGCACCGCGAGGAGGTGTTCGCCGCCGGCCGCAGCCCCGACTTGGTCACCGAGCCCACGCCCGTGATCGAAACCGCGCTCCGCATCCTGCTGGAAAGCCGCGGCGGCGAGGGCGCCGCGGCCCTTCGCGAGGCGGCGGACGAGGCGGCGCCAGAGCTGTCCGGGACCTGCGACGGGACGGCGTTCACCACGCTCCGCGACCTCGACGACCGCACCGCCGACGTGCTGGAGCTGCTCACCCCCACCGGCAAGTACGTCTGGGCGCCCTGGAGCCAGGTGGTGTCGCTCCAGCTCCGCCCCCTGGAGCGCCCGCGCGAGCGGGTCTGGCGCCCGGCCGAGCTGGAGCTTCGCGACGGGCCGAGCGGGGTGGTCTACCTGCCCATGATCTACCCCGCGCCGGCAGACGCCATGACCGACCCCCTGCGCCTCGGCCGGGAGACCGAGTGGACCGACCGCGCCGGCCTCACCTGCGGCCTTGGCCAGCGCTGCCTGTTGGTGGGCGAGGAGATGCTGGCGCTCTCCTCGATCACGGAGCTGACCCTGACCGCCCCGGACCCGGCTTGAGCCCATGCCGCCGCGCCGAGACGCTGCGGGCCTTCACGCCGGCTCGCTGCTGGACCGCCTGATCGACGACGAGGCGGAGCGCGGTCACGACGACGCCCCGAGCTTCGCCCGGCTGAAGGATGGCCTGCGCCGCGACCTGGAGGACCTGCTGAACACCCGCCGGCGTTTCCTGCGGCCGCCCAAGTCATTGAACGAGCTGGACCGTTCGCTGCTCTCTTACGGCCTGTCGGACTTCACCAACGAGCAGCTCAGCTCGCTCAGCTTCCGCCAGGACTTCACCGACGAGGTGCAGCAGGTGCTCCGCACCCTTGAGCCGCGCATCAGCGTCCACGAGGTGCAGCTGCTCGACAACGCCGACGTGCTGGACCGCCGCCTGCGCTTCCGCATCGTCGGCGTGGCGCACCTGGGCGGCGAGCGGCAGTCGCTCTCCTTCGACAGCTACGTCGACCCTATCGAGGGCGCCATCGTGGTGCGGGACTGAGAATGACTTTTTGGCGCGCGCATAGTGTAGGCACGGACGCCAACATTCGCCTCATCCTGAGCTTGTCAAAGGACGAGGCGACGCACGGCGGTGGAGCGGCCTCGTCCTTCGACAAGCTCAGGATGAGGCCGAATGAGATGGGCGTGCTTCCAGCTAACATGGTCCGCAGATCGCATAGGCCCTGACCCGTGCTCGATGACCTCCTCCCCCTCTACAACAGCGAGCTGCGGTTCATGCGCGAGCTGGCCCAGGAGTTCGCCGCCGCCAACCCCAAGATCGCCGGGCGGCTGCGCCTGTCCCAGGACAGCGTGGAGGACCCCCATGTCGGCCGCCTGATCGAGGCCTTCGCCTTCCTGAACGCGCGCATGCGGCTGAAGCTGGAGGACGACTTCCCCGAGCTGACCGGCTCCATGCTGGAGCTGCTGCAGCCCCACTATCTGGCGCCCTTCCCCTCCATGAGCATCGTCCAGCTCGCCCCCCAGCCCGAGCAGATCGGCCACGCCCGGGTGCCCGCCGGCCAGCAGGTGGTCACCGAGGCCGTGGACGGCGAGCCCCTGACCTATCGCACCGGCTACCCTGTCGACCTCTGGCCGATCGCGCTGACCGCCGCCTCGCTCTCCGGCCTGCCTTTCGTCGCGCCCCCGAGCCCCCGCGCGGGCGCGGCCGCGGCGGTGCTGCGCCTGACGCTCACCTGCCTGCAGCCCGACGCCACCTTCACCGGCCTCGGACTGGACCGGCTGCGCGTCTACCTGCACGGCGAGCCGCGCACGACTCAGATCCTTTACGAGCTCGTGATGGGCGCCACCATCTCGGTGGCGCTGGCCGACAACGCGGTGGACCCGACGCCGGTGATCCTCGGCCCCGAGGCCATCCAGGCGGTCGGCTTCTCAGAAGACGAGCTGCTGCTGCCGCACCCGCCGGCGGCGGAGCCCGGCTACGCCCTGATCCGCGAATACTTCGGCTTTCCGGAGAAATTCCTGTTCTTCGACCTGGTGGGGCTTGAGGCCAAGACCCTGCTCCAGGCCGGGCGCACGCTGGACGTCTTCCTCTATCTCGACCGGCACGAGCCCCAGATCGAGCACGCGGTCGGCCCGGCGGACTTCCGCCTGTTCTGCACGCCCATCGTCAACCTGTTCGAAGCCCAGGCCGACCCCATCCGGCTGGACCCCGGCCGCTACGAGCACCGGGTGATCCCTGACGCCCGCCGCGAGTCCACGCTCGAGGTCTATTCGGTGGACAGGGTCACCGTCAGCGACCGGGCCGGCGACGAGATGCTCTACCGCCCCTATTTCTCCTTCGGCCAGCGCCAGCAGGGGCGCGACCCGGTGGAGCGTTTTTGGCACGCGGTGCGAAGGCCCAGCCCCTATGACGGCGGCGGGGACGACGTGTTCCTGGTCGCTACCGACGCCGACGGCCGCGCGGCGGCGGACGGCGACCACGTGGCCTCCATCGACATCACCGCCACCAACCGCGATGCGGCGCTCCGCCTGCCCTTCGGCGGTGGCCGGCCGCGGCTAAACCTGCCAGCCACCGGTCACGTGGCGCGGTGCGAGGCCCTGATGGCGCCTACCCGGCCGCTCCGCCAGCGTCGGGGCCGGGGCGCGCTATGGCGGGTGGTGTCGCACCTGTCCCTGAACCACCTGTCGGCCGACAACCCAGGTGGGCTGGAGGTGCTGAAGGAGATGCTGAGCCTCTACGACAGCGCCGATTCCGCCGCCAGCCGCGCGGTGATCGACCGGCTGAGCGGGGTGGACACCCAGCCCGCGGTGGCGCGTGCTCCGGCAGGCGGCCGAATCGCCTTCGCCAGCGGGGTGGACGTGACGCTGGAGTTCGACGATCAGCGCGTCTCGGGTTCAGGCGCCTTTTTGCTCGGCGCGGTGCTGGAGGTGGCGTTCGGCGCCTTCGCCGCGATCAACGCCTTCAGCCGCACGCGCCTGAAGCTCAAGGGGGAGAAGGGCCTATGGCAGGCTTGGCCGGCGAGGACGGGAACGCGGCGGCTGATCTGATGTCCGACCTCGCGCCCGAGCCGCTAGCGGCCAAGTCGCCGGCGGCCGACCCGGCGGCCGAGCTGATCGCCCGCGCGGGCGAGGCTCCGGCCGAGGCCGAGGTGTTCCAGCTCGTGCGCCTGATCCTGGAGGCCGGACGCCGCGCGGGCGAGGGCCGCGCGCGGATCGGCGGCGACGACCGCCCCGTCTACGAGCCGCTGCGTTTCCGCGCCGCCGCCGGCCAGGGGTTCCCCTCCGCCGAACTGGTGGAGGCCAGCCTGGAAGGTTACGGCAAGGCGGAGCTGACGGTGGCCTTCATGGGCCTGACCGGGCCTTCGGGCGTGCTGCCCGACCACTATTCCGACCTGGTGGTGCAGCGGCGGCGGGCGCGCGATCCGGCCTTCGCCGACTTCCTGGACCTGTTCAACCACCGCACCGTCAGCCTGTTCTACCGCGCCTGGGCCAAGCCGCGCCTGCCGGTCCGCTTCCAAGAGGCGCAGCGGCCGCTGGGCGACCCGTTCAGCCGGGCGCTCGCGGCGGTGATCGGGCTGGGGCTGAACGCCCAGCGGCCGCGGGCGGCCTTGGGGGAGGGCGGCCTGCTCGGCCTGGCCGGGACGCTGGGGCGGCGCGTCCGCACGCCCGGCGCGGTGCGCCGGCTGGTGGCGGCGCTGCTGGACATGCCGGTGGAGGTGGCCGAGTTCCACGGCCGCTGGATCGACATCGCGCCTGCCGACCGCACCCGCCTCTCAGCACCCCGTCCCGGCGAGCGCAGCTTCTCAGGGCTGGGCGTGGACGCGGTGGCCGGCTCCCAGGTCTTCGACGTGCAGAGCCGCTTCCGCGTGCGGCTCGGCCCCATGGGCCTGGCCGAGTTCCAGAGCTTCTTCCGCCCGGACGGTCCCCGCCGCCTGCTGGAGCAGGTGGTGCGCGAGGCGGTCGGCCCGGCCATCGACTTCGACCTGCAGCTGGTGCTGCGCCACGAGGAGACCCCGCCGCTCCGCCTGGACGACGCCGAGGCGCCGGCGCTGCTGGGCCAGACTACCTGGCTGGGCGCAGCGCAGGTGAAGCGAGACCGGGACGAGGCGGTGCTGGCGTCGCGGCGGGGATGAGCGGGATTGGCTTTGGCGCACCCGCCGGCATTCACCTCATCCTGAGCTTGTCGAAGGACTAGGTGTCCACCGGGCGTGCCGCGGCCTCGCACCTCACGACAGGCTCAGGATGAGGCCGACTGTGAGCGTCGCGAGTCCGGACCCAGCAGGCTTTAGAGCTTACACTCAGAGCAGCTCCAGCCCCGCCCAGAACTCCGCGTTCTCCGCCGCCGTCTGCTGCAGGCCCGGGGTATCCAGTTCAGGATAGGCGCCTGGCCCTGCGGCGTGGGCGAGATAGGCCACGCACTCGGCCATGCCGGCGCGCACCCCTGAGCCGGTGAGCGGGCTGGCCAGGGCGAAGCGCAGGCCGGCCTGGTCACGGAGCGCCTCCACCATGGCGATGTTGTAGCGGCGCGCCCGGGCGCGCTCGGCCTCCACGTCGCGCGCCTCCGCCGGACGGGCGATCGGGGTGGCCATGCCCGACCCGACCAGCACCGCCAGCAGCTCCGTCGCCGACATGGCGCGGCCCGCCGCCTGCACCGCCGCCAGCAGCTCGCCGACCTCCGCCGGCCCCACTTCCAGCCGGGCGAAGACGGGGCGGTAGGCGACGCCGTCCAGCTCCAGCTTGCCGCTCGGCACCTCGATGCTGAGCGACGCGGCGCCGGGCGGCGCCACCCCGGCGAGCCGGACCCCACGCAGGGCGGCCTCGCGCCGGGGTGGCGAAAACGGGATGGCGCCGCGCACAAAGATGTCCTGGCGAAAGCTCGTCGGTGCGATCAGGTCGGCCAGCAGCCGGGCCCCGGCGGGATCGCTGTAAGCCGCCGCCGCCCTCGCCTGCGCCTCGCTCAGCGTCAGCTCCGGCAGGGCGCTGAAGGGGTCTGCGCCGCCGACATAGGTGAGCTTGGCGTCGGCGAGGTCGCGGGCGACGTCGCCCGGGAAGACCGGGCGCCAGTGCTCGTTCAGGTACTCGTGCGCCAGATAGGCGAGCAGGCCGATGGGCGCCTTGTCCGGATCGTCGGTGGCGCCTCTCAGCTGCAGCTCCAGCCGGGTGAAGTCGATGCCCCGGGGCCCCGCCTCGCGAAGCCCCAAAGCGAAGCGCACCGCGGCGCGGATCTTGGCGACGCTGTCGCCCGGCGTCCGCGCCGCGTGATCGGAGATCAACCGCTGCAGCGGCAGCGAAGACGCCCAGCCCGCCAGGTTGTTGTAGCCGACATAGACCAGCCCCCCCGGCTTCACGCAGCGGTTGAAGGCGGCTGTCAGCTCTCGCTGGGCCGTGGCGGACACCCAAGTCCAGACCCCGTGCGCCACGGCGTAGTCGAATCGGCCGAACGCGTCCGAGCCGGCCACTTCGGCGAACGAGGCATCCACCACACGCGCATTGGTCAGGCCGGCCTGCTCGATCAGCCGCGCGGCGAAGGCCACATGGGCGGGGTTGAAGTCCACGCCCACAAACTCGGCATGCGGGTTGGCGGCGGCGAGCAGGCAGACCCCCATGCCCGTGCCGCAGCCGAGCTCCAGGTAGCGGAACGGCTGCGCCGGATCGGGTGGTCGGACGCCGCCGAGCAGGGCGCAGGCCGACAGGTGGGCGGGCGCCAGCTCGATATAGACGCCGCTGGTGTACGCCACGTCGGCGATATAGCCCTCGCGCCACGACATGCTGACCTACGCTCCCCGGACTCGTACCGCTGAATTCGCGCCACGCTTGCAGCGACACGCCTTTGTAGCAAGCTTCGACTAGCGTCATCCGATAAGACGGTGGCAGACGGGGCGACGCGCCGGTCTGATCGTCGGCGCACCGGGGGCGGCCATGGACTTGAAGGCGCTGGTCGAGCGGCTGGACCCATCGTGCCGCGAGGCGCTCGAGGCGGCGGCTGGACTGACCCTCTCGCGCACCCACTACAATGTCGAGATCGAGCACTGGCTGCTGAAGCTGATGGAGCCCGCCGACGGCGATGTGGCGGTGATCCTGGACCGCTTCGCGGTGGACGCCGGGCGGCTCGAGGCCGAGTTGAACCGCACCCTGGACCGGATGAAGACCGGCAACGGGCGCGCACCGGCGCTGGCGCCCAATCTGGTCAAGCTGATCCGCGAGGCGTGGCTGCTCGCCAGCCTGGAGTACGAGGCGCCCGCGGTCCGGGGCGGCCACCTGCTGCTGGCCTTGCTGTCCAGCGACGACCTGGCGCCGCTGGCGCGGGACGCCTCGCGCCAGCTGGAGCTGATCGCGCCGGCCAAGCTGGCCGAAGAGCTGCCGGGCATCCTGGCCCGCAAAAGCGGCCCGGCGGACGAGGGCGAGGCGCAGGACGGCGCGTCGCGCACACCGCCTTCGGGCAAGTCGCAGGCGCTGGACAAGTATTGCATCGACCTGACCGCCCGGGCCCAAGCCGGCGAGCTGGATCCGGTGCTTGGCCGCGATCCCGAAATCCGCCAGATCATCGACATCCTGAGTCGTAGGCGGCAGAACAACCCGATCCTCACCGGCGAGGCGGGTGTCGGCAAGACCGCAGTGGTGGAGGGGTTCGCGCTGCGCATCGCCGCCGGCGACGTGCCCGAGGCTTTACGCACCGTACGGCTGCTGACGCTCGATCTCGGCCTGCTGCAGGCCGGCGCCGGCGTGAAGGGCGAGTTCGAGAACCGGCTGAAATCGGTGATCGAGGAGGTGAAGGCCTCGCCCACCCCCATCATCCTGTTCGTGGACGAGGCCCACACCCTGGTGGGCGCCGGCGGGGCGGAAGGGCAGGGGGATGCGGCCAACCTGATGAAGCCGGCCCTGGCGCGGGGCGAGCTGCGCACCATCGCCGCCACCACCTGGGCCGAATACAAGAAATACTTCGAGAAGGACCCCGCGCTCACCCGCAGGTTCCAAGTCATCAAGGTGGAGGAGCCCAGCGAGGCCGACGCCATCCTGATGATGCGCGGCCTGGTGGACACGCTGGAGCGCCACCATGGCGTCCGTATCCTGGAGGAGGCGGTGGAGGCCAGCGTGCGCCTCTCCCACCGCTACATCTCCGGCCGCCAGCTTCCGGACAAGTCCATCTCCCTGCTCGACACCGCCTGCGCCCGGGTCGCCGTCAGCCGCGCGGCCACGCCTGCGGCTGTGGAGGACGTGCGGCGGCGGATCGAGCAGCTCGACGTCGAGCTCCGCATCCTCGGCCGCGAACAGGCCTCAGGCGGCGACCACGCCAAGATCCTGACCGAGCGTGAAGCCGCCAAGCTCGAGGCCGAAGCCGAGCGGGAGGTGCTGGAGGCGCGCTGGACCGACGAGAAGGCCCTGATCGACAGACTCGCCGAGCAGCGCGCGACGCTCCAAGCCGCCCAGAACGAAGAAGCGGAGCGCGAGAGCGCCCGCGCGGACCTGATCAAGCTTCGGGGCGAGCTGGAGGCGTTGCAGGGCGAGCGTCCGCTGGTGTTCGACATGGTCGACCGCAACGCGGTGGCCGACGTGCTGGCCGCCTGGACCGGCATACCCGTCGGCCGCATGGTTTCCGACGATATCAAGGGCGTGCTGGACCTCGGTCAACGAATGTCCGAGCGCATCCGCGGTCAGCCCCAGGCGATCGCCGCGATCGCGGAGGCCATGCGGGTCGCGCGGGCAGGACTTGCGGACCCGAAGAAGCCGATCGGCGTCTTCCTGATGTGCGGCACCTCCGGCGTCGGCAAGACCGAGACCGCCCTGACACTGGCGGACCTGCTCTACGGCGGCTCCCAGGCGCTCACGGTGATCAACATGAGCGAGTTCAAGGAGGAGCATAAGGTCTCCATGCTCGTCGGCTCGCCCCCCGGTTACATCGGCTACGGCGAGGGCGGGGTGCTCACCGAGGCGGTGCGGCGAAGGCCTTTCGGTGTGATCCTGCTGGACGAGATGGAGAAGGCGCACCCCGGCGTGCAGGACGTCTTCTACCAGGTGTTCGACAAAGGCCAGCTCCGCGACGGGCAGGGGCGCGACATCGACTTTCGCAACGCCTTGATCATCATGACCTCCAACGCCGGCACGGAGACCATCGAGAAGCTGTTCGCCGACCCGGAAACGCTGCCGGACGCCGCGGGGCTCGCCCAGGCGTTGCGGCCGGAACTGCTCAAGACCTTCAAGCCGGCCTTCCTCGGGCGGGTGACCGTCGCGCCCTACGCCCCCCTGCCGCCGGAGATCATTCGCGAAATCGTGGAGCTGGCGCTGGGCCGCGTGCGGGGACGGATCGCCTCGACCTACGGGGCGAGCTTCGACTGGAGCCCGCAGGCCGCGGACGCCATCGCCGCCCGCTGCACCGAGACCCAGAGCGGCGCGCGAAATATCGAGGCGATCTTGAGCCAGACCGTCGTTCCGGCGCTGGCCGAACGTATGCTGTCAAGGATGATCGAACAAAAGCCGACGGCGAGCATCGCTCTAAGTATCGACGGGAGCGGCGAGTTCGGATATCAAATCTTGTGATGGTCGGCGGGCTGCGGCTGGCGCCAGAGTTGCTTTGAGACAGCCCTGAAGCGGGTTGGCGTCTCGGGCTTGGAAAAAGGGGAATGGGTTCATGGCGGCCTATCTGAAATTGGACGGCTTCACCGGCAACGTGACCAAGGGTCAGTACACAGGCTGGATCGAGGTTGAGTCCTTCAGCTGGGGCTTTTCCGTCCCTGTGCAGACGACCGTCGGCTCGTCCACCAACCGCATGTCCGCCGGCAAGGTGACGCCGGGCGACATCCACATGGTCAAGAAGCAGGACCAGACCAGCGCCAAGTTCATGCTCGACTCCATGAACGGCGCGGTGATCCCCACCGCCACCCTGGCGGTGACCATGCCCTCGGCCAGCGGCGGCCAGGACAAGTACATGGAGTACAAGATGACCAACGTCATCACCTCCGCGTACAACACCTCCGGCTCGCAAGGTCAGCATGAGCCGATGGAAAACGTCTCGATGAACTTCACCAAGATCGAGATCAGCCAGTATTCAACCGACTCTAGCGGCAAGTCGATGGCCGCCCAGCGGGGCAATTTCGACTTCATGACCGCCGCCGGTTCCTGAGTCTGATTGGAACGTGGCTGCGTCCTTCGAGACGCCTCCGGCGGAGGCTCCTCAGGATGACGAAGGGTGTGGAGTCCACCAACATTCGTCATGCTGAGGCGCGAGCCTGCTCGCGTCTCGAAGTCCGCAGGAACGCCTAGCCTGTCCCGGCTGGTCCGCCGGGCTTGTGAGTAAACGATGGACTCAGGGCGCGATCCCAAGAACTTCCTGAAGCTCATCGAGAGCCCCGGTTCAGTCCAGGATTACTATCTGTTCCGGCTCGAAGGTGAGGAAAAGCTTTCCGCCCCCTTCGAGTTCAGGCTGACGATCCGTTCCAAGGGGGATATTCCCCCGGCGTCCGCCTGGGTAGGGTCGTCGATCACCTTCGTCATGGGTCTGTCGGATGACACGCCGCGCATGATCAATGGCCAGTGCATCCGCTTCGAGCACATTTATCAGAAGGGCGGTTATGTGGAGTTCGCCGTCTTGATCTCCGCCTCGCTCGCGGGAACCCGGCTGAACCGCGACAACCGCATATTCACCTCCAAGACCGCCAAGCAGGTCGTGGCCCAGATACTTTCTGAGCATGATATAAGCTTCGACGACAGCAAGGTCACCAGCGTTACGACCGTTCGCGAGTACTGCACCCAGTACGGCGAGACGGACTACGACTTCATCAACCGGCTGATGGAGAGCGAAGGCGTCTTCTACTACTTCCGCTACGACGAAAACGCCGGTCAGTATAAACACAAGATGTACATGGCCGACGACCCGGCCGGGTTCTTCGACGGATCGCCTCTTTCCGTCTCCTACCGCAAGGGCCCGCACCATCCGGGGCTGAAGGACGTGGCCACCTCCTACGCCGCCTCGAGCGGGAACTGGCTCACCAACGATTACGATTTCAAGAAGCCCACCAACCTGACCCCCACCAAAACGGCGACCCGGCTCGACTACGCCGCCAAGCCCGCCCAGCAGTATCACTGGCCGGGCGGCGGCTACACGCCAGACGATGTGCGCCGCCAGTCCAAGCTGGCCATGGAAGGGCTGGAGACCGGCGCCCTGCTGGTCCAGGGCACGGGCCGCTATGTCGGCTTCACCCCCGGCGCCCGCTTCGAGATCGACGACGCGCGCCTGAGCCCTCAGGAGCGGCGGATCGCAGTCAAGTCCGTCTCGCACCAGGCCTTCGACCCCTGGGGCCTGGAGGAGGGGGAGCCGACCTACGACCAGCGTTTCACCGCGGTGCCGAGCGACCAGACCTATCGGCCGCCGAAGTCCACCCCCGCCGCCACCGTGCGGGGGCCGCAGACCGGCGTGGTCACCGACCAGACCGACCCCGAGGGCTTCGGCCGCATCCAGGTGCGCTTCCACTGGGATCACGCGGGCGTCTCCACCTGCTGGCTGCGGGTGGCGCAGCAGTGGGCGGGGGGCAAGATCGGCTCTCAGTTCGTGCCCAGGATCGGCATGGAGGTGCTGGTGGACTATCTGGAAGGCGACCCGGACCGGCCGATGGTGGTGGCCTGCATCTATAACGGCGACAACAAGCAGCCCTACGATACGCCCGCCCACCTCAGCCAGGCGGGCTGGCGCACCATGAGCCACCCCTCGGGCTCCATCGCCAACGAGTTTATCTTCGAGGACAAGGCGGGGGGAGAGGAGATCTACACCTTCGCCGGCCGCAACCTGCGCCGGGTCACGGTGAAGGATGAGAGCGTCCAGATCGGCCAGAACAGCACCCTCGCCATCGTCGGCGACAGCAGCCAGGACGTGCAGGGCGCGATGAGGCTTCACGTGAAGGGCGCGCTGGCGATCAGCTCCGACACCTCCATCACCTTGACGGTGGGGGCCAGCACCCTCTCCATCACCGACAAGGAGGTCGCCATCACCTCGCCCATGATCAAGCTGAACTGAGCGCGCCCGATGATCGCGCTCCGCCTGTTCTCCGCCGCTGACCCCAGCCGCCAGATCGACGTGCGGGTGCTGGGGGATCGGGAGGAGATCACCCTTGGCCGGGACGCCGCCGCCGGCTGGGCGCTCGCCGACCCGGATCGGGCGCTGTCGCGGCTGCACCTGAAGGTGGGGGTGCGCGACGGGGCGGTGAGCGTCACCGACACCAGCACCAACGGCGTCACCTCCTCCGGTCGGGAGGAGCGCCTTCCCCGGGACAAGCCGGTGCGGGTGGAGCCCGGCGAGCGGCTGGAACTCGGCCCCTACGTGCTGCTGATCGAGCGCAGCGACCATGTCTCCGCGCCCACGCTTCAGGCGCGGCGAGAGGAGACCAACCCGTTTGCGCCGGTCAGCGAGATCAACGAGCCGCCGGAACGAGGCAGGCGCGTCGACCCCTTCGCCAGCGGCATCGCGCCCGATCCGCTCGCGGCCGACCCCTTCGCCGAGGACGGCCTGGGCCTGGGCTCGTTCGGCCGCGCGCCGGCTCGCCCGAGCACCGGGCTGTCGGACGGCGATGCTTGGGAGCGGCGGGACGGCGGGCGCGCGGGCGACTGGAACATGGCGCCCACCCGCGCCGAGCCGGCCATCGGCGCTCCCCAGGCCTGGAAGGAGCTCCCGGCCCAGGACGCCGATGAGCGCAGCTTCGGCTTCGATGCGCCTTTCCGCCAGCCGATCCTGCGCACGCCTGACCTGGCCGCCGCCGACCTCGCCATCCCATCCGACTGGGACGCCACTCCGCCCAGCCAGCCAGGGCCGCCGGACCCTGGCCCTGCGTCGCCGTCTCCTTTCGACGCACCGGCCAGCGGGCTTGATGGATTGCAGCCGCAACGCCAGCCTTCGCCTCATCCTGAGCCTGTCGAAGGACGAGGCGTCCCACCGCGGCGCGATGGCCTCGTCCTTCGACAGGCTCAGGATGAGGCCGAAGGGGAGGGGGGCGATTCCGCTGTCGAGCCAGATGAGCGCGCGCCTGCCATCAAGGCCAAACCCGCCGCGCCGCCGCCTGCCGCTCCGATGCTGGCCGATCCCGTCGCGCCTGGCGCGTCCGCCGGCCTGTTCGAGGCCTTCTGCGCCGGCGCCAAGCTCGATCCCGCCGCCCTGGCCGGCGAGGACCAGGCGGCGATGATGCAGCGGCTGGGGGCGGTCTACCGGCACATGGTGCTGGGGCTGAGCGACGTGCTCGGCGAGCGTACGGCGCTGAAGAATGAGTACCGCATGGTGCGCACCACCATACAGGCCGACGAGAACAACCCCTTCAAGTGGGCGCCGCCGCAGAAGGTGGCGTCCGAGCTTCTGCGCACGGCCAACGACGGCTTCCTGGACGGGCCTGCTGCGGTGGCGGAGTCCTACCAGGACGTCAAGAAGCACCTGCTTTGCATGCTGGCGGGCCTCCGCGCCGCCCTGGCGTCGAGCCTGGACACGCTGGCCCCGGCGCGGATCGACGAGGCGATCAAGGACCAGTCCTTCGTGCTGAAGCCGCGTGCGGCGGTGGCCTGGGCCGAGTACGTCAAGGTCTACGGCCAGTACCGTCGCGAGGCCGAGGACAGCGCGGACAGCCCGGTCAACCGGGCGTTCCGCGCGGCTTACGAGAAACAGCTCGACGAGCTGGACAGGATGGCGCTGCGCTGAGCAGCGACTGAGGGGATGGGGTTGGGACGGGTGAACGAGACCAAGAGCCTGCTCGAATGGGCGCTGCGTCCTTCGAGACGCCCTCTTCGAGGGCTCCTCAGGATGACGAAGAGTGTGGCTGATCGCTATCTTCGTCATGCTGAGGAGCCCCTGAAAGGGGCGTCTCGAAGCACGCAGCGGCGTCAAATGCGTTCTTTACTCTCCCCCGGCAGGGCCTGATGTCGGCCTATTGGGACAACAAGGTGTTGTGGGCGGAGGGCATGTTCCTGCGCACCCAGCACTTCCAGCAGTTCGAGCGCTACCTGGAGAAGCTGGCGCGCACCAACGCCCAGGCGCTCACGCCGCTGGCCTGGGGCTTCACCGCGCTGGAGATCGACGCGGCGCTGCTGAAGACCGGCGTGTTCGCCCTCTCGCGCGCGAGCGGCCTGCTGCCGGACGGCACCGCCTTCGACATCCCCGGCGACGACGACCACCCCACGCCCCTGGCCGCGCCGGCGGACCTGCGCAACGCCGTGCTGCACCTCGCCCTGCCCATCCGCCGCCAGGGTGCGGCGGAAGCGAGGCTTGAAGCCGGCGGCGACCAGGCGGTGCGCTGGATCGGCCAGCAGGTGGAGGTGGTGGACACCATCGCGGGCTCCGCCACGCCCGCCGACCTCACCGTGGCCAAGCTCGACCTGAAGCTGATGCACGAGCGCCAGGAGCTGGCCGGCTACGTCACCCTGCCGGTGGCGCGGCTGGTGGAGAAGGGGCTGGACGGCACCCTCAGCCTGGACGCCGCCTTCTCCCCCACCGTGCTCGACGTGGGCGCCTCGCCGGTGCTGCGGAGCGCGCTGGCCGAAATCCGCGGCCTGCTGCAGCACCGCGCCGCCGCCATCGCCGCGCGCCTCTCCAGCCCCGGCGGCAAGGGCAGCGCGGAGATCACCGACTTCCTGGTGCTGATGCTGGCCAACCGCAACGACATGGCGCTGCGCCACCTCTCCAGCCTGCCGTCGCTCCACCCCGAGCGGCTGTACGAGGCCTTCGCCATGCTGGCGGGGGAGCTGTCCACCATCACCGATACGGTGACCAACCGCCCGCCCAAGCTGCCGCCCTACCGCCACACCGACCTGCAGGGCAGCTTCGAGCCCTTGATGGCCTTCCTGCGCGAGGCGCTGAGCGCGGTGTTCGAGCAGACCGCCATCTCCATCCCCCTGGAGGAGCGCGCCTACAACATCCGCGTGGGCCGAGTCACCGACCGGTCGCTCTTCACCGACTGCGTCTTCGTGCTGGCGGCCAAGTCGTCGGTGGACCCGGAGACGCTGCGGGTGAACCTGCCCAAGCGCACCACCATCGGCCCCGTGGAGCGCATCCGCGACCTGGTGAACCTGCAGCTCGGCGGCGCCCCAATCCGCGCCCTGCCCACCGAGCCCCGCCAGATCCCCTTCCGCGCGGGCATGGTCTACTTCGAGATCAACGCCAACGCCGAGGACTGGAAGCTGGTGGAGCGCTCCGGCGGCGCGGCCCTGCACGTCTCGGGCGAGGTGCCTGACCTGGCGCTGGAGCTCTGGGCCATCCGGGGCCGCGTCCGGTGAGTCCGCCCCGCGACCCGTTCGCCTTCGACGAGGACGAGGGCGAGCGCACCGTGATCCGCCCCGGCGCCGGCGCGGTGCAGCGGGGGTTCGACCAGGACGAGGCGACCCAGGTCGGCGACTTCGGTCCGGCGGCGGACAACCCCTTCGCCCCGCCTTCGGCCAAAGCCCGCCCCCGGCCCAAGCGCAGGCGGGAGCCGGAGGAGGCGCCCGGCCGCGCCGTCTCCACCGCGCCCATCGAGGCCACCGGCCCCAACCCGCTGATCGCGGCCGGCGCCCGCCTGATTGCGCTGGCCAATGCTCTGCGCGCCGAGACCCGCTATGACGACATCGGCCGCCTGCGCCAGGAAGTGATCGACGAGCTGCGCGGCTTCCAGGCCTCCGTGCGCGAGCAGGGCGGCTCCGACGAGGAGGTGCGCTACGGCCACTACGCCCTGTGCGCCCTGCTGGACGAGGTGGTGCTGTCCACCCCCTGGGGGGCCAAGAGCGCCTGGGCTCGCCAGACGCTGGTGGCCACGTTCCACAACGAGGTGGTCTCCGGCGACCGCATGTTCGAGATCGCCGAGGCTCTGGAGCAGCGCCCCAACCGCGCGCCGAACCTGCTGGAGCTGATCTATCTCTGCCTCTCCTTCGGCTTCGAAGGGCGGATGCGCCTGGACCGCCAGGGCGCCAGCCGCCTGTTCACCCTGCGCGAGCGCATCTACGGCGTGCTGCGCAACCTCCGCGGCCCCTATGAGCGCACCCTGTCGCCGCAATGGAGTGGCGAGGACGCCGCCTACCAGGCGCTCGGCCGCCAGATACCCCTGTGGGTCTACGGCGCGGGCTTCGCCCTGCTGGCGGTGCTGATCTACGCCGCCTTCCTGTTCGCCCTGGCGGCGGCGGGCTCGCGCGCGGTGAAGCCGCTGTCGGCGATCTACGCGGCCGGGCCTGCGCGGCTCAGCCGCTCCGCACCCCCGCCGCCGGCCGACACCCGCCTGTTCCAGACCATCACCGGCATTCTGAAGCCCGACATCGACGCCGGTCGAGTGGCGGTGGTCGACCAGCCCGACTCGGTGCTGATCCGGCTGAAGGACAAGGGCCTGTTCGCCTCGGGCTCCGCCGACCTCGACGCCGCTTACGACGAGACGCTGCGCCGGGTGGCCCAGGCCATAGCGCTCACCGTCGGTGACGTGCCGGTCACCGGCCACACCGACAACCAGCCGGTCCGCTCGCTCCGCTTCCCCTCCAACCAGGCCCTGTCCGAGGCCCGCGCGAAGACCGTCACCGACAAGCTGACCGCCGACGGCGCGGCCTCAGACCGGCTGAAACCCTCTGGCGTCGGCGAGACCCAGCCGGTGGCCAGCGACGCCGACGACACCGGCCGCCGCCAGAACCGCCGGGTGGAGGTGGCGATCCCCAAGACCTACGCCGCCTCGGCCGGTGCGCAGAGGATCATGTGAGACAGAAGGCCGTACAGTCGCGCAAAGGCGTCTTGATCCTCCGCCCTTGGGGGAGGGGGACCGCGAAGCGGTGGAGGGGGCGGCGCCGCGGTCTGCCACGCGGAGCTGGCCCCCTCAGTCGGCTTCGCCGACAGCTCCCCCAGGAGGGGAGCATCTCTGCCCCGAGATTTGCCGGGTTGGCCTTGGCCGGCTTGAGGCCGAAATGAGCCTCGTCGCCTCCTTCCCCCGCATGCCCCGCCTGCCGCGCATTACCGTGCCGCGCTGGGTGTTCATGGTGGTCGGCGCGTTGTTGCTGGCGCTGCTGATCTGGCTGGTAGGCCCACTGGTCTCCATCGCCGGCCATGCGCCGCTCGCTGGCTGGATCGCCCGGCTGGTGGCCATCGCCCTGGTGGCGGCGGCGTTCGGCGGCTGGTTCCTCTACAAGCGGCTGCGCGCAGGCCGCGCCAACGCGGCCCTCGTCAGCGAGCTCGCCGCCCCGCCGGCCGCGGCGCCCCCCGCCGACGACCTCTCCGCCCAGGACGTGAAGGCGATGGAGGAGCGCGCCGCTAAGGCTCTGGAGCTGATGCGCGGCGCCCGGGTCGGCCCCCAGCGCGAGCTGGTCTACGAGCTGCCCTGGTACGTCATCATCGGCCCCCCCGGCGCCGGCAAGACCACGGCCCTGCACAACTGCGGCCTGCACTTCCCCGTGGCGCAGGAGGTGGGGGCGGCCCCGCTCCGGGGCATCGGCGGCACCCGCACCACCGACTGGTGGTTCACAGACCGCGCCGTGCTGATCGACACCGCCGGCCGCTACACCACCCAGGACAGCCACGAGGTCGCAGACGCCCGGGCCTGGAACGGCCTGCTCGACCTGCTGAAGCGCTATCGTCCACGCCAGCCGCTCACCGGCGTCATCGTCGCCCTGCCGGTCCCGGACCTGCTGGCCGCGGACGAGGGCGAGGTGCTGGCCCACGCCCGGGCGGTGCGCTCGCGCATCAACGAGATCGGCCAGAAGTTCGGCGTTCGCACGCCCGTCTACCTGCTGCTGACCAAGGTCGACCTGCTGGCCGGCTTCACGGAGTTCTTCGACGACCTGGACGCCACCGGGCGCGAGCAGGTCTGGGGCCACACCTTCCCGCTCCGCACCGAGGCCGCGGGCGGCGAAGCCCAGGGGGTAGGGGAGGCGTTCGACGCCCTGGTCCAGCGCCTGAACGATCGCCTGCTCGCCCGGGTGCAGTCAGAGCGCGACATCCAGCGACGGGGGCTGATCTTCGGCTTCCCGCAGCAGGTGGCGGCGCTCCGCGGCGCCCTGGAGCCGCTGCTGCAGATTCTGGCCCGCGACACCCGCTTTGAGCCCACGCCACTGATCCGCGGCTTCTACATGACCAGCGGGACCCAGCACGGCCGGCCCATCGACCGCCTGTTGGCCTCGCTCTCGGCCAAGTTCGGGGTGACGGCGACGGCGGTCGGCGGCGGTACAGCCAAGGGACGCAGCTACTTCCTGCACGACCTGCTGAACAAGGTCATGTTCCCCGAGGCGGCGCTGGCGGGCCGTGACCCGCTCACCGAGCGGCGGCGGCGCACCTTGCAGATGGCCGTGGCGGCGGGGGGGGCGGCCCTGGTGCTGCTGCTCTCCGTCGGTTGGCTGGTGGGGTATCTGAACAACAGCCACCTGATCCACCTGCTGGGCGAACGCTCCACCAAGCTTCAGCACGACGTGAGCACCGGACCTCAGGGCGAGGTGAGCGACAGCGACGTGACCACCGTGCTTCCGATCCTGGATGAAGCCCGTGCGCTGCCTTTCGCCACCACCGCGGCCAAGGGGCTCGCCGCTCCGGGCTTCTCTTTCGGCCTTAACCGCACGCGCGCGCTCCGGCCCCAGGTGGACGGCGCCTACCGCAACCTGCTGAACCGCCTGATGCTGCCCCGCCTGATCCTGGGGGTGGAGGATCGCCTCCGCGCCCTGGTGCAGCAGCCCGCAGGCGGCGCGGACGTGCGCAGCGAAGTCTATGGCCTGCTACGCATCTACCTGATGCTGGGCCGCAGTCCCGGCGCGCCCCTGGAGCGCGGCCAGATCGAGGGCTGGTTCGCCAACGCCTGGGCCGACCGCTTTCCGGGGCAGGAGGATGACGCGCTCCGCTCCGGCCTCGAAGCCCACCTCACGACCTTGCTCTCCGGCCCGCTTAGCCCTCCCGCGCTGGACGGCGACCTGATCGCCGCCGCTCGCGCCAACGTGGCGAGCCTCAGCCCCGGCGAGCGCGTCTACAGCCGCCTGCTCAGCGACCCGGCGCTCACCGGCCTGTCGGCCTATAATCTGCTGGACGCACCTGGTGTGGGCTCCTCCGGCCTCTTCCAGCTCAAGTCCGGCAAGCCGCTCACCAGCGGCGTGCCCGGCATGTTCCGCCGCCAGGCCTTCTTCTCCACCGTGCTGCCCGCCATCGGCAAGGCCGCCACCGAGTCCGCCAACGAGGGCTGGGTGATGGGCGAGCCGCAGCAGGGCACGCCGCTGAGCGAGGCCGGGCGGATCAAGGACGGCATCCTGGTCGCCTACCTGGCCGACTTCACCAAGCGCTGGGACGCCTTCATCGACGACATCGGCGTCAGCGGCCGCTATCCGCCCGACGACCGCATCCGCCGCGCCCTGCAGCCGCCCTCGCCCCTGAAGCAGCTGATCGCGTCGCTGGCCAGTGAAACCAACCTGACGCCGCCCAGCCTGAACACGCGCACCGGCGGCGGCATGGCGGGCAGCCTGCTCCGCACGTCCTCGCTGTTCTCGCGGCGCATCTACAGCGGCATGAACCGGGTGAACCAGGTGGAGCAGGTCAATTCCGGCCAGCCGCCCGCGCCCCCCGGGCCCCTGGACGAGGTGATCGAGCACTACCGCTGGCTGCGCGAGCTGACGCCCTCCACCAGCGGACCCTCGCCCATCGACGATGCGTTGGACGCCCTGAAGCAGGCTGCAGACGCCAACGTGGCGGCCAAGAGCGCCGGCGGCATGGGCGATCCGCTGCTGCAGCACACCGCCACCAGCTCTGCCATGGCGGCGACCGCCAAGCTGCAGCAGACCTCCCACGCCCTGCCGCCGGTGGCCGGCGCCCTGTTCAACGGCTTCGTCTCCTCCAGCACCCAGTCGCTGAACCAGGGCGCGCTGAACTCCATCGAGCAGACCTGGACCAGCCAGATCGTGCCCCAGTGCAAGTCGATCACCGCCCAGGGCTTCCCCTTCTCCGCCTCCATTCACCAGGTCTCCATCGACGACTTCAGCCGCCTGCTGCGCCCCGGCGGCCTGATCGACCAGTTCACCACCGCCAACCTCACCGGCCAGCTCGACACCTCGGGACGGCAGTGGGGGCTTTCGGCGTCCGGTCGGGCGCTCGGCCTGCAGCTTTCGGGCGTGCACCAGCTCCAGACCGCCGACCGCATCCGCCAGGCCTTCTTCAAGCCCGGCGACGTGCGGCCCAACGTGCGCTTCACCCTGGAGCCGGTCAGCTTCACCGGCTCGCCCTCGGCGGTGACGCTGAGTGTCGACGGGGCGCCAGCGGCCTTCAGCACCGTCGCCCGCAACTCCGTCGAACTCCGGTGGCCGGGACAGGCGCCGGGCGTGACGCTGAGCTTCCAGGGCGCGCCCAAGGCGCCGCCCGCGGTGCGCAGCTGGAGCGGCGACTTCGCCTTCCTGCAGATGCTGCAGGACGCCAGCCGCAGCGCCGCCAGCGCCAGCGGCGTCACCTTCCAGGTGGGCACCGGCGCCTACGCCGCGACCTTCCGGCTGAGGCTCACCGACGCCACGGCCGACCCGTTCCTGCTGCCGGAGCTGAAGACCTTCGCCTGTCCGGGCAAGCTGTGAACGCCCAGGTCGTGAGCGCGCGCCGCGCCCGTTGCGGCCTGTTCGGCAAGACGCCCGCCGCCGGCGATTTCCTGCGCCTGAACCTGGCCGCCGCCACGGCGTCCGTCCTGGACGTCTGGATCGAGGCCGGGCTCGCCTACCTCGCCGACGAGGACGCCGACTGGGCGGAGGGGTTCGCCGAGGCCCCGGCCTGGCGCTTCGTGAGCACCGGCGGCGCAGCTGGCGCGACGCCGTCGGCGGGCGTGGTCTCGCCCAGCTCCGATCGGGTTGGGCGCGCCTTTCCCTGCGTGGCCCTGGCGACGCTCGACGGCTTGGAGCCGCAGGCCGCCGTCGCCTGCACGCCCTGGTTCGACCGCGCCGAAGCGGCTGTCGCGGCCGCGCGTGAGGGAGCCGCGGCGGACGCCCTGACCGCAGCTCTGGCCGATCTCGGCGCCCCGCAGGCCGACGACCTGGACGTGCTGAGCCTTCGCGCCCGCTCCACCGACGACGGCCTGTTCCTGGACGTTCGCAGCGGGCCGGACGGCCGGGCGGTGACGCTTCAGGCGGTGCTGGAGACGACGCCGCTGGCCGCCGGCGCCAGCCTGTGGTGGCGACACACCGGCGTTGGGGCCAAGGTGCTGATGACCCCCGGCCTGCCGGCCCGCGAGGCCTTCGCCGCCCTGTTCCGCAGCGCCGAAGGCGAGCGGGCGTGACGCCCTCGCCCCGCCTCGTCTTCGAGTCCGCCGCCCGCACCCACGTCGGCAACGTCCGCCGCCTGAACGAGGACAACTTCTGCGACCGGCTGCAGATCGGCCTGTGGGCCGTGGCCGACGGCATGGGCGGCCACCAGGCGGGCGAAGTGGCCAGCGGCCTGATCGTGGAGGCGCTGGAGCGGGTCGACGACACCTCCTCCGGCTACGCCTTCCTGGACGACGTGCGCGACAGCATCCAGCGGGTGAACCGCACCCTGATCGCCCGGGCCGCAGTGATGGCCCCGGGCTCGGTGATCGGGTCGACCGTGGTGGCGCTGCTGGCCTTTGGCGGCCACTATGCCTGCCTGTGGGCCGGGGACAGTCGGGTCTACCTGCTGCGGGACGGTCGCTTCGAGCAGATCACCCGCGACCACAGCCGGCTGCAGGAGTTGATCGACTCCGGCTCCCTCTCCCGCGCCGAGGCCAAGAGCTACACCCGCTCCAACGTCATAACCCGGGCGGTGGGCGTCACCGACCGGCTGGCGCTCGACATGCAGCAGGGGGCGGTGGAGCCCGGCGACGTCTTCCTGCTCTGCTCCGACGGGCTCACCGGCATGCTGGACGACCGCGAGATCGCCGCCGTCCTGCACGACTCCTCCCTGGACGCTGCGGCCGACACCCTCATCGCGCGCACGCTGGAGCGGGGCGCCAAGGACAACGTCACCGTGGTGCTGGTCCGTGCCTGCGCCAACCCCGACCATACCCTCAATCAGCAGCGAGACGTGTTCTTCAGCTGAGGGCCGCGGACCACGTCCTACGTGGCCCATCAAGTCCGCTCATCCTGGCGAATGCCGGGACCCAGATTTTAAGGCTCGCCCTTAAGGCCGCTGGGAAGGCCCTACCTTCAAGCCTTGGCGCCCTGTGATCGGGGTCCCGGCATTCGCCGGGATGAGCAATATTCTCTATATAGTTGTATTATCGTGTTTTTCCTGGAATGATCATCGCTCACAAGCCCTGCACAGCCACGGCCAATCAATGACTTATACCAGTTCTCTGAGTGCGTGACTCTGGGGCTTGCAGCTGGCGGCTGGGGTTGATTCAAGGTGGTGAACGAGGGGGTTCACCATGCCGATTGCGCTTCGCCAGGATTTTGATGCGACCACGACCCGGGTGGCTGCGAAGCTGTCCAAGGACAGTGGGCAGACGCGGCGTCTGTTGGCTCTGGCGGCGATCTACGAGGGGGCGTCGCGCACGCAGGCGGCGCGGATCGGCGGGGTGACGCTGCAGATCATCCGGGACTGGGTGGTGAAGTTCAACGCCCAGGGGCCGGGCGGACTGATCGACCGCAAACCGCCGGGGCAGCCGCCGCGTCTGGGGGCGACCCATCACGCCGCTTTGATCAAGATGATCGAGGAAGGCCCGGACGTGCAAGTGCATGGCGTGGTGCGTTGGCGCTTGATCGATCTGGTCCGCAGACTGGAGGAGGACTTCCAGCTTGAGGTTTCCGTACAGACTTTGAGCCGTGAGCTGCGGCGGCTGGGCTATCGAAAGCTGTCGGCGAGGCCCCGCCATCAGGCTCAGGACCCACTCGCTGTCGAGGCGTTCAAAAAAGGGGCTTCGATGCAGGCCTTCTGGAGGTGAAGGCGAGCCTCGCACCTGAGCTGAAGCTGGAGATCTGGTGGCAAGACGGGGCCCGCGTCGGTCAGAAGAACAAGATCACGCGCCGGTGGTCCAAACGCGGGGTGAGGCCCTCAGCCCCTCATGACCAGAGAACGGCGTCAGCCTACATCTTCGGAGCGATATGCCCCCAGCACGGCAAGGCGGCCGGGCTCGTCCTGCCCTTCTGCGACACCTCGGCGATGAACCTGCACTTGGCGGAGATATCCCTCGCCATCGCGCCGGGCGCACACGCCGTCCTCATCATGGACCAGGCGGGTTGGCACACGACAAAGAAACTCGTCCTGCCTTCCAACGTCAGCATCATCTCGCTGCCAGCTCGGTGTCCTGAGCTGAACCCAGTGGAGAACATCTGGCAATACATGAGAGACAACTGGCTCTCGAACCGCATCTTCAAATCCTACGACGACATCGTGACCCAGTGCTGTGCGGCGTGGAACAAACTCGTCCAGCAGCCCGCTACCATCACCTCGATCGGGATGCGGGCGTGGGCTCACAGGTTCTAGTTAGCGGGATTTGGTATTAGAGGCTGACCCGAAAAGAAGGTTGGGTGATTTCGACCGCTTGTGATTCCGTTGGAGGTGCGAGCCATCAACGGGGATCCCATGTGGACCGAAACCACCCGGCGTAGACATGCCCGAAAGGGGCTGCGGTATTCAAGCGATCTGACGGAGGCGGAGTGGGCGCTGCTGCGGCCCTTGCTCCCGGCGCGCTCACGGCTTGGCCGCCCGGCGAAGTGGCCGTTGCGGACGATCGTTGATGCGCTGCTCTACCTTCTGCGCAGCGGGCAGCCCTGGCGGATGCTGCCGAGCGACTTTCCACCCGTGACCACGGTTCAGCGCTACTTCTACCTCTGGCGCGACACGGGGCTGTGGAAGAATATCAATCACCTGCTGCTGATGGAGGCGCGCCAGGCGCAAGGGCGGCTGGCCTCGCCCAGCGCGGGCGTGATCGACAGTCAGAGCGTGAAGACCACAGAGGCCGGCGGACCCCGCGGCTACGACGCGGGCAAGAAGATCAAAGGCCGCAAGCGCCACATCATCACCGACACCCTGGGCCTCTTGGTCGGAGCGAAAGTCCTCACCGCCGACGTTCAGGACCGCGACGGAGCGCCCAAGGTGCTGGCCGACATCCGTTTCCGCTTCCCCTGGCTTCGCCACGTCTTCGCCGACGGCGGCTACGCCGGAGACAAGCTTCGCGACGCCCTCGCGGGCCGCGGCGACTGGACCATCGAGATCATCAAGCGGTCCGACATCGCCCAGGGCTTCGAACTCCTTCCCCGACGTTGGGTGGTCGAACGCACCTTCGCCTGGCTCGGCCGCAATCGACGCTTGGCCAAGGACTTCGAGACCACCCTCGAGAGCTCGACCGCCTGGCTCTTCATGGCCTCTGTCCAGCTCATGACCCGCCGGGTCGCAAGTCCCTGCATCAGCACGCAAACATTATGAGTCAGACTCTTATACCAAATCCCGCTGACTAGAACCCATGCGTCCACTCTCGCATTCCGATCGAAGTGATGGTGGAGGGTTGCTGGACGAGCTTGTTCCACGCCGCGCAGCATTGGCTGACGATGTCGTCGTAAGACTTGAAGATGAGGTTCGATAGCCAGTTGTCTCGCATGTACTGCCAGATGTTCTCGACCGGATAAGTTCAGGGCAGCGAGCCGGCAGCGCGATGATGCTGATGTTGGAAGGCAGGTCGAGCTTCTTGGTGGTGTGCCAGCCCGCCTGATCCATGATCAGCACGGCGTGTGCGTCGGGCGCGACGGTGCGAGATATCTCCGCCAAGTGCAGGTTCATCGCCGCGGTGTTGCAGAAGGGTAGGACGAGCCCGGCCGCCTTGCCCTGCTGAGGGCATATCGCTCCGAAGATGTAGGCCGAAGCCGTTCTCTGGTCGTGAGGGGCGCAGGGTCGGGCGCCGCGCTTCCACCAGCGGCGGGTGATCTTGTTCTTCTGCCCGACCCTGGCTTCGTCTTGCCACCAAATCTCCAGCTTCAGCCCAGGCGCGATGCTCGCTTTGACCTTCAACAGCTCTGCTGCGAAGCCCCCTTTTTGAACGCCTCCTGCGCGGCTGGGTCCTGAGCCTGATGGCGGGGCCTTGCCGACAGCTTCCGATAGCCCAGCCGACGCAGCTCCCGGCTCAACGTCTGTATGGAGACCTCAAGCTGAAAGTCTTCTTCCAGTCGTCGCGCCAAATCGATCAAGCGCCAACGCACCACCCCATGCACTTGCGGGTCTGGGCCTTGCTCGATCATCTTGATCAAGGCGGTGTGATGGATATCCACCAGACGCGCAGGCTGGCCAGGCGGCTTGCGGTCGATCAATCCGCTTGGCCCAACGGCGTTGAACTTCACCACCCAGTCCCGAATGATCTGCAGCGTCACACCGCCGATCCGCGCCGCCTGCGTGCGCGACGCCCCCTCGTAGATCGCCGCCAGAGCCAACAGACGCCGCGTCTGCCCACTGTCCTTGGACAGCTTCGCAGCCGCCCGGGTCGTGGTCGCATCAAAATCTTGGCGAAGCGCAATCGGCATGGTGAACCCCCTCGTTCACCACCTTGAATCAACCCCAGCCGCCAGCCGCAAGCCCCAGAGTCACGCACTCAGAGAACTGGTATTAGCGCCGCGATCTGCACGGAACCTGCACAGAACGAGGGTCGCCATGGCGTTCGTGACGGACAAAGAAGAGCTCAAGCCGGGCCTGATCATCTTCCGCCGGGCGGATGTGGGGCATCGCAACTGGTATTGCCGGGTCAAGCTTCCCAGGGCTGATCGCTACAAAACCATTTCGCTGAAGACCGCCGACATCAGCGTGGCCCGCCACCTCGCAAGCGAGCAGGAGGTGGAGGTGCGCGCCATGCTCAAGCACGGCATCCCCGTTTTCAATCACCCCTTCCGAGCGGTGGCCCAGGAGTACCTCGCCACCCAGGAAGCGCGCGCCAAGCGGGGCGAAATCAGCAAGGCGCGCCCCGAGAAGCTGAAGGCAGTGATCCAGGGTGCGCTTGAGGATTACGTCGGCCCGGTACAGGTGCATCGCATCGCCGATGAGCTCTGGGCGAGCTATCCGGCCTGGCGCCGCGAGAACGGCGCGGGCCGGAACACGCGCAACGGCATGCGCGAAATCTCGGCCGGGGAAGCGGCGGAATTGGACGCCCGCGACGCCGCCGCTCGCGCCAGGGCGATGGAGAAAGCGAGGCTTTACCAAGCTTCGGCCGAAAGCACCCGCGCCAGCCAAGGCCCGCACCGTGGCCTTCATCAGCGACTCCACCATCCGCTCCGAAATGTCGATCTTCGGCGGTGATGAACGATGACGACACGGTACAGCGCGGCGTTCGCCTGTCGGTCTCCGCCACGATTGAGCCTGTGTCGGTTGGTCTTGCCGCTGGACGCCGGAATAGGGCATGCGCCGCAGAGCTTGGCGAAGGCCGCCTCGGAGCGGATGCGCTGTGGATTGTCGCCGACCAGGATCAGCATTTGAGCCGCCGTGCCGGCGGCCATGCCGTGCGCCTGGACGAGCTCGGGCGCTTGCTGGGCGGTGAAGGTCTCCAGCTGCGCCTCATGGGCCTTGATCTCGGCGTCCAGCGCCAGCCAGCGGCGGGCGATCGCACGCAGGCTGGCCTTGGCCGAGGCCGTCGTGGTGGTGATCGGGCCGGGTCGCAACGCTGCGAGGCGGCGCACGAAGGCCATCTTGCCGGCGACGTGATCGAGGTCTTCACGCAGGGCGTCTGGAGCGCTGACGATGACAGCCTTCATGATTTGCATGGCTTGGGTTCGCGCCTTGACGGCGGTGTCGCGCGCGACCTTGAGATGGCGGATCATCTCCACCACGCTGTCGCCCGACTTTGGCGAGGCCGTGGCCTGGCCGCTCAGCACCGCACGGGCCGCGCTCTCGGCGTCGACGGTGTCGCTCTTGCCCTTCTTGTGTCGAAGCTGACGGTTGGGGCGATTGACCTCCAGCACTTCGCAGCCGCGAGCGCGAAGGAAGCGGCACAGGCCCGCGCCGTAGGACCCCGTACCCTCGATCCCGATCGCCCGAACGGCGCCAAGCGACATCGCCCAGGCCTCCAAGTCTCGGTAGGCCTTGGGGTTCGCCGGGATGGTCATGGCCCCGAGCTCGGCGCTGAGCCCGTTGATGGCGAAGGCGGCGTGGACCTCCTTGTGTATCGACGCCGATGATGACGTCTGCGGATACGACCTCGTTCATTGAAATCTCCGGCCTGGCTGCAAAGGCCTGACGATCGGATGGCGGACAGGACTGTGATGGGATGGTCGCCCTCAAGCTCCTATGAAGTCACATCCAGCCGAGCGGCAGGTGCTGCCTGGAAGGCCGACACGTCAACGCGATGACACGAGGTCGATCGTAGCAAGGGTCAGGCCTCCAGGCAGCGCCCACACTCTCACAATCGTAGCAGTCGCCTTTGCCTGACATCGATATCTGGATGCCATGGCGGCGCAGCTCGGCCTGGTAGTCATTGGAACAATATTGACTGCCGCGATCTGAGTGGTGGATCAGGCCACGCGCAGGCCGTCGGATGGCCAGGGCTTGGCCAAGAGCTAGCTAAGGGCGAGACGACGGTGTAACCGATCGCCGACGGACCAGCCGACGACGCGTCGTGAGAACAGGTCGATCACCACGGCCAGATACAGCCATCCCTCGCGGGTCCAGACGTAGGAGATGTCCACGCCCCACTTCTGGTTGGGCGCGGTCGCGGCGAAGTCTTGGTCGATGAGGTTTGGCGCGATCGGCCAGGCGTGCTCGCTGTCGGTCGTGCGCTTGAAGCGTCGCTTCTGCCGAGCCTTCAAGCCATTGTCCCGCATCAGTCGCGCCGTGCGGCGGCGACCCACCTGCAGGCCTTGGTCGCGCAGCTCGTATGTCATCCGCGGGCTGCCGTACGTGCCGTTCGAGCATGCGAAGGCGGAGCGTACGTGGGCTCCGCTCGCACCATGTCCTCACGTTGGCGCCGGCTAGCCGGCCGATCTCTCCAGGCAAAGTAGCCGCTCTCGCTGACGCCGAGCACCTTGCAGAGCCTCTGGACAGGGAAATCCTTCTTCGCCGCATCGACGAGTTCAAACCTCATCGACTTCCCTCCTTGACGAAAAAAGCCGTCGCCTTCTTCAGGATGTCCCGCTCCTGGCGAAGGATCTCGTTCTCCCGTCGAAGCCGCTTCAACTCGACGGCCACGTCCTCACCCGGCGGCGGTCGCTCGGGCGCTTCCATCTGCCGGTCCCGGCTGTGGGCCAGCCAGCGTGTCAGCGTCGACACCCCCACGCCGAGATCATCAGCGATCTCCCGCTTGGTCCGGCCGCTCGTGCGGACCAGCCGAACGGCCTCCCCCTCAAACTCCTTCGTGAATCGCTGCGCCATGGTGGCTCTCCTTCCTCATCGGGAGCTCTCCACTTTTCCGAGGCAAGTCCACGGGAGGATTGAGGCAGACGTGTAGAGGCTCAGCATAGGGTTTGGCAGATCGAGTCCGGTCTCCTTACAGCCCCGACCAGCCGCTCCCGATCCGCACCAGCGCGCTCTTGGCCAGCAGTCCGGCGTCCAGCGCCTGACCGACGAGCTTGGTGGCCGTGGCCGGCTTTTCCGGCGGGGTGGGGTCCAGGAAGCCCGGCCCTAGATTGGCCATCAACCCGCGCGAGCGCATCTGCTGGCCCATCCAGGCTGAGACCTGCAGCTGGCATGTCGCGTCCTCGGTGACGAACTTCCAGCCCACGCCGCCCAGCGCCCCATGCGAGCCTTTGAACACTGTCGGCGTCTGGTGGTCGCCGAGCCCGCGCCAATTCAGCCCGGTATTGCCAAAGAAGGGGCGGCAGGGGTTGGAGCTGTCGCCGATCTTCTTGCTGTCGCTAAGAGTGCCCTCGTACTTCATCACGAAGCTCCAGCTCTGGTCGCGCCGTGCTATTCGACTGAAGGCGACGTTGCCGGGGATCACCTCGCCGCCCGGATAGGGATGGCGCGCGACGGGGTCGAACAGGAACATGGAGTGGACCGGCACGCCGATGTTCTCCAGCTGCTCGGCCGCCATGATCACCGCCGAGCCGCCACGGCTGTAACCCGCCAGCATGATCTGCACGCTCCGATCGCGGGCGTACTCCTTGGCGCACCAGCCGAAGGCCCGCGCCGCCTCCGGCAGGGTCTCCATGCCCATGGCGTTGGGCCCACGCTGGTAGTCGGCTGCGCTCCCGAGCTGCAGCGACAGCACGTGGCAGAACGACCTCTCCATGGCCTTGGCGTAGCCGGTGGCCGGCCCGGTTCCGTCCACGATCGCGATGCGTATGGTCATTGGGGCGCCACCTTGCCTCTATCCGGGACGAACGTCTTCAAGCATTCGGCACACGGCGTCACAGACGCGCGGGTCTGTGCTCTCCAGTTCCCGTGCGAAAGCAGACCGAGCCCGATCCGGTCGTAAAAACTTTTGGTCCCCGCCGGTCTTCCAGCGGCGAGGCGTTGTGCGCCCGCGACGCCTAGTCCATTCTCGAGGACGATCTTTATTCAAGTGCGGGTGAGCGCCGATGTCCGCATATTCCAAACCCCGCGTCTCGCATCGACGCCTCACCCCAAGACGGCGAGCGGAGCAGTTTATTTCATCTTGCTGCGTCATCTTCGGACGTGAAGAGGTGACTGGGACGATCGAGCGTTCAGCCCCTTACTCCATCGTGGTCGGCGGATTTGACGGGGAGCCCGGGCCTGCACTAGCCAACCGAACCGATCGGCGAAGAAATCAACGGCCGTTGGCGCACCCGACAGGATTCGAACCTGTGACCTACGCCTTCGGAGGGCGTCACTCTATCCAGCTGAGCTACGGGTGCATACGAGGACTGAAATAGCCGCCTGACCCCCTCCGGTCAACGCGCGCCAGCCTGAAGGCGCGAACCGTGACCGGGATGGGCCCATCGGGATGTTTCACCCGACCAAGGCAGCGCCGCGCTTTCCGGTGGGCCATGCGTAGCCGCGCCAACCCGCTGGAGCAACCCACGCGGATCGGTGCAAGGTTGGTGCTGACTGCGCCACCCAAAAACCTCGAGCTCCTGATCGGGCTGGTCTGCGGTCGCGGCGACGCGTCGTCGGGCTACAATAAATCGAAGTCCACCAAGCTTGGCCGTTGGCGCCAAACGGTGGTGACATTCGTTAGGTCGACTCTATCGGCATAGGCATCGACGCTCAGTCAGGGCGTTTGTATATCTGTCTGAGGAAAACTGATGTTCTTTAACATAAATGGTCAGTCCTATGATGCAGATCCGGACATTCGGACCTCTCTGCTCGATCTGCTACGGGAGCATCTCGCCCTCACGGGGAGTAAGAAGGGCTGCGATCACGGCCAGTGCGGGGCCTGCACCATCCTGATCAATGGTCGTCGTGTGAACAGCTGCCTCACCCTGGCAGTGAGGCATCAGGGCGACGAGATCACGACGATCGAGGGACTGGGCTCTGCAGATCATCTTCATCCGTTGCAGGCGGCGTTCGTCGCCCACGACGGCTATCAGTGCGGCTACTGCACGCCAGGTCAGATCTGCTCCGCCGTCGGCATGCTCGACGAGGCGAACAAGGGTTGGCCGAGTTTCGTGTCGGAAAATCTTTCCGAGGCCCGCCTGACCGACGCCGAAATCAGCGAGCGGATGAGCGGCAATCTCTGCCGATGCTCAGCCTATCCCAATATTGTCGACGCCATCCGCGACGTGTCCGATGGCCGGGCGACCAAGGGCGAAGGAGCCGTCGCGTGAGAATGTTCACATATGAGAAGGCCGACACCCCGGAGGGCGCGGTCAGGACCCTGGATCGTACCACCGCCAAGTTCATCGCAGGGGGCACCAACCTGCTCGATCTGATGAAACTGCAGGTCGAGACCCCGGATAAGCTGGTCGATATCAGCCGTCTGGCCCTGGCCGATATCGAGGACACCGACGACGGCGGACTGAAGATCGGTGCGCTGGCGCCCAATAGCGACCTGGCCGCCGATCCTCGTGTGATCGAGCGTTATGAGGTTCTGAGCCGCGCTTTGCTGGCGGGCGCGTCGGGCCAGCTGCGCAACATGGCGACGACCGGAGGCAACCTCCTCCAGCGCACGCGCTGCTATTACTTTTACGATACGGCGAGCGGCTGCAACAAGCGCAAGCCCGGTTCAGGCTGTTCGGCGATCGGCGGTTATAACCGCATCCTGGCCGTGCTCGGCGCCAGCGACCAGTGCATCGCAACGCATCCCGGCGACATGCCGGTGGCGATGCGCGCGCTCGACGCCACGATCGTGACCCTGACAGCCGATGGAGATCGGCGGCGTATTCCGATCGGGGATTTCTACCGCCTGCCCGGCGATACGCCAGACATCGAAACCGCGCTGGCGGCTGATGAACTCATCACCCACGTGGAATTGCCGGCCCCGGTCGCGGGTGCACGGCAAATCTACAGGAAGGTGCGTGACCGTGCGTCCTACGCCTTCGCGCTCGTGTCGGTCGCGGGCGTGGTCAGCGTCGCCGATGGCAAGATCGCCACCGCGGCCCTGGCGTTCGGCGGGCTTGGCCCGATGCCCTGGCGGGACCCGGCGGTCGAGGACGTCCTGGTGGGCGCCGAGCCCACGCCTGCGGTCTTCGCCGCGGCAGCGGACGCGCTCCTGGTCAACGCCAGGGGCTTCGGCTCCAACGACTTTAAGATACCGCTCGCGCGCCGCACGCTCATAGCCTGCCTGCGCGAATTGACGGGAGTATAAGCGATGTTCGGTTTCGGCGACGACCATGTCACGCTCACCATGGACAAGCCCCACCCGTCGAGCCTGCTCGATACGGGCGTGCAGGGCGTCATCGGCAAGCCTTTGGACAGGGTGGATGGACCTAAGAAGGTCTCAGGCTCTGCGACCTATGCGGCGGAATACCAGATCCAAAACCTAGCCTACGGGGTTCTCGTCGGCTCGACAATCGGCAAGGGCAAGATCATCTCGATCGACGCCGATGCGGTGAAGTCCATGCCGGGCGTCATCGACGTCGTGGTCGACTTTGACCGTTTCATCCGGGTTTCCCAGCAGGGTGGAGAGACCGACGCCCCGACGCAGGGCGTGAAGGAGATCGCCTATTTCGGCCAGGTGGTGGCGATCGTGGTCGCCGAAACCTTCGAGAGCGCGCGCGACGCCGCAGCCCAGCTCCCCATCCATTACGAGCAGGGCGAAGGTGCTTTCGCCTTCTCCATGGATATGGAGCACGACGAGAATCTGCCGGCCAACAACATCCCCGCTCAATCCGAACAGGGCGACCTGGACAAGGCGATGCGGGATGCGGCGGTCACCATCGACTCGACCTATACGACGCCGAGCCAGAACTCGGCGGCGATGGAGCCCCATGCGTCGATTGCGGTCTGGAACGACGATGCATTGACCCTCTACGGCGCCTACCAGATGCCGACGTCGGACGGGCAGCAACTCGCCAAGGCCCTCGGGGTATCGCCGAAGAAGGTCAGGATCATCTCCCACTACATCGGCGGCGGCTTCGGGTCGAAGCTAGGCATCGCGACGGAGAGTGTCGCCGCGGCGATCGCCGCCAAGACGATCGGGCGACCGGTCAAGGCGGTGATGATGCGCCAGCAGGTGTTCAACGCCACGGTGCGTCGATCGAACACCTCGCAACGCATCCGCCTCGCCGCCGACGCCACCGGCAAACTCAGCGGCATCGGCCACGAAACGACCGCGACGAACCTTTCAACGGAGGACTATTTCGAGCCGGCGGGGATCTCCACCCACTTCCTGTACTCGGGCGAAAACCGCCTGATCACCCACGATCTGGTGAGGCTGAACTGGCTGCTTTCGGGGTCCATGCGCGCGCCGGGAGAGGCGGTCGGGTTGCTGGGCCTGGAGGGCGCGATGGACGAGCTGGCCGCCAAGCTCGACATGGACCCGATCGAGCTTCGGCGGATCAACGAGCCCAGCGAGGACCCCGAGAAGTCCATCCCCTTCTCGTCCCGGTCATTGATGCCGGCGCTGGACGAAGGCGCCAAGAGGTTCGGTTGGGAGAAGCGCCACGCCAAGCCGGCGACGCGTCGCGAAGGCGAATGGCTGATCGGGATGGGCGTGGCGGCTGCGGCGCGATCCAACGTCTTGATGGAAAGCTCGGCCAAGGTGGCGATCCATGCGGATGGATCAGCCACGGTGTCGTCGGCCATGACCGACGTCGGCACCGGCAGCTACACCATCTTGACCCAGATCGCCTCGGAAATCCTCGGCATCCCTGTCGCGTCGATCAAGGTGGAACTGGGCGACACCAACGATGTGCCGGCCGCGGGGTCAGGCGGCTCGTGGGGCGCGGCGTCGTCGGGATCGGCGGTGTATCTGGCATGCGAATCCTTGCGCCATAAGCTCGCGAAGAAGATGGGCGTCGACGAGGACGCGCTGACCTTGAAGGACGGCGACGCGATCGGCGACAACAGGTCGACGCCGATCAGCGCGCTCGTGGGAGACGGACTGGAAGCGATCGGCAGCATCAAGCCGGGGAAGCAGGAAAAGCAGTTCGCCCAAGCCTCCTACGGCGCACATTTCGCTGAGGTCGCCGTCAACGTCGTCACGGGCGAGACCCGCGTCCGCCGGATGCTCGGCGTCTTCGCCGCCGGGCGCATCCTCAACGAGAAGACGGCGCGCTCGCAATGCCTGGGCGGTATGACCTTTGGCATCGGCGCGGCGCTGACCGAGGACCTGGTCCACGACACGAGGACGGGGAAGGTGGTCAATGACGATTTGGCCGAATACCACGTTCCGGTGAACGCCGACGTGCCCCAGCTTGAGGTGGTCTTTATTACAGAGCGGGATGTCCACGCAAATCCGATACACGCCAAGGGTATCGGAGAGGTCGGCATCTGCGGCGCGGGTGCGGCCGTCGCCAACGCCATCTATAATGCGACCGGCATACGCGCCCGGCATTTCCCGATCACGCTGGACAAGCTTCTCGCCGACCTGCCTGATCAGTAGGCGGCGGCTAACCTTGCCCAGCTTCAGGGATCGTTGACGCCAGTAAGTCGGGCTGCAGAGAGTTTGAAGGAGGCGGGCGGTATATCGGCCCGCTTCCCTTCTGCGTCACAGCCGAGTTCAGCGGCCCTCAGCTTGATGATCCAGCGGCGGGTCTCGTGTCGCGGCACGACTCAAAAGCTTGTGGGGCTGGTGGTCTGGGCGGCGTCGCCGTAGGTCAGGGAGAGGAAGACGTCTTCCAGGTCGGGTTGTTCGGTGGTCAGGTCCCTGATCTGCACGCCGGCCGATCGCACCGCCGCCAGCACCGCCTCCACGCTCGCCTGTTCGCTCTTGTAGGTCACCGCCAGTCGGCCGTCGGGCCGCAGCCTGGCGTCGAAGCCCGTCAACGGCGGAGCGGAATCCAGCGGCGCAGACGGCACGATGACCACCGCGCGGGTGTCAAGCCGGCCCAGCAGCTGCGGCGTGGGCTCGCAGGCGACCACTTCTCCACGGTTGACGATGGCGATGGTGTCGCAAAGCGCCTGCGCCTCCTCCAGATAGTGGGTGGTGAGCACGATGGTGACGCCCAGGGCGTTCAACTCCTGCACCCGCTCCCAAAGCTGGCGGCGGAGCTCGACGTCGACGCCTGCGGTCGGCTCGTCCAGGATCAGGATCGGCGGGGAGTGGACCATGGCCTTAGCCACCATCAGCCGTCGCTTCATGCCGCCGGAAAGCTGGCGCACATAGGCGTCGGCCTTGTCGGTGAGCCCTAGGCTGGCCAGGATCTCGTCGGTCTTGCGGTCGGCCTTCTTCACGCCGTAGAAGCCGGCCTGCACCTCCAGCGCCTCTCGCGGGGTGAAGAAGACGTCGGACACGATTTCCTGGTGCACAACGCCGATGGCGCCTCGGGCGGTGCGGGGCTGGGCGTCGATGTCCATGCCCCAGATCTGCACCTTGCCGGCGGTCTTGTTCACCAGTCCCGCCAGGATGTTGATGAAGGTGGACTTCCCGGCTCCGTTGGGTCCCAGCAGCCCGAATATGGAACCCCGGCGGATGGCGAGGTCGATCCCCCGGAGCGCCGTCTTTTCGGGCGTCATCTTGGACGCGGGATAGGTCTTCACCAGGCCCTCGGCCTGGATGGCGAATTCGGGAGCTGTCGCTGGGGCGCTCATTCGGGTCGGACGGTCCTCGGCGGCGGGGGTGCGCCTGCGCCGTTCGTTGACGCTTACGGGCACCGCGCTTAGGTAGGCGGCGCCGTCCGCCTTGCCAAGCTGGAGCTTCCATGTCCCTGCCTTCGCCCGTCCGGGCCGTGGCGCCCGCGCCGCCGGAGATCGTCGTGGTGAACGACCACCGGGTGGCCTGCGACGGGGTCGGCGGGGCGCTCGGCCATCCTCGGGTCTATCTGGAGATGGGCGGCAAAGGCTTTGTGGAGTGCGGCTACTGCGACCGGCGCTTCGTCCTTTCCGGTCACGCCCATCCTGAGGACGAGCGGCTCGATCCTGCCGCCTACGATCCGGGCGACACGCCGGAGGCCTGAGGCCGGCCTAGGTCTTCAGGCCCTGAAGCGTGCGATCAGGGCCGTGGTGGACGGGTCGTGGTCCAGCCGCTCACCCCCCTCGAGTTCGCCGAGAACGCGGGCGGCCAGGGTCTTGCCGAGTTCCACGCCCCATTGGTCGAAGCTGTTGATCCCCCAGATCACGCCTTCCACGAACACCTTGTGCTCGTAGAGCGCCAGCAGCGCACCGAGCGCCGCCGCATCCACCCTGGGCAGCACGAGCATGGTGCTTGGCCGGCCGCCGGGGAAGGTGCGCTGAGGGGCGAGGGCCTCGATCTCGGCCAAGTCCATGCCTCGGGCGTGCAGTTCGGCGCGGACGTCGGCTTCTGAGCGGCCGATCATCAGCGCCTCGGCCTGGGCCACGCCGTTGGCGAGCAGCTTGGCGTGCATGTCGGGCGGCCCTTCGCCCTGCGCCACGAGCACCAGGTCCACGGGGATGACGTCGGTCCCCTGGTGCAGGAGCTGGAAGAAGGCGTGCTGACCGTTGGTGCCGGCGTCGCCGAACACCGTGACGGCGGTGGCGTGGGTGACGGGGAGGCCTTCGCGCGTCACCTGCTTGCCGTTGGACTCCATCTCCAGCTGTTGCAGGAAGGCCGGCAACAGGGACAGGCGGCGGGCATAGGGCACGACCGCACGGACCGGACGGCCTAGGCCGTTGCGGTTCCAGACCTCCGCCAGGGCCGTCAGCACCGGCGCGTTGCGCTCCAGGGGCGCCTCGGTGAAGTGGGCGTCCATGGCCGCGGCGCCGTCCAGGAAGGCCTGGAAGGTCTCGAAGCCGAGGGCGATGGCGCAGGACAGACCCACCGCCGACCAGATCGAGAACCGTCCCCCCACCCAGTCGGCGAAGGCGAACACCCGATCCGGCGCGACACCGAACGGGCCTGCCTTTTCCGGCGCGGCGGAGACCGCGGCCAGGTGGGCGCCGACGCCGTCCTCGCCCAGCGCCGCCGCGAGCCAAGCCCGCGCGAGGCCGGCGTTGGCGAGGGTCTCCAGGGTGGTGAAGGTCTTGGAGACGATGACCACCAGGGTGGAGGCGGGGTCCAGCCCCTGCAGGGCCGCGAGCATCTCGGCCCCGTCTACGTTTGCGGCGAAGCGCAGCACCAGGGGGCCGTCCAGCGGGCGCAGCGCCTCCCACACCAGGCGAGGACCGAGGTCCGAGCCGCCGATTCCGATGTGCACGATGGCGCGGAAGCGCTCGCCGGTGGCGCCCCGGACCTCGCCGGAGCGGACGGCGTCGGCCAAGGCCTTGATGCGCGCGCGGTTGGCCTCGATCTCGGCCGACACCGGCTCGCCCTCGGCGGCGAAGCTCGCGCCGGGCGCCGCCCGCAACGCGGGGTGCAGAACCGCGCGGTGCTCGGAGGTGTTCACTACGGCCCCCTCGAACAGCCGCCCGCGCGCCGCCTCCACCCCCGCCGCCCGGGCGAGCGCTAAGCCCGCCATGAGGCCCTCGGCGGTGAGCGCCTGCTTGGACAGGTCGAGGTGAAGGCCTGCGGCCTCGATCGACAGGCGCGCCAGCCGATCCGGCTCCTGGTCGAACAGGTCGACGAGGGCGCCGCCGGCCGAGCGCTGGACGGCGAGGTCGAAGGCCGCCCAGGCGCCGGCGGGGGGGTCTGGTCGTGTCACGGGCGCTCCTCTGCCATGCCGGTCATCTTCCGTTTACCATTTCGACGGCGGAGTGCGGCGAGCGAGCGGCCTCGCTCCACCGTCGGGAGATCGATCATGTCCTGCGACATCGCCATGTCCGCCGCCATCCTGCTCGCCTCCTTTCATCCGGGGGCGCGCGAGACGCCGCGGCTGATGCTGGCGGCGCTGGCCGAGACGCCTGCCCCGGCGGCGGCGGAGAACCCGCTAGCCCGCGAACCGCTATATGCCGACATCGTCCATCGCGCCGGCGTGCTGAAGAGCGAGGTCGCCGCATATCGCGCCGCGCCGGCGGGCTTGGCGCCCCTGCCGGCCTTCGACGCCTTCAAGACCGATATCAGCGCCTTGTCGGCTCTCGACATGCAGGGCCACGTGGATCTGGCCAAGCGCGGCACGGACGGCGACCTCAAATGTATCCTGAAGGGCATTTCGCAGGACCTGCCTCGAAAGCTTGGCGAGGTGGAGCAGGCCGCCACCGCCGACGCGCGCAGCGCCGCGCTCCAGGACATGTTCTACCTGCTGCGTGACAATATGGAGGTGATCACCTCGCCCCCTGCGCCGACGGTCTAGCCGGCAGGTTCAGGGCAGGTCTTTCTTGGGAACAGCCGCCACTTCGGCGGAGGTCATCTTGTGCCAGTGGCTGGGGATGCAGCCCTCCGGGATGGAGCCCGGCCCCTGCTCGCCGACCTTCACGTCCACGTCGAGGGCGTGGCAGATGATGCCGATGCCGCCGACCGGCGTGAGTATGATCTTCGGCTCGGGATAGCTCAGCTCCTGACACTGGGAGGCGAAGTCGAGGCGGTAGAAATCCGATACATTGGCCCGGAAGATGACCGCCCGGTCGCCCAGCGGGTGACTGTTCTGCAGCTGGGTGATGTAGACGCAGTCGCCCGCATCCCTCGACTTCGCCGTTCTCGCATTGGCCTTGTCCTGCGGCTGAGCCTGCGCCGCGGCGGACGTGACCAGCGTGGCCAGAGCGACGCCCAGGAGCGTCCATCGATTGATCATCGCCGTCTCTCCGACCACAGCCATCAGAATAACGGCTTAGGGGCGTGCGGGTTCTCGGCGGCGAAACGGTCGGGGCGCAGGCGGTGGGCGAGGTCGGCCGACAGCGGCGAGGGCCGTCGCAGCGCCACGGCGGCGACGTGCTCGGCCAGCAGCGGCGCCAGGGTGAAGCCGCGTCCGCCGAGGGCGGCCAGAACGGAGAGGCCGGAGCGGGAGGTCTCTCCGGCCAGGGGCAGGTGGTCGGGCGTGGCGGCGCGCACCGAGGCCCGGGACTGTCTCTCCGCCTTCGGCGCGCCCTCGATACGCGCGGCGAGCGCCGGGCGATGAGTCTGCAGCATCGCGAGGTTGGCTGCGGCCTCCTGGGATCGCAGATCGCGCGCCGGATCGCCCCGGACGTGGCTGGCGCCATACAGGACGCCTCGGCGCAACGGGATGGCGTAGCCGCCCCACGCGGCGGCCTGTCCGGTGAAGTCCAGCGCCGAGGTGAACTCCACCTGGCCGCGCACGGGGAGGAGCCCGGCGCCGGGAAGCAGGGCGGCGGTGTCGAAGCCGGCGGCGATGCAGACCGCGTCCGCCTCGACGAGGATCCGGCCCGCCGCGTCCAGGCAGAGCCAGCGGTCGCCGTCCTGCCCCAGCCCGGCTATGAGGCCTGAGACTTGACGCGCCGAGGCTAGCCATGTCTGCAGGATGACGGCGGGTTCCACCACCAGCGCCTCGGCGATGAGCAGCGCGTCGCCGATCAGGGCGTCCGCCTCATCGAGGCGGCTCGAGGCTTCATCGGCCGGCAACGTCTGCAGATCATCCGGCGCGAACCCGTCCCAGGCGGCAAGCTTGGCGAAGCGGCCTGAATCTTTGCCCATCCCACCAAGCTGTAGGGCGCCGGTCGAGATCGAGGCCTGCGGCGTTTCTTGGCGATAGAGGCCCACGGCGTAGGCAAAGGCCTGAGCGTGAAGCTCCGCGGGCGGTCCAAAGCCGGCATCCAGGCGCGGGGTGACCAGGGCCGCGGGATTGCCGGACGCGCCCGATCCCGGCCGCACCGCCTCGATCAGCGTGCACACGACCCCTTGCCGGTCAAAGGCGCGGACCAGCGCCGCCCCCGCGATCCCGCCCCCTATCACCGCCACCGTGTGAACGGGGCGGTGATGGGGGTGAGTGGACGAGGACAACACCCCCGGTCGGCGCGCCTCCAGCCGTTCGCGTTTGTCGCCGAAGCCCGGCCGCTTTTCCACGACGAACCCGGCCTGGGTGAGCCCGCGCCGCACCTGGCCGGCGACGGTGAAGGTGGCGGCTCTGGCCCCAGGCGCACTCAGCCGCCCGATCGCCGCCAGCACCGGGTCGCTCCACATCGCGGGGTTCTTCGCCGGGGCGAAGCCGTCGAGGAACCAGGCGTCGGCCAACCCGCTCCAGCGCGACAACGCCTCGCCCACCTCGCCGATGTAGAGATTTAATGTGGCATGGCAGGCGGCAAGATCGATCCGGTGGAAGCCGCGCCGGGCGTCCGGCCAGACGTCGAGCAGGGCGTCGATTTCGACAGGCGCCTGGCTGCGCCAGCCATGAAGGGCCCGCGCGGCGTCTTCGCGCGACAGGGGATGGGCTTCCACCGAGAAGATCGAAAGCTGCGCGTCCGCCGGCCCGGTGTCGCGCCACAGGTCCAGCAGGGCGACGATGTTCAGCCCTGTGCCGAAGCCGAGCTCTGCGACGCAGAAGTGGTCGCGCTCCAGCCAGGCGTCGGGCAGGCCGCAGCCTTGCAGGAACACGGCCCTGCTCTCGGCCAAGCCATCTGTGCGGGAGAAGTAGACGTCGTCGTAGACGCGCGAGCGGGGACCGCCCTCGGTCCAGTCCAGCTCGGGGGTCACGACCTCACGCCCACGAAAAAAGGGCCGCCCTTTCGGACGGCCCTTCGTTCAACCGAGGTTGAAACGCTTATTGAGCGTTCGACGCCGTGTTGGTGGTCGTGGTGGTCATGTTGCCACCCATGTCGTTGGTCGTGGTCGTCGTCGTGTTGGACGACATGCCGCCGGTCGTGTTGTCCGGGGTCGTGGTGGTGGTGGTGTCGGTGGTCGCGGTGTTGGTGGTTTCGTTGGTGTCGCTCTTATGGCTGCAAGCCGCGACGCCGAGAGAAGCGACGGCCGCGGTGGCCAGCAGGATTTTACGGATGGTCATGGTCCCTGGTCCCCTGAAAGGAGGTTTAGAGCGCCTGGTCGCAGACCCGTTCCCTGCCACGGCGGGGGACCCCGCCGCCACAAGGGCGGAAACCTGCAGCGCTGCGCCCATTATGCACGACTGGCTGAACACGCAAGCGTGATCTGCCGTTCCGCGGCCGATTTACGCAGCCTCGGCGGGCATGTTGGTGAGCGATTGCTCCAGGTCCGCAAAGCTGGGTTGGGCGGCGGTCGGCACCACGCCGCGCCCGATCTCTACTGATATCTGGGCGGCGTTGCCGTGCAGGTGCGCCACCAGCACCGAGCGGATGATGTGGTAGAAGGCCGCTTCCTCGTCCACCACCGCCTTCAGCCGGGTGGCCATGGGTCCGACCAGTCCATAGGCCAGGAAGACGCCGAGGAAGGTGCCGACGAGCGCGCTGCCGATCATCTGGCCCAGTATCTCCGGCGGCTGGGTGATGGCGCCCATGGTCTTGATGATGCCGAGCACGGCGGCCACGATGCCGAGCGCCGGCAGGGCGTCGGCCAGGCTCTGCAACGCGCCGGCGGGGCCGAGGCCCTCGTGGTGGTGCTTCTCCAGCTGCCGCTCCATGCAGTCCTCGACCTGATGTGGATTTTCCAGGTTCATGGTCATCATGCGCAGGGTGTCGCAGATGAAGTCCGTGGCGAAGTGGTCCTTCATGATCTTGGGGTATTTGGAGAAGATCGGGCTGTCCGAAGGCTTCTCGATGTGGCTCTCCACCGCGATCACGCCCTTGCTCTTCATCATCTTTGTCAGCACGAACAGCAGGGAGAGCAGGTCGGTGTAGTCCGACGCCTTCCACTTCGGTCCCTTGAAGATCTTGCCGAAGCCGCCGCCGGTGGCCTTGATCACCCCCATGGAGTTGGAGATCAGGTAGGAGGCGACGCCGGCGCCCAGGATCGCCATCAATTCGTGCGGCGCGGCCTCGATGATCACGCCGAGATTGCCGCCGGACATCAGGAAGCTGCCGAACACCAAGCCGAACAGCAGAACCACGCCGATGATCTGGAACATGCAAAGGGATCCGGCAACGCTTGGAGAGAAGCGGGCGGAGCTTGCCGGTTAATGTTTAACTTGGGGTGTCTCGTCGCCTCCACCGGTTCAGGCCCGAGCGCGTTCCTCCCCTTCAAGAGAAGGGAAGAGGGCGCTCAGCCGAGGTTCAGCGGTTGCCTGACCAAAGGCTTCGACGTGGCGGCGCGGTCCTTGTCGCCTTCGACCCGCAGCGCGTGCAGGTCCTCGGCGATGCTGAACACGGCCAGGAAGAACTCGCACCCCGCACGCCAGAGCAGGGCCAGCACCGCCATGGTCAGGAAGGCCGCCACGACGGCGGGCGCGGCCAGCAACAGGCCCTCCAGGCTCATGTTGCGCAGGGCCAGCCCCACCGCCGCGCCGATGGCGCCGAAGCCGACCAGCAGCACCATCGCCAGTCCGCCCCAATAGATCAGGTGGATCAAAGGGCCGGTCAGCAGTCGGTCGAAAGACAGCAGGTCGAAGACCACGCCGCGCCGCTTGCGCCCGGAAGTCGCGTAGAAGCTCATGGCGTGCGTCGGTTCCCCGGCGGACTCCCGCCCCGACCGGAACGGCTAGCAGCGTGCGCCGCCCTGTGCAATGGCGCACTCTGCGCGGCGGATTCGTTCCTACATGAAGCGCCGTCCCCGGCTTCCACGACGATCCGAGACTGCGCCATGACCTCCCACCCCCGCACCGTCCGCGTCGCCATCCTGGGTTCGGGCCCCGCCGGCCTCACCGCCGCCATCTACGCGGCGCGGGCGGCGCTGGAGCCGGTGGTGATCTCGGGGCTGGAGCCCGGCGGCCAGCTGACCATCACCACCGACGTGGAGAACTATCCGGGCTTCGCCGAGGTGATCCAGGGCCCCTGGCTGATGGAGCAGATGCGCAGCCAGGCCGAGCACGTGGGAACCGAGTTCCTTGACGACCTCGTGGCGAGCGTCGATCTCTCCGCGCGCCCCTTCCGCCTGACGCTGGACAGCGGGTCCGAAATCCTGGCCGAGACTCTGATCATCACCACCGGCGCCAAGGCCAAGTGGATGGGCACGCCGAGCGAGCAGCGCTACCGCGGCTTCGGCGTCTCGGCCTGCGCCACCTGCGACGGCTTCTTCTATCGCGGCAAGGCGGTGGCGGTGGTGGGCGGCGGCAACACCGCGGTGGAGGAGGCGCTGTTCCTCACCAGTTTCGCCTCACACGTCACCCTGATCCACCGGCGTGGCGAGTTGCGCGCCGAGCGCATCCTGCAGGACCGCCTGTTCGCCCATCCCAAGATCGAGGTGGTCTGGGACAGCGCGGTGGACGAGGTGCTGGGCTCGGGCGAGCCGGCGACCGTCAGCGGCGTAAGGCTGAAGAACCTGAAGACCGGCGCGACGCAGGAGATCGCCGTGGACGGCGTGTTCGTGGCCATCGGCCACGCCCCGGCCTCGGAACTCTTCACCGGCCAGCTGCCCATCGACCCGAACGGCTACCTGCTGGTGACGCCCGGGAGCACCGCGACCCGGGTCGAGGGCGTCTACGCCGCCGGCGACGTCACCGACCACGTCTATCGCCAGGCCGTCACCGCCGCCGGCCAGGGCTGCATGGCCGCCCTCGAAGTCGCGCGCCTGCTGGCCGAGGAGGACCACGCCCGCGCCCACCACCCGATCGCCCACCAGGAAGCGGAGAAGATCGGGGTCTGGTGAGGCGGCTCAGTCCTCCTCGCTGGCGACGAGGCGGCGGCGCACCGCGTCTTCCAGCGCGCGGGGCTCGGACGGGTGCTGGGTGGCGCTGACCACTAAGTCCGCGAACTCGACGCTGTCCTCGCGCATGAGTTCGTAACCATTTGCCCAAAGGAACGCTGCGCCGGCCAGAAAGCCCGTTCTTTTATCGCCCTGCTGGAACGGATGGTTACGCGCAATCGCCAGCATGAGGCTTACCGGCCAGACGCACAATGTCCTCCTCGCCCGCGTAAGCTTGTCGGTTCACCGGAACGGCACAAGCGCTTTCCAGCAAACGAGGTCCCTGGCCATACGGCTCACCCGTTGCGGCGACCGTGTTCTAGTTGATCGCGATGGCCACCTCCGCAGGGAGCCAGATCGGCTCATTCGGCAAGGCGCGCCATCACGATGGGAAAGCGGTCGGCGATCCGCCGCGCAGCCGCAATGGGATTGACCTTCGGCTGGGGACGGGCCTGCGGCACCGGTGCGACGTCGTGCGTCGTGCGTCGTCAGGAACGACGGCTGCGGCTTGGACATGACGACCTCCCTCCCGTCAGCGCGATGCAGATAGGCGCTTTGGACGCCGTTGACAGTCCGCTTGTGGAAAGCCGGTCGAGCCGCTAGGCGTGCAGTTTCGGCATCGGGCAGGACCTCTCGTTTGCGCACCGGACTTTACCCCGGCACCTTCGACCCGCTGACCAACGGGCACCTGGACATCATCGGACGGGCGGTGAAGCTGGTGGATCGGCTTGTGATCGGCGTAGCGATCAACCGCGGCAAGGGCCCGATGTTCACCCTCGATGAGCGGGTGGAGATGGTGGAACGCGAGTGCGCGCCGCTGTGCAACGGCTGCGAGATCGTGGTCACACCGTTCGAGAGCCTGCTGATGCACTTCGCCGAGGAGGTGGGGGCGGACATGATCATCCGCGGTCTGCGCGCGGTGGCTGACTTCGAGTACGAGTTCCAGATGACGGCCATGAACCAGCAGCTGAACCGCCAGATCGAAACCGTCTTCTTGATGGCCGACCCGCACCATCAGGCCGTCGCCTCGCGGCTGGTGAAGGAGATCGCGAAGCTCGGCGGTGACATCACGCACTTCGTACCGCCGGGGGTGGCGCAGAGCCTGAAGGCGAAAATCGAACGATGACGAGCAATATCTCTCGCCTGGGCCTCGCCCTTGCGGCCTTGGCGGTGCTGGGCGTAGCCCCCGGCGCGCACGCCGCCAAGCCGAAGAAGGTCCGGCCGGCGCCTGTCGTCGTTCCGAGAGGCTTAAATCCGCTCACCCCCACCCCGCCGCCGCCGCCGCTGCCGATTACCGAGGCCGACTGGCGCACGCCCGATCCGGACAACCTGCTGGTGATCGACACCAACAAGGGCCGCATCATCGCCGAACTGCTGCCGGAGGCGGCGCCCGAGACCGTCGCGCGCATCAAGACCCTGGCCAAGCAGCACTTCTACGACGGCCAGACCTTCTTTCGCGTCATCGACGGTTTCATGGACCAGACCGGCGACCCCAAGAACGAGGGCGACGGCGGCTCCACCCTGCCGGACGTGAAGGGCGAGTTCACCTTCCGCCGCAGCCGCGACATGGCCTTCGTCCAGGTGGCGGAGCCCGCGGGCGAGGTTGAGGGGATGATCGGCTCGATGCCTGTCGTCAGCCAGCCGGGCGTGATCATGGCCATGACGGTGGACGGCAAGGCCACCGCCTGGCCGCTGTTCTGCCCGGGCGTGATCGGTTTCGCCCGGGAGACCGCCCCGGACTCCGGCAACAGCCAGTTCTTCTTCATGCGTGCGGCCTACCCTGCGCTGGAGAAGCGCTACGCCGGTTTGGGCCGGGTGATCGTGGGCCAGGGCGTGGTCAACGCCATCAAGACCGGCGAGCCGGTGCCCAAGCCCCAGGACGTGATGACCCGGGTCAGGTTGGCCGACGACCTGCCCCCCGGCGAGACGCTGAACGTGCGCGTGCTCGACCCGTCCAAGCCGGCCTTCAAGGTGCTGGTGGCCCGGGCCCGCGACGAGAAGGGGGCGGACTTCTCCGTCTGCGACCTGCAGCTTCCCTCGCAGGTGAAGTGACTTTGGTGGCGGGCGAGTCGGCGCCGGCCGGCGGATCGCCGGGCGGCCGCTCCGCCGTCTCGTTCCGCCGGCTGTTGCTGGGGCTCGTCTCGCTCGGCCTGCTGATCCTGCTGGCCGTCTCGGCCGCGACGGTGCTGCTCGTCTCCTCCAACCAGGAGTCGACGCGTTGGGTAGACCACACCTATCGGGTGGAGCAGCAGCTCTCCAACGCCCGGGGCGACTTCTACCTGAGCGAGGCCGCCCGCCGCGGCTATCTGATCACCCGCGACCCCTACTATCTCGGCGTCTACGGCAAGGCGGCTGGCGATCTTCCGCGTCGGCTCGCGCGTGTAAAGGCGCTCACGGCCGACAATCCGCGCCAGCAGGTCGCGGTCGCGCGTCTGCTGGAACTGGTCGACGCCAAGCTGAAGGAACAGCAGTCCTCCATCGACGCGATGCGCGAGGCGCACGGCCGGGCGGACCCTGCGGCCCTGATCCGCGAGAACCAGCCGATGGTGACTCGCATCCGCATCTTCCTCGACGCCATGGTGGCCGAGGAGAGCCGCCTGCTGCAGCTGCGCACCGAGGGGCAGACGGCCAACGCCGAGGACCTCCTCGTCGTGGTGCTGGCCTCGGTGGTGGTGATCATGCTGCTGAGCGGGGCGTCCTTCCTGCTCATGCGCCGTTACTCGGCCGACCTGGACCGCACCCAGACCGCGCTGCGGCGGCTGAACCTCGGGCTGGAGGACGAGGTGCGCCGACGCACTTCGGACCTGACCCGGGCCAATGACGAGATCCAGCGATTCGCCTACATCGTCAGCCATGACCTGCGCTCGCCCCTGGTCAACGTCATGGGCTTCACGAGCGAGCTGGAGACCGCCGCCAGGCCCCTGCGCGAGCTGATCGCCCGGCTGCAGTCCGAGGCGCCGCACCTGCTCACCCGCGGCGCCCAGGAGGCGGTGGAAATCGACCTGCCGGAATCGCTGGGCTTCATCCGCTCCTCCACCCAGAAGATGGACCGGCTGATCAACGCCATCCTGCGCCTGTCGCGCGAGGGGCGGCGCAACCTGACGCCGGAGAGCATCGACATGGCGGCGGTGCTCGAAGGGATCATCGCCTCGTTGAAGCAGCAGACCGACGCCAAGGGCGCCGTCATCGCCGTCGAGGGCGAGCTGCCCGACCTCGTCAACGACCGGCTGGCGGTTGAGCAGGTCTTCAGCAACGTGGTGGAGAACGCGCTGAAGTATCTAAAGCCCGGTCGCCCGGGCGACATCCGCATCCGCGGCCATGCCCACGGCGACACCCGCACCTTCGAGGTGCAGGACAACGGCCGCGGCATCGCGCCGACCGACCACGAGCGCGTGTTCGAGCTGTTCCGCCGCGCCGGCGCCCAGGACCAGCCCGGCGAGGGCATCGGTCTGGCCCACGTCCGGGCGCTGGTCTATCGCCTGAACGGGACCATCACCGTGGACTCAGAGCTTGACCGGGGCGCGACATTTCGCATCTGTCTGCCCGCGGTCATCTCCGTCCAAGCCCCGTCCCCGCCCGAGGAGCGTCCGTGACCTCTCATTATCCTGTCACCATCGTCATGATCGAGGACGACGAGGGCCACGCCCGGCTGATCGAGCGCAACATCCGCCGCGCCGGCATCTCCAACAACGTCAAGCACTTCCTGGATGGCACCACCGCGCTCGACTACCTGTTCAACGGTCAGGACGGTCCCAGCCTGAACGGCCCGGCGCTGATCCTGCTCGACCTCAACCTGCCCGACATGAGCGGCACCGACATCCTGGCCAAGATCAAGTCGGCGCCCAAGCTGAAGCGAACCCCCGTGGTGGTGCTGACCACCACCGACGACAAGGCCGAGATCCAGCGCTGCTACGACCTGGGCGCCAACGTCTATGTCACCAAGCCTGTGAACTACGAGGACTTCGCCGACGCGATCCGCCAGCTCGGCCTGTTCATCTCCGTGATCCAGGTGCCGGAGCCGCAGCCATGACAGGCGCGGCCGCGTCGGTGCGGCCTCGCCTGCTGTACATCGACGACGATGCGGGCCTGTGCCGGCTGATCGCGCGCGGTATGGAGCGGCGCGGGTTCGAGGTGGTCACCGCCTGCGACGGCCGCGACGGCGTCCAGGTCGCGGCGTCCGAGCCCTTCGACGTGGTGGCGGTAGACCACTACATGCCCGTCCAGGACGGACTTCAGACGCTGGAGCAACTGCTCGCCCTGCCGTCGCCATCGCCGGTGGTCTACGTCACCGGCTCCGACGAGAGCCGGCTGGCGGTGGCGGCGCTGAAGGCGGGGGCCGCGGACTACGTGGTCAAGTCCACGGCCGACGACTTCCAGGACCTGCTGGCCAACGCCCTGACCCAGGCCATCGCCCAGGTGCGGTTGCGGCGCGAGCGCGACGCGGCCCAGCACGCGCTGGAGGACGCCAACGCCCAGCTGAAGGCGGTCGTCGCGCGCCAGGAGGTGCTGCTGCGCGAGGTGAACCACCGGGTGGCCAACTCGCTGCAGCTGATCGCCTCCCTGGTGCACCTGCAAGCCGGCGCCCTGGAGGACGAGGCGGCGCGCGCGGCGCTGCGCGACACCCAGAGCCGGATCGCTGCGGTGATGCAGGTGCACCGGCGGCTCTACACCTCCGACGACGTGCAGACCGTGGACATGGGGGAGTATCTCGCCGGCCTAGTGGCGGAGCTGCAGCAGTCGCTGGCCGCCGCTGGGGGCGAGCACCCCATCCGCCTCTCCGCCCAGCCCATCCTGCTGAATACCGACAAGGCGGTGTCCTTGGGCGTGGTGGTGGCCGAGCTGGTCACCAACGCCTTCAAGTACGCCTATCCCGCCGGGCGTCAGGGCGAGGTGCGCGTCGACTTCGCCACCACCGCGCCCGACCGCCTGCGCCTGGTGGTGGAGGACGACGGCGAAGGCATGGGCGACGCCCCCGCCCCCCGCGGCACCGGCCTCGGCCAGCGCGTGATCGCCGCCATGGCGCGCAGCCTGGACTCCCGGGTCGAGTACGATCCCAGCCACCGCGGCGCGCGAGCGGTGCTGGCCTTCCAGGCCTGAGCGCAGTCGGCTTATCGGCGCACAGGCGCCTCTGGCGCTAAAGGCGCGCGCCCTAGTCGAGCTTCGCCCGCGCCTCCCTCAGCGCCTCGTACTCCGCCTGCAGCTCGGCGACGACGCTGCGATCGTCCGACGGGCCGCCGATGGTGGGCGAGGACCGCAGCAGATCCAGCTGATGCCGGATCGCCTCCATCGCTTCGGTCATCTGCGCGCGCAGGGGCGGGTCCGTGTCAGGCATGGTCACGACAGTAGAGCCGAACGCCCGCGACCGCCAAGGCCGGACGGCCGGCGGACGCAGCATCGCGCGCCTAGTGGCTCGCAGGAAAGGAAAGCCACTCGCCTACGTCCGGCCTAACCAGCGATCCATCCCACCCGCACCCTTCCCGAAAGCGGACGTTTTGAACGGGGAGGATGGTTGAGCATTCTTGGACGCCCGCCGAGCGCAGAGGTCGGCGGCTCCTCCGAGGCGGGTGTTTGAGAATGCCTCAAGTCTGACCCGCGGGATGGCGGCCGGACGCTATGGGGATTGGAACGCTGCGGCGCTCCCATCCGGGACGCTGGCGGGCTGGGCGACGCGCTCGAAGCGGATCGTCGAGCACCATGGCGCGCGGTTTGGCCGTGGGCGCGACCGGTCTGTCGTCTCCGCCGGCCCCAAGAACCGGGCGCAAGGCAAGCGACGGCTGAACCAGCTCGGCGGCTGGAGGTCCAGGCTGGCCATGGAAGGCGGCGGAGCACCGGGGCTCATGAGCTATCGATCCCTCGCGCGGTGAACGTCGGTGCGAGGCGGGGCTGGGCGCCGCGCTCGAACACCTCGATGAGACGCATGCGGCCGCCGCAGCAGGGACAGGGGAAGGCGTCCTTGATGGCGGCGTTGTCGTTGGCGGCTTGGACGGCCGGCGGGGCGGATGGGGGTTCGAGCAGGGCGCGGAGCTTGGCCAGGTTGGCGGCGCGGCCGGCGTTGGCGAAGAGGCCGAAGTGGCGGATGCGGTGGAAGCCCTGGGGCAGGACATGGATCAGGAACCGACGGATGAACTCGTCGGCGCTGAGCGTCATGAGCTTGCGCCTCTGGGACCCGTCGCGGCGGTAGTCCTTGTAGCGGAAGGCCACGCCACGATGGTCGACGCTGACCAGACGGCTAGAGGAGATCGCCACCCGGTGGGTGTGAGCTAAGCGAGATAGGCCAGCACCGCCTCAGGGCCGCCGAATGGGCGCTTGGCGTAGACGACCCATTCACGCCGGCGCAGCGGGGCCAGGCGCGCTGCGAAGGCGGCGCGGTCGGCAAGGCCCGCGAAGTCGCCGAAGAAGGCGAGCCGTCCTTCGGCATGGGCGACGGCGAGCCGATCCAGGAACAGCCGCCGGAACAGGCGCGAGAGCACACGCACAGGCAGGAAGAAGCGCGGCCTGCACGACACCCAGCTCTGGCCGTCCGGCGAGAGGCCGCCGCCTGGAACGATGCAGTGCACGTGGGGATGGTGGGTCAGCGCCGAGCCCCAGCTGTGCAGGACCGCTGTCACGCTGAGCCGGGCGCCCAGATGCTTGGGATCGGCGGCGATCGTCAGCAGCGTCTGCGACGCGGCCTTGAACAGGATGTCGTACACCACCGCCTTGTTGTGGAAAGCATGTCGGCGACCTCCGACGGCACGGTGAAGACCACGTGGTAGTACGCCACCGGCAGGAGTTCGGCCTCGCGAGCCTCGAGCCAGCGCCGGGCCGCCGCACCCTGACACCTGGGGCAGTGCCGGTTGCGACAGGAGTTGTAGGCGACCTGCACGTGAGCGCAGTCCTCGCAGCGCTCCACGTGGCCGCCGAGCTCGGCGGTCCTGCACGCCTCGATCGCCGACATCGCCTTCAGCTGGCCCAGGCTGAGGTGGCCGGCCTGCACCAGGCGGTATGACGGCCCGTGAGCGCGGAAGACGTCGGCGACCTCGAGTACCGGGCGCATGGCCCGGCTCCCGGCGTCAGGTCGGCGGCGGCTGCAGCTCCAGCCGATCCAGAGGGCTGACGATCCCGCTCAAGGCCTGGCCCGCCACGTGGGTGTAGACCGCGGTCGTCTCCAGCTTCCTGTGCCCCAAGAGGACCTGGATGGTCCGAATGTCGACGTTTTGCTCCAAGAGGTGGGTGGCGAAGCAATGGCGCAGCGTGTGCAGGGTGACCGGCTTCCTGATCCCGGCGCGTCCCTGAGCCTCGTGGAAGGCGCGGTTGAGCGATCGTGGGGTCACCGGTTCGAGGGCGTTCAGGGGGCTCGGGAACAACCACGCCGGCGGCCGCGCCATCTTCCACCACTCGCGGAGGGTGGTCAGAAGCCGAGGCGAGAGCAGCGCGTCACGGTCGCGCCGCCCCTTGCCCTGCTGCACCCGGATCCGCATCCGCTCGCTGTCGATATCGCCGACCTTGAGCCCGACCACCTCAGACGCTCGCAACCCGGCCCCGTACGCGACGCTGAGCGCCGTGCGCCACTTCAAGCTCGGGGTCGCCGCCAACAGCCGCGATATCTCGCTACGGGTAAGCACGACCGGTAGCCGCTGGGGCTGCCGCGCGATCGGGATGTAATCTACCGCCTCAGCCCACCTGAGCGTCACGCGGAAAAAGAACCGAAGCGCCGTCATCGCGACGTTGATGCTGCTGGGCGCCAGGCCGGACTGACCAAGCTGCAGCTGGTAGCGGCGGACATCCTCGAAGGTGAGCTGATCGGGCCGGCGCCCACAGTATCGGCAGCACGACCGCACCGCTCGAAGGTAGGCCTGCTGGGTCCACCGATCGAAGTTGCGGATGGTCATGTCTTCGATCATTCTGCGGCGTAGCGGGTTGTTGGCCTCTTCCGCCATGACCTGTCTCCTGTCCTGAGGAGGACGTGACCCACTCACGCACCTCCTCAGGCAGGAGAATCCCGTTACTCACCACCGCCCAACCAATACTCCTCCCGCGCGAGCGGGTTAGTCCTTGGGTGGAAAAGCGGCCTCTACTACTACACCGCAGAGGTGTCGGCTTTTTGCGCGCAGAGCAGACATCACGCAAAGCACCATCACGCCTAGCGATAAACGTTTAAGGCACCTACGTGGGAGGCAACCATCATAGGTGAATGCCAACAGGGACCTATCGGGCAAGATGCTACGCACATCGCGCTTCTACAGCGACATTTCTGACCAACATTACTTCATACGGGACCGCGAAGGCCACGAGTTTAAAGGCGTTGAGGCGGCGAAGACCGCGGCCATCGACGCACTGCCGGACATGGCTAGGGATGAACTGCCAGACGGGGATAGCCGCAGCTTCGTCGCCCTCGTACGCGATGAACAGGGTCGGACCTTGGTCCAGGCGTCCATGTCGTTCGGCGTCACATGGTTGACCGAGCGCGGGGCTCTCACTGATACGCGGTCTAGCGAGTAAACCCGAAAGCCCAAAGCGTTCCGCAAGTCATCGCCAGCGCAAGCATAAAGCCGCCCCAGCCATAGACCGACAGTATGCGCCTCAAATGCCAGGCGCTCCGCCTGCGCGTCGCAGGCATACTCACGATGGCCGTCCTTGCGCGTCGTTCGCCGGCCCCGGGGCGGGTATGGCGCACATAGCCGAGGCTGATGGAGGGCTCTCGGGCGCCATCTCGCAGGGGTGGGCATTCATTGGAACCACAGCAACTTGCCGGCTCTGATCGTAGATTTCAGCATGGCACGGACCCCGGTGCGCCTTCGCCATCTCTGCTGCGCCAACCATGGCGGCACGCAACGTCGGAAAGTCGCCCGGCTCGAAGTCCGGGACGGCGCGGTCAGGTCGAACGAAAAACACCGTGTAGATCGTCATCATCGCCCTCCCAGAGCCATGCTGGGAGGGTAGCGTAGGCATAGGTTATCGAGCTTGGGGAGGGCAGCGACGGTAAGCGTCAGATACCGTTCGTAGCGACGTGGTTGGGGGTCAGGCCTCCAGCCTGAGCGGCTTGATCTGGCCGGGTACTGCGAAGCCAATCACCTTCGGTGATCGGATGACGCATCTTTGGCGGGTTAGTTCTGAAGTGGTCCGGTGAGGTTGGCGGCGTTCAAATAGATTGCGTCCCAGGCCGCCTCAGCATCAAGCCCTTCGTTGAGAGGGCGTGTGGTGGCGCTCGGAAGCGCGGCGCCAACAGCGGCGCGCCAGGGCGGAGCAACCTTCAGCAGGATGGACCGCAAAGACAGGTTCTGGACCCCGACTCTGACCAGGCATTCTCACGAGATGACAGCTACTCGTCGGCCGGCGGCGTAGAGTTCTGCAAGTGTAGAGTCTGGATGCTGGGCCTTCATCACAAACGCCGCCTGCACGGCTTCCTCAAGCGTCGCGAACTGGCCCAGATAAATGTCCGCTGATGAAAGCCCGGCCATAACAAATGACGCCTGATACTCCATCATCGTCCACGCTCGCTTTCGATGAACGTAGATCGGCTTTTCTGACGTTTTCCTGAACGCGGTTTTCTTTCCTTGAACGGTCAGCTACCGCACCAACACTTGCTGCGGCGTCCTGTGGGGCGCAGGGTCATACATCGCTTGCACGAAATGGGCCTAAGCGACTGCGAGCCGCGTGCTCCCGCCCCTGTCGGCGGAAGCAGCATGTCCAGTCTAAAACAATCCTCTATCGCGAACCGTCTTCTGCGGACCATGCCGCCAGCCGCCTTCGAGGCTGTCAAGCCGCATCTGGAGCCCTATCCTCTGCCCCTGAGGGAGGTGCTCGCGCAGGCGAACACGCCCATTCCATACGCCCACTTCATCCTGGACGGTCTCGCGTCCACCACCGTCACCACGGCTCAAGGCCGCAGGCTAGAGATCGGCATCTTCGGTCGCGAGGGCATCTCGACGCCGTCCGTCGTCCTTGGATCAGACCAGACACCCTATGAGACCTTCATGCAGGCCAAAGGCTCATCCTTGCGCCTGCCGGTCCCACAGCTTTCCCAGTTGCTTCTGGCCTGCGAGCCACTGCGCGCCCGCCTCCTGCTCTACGTGCAGGTCCTTGCGGTGCAGACCGCCCACACGGCCCTGTCCAACGGCAGCTTCAATATTGAAGAGCGGACCGCGCGCTGGCTGCTCATGTGTCAGGACAGGGTGGACGGCGCGGAGCTTCCCATCACCCATGAGTTCCTCGGCATCATGCTGGGCGTTCGCCGCTCCAGCGTGACCGACTCGCTCCATGTGCTGGAAGGGATGGGCATCATCCGCGCAAGGCGTGGGTATGTAACGGTGTTGGATCGCGCGCGCCTGGAGCAGTTTGCGAGTGACTCCTACGGTGCTCCGGAGGCGGAGTATGAGCGGCTGCTTGGGCCTCCTCGGACGGCCTGAGCCGCTACTGTACGTTGTCTGACGGTTGCTCCGTTCGGCCTTTCAAATGTGAACGGCTTGGGTTTTCTGTGCGTCATGCTCGACGCGCTGCCTCGCCGGCTGGAAGCCTACGGTCCGCTATCCGAACCTGAGACGCAGGCGCTCTTGCGTCTGCCGGCTCCCTTGAAGTCTCTCGCGGCAGGTGAGGATTTCCTTCGGGAGGGGGCGAGGTCGTCGGCATGCGCCTTCGTCGTTTCCGGCTTGGTTTGTAGCTACAAGCTGCTCCCGGACGGCCGCCGTCAACTTCTTGCGCTTCACGTTCCAGGCGATGCCTGCGACCTGCATGGCAGGCTGCTCCCGATGGATCACGCCGTCGGCGCGATGACAGCCGGCAGCGTGGCTCTGGTCTCCCATGTTGCCCTGGAAGAGATCGGCCATGCCTTTCCGCGCATCGCCCAGGCCATATGGCAGTTGGCTCTGGCGGAGGCGGCGGTTCTGCGAGAGCGGCTCGTGTCTACGGGGCGGAAGTCCGCCCGCAGCCGTGTCGCCCACTTCTTTTGTGAGATGCTGGTGCGCCTACAGGCTGCTGGGCAGGCCGATGGCTTGCAATGCGACCTGCCGCTGACGCAGGCTGACGTGGCCGACGTCGCGGGGCTGTCGGTCGTACACGTCAACCGCGTCTTGCAGAGCCTGCGAAACGAAGGCTTGCTCACCTTCGACGGCCGCACGCTGGTGGCGCTGGATTGGGAAGGTCTGACGTCCGCGGCGGAGTTCGATCCGGCCTACCTATACCTGCGCAACCGAACGCCGCCACTGACTGAGAGCGGCGCCTTCAAGATGAGCCCCCACGCGGACAAAGAGGGGCCAAGCCTAACCGGACCCGCTTAGAACAGGCCTCTTCAGGCCGCCTGGATTTCGAGAATGGCGTTCGCAATCATGTAGGACTGGTAAGGCTTCGATACGATCCGAGACCTAGACACGCATTCCATGCTCGCGCGACAGGTCGTGTTCGCCTGAGCGGTAACGAACACGATTGGAACCTCGTTGCCCAGCCGGATGCGGTGGGCGGCCTGCGCCCCGTCGGCATGTCCCGCCAGGTTGAAATCCATCAAGATCAAATCAGGATGATAGGTCGATGCGGCTTCAACCGCTTCGTCGGCGGTAGCCGCCGTTGCGCAAACACGGTGCCCCAACTCCGAGACCAAGCCTTCGAGATCGAGGGCGAGGAGGGCGTCGTCTTCCACGATGAGGATGGCCAGCATCATGGTACGCCTGCGGCTGGAGAGCTGCTGCGTCCAACGTGACATTAACAAAGGCTAAGCGCGAGTCGTTCCATGCGCTCCACCGACATTAACTCCCCGCTCGATTGTAGGTGGGGCGGTGAAGGGAAGTGCGTAGGCTCAGGCTCAGGCTCAGGCTCAGGCTCAGGCTCAGGCTCAGCGTCTGTGTCGTGGCGCGCCCTGGCCGGGCGCAGGCGAATGTCCGTTGATGGCTGCTGGAGCGGACATCGGACGCCCACAAGGCGTATGACTGAGATGGGTCGAAAGCACGTATGGCTAGCAATCCAGAAACTCACCTGTTGCGCAAAGCCGCCATCCTGCAAAAAGTTCGAGGATGAACGTGACGTCGTGCGTCTACGGGGCTTTCGCCAGCACGCGGCATGTCACGGCGAGGAAGCGGCGTAGGACGGGCGAGCGATCGTCGTAGCTCTCGTAGCTGATCAGCTGAAAGCGGCGGCCCCGGTGTTCGAAGGGGGCGTCCTGCCGGAAGGCCGCCTCTCCCCTCACGATGACGAAGCGCGCCGGCTCCCCCTCCTGGGCGACGCCTGCGAGCAGGGTGGAGCCGACGCGGGCGCCGTCCTGGACGATGGCGTCCCGCCGCAGCTTGGCGGCCAGGGCCGCCGCAGCGAACGCGCCAGCCCCCACCGTGCAGGCGGCTGCGACCAACAGGCTCAACTCGATCCTCCCCACCGACGGACGAGGGGAGCATCACCGGCGGTCGTTTGCAACTTGGCGCGAGGGCTTCAGGCTCTACGATCCCTCTTCGCAGGACGCCGTATGCGAGGAGGCCAGACCTGAGGCGTGGTCCAGCCGCCTCGCCGATCTCGTCAGCGCAGCTTGGCCATGATCCCGCTCACCAGGGCGTCGGCGGTGACGCCGAACTCGGCGTAGAGCCGCTCGGCCGGGGCGCTGGCGCCGAAGCCGGGCATGCCGACGAACACGCCGTCGGGGCCGATGAAGCGGTCCCAGCCGAAGCGCACCGCCGCCTCCACCGCCGCGCGGACCGGCTCCGCGCCCATCACCTGGCGTCGGTAGGACTCGTCCTGGCGGTCGAACAGCGCCCAGCAGGGGACCGACACCACCCGCGTGGGCGCGCCCTGCGCCTGCAGCCGGTCGCGCGCCGCGAGCGCCAGCGGGACCTCCGTGCCGGTGGCGAAGATCACCGCCTTCGCCTCGCCGCCAGCCGGGCGCAGGGTGTAGGCGCCCCTGGCCGAAAGGTTCTCGGCCGCAGGCTCGATGCGCACCGCGGGGGTCTTCTGCCGCGACAGCGCCATCACCGAGGGCGTGCGTTCGGCCTCCAGCGCCGCGCGCCAGCACTCCGCCGCCTCCACCACGTCGGCGGGGCGAAAGACGTTCAGGTTCGGGATCGCCCGCAGCGCCGCCAGGTGCTCCACCGGCTGATGGGTGGGGCCGTCCTCGCCCACGCCGATGGAGTCGTGGGTGCCCACATGGATCACCCGAACCCCCATCAGCGCCGCGAGCCGGATGGCCGGCCGGCTATAGTCGGTAAACACCAGGAAGGTCCCGCCATAGGGGATCACGCCCCCGTGCAGCGCCATGCCGTTCATCGCCGCCGCCATGGCGTGCTCGCGGACGCCGTAGTTGACGTAGGACCCGGCATAGTGCGGCGCATCGAAGATCGGCATGCCCGGGACGAAGGTGTTGTTGGAGCCGGTCAGGTCGGCCGAGCCGCCCATCAGCTCAGGGATCGCCGGAACCAGCAGCTTCAGCGCCTCCCCGGACGCCGCGCGCGTGGCCATCGCCGGCCGGTCGGCCGCGGCGCGGGCGGTGTGTTGGTCGAGCCGGTCGAAGGCGCCGGCCAGCGGCTGGCCCGACATCGCCCGGGTGAACTCCGCCCCGTTCGGCAGGCCCTTCAGCCGCTGGGTCCAGCGCTTGCGCCCCGCCGCCCCCCGGCGGCCGATCTTGCGCCAGGCTGCCATGACGGCTTCGGGCATGACGAAGGGGTCGTGCGGCCAGCCCAGCTTTTCGCGGGTGGCGGCGACCTCCTTGGGGCCCAGCGCCTTGCCGTGGGTGTCGTGGTGGCCCTCCAGCGTCGCCGAGCCCTTGCCGATCCGGGTCTTGCAGGCGATCAGCACCGGCTGGGCCTGCCGTTGCGCCCAGCGCAGGGTGCGATCGATCGCGGCCGCGTCGTGGCCGTCGATGCGCCGCGTCATCCAGCCCGCGGCGCGAAAGCGCATCAGCTGGTCGCCGCTCTCGGACAGCGCGGTCGAGCCGTCGATGGTGATGTCGTTGTCGTCCCAGAGCACGCAGAGCCTGGCGAGCTTCAGCCGGCCGGCGAGCGAGATGGCCTCCTGGCTGACGCCCTCCATAAGGTCGCCGTCGCCGCATACCACCCAGGTCCGGTGGTCCACCAGCTCGCTCCCGAAGCGCGCGTTCAGATGGCGCTCCGCCATGGCCATGCCGACAGCGGTGGCGATCCCCTGGCCGAGCGGGCCGGTGGTGGTCTCCACCCCCGGCGTGTGGCCGTATTCCGGGTGACCGGGGGTGATCGAGCCCCACTGGCGGAAGGACCGCAGCGCGTCGAGCGTCACCCCCTCGAACCCGGTCAGGCAGAGCAGGGCGTACTGGAGCATGGAGCCGTGGCCGTTGGACAGGACGAAGCGGTCCCGGTCGGGCCACGCAGGGTCGGCGGCGTCGAACTTCAGGTGCCTGGACCAGAGCACGGTCGCTACGTCGGCCATGCCCATGGGCATGCCGGGATGGCCGGAATTGGCCGCCTCCACCGCGTCCATGGCCAGCACGCGGATGGCGTCGGCCAGGGTCTGGAGGCTGGGAGGAGGCGAGATCGCGGGAGCTTGCGGCATGGGAGGAGGCCGTGCGGCGCCGCCAGGTCGCGGCGGCCGGTACTTGCGGCAGGCGCGTCCCGCGCGCAAGTCGGCGCGACGCTTTGGGGCCGGCCCGGCGCGCTCTATAAGGTGAGTCGGACCGGTAGGTCGGGCCGGCGGAGGGCTGGATGGGCGAGCCGCTGATGCGGGGTGAGAGCGTGAACGACGGTGGCCTGGCCGACTCGGCCTCGCGCTTGGAACGGGCTCTCGTCGCGCTGGAAGGCCGGCTGGGCCGTCAGGATCGCCCGGCGGTCCCGCAGAACGCGCTCGCGCTGGAACTCGAGGCCGCGCACCAGCGCCGCCGCGACCTGGAATCCGCCGCCGCCGCCGCGTCCAAGGCTCTGGGCCGGGCCATGGTCGAGGTGAGGCGCACGCTGCAAGAGGACGATGACGTCCAGGACGAGCTGCCGCTCGGCCTGGGCGCGCTCGACTTGCCCGCGAAGTCCGTGCAGGACTCGATCGATGACGACGAGGCCGACGGCCTGGACCCCGACGCCTCGTCGAAGAAGGAACCGACCGCATGAGCACTGTCACCGTCGAGGTCGGCGGCCATCCTTTCGCGGTGGGCTGCGAGGACGGGCAGGAGGGCCACGTCCGCGCCCTCGCCGCCCAGTTCGACCGACAGGTGCAGGAGGTCTCGCGCTCCGTCGGCCGGGTCGGCGACCTGCGCCTGTTCCTCATGGCCGCGCTGATGACCGCGGACGAGCTCGCCGACCTTCGCGCCCGCATGGCTCAGACCCAGGCCGAGCTCGCCCGGCTGCAGTCCGATCAGGCCCGCGCCGAAGCCCGCGCCGCCCAGGCGCTGGACGCCGCCGCCCACCGTATCGAGGCGCTGGCGACCAAGGCGGGTTGAAGACAAGCCCTGACGACGCTTGAGGCCGACAGCGCTTGAGTCACAGGAGCGCTGGGCCTACCTTCGGTTCCGGCGGGTCTTGCTGCGGTTCACGTCGGAGTCCTCATATCCCGGGACCCTAATCAACTCTCTTGGGAGCTGTCCCTGTTCAAGCCCCTGGGCCTGCGCACACGGCGCCCACCTGGTTCACCAGGTTCGAGTGGATTGAACCGCCTCCACGGTCCCTCGCGGCGCCGCCACCTGTTCTACTCGTCTGGAGGGCGAGGTGTTTCTTTCCGCCCTAAAAAAAGGGATGGGCGTCGTGCTCAATCTGTTCTGCGTCCTTCGAGACACCCCTTCGGGGCTCCTCAGGATGACGAACTTGGTCGATTGTAAACATTTCTCGTCGTGCTGAGGAGGGCTCAGCAGGAGACCCTCTCGAAGCACGCAGTCACTTTCCAGACTTTTACCGCTGGCGGAAGAGCGCGTTGAAGGCCCAGCTCAGAGCATCGCTGCGGCGCCGCCGGAAGGCGTTGCACTCCGCTTATTCGGGGGCGTCACAGGCTCTGATCCTCGCCTTTCGGACGTCGCGCCTCCCGCGCCCCGCCATCGCAGCCGTCTACCGCCCCGCCGGCTCCGAGATCGACCCGCAGCCCCTGGCGGACTGGCTGGTCGCGCAGGGCGCCCGCCTCGTCCTCCCTGTCGTCGTGCAGCGCGACGCCCCCTTGCTGTTCCGTGAGGCGGTCGAAGGCTCGTCGGCCCGCGACGCCCTCGGCTTCGCCGTCCCGCCGCCCCATGTGGCGACGCTGCGTCCCGACCTCGTCTTCGTCCCCCTGCTGGGCTTCGATCTCACCGGCGCGCGCCTGGGGCAGGGCGGCGGCTATTACGACCGGACGCTGGCCGCCCTGCGCTCCGAGGCGCCCTTCGTGCGCGCCATCGGCCTCGCCTACGCCGGCCAGCAGGTGGAGCACGTCCCCACCGACGGCTTCGACCAGCGCCTGGATGGCGTTCTGACCGAAACCGCCTATCTGGATTTCGCCGGAGCCCGCTGAACCCATGCACCACGCCTTATGAGACTGGCCTTCTTCGGCGACATCATCGGCCGCTCCGGGCGGGAGGGCCTGTCGACCCACCTGCCGGGTCTGCGGCGCCGGTTGGGGCTCGATTTCGTCGTGGTGAACGCGGAGAACGCCGCCGCCGGCTTCGGCGTCACCCAGAAGACCGCCGAGGAACTGTTCGACGCGGGGGCGGACTGCCTGACGCTCGGCAACCACACCTGGGACCAGCGCGAGGCGCTGACCTATATCGATCGCGAACCCCGCCTGCTGCGCCCGCTGAACTACCCCCGGCTGAGCCACGCGCCGGGACGCGGGGCCTGGATGTTCGACGCAGCCGGCGGCCGCAAGATCCTGGTGATGAACGTGCTCGGGCGCGTCCACATGGACAGCCTGGACGATCCGTTCTCCGCCGTCGACGCGCAGCTGGAGGCCTGCCCGCTAGGGCTGGCCGCCGACGCGATCATCGTGGACATGCACTGCGAGGCGACCTCGGAGAAGATGGCCATGGGTCATTTCTGCGATGGGCGGGTGAGCCTGGTGATCGGCACCCACACCCACGTGCCCACCGCCGACACCCAGGTGCTGCCGGGGGGCACGGCCTACCAGACCGATGCAGGCGGTTGCTGCGACTACGACAGCGTCATCGGCATGGGCAAGGAGGAGGCCGTGCGCCGGTTCACCACCCGTCTGCCGGGCGCAAGGTTCCAGCCCGCTTCAGGGCCGGCGACCGTCTGTGGCGTCTATGTGGAGACCGACGCCAGGACGGGACTGGCGGTGAGAGCGGAGCCGATCCGGATCGGCGGGCGCCTGTCCGCCCACGTGCCCGAGGCCATACGGGAACCCGCCTGACGCCCGACCGGCACAGCGCGGCTAGGTCGGCCGGCCATCGTGGCGCCGCACCACCAAATCGCCCACCTCCAGCCGGTCGATGCTGACCTCTCCGAAGCGGGCCTTGCCCACCACCAGGCGGCCGATGGCGAGCACGCCCACGGCCAAGGCTCCGATCGCCAGGGCGCCGACCATGGCCGCACCGACCGCGGTCGCGCTGACCGCCGCAAGGCCGAGGGTCGGCAGGTTCATCGGGTCGCCGACCGTGGGTCCGTGCCGCGGCGACCAGTGCACCATCTCGGGGGCGTCGATGTCGTCGGCGGCGTGATCGTTGTCGCTCATGCACTCCGAACGACGCGCCCGCAGCCCCCGTTCCGCCCGCGCAAGATGACGCGGGCGCCGTGGGGCGCTAGAAGGCTCGGCTTCCGGGCCGCGCTTCCCGCTGCGGCCCGCTCATGACGACGACGCACCCATGGCCGGCCATTCCAAGTTCAAGAACATCCAGTTCCGCAAGGGACGCCAGGACAAGATCCGCTCCAAGCTGTTCTCCAAACTCTCGCGCGACATCACCATCGCCGCCAAGGGCGGCGTGCCCGACCCGAAGGACAACGCCCGCCTGCGCCTAGCCATCGCCGCCGCCAAAGCCGAGTCCATGCCCAAGGACAACATCGACCGAGCCATCAAGAAGGCCGCAGGCGGGGAGGCCGACACCTATGAGGAGATCCGCTACGAGGGCTTCGGCCCCGGCGGCGTCGGCCTGATCGTGGAGGTCCTGACCGACAACCGCAACCGCGCCGCCGCCAACGTGCGGACCATCTTCGGCAAGAACGGCGGGGCGCTCGGCGAGACCGGCTCGGTCGCCTTCATGTTCGACCACGTGGGCGAGGTGGTCTATCCGGCCAAGGTCGCCGGCGAAGACGCCATGATGGAGGCGGCCATCGAGGCCGGCGCGGAGGACGTGGAGAGCGACGAGGACGCCCACACCGTCTTCACCGCCTTCCAGGACCTGGGCGCGGTGGCCGAGGCGCTCGACGCCAGGTTCGGCCCGCCCAACTCGACCGGCATCGTCTGGCGGCCCAAGTCGCTGACCCCGGTGGCCGGCGACCAGGCCGCAAGCCTGCTCAAGCTGATCGACGCGCTGGACGACGAGGACGACGTCCAGACGGTCTATCCCAACTCCGACATCAGCGAGGAGGAGATGGAGCGGCTCGCCGGCTGACCAGGGCGCCTCGGTTATGCGCCTTTTGAAAGCGTCAGCCACCCGATGACGCAGGCGACGATATGTTCGGTCCAGCTTCAGCCTGCAGGAGGTTAGGTTGGAAGGTGGCCCCTCGCGGTCAGTTGGTCGAGTGTCGCGTGCTGGCTCGAGTGGTGTCTTACCTGAGAGGCGGGGCCAAACCCAGGCTCAGGGTCGTCGGCCGGTGCCCGACAACTCACGCTCAGGTGCCGACCCACGCCTACATGACGCAGGCGGAGCTCGCCCGGTTCGACCGGATGCTGGCGCTGTTCTGTCCAGCCTGCCGCAAGGCGCACCAGTTCACCGCCGCCGACCTGTCGCTCGATCCCCACAGCGTCTCCACCGACTGAACGCCGCGGCCTGCAGACGCAGTGACTTGTGCTCACGCTTAGGTTCAATGCGATCCGCGTTCGCGGGGGCGGGCGCGGCGGTGGACAGCGCGCGTGATCAGAAGGTGGCCTCGACAAGCTCAAGCCCGTGGGCCGTCTTTCCTGCGCACGCTCGTCGGTTCGGCCGTGGGGCCGCTGGCGGCGGGGGTGTTGGCGACAGGGCTGGCGGGCTGCGGCGGCGGCGGCCTTTCGCGCCCGTCGGTGGGGACGCCCGCGGCCTTCCAGGGCGCTGTAGGGACCGATCCCGCGCTCTCCCCAGGGGTGCTGGACGCCTGGTGGAGGCTCTACGACGATCCCCAGCTCACAGCCCTGGAAGACGAGGGACTGCAGGCCAACTTCGATGTGCGGACCAGCCTGCAGCGGATCGCGGAATCCCGCGCCAGCCGGGCTCAGACTTTGTCCGCCTATCTGCCCCAGGGTGATCTGACCGGGCAGGCGCAGGAGCAGCACATCTCCCAGAGCTTCGGCGGCCTGGGCGTCACCACCAACCTCGGCACGACCACCGGCTCAACCGGCCTGACCACGGGCGCGACGACCACCACCGGGACGACCGGGACCAGCGGCGTCACCGGAACCACCAGCTCCACCGGGGCCGAGCTCACGCCCTCGGGCAGCACCCAGACCTATGCCGGCGGCTTCGCCATCGCCTACGAGGTGGACCTGTTCGGACGGCGGCGGGCGGCCAAGCGGGCGGCCGACGCCGACGTCTGGGCCCAGCGCTTCGACGCCGAGGCCACCCGCTCGATGCTGGCCACCAGCATCGCCAACGACCTGTTCATGGCCCGCGGCGACGCCGCCCAGCTCGCCGACGCCCGGGAGACCCTGCGCATCGCCCACCGGCTGGCCGCCTCGGCCGACGTTTCCGCCGCCCACGGCCTCACCTCCACCTCCGACGCCGCGCGGCTGGAGAGCGACGAGGCCACCGACGCCGCCGAGGTGACCCGGCTGGAGGCGGTCTCCCGCGCGGCGAGGCGGACCCTGCTCGACCTCATCGGGCGCGGGACCGCGCCGATCGAGACCCTGGTGGTGGCGCCGGTCGCGGCGGCCCCGCCCGCGCCGCCCGCCACCACGCCTGGCGAGCTGCTGGCGCGTCGGCCCGACGTGCGCGAGGCGCAGGCCCGGCTGCAGTCGGCGGCCGGGACGCTGGACCTGGACAAGCTCGGCCTGTTCCCCGACTTCTCGCTGCAGCCGGGTATCCAGCTCGTCAAGTCGACCGGATCGTTCGACGAGTTCAGCACCATCTGGTCGGTCGGCCTGAACGCCACCGCCCCGGTGCTCGACCGCTTCCGCCTGCTCGACATCATCCACGGCCAGCGGTCTCGGGGCGAACAGGCGGTGATCGCCTATGAAAAGGCGGTTCAGGACGCCTATCGCGACGCCGAGAATGGCCTCAACACCTTGGAGTCCGACCGCAGGCGCGTGGTCAGCCTGCAGCTGGCGATGGAGCGGGCGCTGTTCGCCTTCAACGCCAAGCAGCGCGGCTACGACCTGGGCCTCACCGACCTCACCACCCTGCTGACCGCAGAGAGCACCCTGCGCCAGTCCCGAAGCGTGCTGACCGCCGCCCAGGTGACCACTCTGATGGATTCCGCCACCCTGTTCCAGGCGCTCGGCGGCGGCTGGACGCCCCCACCACCGCCCAGACCGGCGGCCTATGCGATGATTACGAAGAGATAATGCGTCCAGTTCAGGCTAAGGAGGCTAGACGGTTATCGCCGGGATTATCGGTGCGTACGCGTCGCTCTCAGCTCCACCCCAGAGAAGGGTTCGCAGCCATGTCCGACCCCGGCCTGCGCGGCCTTGGCCGCAGCGGCGAGTGGACATTCATGCTGTCCGCCTCATGAACCGCGCCCGCCTCCGACACCTGGCCCTGCTTGCGCCGCTTGGGACGTGCGTGCTTTTGATCGCCGGCTGTCACAAGCCGCTCGCCAAGGCGGCCGTGGCCGGCCCGGCGCCCCTTACGGTCAGCGTCACGCCCATAAGGACCCAGACGCTGCGCGGCGGGGTCACGGCCTCCGGCCTGCTGATCCCGGAGCTTGAGGCCGCGGTCTCCACTGAGCTGAACGGCTATCGGGTGGCCAAGGTGATGGTGGATCAGGACGCGCACGTCGTCGACGCTCAACCCCTGGCCCAGCTCGACGACACCCTGCTGCGCGCCCAGATCGCCCAGCAGCAGGCGGTTGTCGACGAGCAGAAGGTGCTCTCCGAGCGCAGTGTCGCCGAGGCGCAGCGGGTCGCCGGCCTCGACAACCAGGGCGTGCTCCCCCAGGAGCAGATCGTGGAGCGGCGCCTGGCCGCCCGCAGCGCCGGGGCCGGCGTCGCCGCCGCCCAGGCCCAGCTGAACGACCTGCTGACGCGGGAAAAGATGATGACCGTACGCGCGCCTGTGGGCGGCCTCGTGCTCGACCGGACGGTGCGACCCGGCGATATCGCCTCGCCCTCCATGGTCATGTATCGCATCGCCGCCCAAGACGTGATCGAGCTGAACGCGGAGGTGTCCGAAGGCGACCTGCCCGGCATCCACCCGGGCGACCAGGTCAGCGTCACCCTGCCCGACAACTCCACCGTGACCGGCGTCGTGCGGGTGGTCAGTCCCGAGGTCGACGCCCAGACCAAGCTCGGCCATGTGCGCGTCACCCTGCCCGTCGACGCCAACCTCCGACCCGGCGGCTACGGCCGCGCCACCTTCCTGCACAGCGGGCACAGCGTCACCGTGATCCCGGAAAGCGCGTTGCGCTTCGACGCGGACGGCGCCTCGGTGATGACCCTGGGACCGGGCGACAAGGTGCATCGTATCCCGGTGCGCACCGGCCAGCACGCCAATGGGCTGGTGGAGTTGCTGAGCGGGCCGCCGCCGGGGGCCATGGTGCTGCTGGGCGGGGGCGCCTTCGTGCTGGATGGCGACACGGTCCATCCCGTGCGGGCCGATCCCAGCCAGACCAGTCAATCCGCGGCGGGGAGCCCCGCTGCATGAAGCTGCGCATATCGGCCTGGGCGATCCGCAACCCGCTGCCGATCGCGCTGCTGTTCATCGCCCTGACGCTGCTGGGCTGGCTGTCCTACACCCGCCTGCCGATCAAGCAGTACCCCAACATCTCCTTTCCGCTGGTGCAGGTCAGCGTCAGCCAGAGCGGGGCTGCGCCCAGCGAGGTGGAGAACCAGATCACCCGCCCGATCGAAGATGCGCTCGCGGGCATCGCCAACGTCAAGCATGTCAAGAGCTATGTCAGCCTGGGCCTCTCCAATACCGATGTGGAGTTCAACCTCGGCACCGACATGCAGAAGGCGACCGACGACGTGCGGACCGCGGTGGACCGCACGCGCGTCCAGCTACCGCCTGGAATCGACCCACCTCTCGTACAGCGGATCGACGTCGATACTCAGTCGATCCTCATCTATGCGGTGAGTTCGCCCACCCTATCGCCCGTCCAGCTGTCCTGGTTCGTGGACAACACAGTTTCGCGCTTCCTTCAGGGACTGCCGGGCGTCGCCGCCGTGAGCCGGGATGGCGGTCAGGACCGAGAGATCAACGTTACGTTGAACCCCGGCCGCATGGCGGCCTTTAGCGTCACCGCACCTCAGGTCAATGCAGCGCTCTACCAATACAACGTCGACGAAACCGGCGGCCGGGCTGATATCGGCGGCCGCGAGCAGACCGTCAGAGTGCTCGGCCAAGCCGCCACCGTGGACTCGCTGCGCAAGCTGACCATCCCTGCAAACGGCCACTACGTCGCCTTGTCGGACATCGCCGAGATCGGCGACGGCCAGTCCGAACCCCGCGCCTTCGCCTTGCTGAACAACCGTCCGGTGATCGGCTTCGAGGTGCAGAAGACCCGCGACGCCAGCGAGATCAGCACCGAGAAGGGTGTCAAGGCCGCCATCGCCAAGCTGCAGGCCCAGCACCCCGAGGTGAAGTTCACCCAGATCATCTCCACCGTCGACCAGACCCGGGAGAGCTACGACGCCACCGTCCACGTGCTGATCGAGGGCATGATCCTGGCGGCCTTCGTGGTCTTTCTGTTCCTCAAGAACTGGCGTGCGACAGCCATCGCCGCGATCGCCATGCCGCTGTCGCTGATCCCCACCTTCAGCGTCATCCAGGCCTTCGGCTTCAGCCTGAACGTCATCACCCTGCTGTCGCTGACACTGGTGATCGGCATCCTGGTGGACGACGCCATCGTCGAGATCGAGAACATCGAAAAGCGTATCGAGCGCGGGGAGAGTCCCTATCGCGCCTCGCTGATCGGTGCGGACTCCATCGGACTGGCCGTCCTGGCGACCACGGCCACCATCGTTGTGGTGTTCACGCCGGTCTCGTTCATGGGCGGCATCCCGGGGCAGTATTTCAAGGAGTTCGGCCTCACCGTCGCGGTCGCGGTGATCTTCTCCCTGATCGTCGCGCGTCTGCTGACCCCCTTGTTGGCCGCCTACTTCCTGAAACCCCGCGAGCATACCGCACCCCCTCGCCCCCTCGGCGGGATCTATCGCTGGACCCTGGATTGGGCGATGGCGCATCGCTGGTTGGCGACCGCGCTAGGCGGCATGATCTTCGTGGGCTCGATAGTGCTGATGGGCAGCCGCCCGACCGGCTTCCAGCCGATCGGCGACCCAGGTTTCTTGTACTTGAACGTGGACGGGCCACCCGGCGCCACGCGGGCGGACATGAAGGTGGACGTGGGCCGCATCACCCACATGTTGCTGTCACAACCGGACGTGGAGCGTGTCTACTGCCAAGTCGGCGTGGGATCGGGCTCGAGCGAAGGGCAGGATCTGAACGTCGGCCAATGCACCGTCATCCTTAAGGTCCACCGGCGGCTCACCACCGACGCCTTCAAGAAGAGCATCCGGCCGCTGATGCGCCAGATTCCTGACGTGCGGCTCACGACCCAGGGCGGCTTCGGTTCGGCGGACGTGGAGATCATCCTGTCCAGCCAGGAGGGCTCGGTGCTCGAACGCACGCAGCTGGAGTTGATGCGCGAGATGCGCACGCTGCCCTCGATCTCAGACGTAAGGCCCTCGCCGATGCCGGCCGGCCCTGAGCTCGTGGTGCGGCCAAAGCCCGACGAGGCCGCCCGGCTGGGCGTCACCTCAGACGCCCTGGCCCAGGTGCTGCGGATCGCCACCATCGGCGACATCGACGCCAATGTCTCCAAGTTCTCCCAGGGCGAGCGGCGCGTCCCCATCCGCGTGCGTCTCGCCGAGGCCGATCGGGCCGACTTGGCGACGCTCGGCCAGTTGCAGGTTCCCACCAACGGCGGCGGCTCTACGACGCTGGCTTCGGTGGCCGACCTGTCGTTCGAGGCCGGACCTGCGCGGCTCGTGCGGTACGGACGCGAACGCCAAGTGTCGGTGCAGGCCGACCTGAACGGTGCAAGCCTTGGCACCGTTTTGAAGGAGGTGAAGAACCTGCCTGTCATGCGCCACCTGCCGCCGGGCGTGCATCAACCGGCGGCCGGAGACGCCGAGGCGCTCGGCGAGATCATCACCGGCTTCACGACCGCGATCTTCTCGGGCGTGGGGCTGATCTATGCGGTGCTGGTGTTGCTGTTCCGCAGCTTCTTCAAGCCGATCATCATCCTGGCCGCCCTGCCGCTGAGTCTGGCGGGGGCGGCGGCGGCGCTGACGCTCGCAGGGCTGGAGATCGACATGCCGGTGTTCATCGGCCTGCTGATGCTGTTCGGGATCGCGGCCAAGAACTCCATCCTGCTGGTGGAGTTCGCCATCGAGGACGAGCGCTCCGGCCAGAGCCGATGGGAGGCGCTGCACAACGCCTGTCGCGAGCGCGCCCGGCCCATCGTCATGACCACCGTCGCCATGATCGCCGGCATGGCGCCCACCGCGCTCGGCCTTGGCGCGGGCTCTGAGTTTCGCCGACCGATGGCGGTGGCGGTGATCGGCGGACTGATCAGCTCGACCCTGCTGAGCCTGGTGCTGGTGCCGGTGATCTATCTGCTGGTGGACAGCTTCGAGGCGTGGCTGACGCCGAAGTTCTCCCGCATCACCACGCCCCGGCGGCCGGGCGACGACGCCCCGATCCTGGAGGGCGAGGAGACCCTGGTCACCACCGGCGCCTGAGCCATCCGAGACGTCCCCGGAGCGCAGACCCGCCTTGCGCCCGCCTAATTGGCGTCGCCGTCTTCCGCCGTCGCCTCCAGCCGCTCCACCGACACCACGCGCTCGCCGTCGGCCGTGCGGAAGATGGTCACTCCCTGGGTGTTGCGCGCCGCGATCCGCACCGCGTCCACCCGCGTGCGGATCAGTTGGCCGCCGTCGGTGACGAGCAGGAGTTCGTCGGTCTCTTCGATGGGGAAGCTGGCGGCGAGCTTGCCGCCGCGCGCCAGGTTGTGGGCGATCAGGCCCTGGCCGCCGCGACCAGTGAGGCGGTAGTCGTAGGCGGAGGTGCGCTTGCCGTAGCCATTGTCGGTGACGGTGAGGATGAACTGTTCCGCGGCCCCCAGCTGGATGTAGCGCTCTTCCGACAGGTCGGTCTCGCCGGCCGCATCCTCCTCGGCTTCGATCTCGGCGGCTTCCTCCTCGATGCCTTCCGCGGCGTCGATTTCGCCGAGGGCGGCTCGATCGGTGGCGGAGCGGCGGAGATAGGCGGTGCGCTCGGCGGGCGTGGCTTCCACGTGGCGAAGGATCGCCATGGAGATCACCTCGTCGCCGGAGGCGAGCCGCACGCCACGGACGCCGGTGGACTCGCGGGACTGGAACACCCGGGTGTCGCCCACCGCGAAGCGGATGCAGCGGCCGCCGGCGGTGGTCAGCAGCACGTCCTGGTCCTCGGTGCAGAGCTGGACGCCGAGGATATGCTCGCCCTCGCCCAGCTTCATGGCGATCTTACCGGCGCGGTTCACCTGGACGAAGTCGCTGAGCTTGTTGCGGCGGACATCGCCCGAGGAGGTGGCGAACATCACGTCCAGCTTTTCCCACGCCGCCTCGTCCTCGGGCAGCGGAAGCACCGTCGTGATGCGGTCACCCTGTTCCAGGGGCAGCAGGTTGATGAAGGCCTTGCCCCGGGCGTTGGCCAGGGCGTTGGGCAGCTTCCAGACCTTCAGCTTGTAGACCTTGCCGGCCGACGAGAAGAACAGCACCGGCGCGTGGGTGGAGGCGGAGAAGATGCGGGTGACCGCGTCCTCGTCCTTCATGGCCATGCCGGACTTGCCCTTGCCGCCCCGGTGCTGGGTCCGGTAGGCGGAGAGCGCCGTGCGCTTGACGTAGCCGCCGTGGGTGACGGTGACCACCATCTCCTCGCGCGGGATCAGGTCCTCGTCCTCGACGTCGGCGTCGCCTTCCACGATGGCGGTGCGGCGGGGGACGGCGAAAGCCTCGCGGACCGCCACCAGTTCCTCGCGCACGATGCCCATGATCCGCTCGCGGGAACCCAGGATCGCCAGGTGGCCGGCGATGGCGCCGGCCAGGGATCGGGCTTCGCCGAAGATCTCGTCGCGGCCGAGCCCGGTGAGGCGGGACAGGGTGAGCGCCAGAATGGCCCGGGCCTGTTCGTCGGACAGCCGGATCAGCCCGCCCTCCAGCACCACGGTGCGGGGGTCCTGGATCAGGCCGATCAGCTCGATCATGTCGCCGACGGGCCAGTCCTTCGCGCACAGCCGCTCGCGTGCCTCGTTGGCGTTGGCGGAGCTGCGGATCAGCGCGATGACCTCGTCGATGTTGGCGACCGCGATCGCCAGGCCCACCAGCACGTGGCCGCGGTTTCGGGCCTTCGACAGCTCGAACTTGGTGCGACGGACCACGACCTCCTCGCGGAACTCCAGGAACAGGTCGAGCAGCTTGCGCAGCCCCATCTGCTCAGGGCGCCCGCGGTTCAGGGCCAGCATGTTGACGCCGAAGGAGGTCTGCAGCGGGGTATAGCGGAACAGCTGGTTCAGCGTGACGTCGCTCGACGCGTCGCGCTTCAGCTCGATCACCACGCGCATGCCGTCGCGGTCGCTCTCGTCACGCAGGTCGCTGACGCCTTCGATCCGCTTGTCGCGCACCAGTTCGGCGATCCGCTCGACCATGGCGGCCTTGTTCACCTGGTAGGGGATCTCGGTGATGATGATGGCTTCGCGGTCGCGCTTGGTGGTCTCGATAGCCGCCTTGCCGCGCATGATCACGGGGCCACGTCCGGTCATCAGCGCCGACCGCGCCCCCGAGCGGCCGATGATCTCGCCGCCGGTGGGGAAGTCCGGCCCCGGCACGATCTCCAGCAGGCGTTCCAGGTCGGTGGTAGGGTCGTCGATGAGCGCCAGGCAGGCGTCCACGATCTCGCCCAGGTTGTGCGGCGGGATGTTGGTCGCCATGCCGACCGCGATCCCGCCCGCGCCGTTGACCAGCAGGTTCGGCACCCGGGCGGGCAGCACCACCGGCTCGTGCTCGGCGCCGTCATAGTTGTCCTGGAAGTCGACGGTGTCCTTGTCGATGTCGGCCAGCAGCGCCTCGGCGCCCCGGGTCATGCGGCACTCGGTGTAGCGCATGGCGGCGGGCGGATCGTTGTCCACCGAGCCGAAATTGCCCTGACCGTCGATCAGCATCAGCCCCATGGAGAAGGGCTGGGCCATGCGCACCAGGGCGTCATAGACCGACTGGTCGCCGTGCGGGTGGTACTTGCCGATCACGTCGCCCACCACCCGGGCGCACTTACGGTAGGGGCCGGAGGAGGTGAAGCTGTTCTCGCTCATGGAGAACAGGATGCGCCGGTGCACTGGCTTCAACCCATCGCGCGCGTCGGGCAGGGCCCGGCTCACGATCACGCTCATGGCGTAGTCGAGATAGGAGCGCTTCATCTCAGCTTCGATGGCGATCGGAGCGATGCCGCGGCCGGCGCTGGAGGCAGTGGGGAAGGGCGCGTCGTCGCTCAAGGATCAACCGATGTGGGCTGGAGGAAACGCCGTAGCGGCGAGAGATTCAAGTCGCGCGGGAATCAGCAACTTTAACGCTTCGTTAAGACTTATCACCGGCGGGAGACGGGTCAAACCGACGTCCGCGCCGGTCCCTGTCGAAGGCTCGTTATACGGAGGTTTCGGTGGGTTATCCAATGCGTAACGCAGCGGTCAGGGCCGCGTTGATTGGCGCCATGCTGGGGGGCGGCCTGCTGTTCGCCGGAATTTCCCAGGCCCAGGACGCCAACGTCCAGCAGGAGCGGACCGCCGAGCTTGTGGCCGCCTCGGGCGGTCCGGCGTCGGACGCCCACCTCATCGCCTATGTCAGCGACAAGGCGGCGGTGGAGGTTCGCGATGCGGAGGTCGTCGGCTCTCCGTCGGAGACGGCCGCGGGCGCCGAGATCACCCCGTCGCCCGACGCTACGGCTCACGTCGCCTCGGCCGCGCCGATCGCGCATCCCTAGGCGCGCTAGGTTCTGGGGCGGAAAGGCCGCCTTCCTACGCCAGTCTGCGGTCGTAAGCTCACCTGCCGCTGTCGACGTCCTGATGGGCGGGTAGGGGCGTTGATGCAGCCATCGCTGCGCCACGATTGCCGCGTCGTCTGATCTTCGCTAGAGCCCGCGCCATCGCTTGAACACACGTTGGCGGAGGGGAAGCCGTGGCCGCCGTTCACCCCCTTCTCGCGGTGCGCAAGAGTTGGCGCGTCGTGCCCAGCGTCTGGGACTGGGCCGTGTTCGCCCTGGTGATCGGCGGCTTGGCGCTCGTGGCGGTGGGGGGGCGCGAGACGCTGCAGCCCATGGCGGCCGCGACCCGGACGCCGATCAGCCTGAACCCCTATGCTCTGCCCAATTATGCGCTGCGCACGACGCTGCGGATGGTGGCGGCCATGGCCTGCTCGGTCCTGTTCACCTTCACCTACGGAGCGCTGGCGGCCAAGAGCCGACGGGCCGAGGTGATCCTGGTGCCGTTGCTGGACATCCTGCAGTCGCTGCCGATCCTGACCTTCCTGTCCTTCACCCTCGCCTTCTTTCTCGGCCTGTTCCCGGGAAAGGTGTTCGGGGCCGAACTCGCGGCGATCTTCATGATCTTCACGAGCATGGCCTGGAACATGACCTTCAGCTTCTACCAGTCGCTGAAGACGGTGCCGCGCGACCTGAGCGACGTGTCGGACTCGCTGCGGCTCGGCCCCTGGCGGCGGTTCTGGGTGCTGGAGGTCCCGTTCGCAGCGCCTGGCCTGATCTGGAACGCCATGATGTCCATGTCCGGCGCCTGGTTCTTCGTGGTGGCGTCGGAGGTGTTCAGCGTCGGCCAGGTCTCCATCACCTTGCCGGGGGTCGGCTCCTACGTGGCGGTGGCCATCGCACACAAGGACCTGCACGCCATCGGCTGGGCGATCCTGGCCATGGGGCTGGTGATCCTGGCCTATGACCAGCTGCTGTTCCGCCCCCTGGTGGCCTGGTCGCAGAAGTTCACCGTGGAGCTCGCGCCCGCCCAGGGGCCACCGGCGGAATCCTGGCTGCTCAACTTTTTTCAGCGCGCCCGGCTGGCCCGGCGGCTGTGGATGCCGTTCGCCAAACTGGCCGGCGTGTTGACCCGCGTGCACCTGGGCGGCGGCCGTCCGCCTCCGCGCCGGCTAGCGCAGGCCTGGTCGAGCAAAGGGGCCGATTACGCCTTCTTCGCGGTGGTGGCGATCTTCGCCGCCTGGGTGGCGTGGCGGGTGATCGCCTACATCGGCAGCGAGGTGCGCCCGCTGGAGGCGTTGGGCGTCGTGGGCCTGGGCGGTCTGACCCTGATCCGCGTACTGGTGCTGATCGCCATCTCCAGCGTCATCTGGGTTCCCATCGGGGTGCTGATCGGGCTGCGGCCCGCAGTGGCGTCCCGGGTCCAGCCGATCGTCCAATTCCTGGCGGCCTTCCCGAGCAACCTGCTGTTCCCGCTGGTGGTGGTGGCCATCGTGCGCTTCCACGCCTCGCCCGACATCTGGCTGTCGCCGCTGATGATCCTGGGCGCCCAGTGGTACATCCTTTTCAACGTCATCGCCGGCGCCAGCGCCTTCCCGAGCGACCTGCAGGAAGCGGCGCGGAGTTTCGGCGTGCGGGGCTGGAGCTGGTGGCGGCGCGTGGCGCTGCCGGGCGTCTTCCCCTACTACGTCACCGGGGCCATCACCGCGTCCGGCGGGGCCTGGAACGCCTCGATCCTGGCGGAGGTGGCCAATTGGGGGAACACCCGGCTCACCGCCCATGGCCTCGGCGCCTTCATCGCCGACGCCACCACCCGGGCGGATTTTCCTCGGGTGACGCTGGGCGCGGCGGTCATGAGCATCTTCGTGGTGGGCTTCAACCGCGCCCTGTGGCGGCCCCTGTTCGACTACGCCTCCAAGCGCCTGCGGATGGATTGAGCGGGATGGGAAGGCGCAATATCTCCCTCCCCCCTGAGGGGAGGGGCGGGGTGGGGGTCGCGTCAGCCGCCGCGCTCCATCCGGAAACGCCCCCCACCCGGCCCTCCCCCCGAGGGGGAGGGAGAAGATCGCGGATCGAATGGCAGGGACGACATCATGACTGACATCGCGATCGCAGCAGCCCCCGCCGGCCGGTCGCTGATGGAGATCAGCCACGTCCGCCAAGCCTATTCCAAGGGCGTCGGGACCGAGCTGCTGGTGCTCGACGACATCAACCTGGACCTGCGCGGCAACGAGATCGTGGGCCTGCTCGGCCGGTCGGGCTCGGGCAAGTCGAGCCTGCTGCGCATCATCGCCGGGCTGTCTCGCCCGGTGTCGGGGGAGTTGCGCTGGCGCGGGCGGCCGGTGACCGGGCCCTCGCACGGAATCGCTATGGTGTTCCAGAGCTTTGCGCTCTTCCCCTGGCTCACCGTGCTGGAGAACGTGGAGATCGGGCTGGAGCCCCTGGGCGTGCCGGCGGCGGAGCGGCGCTCGCGCTCGGTGGGGGCGATCGACCTGATCGGGCTGGACGGATACGAGTCCGCCTATCCGCGCGAGCTGTCGGGCGGCATGCGCCAGCGGGTCGGGTTCGCGCGCGCCCTGGTCGTGCATCCCGAGCTGCTGCTGATGGACGAACCCTTCTCGGCGCTGGATGTGCTGACCGCCGAGACGCTGCGCACCGACCTGGTGGAGTTGTGGCAGGAGAAGAAGCTTCCGCTGTCCTCCATCCTGCTGGTGACCCACAACATCGAGGAGGCGGTCCTGATGTGCGACCGCATCATCATCTTCGCCTCCAATCCGGGCCGCATCGCCCACGAGATCCTGGTCGATCTCGCCCATCCGCGCGACCGGTCCGCGCCGGCCTTCCGCCAACTGGTGGACGACATCTACGGTCGCATGACCAACCCGCTGGACCCCAAGCTCCGGGCCGAGCAGCCGACGCCGGAGACCGCCGCCGACGCCGGGGTCCGCTGGGGGCTGGACAGCGTGTCCACCAACCTGCTGGCCGGACTGATGGAGACCCTGGCCAAGGCGCCCTTCGACGGCCGCGCCGACCTGCCGATGCTGGCCGAAGACCTGCAGCTGGAGATCGACGAGCTGTTCCCCTTGGCGGAGTCGCTGCAGCTGCTGCGTTTCGCCGAGGTGGCGCATGGCGACATCGCGCTGAGCGAGGCCGGACGCCGGTTCGTGGACAGCGACAGCGACGCCCGCAAGCGCCTGTTCGGCCAGCAGCTGCTCGCTCACGTGCCCATCGTCGCTCTGATCCGCAGGGTTCTGGACGAACGGCCCACCCACATGGCCCCCTATCGCCGTTTCTCGGAGGAGCTGGAGGACGTGATGAGCCAGGAATACGCCGACGAGACCATGGACGCCGCGGTGAACTGGGGCCGCTACGCAGAGCTGTTCGCCTTCGACGAACAGTCCCAGACCTTCAGCCTGGAGAACCCGGAATAGGGGTGGGCGCAACCCCTGGTCGCGACGTTCACATTCGCCTCATCCTGAGCTTGTCGAAGGACGAGGCGTCCACCGAGCGCGCCGCGGCCTGGTCCTTCGACAAGCTCAGGATGAGCCCGAGTGGAACATGAAAGCGCGCGCTCTCTCGCCAATCGCCCGTCACCCGGTCGCCGCGCCCACCGCCAGCAGCCGCTCGGCCTGGGCCAGGTGCAGCATCTCCGCCATCTGGCCCTGCACCCTCAGCACCCCCTGTCCGGCGTTGGCGGGGTCGGCGAAGGCGTCGGCCACCGCCTTCGCCCAGGCCAGCTGTTCGGCCGACGGGCTGAACACCGAATTGGCCACCTCGATCTGAGCGGGATGGATCAGGGTCTTGCCGTCGAAGCCGAAGGCGCGACCCTGGCGGCATTCCGCCTCCAGTCCGGTCGCATCCTCCAGCCCGTTGAACACGGCGTCCAACACTGCAAGGCCATGGGCGCGCGCCGCCGCGACGCTCAGCGCCAGGGCGGGCTGCAGCGGCGCGCGATATGGACCGGGTTCGGCGCGCATCTCCTTGGCGAGGTCGTTGCCGCCGACCACCAAAGCCGCCAGCCGGGTGCTCGACGCCATCGATGCGATGGCGTCGAGATGGAACAGGCAGCGGCAGGTCTCGATCATCACCCACAGACGTGTCGGCGCCGGCGCGTCGGCCAAGCGCTGGTCGTAGCGGGCGATGTCGCCGGCGTCGGTGATCTTGGGGACCAGCACGGCGTCGGGCGCGCAGGCCGTCAGCGCCGCCAGGTCATCCCCGCCCCAGGGCGTGGCCAGCCCGTTCACCCGCACCACCACTTCGCGCCGGCCGAAGCCGCCCTGTGCAAGCGCCGCCACCACCTGGGCGCGGGCGTCCGCCTTGGCGTCGGGCGCCACGCTGTCCTCCAGGTCCAGCACCACCGCGTCGCACGCCAGGGTGCGCGCCTTTTCCAGCGCGCGGGCGTTCGATCCCGGCAGGTAGAGCACGCTGCGGCGCGGGCGCAGGTCCGGAGCGGGCAGGGTGGTCATGGTCGGCCTTGGGCGGGAGGAGGCTCAAGCGAGCGGATAGCTGCGTTCCAGCTCGTAGCGGGCGGCTTCGCTGGAACGCCAGCTGGAATACAGGCCGAACGCCCGCACGCGCCAGGGCGGCGAGTGCAGCAGGTTGTGGCCCTGCAGCCAGGCGGCGGCGCGCGCCTCGGGGCTGCGCCTCAGATAGGCCAGGGTGACGTGGGGGCGGTAGGCGCGCATTTCCGGCGCGAGGCCGCAGCGCTTGGCGGCGGTCTCGCACTTGGCGGCGAGGCGGCGCAGTGGCTCGCTCTCCACCACTCCCGCCCAGACCGAGCGCGCCTGGTCCGACCCGCCCATGGCGCCTGCGCCCTGCAGCTCCAGCTCGAAACTTGACATGGAGAGGGCCGCAAGCTGAGCGTCCAGATCGGCGGCCAGGGTCTCAGACACCTCGCCGAAGAAGCGCAACGTGATGTGCAGCGTCTCCAGCCGACGCCAGCGCGCGCCTGGAAGCCCCTGTTGGCGCCGCGCCAGGCCATCGGCGATGTCATCGGGCAGCGCGATGGCGGCGAACAGGCGGATCATGGCCTAAGTTTAAGCGCTCAAGGTCGCGTGCGCACCCGGTCGCGCCCTTGCGTGTTTCCACAAGCTCGACGATATCTAGCCAAGCGCCATTGGGCGTAACTCAAAGGGTTTGTTCGCCATGAGCGACTTCAATCGCGGTCTTGCGCGCCCATTCGGGACGCCCCAGGCCGACATGGCCGTGGATGCGGGGCTCAGGTCCTTCATGCTCGGCGTCTACAACAAGGTGGCGCTGGGCTTGGTGGTATCGGGCGTACTCGCCTGGCTGACCTCCCACGCTCCGGTCGCCCAGTACCTGTTTCAGCAGGTGCAGACCCAGTACGGCGTCCAGGTCGGCTACACTCCGATCGGGATGGCGCTCGCCTTCGCGCCGCTGGTGGTCCTGTTGGGCTCCGCCTTCCTGATGCGCACCGCGACGCCGCAGAACTCGGCGGCGCTGTACTGGACCATCGTCAGTCTGATCGGCGCCTCGTTCGGCGTGCTGTTGCTGCGCTACACGGGCGAGTCGATCGCCACGACCTTCTTCGTCACGGCGGCAGGTTTTGGGGCGCTTAGCCTGTACGGCTATTCGACCAAGCGGGACCTTTCGGCGATCGGCAGTTTCCTGATCGTCGGTTTGGTCGGCATCATCATCGCCAGCGTCGTCAACATGTTCCTGCATTCCTCCATGCTGGCCTTCACCGTCAGCGCGCTTGGCGTGCTGATCTTCGCAGGCTTGATCGCCTGGGATACGCAGCGTCTGAAGTCGACCTACTACCGCATCGGCGGCGATAGCGCCGGCATGGCGGTGGCCACCAACTATGGCGCGTTAAGCCTCTATCTGGACTTCATCAACCTGTTCCAGTTCTTGATGATGTTCATGGGCAATCGCCGCTAAGCGCCAGCCTAACCCGTTCTGACCTGCAGCGCCTCGGCCTCACGGCCGGGGCGTTTTCGTATCCGTCAGTCCACAACCCTGAAGCGGCGCGCCTCGAACACCTTCAGCACGTCGGCCAGTTCATGGCCCCGGCGCAGCACCATTCCCCCTCGCCCGATCACCGCCCATGCACCTTGCCGCTTGGCGAGCACGGGGCGTTTTTCGATGCGGTAGAGCGGCTGTTCCGCCGCCCGCTCGAAGATGGAGAACACGGCCGACTCCCTCAGGCCGTCCAGGGCGTAGTCCCGCCACTCTCCCGCCGCGACCCGCCGGCCGTAGAGCTGCATGAGCGTATCCAGCTCCCGTCGTTCGAAGAAGACGATCGGCTGAGACGGGGTCGGCGACAGGTCGAAACTCATGGGCGCTCCCAGGGTGAACGCTCCTATCTAAGCGTTTGGCCTAACTCGGAAAGGGCTTGGCGTCTGGCGTGCGCGCCTCCTCCCTAAGGGCTTAACGATGCGCCACGAAATGGTCCCATTGTGGACGCGGCTGCGCCTCAGGCGCTCGCGATACAGGCGATGTCGGCCGGCTGGGAACTCCTGACGGTCCGGATCCTGAACAGCCCCCCCAGCCCCCCGGGCCGGCAGGCTTGGTCGGCCGACACTCCCATCCCTTCAGTCGGGCGTCGTGGTGTTCGGCACGCTGTCGAGGATGGCGGCCTGCACGTCCAGGGCCTGCACCGTCTCGCGGACGTCGTGCACCCGGACGGCGGCGACGCCGCAGCGGGCGCCCTGCAGCGCCATGGCCAGCGAGCCTCCCAGCCGGTCTGTCGGGTTTAGGGCGGTCGGATCGATGGAGCGCACCGTGCGCTTGCGGCTAGCGCCCAGCAGGACCGGGAAGCCCGACGCCACCAAGCGGTCCAGATGGCGGAGCAACGCCAGGTTATCTTCCAGTCGCTTGCCGAAGCCGATGCCGGGATCGAGCCAGATCGCCTCACGCGCCACCCCGGCCGCCATCGCGGCCTCCGCCCGGGCGAGCAGCCACGCACAGACCTCCGCCACCGCGTCGCAATAGCTGGGCGCGTGCTGCATGGTGGCGGGCTCGCCCTGCATGTGCATGAGCACCACCGGCACGCCCAACTCCGCCGCCGTCGCCAGACTGTCGGGAGCGCCGGTCAGGGCGGTGATGTCGTTCCACATCCTCGCCCCCGCCTGCACCGCCGCCCAGGCGACGCCCGGTTTGCGGGTGTCGATGGAGATGGGAGTCTGCACCTGTTCGCTCAGCGTCCTGATCACGGGTATGACGCGGGCCAGTTCCACGTCCTCGGCGATCTCCTGCGCGCCCGGGCGGGTGGACTCTCCCCCGATGTCGAGCCACTCCGCGCCGTCAGCCGCCATCTCGCGGCCATGCCCCACCGCGGCCTCGATATGCGCAAAGCGGCCCCCGTCCGAAAACGAATCCGGCGTGACATTGAGCACGCCCATCACCTGCGGCCGGCGGATATCCTTCCCCATAAGTCCACCCAGAAAAAAGGAGGGCCGCATGAGCGACCCTCCCTTGATGCTTTGTTCTCTCTGAACCGGAGCCGCTAGGCCGGCTGCGGCTCGGGCTCAACATGGGTCAACGGCACTGATACAGTCGAGCTTGACGGCGGCGGCCCTTCGATCTCTTCGCGCTTGGGCGGGATGCCCTTCAGCACGTCGGTAATCTCGGAGCCGGTCAGCGTCTCGTATTCGAGCATGGCCTTGGCTAGGGTATGCAGGTCCTCGATCCGGGTGGTGACAATCCGGCGGGCTTCGTCAAAGCCCGCCTGGGTCAGCCGCTTGACCTCCGCATCGATGGTCTTGGCTGTCTCTTCCGAGATGTTCTGGCTCTTGCCCATCGACATGCCCAGGAACACCTCCTCCTGGTTGTCGCCATATTCCACTACGCCGAGCTGTTCGGAATAGCCCCACTTGGTGACCATGGCGCGGGCCAGCTTGGTCGCCTGGCTGATGTCGGACGAGGCGCCGGAGGTGACCTTGTCGCGGCCGAAGATGATCTCCTCCGCCACCCGGCCCCCGAACAGGATGGCTAGGCGCGAGGTCATCTGCTCGTAGGACATGGACAGCTTGTCCCGCTCGGGCAGCTGCATCACCATGCCCAGGGCGCGTCCCCGGGGGATGATCGTCGCCTTGTGGACGGGGTCGGTGGAGGGAACGTTCAGCGCCACGATGGCGTGGCCGCCCTCGTGATAGGCGGTCATGCGCTTTTCGTCTTCGGTCATGACCATGGAGCGGCGCTCCGCCCCCATCATCACCTTGTCCTTGGCGTCCTCGAAATCGCGCTGGGTGACCATGCGGCGGTTCTTCCGCGCCGCCATCAAAGCCGCCTCATTGACCAGGTTCATCAGGTCCGCGCCGGAGAAGCCCGGCGTGCCGCGGGCGATTGTCTTAACATCCACGTCCGCCGCGAGCGGCACGTTGCGCATGTGCACGCGCAGGATGCGGTCGCGCCCATTGATGTCCGGGTTGGGCACCACGACCTGACGGTCGAACCGGCCCGGCCTCAGCAGAGCGGGGTCGAGCACGTCCGGCCGGTTGGTGGCCGCGATCAGAATGATGCCTTCGTTGGTCTCGAAGCCGTCCATCTCCACCAGCAGCTGGTTCAGGGTCTGCTCGCGCTCGTCATTGCCGCCGCCGAGCCCCGCCCCGCGGTGACGCCCCACCGCATCGATTTCGTCGATGAAGATGATGCAGGGCGCGCTTTTCTTGGCCTGCTCGAACATGTCGCGCACCCGGGACGCACCCACGCCGACGAACATCTCGACGAAGTCCGATCCCGAGATGGAGAAGAAGGGAACGCCCGCCTCGCCGGCGATGGCCCGCGCCAGCAAGGTCTTACCCGTACCTGGAGGGCCCACCAGGAGCGCGCCCTTAGGGATTTTGCCGCCTAGCCGCTGAAAGCGACCCGGGTCCTTCAGGAAGTCGACGATTTCGTTCAGCTCGTCCTTGGCCTCCTCGACGCCTGCAACGTCCTCGAAGGTGACCTTCAGCTTGTTTTCGGTGAGCAGCTTGGCCTTGGATTTGCCAAACCCCATAGCCCCGCGGGCGCCGCCCTGCATCTGGCGCATGAAGAAGACCCACACGCCGACCAGAAGCAGGATCGGGAGCAGGCTGCCGAGCAGTTGCATCCAGCCCGACGGCTGGGCGGACTGGACGCGGATGTTGGCGCCGTGGGCCTCAAGCCGCTTCAGCAGGTCGTCCTGGGACCCCGGCGTGGTGACCAGGAACTTGCGGCCGGCGGCGTCTTGCGCCTGAACCATTTCGCCACGGACGACGACGTCCTTGATCTGGTCGCTATCGACCTTCTGCAGCAGCTGGGAATAGCTGATTTCGTTGGACGCATTGGCGCCATGGGTGCTGGGATTCAGCACGCTGTACAGCGCGATGATCACCACCACGATCACGCCCCAGATGGCGAGATTGCGCAAGTTCATGTTCATCCTTCAGGCCCGCAAATGGGTCCAAACCGCCGCCGAACGGTCCGCCGCCGTCGCCTGACGCAATGATCCACCCATCGAAGCTGAAGATAGGATGAGCGCGCACGCGGCGCTACCTGCATCCTGCGCAGTCGAGAGGGCGTTCAGCCGGCGTTCGTCGGGGATCAGGCCCCAGGCGGCGGCAAGGCGCGGCCCGATCAGCCTGCGCGCCTCGGCCGGACCGCCGCCGAAAGGGGCAGGCAGCGCCGCCTGCCCGTCAGGCCCGAGCAGGACGGGCAGGGCGGCCCGCGCGACCGCGGGGATCGCCCGTAGCGCGCGGCGATCCGTTTCCGTCAGCCTGGCTCTGTCGGCGCCCAGCGCCGCAACGCGCCAGCCGACCATGTGCGTCGTCAGCTCGAAGCGACCATCGAAGACGACACCCTCGCCCGCGAGGAGCGGCATGGCTGAAGCGCGCCGGCGACCCAGCTCACGGCTGAGTCGCAGTCGGTGGGGGCCCCATTCGATCCGTGCGCCGGAGAGCGTGGCGGTAAAATCTGGACCGGCTTCGATCCGAGCCAGCACTCGCTCCAGCTGGGCGCGTCGCGGCGGCCGCTCGGCGCCTGAGATGCAAACCAGCGCCCTGCCCAGGGGGTCGATCGCGCAGGGATCGTGGGCCCACGGCGGATCGAGCTCCAGGGTCCCACAGGCTTGCAGGCTGGCGGCGCCTGCGAAGCCCGGCCCCGGCAGGTCGTCGCATGACGACAGGCTGTGCGCCGCCAGCGAAGAGGGCGGGCTCAGGCGCGCCGCCAGCGTGGCCCGGGCGCGGCCGCGAGCGGACGCAGGGTCGGTGTTGGCCGGGTCTTCCAGCCAGGCGAGCCCCTGATCGGCGAGCCATGCGCGCAGCTCGCGCCGGCGTAGCGCCAGCAGGGGCCGCAGCAGGAAGACGCCCCGACCCTGCGGCCATGCCGGCGATGGCGCCCACTCCACCATCCGGCCGTGCGAGGGGATCTCCAGCCGGATCAGCTCCGACTCGGCGATGTCATCGCCGGTGTGGCCGAGGATCAGCACCCGCCCGCCGGCCGCCCGGGTCGCCTCCGCCAGCAGGGCGTGCCGGGCCCTGCGCGCCGCGGCCTGCAGGCCGGTGAAGGGCTTAGGGCCGCACCAGGCCAGGGCGCGCCATGCAACGCCCAAGGCTCGCGCCGTCTCGCCCGCGGCCCGGGTCCAGCCGCCGCTCTCAGGCTGGAGCCGGTGATCCACCGTCAGGGCGAGCAACGGGCGGCGATGGCGGGTCGCCCAGGCCCGAGCGCACAGCAACAGGGCGAGGGAGTCGCTCCCGCCTGAAAAGCCGACAGTCACCGGGGCCTCGCTGCAGGGATCGAGCCGGCGATCCAATATGGAGACGGTCGCCGAGATCGCCTCTGGGATCATCTTGCAAGCGGCGGGCGTTCGGCCCTCGCCAGCGCGTCGATCAGGCGGCGCACTTGGCTCGCCCGCGCACCGCCTCGGCGCGCGCCTTGACCGTGGGCGAGGCGGCGGCGTGGTAGCGGTGGTCGAACTCGGCCAGGGCGGCGCAGGCCTCCGGCGTGCGGTTGGTCTCGGCCAGAGCCCGGGCCAGCTTCACCGTGGCGTCCGGCGACCAAGGGAGCTTGGGCCAGCCTTTCAGCGCCCGGGCGTAGGCTGGCGTCGCGTCGGCGTAGTCCTCTCGCGCATAGTCGCTCTCGCCCAGCCAGTAATAGGCTTCCGGCGTGTTCTTTTCCTTCGGATAACGGGTCAGATAGCCCTGGAAGGCGTTGGACGCCCCTGCGTAGTCGCCAGCCGTCAGCAACGCCCGGGCCGCGCGATAGGCCCCAGCCGGAGTCGCCGCCGCCGCCGCCGCTGGTGGCGCCTGCGGACCGGATGACGGAGGCGCTCCGCCCAGCCTGCCGGTATCGGCCGCCTGGGCCGCTGCGGTCGCATCAGGAGGAGGCGGGGCGGACGGGGTAGGGGGCGGCGGAACGTCGGTCGGCGCGGGCGGGACGGCGCCTGCGCCAGGCGACAGTTGCGCCTCCAGCCTCGCCACACGCGCAGTAAGATCTTTCAGCTCGCCGCGGAGTTCACCGTCCTGATCCCGCACTGCTGCGGCGTTTTGCCGCGCCTCGTCTGTGTCGTGCGTCAGCACTTCCAGCTGACCCTTTATCTGCCGGATGGTGTCGTCCACGCCACTAAGGCGCTGGTCGAGAGACGTCACGGCGGGATCGGGACCTGCCGGCCTGACCTCGACCGGCTGGCCGGTGTCGCGCCCCTGGAAGACGATGGCGCGCAACTCGCGCACCTGCTTCTCCAACTGGTCCATCCTGCGGTCAGCGCCTGTATCCTGCGCCGACACGGAGCCGCTCACGGCCAGGAGCGCGGCGGTGGCGACGAGCAGGCGACGGACGGTCATACTAGGCTCATAACCTTGGCCGGGTGGCGGAAGGAAGGCCCGCCGCCACCCCTCGAGCCGAAGTTACTGCTGTTCGCCGGCGCCGGCGCCGGAGAAGTCGCTGTTGCTGCCGCCGCCGATCGCGCCTGACGTGATAGCGGTGTGAGCGTTGCGGTTGTGGGCGTAGGCGTCCTCGCCCGTGCCTGGATCGATCGGGCGCTCCTTGCCGTAGGAGATGGTGCTGATCCGCGCCGGCGAGACCCCGCGGCTGACGAGATAGCGCTTCACGTCTTCGGCCCGGCGCGCACCTAGCGCCAGGTTGTATTCGCGGGTGCCGCGCTCGTCGCAGTTGCCGTCGATACGAACCGCCACCTGCGGATAGCGCTGCAGCCATTGGGCTTGGGCGTCGAGCACGCTCTGGCCTTGACCGCTGACTTGGTCTGCGTTCAGCTCGAAATAGACCCGGTCGCCCGCGCTGACCACGAAGTCGCGGACGGAGCCTGGGATGGGAGCGCCGGCGACCGGCCCCGGAGGCGGCCCGTACACGCCGGACGGCGGCGGGGGAGGGGGCGGCGGGGGCGCGCCGGTGTCGGCGAGCGGCGGCGGCGGCCTGTGGGCGCAGGCGGCGGCCGACGCGGCGAGGCCTAGGGCAAGCGCCAGTTTCAGCACCGTCTTCCGGGGAAAGGCGATCATGGGGGCTCCTTCGTCTTCAGTTCGTTCGCTGACCGAAGAACGCCGGCCGTTTACTCACTTCAGCAACGGTGACCAGGCCGGGTCCGTTGCGCCCCCCGGATATGGCTCCAGCCGCTCGTTCTGGCCGGAAACGTCTATGGTCCACAAACGCGGACCTGAACCCGGCATTTCACGAGAGAACATCAGAACGCGGCCATTCGGCGCCCAGGTCGGACCTTCGTCAAGGAAAGATGAGGTCAGCACATGCTCACTGGCGCCGTCGGGGCGCAGGGTGACGATATGGAACTGGCCGCCACTCTGCTTGGTGGCGGCGATCAGGTCGCCCTTGGGGCTCCAGACGGGCGTGGTGTACTCGCCGCCGCCAAAGGTGATCCGATGCGCCTCACCGCCCTCTGCGCCCATGATGTAGAGCTGTGGCTTGCCGCCGCGGTCTGAGGTGAAGACGATCTTCGAGCCGTCCGGCGAATAGGAGGGCGAGGTGTCGATCGACGGGTCGGAGGTCAGCCGCCGGCTCTCGCGCGATCGCAAGTCCACCACGTAGATGTCGGTGTTGCCGTTCTTCTCCACCGACAGGGCGACCTTGGTCCCATCGGGCGAAAAGCGCGGCGCGAAGGCCATTTCGCCGGGGAACGAGCCGATGGTCTCGCGCCGCCCGGTATCGATATCGAACAGATAGACCCGCACCGCGTCCTTGCTGAGCGCCGCATAGGTGATCTGCTGGTTGGTGGAGGAGAAGCGCGGGTTCAGCACCACATAGGCGCCGTTGGTCAGATAGCTGGGGTTGGCCCCGTCCTGGTCCATGATCGCCAGCCGTTTGACGCGGTGGGTCTTGGAGCCGCTCTCGGCCACGAACACGATGCGGGTGTCGAAGTAGGGACCCTGGCCGGTCAGGCGCGTGTAGACCGCGTCGGCGATCTTGTGCGCCACCCGCCGCCAGTTGTCCGGGCTTGAGGTGAACTGGGTGCCGATCAGCTGGGACCCGACACTGATGTCCCACAGCCGGAAGTCCACACGCAGCCGCCCGTCCGCGTCGGTGCTCACCGCGCCGTTCACCAGATCGACCACGTTGACCCCGCGCCAGGCGGCGAAGGCGGGCTGTACGTTGATGTTGAGACCGGGCTGGGGGTATCCGTCAGTCAGGGCATGGAAGAAGCCGGACCGCTCGAGGTCCTTGGCCACCACCTCGGCGATGCGGGGGCCAAGCTCGGCGGTGCGGGGGTCGGCGCCGCTGAACGGCGGCACCGCGATGGAGACCGATTGGGCGACCCCCTTGTTAATGTCCACTTCCACGGGCTGGGCGTGGGCGGTCGGCAGGGCGAGCGGGGCCGCGGTTGCGAGCAGGGCGGCGAGGGCGGTGGCGAAAAGGCGCATGAAGCGGTCCCTAGCAGTCCGGCGAGCGGAAAAGCTATTTCCCGTCCAACGCGGCGAGATCAAGTCCGGTCGTGAGCGAGCCTGCGTCAGCCGGCGCACCCTTCGGTGGGGGTGAAGTGCAGGACGAGGTCCCGGGGCGCGTTGGATGGAAGCTCGGTGAACGGCGCGGCCTGCTGGACCGCGGCGAGGGCGTGGGCGGTGGCCGACGCCACCTTGGCGTCGTCGGCGTCGCCGGTGCTGTGCGCCAGGATGGTGGGCTTGGTCGCCAGGGAGTGATCGGCGCGCAGCAGGATGCGTACATCGACCTTCACGCCGCATTCGGGGTTCCAGAGCCGGGTGATCTTGGCCTTCAGCGCCCCGACGCTCGCCGCATCCAGGCCCTTGGCCTGACCCACCGCCTGCCGCGCCGTCTTGTCCGTCTCCGCACGTGCTGCGCCTTTCGCGGCGCTGGAACGATGGCCGCCTGCGTCTGCGAGGGCGGTCAGGTCGAGGCTGGATGCGTGTTTCTGCGCATGGCCCTTGCCCGGCGTGTCGGACAGGGCGGTGAGGTCCAGGCTCTGCTTTTGCGCCTGTGACTTGGACAGGGCGTCCAGGTTGAGCGCTTTCGCCTGCGCCGACTTGGCGGTGGGTTTGCTGAGGCTGTCGAGGTTCAGGTCTGGCGCGGCCTTCGGGGTCGGCGTGACCTTCGGCCGGGTCTTGGGGGGCGTGGGCTCAGGCGAAGGTTCGGGCGTCGGTTGGGGTTTTGGTCGCGGTGCGGGCTTGGGGCGGGGCTGCGGCTTGGGTTCAGGCTTCGGTTTGGGCTTCGGCTCGGGCGCAGGCTCCGGCATAGGCTTCGGGATCGGCTTGGGCGTGTGGTGGATGGGGCGCGGACGCGGCGGGGGCGGCGGTTCCGGCTCTGGCGCGGGCGTCGGGACGGGTTGCGGATGCGGCCGCGGTCGAGGGGCCGGCGCCGGTGGCGGGGGCGCAGGGGCCGGAGGGGCGGGCGCCTCGACGGGCGAGGGCGGCTCGGGCGAGGGGGTGGGCTCAGGTTCGGCGGCGGTCTGGCGCTGCGGCGCCTGCTCGGCGGGGCGCACGTCGGCGACGGACGCGTTGGAGACGATGCTGACGGCCACCGCCTGCAGCGGCCTGGGCGGCGGCGGGGCGAAGCGCCAGCTGATCAGCAGCGCCAGCAACACGACCAGGTGCAGCCCGCCGGAGACGGCGAGCGCGGGGCGCAGGTCTGAACGGCGCTCCGACATGGCGTCCGGTCAGGGCTGGTCGGTCGACGACGCGCTGGCGCGGGGCTGGGGCGTCTCCCCGCCGGTGTCGGTAAGCAGGCTCATGGCGGTGAAGCCGGCGTTGGACAGGGTGGCCATCACCTGGGCGACGGTGGCGTAGACCGCCTGGCCGTCGCCGCGGATGTAGAGCGGCTTGCTCGCGCCGCCGGTCCCCACGCCCGCCGCGCCGCCGGCGGCCTTCACCTTGTCAGCCAGGCTGTCGAGGTCGGTCTCGGTCTCGCCGACATAGATGCGGCCGTCCTTCTGGATGCTGACGGTGACGGGCTGGCTGGAGGTGCTGATGGCGCTGGCGTCGGCCTTGGGCAGGTCGAGCGGCACGCCGGAGGTCAGCAGCGGCGCGGACACCATGAAGATGATCAGCAGCACTAGCATGACATCGACCAGCGGCGTGACGTTGATCTCCGACAGGGCCGCGCGCCCGCGCCGCCGCCGCCGTCCGCGCCGTCCGGTGGACAGCGCGTCGTGGACCGAGAGCGCCATCGCTCAGACCCGCTCGGCGTCGTAGGCGGCCGTCGCGCCGCCGCCGAGCCGGTCGCCCAGGCGTCGCGCCACCGCCGCCGACAGGTCGTCGGCGAAGGACTCCAGCCGGCCGGTGAACTTGGACGCGTCGGTGGAGAACTTGTTGTAGGCGATATAGGCCGGGATGGCGGCGATCAGGCCGATGGCGGTGGCGAACAGGGCGTGGGCGATGGCCGGCGCCACCACGGTCAGGTTGGTGTTCTTCTGGATCGCGATGGCCTGGAAGGCGGTCATGATGCCCCAGACCGTGCCGAACAGCCCGATGAAGGGCGAGGCCGTGGCTACGATGGCCAGCAGGCCCAGGCCCTCCTCGACCTTGCGACCCTCTCGGGCGATGACGCTGTCCAGCGCCTTGTCGATGCGGCTGATGGTGAGGGCGGTCTGGGTGTCGGTGAGGGCGCCACGGGTGGTGCTGCGCGATCCGCGCCACTCCCGCAGCGCCGCCTGGAGCATCCTGGGCAGGGGCTGGGCAGGGTCCTCGCCCACTTCGGCCGCGATCTCCTCCAGAGGCCGGCCGGACCCCACGGCGGCCTCGAAGCCCTCCGCGTCGCGGTTCATGGCGGTCAGGCGCACCGCCTTGTCGAAGATCACCGCCCAGGACCATAGCGAGGCGATCACCAGGCCGGCGATGACGGCCTTCACCACCCAGTCGGCGTTCATGAACATGGCCAGGGGTGAGAAGCTGGCGGCGGTCAGGGTAGCGGCGGCTTCGGGCATGATCACACGGCGTCCGGTCGCCGCGGTCAAACGCGCGGCGAGCGACGAAACTAAGGCCGCAATGCTTAACGGGCCTTAACCAAGCATGGGTGTTCGAGCAGAGAGCGAAGGCGGGCGGTGAGCGCCTCCACGTCTTTCAGCTCGCACTCCCAGATCACCTCAGGCCGCCACCCCCTGGCGGTGAGCGCGTCGACGGCGGTCGCGTCCCGGGCGCGGTTGCGGGCGATCTTGGCCAGCCAGTAGCCGGTGTTGGACTTGGGGACCCGCGCGCCGCGGGCGCACTCATGGCCGTGCCAGAAGCAGCCGTGCACGAAGATCGCCAGCTTGCGCGGGCCGAGCACGATGTCGGGAGAGCCGGGCAGGTCGCGGCGGTGCAGGCGATAGCGTGCGCCAAGCGAGGTCAACAGGCGGCGGACCTCGAGTTCGGGCGTAGTGTTCCTGGCAGGGACGGCGCGCATGACGGCGGAGCGCTGGTCGAGGGTGAAGACATCGGTGCGGGCGGGGCTCAAACCTGCCCCACCGCCTGAATTCACCTCATCCTGAGCCTGTCGAAGGACGAGGTGCTTCACCGTCTGCGCCGCGGCCTCGTCCTTCGACAGGCTCAGGATGAGGCCGAGTGAAGAGGCTATGGGGCGCCAGCCTGCGCTTCGCCGCAAGGAGAGGCGCCTACAGCCCCTCGAACAACGCCGTTGACAGATACCGCTCGGCAAAGCTCGGCACGATCACCACCACCGTCTTGCCGGCGTACTCGTCCCGCGCCGCCAGGTCGAAGCCGGCCTTGAGGGCTGCGCCGGACGAGATGCCCACCGGCAGCCCCTCGATTCGCGCCGCTCGCCGGGCCCAGTCGAAGCTGTCGGCGTTGGAGACGGTGATCACCTCGTCGATGATGGTGCGGTCGAGGATGCCCGGCACGAAGCCCGCGCCGATCCCTTGAATCTTGTGCGGTCCCGGCTCGCCGCCGGACAGCACGGGCGAGGCCTCGGGCTCCACCGCCACCATGCGCAGCGACGCCTTGCGGGCCTTCAGCACCTGGCCGACGCCGGTGATGGTGCCGCCCGTGCCGACCCCCACCACCACGGCATCCACGGCGCCGTGGGTGTCGTTCCAGATCTCCTCGGCGGTGGAGACGCGGTGGACGAGCGGGTTGGCCTTGCTCTCGAACTGCTGAGGCATGACCGCGCCGGGGATTTCGGCCAGCAACTCCTGAGCCCGGGCCACCGCGCCGCGCATCCCCTTCTCCGCCGGGGTCAACTCCACGCGCGCGCCCATCAGCGCCAGCATCTTGCGCCGCTCGATGGAGCTGGACTCCGGCATGGTCAGCACCAGCTTGTAGCCCTTGGCCGCCGCCACGAAGGCGAGAGCGATGCCGGTGTTGCCGGAGGTCGGCTCGATCAGGGTGGCCCCGGGCGTCAGCAGCCCCTGCACCTCCAGCGCCTCGATCATGGAGGCGCCGATGCGGTCCTTCACGCTGGACAGCGGGTTGAAGAACTCCAGTTTGGCCAGCACTTGGCCCTTGGGCCGCTCCTCGGCGCTGAGCCGGGGCAGGCGCACCAGGGGCGTGTCGCCCAGGGTGTCGATGATGCTGTCATAGACACGACCGCGCCCCGCGCGCTTGAAGCGGGCGGCGTCGTAGTCGGTGGCGGAAGCGAAGGCGTCCATGGCGGGTCTCACGGTTTGTGGCCTGTGAAGACTAGATAGGAAGCCGAAGGGCGGCTGTCTCGTCACGGATGATCGACGCTGAGCGCGAACCCCTCTCCCCTTGCGGGAGAGGGTGGGGCCCGGGCTGCGGAGCAGCGTGGGAGGGTGAGGGGTCACGCTCCGATCGCAGCTGCAGGCGGCGGTACGCTCCCTCACCCTTCCCACGCTCGCACATGGGCCCCTTACCTCTCCCCCAAGGGGAGAGGGAGATTAAGCCTTATCCAGGGCCGCCATCAGTTCGGGGACGATGGTCTTGTAGTCGCCGACCAGGCCGTAGTCGGCGACCTGAAAGATGGGCGCATCGGCGTCCTTGTTAATCGCGACGATGACCTTGCTGTCCTTCATGCCGGCCAGGTGCTGGATGGCGCCCGAGATGCCCACCGCGATGTAGAGCGCCGGGGCCACCACCTTGCCGGTCTGGCCGACCTGGTAGTCGTTGGGGGCGTAGCCGGCGTCGACGGCCGCGCGCGAAGCGCCGACTGCGGCCCCCAGCTTGTCGGCCAGGGGCTCGATCACCTTGTGGAACTCCTCGGCCGAACCCATCGCCCGGCCGCCGGACACGATGATCTTGGCGGCGCCGAGTTCGGGACGTTCGGACTTCACCACCTCTTCGGAGACGAAGCGGGCGGTCTTGTCGGCCGCGGGCGTCTCGACGCTCTCTATGCTCGCCGAGCCGCCCTCGCCGGCCGCAGCCTTGAAGGCGGTGGCGCGGACGGTGGCGACGACCTTGGCGTCCTGGGAGGTCACAGTCTCCAGGGCGTTGCCGGCGTAGATCGGGCGGACGAAGGTCTTGGCGTCCACCACCTCCAGCACGTCGGAGACCTGCATCACGTCGAGCAGGGCGGCGATGCGGGGGGAGGCGTTCTTGCCCACGTTGGTGGCCGGGGTGAGGATGGCGTCGTAACCCGCCGCCAGCGGGACCACCGTGGCGGCGATGGCCTCGGCCACGTCGTGGCCCAGCTCGGCGCTCTCGGCCTTCAGCACCTTGCGCACGCCAGGCAGCTTGGCGGCTTCGGCGGCCACGGCGTCCAGCCCGGAGCCGAACACCAGGATGTCGACGTCGCCGCCGATGGCCTGCGCGGCGGTGAGCGTCTTATGGGTGGTGTCGCGGAGCGCCGATCCGTCATGGTCGGCGATGAGGAGGACGGCCATCAGAGCACTCCCGCTTCGTTTCTCAGCTTACCCACCAAATCGGCGGCGTCGGCGACCTTGATCCCGCCGCCGCGCTTGGGCGGTTCGGCGACCTTGGAGACCTTCAGCCGGGGCGTCAGGTCCACGCCGTAGTCGGCCGCCGTCTTGGCGTCGATCGGCTTCTTCTTTGCCTTCATGATGTTGGGGAGCGAGGCGTAGCGCGGCTCGTTCAGCCGCAGGTCCACGGTCACCACCGCCGGCAGCTCGGCCGACAGGGTCTGCAGGCCGCCGTCCACCTCGCGGGTTACAGTGGCGACCCCGTCGGCGATCTCGATCTTGGAGGCGAAGGTGGCCTGGGGCCAGCCGAGCAGGGCCGCCAGCATCTGGCCGGTGGCGTTGTTGTCGTCGTCGATGGCCTGCTTGCCCATCAGCACCAACTCAGGGCTTTCCGCTTCCACCACCGCCTTCAGCAGCTTGGCGACCGCCAGCGGCTCCACGGTCTGGTCCGCGACGATCAGGATGCTGCGGTCCGCGCCCATGGCCAGGGAGGTGCGCAGCGTCTCCTGCGCTTGCTGCGGCCCGATGGAGACGGTGACGATCTCGGTGACGATCCCCTTCTCCTTCAACCGCACGGCCTCTTCGACCGCGATCTCGTCGAAGGGGTTCATGCTCATCTTGACGTTGGCGAGGTCGACGCCAGACTGGTCGGGCTTCACCCGCGCCTTGACGTTGTAGTCGATCACCCGCTTGACGGGCACGAGGACCTTCATATCAGCTCCCGGCTCTCCGCCGGGTCCGTCGCATCGGGACGGCCGGCCATGTGTTCTGACGGTTTCGGACGTGCTTGAAACGCTGCGCTCCAGGTCGTGTCAAGCACGGCCGGGGCTCCGCGGTTGCGTGCAGCTTGCCGGCCGCCGCCGCCATGCCCATTAAGGACGCCATGAGGGTTTCCATGGGCCGCGGTTTCCTCGGGCGTATCGAGGTGATCTTCCTGTTCCTGCTGGTGCTGATCGCCGGCGGCGTATGGGCGTCGCAGGTCTATCTGGTCGATCCGGTGAAGCACTGCGAAGGCTCGGGCAACTGGTGGGACGCGCAGACCCGCACCTGCGGGCACGTGGTTTACCTGCCCGACCTCACCCACCGCCGTCCGGGCTCCAAGACCCCGCTCTACCCGACCCTGCCGCAGACGGCGGCCCAGGGGGCGGGCGGGACATCGGCGGTGCGGTGATCGGGACGCTTCTCCCTCCCCTCGAAGGGGAGGGTCAGGGTGGGGTGAGTGCACACCGTCTCGGGGTGGAGAGCGGGAGGCGCCACCCGCGCTTTTCACCTTAAGCCTACGCAAACGCCCCACCCCGACCCTCCCCTGCGAGGGGAGGGAGAATAAGAAAGAGCCTACCGCGTCGCCCCGGGCGTCCACAGCACGTCGCCCGCCCCTTGGGCGTTGGCGTAGCGGGCCATGACGAACAGCAGGTCGGACAGGCGGTTCAGATATTTCAGCGCCTCTGCGCTCACCGCCTCGCCGGGCTCGCAGGCCAGCCGCACCGCCACCCGCTCCGCCCGCCGGCATACCGTGCGCGCCAGATGAAGGGCCGCCGACGCCGCGGTCCCGGCCGGCAGCACGAAGGAGGTCAGCGGCGACAGCGTCTCGTTCAGCGTGTCGATGTCACGCTCCAGATGCTCCACCTGGCCCGCCGTGATTCGCAGCGCCTCCCAGCCGAGAGGCTTTCCGGCGCGTTCGGGTGTCGCCAGGTCGGCGCCCAGATCGAACAGCTCGTTCTGAATCCTCTCCAGGATCGGATCGAGCGCCGTGTCGGTCGCGGTATGCTGGCGCACCAGGCCGACGCAAGCGTTGGTCTCGTCCACGTCGCCATAGGCTTCCACCCGGCCGGCGAACTTCTTGACGCGCTCGCCGGTGGCGAGGCCGGTGTCGCCGGCGTCGCCGGTGCGCGTATAAATCCTGTTCAGCACCACCATGGCGGGTTCTCCGGCCGGCGGTTCAGTGGTGACCCATCTTGTACATGAAGCCGAGGGTGATCAGCACGATGGCCACCGCCTGGCTCATCACCCTATAGCGCATGAACTTGTTGGAGTTCGCTCGGTCCGCTTCACCGCCCCGCAGGAAGGAGAAGATGCCCATGCCCAGGCTCGCCACCACCGCCAGCATGGCGACGGCGATCAAGATGTCGATGAATACGCCCATGAGGGACAGTTAAGGGGGCGACCCGGAAGGCGCCAGGGCCGCAGGTCGTGCGTGCTTCGAGACAGGCTCCCTCTGAGCCTTCCTCAGCATGACGAGCACTATGCCGGCATCCTCTCGTCATGCTGACGAGCCCTCAAAGAGGGCGTCTCGAAGGACGCAGTCCAGCGCCGCCTAAGCCTGCCCCTGCGTCTCGAACATACAGGCGGCCATGGCGTCGTCGGGGGTCTTGGAGCCGCGGAGCAGGAAGTCGAAGGCCGGGTAGAAGCGGTCCGCCGCCTCCACCGCCGCGTCGATCATGCTGGCGGCCTGGCCGAGCGTCGGGCGTTCCCCGCTCGGCATGGACATGGAGTGGCGGAACACGACCTCCCCGTCCTCGGCCCAGCACTCGAAATGGCCCATCCAGACGCGTTGGTTGATCAGGGAGAGCAGCTCCCACATGGCGGAACGGCGATCCTTCTCCGCCTTCATGTCGATGGACAGGCACAGTTGCAGGCAGTCCGCCTCGGGCCGCCAGGCGAACCACAGCTCGTAGTCCTTCCAGTCGCCGGAGAGCGCGAACGCCAGGTCGCCGTCCTCGGTGCGGTCGAACTCAAGGTTCTCCGCGTCGAGTACGCGCTCGACCACGTCCAGGGGATCGAAGCCGACGTCGACGTCTTCGTTGTGAGGCGTGTCCATGGACTTACAATCCTGACGCTGCAGCCGCGCGCGGAAGACGCGAGGCCGAACCGCGGCGCATCGTGGGACAGACTAGCTGACTCGCGGCCAAACCCTCAACCGGCGTCACGCCTGGGGCGAACTTGGCGTCGCGGACGCGGGGCGAAGGGCCGCCAGTTCGGCGCGAAGCTCCGTGATCTCGGCCGTCAGCACCGCGCGCAGGGCGTCCAGCTCGTCGCGGCGCACGAGGTCGAGCTCCGCGGCCATGCGGTCGCCCTGGGCGCGAAGGGCGGACTTGGCCTCCTCGCCCGCGGCCTGGGCCAGGCCGATGGCCTGTTCCATGACCTTGGCGGCCTCGTCGAAGAAGGGGTTGCGAGTTTGCATGGGACGGCGGCTCGGAGCGACGAAGCGGGGGGAAGCCTCTATATGGACCGATACGCCGCCGAATGCGAACCGCCGCCCCGACGCGCGTCGGGCGAGAGAGGATTTGCCGCGCCGATGAGCATCCCCGCCCGCGCCGCCGCCCCGCTGCCCGACGCCGCCCGCGGCAACTGGGTGGACCGCTTTGCGCCCGCGCGCTTACGCCCCTGGCTGAAGCTCGGCCGCTTCGACCGGCCGGCGGGGGTGTGGCTGCTGATGCTGCCGGGCTGGCAGGGGGTGGCGCTCGGCGACGGGCTGGCGGGGCGCTGGCCGGACCTGAGGCTGCTGGCGCTGATCGGGGTGGGGGCGCTGGCCATGCGCGCGGCCGGCTGCGCCTATAACGACATCGTGGACCGCAAGGTCGATGCGCTGGTGGCGCGCACGGCCGCCCGGCCGGTGGCGTCGGGCCAGATCAGCGTCCGCGCGGCCTGGGCCTTCCTGGTGGGCCTGAGCCTTCTCGCCTTTGGCATCCTGCTCCGCATGAACCTCACCGCCATCCTGCTGGGCGTCGCGTCCCTCGGCCTGGTGGCGGCCTATCCGTTCATGAAGCGGATCACCTGGTGGCCCCAGGCGTGGCTCGGCCTGACCTTCAACTGGGGGGCGCTGCTGGGGTTCGCCGCGGTGCAGGGGCGGCTGGGCTGGCCGGCGCTGGCGCTCTACGCCAGCGGGGTGTGCTGGACGCTCGGCTACGACACCATCTACGCCCTGCAGGACATCGAGGACGATGCGCTGGCCGGGATCAAGTCCAGCGCCCGGCGGTTGGGGGCGGACGTGCGGCGGGGCGTGGCGTTGTTCTACGCCCTCTCGTCCATCCTGGCCCTGGCGGTCGCCTCCGGGACGCCCTGGAGCCTGCTGCTGGCGGTGGGGTTCGCCGCGCACCTGGCCTGGCAGGTTCGCAGGCTTCGCCCCGACGACGCGCCGCGGGCGCTGAAGCTCTTCAAGTCCAACCGCGACGCCGGCTTGCTGCTGTTCGCCGCCTTTGCGTTGCTGGCCCTGAGGCGTTGATCGCCGACCGCCGCGCCTTCATCATCGAGAACACCCGGCTGCAGCGCCCGCCGCATGTGCCGGAGATCGCGCTCCACCTCGCCGACGAAGTGACGCCGCTGTGGCGGCTGACCGAGGAGGCGCTGGGCGAGCTCGGCCTGCCGCCGCCGTTCTGGGCCTTCGCCTGGGCCGGCGGCCAGGGCCTGGCGCGCTATGTGCTGGACCATCGCCACGTCGTTGCGGGCCGGCGCGTGCTCGACTTCGCCACCGGCTCGGGCCTGGTGGCCATCGCGGCGAGGCAGGCGGGGGCGGCGAGCGCGAGGGGCTGCGACATCGACGGCTTCTGCGCCGAGGCGGTGGCCCTGAATGCGCGGGCCAACGGGGTGGAGGTCAGCTTCACCTGCGTTGACCTGCTCGACGCCCCGCCGCCCCCCAACATCGAGGTGATCCTGGCCGGCGACATCTGCTACGAGCGCCCCTTGGCCGAACGGGTGGAGCACTGGCTGCGCACCGCCAAGGCCAACGGCGCGCAGGTGCTGATCGGCGACCCCGGCCGCACCTACCTCCCCCACGCCCGCCTGCGCCGCCTGGCCGAATACCAAGTGCAGACGACCCGCGAGCTGGAGGACCAGGCCATCAAGCACACCTGCGTCTACGCGTTGAGCTGACGAGGTGGAGATTTCGCTCGCCTGGCGCCCTCGCGAGATTTCGAGGCGCACGATAGAGATTTTGCTCCGGCGGGGCGGCTGGTACGGGCGCGTTTCAGATCGGCTGGTCGAGAGACATTTTGGCGCGTGGGCGCCATCTCAGCGAGCCCTCGCCGTGGTGGGATCGCCAACGGCGCGTTACAGGGCGCGATGGCCATGACTGCGAACGACCCTGACCCCGGCGCCATCTCGTCCGCCGCCTTCATGTCCGATGTCGAGATTGAACGGCGGGTGCGTGAGTTGGGGCCGTGGTTCCACAACATGGACTTGCGGGGGGTCGCCACGGCGCCGGACCACTTCCTGGGCGACTATCCGCGGGTCAAGTTCGCGGGCTTCAACGGTGGTTTACCCGCCGACCTCCAGGGCGCGAGCGTCCTGGACATCGGCTGCAATGCAGGTTTCTACACGCTGGAGATGAAGCGGCGGGGCGCGGGTCGGGTGGTCGCCATCGACTCCGATCCGCGCTACCTCGCCCAGGCCCGCTTCGCCGCCGACGTTTCAGCTATGCCGGACATCGAGTTCCGCCAGTTGGACGTCTATCAAGTGGCCGAGTTGCGCGAACGGTTCGACCTCGTGATCTTCATGGGCGTATTCTATCACCTGCGCCATCCGCTGCTGGCGCTCGACTTGATCCACGAGCACGTCGCCGACGACTTGATGCTGTTCCAATCCTTGCAACGAGGATCGGAGGCCTTCTCTGCTGTGGCCGCCGATTACGCGTTCACCGAGACAGAAGTGTTCGATCGTCCGGACTGGCCGAAGCTGCATTTCGTCGAGCAGGCCTATTGCGGCGATCGGACCAACTGGTTCCTGCCGAACGCCGCAGCAGCCCGCGCTATGCTTAGAGCGGCGGGCTTTGATGTGACGGCGCAGGTGGAGCAGGAAGTTTACCTGTGTCGCCGGCGTAACCTAGATTCCGCCGACGGACCCTACGCCGCCTATCCGGCGCGGGGCTCCAACGCTTAGGCTGACGGCTAGACTACAGACCTTCCGCGGAAGGCGCGCACGATAAAGCTGACGACCAGCAGGACCAGGAATATCAGGAACAGCACTTTGGCGATCAACGCCGCCAAGCCCGCGAGTGCGAAGAAGCCGAAATAGAAGGCCGCGATCGCTACGACCGCGAAAAGAAGCGCCCACCCCAACATGGTCGGTCTCCCAGGACGCGGCCTAGCGCCGCTGCATATTCCAACGCCGCCCCTGTCGCTCTGTTCCAGCCAAGCTTGGCGGCCATGCTGCCCCCGAACGATCCGCGGTTCGCGGGGGGGGCTGGACCTAGGCGGAAGCCGACAGGAGGTGAGCCTGACCGAAGGCGGCGAACTCCGCCGGTTGACCGATGCACACCACTGAGCCGCCTTGCGCCAACTCAGCGCGGATCGCATCGACGCTCACCTCGTCCAGGGCGTCGACGGGCGCGTCACGGCGCGCCATCGCCACCAGCGCCGGGTCGACGCCCGCCGCCACCACGATCCGGTCCGCCCTGCCGAGCGCCTGCAGCGCGCGCAGGCTGATCAGGTCGGGGGCGGCCGGGGGCGCTAGGACGCTGAGGCGGCCGATGCGCCCGCCCACCCCAAGGCTCACCCGGGCGAGGGCCAGGGCGGCGCCCATCTCGCCGCGGATGGCGAGATCGGGCGCTTTGCTATCCAGCAGCCGGCGAAGCCACGCCCGGCGCTCCGCCACGGCGGGATAGGCGGCGCGCACCTCGCCCTGCAGCGCCTGGAGCAGCCGCGCCGCCGCGCCGAGCCCCGTCGGCCAGCTCGCCTCCAGCGCCCGGCGCAGCTCGGCGGCCAGCAGCGGCGCGGCCCCTCCGGTGGCGATGGCGCCCACCACGGCCCCGCGATCCACCAGGGCGGGGGTGTTGAAGTCGCAGAGCTCGGGCCGATCCACCACGTTGACCAGGGCGCCGGCGCCCCGCGCGGCCGCAGCCGCCTCGATCGCGCTCACGCCCGGCAGCGCGAGGAAGGCCAGGCGGACGCCGGCGTAGCTCTGCGGCGCGAGCGCATCCGCCGCTGCGACTCGGATCAATATCGCCGGGGAGCCGACGAACAGGCGCGCCTTGGCCTCCGCCGCCTCGCCCTCGCCCGCCACGGCGATGCGAAGGCCCTGGAGCGGGAAGGCGGCGGGGAAGACGTCCATCTCAGCCGTTCCGAATTGCTGGGAGCGCGCCGCCGGGTGGGTCGAGCGCCTCCAGGACTTCGCGCGTGTCCACGTCCAGCAGGACGCCCGCCGCCTGGACGGGCAGACGCACGAAGCGGGGACCTTGCGCCTCCATCAGGGCGCGCGCGCCCTGATCGCCTTCGAGCCGCATGACCTCGGCGAAGAGCGCGCGCCCGATCAGCGTGGGGTGCCCCGGCGTCCCGTCCAGCACCGGGGCGACCGCGGCGACGCCGGGGCCGAACGCCTCAGCCATCCGCTGGGTCAGCCCCGGCGGAATGGCGGGCATGTCGCCCAGGAAGACGAACGCCCCGTCGCAGTCCGGCGACACCTCGGCCAGGCCGGCCCTGAGCGAGGCCGACAGGCCCTGCGCCCAGCCCTGCGCCGCGACCAGGGCGAGGCGCGAGGCGTCGCCGCGCCGGGTCGCAAAGGCCTGCGCGATGCCGGCGACGCCGGGGTCTGAGCCCGTCACCACGATCACGCGGAGCGCCGGCGCCTCGAACGCGGCCAGGAGAGCTGAGTCCAGCAGCACGCCGTCCCGCCAGGGCGCGCTCAGCTTGCCGCCGCCGAAGCGAGTCCCCGCCCCCGCGGCCAGCACGATGGCGTCGAAACGGCAGGGTCCGCAAACTTGCTGGTGCGCCCGGCGTTTAACCGGCATGAGGGAGTGTCCATCTAGTACGTCCAGCCCGGCGGACGCATGACACCTTACGACATCGGCGATCAGGTCCTAGGCGTCCCTCACGTCGACGCTCCGGCATTCAAGCCCGCGCCACTGCTTGACGGCCATCTGCGCCGCATCGACTACGTCCGCGTATCGGTCACCGATCGCTGCGACCTGCGGTGCGCCTACTGCATGCCGCAACACATGGTGTTCCTGCCCCGCGCCGAGGTGCTGAGCCTGGAGGAGCTGGACCGGCTCTGCGCCGTGCTGGTGGGCATGGGCATGACCAAGCTGCGCCTGACGGGGGGCGAGCCGCTGGTGCGCAAGGGCTTCCTCGGCCTGGTGGAGAACCTGTCGCGGCATCTGCGCAGCGGCGCGCTGCGCGAGTTGACCCTGACCACCAACGGCACGCGTCTCGCGGGCGTCGCGCACGAACTGGCGCGGCTGGGGGTGAAGCGGGTGAACGTCTCGCTCGACACCCTGGATGCGGGAGCCTACCGCCGCCTGACCCGGGGCGGCGAGCTGGCCCGGGTCATGGAGGGCCTGGACGCCGCCCAGGACGCCGGCCTGCACGTCAAGATCAACGCCGTGGCCCTGAAGGCCGACAACCTGACCGAAATCCCCGACATGGTCGCCTGGGCCCACGGGCGGGGCTTCGATCTGACCCTGATCGAGACCATGCCGCTCGGGGCGATGGAAGAGGATCGGACCGACCAGTACGTCGCACTGACCGAGGTGCGCGCGACCCTGGCCTCGATCTGGACGCTGACGCCGGAGGCCTACGCCACCGGCGGCCCTGCACGCTATTTACGGGTGGCGGAGACTGGGGGACGGGTTGGCTTCATCACCCCAATGAGCCATAATTTCTGCGAGACCTGCAACCGGGTGCGGGTGACCTGCACGGGCACCCTGCACACGTGCCTCGGCCAGGACGACGCCACCGACCTCCGCGGCCTGTTGCGCGCCTCCGCCGACGATGAGCCAGTGCGCGCGGCGGTGCTCGGCGCCCTGGCCGCCAAGCCAAAGGGCCACGACTTCGTCATCGCCCGGGGCGCCCGCCCGGCGGTCGCCCGCCACATGTCCACCACGGGAGGCTGAGCCGTGGCGCAGGTGCTGCTGTTCGGCAGGCTGGCAGATGTGGCCGGTTGGCGCGAGCGCGACGTGCCGGCCGACCGCCTCTCGATCCTTCGCGAACGGCTGTCCGAGCAGCAGCCCGCCCTCGGCGAGGCCCTTGACGGTCCTGGCGTGCAGGTGGCCCTGGACAAGGCGATCATGCGGGGCGATGTCCTGTTGGCCCCCGGCGCCGAGGTCGCCTTCCTGCCGCCCATGAGCGGGGGCTGAGGTGACGGTGCGCCTACAAACCGACCCGTTCCAGCCGGGCGAACTGCTCGACGCCTTCTCGGCCGGTCGCCTGGAAACCGGCGCCATCGTCAGCTTCACCGGACTCATGCGGGCGGAGAACGGGTCGGCGGAGACGTTGGAGCTCGACGCCTATCCCGGCCTCACCGAGGTCGAGATCGGCAAGTCCGTCGCGGCCGCGCGCGATCGCTTCGACCTGCAGGACGTGCTCGTCGTGCATCGGCACGGGGTGATCGCGCCGGGCGAGGCCATCGTGTTCGTGGCCGCCGCCGCCGCCCACCGTCGGGCCGCCTTCGAGGCCGCAGACCACCTGATGGACTATCTGAAGTCCCGCGCGCCGTTCTGGAAGCGGTCGCAGGGACCGGACGGTGCGCGCTGGATCGAACCCACCCAGCGAGACATCGAAGACGCCGCGCGCTGGGATGTCGCCCCCGCGGCCGAGGACGCCGGATGACCGAACTCTCTCCGCCGCCCCACCCCTCCGCCGTCCCCAAACCCTCCGCCCTGCCCAAGGACGCCGGCGGCCGCTATGACGAGGCCAAGGCCTTCAAGCGGGTGCGGATCGCGGTTCTGACCGTCTCCGACACCCGTGACGAGGAGAGCGACACCTCAGGCGACCTGCTGGCCGGCCGTGTCGCCGGCGCCGGGCATGAGGTGGCCGGCCGGGCGATCGTCCGCGACGATGTGGACGCCATCCGCGCCCAGGTGAACGGCTGGATCGACGAGGGGGTTGAGGTGGTGATCACCACCGGGGGCACCGGAATGACCGGCCGGGACGTGACGCCCGAGGCGCTGGAGCCCCTGTTCGACAAGCGGCTGGACGGTTTCTCGGTGGTCTTCCACATGGTCAGCTATGCGGCCATCGGGCTGTCGACGCTGCAGTCCCGCGCGACGGCGGGCTTGATCCGCGGCGCCTTCGTCTTCTGCCTGCCGGGCTCCAACGGCGCGGTGAAGGACGGCTGGTCGGTGATCGCGCCCCAGCTCGACAGCCGTCACAGCCCTTGCAACATGGTGGAGTTGATGCCCCGGCTGCTGGAGCGGTGAGCCCGCTCAGCCCCCACCTCACCCATCTGGACGCCGATGGGCGCGCCCGCATGGTGGACGTGTCCGACAAGGCCGTCACCGCCCGCGAGGCCCTGGCCGAAGGGTTCATCCGCATGGCGCCGGCCACCCTGGAGCTCGCCCGGACCGGCGCGGGCAAGAAGGGCGACGTCCGGGCGGTGGCCGAGATCGCCGGCGTCATGGCGGCCAAGCGCACCGCCGAACTGATCCCGCTCTGCCACCCCTTGGCCCTGTCCAAGGTGGAGGTCGAGGTTGGCGAAGCGCCCGCGGGCTCGGGCCTGCGCGTGCTGGCCCGGGTCCGCACGACGGGGCGGACCGGCGTGGAGATGGAGGCGCTCACGGCCTGCTCGATCGCCTGCCTGACGCTCTACGACATGCTCAAGGCCGCCGACAAAGCCATGGTGATCGAAGGCGTCCGCCTGCTGGAGAAGCAGGGCGGCGCCTCGGGCGACTACCGCGCATGACGCAGCTCAAGGACCTGCCTGTCGAAGAGGCCCGGGCTCGGATGCTGGCCGCGGTATCGCCCGGCGGCCGCGAGACGGTCACGCTCGACCGGACCTCGCTCGGCCGGGTGCTCGCCGAGCCGATCCGGGCGGTTCGCGACCAGCCGCCCTTCGACGCCTCGGCCATGGACGGCTATGCCGTGCCGGCGGGCGGGAGTTGGCGCGAAGGGTTCAGCCTGATCGGGGAGAGCGCCGCGGGGCGCCCCTACACGGGCGCGGCGCCCCGGGTGGGCGAGGCGGTGCGGGTGTTCACCGGCGCGCTCGTCCCCGCCGCTTGCGCCGTCGTGGTGCAGGAACGCGCCGCCCGGGAGGGCGATCGCGTCCGCTTCGATGGAGCGCCGTCGTTCCCAGGCGCCCACGTCAGGGTGAAGGGCGGCGACTTTCGGGCGGGCGACACCCTGCTGCCCGCCGGGGTGCGCCTGGACGCCTGGCGACTGGCCCTCGCCGCCTCCGCCGGACAGCACCAGGCGCAGGTGTTCCGCCAGCCCCGGGTCGCCATCCTGTCCACCGGCGAGGAGATCGTGCGCCCGGGCGGCGCGCCTCCCTCGGACGCGCAAATCTTCGACTCCAACGGACCCGCGCTCTCAACGCTCGTGGCCCAGTGGGGCGGCCGGCCCCAGTCGCTCGACCCGGTGCGCGACAGCCGGACCGCGATCCTGGACGCTCTGGCTGGGGTGGAGGCGGACCTGATCGTCACCGTCGGCGGGGCGTCCGTGGGCGACTACGACCTGGTCAAGCCGGCCCTGGCGACCCTCGGCCTGGAGCTGAAGGTGGAGACCATCCGGCTCCGACCGGGCAAGCCGACGTGGTTCGGCACGCTGCCGGACGGGCGGCGCGTGCTGGGGCTGCCGGGAAACCCGGCGTCCGGCCTCGTGGCGGCGGAGCTGTTCCTGCGCCCCTTGCTCGCGGCTTGGCAGGGAATCGACCCGGCCTTTCCCCTGGAGCACGCCCGTCTCGCCGAGCCGCTGGAGGCGACCGGCCCGCGGGAGCACTGGATGCGCGCGCGGCTGAGCTCCCAACCGGACGGTGCGGTGTCGGCGGCGATCTTCCCCGACCAGGACTCATCGCTGGTGAGCGTGTTCGCCGCGGCGGACGCCCTGGTCCGCCGCCCGGCGGGCAGCCCTGCGCTGGCGGCGGGCGAGGTGGTGCAGATGCTGAGGCTGAAGCGGCTGTAGGCGAGCCTTGCCCCGCTCTGCGGCATGGGCCACCTGCACGTCATGCCCGTCTCGTCCGCCTACCTTCCCGATCCGCAGTTCGACAAGCTTGGGCCGGAGTTCGCCGACGCCGTGACCCCGGCCCCCTTTCCCGAAACGATCCTGCGCTATCGCAATGACCGCGCCGCCGCGAGCGTGGGCCTGGACAACCTGGACGACGCGGAGTGGCGCAACGCCTTCGCCCTATTCCAGCCGCTGCCGGGCAACCTGCCCCAGCCCCTGGCCACTCGCTACCACGGCCACCAGTTCCAGGTTTACAACGCCGAGATCGGGGACGGGCGGGGCTTCCTCTACGCCCAGATGCGGGAGGACGGAGACCCTCGCGGCCGCCTGCTGGACCTCGGCACCAAGGGCTCGGGCCAGACGCCGCATTCCCGCTCAGGCGACGGGCGGCTGACCCTGAAGGGCGGCATGCGCGAGGTGCTCGCCACCGAGATGCTGCAGGCGCTGGGCGTGCCGACGTCCAAGAGCTTTTCGCTTTATGAGACCGGCGAGGGGCTGGAGCGCGGCGATGAACCTTCGCCGACCCGATCTTCGGTGCTGACGCGGCTGTCCTTCAGCAACGTGCGCTTTGGCACTTTCCAGCGCCACGCCTTCTTCAACAAGCCCAAGCTCGTGGGCGAGCTGATCGAGCACGTGGTGGGGCTCTACTATCCCGAGGTGGGCGGCGACCTGGCCGGCAAGGCGGCTGGGCTGATGGCCGCGGTCACCTCGCGCATGGCCCACCTTTGCGCTCGCTGGATGGCGGCGGGCTTCGTCCACGGGGTGCTCAACACCGACAACATGAACATCAACGGCGAAAGCTTCGACTACGGGCCCTACCGTTTCCTGCCGTTCAACGACCCGAACTTCACCGCGGCCTATTTCGACCATCAGGCGCTGTACGCCTTCGGCCGTCAGCCGAGCGCCGTATTCTGGAACCTGCAGCAGCTGGCGGGCTGTCTCGCGCTGGTCTGTGAGCACGAGCCTCTGGTGGATGCGCTGAACACCTTCGGCACACAGTACCGCGACAACCTGGCCGAGGCGATCGTGCGTAGGCTGGGCCTCAAGCCGCTGAGCCCGCCGGACAACGGGGTGCTGGCGGCGGTGGCCTTCCAGGCGCTGGCGGAAGGCGGCGAGGCGCTGCGCTGGGAGCCCTTCTTCTTCGACTGGTTCGGCGGCCTGGCCTCGGCGCCGCGCGCGCTGCAGGGCGTGCGCGCGCACCTCTATGACACGCCGGCTTTCCGCGCCTTCCGCACTGGGCTGGAGGCGTTCGAGACCGATCGGGAGGTCCGCCTGCAGCACGCCTACTTCGCAAGGCCGGAGCCGCAGGAACTGCTCTACGACGAGATCGAAACGCTGTGGGACGCCATTGCGGAGCGCGACGACTGGGCGCCGTTCCAGGCCAAGGTCGAAGCCATCGGCGAGGCCCGCAAAGCCTTGGACATGGCGGCCTAGGAGACGGGAACCGCCCGTTCCAGCCGACGTTTCCGCCGGGACAATGGATCAAGCCCAGGTCACCGCCTGCGCGATTCCTTTTCTGGATTTCAGGAGTTTCCCATGGCCGATGGCACCGTCGACGTTGCCCAGCCCGACTACAAGATCAAGCCGAACGAAATCCAAGCGTTCGGGACGCTGAAGGACCTGCCGATCGCCCTGGCGGAAAACGCCCGCGCCAAGAGTGTCGGTGCGCTGAACCAGATCCTGGTCGACACCATGTCGCTCCGCGATCTCTACAAGAAGCATCACTGGCAGGTGTCGGGCGTCACCTTCTACCAGTTGCACCTGCTGTTGGATAAGCACTTCGAGGAGCAGGCCGCCTTTGTCGACCTGCTGGCCGAGCGCATCCAGTCCCTGGGCGGTCTGGCCTATGCCATGGCGGCCGACGTGGCCGAGAACACCAAGATCCCTCGCCCGCCCCAGGGTCGTGAGGATGTCGCGACACAGATTTCGCGCCTCCTCGAAGCTCACGAGATCATGCTGAAGGAAGTCCGCGAAGCCGCCTCGGAAGCCGCCGAGTACGGTGACGACGGCACCAACGACCTGCTCGTCTCCAGCCTGATCCGCACCCACGAACTGCAGGTTTGGTTCATAGGCGAACACCTTGCGGCCACGCCTCTGTTGGCCAAAGACCGCTAATCACCCCATCCAGCGCCTTCGAACGACGGCCTGACATGCATATGTCAGGCCGTTTTCGTATCCAAACTTGATGCGTAATGGGCGCTTGGCTGGCCATAGCGCACCCAACCCCTTAAGCGAACCGCGATGTTGATCGCCCTTTCCCCCGCCAAGACCCTCGATCTGGACCCCGCACCCAGCGACCTGACCACCACCACACGCCCTGACTTTCCAAAGGATACGGCGGCCCTGGCCAAGATCGCGCGGACCCTTAAAGCTGGGGATCTCAGGCGGTTGATGGGAATATCCGATCGATTGGCCGACCTCAACGTCGCCCGTTTTCAAGCTTTCAAGGCGCTTGGCGATCCCTCCGAACTTCCAGCGGCGTTGGCCTTTGCGGGCGATGTCTACAAGGGCCTCGACGCCCGGAGCCTCGACACGGAAGCGCTTACCTGGGCGCAGGATCGCTTGCGTATCCTGTCGGGGCTTTACGGCCTGCTTCGACCCCTTGACCTTATCCAGCCCTATCGCCTGGAGATGGGCGTCAAGCTGCACAACGGTCGCGGCGATGACCTTTACGCCTTCTGGCGCCAGCCGGTCGCTAAGGCGCTGAATACGTCGGCGCGGGATCACGATGATCCCACCTTGGTCAACCTGGCTAGCCAGGAATATTTCAAGGCGGTGGATCAAGGCCTGCTGAAGCTGCCCGTCCTCACCTGCAACTTCAAGCAGGTCGAGGCGGATGGGCGCCTGCGCACGATCGCCCTGTACGCCAAGCGCGCCCGCGGGCTGATGGCCCGTTTCGCCATCCTCAACCGGCTGGACCGCGTCAAAGCGCTGAAGGCCTTCGATACCGAGGGCTATCGCTTTTCGGCGGAAGCTTCGGACGACGCCCAGTGGACCTTCGTGCGTCCCACGACGCCAACCAAGACGGGCGGCGGTGGATGACGCGGCTTGGCCCGGAGGGTGGACGGCCCTGCGGCCATGGTCTAGCCAGCGGCTTCAAGAGGCGCGTCTATGATCGAAGAGCTTGTCCAGAAGGCCGCCACCCATGCGGGCCTTAGCCCGCAGCAGTCGCAGAGCGCTCTGTCGGGTGCGCTGTTCCTAATCGACAAGCATGGCGATCCCACCAAGGTGAAGACGTTGTTCGACGCCATTCCCGGCTCGGCCGAGCTGGCGCAGCAGGGCGCGGCGCTCACCGCCAGCAAGGGAGGCGGCCTGATGGCCGGCCTGATGTCCAAGGCAGGCGGTTCCAGCGGGGCGGCGATGTCGGACGCCATGGCCCTGAACCAGCAGCTTACCCGCCAGGGCGTGACCATTTCGGACATGCAGAAGATCCTGCCTCTGGCCATGACCTGGGTGCGGGAGAAGACCGGCTCGGACCTGCTCAGGGAGGTGCTGACCAGCATCCCGGGCCTTGGCCCGCTGATGACGGCGCAGTAAAAGCGACCTTCCAGGCGCGTCCCGACCCTTCCCGTCCAACCCGCCCTACGGGCTCCGCGTCAGTCCGTCGCGCGCAACGCCGCATTGGCGATGGTGAGCTTGGCGAAACTCCAGCCCCCTGCGGTTTGTTCGATGTTCTCCAGGGTGCGGCGCGCTCGTTCAACCGCTTCGCTGCGCCCCTCGGCCCATTTCGCCGCCGCCGCCAACGCCGCCACGGCGTCGGCTCCCGCCTCGGGCGACTTGGCGAGTTCGGCCACGTCCCGGGTCCGTGCGACCTGCTCCTCGATCAGCTCGACTACCAAGCCTCGCAGGGCGGCGCGCTCATAGCCGTCGGCGGCCTGTATCCCGGCCGCAGCCGCTCTCAGGCGGTCATAGCCGAAGCTCTCGCCCACCGCGCTGTAGAGCCTCGCCATTGGCGCCGCCGGCCAGCGCAGCGAACGCGCCAGATCGGAGACGCCGATCGCGCCGGTCAGGGCGCGCAGGCTGGCGATCCTGCGCGCCAGAGCCTCCGGCGCACCGGCTACCAGGAAGACCTGCGCCCGCGCCTCTGCGGCGGCTCGCTCGAAAGTGCTGAGCAGGGCCTGTCCCTCCTGCTGCAGGGTGTCCACCGTCGGACGGTAGGCGTCGATCAGGGCCTGCACGCCGGGATTGCGACCGCCTGCGCGCTGCGCCAGCCAGAAGGTCTGGCCCCGGAGCGTGCGCGCGATCTCCTGGTAGAGCAGGTTCTGCGCCTCGGTTGAGACCTGATAGTCCAGCGCGTCCACCTCGCGCCAAGCGCCGTCCAGTCGGAACACCTGGCGTGCGGTCTCGAAGGCGGTGACGAGGCCGGCGGCGTCGCAATCCAGGGTGCTGGTAAGGCGAGAGGCGAAGGTGGGGCCGGCCTTGTCCACGATCAGGTTCGCCAGGACCGTGGCGACGATCTCGCGCCGGAGACGATGGCGGCGCATCTCGCCCTCGAAACGATGCAGCTCAGGCGGGAAGTAGCCTTCGAGCACGCGTTCGAAATAGGCGTCGTCGGGCGCCGATCCGCCCACGATGTCGGCGGACAGCTCCAGCTTGCCATAGGCGGTGATCACCGCCAGCTCAGGGCGCGTAAGCCCTTGGGCCGTGGCCCTCAATTCGGCGATCTCGCTGCTCTTGGGCAAGCCCTCGACCGCGCGGCTCAGCCGGCCCCGGCGCTCCAGGGCGAGCATGAAGGCTTCCTGGGCGTCGAGCTCGGCGGGGGCGTCAGCCTGCTGCAGCGAAAGCCCGAGGGTCTGGTCGTAGTTGTGGGCCAGAACGTGGGCGGCGACCTCGTCGGTCATGCTGGCCAGCAGCGGATTGCGGTCCGCAGCCGCCAAATCCCCTGCCCGTTCGGCCTGGCCGAGCAGGATCTTGATGTTCACCTCGTGGTCGGAGGTGTCGACACCGGCAGAATTGTCGATGGCGTCGGTGTCGATCCGTCCGCCGCTCCCGCCATTTCCGAGCTTGGCGTAGGCGATGCGGCCAGCCTGGGTGAAGCCGAGGTTGGCGCCTTCACCCACCACCGCCACGCGCAGTTCGCCCGCGTCGATGCGGACGAGATCGTTGGCCTTGTCGCCCGCCTCAGCCTGGGTCTGGGAGGCCGCCTTCACATAGGTGCCGATGCCGCCGAGATAGAGCAGCTCGGCGCGCGCCTTCAGGATGGCGCGGATCAGCTCCACCGGCGGCAGGGCGTCCGCCTCGATGTCGAGCAGCGCCTTGACCTGGGGCGTGATGGGGATCGACTTGGCGCTGCGCGAATGGACGCCACCACCCAAGCTGATCAGCGCGGCGTCATAGTCCGCCCACGAGGAGCGCGGCAGTTCGAACATCCGCTTGCGCTCGGCCCAGGACGCCTTCGGGTCCGGCTCGGGGTCGAGGAAGATGTGGCGGTGGTCGAAGGCGGCGACCAGCTTCATGGCCTGGCTCAGCAGCACGCCGTTGCCGAAAACGTCACCGCTCATGTCGCCGACGCCGATGCAGGTGAAGGGCTGGGTGGAGATGTCCTTGCCCATCTCGCGGAAGTGGCGCTTCACCGCCTCCCAGCATCCGCGCGCGGTGATGCCCATGGCCTTGTGGTCATAGCCCGCGGAGCCGCCCGACGCGAAGGCGTCGCCCAGCCAGAACCCATAGGACTCCGCCACGCCATTGGCGATGTCTGAGAAGGTGGCCGTGCCCTTGTCTGCGGCCACCACGAGATAGGGGTCGTCGCCGTCATAGGCGAGCACGCCCGCGGGCCGTTGGACTTCGCCCGCCGCGTCCAGGTTGTCGGTGATGTCGAGCAGGCCGCAAAGGAAGGTCTTGTAGGCGCGGACCCCTTCGGCCCGCACCGTATCCGCCGCACCCCCGCGAGGCAGCGCCTTGGGATAGAAGCCGCCCTTCGAGCCCACCGGCACGATGACGGCGTTCTTGACCTGCTGCGCCTTCACCAAGCCCAGCACCTCGGTTCGGAAGTCGTCGCGGCGGTCCGACCAGCGCAGGCCGCCCCGTGCGACGGGGCCGAAGCGAAGATGCACGCCTTCCACATGGGGCGCCCATACGAAGATTTCGCGATAGGGCTTGGGCGCCGGAAGGTCTTCGAGCTCGCCGCTGGCGATCTTGAAGCTGATGTAGGGCTTGGGCTCGCCGTCCTCGCCGTGCTGATAGAAGTTGGTGCGTTGCAGGGCCTGCACCAGCCGCGCCAGCCGGCGCAGCACGCGGTCGTCGTCCAGGCTCGCGACCTGCTGCAACGCCTCGGCGATGCGCGCGAAGACCTCACCGGCCTGCTCGATGCGCCGCGGCATGTCGGCGTGGACAGCCGGATCGAACTTGATCCTGAACATGTCGACGATCAGGCGTACGATCTCGGGATTGGCGCTGAGCGCGGCTTCCTGCACGCCCTGGCTGGGGTCCAGCCCGCTCTGCTGGCGATAGCGTGCGAAGGCGCGCACCAGCGCGACCTCGCGCCATGAGGCGCCCAGTTCCAGCACCAGCCGGTTGAAACCGTCGTTCTCCGTGCGGCCGCTCCAGACGGCCAGGAAGGTCTGCTCGAACGGGGACTGGATGTCGGCGAACACCAGATGCTCGCCGCGCTCGTCCTCCAAGATGAACTCGTGCACCCAGGTGACCGCGGGCGCCCCGTCGTCCCGGGCGGCGCTGATCGGAAAGCCTTCCTCCACCAGGGCCTTGAGGCCCATGTTCTCCAGCACCGGCAGCACGTCGGCCAGCGGCACGGCGTGCTTCGGGCGGTAGAGCTTGAAGCGGAACCGGGTCTTGGCGTCATCGGGATGGCGAAAGGCGCGGATGCGCAGGGCGTCGGCCTCGCCCATGCCGGACATGACTTCGAGGTCGAGCAGCGCCTCGGCCGCGTCGTAACGATCCTGGTAGCCGGGCGGAAAGCCGTTCGCGTAGCGGGCCAGCACCTCGCCCACCAGCCCCCGGGCGACGCCGCCGCTGCGCACCGCCGCCTCGAAGCGGTCGGACCAGGTCCGCACCGCCTCCGCGATCTCGGCTTCCAGCAGGCGTTCGTCGGGCCGGGCCTCGGCGCCTGGCGGGATGGCGATGCTGTAGCAGACCCGCGCCAACGGGGGATCGGACAAGGTCGGCGCGGCGGCCCAAACGTGGCCGCCCCAGGCCCGGGCCAGTATCTCGCCCGCCCGGTCCTGCACATCGGAACTGTAGCGGTCGCTGGGGATGAACAGCAGCACCGAGACGAACCGCTGGAAGGCGTCCGCCCGGGCGAACAGGCGCACGCGCGGCCGATCGTACAGGTGCATGACCCCTATGCCGATCCGTACGAGGTCGTCCTCGCTGATCTGGAACAGTTCGTCGCGAGGATAGGTCTCGATGATATACCGCAGGCGCTTGCCGGTATGGGCGCTGGGCGTCGGCCCGGCCTTGGCGAGCACGTGGGCGATCTTGCAACGCACCAGGGGCAGGCTGACGGCCGGCGTCTCATACGCCTCGGCGGTGAACAGGCCGACGAAACGGACTTCGCCTATAGCCTGGCCGGCGGCGTCGTAGCGCTTCACCCCGACATAATCCATGTCCGCACGCCGATGCACCCGGGAGTGCAGGCTCGACTTGGCGACGACGACGGGAACCGCTTCCTCGAGATGGCGGCTGAGTTCGGAGGTCAGCAGCGCCGGTTCGCTGGCGCGTCGAAGCACGGGGCGAGTGGGGTCGCGCAGCAATCCGAGGGACTGCTCGGGCGCGTAGATCGGCTCTTCGGGGGCGTAGTCGCCGTCCGCCGTTCGCGGATACTCGTAGATGCGCGCGCCCAGGAAGATGAACCGCTCCGTGGTCAACCAGTGGAGGAAGTCCACATACTCCTGAGCGCCATAGGTGCCGAAGGGCGCGGGCGAGGCGCCCAGTTCCTGGGCTGAACGCTCCATCAGGGCGCTCAGGGCGGGGAAGTCGGCCACAGCGACATGGACGTCGTCCAGGGTCCGCTGAATCTCCTCCAAAAGAGCATCCCGGCGATCCTCGCCGACGTCGCCGAGCAGCACCAGGATCAACGACTGCTCAGCCGCCGTACCTGTCCCAGTGGAGGGCTCCAGGCGCACGACCGGGTGGAACATGGCCCGGACGTCATAACCGCCCGCCGCTAGGGCGCCCATCACGCTGTCCACCAGGAAAGGCGCGTCAGGCTGAGCGATCTGGAGCATCTCCAAGCCCAGGTCACGGTCATCGACGCCCCGGGCATGATCCAACTGCAGCCGAGGGCTCGAGTGCTCGCCTTTCTCGACGAAGCGCCAGAAGCTCGCCAGCAGACCGCCCAGGTCTTCCGGCTCCAGGCCCGGAAGTTCGTCAGCGTTGAGGTCGTCGGCGACCTGATCCACGAAGCGGGATTGCGAGGGATCAAGGCGCGGGGCGCCGAGAGCATCGGTAAAAGCTTGCTGAAGCCGCGCCTTTGACGAGGCGTCTAGTTCGTCGTCATACATGATCGCAAAACATCTGACCTATATCGGCCAAGATAATGGACCCGCCGCTTCGGCGGATCAAGCTGACCAGGTTTTTCGCAGGCCCTCTGGAAACGAAGGCGCCGCCAGACGGGGGGATGTCTGACGGCGCATGTTCTACCGACGGGGGGAAGTCGGACAGAACGTTTCGAAGCGCCCGTCATCATGGGGGATGGAAGGCGGGCGCCACACCGAGCGGGGGATTGCCCGGTGTGAAGCGTAGATAGGCGCCGCGTTTTAAAATCGAAGGGTCAGCGGCGATAAAATCCTACTCACGTCTCTGTGAGCGTCGCTTGCACACTGAGACTTCAATGACCGGCGACCGGCGCGCTGAGGGCGGGGCGGTGGATCCGTCGATGGGGCGACACGCCCTCCGGCGATCCGTCGCCCGACAAAAGGATGGCGATCCATCTGGAGCCTTGGAACTGGGCCAGGATCGTGATCACCGTCACGGTCAGCGGAGTGGATAGGAACATGCCGGGAAGGCCCCAAAGCGCGCCCCACAAGGCGAGGCTGAGCAACACCACGACAGGGTCGATGTTCAGGCTGTCGCGCTGCATGCGCGGCTGCATGACGTTGCCGACCACAAAGCCTATGGTCTGCAGACCTGCGAAGAGCACGATGGCCCGCCAGGTGGTGGGGAACTGCACCAGAGCGAACAAGGGCGGCAGCACGCTGCCGATCGCCCCGCCGATCACCGGGACAAAGCTCAACACCAGGATCAGGAAGGACCAGAACAGGGCGTTGGAGAGCCCCACCCCATACATGACCACTGCGGACAGTCCGGCGATCATCAGCCCCGTCACCGACTGGATCCACAGGTAACGCTGAATCGAATCGCGGATGCGGTAGAACACCTGGGTGGCGCCGGCCCGCTCTGCGCGGACGGGGAACAAGGCCAGCGCCTTGCGCTGAAAGCCTTGCCGAGAGGCGATCAAAAACCCCAAATAAACCAGCACGTAGATCGCACCGGAGGCGAAGCTCTGCAGCGCCCGGGCCACATCCCCCATATAGCGGACCGGGTTAAGCTGGTTGATCAGTTGCGACATGGTGGGGGGCACCTTTACGCCGAAGGCCCCTGCGACTCGCGCAATGATCTGGTTCAACCGGGCTGTGTCGTTGATCAGTTCCTGGGCGAAACCGGCGGCGTTGGTCGCCACCGCATAGATCACCAGTCCCGCGATGGTCACCGAGCCGAGCAGAGCCATGGGCAGGGCGAGCACCTGGGGGATGAACGGTGCACGCTGGGCGATTATGCGCGCCAGGCCATCCACGATGGCCAGCAGGAAGATGGCCAAGGCCAGCGGCGCCAGGATGTCGCGCATCCAGAACAGGGCGTAGGCGCCCAGGATGGCGGCGATGACCACCAGGGCGTTTCGCGCGACGCCTGAATTCATGCTCCCCATCCGCCGCCTCGCCTTGAAGCGGATCGGCTCCGCACGCTCCTCTGAGCAGCCGAAGTCTGTACGCAGGCTGAACATACCACAATCCGAGCATGCTCGGCAGATCGGCTGGAAGGCCGATATCGCATGGCGGCCTCGCACGTCGCCCGCTATGACGAAGTCATGTCCGACACGCCTGCGAACACCGTCCAGGACCCCGTGGCTCCGAGCCCGAAGCTTCCGGAGGCCTTGGGCTGGATCGAGGCGGCCGAAGCCCGGCTCGCAGACGGCGCGTGCATCGCCGCGGGCCAGGGCTCGAGCTGGGGTCCGGCCCTGGTCGAGCGGGCGATGCGCTTCGCAGAGCTGTCGTCCGCCGATGTCGAGCTTCTGCTTCCGCTCGGCGCCCGCGATCTCGCCGCCCTGCTGTGGCGGCGCCATGACCGGGTGGCCCTGGCCGCGCTCGCGCAGCAGGATCCTTTGTCCCTCAAGGTGCGCGAACGCATCCGGGTGGCGGTGACGGCGCGGCTGGACGCCGCCATGGTCGAGAGGCCGGCGGTGGAGGCGGCTGGCCGCTTCCTGGCCCGCCCGGACAACGCCCCGCTGGCGCTGCAGCTCGGCTGGGCCACGGCCGACGGACTGTGGCGCTGGGCGGGGGACACGGCCACCGACCAGAACCACTACAGCAAGCGCGCCCTGCTCTGCGCCATCCTGGCCTCCACGATGGCGGTGCGCCTGAGCCGCGGGGAAGACGCCGCCGTCCGCCATCTGGACGCCAGCATCGCGCGGGTGATGAGCTTTGAGACCTGGAAGGCGAAACTGCCGCCCCTGCAGGATGGGCTGACCGTCCTCGCCGCCAATCTCGGCCGGCTGCGCTACCGCAGCTGAGCGGCCGTCAAGGCAAGGTCCCGGTGAACTCCACAGCGATCGGCCCGCTCATCATCACGTGACCGGGCTGCCCGGGTCGCTCGTCCTCGCGCCAGTCGATGCGCAACTCGCCGCCGTCCAGAACAACTGTGACCCGGCGTTCCGACAGGCCTCGACGATGCGCCGCCACGACGGCCGCGCAGGCGCCTGTGCCGCACGCCTTGGTCTCCCCCGCGCCGCGTTCCCACACGCGATAACGGATGCGCTCGGGCGTCTGCACTTCAGCAAAGCCGACGTTTACGCCTTCGGGAAACAGGTGGTGGTGCTCGATCATCGGCCCGATCTCGCGCACAGGGGCCTTGGCGGCGTCGGCCAGGAAGAAGATCACGTGCGGATTGCCCATGGAGACGCAGCCCGGGGTATGCAGGTGCGGCGCATCGATGGGGCCCACCTGCAGCTCAATTCCGCGCGTGTCCATGTCCTCGGCCAGGGGGATGTCGCGCCAGCCGAGCCCGGGCGGCCCCATGTCCACAGTCACCGCCTTGGGTCCCCCCGCCCAGGCGCGGAGCAGGCCGGCGCGCGTGGCGAGGGTGGCCTGGTCCCGGCCGCTCGCCTGCATCAGCAACCAGCCGACGCAGCGCGCCGCGTTGCCGCAGGCCGACACTTCGCCGCCGTCCGCGTTCCAGATGCGCATGAAGGCGTCGGCGTCGGGGGACGACGTGAGCGCGATCAGCTGGTCGCAGCCGATGCCGCCCTCGTCGCGCCGGGCGATCGCGCGCACTTCCTCTGGCGACGGCTCGAAGGCTGAGGACCGCGCCTCGACCACGACGAAGTCGTTGCCGAGCCCGTTCATCTTGACGAAGGCGTGGGACATCGGCCGGACTATAGGGCGAAATCAATTGAGATTCTCCCTCCCCCTGGAGGGGAGGGTCGGGGTGGGGGGCGCAGCCGCTACGCTGGCAGATTTTTGAGGCTGCATCCTGAAGGGCTGTGACGGCTGGAACGACCCCCACCCCGACCCTTCCCTCAGGGGGGAGGGAGATCGCGGGTTAGCCCCGCTTGCTCCCGCGGCCGCCAAACCTATGCTGGCCCGTCGCTTCATCCGGATGCCCATGCGCCCGCTCCTCCTCGCCCTCCTGCTCACGGTCTCCGCCCTGCAAGCCTCAGCCCAGACGCCCGCTCCGCTGAACGGCCCGACGGCCCAGGCCGCAGACCCCTACCTCTGGCTGGAGGATGTCGAGGGCAAGCGGTCGCTGGCCTGGGTGGACGAGCGGAACGCCCGGACGCTGAAGGTGCTGGAAAGCGACCCGCGTTACGCGGCGCTGCACGAACAGGCCCTGACCCTGGCCGAGGCCAAGGACCGCATCCCGCGCCCTGAGTTCATCGGCGGAGAGGTCTACAACTTCTGGCAGGACGCCGATCATGTGCGGGGCCTGTGGCGCGCCGCCAGCGTCAGCGACTATGCCGGGTCCGCGCCGGAATGGCGATCGGTGCTCGACCTGGACGCCCTGTCGAAAGCCGAGGGCGCGAACTGGGTGTGGAAGGGCGCGACCTGCCAGCGCCCGTCCGAGACCCGCTGCATGGTCTCGTTGTCGGACGGCGGCGAAGACGCGGTGACGGTACGCGAGTTCGACCTCTCCACCAGCCGCTTCGTGGACGACGGCTTCACCCTGCCGCACAGCAAGCAGGATGTGGACTGGGTCGACCGCGACACCCTGATCCTGGCCCGGGACTGGGGGCCGGGCACGATGACCGCCTCGGGCTACCCCTTCGTGGTCAAGTTGCTGCATCGCGGCCAGGCGCTGCGCGAGGCGTCCACCGTCATCCGCGGGGAAGCCACCGACCAGGTGGGGACCAGCCCCCAGACCTTTGTGGACGGCGACGGCCACCGCGCCATAGTCGTCACCCGGGGCGTGACCTTCTTCGAGTTCGAACACTACCTGGTCGCCGACCACGGGGCCGAGCGGTTGGCCCTGCCGCTGAAATCCACCGTGGAGGACCTCGTCGCAGGCCGGCTGATCGTCAGCGTCCGGCAGGACTGGACCCCCGCGCCCGGCGCCGCGACCATCCACGCCGGTTCGGTGGTGTCGTTGGACCTCGCCGCCGCCAGCGCCGACCCGGACCACCTCTCGCCCACGCTGGTCTGGGCGCCGGGACCGCGGGAAGCGTTGAGCCAGGTCGCCGCCACCCGCAACCGGCTGCTGGTGACCGCCTTGGACAACGTCCGCGGCCGGGCCTACGTCTTCACGCCGTCGGAAACGGGCTGGAGCAAGGCCACCCTCGCCCTGCCCGAGGACTCCAGCATCGACGTGGTCGCCGCCGACGACCGCGATGACCAGGCCTTCCTGCAAGCCCAGAGCTTCCTCACGCCCACCACCCTGTGGCTCAGCGACGGCTGGAGCGGGTCGCTGACCAAGGTCAAGTCGCTGCCGGCCAAGTTCGACGCCGCCAACCTGGTCACCGAGCAACTGGAGGCCACGTCCAAGGACGGGACCAAGGTCCCCTACTTTGTCGTCCATCGGCGAGACATCCGTTACGACGGCTCCAACCCCACCCTGCTCTACGCCTATGGCGGGTTCGAGGTGTCGATGACGCCGACCTACTCCGCCAGCCTCGGCAAGCTGTGGCTGGAGCGGAGCGGGGTCTATGTGCTCGCCAACATCCGCGGCGGGGGCGAGTTCGGGCCGGCGTGGCACGAGGCGGCGCTGACCGTGCATCGCCAGCGCGCCTATGACGACTTCGCAGCCGTCGGGCGCGACCTGATCTCGCGACATATCACCTCGCCCCGCCGGCTCGGCATCCGCGGGGGCTCCAACGGCGGGCTGCTGATGGGGGTGGAGTTCGAGCAGCACCCGGAGCTCTGGAACGCGGTGATCATCGACGTTCCGCTGCTGGACATGATGCGCTTCGAACAGATCGCGGCGGGGGCGTCATGGGTCGGCGAGTACGGCAGCGTGGCCGTTCCCGCGGAGCGCGCCTTCCTGGCGTCCATCTCGCCCTACGCTAACCTGAAGTCGGGCGTGGCCTATCCGGAGCCGTTCATCTTCACCACCACCAAGGACGATAGGGTCGGACCCGTCCACGCCAGGAAGTTCGCCGCGCTGATGGCGGCCATGGGCCTGCCCTACCTCTATTACGAGAACACCGAGGGCGGCCATTCCGCCGGGGCCAACCTGCGGGAGGCCGCGCGTGAACAGGCGCTCGAGATGACCTATCTGACGCGTAAGCTGATGGACTGACGCGCCCTGCCGCGGGCGAGCGCCTTCCCGTCTGCCAAGGCGCGTCGTCTTGTGTTATATCGGGCGATGAATTCGAGCTTGAGGATAGAGACCCTGGCCTCCGACACCCCCGCCGAGATGAACTCAGCCGAAGTCGATCTCGGCGTCGAGGCGCTCTCGCAACTGATCCTCGGCCGCCTGGACGACGACCAGGCGCAGGACGTGATCACCATCGACCTGAAGGGGCTGAGCCCGCTGGCGGATGCGATCGTCATCGCCTCGGGCCGATCGGCGCGGCATGTCTCCGCCATCGCCGACCATCTCCTGCGCGCGCTGAAGGACGGCGGCCACGGCAAGGCGGCGGTGGAGGGATTGCCCCAGGCCGACTGGGTGCTGATCGACGCCGGCGACATCATCGTGCACCTGTTCCGTCCCGAGGTGCGCGCCTTCTACAACATCGAGAAGATCTGGTCGGTGGAGCCTCCCGCGTCGGCGGCCTACGGGCACCATTCCGGTCACAACCCCGCCGCCTGACAGCCGTCCGGCTCTTGCGGATCGTCGTCATCGCCGTCGGTCGCCTGGGCGCTCGCGGCCTGGAGGCCCAGCTCGCCGCCGACTATCTCGCCCGGGCCACCGCCGCCGGTCGGGCCTTGGGCCTCGGGCCCGCCGAGCTGATCGAGGTGGAGGGGCGCAAAGCCGGCAAGGCTTCCGAGGCCGAGGCGATCAGCGCCGCCCTCGACCCGGCTGGCCGGACGGTGGCCTGTGACGAGCACGGTCAGGCCTGGACTTCTCGGACCCTGGCCGAGCGACTCGCCGCCTGGCGGGACGACGGGGTCCGGCGGTTGCAGTTCGTGCTGGGCGGGGCGGACGGGTTGGACGCTGCGGTGCTAGCCAGGGCCGACGTCCGCCTGGCCTTCGGTCCACAGACATGGCCCCACGCCCTGGTCCGGGTGATGCTGACCGAGCAGGTGTACCGCGCCACCACGATCCTGGCCGGATCGCCCTACCACCGGGAATGATGGCCCAAGCGTGTCGCGGCGGTTAACTTCGTGTCAAGACCTGTGGCGCTCGTCCCGCAAATGTCACTTTTTGGTAAAACCGAAGACATTGTGGGCGCGCCTAGTGAGGCTGCACATCGAGGCGCCAGGGACGCAGACCCGCGATGAGGACTTCTCCTGACACACCGCCGCTACCGCTGACCGAGGAGGAACGTTCGGTGCTCTGCTCGGCTCGCCGAGATGGTGCGGTCAGCGCCAAGCTCTACAACGACGGCGACTTCAGCGAGGAAGGCTTCCTCTTCTTCGGGAAGCTGGAAGCCATGTGCCGCAAGGGCCTGTTACGCTTTGTGGATCGGGTAGGGGAGTGCGAGCGCGCGCCGGGCGACCTCCAGATGGTGTTCGCCGCCGCAGACGGCGTGTGCGCCATCGCCTGAGCATCCGTCGCGGTCGCCCTTTGCGGCTTGGCCGGAAAACCTCTATAGTTCGAGCTGTATGACGCCCGGCCGACGCCGGGCGTCGCCGTTTTGAACGTACGCCTCACGGGCCCGCCCGCCCGTAAGGACTGTAGAGAGAGGGCCCAAGCGCTCCATGGCCGATATCCTCATGCCGAAAGCCACCGCCGTTTGGCTGGTGGACAACAGCTCGCTCACCTTCGAGCAGGTCGCAGACTTCTGCGGCCTGCACCCTCTGGAAGTCACCGGCATCGCCGACGGCGAAGTGGCGCGCGATATCCGCGGCGCCGACCCGATGGGCAATGGCCAACTCACCCGCGAGGAGCTGGAAAAGGCGGAAAAGGACCCGGCCTACCGCATGGTGGCGCAGAAGAGCCGCCACGCCGAAATGCTGAAGCCCGCCAAGAAGAGCGGCGCCCGCTATACGCCCGTCTCCCGCCGCCAGGACCGGCCGGACGCGATCTCCTGGTTCCTGAGGAACCATCCCGAAGTCACCGACGCCCAGATCGCCAGCCTGCTCGGCACCACCAAGGCCACCATCGACTCGGTTCGCACTCGGGCTCACTGGAACTCGGCCCAGATCAAGCCGGTGGATCCGGTCACGCTCGGCCTGATCGGTCAGCTGGAACTGGACGAGGTAGTCCGCAAGGCCGCTGAGAAGAAGGCGCGAGACGACGCCCGTAACGGTGTGGGCGTCGAGGATGGCGCCAAGCTGAAGCCGGCGTCCGAGACGGCGGCTTAGGCTGAGAGTCACCCTCTCCCTGGCGGGATAGGGTGATGGCTTCAGTTGGCTGTGGCGCCCTTCAGCCCCTCGATCTCTTCCTTGAGCTTGAGCTTCTGGCGCTTCAGCGCGTGCATTCGCAGGGAGTCTCCGCTCGGTCGGCGGTGTTCGTCCTCGATGGCTTTTTCCAACGACTGGTGACGAGACCCAAGTTCGCGAATCCGCGCTTCGACGGCCATGTCCGACGCCTCCGTGGCTTTGTGACGGATTCAATAGGCCACGCGGCCTGTCTCCTGTCAGGTCACGCCTGCGTGAGACAGCGCCGACGCCCGCTTCGCTTTACCGACCCCTTACGTCTGCTACATCTAACAGCTGGGCGCGCCTTACGATCGGGCGCCGGTCAGAGCTCGAACGCATGAACGACGATGGCGCGATGCAGGGTCTCGAGCCTCCCACCGCCAATGATACGGGCGTGACCGAGCTTCTGGCGAGGGCCCGGCTCGCCAATTTCAAGCTGGAGCATCAAGACCTGGACGCGGCGGTCGCGGCGCTGGAGGCCAAGCCCAGGCCCGACCAGATCCAGATCGCCCGGCTGAAGAAGAAAAAGCTGCGCCTGCGTGACGAGATCGTCCGACTGGAGGATCAGCTGACCCCCGACCTCATCGCTTAGGCGGGGCGTCGGGCGCCCTTGCGCAAGAACATGGCGGCGTCCGCCTCGGCCAGCCATTGGGCGGGAGTGAGACCGGGGTCGTAGACGCGCACGCCCGCCGACAGGCGCACGGCGATCGAAGAGCCCTCGAACCCTACCGGCTGCGCCTCAAGCTCGGCCACCAGGGATCGGGCCTTGGACGCCGCCGCCTCAGCCTCGGCCTGGGCCAGCAAGACGCCGAACTCGTCCCCGCCCAGCCGCGCCACCACGTCGGACTCGCGGACATTGTCGAGCAGCCCGCGCGCGACGGCCTCCAGCAGCGCGTCGCCTGCGGCGTGGCCGTGCCGGTCGTTTACCGCCTTGAAGTCATCGAGGTCGAAGTAGATCAGGGCGGCGGGGGCGCGGTAGCGGGCGCAGAAGGCCGCCGTGCGCTGCAACTCACGCATGAAGGCGCGGCGGTTCAGGACCGGGGTGAGCGGGTCGCGGTCGGCCAACCGCTCGACCTCCGCCAGGCGTCGCTTCAGCCCTTCCGCTTCGGCGATGGCGGCGTCCCGTTCAACGAGAAGGCGCGAGAGTTCGGCGCGCAGCTCGTCGTCCGCGGCGTCCGTCCGCGCGCTCATGCCCATCGCTTCATCGTTTCGCCATAGCTTACGATCGGTTGCGGGCGCAAACGGGCTCCCTATACTCTCTCGCTTCGCCATCGCCTTGTGGGTGCAGGACTTGGACGCGACGGACGGGCCGCAGGTCCTCAACGCCCCTCGGGGCGCGCCGCAGGTGGCGATCATAATGGGTAGCCGCTCCGACTGGCCGACGCTGCGCCACGCTGCGGAGGCGCTGGGGGCGCTGGACGTGGCCTACGCCTGCAAGGTGATCTCCGCGCACCGCACGCCGGAGAGGCTGTACGCCTTCGCCAGGACCGCGCAGGCGCAAGGCTTCAAGGTGGTGATCGCCGGGGCGGGCGGGGCGGCGCATCTGCCTGGGATGACCGCCTCCATGACCGAGTTGCCGGTGATCGGGGTGCCGGTGCGCTCAGAGGCGCTGAGCGGCTTGGACAGCCTGCTGTCCATCGTGCAGATGCCGGGGGGCGTTCCGGTGGCGACGGTCGCCATCGGCAAGCCCGGCGCGCTGAACGCCGGCCTGCTCGCCGCCCAGATTCTGGCGCTCAGCGATCCGGCTCTGTCGGCCCGGCTCGCGGCGCATCGCGTGGCGCTGAGCGATGCGGTGCCGGAGACGGTCGAGGACGACGTGAAGGCGCCGGGGCTCTGAACACGCCGCAGGTGATGGCGCCCCTGGCCCCTGGCGCGACCCTTGGAATCCTCGGCGGCGGGCAGCTGGGGCGGATGCTGGCGCTCGCCGCCGCCCGGCTCGGCTTCGACACCGTCATCTTGACGCCCGAGCCCGACGCCCCCGCGAGCCGGGTGGCCGCCCGCACCCTGGTGGCGGACTATGAGGACGCCGAAGCCCTGGCGGAGCTCGCCAGGATGAGCGGGGTGGTGACCTTCGAGTTCGAGAATGTGCCCGCGCGCGCCGTGGGGCAGCTGCAGGCGCGTTCGGCTTGGGTGGCGCCGGGGCCGCTGGCGCTCGCCACCGCCCAGGATCGGCTGGAGGAAAAGCGGTTCTTCCGCGCCCAGGGCATTTCCACCGCCGACTTCCATCCCGTGAACCATCCGGACGACATCGTGGCGGGGCTGATGCTGCTCGGCGCCCCGGCCCTGCTGAAGACCCGTCGGGAAGGCTATGACGGCAAGGGACAGGCCTGGGTGGAGCGCGCCTCGGATGCGGCGTCGGCGTTCGAGGCCATCGGCGCGGCGCCGGCGATCCTCGAAGCCCGGGTGAACTTTCGCCGGGAGCTGTCTGTGATCGCCGCGCGCAGCTGGAACGGCGAGATGGCGGTCTATCCCCTGACCGAGAACATCCACAGGGACGGCGTCCTGCACCGCTCCCTCGCCCCGGCCCAGACCGACGCCGCCACCCGCGCCCGCGCGCTGGAGATCGCCCGGGCCGCCCTGGAGCGGCTCGACTATGTCGGCGTGGCGGGGATCGAGCTGTTCGACACGGCCGAGGGCCTGAAGGTCAACGAGTTCGCGCCGCGGGTGCATAACTCCGGGCACTGGACGCTGGACGCCTGCGAGGTGGACCAGTTCGAACAGCACGTGCGCGCCGTCGCCGGCTGGCCCCTCGGCCCCACCCAGCCGTGGGCGGCGGCGGAAATGCAGAATCTGCTCGGCGAAGCGGCAGAAGACTGGGGCGCCCTGGCGGCCAATCCGACGGCGCGGCTCTGGCTTTACGGCAAGCGCGAAATCGAGCCCGGCCGCAAGATGGGGCACGTGACCCGACTTTACCCCTTGGCTCACCGTCCCGATTGAGCGAGACCGCCTGCAGGCGACCGCGATCAGGGCGTCTTCTGCTCCATCGAGGGATAGTCGGTGTAGCCGTGAGCGTCCCCGCCGTAGAAGGTTTCCTTGTCGGCCTCCGCCAAGGCGGCGCCCGTCTTGAAGCGCTCCACCAAGTCGGGACTGGCGATGAAGGGGCGACCGAAGGCGATCAGGTCCGCGGCGCCCTCGGCCCGGGCGCGCATGGCCATATCCAGGTCGTAGCCGTTGTTGGCCATGTACATCCCCTCGAACGCCTTGCGAAGCAGCTGCAGGTCAAAGCCGCCCGGCACTTCGCGAGGTCCTTGGGTCGCCCCCTCCACCACGTGCATGTAGACGAGTCCGAAGCGGTTGATCACCTCCACCGCCGCCTCGAACACCGGGCGCGGATCGCTGTCGGCGATGTCGTTGGCGGGGCTCAAGGGCGAGAAACGGATGCCGACATGGTCGGAAGCCCAGGTTCGGGTCACCGTCTCCACGACTTCGGCCAGAAAGCGGGTGCGGTTCTTGATGGTCCCGCCATAGGCGTCGTTGCGCCTGTTGGTCTTGTCCCTGAGGAATTGGTCGATGAGGTAACCGTTGGCGGCGTGGATCTCCACGCCGTCGAACCCTGCGTCACGGGCGCAGTCGGTGGCGTGACGGTACTGGTCGACCACGCTCGGAATCTCCTCCAGATCGAGGGCCCGCGGCGTGACCAGGGGTTGGAAGCCGGTGTTGGTGAAGGCCTGACCTTCCGGCTTCACCGCCGAGGGCGCCACCGGAAGGGCGTCGCCAGGTTGCATCGAAGGGTGGGAGATGCGTCCCACGTGCCAAAGCTGGCAGAAGATGCGGCCGCCCGCGTCGTGGACCGCCCGGGTGACCCCGCGCCAGCCCTCCACCTGCGCGTCATTGTAGATGCCCGGGGTGTAGGCGTAGCCGCGCCCCTGGGGCGAGATGTTGGTGGCTTCGCTGATGATCAGCCCGGCCGAAGCCCGCTGCGCGTAGTACTGCGCGTTCATCGGACCCGGCACGCCGGCGTCACCCTCGGTACGCGAGCGGGTCAGGGGGGCCATGACGATGCGGTTGGCCAGCTCCAGCGCTCCAAGCTTGACGGGGTCGAACAGGTCGGTGGTGGAAAGATCAGGCATCGTGGGCTCCGGAAACAGGCGGCGACTGGAACCGTGGCTGTGGCTGTTCGGTTCCGCCGCGCTCTGCATTCAAGGGTGCGCCACCGGGCCCAGACCCGCCGACATGCGGGCTGCGGCCCGGAACTCCGTCAGCGTCTACACCCTGCCGATCGATCTGTTCGGGCGCACAGAGCGGGGCTGGGCCATCTACGCGCCGAAGATCGCGCAGACGATCGGGGCGGGAGAAACAGCTCAGTCGGCAGGCTTTTCGGCGGCGGTGGCGCACTGGCGGCGACGGCGAGGACTTGGCGACAGCGGCGAGGTGGACGTGTCGACCCTGCAGGCGATGAAGCGGGCGTGGCAGTCGGCGCGGCCTTTCGTGGCGCTGAGGTCCCGCGGCGTCTGCCCCGCCGCCCCGCCGGACCGTCGGCTCGTCGAGCTGGATGCGTCCGACAGCTATGGCGCCCGGCCGCTGCAGGCGCGCGCCGGGGCCTTGGCCGCCTATAGACGGATGGCGGCGGCGGCGCGGCGGGCGGAGCCGGACCTGCGCGCGAGCCCCGAGCTGCTGCAGGTGTTCTCGGCCTACCGCAGCCCCGAACGCGACGCCGCACGCTGCGCTCGGGAAGCGAACTGCCGGGGCGTGGTCCGCGCCGCCTGCTCCGCCCACCGCACCGGCCTGGCGTTCGACCTGGTGCTGGACACCGCCCCGGGATTCGCCGTGGACAGCTCAGCGGACGCCAACCGACTGGCCATGGCGCGCGGCCTCGCCTACCGCTGGCTCCTGGCCAACGCCGCCCGCTACGGCTTCGTCAACTACGCGTTCGAGCCTTGGCACTGGGAGTGGACGGGCGCTGAGCCCTAGGTCGTGCGGATCAGCCACTGGACGGGCTTGCGGCCTTCCACCATCACCCCGACCGCAAAGGCGCATAGCGAGCCCAGGCTCCAGATATAGTAGGCGGTCTGGTACTCCCACTGCCTGAAGCTGGTATCCAGGAGCATGGTAAAGTGGGTGAGCACCACCAGCAGAGAACAGGCTGACATCCACAGCAGCCACATGCGGCGGCAACTCACGGTCAGCAGGACGATGAAGACCAGGAAGGCTACGTCCAGGCTCAGGATCACCGGCTGGCCGTGGTGCCAGGGCCGTCGATCCTCTCCCACCGCCGAGCCGATCCAATTGAGCGCGTAGGCAAGGCCCGTCGCCCGTTCGGGCCAGCGGGACCCCAGGATCGCCAGCGCGCAGACGACCGCCATGATCAGCGTCGTGGTCTGGGAGAGGAAGGTGTGGAACATCTGCAAGAGAGAGGCCGGCTGCGCCGGCCTCCCTCGGGACCTTTTGCAGCTATCAGGCGACGCGGCGGATGGGAGTTTCCATCGGCGTGATGCTTTCGTTCGGCTTGTCGGTGCCGCCTTGCATCTCGGCTGCCAGTCCCATCCGCTTCTGCCAGCGGTCCAGCCGGCGGTGGGCTGCAATCACGCGGTCGCGCACGACGGTCATCTCCGGCAGGGCTGCGGCGAGTTCGTTCACCGCGTCCTGGCCGACTATGATGGACCAGTTCGCATCCTGGCGGGTCCGGGTGACGACGCCGAGCAGCGCCGCCATCTGCCCGAACGCATCGTCGAGCGCCTGCTCGGTGCTGATCAAGGCTTCGGCCACGCGTGTGGCCGCTTCGTTGCGATCCAAGGCTGTCATCCTTCTAGGCGCCGAGCTGAAAAGCCGTGGGGCGCTGGGGGTCGGGAGGACCCGCAGTAACTTGGGCGACGGGACTGTGTCGGAGGCGATGAAGGGCGCTCATCATGTCGAAGGAGCCGATCAAGGCGCCGGCGACCAAGGCGAGACCCGCGGCGATGACCAGCACCCAGGCTAGCCGTCGGACAGGCTCGGGAGCCCATCCGCGGATTGGGACGACGCCCCAAGGAGAAGCGCCGTACTGATGATCTCCACCAGGAGCTCGTCGGGCTGTAAATGCTCCGAGTCCTGCTTCAGCCGCTCCAGCAACAAGCACACCGCTCTCCTCTGCTGCGAGGTTTCGGCCAGGGTCTCCAGGGCTTCCCGTACGTCGGTCCAAGTGAACATCAGCAACGGTTTGGCCATGGATACTCTCGCCTCTACGGCCCGATCCATCGCCTGAAAACACCGCCTCCAAAACGGGGGCGAGTTCCCCATGGGGTTTATCCCCAGCATCCCCAGTGTCTTGATCCGGTTGGTTTTTCAGCTCGCGAGCAAGCCCCGCCTCCAGCAGCAGCCGCACGGCCGCAGCGCGGTCGGTGACGCCGAACCTGTGGACGGCCTCCTCGATATGGCGGTCCACCGTCTTGGGCGCGATCTGCAGTTGGCGGCCGATCTGCTTGGACGTCCAATGCTGCGCGGCGAGCTTCAGGCACTCACGCTGTCGCGCCGTCAGCCGGTCGAAGAGGGCGATCGCTGCGGGAGAGTCCATCGGCTGCTCCTTGTCGCGTCTTCCGGAGGAGGGCGTCAACAGCGCCTCCTCATCACGAACCACGCACGATACGCGGTGAGGTAGCGAAAATTCACTATTCGTTAAATTTTTCAACTTGGCGAAGAGTTCCGCCTCACCTGCGCGCTTTCGCCCTTGGCGAGACACCAGACGTCATGGAGCGGCATGGCCAAGCCTGGTGGCTGGAGGCGGGATCGAACCGCCGACCTGAGGGTTATGAATCCTCCGCTCTAACCATCTGAGCTACCCAGCCTCGATCCGCGCGAACGTGTCCGGCTGGAGCGAGGGGCGGATATACGCAAAGCCTCAGGCCGCCTCAAGCCTGCTGGCGCACCCTCTGCACCGGCCGCACCGAAGAACTCGGGCTTCAGCTCGATGCGGCGGACGGATAAGACGACGCGATGACGGTCCTTCACCTGCTGGGGTCGCCCCGCCACGGCGGGGCGGAGACCTTTTTCCTGGACCTGCTGGAGGCGCTTCAGAGCGACGGCTCGCCCCAGGCCGCGGCCATCCACGCCAATCCGGACCGGGAGCGCGCGCTCGCAGCCATGGACGTGCCGGCCTATGTGCTTCCCTTCAACCCGCCGTTCGATTTTTCCACTGGTCCGCGCATCCGCAGGCTGGCCCAGGCGCTCGGCGCGCGGGTGCTGGTCCAATGGATGAACCGCGCCGGGCGGGTCGTGCCACGCTCCGGCCCCTGGTCCCGGATCGGACGGCTGGGGGGCTATTACGACCTGAAATACTATCGCGGCGCGGACTTCCTGGTCGGCAACACGCGCGACATCGTCGACTACATCATAGCTGAGGGTTGGCCGGCCGAGCGGGTCGCCTACATCCCCAATTTCGCCGTCCCCAAGGCCGACGCGCCGCTCGATCGCGCGAGCTTCGACACGCCGCACGATGCGCCGCTGCTGCTCTGCATGGGCCGCCTGCACAGCGACAAGGCGCACGACATCAGCCTGCGCGCGCTGAGCGAACTGCCGGGTTGCTTCATGTGGGTCGCCGGGGCGGGAGAGGCCGAGGGAGAGCTGAAGGCGCTGGCCAGACGGCTGGGCGTAGCGGATCGGGTGCGGTTCCTGGGGTGGCGGCTCGACGCCTCGGCCCTCTACCGCGCCGCCGACATCTGCCTGTTTCCCTCCCGCTTCGAACCGCTGGGCAATACGGTGATACAGGCCTGGGCGCACCACATTCCCCTCATCACCGCTGCGAGCGCCGGCCCTGGCGCTCTGGTGCGGCCGGAGGAGGACGCCCTGCTCGTCCCCATCGACGACGCGCCGGCCACCGCGTCCTCCGTCCGCCGCCTGCTGGCCGACCCGGCCCTGAGCCGTCGCTTGGCGGAGGCGGGCGCTGCGCGGGTCGCCGGCGAATTCGCCCCCGCCCGGGTGGTGGCCCAGTGGCGCGAGCTTTTCGCGCGCTTCGGGGAGGCGTGAGCCCATGTGCGGCATAGCCGGCCTTCTGCGCCCCACGGGCGCCGTGACCCCGGGCGGTGACGCCGAAACGTTGGAGCGCGAAGCGACCGACCGGGAGACGATCGCCCGGATGATCGGCGCGATCGCCCACCGCGGGCCGAACGGCGTGCGGCTGGAGGTCGGTCCCGGCTACGCCCTCGCCCATGCCCGACTCTCGATCATCGATCTGGAGGGCGGTTGGCAGCCGCTGCATTCGGGTGATGTTGGAGTGATCGGAAACGGGGAGATCTACAACTATATCGAGCTGATCGCCCGCCACGGCCTGGGTCCAGAACTCGCCACGGGCTCCGACTTCGAACCGCTGCTGCATTTGTTCGCGCGGCAGGGGCCGGTGGCGCTCGGCGAGCTGCGGGGCATGTACGCCCTGTGTCTGCGGGGGAATCGCACACCGGCGCTGATCGCCCGCGACCCCTTCGGCATCAAGCCGCTCTATCTTCGCCAGACCGGCCGAGCCCTCGCCTTCGCCTCCGAACCCCGGGCCCTGCTCGTGGGCGAGCGTCCGAGGGTGGTGCGCGAGGCGGCGGAGGAACTGCTGGCGCTGAACTATGTGCTCGGCCGTCGCACGATCTTCCAGGGGGTGCGCCGCGTCGCCCCCGGCGAGGCGCTGGACGCAGCCGCAGCGCCGCGGGCGGCCTCGCCGCTGCAACCCGCAACCTCGCGCATGCGGCCACCCCGGCTGATCGCGGAGCACGAGGCGCTGACGCAGCTGGACGCTGTGCTGGAGGACAGCGTGGCGGTGCACCAGCGCGCCGACGTCCCCTACGGCCTGTTCTTGTCCGGGGGCGTGGACAGCGCGGCGGTGGCCACGCTGATGGCGCGGCTGAACACCCGGCGGGTGGTGGCCTACACCTGCGGCTTCGACGCGCCCGGCGCGGCCGACGAGCGGGCGGCAGCGGAGCGGGTGGCCCGGGCGCTGGACCTCGACTGGCGGGAGACCCGATTCGACGCGCAGGACTTCTGGCGCATCGCGCCGGAGGTGGCCTGGGCGCTGGACGACCCCACCACCGATTTCGCCAGCCTGCCCACCTGGAAGCTGGCGGAGGCGGCCAAGGACACGCTCACCGTCGTGCTCACAGGCGAAGGCGGAGACGAACTGTTCGGCGGTTACGGCCGCTACCGCCGGGCGCTGCGCCCCCGCCTGTTCGGCGGACGGCCCGCCGAGCCCCAGGTGCGTGCGCCCTTCCTGGAGGACGGCGGCGCGGGCGCGCTGTCGCGCTGGCGGGCGGCGAGCGTCGAGGGTCGGCCTGCGGGCCTCACCTCGTTGCAACAGGCCCAGTACGCGGACATGGCCGCCTGGCTGCCGCACGACCTGCTGCTCAAGCTCGACCGCAGCCTGATGGCGCAGGGTTTGGAGGGCCGCACGCCCTTTTTGGACCCCGCGGTGGCGGCGTTCGCTCTGCAGCTGCCGGACGGGCTGAAGGTGCGCGGGCGCCACGGCAAGTGGCTGCTGCGCCGCTGGCTGGCCCGGGTCTGCCCCGCTGCGGATGCGTTCGCCCACAAGCAGGGCTTCACCGTACCGGTCCAGGCCTGGATCGCGCCCCGCGCCGCAGCGCTCGCGCCCCGAGTGGGGGCGGTGGAGGGCGTGCGCGAGTTGTGCAAGCCGGGCGCCGCGACGGCGGTCTTCACCGACCCGGCCCAGGCGGGATCGCGCTGGCCGCTGCTGTTCTACGCCCTGTGGTGGACGATCCACGTCGGCGGAGCGACACGGACGGAGGCGGCGGAGGCGGTGCTCGGCGGCTGATCCGCCGAGGGCTACAGCCCCTCCTGGCTCGGATCGAGCAGGCGATGGGCGTGGATGATGAAGTAGCGCATCAGCGCATTGTCGACGGTGGCCTGGGCGCGGGCCTTCCAGGCGGTGCGGGCGGTCTCATAGTTGGGATACGCGCCCACAAACTCGACGCGGCTCGGATCGCGAAACTCCTGACCGCCGACGCGCTTCAGCTCGCCGCCGATCACCAGGTGCAGGAGCTGCGCGCCGCTCTCATCCGTCATCCGTTGCGTCCCCGCGGGCCGGCCGACCCGCAGGCGGGTCAGCTTTCGACGGCCAGTTCGATAGGCGTGGTGCGGGCCAAGATCAACGCCGCGAGCCCAGGGGCCGCGCACACCAGACCCGCATTGCGCGCACGCGGCGTGTTGAACGCCAACGGGCGCCCGTTCTGGTCGCTGGTCAGGGCCCCGGCCTCGCGCGCGATCAGGTCCCCCGCTGCGATGTCCCAATCGTTCTTCCAACCCAGCGACATCGCCGCATCGAAACGTCCCGCGGCTACGAGAGCCATGCGGTAGGCGAGCGCGCTGCGCTGTCCCACCCGCATGGCGGGCCACGGATCACCCCATCGCTTGTCGTCGAAGACGTTGGCCGGCGCCAGCATGGCGCAATCCTTGAGCTGCGTGGCCGGGCTGGCGTGGATCGGCTCCCCGTTGCAGCAGGCTCCCCCACCCTCGGCCGCCGCGTACATCTCGTCCAGCGCAGGCGCGAAGACCACGCCTGCGATCGGGCGCCCCGCCTCGACCACCGCGACCGACACCGCAAACCATGGCTTGCCCTTAACGTAGGCGGTGGTGCCGTCGACCGGATCCACGATGAACAGCCGCGCCCGGTCGAGCCGCGCCGGATCATCGGGCGTCTCCTCCGACAGCCAGCCGTAATCCGGCCGCGCCGCCAGCAACTCGCGCTTCAGAAGGGCGTCGACCGCCAGATCGCCATCGGTGACGGGCGAGCCGTCGGCCTTTCGCTGCACCTTCAGCCCACGCTTCCGATGGTCCAACGCCACGCGGCCCGCGGCGCGAACCACTTCGCAGACCAGCTCCAGGTCTCCCCGAGCGTCGACGACCTTGGCCCGGCCCGCGGAGACCGGCGCCTCACTCATCGGCCGGCGATGGCCAGCCCATCCACCAGCAGCGAGGGTGAGTTGTTGGCTCCGCGGATTTCCAGGTCGGCGCCAGGGACCAGCCGGGCGTAGATGTCCAGCAGATTGCCCGCCACGGTGATCTCGGTCACCGGGTAGGCGGCCTGACCGCCCTCGAACCAGACGCCCGAGACGCCGGCGGACCAGTCGCCGGTGTTGGCGTTCAGCGAGGGGCCGAACATCGAGGTGACCAGCAACCCCTCGCCGGCGTCCGCCATGAGCTGTTCCAGCGAGCTCGTTCCGGGCTGGACGGTGAGGTTGTGCACCGACACGCCGGGCGGGCCGGCCAACCCCCGCGACGCGTGACCGGTGGTCTCAAGCTCGAGCTGGCGGGCCGACGACGAGTTCAGCAGCCAGGTGGTCACCACCCCGTCCTGCACCAGGGCGCGTTCACGCACCTCCACGCCCTCGTCGTCAAACGCGGTGGAGCCCAGTCCACGCTTGCGAAAGGGATTGTCGGTGATCGTGATGGAGGGGCTGAACACCGCCTGGCCGAGCTTGTCCTTCAGGAACGAGACGCCCCGCGCCACGGCAGGCCCCGAGATCGCGCCGACGAACGGACCGATCAGCGAATTGGCTTGGCGGTTCTCAAAGATCACCGGGGCCTTGCGACTGTCGATCTTACGCGCGCCGAGCCGGGCGACCGCGCGCCGCGCCGCTTCAGCCCCGATGGAGTCGGGCGCCGGCAGGTCGTCCGCGTGGCGGGTGGAGCGGCCTTCGCCGCCGCGCTCCATGCCGCCGCCTTCGCCGGCGATCGCCGAGGCCGACAGGGAGAAGCTGGACGCGGTCACCCCGCCCTCAAACCCGCCGCTGGTCACCAGGGCCCATCCGCCCTGACTGTAGCTGGCCGACGCGCCATCGGTGTTGGTGACGCCCGGCGTGGCCCGCACGACGTCTTCGGCGATGCGGGCGCGCTGTTCCAATGCGTCGGCGCCGAACTCGGTGGGGTCGTAGAGGTCGAGATCGGGGGACGGTCCCTGCGCCAGCCTCTCACGCGGCGCGAACCCGGCATAGGGGTCCTCCGGGGCTACGCGCGCCATGGCCACCGCCCGTTCCACCAGCTTCACGCGCGCCGGCGCCGACAGGTCGGAGCCCGACACCACCGCCTGCCGCTGTCCCACGAAGACGCGCAGGCCGAGGTCGCGGCTCTCCTCGCGCTCCACCTCCTCCAGCTCGCCGAGGCGCACCGTGACGCCCAGGGACCGGCGCTCGGCCATGGCGACCTCGGCGGCGTCCGCGCCCTCGCGCAGCGCCAGAGACACCATGTCGTGCAACAGGTCGCGGTCCATCCGGGGCGGGGTCTCCATCTTGGCGGGAGGTCGCGATATGGCCGCCGCGCGCCCGGCGTGCAAGCGCACACGGTGGGTTGCGCAGGCGGCCTCGCCGGCCGAAACCCTGCGCGTCCTCTGGAGACAGCTCATCGATGCGCACCATTCTGGTGCTAGGCGCCACGAGCCTGATCGGCCGCCGCCTGCTCGCCGCCCCGCCGCCTGCGGACACCGCCTACGTCGCGGTGAGCCGAAGCCCGCCGGGCGCGGACCGCGCCCTCGCCTGTCCGGGGGCGACCTGGATCGCCGCCGACGTCGCCGATCCAAACGTCGCCGGCCGGCTGCCGCAGGTGGAGGCGGTGCTCAGCCTGTCGCCGATCTGGCTTCTTCCCCAGGCGCTCGACGCCCTGCTGGCCACCGGCGCCAAGCGGCTGGTGGCGGTCTCCTCCACAAGCCGGCTGACCAAGGCGGCCTCGCCCGTCGCTGAGGAGCGCGCAGTCGCCGCGCGGTTGGGGGAGGGAGAGGATGCCGTGATGGCGGCTTGCGCCGCCCGAGGCGTCGCCTGGACGATCCTCCGCCCCACCCTGATCTATGCGGAAGGGGAGGATCGTAACGTTTCGCGCCTGGCGGAGCTGATCGCACGCTTCGGCGTGCTGCCGTTGGCGGGGCGGGGCGAGGGCCTCCGCCAGCCGGTACACGCGGACGATCTGGCGCAGGCGGTGCTGCAGGCCCTGGACGCCCCGTCCGCCGTCGACCGCACCTACGCCCTGCCCGGCGGGGAGACGCTGAGCTATCGCGCCATGGCTCGGCGCATCTTCGAGGCGCTGGGTCGGCCGCCCCGGCTGGTCGGCCTGCCGCCGCCGCTGTGGCGGCTGGGGCTGGCGATCGTCCGCCCCTGGCTGCCCGGCGCCACCGCGGCCATGGGCGGCCGGATGAGCGAGGACCTCGCCTTCGACGCCGGCCCCGCCGCCCGCGACTTCGGCTACACGCCCCGCCCGTTCCACCCCCGCTTCGATCCGGCGAGCGTGGCCCGTCGCTGAACTTCAGTCGGGCGTGAACACCGCCAATTCGTTGCCCGACGGATCGCAGAAGTGGAAGCGCCGTCCGCCCGGGAAGGCGAAGATCGGCTTGACGATCTCGCCCCCCGCCGCCCGCACCTTGGCCAAGGTCGCCTCCAGGTCGACCGCGTAGATCACGACCAGCGGCGCTTTGGGCTGCTCGGCCGCATCCGCGTCGAAGCCTCCATCCACCCCTTCGGCGAAGCTGGCGTAGGTCGAGCCGTAGTCCACAAAGCTCCAGCCCAGCGCCTCGCGATAGAAGGTCTGGACGGCGCCCATGTCGCCGGCCGGAAACTCCACGTAGTCGATCTTGCCGTCCTGCCGCATGGTACACACCTCCGTTCTCTTTACGTTCTCAGCTTGGCCCCACGGAGTCAATGTGCGCTCCGATTCGTCGCCGCTGACTTCGTCGAGGTCACCGTCAAATGGCCGATATGAACGCACCCTGCATCACCGGTGTCAGCCCGCCCCAGCTCCTTCCCAAACTGACCGCTAGACAATCGTGTTTAGATTGCTTTTGCAAACCTGCAATCGGTTGAGGATTAACTTGGATCAGTCACATAAGACTGATTGCGAGAGCTTAGAAATCGCCTCATCGTGACGATCTGATTTCGAGATCGATCCTGGCGGAAGAGATCATCGTGGCGAAGCAGACCCGGCCCTGGTTGTCGTGGCTCGTCGAGGTCGTCCAGGCCTTGATCGCCGATCCTGTCCTCCTGGCGCCTGCGGTGCTGGTCATCCTGGTCGCCCTTGGGGCCGCCTATCTGGCTTGGCGTTTCGTCTGACTACGCCCTCTTCAACTCGAGGGTGAAAGTCTTGGCGTTCCGGGGCGCGGACGTGCGTGATCTTGCAGGATTGGGGCGAGCGGCTGACCGCTGTCTTCTCGCCTGCGGCTACGAACACGACGGATCGGGATCGGCACATGAGGTTAGGCTTCAAGGCGGCTTTGGCGTCCGCCATCGGTTTGGCCCTGGCGGGAGGGGGGAGCCTCGCCCAGGCGCAGCCGGAGTACCCGGAGGGTTATCTACCGCCCCCGCCCTACGCCTACCAGCAGGGCAACCGCGACGAAGGGTATCGGGATGAAGGGTATTACGCGGCTGGTTCCTGCGGAGGCGGCTCCTTCACCCTGCTCGGGGCTAATGCCGGCGTGACCGTGCTGGGTGTGGACCTGGGCGCGGGCGCTCATCTCGGCGTGCCGACGGGCGGCGGTTGCGGCGAACAGGGCGGCGGCCGCTTCGTCGCGCGTCCCCACGCCCCGCCGCCGGCCGATTTCGGCGACGAGGGTCCGCCGGGCTACGGCTATGGCCCTCCGCCGCCGCCGATGGGCCAGGGCTACGGCGATCCCTGCGGCTGCATGCCGGCGCGCTGGTAGGTTTCGGACTCGGGCGACCGGATGCAGGCGAGCACGCCGAAGCGGCCGCCCGCATACTGCCGACATAGGCTCCCTGGGGCCAGGCGGCGGGGCTGCGGGGGATACGAGATCGCCGCCGTGCCTTTCACCACCGTATCGTAGAGCCACAGGATGGTCGAACCGGGGGGTGTCGCCTCCTGACGCAGGCGTACGTTGGGATCCTCGCCGGGCTTCAGCACCACGGGGTCGACGACGACGGTCGATCCCGTCCGGTGCAGGAAGAACCCGCCGAGCGCGGCCAATTGCTCCGGCTTCAGGATCGGATCGACCGGATGGTCCCACAGGAAGACCAGACGCGATGGCCGCGACAGGGCCAGCGCCTGCGAGGCGGCCTCGAAGTTGTAGCGCTTGGGCGCCATGCGCAGGTGGTGCGCCAGCATCCACCCGCTGATCCCTAGATAGACCGCAGCCAGCATGGCAATGGCCAGGCGCGCCGCGCCGCGCCGCGCCAATGCGCTGATCGTCCAAACCAGACCGAGCAGCAGCCCCGGCTCGCTCGGCGTCAGATAGCGGAAGGTGAAGCTCGGTCGCACGAAGCCCACCCCGACCATCGCCGCCGCCGCCAGCGCCGCTGCGAGCACCGCCCACCCAATTGGAGCCTGCGGGCGAGACGGCGCGGCTGGACGCGGCCAGGGCGCCAGACGCAGGCTTAGAGCCGCGATGCCGAGCGCCGGCAGCCACCGCGCCATCAAGGGACCGCCGTCGGTCATATAGTCGCCGATGGCGGGCAATTCGGCCGTGTGCAGGGGCGAGTACCAGGCGATGTCGGGGCGGGCGAACTGGGCGATGCGGGGCCAGTGGAAGGCCAGCCAGCCGAACGCCGGCGCGAAGGCCAGCGCCGCCGGCCAGGTCTTTAACGCCGGCAGAGGGGAGCACGCCAGATAGATCAGCCCCTGCGCCAGGTCCAGATAGAGCGCGTCGTAGTGGGTCAGGATGGCCACGGCCCCGAGCGCCGCCCAGACGGCGGCCCGGCCCAGGCCCGGCTTGGCCATCAGACGGACGAAGGCGATGGTCTGCAGGGTGCAGACCAGCAGCAGCAGGGCGTAGCAGCGCGCCTCCTGCGCGTAGCAGAGGGTCGGGAACCACCAGGCCAGCACCGCCGCCCAGCCCAGGCGCTGCGCCCGGGTGAGGCCAGGAACGGGCGCCAGCGCCGCCGCCAGGGGGATCGCCGCGGCGAAGATCAGGCTGGGCGCGCGCAGCGCCGCGTCGGACAGTCCGAACAGGCCGCTCCAGACCCGCACCACCACGTAGTAGAGCGGCGCGTTCACGTCGGCGTAGATCTGGTGGAAGGTGTCGCGCCAACTCGGCTGGCTGATGATGCCCCCGGTCCAGCTCTCGTCGAGCCAGAAGGGGTCGTGGCCTTCCAGCCCCACTTCGAGCGCCAGGGCGACGCCTAGGATCGCCACGGCCGCCAGCGCCATGGCCGGCAGGTGCGGCGTCCGTCCCCTCTCCAGACCCTGATCCGGACGGCCGTTCCGGGTCTTCGCAGCGTCTCGCCCCATGGAGGTCGTCGTCATGAAAGCCTCGATACCCCCATCCGCGCGGGCGCGACAGCGTGAGCGTCGGCCCAGGTGCAGGCTGCGTCTGGAGGCTTGATCGTCCACAACTCCCGTGCCAACCCACGCGCCAGAGCAAAGTCCGACCCCAGATCGGCCTATGCAGGAGAACGCCTTGCCCGAGGTCCTCGACGCGGTGGACGCCAAGATCCTGGATCTGATCCAGCACGATGCGGCCCTGTCGGTGGCCGAGATCGCCGAGCGCGTCGGGTTGTCCTCCTCGCCCTGCTGGCGCCGGATCAAGCGGCTGGAGGACGTCGGCGTGATTCTGGGGCGCGTCACCCTGCTCGACCGGGAGCAGCTCGGCCTGGGCTTCGAGGTCTATGCCGAGATCAAGCTGGTGCTGCCCACCAAGGAGAACCTGGAGGCGTTCGAGAGGGCGGTGGCCGTCTGGCCAGAGGTGACCCAGTGCGCCACGGTGACCGGCGGCATGGACTATGTGCTGCGCGTGGTCACTCGCGACATGCACGCCTTCGACGACTTCCTGCGCGAAAAGCTGCTGTCGCTCGGCCTGGTGTCCAACGTGGAGAGCCGGATCGTCGTGCGCAGCGTCAAGAACGCCACCACGGTCCCCCTAGGCCTGATCTCGCCTCACGTGGCCTATCCTCAGCCGGTTTGAGCGGGCGCGAACTGACCGAAAAAAGTGGCCGCGGGGTCGCCGCGGCCAAGTTCATAGGGAGGAAACGCCCGAAGGCGCAGCTAACATTTGTCAGAAGGGCCAGGGCCGGTCCATCCAGAAATGTTGAAAGGTGATCGAAGCTCTCTCAACTGCCCCGCAGCGCGGCAACCGCCTAAACGCCGGGCGCCGAAAGCCCTTGATCGCGCGGGATCGACCGTTCGGTGCTCGCGATGAAGCCGCCGCCCAGCACCTGCGATGGGGTACCGGGATCGTACAGGACGCAGGCCTGGCCCGGCGACACGCCCTCTTCAGCCGCATCGAAGCTCAGCAGCGGCGCGCCATCGCGCAAGCTCAGTCGAGCGCGGACGGGATCGCGGGTGGAACGGACGCGGGCTAGCACATCGCGCCCCTGAGCCGCCGCAGCCTGAAGCGACGCCCCGCTTCCGAGCCAGTTGGTCTCCTTCAGCCTCAGCGCCGAGGTGAGCAGGGCTTCGCGGGGTCCGACCATGACGCGCTTGCGCTCCGGGTCCAGCGAGGTGACGAACAGCGGCTCGCCCACCGCGACCTTAAGTCCCCGGCGCTGGCCCACGGTGTAGCGCGAGACGCCCGCATGGGTCCCCAGCACGCGGCCATCCATGTGCACGATCTCGCCCGCGCCTGCCGCATCCGGGCGCAGCTTGTCGATGAGGGTGGCGTACTTGCCTTCGGGCACGAAGCAGATGTCCTGGCTGTCGGGCTTGTCGGCGACGGGCATGCCGAGCGCCGCGGCCGCCGCGCGCACCGCAGGCTTTGGCAGGGCGCCGAGGGGAAAGCGCAGGACCTCGAGCTGGGCGCGGGTGGTCGCAAACAGGAACCAGCTCTGGTCGCGGGCGGGATCGGCGCCGCGGTGCAACTCGGGGCCATCCGCGCCAACTTGGCGTCGGACGTAGTGTCCCGTGGCCATGGCCTGCGCGCCGAGCTCGCGCGACACGTCCAGCAGGTCGCGGAACTTGACCGTCTGGTTGCAGCGGATGCAGGGGATCGGCGTCTCGCCGCGCAGATAGGCGTCGGCGAAGTCGTCGATCACTTCGGCTCGGAACCGGCTCTCGTAGTCGAGCACGTAGTGGGGCACGCCCATCCGTTCGGCGGCCTGGCGGGCGTCGCGGATGTCCTGGCCGGCGCAGCAGGCCCCGGCCTTCTTGACCGCTGCGCCGTGGTCGTACAGCTGCAAGGTGACCCCCACCACCTCATAGCCGGCGCGCTTCAGGAGCGCGGCGGTGACGGTGGAGTCCACCCCGCCGGACATGGCCGCCACCACCCGCGCGCCCGCGGGCAGGCGCACGGCCTCACGAACCGCCTCGTCGGCGACATCGAGGCTATCGGGGAGGGCGAGATCGAGCGCCATCGGCCTCATCTAGTCGTTCACGCCGCCGCAGGCGAGGTCGGAGCCCGCCAAGCGGCAAAACCTGCCCGGTCCACGGGGAAGAATGTGCCTTACGGCGCCTGGCGCGCGAGCCCGATCAACCAAACCTCATACAGAAAATCAAATTAATACAGTATTTTATCCAAAACGTCGGCGTCGTTTAGCTGGCCCGGCGCTTGCTTTGGAGTGTGTCGAGCAAAATGCTCCCGGGCCACAGGACGCGGCCGCCGTCGAAGGGATTTTGCGCCATGTCGCTGAACAGCATCAACACCAACATGGGCGCGATGGTCGCCCTGCAGACCCTGAACTCCACCAACGCCTCCCTGGAGATGGCGCAGAACCAGGTCTCCACCGGCCTGCGGGTCGCCGGCGCCCAGGACGACGGCTCCATCTGGGCGATCGCCCAGGGCCAGCGGGGGCAAATCTCCTCCCTGGGTGCTGTGACCGACTCCCTGAACCGGGCGTCGTCGGTGCTGGACGTGGCCATTACGGCCGGCCAGACCGTCTCCGATTTGCTGAACCAGATGAAGGCCAAGGCGCTGGAGGCGTCCGATACGTCGCTGTCCACGTCGGACCGGGCGGCGATCAACTCCGACTTCCAGTCGCTGGTCAACCAGATCAAGAACTCGGTCACCAACGCCAGCTTCGACGGCGCCAACATGATCTCCACCGGCGGGACAACGCTGTACGCGCTCTCCGGTCCATCGGGTTCGCCCAAGCTGACCCTGGCGGCCCAGTCGCTGCAGCTCGGCGGCAGCAACCTGACGGTGACGGCGGGCGCGGGCTTCACCACCGCCACCACAGCGTCCAACCTGCTCTCGGTGATCAACACCTCGATCACCAAGGTCAACCTTGCGGTGTCAAAGCTCGGCACCGAGGCCAACGAGGTGACCACCAATCTGACCTTCGTGTCGAACCTCAGCAGCCAGCTGACCAGCGGCGTCGGCAACCTGGTGGACGCCGACGTGGCGGCGGAGAGCGCGACCTTGCAGGCCCTGCAGACCAAGCAGCAGCTGGGCGTGCAGGCGCTGTCTATCGCCAACTCGTCCTCCTCCAACCTGCTCAGCCTGTTCCGCGGTTGAGCCTGCTGGGTGGGGAGCGCGTGGGGCCGCCGTCCCGCGCGCGCCGCACGTCGCGGCGGCGGCCAGATATCCGCGACCCGGCGATGAACGAGGGCGCCCCCCGTCTCCACATCGTGAAAGGCGAGGCGGACACCTACGTCTATCGCTTGGTCGAGGCGGGCACGGGTCGCCTGTTGGCGGAGCTCGCCAGGGCGCAGGTCGACCAGTTGAACGTCCTCGATCACGAACACGTCCGTCGCTGAGATGAAGGCGGCCGGACGCCCGGCCGCATCAGGGTTAACGCTCCGCTCACCATTGCGCGCCTAGACCGCCCCCAGGGTCGTCGGCCAGACCGCCGACCCGACGCCGCGGACGCGGCGGGGCGAACGAGAAGGAGCCGCCATGACGCTCAGCGTGACCAGCGCCACAGGCGCGCTCGCCGCCCTCCAGGCCCTGTCGGCGCAGACCTCCACCACCCCTTCGACCTCCGGCCTCGCCACAACCGCAGCCTCCGCCACTCCAACGGCGCACGATATCGTCCAGGCCAGCGGTGGCCAAGCTCCGGGCGCCCAGGGCCTGGGCCCGCTCATGAATGGGATCAGCCAGGCGGTCACCGCCGCCGACGCGGCCTCGGCCGCAGGTCAGACCGTGGTCGGCCTGCTGCAGCAGATGCGCGACGCCGCGGGCGTCGCAGCCCACGCTGAGACGCCCGCCGATCAGCGCGCGGTCCTCGACGGCCATTTCCAGTCGGGCGCCGCCGGCATCGGCGAGGCGCTTTCGGGCGCGACGGTGAACGGGGTCAACCTGATCGACGGGTCGCGGCGGGCGGGGCTGAAGGTGTCCCTGGGCGACGGCGCCGCCGCCAGCCTGACGCCGACCGACCTTAGCCTCGGCGGGTCGAAGCTGGGGATTTCCACAGCCCTCTCCATCGCCACGGCGACGGCGGCCTCGTCCGCCTTCTCAAGCCTCGGCCAGGCGATCGGTGTGGCGGGCGCCGCGCTGGCGGGGCTGCAGGGACAGGCGGACCAGATCAGCGCCCATGCGGGGGCGGTGCAGACCCTGGCCCAAGCGATCCCGAGCTCAGGCGATGACGACGGCGTGCGCCTGATGGCGCTGCAGCTCGGCCAGCAGCTCTCCGGCCAGTCGTCCGCCATCGCCAACCAGTCGCCTCAGGCGATCCTGGCGCTGTTCCGCAGCTAGGGGCTCAAAGTTTGGGCGATGTCGCCCTCGGCAGAGTGGCCGAGCACGCGGGCGGCGTGCCACAGGGCGTAGTAGAGCAGGCTCCAGGCCGGCTGGGGCGCCGTCCGCGCAGCCTCGAACACCCTGGCCACCGCCGCGCCGCCTGCAAAGGCCGCCACCCCCGGCTGGCCCGCCACGAGCGGGACGAGCTCGTCCCGCCGCGCATGCATCCAGCGGCCGACCGGCGGGTTGAAGCCGCGCTTGCGGGCGAAGGGGCGGCTCTCGCGGGCATCACGCGCCAGCCAGTGGCGCAGCAGCACCTTGCCGTGGCGCGGGTTGGCGCGCAGCCGGTCGGGCAGGGTGGCCGCGAACGCGGCGACCTGGCGATCCAGGAAGGGGGTGCGGCCCTCCACGCTGTTGGCCATCAGGCAGCGGTCGAGCTTGATCAGCAGGCTGTTCGGAAGCCGCTCCTGGCAGTCCAGCGCCTGCAGCCGGTCCAGCCGGGTTCGCCCCGGGCTCGCCGCCGCGATCGCGTCGAACCCGAGGGACCAGCCTGCAAACGCCTCGGCCAGGGCGGGATCGTCGTCGAACACGCCGCGCTTGTCCCGGTCGCGGCCGCCCACCAGCGGCACGGTGGCCAGGCGATAGCGGGCGTAGCCCCCGAACAGCTCGTCCGCGCCCTCGCCGCTCAGCACCACCTTCAGCCCCGCCGCCCGGGCGGCGCGGCCCAGGCCGTAGGTGGGCAGCACCGCGGGGTCGGCCGTGGGATCGTCCACCGCCGCCGCGACCGTGGGCGCCCAGCGCCAGAAATCGTCCGCGCTCATCTCCACCCGTGTGATCTCGGCCCCTAGCGCGCGGGCGCCCTCCAGCGCGCCAAAGCTTTCGTCGGCGGGATCGCGGCCATCTCCGTCGCCTGTCGCATAGCCGATGGTCAGGGCCCGAACCGGCGTCGCCGACAGCCGCCGCATCAGGTGCAGCAGGATGGTGGAGTCCACGCCGCCGGAGAAGAACAGTCCGTAGGGCACGTCGGTGCGCAGGTGCACCGCCACGCTGTCGCTCATCACCGCGTCGAACTGCTCGATGGCGCCCCGCAGCCTCACCCGGGCGCCGGTGCGCGGGGCGATCCTCGGGATCTGGCGGCGATCCACGATCTCGCCGTCCTGGAGCACCAGGGTCTCGCCGGGCGCCACGCGCTCCACGCCGGCGAAGGCGCCGATCTCGCCGGTGACATGCTTCAGCTGCATCAGTTCCGCGGTCGCGCCCGGACGCAGGGCCGGCGCTACGAGACCGGCGGCGAACAGGGCCTGCGGCTCGGAGGCGAAGGCGAACAGGGCGGCGTTTTGGGTGAAGTAGAGCGGCTTGATGCCGAAGGGATCGCGCGACAGCAGCACCCGGCCGGTCGCCGGATCGTGGATCGCGATGGCGTACATGCCCCGCAGCCCGTCGGCGTAATCAACTCCCCGGCGCTCATAGAGGTGAACGGCGGGCTCGCAGTCTGACAGGGTGGCGAAGACGCCGCCCAGTTCGGCGCGGAGTTCGGGGGCGTTGTATATCTCGCCGTTGGCCACCAGCGCCGCGCCGGCGGCCCCGAACAGCGGCTGGCGGCCGCCTTCCACGTCCACGATGGCCAGCCGGGTGTCCACCAGTCCCACGCCCCCATCGATGTGGAAGCCGCAGGAGTCCGGCCCGCGCCGATGCAGCGCCGAGGCCAGTCGCTCGAGCAGCGCCCGGTCCACCGGCGCTCCGTTGCGCATGATGATGCCCGCGAGCCCGCACATGGGTCAGGTCGCCGGCTTGGAGCGGCGGGCGCGGAACACGGTCATGGCTGGGCCTCTATCGGGGCGGCGCGATGTTGCCAAGCGCGCGACTGGCCGCCCCTCAAGACGCGAACGATCTCCCCTTTTCGCCGCGATGCTCTAGCTTACAGCGCTTATGACCGCGTCGGAGCTTCGCCTTGAGCAGCCTATCGCCTGAGACGTCCGTCCAGGCCTTTCCGCCCTTCACCTTCGGGGCCGCACCTGCGCCGCGCTGGTATGGGGCGCTGATGATCGTGCTGTTCGCGTTGTTCATGCCGGTGGGCTATCTCGGCGACGAGGGCGAGGCCCTGGTGACGGCGCTCGGCGGGATCTGCGCGCTGAGCTTCGTGCTCCAGCGCCGGCCGCCGTCCATCGGGGTGATCCTGCTGGCCCTGCTCACCGCCTGGGCGGTGGCAAGCTTCGCCTGGAGCCCACGCGCGCCGATCCAGTCCCACCCGCACAGCTACCAACAGTTCGAAGCGCTGACCGCGCCCAAGCTGGTGCTGCAACTGGTGTTCTACAGCGCCTTCGTCTCGGGGGCGCTGAAGCTGGCCTCGGACCAGCGCACCGAGGCCCTGAAGTGGCTGGCATGGACCCTGGCGGCGACGACCCTGGTGCTGGCGCTGGATGCGGTGGTGGACGGGCGTATCTTCGGCATGATCAGCGCACTGTCCGGCAAGCCCTTGACCCCCGACATCGCCATGCGAGACGCCGCGCGGGGGTGCTATGCGGTGGCGACGCTATTCTGGCCGGCGGCGCTGTTCACGTGGCGGCGGGTCCCGATCTTGGTTCCGCTGGCCGTCGGCGCCTTTGTCGCGGCAAGCGCTGTAAAGCTCGGCGTGGACGCGCCTGCGGCCGCCATGGTGCTGTCGCTGGTGGTGTTCGCCGGGGTGCGGGCGAACGCGCGTATCGGCGTCTGGGCGTGTCTGGTGGCGGTGGTGGTCTACTTCCTGGCCGCGCCGCTAGTCTTCCTGCCGCATGGCGCCCTGCCGCCCGCAGACATCCCGACTGATGTGGGCAAGGTGTCATGGCACATCCGGCTGGCCATCTGGCGGTTTGCGTCCCAGCTGATCGCGCACCGGCCGCTGATCGGCTACGGGCTGGATTCGAGCCGCGCCTTCGAGCCGCGCATCCCCATGCACCCCCACGATGCGGCCCTGCAGCTGTGGCTGGAGCTCGGCGTGCCTGGGGTCCTGCTAGGGGCGCTGTTCTTCGGCTGGCTGTTCTACAAGGTGGCGGCGGTCGCGCGCCAGGACCCGGCCTGGGCGGCGATGGCCTGCGCCACGGCTTCGGTCTATCTGCTGATCGGCGCGATTAGCTTCGGTGTCTGGCAGGAGTGGTGGCTGGCGCTTGGGGCCGGGGCGATCGCGGCCTGCGGCATGGTCCTGCAGGGTCGGCGGGAAGCAGTGTTGCAGGACGCAGGCGCACCCTCCACGGATGGACTGATCGCGCTCTAGGGGCGGCCTCAGCCCGGGTCCGGGGACGCCTCGCCAAGCGCGGTCTCGGCCAGGGTGCGCACCAGTTCGAGTACCCGCTTGCGCACACGCTTGCTCTCGATGCGCGAGAGCAGGGCCGCCAGCTCGCGCTCCTCCGGCGTAAGCGGCAATTCGTGCACGAAGCTCGGTGCGGGCTCCTCGGCGACGCCCGTGCTGCGAACGGTGTCGGGCAGGCCCTCGAAGAAGTAGGCGACGGTCGCCTGCAGCGCGGACGCGATCTGGTAGAGCTTGGATGCGCTGACGCGGTTCGCCCCGCGCTCGTACTTCTGCACCTGCTGGAAGGTGAGGTCGAGCTGCTCAGCCAGCTTGTCCTGGCTGACGCCCAGCGCCCGCCGGCGGCGGCGGATGCGGTCGCCCACATGTACGTCGATGGGGTTGGGCGATCGATCGTCGCCAGACTCGTCCATGGTGACGTGAAACCCCGCTCTCCCAGCTCTGTCAACTGGTCCAGGAGCGCAAGGGTGGCCATCAGATCAGTCGCGCGAGGGTCCTGGCAGTCCGCGAAACAACGCAAGAGCGAGTCCCGCAAAGACTAACACGTAAAACGGTAGGTCTCCCCACCTTGAATAGAGCGTGGGCGCGAGATGACCTGGAAGCTGACCGTCGATGAAACCTTGCCGGCCGAGCCCGAGGTGGGCCCGGATGCGGCCGTAGGGGTCGATGATCGCGGAGACCCCGGTCGGCGTCGCCCGCACCATCGGCAGGCCTTCCTCGATCGCCCGATAGCTAGCCAGGTTCAGGTGCTGGAGCGGACCGGTGGTGCGCCCGAACCAGGCGTCGTCGGATACGTTTACGATCCAGCCTGGCCGCCCGCCCACTGAGGTGGTGAACCCTGGAAACAGCGCCTCGTAGCAGATCAGGGGCTGGACTCGCGGCAGCCCCTCCACCGCGAGGGGATGGGGTTGCGGGCCCGGGGTGAACGAGACGCCGTTCTGCACCAGGCTGCTGATCCCCAGCGCTGAAAACACCTGCGGGATCGGCAGGAACTCCCCGAACGGCACCAGGCGGTACTTGTCGTAGACGCCCAGCGGCATGAACCCGCCCGCCGTCCGGCGCACGAACAGCAGGCTGTTGTAGTAGAGCGGCGCCTGGAAGGTCCCGCCCACCCTGGCGCCGCCGTCGAGCACGATCTGGCCGGGCTGGGTGGCGTCGGCCATGGCCTGCGCCGCCCAGCTCCCCGGCGCGAAGAAGTCCTGGAAGGTGTAGGGCAGCGCGCCTTCGGGCCAGATCACCACCTGGGGCGTGCGGGTCGCCGGCCATGCGGTCAGGCGCATGATGCGCTCCACCCGCTGGCGCAGGATGGCGTCGGTCCAGCTCGCCTGCTCGGCCAGGCCCGGCTGCACCACCCGCAGCCTCAGCGCCAAGTCCGGCGGCAGGGGGCGGGAGAGGCGGACCGCTCCGTAGCCCCACAACAGGGCCAGCGCCGCCGCCGCCGCCGCCAGGCTGACGGCCGCCGCCCGGGACCGGTCGCGCTCGGCCAGGGTCACCGGCGCCGCTCCGATCGCCACGGTGAGGAAGGTCATGCCGTAGGCGCCGATCAGGCAGGCGGCCTGCGACGGGGCCGAGCCCGCCCGCCAGGCCTCCCCCGGCAGGTCCCAGGGGAAGCCGGTGAGCACGTGGCCGCGCAGCCACTCGAACACCGACCAGACCGCGGCCAACACCAGCACCCGGTGCGCCCCACGCGGCGCGACCAGCCGGTAGACGATCCCCGCGCCGCCCCAGAACACCCCGATGCCCCCCGCGGTGAACAGAATCGCCAGCGGCGCCTGCCAGGCGTGGGCGGCGGCGTCCACGAAGAAAGCCTCCGCGATCCACCAGGTGCCGATCAGCAGGTAGGCGAACCCCGCTGCCCATCCCCGCGCCAGGGCCGACAGCAGCGGGCGCTTCACAGCGGTGCGATCGAGGGAGAAGGCGATCAGCGCAAAGCCGAAGATCCCGGGCCAGACCCCGAACGGTGGATGCGCCAGCGCCGCCGCCGCGCCGCCGGCCATCGCCAGCAGCAGGCCCCGGCGCCCCCGAACGCCGCGCCCCGGCAGCACGACGGCTGCAGGCGCTTCGGCTGCGAGGACGCTCACGCCGACGGGGCTTCGGCCGAAGCGGGCGCGGCGACTGCTTCAGCTGGCCTGCGGTCGTGGGGATCGGGGCCGTCCGGCGCCGTGTCCGGAGAGGCCGGGCGGATGCGCAGCCGGTGGATGCGGCGTGGATCGGCCTCCACCACCTCGAACTCCACCCCGTCGGGATGCAGGATCACCTCGCCCCGCTGGGGCACGCGCCCGGCGAGTGCGGCCACCAGCCCCGCCACCGTGTCGATATCCTCCTCCGGGTCGGGTAGGGCCAGAGTGTGGCCGAGCAGTGCCTCCAGTTCCTTGAGCGGGACGCGGGCGTCGGCTTCGAGCAGGCCGCCGGGCCGGGCCACGATCCGGGGCTCGGCCTGTTCGTCGTGCTCGTCGCTGATCTCGCCGACCACGGCCTCCACCAGGTCCTCCAGCGTCACCAAGCCGTCGGTGCCGCCGAACTCGTCGATCACCAGCGCCATGTGGGTCCGCGCCACGCGCATCCGCAGCAGCAGGTCGGCCGCGCGCATGCTGGCCGGCACGTAGAGCAGTTCGCGCCGCAGCTTGTGCAGCACGGGTTCTCGCCAAGCCCCGTCCACCAGCGGCTCGCGACCTTCCACCGGCGCGATCTGGCGCATGACGTCTTTGATGTGCACCACTCCGATGGGATCGTCCAAGCTGTCGCGATAGACGGGCATGCGCGAGTGCTCGGACTGCACGAACCGGCGGACCACCTCCAGCAGGGGTGTGGAGCATTCCAGCGCCAGGATGTCGGCGCGCGGCGTCATCACCTCGGAAACCCGCAGCGTCTGGAACGCCTCGGCCTGGTCGACGATGTCGACCTCGGCCTGGCTGGCGTCGGGATTAAGGCCGGGCGCAGGTTCGGCCGCAGGTTCGTCCTTGTGCAGCCAACGGGCGACCCAGCCGGACCTGGCCATGCGGCGGCCGTCGGGACTTCGCCCCTCGGGATCAGACATGGGCGAGGTCCTCCCGGTAAGGGTCGGCGACGCCCAGCTCGGAGAGGATGACGCGCTCCAGCGCCTCCATCGCCTCCGCGGGGGCGTCGTCTTCATGGTCGTGGCCGAGCAGGTGCAGCAAGCCGTGCACGACGAGATGCGACAGGTGGTCGGCGAGGCTCTTGCCTTGGGCCGCCGCCTCCCGGGCGCAGACGCCGTGGGCGAGGGCGAGGTCGCCCAGATGCGGATGGGCGCTCGCCGCTGCGGGAAAGGAGAGCACGTTGGTGGGGGCGTCCTTGCTCCGGAAGCGGGCGTTCAGGTCCTGGATGGTCGCATCGTCTGTCAGGAGGATCGTCACACCCGGACCCGGCGCAGCGGCGGAGACCGCCCCCCACCCGGATCCTCCCCGCAAGGGGGAGGGGGCGATCCGTCCGGCCAGGGTCGCGCCCGCCGCGGCCGTGACCAGCGCCTCGACGTCCGCTACCTCGCGCCAGGTTTTGTCTTCGACCTCCACCTCGATCACGGTCGATCCGCCTCGGCCGCTGCAGAGGACGGTCGTCGCGAGGACGTCTCCGCGTCCGCGTCGTAGGCCTTGACGATGCGCTCCACGAGCGGATGGCGCACGACGTCCGAGGCCTCGAAGCGGGCGACGGCCACCCCCTTCACGCCATCGAGGATGCGGGTGGCGTGGGACAGGCCGCTGTCGCGGGCGTTGACCAGGTCGATCTGGGTGGGATCGCCGGTCACCGCCATCCGCGCGCCTTCGCCCAGGCGCGTCAGCACCATCTTCATCTGCAGGCGTGAGGTGTTCTGCGCCTCGTCCACGATGACGTAGGCGTGGGCCAGGGTGCGGCCGCGCATGAAGGCGATGGGAGCCACCTCGATCTCGCCCCGCTCCCGCCTACGGCGCAGCGGTTCTGCCCCCATGATGTCGCCCAGCGCCTCCCAGATCGGCGCCAGATAGGGATCGACCTTCTCGGTCAGGTCGCCGGGCAGGAAGCCCAGCCGCTCGCCGGCCTCCACCGCCGGGCGGGTGACGATAAGGCGGTCGACCTCGCCCCGCATCAGCAGCGAGGCGCCGTAGGCCACGGCCAGGAAGGTCTTGCCGGTGCCGGCCGGCCCGACCCCAAAGGTCAGGTCGTGAGCGCCCAGCGCTTCCAGATAGCGGGCCTGGGCGGCGGTCTTGGCGGCGATGGCGCCGCGCCGCCCGATGGGCAGGGCCGGACCTCCGCCCGCAGGCGCGTCGTCGCCGCTCCGCGCGGCGTTGATGGCGGCGCGCACATCACTTTCGCTCACCTCGGCGCCGGTCTCCACCCGCGTGGCGATGCTGTTCACGGCACGGCGGGCCGCGGTGCGGCCACGCTGGTCGCCCTTCAGCCGAACGCCGCCGCCAGGGGTCTCCACCAGCACCTTAAAGGCGTCCTCCATAAGGGCTGCGTGGCGGCTGCGGGGGCCGGCCACCGCGCGCACGGCCGCATCGGCCAGCGGCACGAACTCCTCGCCCTCCCGGCTCAAGCGGACATCCCCTCTCTTTCGAGGGGAGGTTTGGGATGGGGAGAAGCGTTGGAGGTGGCGCCCCTTCCGGACGGCTCCTCCCACCCCGACCCTCCCCTCGAGGGGGAAGGAAAAGCTAGCCGGCCCGACAGGCTGTTCGGCCTCACTTCCAGGATGTCCATCTCCACGATCTGGCCCAGGGCCGCCTCCGGGGCCTCGGCCCAGACCGATTGCAGATAGGGGCTGCGGCCGATCAGCTGGCCGGGCTGACGTCCCCTGCGCTCCATCAGCACGGGCAGCCGACGGCCGACCGTCGCTGCGCCAAAGGCCCGGGTCTGTGCTTCCAACAGCTTTTGCAGCGTCGCCAGGCGTTCGGTCTTCACCGGTTCCGGCACCTGCCCTGGCATGGCGCTGGCGGGCGTGCCCGGCCGGGGCGAATACTTGAATGTGTAGGCGGTCGCATAGCCCACCGCCTGTACCAGCTGCAGGGTCGCCTCGAAGTCGGCGTCGGTCTCGCCGGGAAAGCCGACGATGAAGTCCCCCGACACCGCCATGTCGCCCCGCGCCGCACGGATGCGCTCGACCAGCCTCAGGTAACTTGCGGCGTCATGGCCGCGGTTCATGGCGCGGAGCACGCGGTCGGAGCCGGACTGCACGGGCAGGTGCAGGTAGGGCATCAGCGCCTCCACCTCGCCGTGCGCCGCGATCAGGTCGTCGGCCATGTCGCGCGGGTGGCTGGTGGTGTAGCGCAGGCGCGCCAGCCCCTCGATCCTGACCAGTTCGCGCGCCAGCCGGGCCAGCGACCAGACCTCCCCGTCCGGACCCGGGCCGGCGTAGGCGTTGACGTTCTGGCCGAGCAGGGTGATCTCGCGCACGCCCTGTTCCGCCAGGCTGCGCGCCTCGGCCAGGATCGCTGTGGCCGGTCGGGCGTACTCCGCGCCCCTCGTGTAGGGCACCACGCAGAAGGTGCAGAACTTGTCACACCCCTCCTGCACGGTGAGGAAGGCGGTAGGGCCGCCCGCCCGGCGCCGGGTGGGCAGGGCGTTGAACTTGTCGTCCGGCGCGAAGTCCGCCGCCAGCCGCGCGCCCCGCGGCTTTGATGTGAAGGCTGGGGAGCCAAGCGCTGGGGAGCCAGGCGCGCGGGCGCCGCCGGCGATCAGCTCGGGCAGCTGGTGGTAGGCCTGGGGGCCGACCACGAAGTCCACCGCCGGCGCGCGGGTCATGATCTCCGCGCCCTCGGCCTGGGCGACGCAGCCGGCCACCGCGATGGCGAGCGGGGCGCCGCCCGCCTCGGCGCGCAGTTCGCGCAGCTCCTTCATCCGGCCGATCTCGGAATAGACCTTCTCGGCCGCCTTCTCGCGGATGTGGCAGGTGTTGAGCACGACTAGGTCGGCGTCTTCGGCGGTATCGGTCATGGCGTAGCCCAGAGGGGCCAGCAGGTCGGCCACGCGCTCGCTGTCGTAGACGTTCATCTGACAGCCGTAGGTCTTGATGAACAGGCGCTTGGACGGCGTGGCGGCGGGAGCGCGCGATGGGTCGGGCGTCCCATGCGAAAGCATGGTCTGCGCAGGCGCCTGCGGCGCGGCTTCGGTCATGGCGTGGCTTATGGGGAGCGTGGTCCGCGTTTCCAAGGTCCGGCGCGCGGCCTAGCCCTCCCGCTCGGGCAGGGGCACGCCGTAAAGCTCCAGGCGGTGATCCACCAGCTTGTAGCCCAGGCGGCGGGCGATGGCGGCCTGCAGCCGTTCGATCTCGTCGTCCATGAACTCCACCACCTGGCCGGTCTTCATGTCGATCAGGTGGTCGTGATGCTGGTCCGGCAGCTCCTCGTAGCGTGAGCGGCCATCGCGGAAGTCGTGGCGGGCGATGATCCCCGCCTCCTCGAACAGGCGAACGGTGCGATAGACGGTGGCGATGGAGATGTTGGAGTCCACCGCCACCGCGCGGCGGTACAGCTCCTCCACATCAGGATGGTCCTGAGACGTGGACAGCACGCGGGCGATCACCCGGCGCTGGTCCGTCATCCGCAGCCCCTTGTCGAAGCAGGCCTTCTCGATCCGGTCCAAGCACGGGCTCCCTGACGCGGACACCATACGGTCAAGCGGGCGCGCTGTTAAGTCGACGCTGCAGCGTCAGCGCGTCCACCGCCCCATTCGGCCGGGTATAATAGCCGCGCCGCCGGCCGACCTCCTCGAAACCCGTGGCGGCGTAAAGCGCCAGGGCGGCCACGTTGTCCTGCGCCACCTCAAGCGTCAGGGTGTGCGCCCCCCTGATCCGCGCCTCTTCCGCGGCGGCTTCGACCAGGGCGCGCCCTGCGCCGCGCCGACGGCCGGCCGGTGCGACGGCGAGGGTGAGGACCTCCGCCTCGTCCGCCACCGCGCGGGCGAGGATGAAGCCAAGCGGCGGTGATCCGGCCTGCTGGGCGAAGACAAGGGGCGAGGCCAGCAGGTCGCGGAGCGCCGTCGCGTCCCAGGCCGCCTTGAAGGCCAGGGCGTGGAGGGCGGCGAGCTTTTCGACTTCCGGCGGCCCGGCGGGAACGATCTGCGGCGGCGTGTGCGTTTCCACCGACCGCCGGATCAAACCGCCGACGAGGCGCGCTCCGCCAGCGTGCGGGCGTCCGGGCCACGCAGATAGAGCGGTTGGGGAGCGTGTCCTGGACGAGTGCGGGCGGCGCCCAGGCGCGCGAGGACGAGCGGGTCGATCTGCACGACGCCACTATTCGCCGCACCGGCCGCCGCCGTGTCTTCGATCAGCGCGGCTCCCGCGCCGACAAGGACGACGTCGGCCGGGTCGCCGAGCTCGACGATCGTCGCCGCCGCGGCCTTGATCGGCAGGATACAGGCCTCCATCCGCGCCGCGCCCCGCGTGAACGTCTGCAGGTAGACGTGGTCGCGTCGCGCATCCAACACCGCCGCGACCCACGTCGCACGGAGCGAAGCGCCCGCCGCCAGCGCTTCCAGGGTTCCTACGCCAACGCAGGGGATGTCGAGCGCCAAGGCCATGGCCTTGGCGAAGGCCAGCCCGACCCGGAGCCCGGTGAAGGAGCCCGGGCCCACCGTCACCACAAGGCGATCCAGCTCAGCGAAGGCGAGGTCCGCCTCGGCCATCGCGTCCGCCACCACAGGCGCCAGCCGTTCCTGGTGGCCCCGCACCATGGCTTCGTATCGGACAGCCAACGCGAGGCCGTCCGAGACCACCGCCGCCGAGCAGGCCTCGAGAGCCGTGTCGATCGCCAGGACGATCACACGATCTCGCACGCCTCCTCGAAGCTCAGGCGAGGCAGGCGCGGGAAGGACTCGTCGACGCCGTGACCGAGCGCGCAGATGAAGTTCGACTTCACCGTCGTACCCGCGAAAAACGCCTCGTCCACGCTCGCATTGTCGAAGCCGGACATCGGACCCACGTCCAACCCCATCCCACGCGCCGCCATGATCAGATAACCGCCCTGGAGCGAGGAGTTGCGGAAGGCGGTGACGTCGGCCAGAGCGCGGTTTCCGCTGAACATCGACGACGCGTCGGGCTTCATCGGGAACAGCTGCGGCAGCTTCTCATAGAAGGCCATGTCCTGGCCGATGATCACCGTGCAAGGGGCCGCCAGGACCTTGGCGCGGTTGGACTCCATGACCAGCGGCGCCAGGCGCGCCTTGCCCGCCTCTGTGGTGACGAACACGAAGCGCGCGGGCGAGGCGTTCATGGAGGTCGGCCCGTACTTCACCAGCTCGTAGAGCTGGCGCCAGGTATGGTCCGGGATGGCCTCCTCGGCCCATCCGTTCCGACTGCGCGACTCGTGGAACAGACGGCCGAGCGCTGCGGCGTCGAGGGGCGGGGTCATCGGCGATCCTACAGGGGCGTTAATATGTAACCAACAGTGTGGCGGTTATGGCGGCCGCGATCAAGGCGTGCAGGCGCTGTTCAGATCGCCTGCTCCACCGCGGTCACCTCGGGCACGTAGTGCTTAAGCAGGTTCTCGACGCCGCTCTTCAGCGTAGCGGCTGACGAGGGACAGCCCGAGCAGGCCCCTTTCATGTGCAGGTAGACGACGCCGGTGGCGGGATCGAAGCGGTTGAACAGGATGTCGCCGCCATCCTGGGCCACCGCGGGGCGCACCCGGCTGTCCAGCAGGTCCTTGATCTCGGTGACGATCTGCGCGGCGTCGCCCTCATAGACTTCGCCGTCATGGCCGCCCTCCGCCGGCGCTCCATCCGTGTAGAGCGGGCCGCCGGACGTGTAGTGATCCATGATCGCCGACAGGATCGGGGCCTTGAGCTGACGCCATTCCAGATCGCCCGCGTCGCGGCTGACGGTGATGAAGTCGGGACCGAAGAAGACCCGGGCGACGCCGTCCACCTCGAACAGTGCTCGCGCCAGGGGCGAGACCTCCGCCTCCTGCGGCGAACGGAACTCGCGCGTGCCGTCTTCCGTCACGTCGCGACCGGGCAGGAACTTCAGGGTCAGCGGGTTGGGGGTGGTCTCGGTCTGGATGAACACGGCTCTGACCTGCAAAATGACTCGGCGATAGATGGCCCGGCGGCGGGGAGGGTGCAAGCCGAGCCTCGATGGCGAGCCGTTTCAGCCCCGCAGGACGGTCACCTCGACGCCGGCGCAGGCCGCGTCCCCAATCGCCTCGGGCTTGCGGACCCGGACCCGGACTCGTCTCGCGCGCGGATGGTCCAGACAGTCGGCCGCCAGTCGCTCGGCGAAAGTCTCCACCAGGTCTATGTGACCGCCGGCGGCGAGGGCGCGCGCTTTGGCGGCCAGGGTCTCGTAGTTGACGGTCCCGTGTATGCCCTGGCCGATCGCCGGGGTGAGGGCGAGCTCGATATCGATCGACAGGGGCTGGGTCCGGCCGCGCTCGTGGTCGTACAGGCCGATCTCGGCGTCCAGCGCCAAGCCTTCCACGAACACGGACAGCGCCTCGGTGGTCGAGGTGACGGGTTCGCTCATGCTCAATCGCCCGCGATGTCAGGGGTGCGCCAGGCGAGGTGCTGGCCGCTGTCCACCGCGATCATCTGGCCGGTCACCGCCCGCGCCCGGGCCAGGTAGAGCACCGCCGCCGCGACCTCCGGCGGCGTGGCGCTTCGCTGCAGCGGCGTGGCGGCGGCCTCGGCGGCGAAGGCCTCGGCGTCCTGGTGGATGGAGGCCAGGGTCGGGCCGGGCCCGACGCCGTTCACCCGGATGCGAGGCGCGAGCGCCTGGGCCATCATGCGGGTGGCGGTCCATAGCGCGCTCTTGGACAGGGCGTAACTGAAGAACTGCGGGTTGGGCTTGAGCACCCGCTGATCGAGGATGTTGACCACGCAGGCCTCTCCATCCTCGGCGCTGCTCGGCAGGGTGGCGGCGAAGGCCTCGGCCAGTACGATCGGCGCCCGCAGGTTGGTGGCGAGGTGCGCCTCCCACAGGTCGCGTTCTAGCTTGCCGAAGCGGTCGTCATGGAACAGCGAGGCGTTGTTGACCAGCAGGGTCACGGGCCCGAGCGGGTCCGCCGCCTGGGCGGGCAGGGCGGCGACGGCGGTTTCGTCCGTCAGGTCTGCAGCCAGAGCCACAGCCCGGCGACCCTTGGCGCGGAGGTCCTCCAGCGTGGCCTGGGCCTCGTCCGGCGCGCTGCGGTAGTGGACCGCCACGTCATAGCCAGCGTCCGCCAGCGCCAGGCAGATGGCGCGCCCGACCCGCTGGGACCCGCCGGTGACCAGGGCGGCCGGCACGGCTCAGTCCGGGCGGCCGAACTCGAAAATGTTCACCGCGATCACGGCGACGACGAAGATGATGATGGGCAGGAGGGCGGCCACGGCGGGTCCTTCTAGGCTTGAGCGGGCTTTAGACGGGCGGAAGGGCGAAAGGAAGCCGTTCGCTGAGGAGCTGACCCTATGCTGCAGGCCGGCGCCTGTGCACCCCGGGACGTGAAGGTCGAGCCCGGGGCCGGCCTCGTTCAAACGATCACGGTCCCGATCGGCCGAGGAGCAGCTTCAGCAGATGTCGAGCAGATACGGCCTGGAGATACGCGCGGCGGACCCTGCCGACGCTGTGGGCCTGGCCGAGCTGATGCGCGCCGGCGGCCAGCCGGTCGAGTCCTCCGCCATGGCGTCCAGGATCGAGGCGATCCGGCAGGGCCACGGCCTGGTGCTGCTGGCGATGGAATGGGGACCGCCCAGCGGTGTGGTGGCGCTGAGCTGGGCGCCGAGGCTCCAAACCGAGCTTGGCGTGGCGCACCTGAGCCTGCTGCTCGTGCATCCCGATGCGCGGCGCCGCGGTGTCGGCCGCCTGCTGCTGAAGGCCGCCTCCCAGGCGGCGCGCGCGGCGGGTTGCGGAGACGTGCGGCTCACCGCAACGCCCGAGGCGGATACGCTGCGCGCGTTTTGCGCAGCGACCGGCTTCGCCGGCCTGGGCGACGAGCTCTCGCGTCCCTTGCGCAAGCGTCGCTAAGCCGGGATTTTAGGCGTAAAGGTAAGCATTCGCCTCATCTTGAGCCTGTCTAAGGACGAGGCGTCCACCGTCCGCACCGCGGCCTCATCCTTCGACGGGCTCAAGATGAGGCCGAATTCGCGGTTAGCGAGCCGGCTACCCTCATCCCGCTATGAACGTCAGCCTCGGCCGAGATTGATGAAATAGTCGCGCACCTTTTCGGGCTCCGCGGTCGCCTGGAGGTGGATTTCCTTCAACTCGGGTGGCACGTACCAGTGGATGCGGTCCTCCTCGTAGGCCCGCCAGACCGTCTCGGCGACCTCCTCAGGCTGGATCAGCCGCCATGGCCCGTCCTTCGGCAGCTGCGCCTTCTGCTCGGCGCTGACCATGCCCGTCTCGATGATGCCCGGCAGCACGTCGCCCACCCGCACGCCATAGCGCCGGAACTCGATCGACAGCGCCTCCGTAAGGCCTTTGACCGCATGCTTGGTGGCCGAATAGACCGCAAGGTTCGCCGAGCCGAACACCGCCGACGCCGAACACGTCGAAAAGCACAGCGAACCCGGCGTCGCCCGCAGAAGCGGCGTGGCCGCGTGGACGCCGATCATGACGCCGAGCAGGTTGATGCGCACGATCCGCTCCACCATCTCCCACGCCATCTCGTCGAAGGGCGCGCCGGCGATGACGCCGGCGTTGTTGAACAGCAGGTCCAGCCGGCCGCCGGTCCGCTGCGAGAACGCCTCCACGGCGCAGAGGTAGTCGCCGCGATCGCTGACATCGAGCCGGCGGGTGAAGCAGGCCTGCTCGCCGAGCTCACCAGCCAGCGCGGACAACTCCGCCTCGTCCACGTCGAAGGCGCCCACGAACCATCCGCGCCCGGCGAACAGGCGGGCCGTGGCGCGTCCGATTCCGGACGCCGCGCCGGTGATGAAGATGGATCGTTCGCGGGTCGTCGTCATGGCTGATCCATACCCTTGTATCGGTCGCCGGCGCCAGCCGCCTCCAGGCGCGAAGACAATCTGGCCCAACCGGCCATACTTGAAAAGCGTCCGTGTCAAAAACGGGCGCGGCCCGATCAAGGCTGGCCAAGATCGATGCAGCCCCTAAGCTGCCGCCTCAGGATGGGCGGGTCGCCGTCTCGGCGGGCTTCGGAGCGGAGGCGACGGATGAGTTTGAGTCCGCATCTCCGCTGCGCCTGGGCCGGCGCCGACCCGCTGTATTGCGACTACCACGATCGCGAGTGGGGCGTTCCGGAGCGCGATGGCCGCGCGCTTTGGGAGAAGCTGGTGCTCGACGGCTTCCAGGCCGGGCTGAGCTGGATCACCATCCTGCGCAAGCGCGAGGCGTTTCGAGCCGCCTTCGCCGGCTTCGACCCCGAGGCGGTGGCGCGGTTCGGCGAGGCGGACACCGCGCGCCTACTGCAGGACGCCGGCATCGTGCGCTCCCGCGCCAAGATCGAAGCGACGATCGGGAGCGCGCGTAGCTATCTGGCCCTGTGCGATGCGGGCCAGGACTTCGGCGAGTGGGTGTGGGGCTTCGTCGGCGGTGCGCCGCTCCAGAACGTGTGGCATGGGCAGGGCGACGTTCCGGCCGAGACGCCGCTGTCGCGGGAGCTTTCCAAGGCCTTGAAGGCTCAGGGCTTCAAGTTCGTGGGGCCGGTGATCGTCTATGCCTGGATGCAGGCGAGCGGGCTGGTCAACGACCATGTGGTCAGCTGCTTCCGGCACGACCCGCTTGGGGGGAGTGGAACCTGGGACATCTGTGGTCTGACCTGTCGTCCCTCAGCCGCAGGATTTCCGCTTGCGGTTTCGCCGGGTAAACAGGGGACATGACCCCGCTCATCCTGGCCATCGACCAGGGCACCACCTCCAGCCGCGCGCTCGTGTTCAACGCCGCCGCCGAGGTCGTCGCCTCCGCCCAGGCCGAGTTCCCCCAGCGCTATCCCGCCGACGGCTGGGTCGAGCACGATCCCGAAGCGATATGGTCCACCACGCTGTCGACCACGCGCCAGGCGCTGACCTTCGCCGAACGAGGGGGCGGTCAGGTGATGGCCATTGGGGTCGCAAATCAGCGCGAGACCACCCTGATCTGGGACAGGGAGACGGGCCGTCCGATCTACAACGCCATCGTCTGGCAGGACCGACGCACCGCCGGCGTCTGCCGCGAGCTTGAGGCCGAGGGGTTTGCGGAGACGGTCCGCGCGCGCAGCGGACTGCGGCTCGATCCCTACTTCTCCGCCACCAAGGCGGCGTGGATCCTCTCTCACGTGGAGGGCGCGCGAGGGATGGCGAAGGCCGGACGGCTGGCCTTCGGCACGGTGGACAGCTTCCTCCTCTGGCGGCTCACCGGCGGCCGGACGCACGCCACCGACGCCACCAACGCCAGCCGCACCAGCCTCTACGACCTGCGGCGGGGCCAGTGGTGCGAGGAGCTCTGCGCCATCTTCGACGTGCCGAGCGCCATCCTCCCGCAGGTGCGCGACTGCTCGACGGACTTCGGCCATACCGTGAGCGAGTTGTTCGGACGCCCGATCCCCATCCTCGGCGTGATCGGCGACCAGCAGGCGGCCGGCGTCGGGCAGTGCGGATTCCAGCCTGGCGACGTGAAGACCACCTTCGGCACCGGCGGGTTCATGGTGGTGAACACCGGCGACAGACCCACCGACTCCCACCACCGCCTGCTGACTACGGTGGCCTATCGGCTGGACGGTCGCACGACCTATGCGCTGGAGGGCTCGATCTTCGCGGCGGGGGCGGCGGTGCAGTGGCTCCGCGACGGCTTGGGCCTGATCAACGCCGCGGCGGAGACCGAAGGCCTGGCGCGGGGGCTGCACAGCAACGGGGGCGTCTATCTGGTGCCGGCCTTCACAGGCCTTGGAGCCCCCCACTGGGACCCGGACGCGCGGGGCGCCCTGTACGGCCTGACCCGGGCGACGGGGGTGGCCGAGCTGGCCCGGGCGGCGCTGGAGTCGGTCTGCTACCAGACCTGCGACCTGCTGACCGCGGTGGCCGACGACGGCGTGGCGTTGAACGCGATGAAGATCGACGGCGGCATGGCGGCCAACGACTGGATGCTGCAGTTCCTGGCCGACGTGACCAATCTACCGGTGGAGCGCCCCGAGGATCTGGAGACCACCGCGCTCGGCGCCGCCTACATGGCCGGGCGCGCTTGCGGCGTGTACGGCGACGAGGCCGCCTTCGCCACCCTGCCCCTCCGCCATCGCCGTTTCGCGCCGCAGGCCCCTGCGAGCGTGCGGGATCGAGCGCTGCAAGGCTGGCGTGACGCGGTGCGGCGCACCCTGGGCTGACCCCGGCCTGGGCGCCCGTCGCTCCGCCGGGCTAAGGTCCGCGCCGGACCCACTTCGGAGCGACGGGCGCATGGCGACTCAGGACCTTGTCAGTCTCGCAGGCCCCTGGAGGCGCTGGCTGTTCGACGCGGCCCTGCCGCTCTGGGCCTCGGTCGGGCGTAATCCGGCCAGCGGCGGCTTCGAGGAGGCCATCGGCTGGGACGGCCGGGCCGTGGCGGCGGCGCTGCGCGCCCGGGTGCAGGCGCGCCAGGTCTATGTTTACGCTACCGCGGGTGCGCTCGGCTGGGACGGCCCGTGGCGGCAGGCGATACGAGGCGGCCTGCACTTCATCGACGCCCACTACCGCCGTCCCGACGGCCTCTACCGCACCAAGGTCGACGCGGAGGGGCGCCCCCTCGACGAGACCGCCACCCTCTACGACCAGGCCTTCTTCCTGTTCGCCTCGGCCAGCACGGCCCGGGCCTTGCCAGAGCGCGCGCCGGCGCTGGAGGCCGACGCCCTGGCGCACCTGGACGCGGTGGAGCGCCACTTCGTCCATCCGGCGGGCGGCTTTCGCGAGGAGGATGCGGCCCGGCCCTTCCAGTCCAACCCGCACATGCACTTGTTCGAGGCCACCATGGCTTGGCGGGAGCTGACCGGCCGCGCCCGCTGGGGGGAGGTCGCCGACCGCATCGCCGAGCTGTGCCTCACCCGCTTCATCGACGCCCGGACCGGCGCCCTTCGCGAATTCTTCGGCGCGTCCTGGGCGCCGGCGCCGGGCGCCGATGGTCGCATCGTGGAGCCGGGCCACCAGTTCGAATGGGCCTGGCTGCTGCAGCGCTGGGGCGCGGCGCGGGGTCACGAAGGCGCGTTCGCGGCCGCGTGCCGGCTGTTCGAGATCGGCGTGACCCATGGGGTCGATCCGCAGCGGGACGTGGCCATCAACGCTCTGGACGACGGCTTCGCAGCCCTGGACCCGATCGCGCGCCTCTGGCCCCAGACCGAGCGCATCAAGGCGGCGCTGGTCCTGGCGGGGGAGGATCGCGAGGCGCAGGTGGCGGCCGCCTGCGCGGGCCTTCGGCGCTATACGGACGTCACGCCCGCAGGCCTCTGGCGCGACCGGCTCCGGCCGGACGGGAGCTTCCTGGAGGAGCCCGCGCCAGCCAGCTCCTTCTACCACATCGTCTGCGCGCTGAACGAGCTGTTCGCCGCAGCGGACGCGCCTTCGGCCGCCTAGGCGATCAACGCGGGGCGTGCGGCGCTGAGACCGCGCCCCACGCCTTGCCACCCGCCGTTGCACCGTGGTGCAAGCCTTGGGGAGCGGGGGCGCACGCATGTACCAGTGGCACAATGCACAGAGCCTGGTGGGCCTGGGCCTCACCATGGGCGTGTGCTGGCTGGTCTCGGAGGATCGGCGCCGCTTTCCCGTGCGGCTGGCGGTGGGGGCGCTGGGCGTCCAGCTCGCCCTGGTGCTGCTGCTGTTCGGGCTGAAGCCGGCGCAGGGGCTGCTGCAGGGCGTGGGCGCGGGCGTGGACGCCCTGGCGGGCTCCACCCAGACCGGCACCCAGTTCGTGTTTGGATACCTGGCCGGCGGCGATCAGCCGTTCCCGATCAACGATCCCTCGCCGCTGTATCTGCTGGGCTTTCGAGTGCTGCCGGTGATCCTGGTGATCTGTGCGCTGGCGGCGCTGCTGTGGCACTGGGGCGTGCTGCGGGTGATCACCCAGGCTTTCGGCGTCGTATTCCAGAAGACCCTGGGGCTTCGCGGCGCCCCGGCGCTGGGGACCGCCGCCACCATCTTCCTCGGTCAGGTGGAAGGGCCGATGTTCGTGCGCGCCTATCTGGACGGGCTGACGCGCTCTGAGCTGTTCACCCTGATGGCGGTGGGGCTGAGCTGCGTGTCCGGCTCCACCATGGTGGCCTACGCCACCCTGCTGAAGGGCACGCTGCCGCACGCCGCCGCCCACGTGCTGACCGCCTCGCTCATCTCGGCGCCCGCCGGCGTGCTGCTGGCCCGCATCCTGGTGCCGCCGAAGCCAGGCGAGGAGACCCTGGGCGGGGAGGCGGTCACCGACCGCCGCTACGCCAGCTCCACCGACGCCGTCATCCGCGGGATCGGCGACGGACTGCAGGTGGCGTTGAACGTCGGCGCGAGCCTGATCGTTTTCGTGGCGCTGGTGTCGCTGTGCGATCGGATGCTGGAGGCGCTGCTGCCCAGCTGGGGCGGCCAGCCGGTGAGTGTGGAGCGGGTGCTGGGCATAGCCTTCACCCCTCTCGCCTGGGCCATCGGCGCGGAGCCGCGAGAGGCGGCGGCGGCGGGCCGCCTGCTCGGCGTCAAGCTGGTGCTGACCGAGTTCTCCGCCTTCATCCAGCTCGGCAAGACGCCGGCGGGCGTGATCGGTCCGCACACCCGCATGATCCTGACCTACGCCATCTGCGGCTTCGCCAACGTCGCCTCGGTCGGCATCACCGCCTCAGGCTTTGCGGTGCTGGCCCCGGAGCGGCGCCAGGAGGTGTTCAGCCTGGTATGGAAGGCGCTGCTGGCGGGGTTCCTGGCCACCTGCATGACCGCCTCGATGGTCGGCGTCTTGCCCGACGCCCTGTTCGGCCTACAACCGGGGCTCGCGACCACGGCCGGACCGCCCCCTCCATGAAGCTCTACAGCGACACCTACGCCCCCAACCCGCGCCGGGTGCTGTGGCTGATGGCTGAGAAGGCGATCACCGATATCGAGGTGGTCCCGGTCAGCCTCACCGGCGGCGCCCACCGGGCGCCTGAGTTCCTCGACATGGCCGGCCTCCCCGCCATCCCCCAGCTCGAACTCGACGACGGCACGGTGATCGGGGAGTCCATCGCCATCTGCCGCTACCTGGAGAGCCGGTACCTCGAGCCCAACCTGTTCGGCCGCGACCCGCTTGAGACCGCCCAGATCGAGACCTGGACGCGCCGGGCCGAGCAGATGTTCGCCACCCCCTTGATGCACGCGGTGCGCTACGGCCACCCAGCGCTGGCGGCGGTCGAGCCTCACCAGTCACCCGAGCGCGCCGCCGTCGCCAAGGCTACAGCCGACGCCGCGCTGCCCCTGTTCGAGCGCCAACTGGAGGGCCGGATGTGGCTCTGCGGCGAGCGGATCACCATCGCCGACATCGTGGCGGGCTCGGGGCTCGGGTTCGCGCGCATGATCGGCTACGAGGTGGGCGAGGCCTATCCGAACCTGAACCGCTGGGCCAAGGCGGCGATGGCCCGCCCCGGCGCCAAGCCCAAGCGCTAGGCGTCAGAGCGACATCGGGGCGGCTTGCGGGCGGGGGCCGTCTCTGCGCGAATGCACGACCCTCGTCGCGTAGGAGCGCCCCGCCCATGCAGCCCCGCTACTCCGGCCTGAACCAGGCGCTGCACTGGATCACCGCGCTGTGCATGCTGGCCATCGTGCCGCTCGCCTGGGTGATGACCAATGCGGAGCAGAAGACGCCGGGGCTGGGCGGCATGTACAACTGGCACAAGACGCTGGGGATCATCGTGCTGCTGGTCACAGCCTTTCGGATCGTCTGGCGCTTCATCGACAAGCCGCCGAAGTATAGCCAGAAGATCGCCGGCTGGGACAAGGGCTTGGCCCACGCCACCTACTGGCTGTTCTTCGCCACCCTGCTCTACATGCCGATCACCGGCTTCATCATGTCGGAATCCGAAGCCCACCCGACCAAGATCTTCAACCTGATCCCGACCCCCCAGCTCTGGGCCACCAACCAGAAGCTTGCCGACCAGTTCGGCTTTCTCCACGCGCTCGGCCAATGGGCGGTCTACGGCCTGATCCTGCTGCACGTCAGCGGCGTGGCCATCCACCTGATCTGGGGCGAGGACGGCATCCTCGGCCGCATGCTCCCCCCCTACGCCACCGAGCCGCCGGTGGAGATGCACGTCGCGGAGTAGGGAGTCCTGGATGCCGCCTCAGCCGCAAAGGCCGGGATCGACCGCCTTGCCGCTGGGGCAGCGCAACATCCAGGATTTGGCCAGAGTCATCACGACCGAGGCTGGCGGGGAAAATTCCGCCGCCCAGACCGCCGTAGGGTGGGTGGTGCGAAATCGGATGATCCGCAACGGGACCGATGATGTAGAGCGGGTCTGGAGCCCGGCTTCCAGCACCGAAAGCACGCTACAGCCTACGCGACGTCCTTAGCCAAAGATATCTTGGACGGGTCTATTCCCGACCCCACCGATGGGGCAACACATTTCTACACGCCACGCATCATGCCCAAGAAGGGCGAGTCTACGGCGGGCGTCGATGTTGGTGGTGGCCTGGAGACGGTGGCGGGCGTCGTGGACGAAGAAGGCCTTCCGGTGCAGAACTATGCACCATCGTTTGCGCACTTTACACGAAAGCTGGTGGTCGGCGTGCCCGAAGCCTCGTTCAAGTTCTACAAGAAGACAGGGACAGGCCATGTCCATTAGCGCTGCGATCCTGGTGCTCGCGACCTTGGCTGCATTCGGGCGGCCCGCAGCCGATCCCCTTGACCGGGTCCTGAATGGGCCGGCGAGCACCACCGCCATCTACCAGGCCAACGGCGCCCTTCAGGGATGCGGCGCGCGAGCGTGCCTCGCCGTCCACGATCTGGCTCTGGCGTTCAAGGCCATCGAACGCCGCGACCTTCCCAACACCATGGCTCGCACCACACCCGCGGCGGCCGATCCAGAGCGGGAGGCGGATCGCGTCATCGCGCGAACCTTGCTGGCCCATCCCGACCGCTACGGCGACGACTGCCGCATCCTGGCCAAGCTGGCGCATCACTACGAGGCCTGGTCGGTCGGCCAGACGGTGATCGAGCTGGCCAACCGCGTCGACGGCCCCGGCGACCGCTGCACCGCCCAGGTCCTCGCCGCCTTCCCCGCGGGCCCCAAGACCCGCAAGCTCATCGCCGCCAGCCGCGACACCTGCCAGGCCGCTGGCCGCCGCAGCTGCAAGCGGGACACCCCATAAGCCGGCGTGATAATATAAGCTCCATGAGCGAGCGTCGTGTTCATTGGCGAGCGGACAGCTTTTTCGCTTGCCAGCCTCTATCTGGCGGACATCCACCGCGACCAACACGGACCCAAGCTCATCGCTTGCGCTGCGGCGAGCCGGTCACCAGCTTGGTGGCCAGGACGGCATTGCGCTCGTCGCCGGCCTCCCAGGCCTGAGGCGGGCTCCAGGGCCGCCAGTAGGCCAGGCGCAGGCCTCGCCACAGGGCGAACAGCATGGGCGCGCAGGCAAGCAGGAACAGCCGGCCCAGCCACGCCGCCCCGACCAGATCGGGATGCAGGGTGGCGAACACGCCGGACGCTCCCGCCAGCGCGACCAGCACGGCGGCGACGTAGACGACAAGGCTGAGCACGCCGGTGCCGAAATACCAGCAGACGACCCAGAACCGGCGCGTCTGCAGGCCGGCCGCCAGCGGCGTGACGACGATAAAGCTGAACAGGACCGAGCCGAAGGCGCTCCCCAGGAGCGCGTCCAGGCTGAGCGCGGCCCAGGGCACGGCGCTGAACACCGCGGCGGCGGGCGAGACCATGCACAGGACCATGATGGCCGCCAGCCCCCAGGCCGTGCCGCGCGGAGCCAGCCCCGGCGGCCGGTCGCGTGGTCCGCGGGCGGCGTTCGCCTGCGCGCTCACTTGGCCACCTTCTGCACGCCGCTGACCCGCACCTAAACCCCCAAGGTATTCAATCTCCCCACGCCCCTTCGCGATGCGACGAGCCGTCGTCAGAGGTCTACGCCGCGCAGCAAATAACTAACTCTAAGCCCAAACTGCGAAAGCGGCGTCAGCGGCGGATCAGGCCGCCCTTCGCGTCGACGTAGAAGTCGCCTAAGCCCGGCAGCCTGATTCCGCGGCTCCTGAACCGGGCTGGGCCCGTGAAGGCAGGGCTCTTCGCCGTCACCGCACAGTCGCTGAGCTCAATGACGTAGACCTGGGTCGTACTGCCCGAATAGGTGGAGGCGACGAGGAACCGATCGTGCGACAGTCCGAAAGGACGCTCCAGTATGGCGACGCCCGGATCGACCGAACAGTTGCGCCTTCCTGCGCCGGCTACCCGCACAGGCCCCTGCCATGCGCGAGGAGCCGTGGGGTCGTCCGCAGCGCCGAGATCGATCCGGTAGCCCAGGGCCGCCAAGTCTGAGCGCCGCGGATGGAGCGGGATTAAAGCTCCGCCGCCTGCGCTAGCGGGTCCGGACAGCCCCACAAGGCTTGCGGCCATCAGGGCGACGAGGATTTTCAAGGCTTTGCTCTCAGGCCGGGCGCGGACGTGGCGAAGTACTGCACGCCGGCCAAGTCTGCCCGCTTCCATGCAAAGTTCAAACCATTGTCCTTTTCGCCGATCCCGCCCAGTCGACCCCAGTAGCCCATCGCGTCGCCATGCGCGTCCCGGCCCGGCACGATGACCACGACATGGCCGTGATTCGGCTCCTTGCGGCCGGCGACCACCAGATAGCCCTGCTCGGAGAGGCGGCTAGCCTGCGCCACATCGGAACCTAACTTGATCCAGGCAGGATCGCTATTCCAAGTGTCGACAAGGTGGTTGGCCAGTCCAGAGAGCGGAATGCGTGCGGCCAAAGCCACAGCTCTTACAAAGCCGCTGCAATCGCTCTTGTGCGCCGGCCAACTGGCCTCCGCGAGCGCAAAGACCGGATAGTGGGTCTTCAGGTCCGCGTCGGAAGCGTGTCCGGATACAAGGCGCCGATCGGGATGCGGCGAAGCGGCCGGTGTGCGCATGTCGATGATCCTCGCTCCGATTGGAGAGCCTTCCTATAACTGACCATCAACAAATGTTCTAAGCGAAGAATTTCAAACTCCTATCGGCGTCGTCAAATACATAAACGCCTTGCAGATTGGATTTCTGCGCCGACAGTAGCGCTCGTCGTCTCGGTATCAATCTATTTTTGATATTTAGTCCGCGTCCATCTTCAGCGCGGCGATGAAGGCTTCCTGCGGGATGTCCACCTTGCCGAACTGGCGCATCCGCTTCTTGCCCTCCTTCTGCTTCTCCAGCAGCTTCTTCTTCCGCGTCGCGTCGCCGCCGTAGCACTTGGCGGTGACGTCCTTCCTCAACGCGCGGACGGTCTCGCGGGCGATGATCTTGCCGCCGATGGCGGCCTGGATCGGGATGACGAACATGTGGGGGGGGATCAGGTCCTTCATCTTCTCCACCATGCCGCGCCCGCGCATCTCGGCGCGGCCGCGGTGGACGAGCATGGAGAGGGCGTCGACGGGCTCGCTGTTCACCAGCACGCTCATCTTCACCAGGTCTCCGGTGCGGTATTCCTCGATGGAGTAGTCGAAGGAGGCGTAGCCCTTGGAGATGGACTTAAGCCGGTCGTAGAAGTCGAACACCACCTCGTTCAGCGGCAGGTCGTAGACCACCATGGCGCGGGTCCCGACATAGCTGAGCTCGCGCTGGGCGCCCCGGCGGTCCTGGCAGAGCTTGATGACGGCGCCCAGGTACTCGTCGGGGGTGAAGATGGTGGCCTTGATCCAGGGCTCGGCGATGGACTCGATCTTGATCGGGTCGGGCATGTCGGCGGGGTTGTGCAGCTCCACCACCGAACCGTCGATCAGGGTGATGTGGTAGACGACGCTGGGGGCGGTGGCGATCAGGTCGAGGTTGAACTCCCGGCTCAGGCGCTCCTGGATGATCTCCAGGTGCAGCAACCCCAGGAACCCGCAGCGGAAGCCGAAGCCGAGCGCGGCGGAGGTCTCCATCTCGAAGCTGAAGCTGGCGTCGTTGAGGCGCAGGCGGCCGATGGCGTTGCGTAGGTCCTCGAACTGGGCGGCGTCGGCGGGGAACAGGCCGCAGAACACCACCGGCTGCACCTCCTTGAACCCCGTGAGCTCGTGGGCGGTGGGGCGGCGCTCGTCGGTGATGGTGGCGCCCACCGCGGCGTCGGCCACCTCCTTGATGGAGCCGGTGAAGAAGCCGATCTCGCCGGCGGACAGGGTCTCAAGGTCGGTGGCCTTGGGGCGGAAGACGCCGAGCTTGTCGACATTGTAGACCGCCCCGGTCTGCATCATGCGCACCCGCATACCGCGCTTCATCACCCCGTCGATGACCCGGACCAGCACCACGACGCCAAGATAGGCGTCGTACCAGGCGTCCACGAGCAGCGCCTTGAGCGGCGCCGAGGGGTCGCCCTTGGGGGGCGGCAGGCGGGTGACGATGGCCTCCAGCACCTCGTGGATGCCGAGCCCGGTCTTGGCGGAGCAGAGGATGGCGTCGCTGGCGTCCAGCCCGATGACGTCCTCGATCTGGGCGCGCACGCGGTCGGGTTCGGCGGCGGGCAGGTCGGCCTTGTTCAGCACCGGGACGATCTCGTTATTGGCCTCCATGGCCTGGTAGACGTTGGCGAGCGTCTGGGCCTCCACCCCCTGGGAGGCGTCGACGACGAGCAAGCTGCCCTCGCAGGCGGCCAGCGAGCGGCTGACCTCGTAGGCGAAGTCCACGTGGCCGGGGGTGTCCATCAGGTTCAGGACGTAGGTCTCGCCGTCGTCGGCGGTGTAGTCCAGGCGCACGGTCTGGGCCTTGATGGTGATGCCGCGCTCGCGCTCGATGTCCATGTTGTCGAGCACCTGGGCGGTCATCTCGCGCGCGGTCAGGCCGCCGGTCTCCTGGATCAGGCGGTCGGAGAGGGTGGACTTGCCGTGGTCGATATGGGCCACGATGGAGAAGTTGCGGATGTGGGAGAGGTCGGTCATTGCGCGGCGGGCTTAGCACCCGCGCGCACTATGCGGGAGGGGGAGCGGCTTGGCGGTCGCGTTGGGCTGGGCGTCGAAGCCGCCGCTGCGGGATCAGGCGACCTGCGCCGCCGCCATCTCCTTCGGCGGCAGCCGCCGCCAAGCTTCACGATGTGTCACCCGCCAAAGCAAGAGGTTGAGCGGTGAGAACAAGAGCCACATCACCATATTGACGATGCTGATAAAAGACAGGTCAGGCGCCGCTTTCGGCACCAAACCCACCAGGATCGCCAACCCCAGACCCACACCTAAAGCATAGCTGAGCATCAGCAACCATCCAAACCCTTGCGCCACGACGGAATACCAGGATTGGCGGCTGAGCAGGCCGATCAGGAACAGTGCGGAAAAGAGCCCTGCGGACCCGATCACAGGCAGGATGCTGGCGAGCCAGATGGCCGTTCCGTTTCTCAGGACCGGCAGCAAGCTCTGCAAGACGAAGAACGCCGTGATACCGGGCATGATGGAGAGCGCGCAAAGCCCGTAGGCCGGCCCCCTGAAGGCCGCCACGTTCGCAGGCGGCTGGCGCTGCACGAACATCAGCCGCCCTTCTGGTTGGAATAGCCGATCACGCGGATTTCCACCTTGATGTCCTTGGGCCAACCCTTGGCCGGGGCGATCGAGCGCATGTACTCCTCGTCCTTCTTCTTCTGTTCAGCGCTCAGGGCGACGCCTGGGGGCGCGGCGGCGACCAGCCCCACGCCCGCGCCCGTGGCGCCGGGGAAGATGGCGAGGTCGCGGGCGAAGACCAGCTTGATGCGCGCATTGGCGGCCTCCACCAGCTTGGATTGCGCCAACGCCTCGGCTTGGTACTGACGCACCCGGGCCGTCTGGCGGGCCACCTCGGCGGGATGGCGGCCGGGGTTGGTGACGTTCTTCAGGTCGCGCCCGGCCTTGCCCGTCATGGTCTCGGCCTGGGTCCCCTTGGCAATGGCCTCGCTGGCCTCGGCCCCCTTCGTGCCGATCTCCGTCAATGCGCGCATTCCGCTGACGGGCAGGTCGGGGAGCAGCATGATGGTGGCGCCGATGCGGACCCATCCCACCGTGGAGCTGTCTTCGAAAGACTTGGCGGCCGCTTCGTGACCGGACATTTCCGCCCCGTAGATATAGCTGTCGACACCGAACAGGACGACGGCTCCAGTGGACGCCATCGTCCCCGTGACCAGTCCGACCGTCGCCATCACGCCGCCGGCGGCGAGGAGTTCAGGCGCCGCAACGAAGATGAACACACCCGCGGCGATGACGCCCACCACGTCCAGGACGATGCCCGCGGTGTCGGCCAGCAGCTTGTGGCGGAGCAGGAACTCGTGGGTCGGTTCCCAGACGTGGTCGCGGAACTCCTGCGCCATGGCCTGGTCGCCGGCCATCTGCATCTGGGCCTGCTGGATCTCCGACTCGCCCTCGATTTCCATGGCGCGCCAGAACCAGGCCTTCAGCTTGCCCGACAGCCCCTTGGGCGCGGGCGGCGGCGGCGGCGGGGCGGCGACGTGGCTGATCAGGACGTTCAGCCACATGGACCGCCCGCCCGGGCTTGCGGCCTGGCGCAGCACGCAGATCTGGCGTCCGTCGGAGAAGCTGACCCCGAGCCCCCCGCCGCCCGTCGCGTCGGCCAGACGGCACAGCTTGGCGCGCGCCTCCTCCAGGCCCTCGTAGGGCGTCCAGAACCCTGCCAAAACGTCCTCCCTAAGCCGGCGCGGACGATCAGATGCTTTCGCCGGCGCGGCAAGGGCGATCTCACCCCGTGTGCGATCTCAGTCCGATGACAGGGTCTTGACCAAGCGCCGGAGTCTTGGCCAAGCGCGACCGGGACCGCCGTTCACGATCCCTTAAACCTGTTGCCGTGCAAGTCTGCGAGAACGCACCTCGCTGTTTCGGAGCTCCGCATGGCCATCGACCGACGCCACTTGATCCTGGCGGGCGCGGGCGCCGCATTGACCGGCTGCGCCTCCACCGGACCGGCCCAGCCGATGGCGCCGGTGGGCGAGATGGCGCCGCAGTATCCCGTCCCGCCGGTGGTCGGCCCGGGCTATGGCGCACCGGGCTACGGAGCCCCGCCCTATAGGGGTCAGCCTTATGGCGGGCCTGGCTACGCCGCGCCGCCGCGCGCGGAGACCTATCAGCAGGACGAGATCGTCCACAACGTGTCGAACTTCTTCGGGGTGACCAGCGAGACGGTGGGGGGCGCGGTGGAGCACGTGTTCCGCGACCAGGGCCAGCCGACCGGCTACATCGCGGGCGAGGAGGGCTCGGGCGCCTTCATCCTGGGCCTGCGCTACGGAAAGGGCCTGCTGTACATGAAGCACCGGCCGCCGGTGAAGGTGTACTGGCGGGGCCCGACGGCGGGATTCGACTTCGGCGGCAACGCCAGCCGGGTATTCACCCTGTGCTACAACCTGCAGTATCCGGACGCCATCTTCCAGCGTTTCCCCGGCGTCGAGGGCTCGCTCTACGTGGTGGCCGGGATCGGGTTGAACTATCAGAGCGCCAACGACATCGTGCTGGCGCCCATGCGCACGGGCGTGGGCCTGCGGGCGGGCGCCAGCGTGGGCTACCTGGCCTATTCGCGCTCGGCCCATCTCGAGCCGTTCTGAGGCGAGGGGCCGCGCCTACACGCCGCCTTAAGGGCGCCTGCGCCATGCTGCCCGGGTGAGCGCCTGGGAGCGGGATCGGTGAAAGAGACAGTGGCCGGCGAGTACGCCAGCGCCGGCGTCGCCCTGCCGGCGGGCGCCCCGCTAGCGGGTGCGGCCGACCGGCTGGATGGCCGCCGCCTGGCGGCGCGCAGCCAGATCGTGTGGGGCGAGCACTGTTCGGAGTGCGCCTACCCGGCCTGCTATTCCGCCTGCAGCGTCTACGACCCCCGCCCGGACCTGAACTGCCGCCGCTTCGTGGCCGGGATCGAGGATGCCGGCTTAGGCCTCATGCGCATCCGCTTTCGCAAGTGGGGCAAGCTGGAGGGGCGAGGCCCCGCGGCCCTGCGCCCCTACGCCAAGGCAATGCGGCGCGAGCGGGCGGACGCCGCGCTCGGGCGAGCGCTCGCCTCCACACCCGCGCCGTTCCAGGTGAAGCAAGGTCTGGCGCGGCGGATCAACCTGCGCAAGGCCAGCGGCCCGAGCCTTGCGGGGGCAAAGCCGCCCGACGCCTTCGTGCTGGAGGGCTGGAGCCGCGACGGTGGCGACCACGCCTTCACCGTCACCTTCCTGCAGGAGGCCGCGGACGCCGGGGCGCTCTGCGGCACATGGCAGGGGCGCCTGCGCCTGGGTCCGGACCACGCCCGCCACGTCCTGCCCTACGCCCCGATCGCCGCGGCGATCCGGCTCGACCGGCCCTATCTGGTTCAGGTCGAGCCCGTGGGGGAAGCCGAGGGGATCGACATCACCTTGTCCCTGGCCGACTTCGTGGCCTTCCACGACCCCGCCGACTCCTCCCTGCAGGCCCCGCCAGACGCGCTCGCCGCACCGCCGTCGCCGCTCGCCAAGGTGCTGGTGTGGGACCTGGACGAGACGCTGTGGACCGGCACCCTGGCGGAGGACGGCCCCGTGGGCGTCACGCCTCGCCCCGAGGCGGTCGCCGCGCTGAAGGCGCTGGATGCGCGCGGCGTGCTGCACTCCATCGCCAGCAAGAACGAGGCGCACGAGGCGCAGGCCGCGCTCCGACGCTTCGGCCTGGACGACTACTTCCTGCATCCCCAGGTCGGCTGGGGGCCTAAGAGCGCGTCGGTGGCCAGGATCGCCGCGGCCCTGGACCTGGGGCTGGACAGCGTCGTCTTCGTCGACGACCAGCCGTTCGAGCGCGCGGAGGTCATAGCCGCCCACCCTAGGGTGCGGACCCTGGCCCATACCGAGGTGGCGGGGCTGGCCGCCCACCCCTGGTTCGACCACCCCGCCACGCCAGAGGCGGCCCGCCGACGCAGCCTGTATCGCGCTGAGGCGGCGCGGGGGCAGGCGGCGGAGGCTGGCGACGGGGACTATCTGGGCTTCCTGCGCGCCTCCAACCTGGTGCTGGACGTCCGCCCGCTCGACGCCGCGGACGCGGTGCGCGTGCATGAGTTGTCCCAGCGCACCAACCAGCTGAACTTCACCGGGGCCAAGTTCACCCTGGCCGAGGTGGAGGCCTCGCTGGCGTCCGACCCGGGTCATGCGCGGCTGACGCTGCGCTGCGCCGACGCCTGGGGCGACTACGGCCTGATCGGCTTCGCCGACCTGGACCTCGCCGCGGGCGAACTCCACGCCTTCTTCATGAGCTGCCGGGTGCAGCGCAAGCGCGTGGAGCATGCCGCCTTCGCCCACATGGCGGCGCTTCTGGCCGGCCGCGGTCGCACGCAGTTCGCCGTCGCCTTCCGCGGCACGGAGCGCAACGGCGCGTCGGTCCGGCTGCTGGAGGCGCTGGGCTTCACGCCCGCGGCGAACGGCTGGACGCGCCCGCTGGATCAGCCCTTCGCCGACAGCGACATCGTCGCCCTGGCCGGCCCCTCGCACGCGAAAGCCGCCTGAGCCCACCCCATGAGCCTGAGCGCCCGCGCCAACAACCTGGTCACCCGCCACCTGCCGCTGAAGCTGGCCCGGAGCCGGCTGACCCGGCCGGTGGCCAGCGTCAGCTTCGACGACTTCCCCAAGTCCGCCTGGACGGTGGGCGGCCCGATCCTGGCGCGGCTCGGCGCGCGGGCCACCTACTACGCCGCGGGCCGCTTCCTGGGCCTGGCCGCGGAGGGGATCGACTATTACGACGCCTGTGACCTGCGCGAGCTGCTGGCGGCGGGCCATGAGGTGGGGGCGCACAGCTACGCCCATCAGAGCGCGCCGAGCCTTCGGCCCCGGGCGCTGGCCGCCGACGCCGAGCGCAACGACCAGGCGCTGACCCCGCTGCTCGACCACCGCATGAACAGCTACGCCTACCCCTACGGCGCGGTGTCGCCCCGGGACAAGGCGGCCATGGGCGCCCGCTTCGCCAGCGCCCGGGGCATCCGCCCCGGCGTCAACGCCGGGTGGATCGACCTCGCCCAGCTCCGCGCCGTCCCTCTGGAGCATCGCCGCTGGGTCCCCGCCGAGATCGACGCCGCGGTGGCCCGGGCCACGGCCGCCCCCGGCTGGGTGATCTTCTTCACCCACGACGTCAGCGACACGCCGAGCCCCTTCGGCTGCACCCCGGCCATGCTCGCTTACGCGCTGGAACGGCTGGCCGAGGCGGGCGTCGAGACGATCCCGGTCCGCCAGGCCATGGCCCGGGCGGTGTTCGGCGAGGGCTGACGCGGGGCTGTCGAGATGCTCCCCCGCTGGGGGAGCTGTCGGCGGAGCCGACTGAGGGGGCTCCAGTCCGGAACGGGCGGCGCAGCTCCCTCCACCAGCTTCGCTGGTCCCCCTCCCCCAGAAGGGGAGGATCGAGTCTGCAGCGGCCGGCTTACCGGCGATAGATGTCCTGCGAGGGGCGGCGGCGGGTTGGTTCGGGGCGGCTGCAGGCGGCGATGCCGCGGAGTTCGATCAGGCGGATCAGCGGTACGCCGGTCAGCCGCTCGATGTCCTCGTCCGAACACCCGGCTCCGAGCAGGCGCTGTGCTTTCAGGTCCTGAGTCTGTACGTCCATCGGTCAGCCCTCCGCTGTCCCCATAGAAGCAACCTCGGGTTCACGCGTCATTCACTTGTATTAAGATCGAGCACGGCCGCGTGCGACACCTTAGCGTGACTCGAACACCCGCCGCGGCCCGATCGCCTCGTACAGGTCCGTCCGCCGGTCGCGAAAGAAGCCCCAGGCGGCTCGGTGGGTGTGTAGGAAGTCGAGATCGACGGTGGCGGTCAGCACGCCCTGATCTTCCCGGTCTAACTCAGCGATCAGGTCGCCGCGGTGGTCGGCGATGAAGGAGGAGCCGTAGAAGCTCTGGCCGCCTCCCTGCGCCTCGGACCCGCCGGTCGCGCCGGGCTCGGTGCCGATGCGGTTGGCGGCGACCACGGGGATGACGTTGGCCACCGCATGGCCCTGCATCACGCGCCGCCAGGGATCGCGGGTGTCCAGGCTGGCGTCGTGAGGCTCGCTGCCGATGGCGGTGGGGTAGAGCAGGACCTCAGCGCCCATCAGGGTCATGGCGCGGGCGGCCTCGGGATACCACTGGTCCCAGCAGATGCCCGTGCCGATGCGGCCGAAGCGGGTGTCCCAGACCTTGAAGCCGGTGTCGCCGGGGCGGAAGTAGTATTTCTCCTGGTAGCCCGGGCCGTCGGGGATGTGGCTCTTGCGATAGACGCCGAGCAGCCGTCCGTCCGCATCCGCCATCACCAGGCTGTTGTAGTAGTGCGGCCCCTCCCGCTCGAAGATGGAGATCGGGATCGCCACACCGAGTTCCGCCGCCAGGGGCGCGAGCGCCGTGACGCAGGGGTGCTCGCGCCAGGGGTGGGCTGTGGCGAACCAGCGCTCCTCCTGGGTGACGCAGAAATACGGGCCCTGGAACAGCTCGGACGGCAGGATGACCTGGGCGCCCCGCCCCGCCGCCTCACGCACCAGCTCCACGGTCGCGGCGATATTGGCGGCCATGTCGAGGCCATAGGCGGTCTGGATCGCGCCCAGCGTCAGCGTACGGGCCATCAGGCCGGCTCCTGCTGGGTGATGCAATGGAAGCTGCCGCCGCCGGTGAGCAGCGCCCGGGACGACAGCCCGATCACCTCGCGCTCCGGGAACATGGCGGCCAGTGCGTCGAGCGCCAGCGGGCTCGCGCGGTCTTCATAGATCGGCATGATCACCGCCTCGTTGGCGATGACGAAGTTCATGTGGCTGGCCGGGACCACGTCGCCGTCGGCGTCCAGGATGCGGCCGGGGGACGGCAGGCGCATCACCTGCACCTCCACGCCCCGGGCGTCGGTGGTGCTGGCCAGACACGCCGCCGCCTCGCCGAAGGCCGAGGTGTTGGGATCGTCGCGGCCGAAGCCGACGGGGCAGGCCACAACGCCGGGCGCCACGAACCGGGCCAGGTTGTCGACGTGGCCGTCGGTGTGGTCGTTGGCCAAGCCCTCTCCCAGCCAAAGCAGCTTCTTCGCCCCCAGAGCCTCGCGCAGCGCCGCTTCGGCCGCGGCCTTGGTCCAGCCGCGGTTGCGGTTGGGGTTGGTCAGGCACTGACGGGTGGTGACGAGCGTGCCGAGGCCGTCGGTGTCGATGGCCCCGCCTTCCAGCACGAAATCGTGCTCCAACCGGGGCGAACCGGCGGCGGCGGCGATCTGCTCGGCCACCAGATCGTCGTCGTCGAGCACGTACTTGCCCCCCCAGCCGTTGAAGCGGAAGGCGGCGGCCACCGTCTCCTCATCGCACTTGACGAAGATCGGGCCGGTGTCGCGCAGCCACACGTCGCCGAACTGGGCGCGCACGATCTCCACGCCCGAGCCTTCGCCCAGCAGTTCGCAGGCCGCGCCCACCGCCGCGTCGCCGCGCACCAGCAGCCGCACGCGCTCGGCCCCCGGCCCGGCCAGGGCCCGGGCGAGCGCTGCGACCTCGGCCTGGGCGGCGGGCAGGTCGTCCTCCCACAGCGCCTCGTGGCTGGGGAAGCCCACCCACATGGCGCGGTGAGGGGACCATTCGGCGGGATGGGTCAGGCTCATGGGCGCAATATGGGCTCTGCGGACGGCGACGCCTGACTGCGGCCCGCCCGCCCCGCCGTCAAGGCGCGGGGCGCCAAATGGAAAGGGCGGCCCGAGGACCGCCCTTGAGGAGAGATCGGAGCCCGGCCGCCGGTCAGAAGGCGGCGCGCAGGGTCACCGTCGCGTAGCGCGGCGCGCCGATGTAGAAGTAAGGCCCGGCCGTCGAGCTGGGCGAGGCGATCTGCGCGCCGTTCACGCCCTCATACCCGCTGGCGTTCACCGCCGTGCTGATCCGGCCGAGGTAGAAGCGGTTGAAGATGTTGCTCACGTTCACCTGCACGTAGGAGCCGGTGTAGCCGAACAGGTTCAATTTGTAGCGGGCGTCGAAGTCCCACACCGCAAACCCCGGCGTCTTATCGTCGTTGATGTCGGTGGTGTAGCGATAGCTGGTGTACTTGCTCTGCAGGCCGACGCTGGCCGGTCCGAAGTCGTATTGGATGCGCCCGGCCAAGGTGTATTCGGGCGTGTCGACCAACTGCTTGTCGTTGGTGGGGACGCCGAAGGTGGCGCCGTTCGACACCCCGACTTCATTGCCCACCACCCGACTGTGGTCCCACGACGCCGATCCGTACAGGACGAGATTGTCGAACAGGCGCTTACCCAGTTCGGCGTCGATGCCGTAGATGTCCACCTTGCCGATGTTGCGGTCGATGCTGGTGGTCGGATCGGCCGGGTCGAACGACTGCAGCACGCGGTTGCGGTAGATTTCATAGAAGTAGTTCAGCGAGCCGGTCCAGGTCGGATCCTGATAGCGATAGCCGGCGCCGTATTCGTCGGCGGTCTGAGGCTTAACCAGCTCGGTGGCGCTGGTGTAGAGGTCGTCGGTTTTGGGCGCCGAGAAGCTTTCGGCATAGGTGACGTAGAACTGGCTGTTGTCGAGCACCCGGTAGGTCGCCCCCACGTTGGGCAACGGCTTGTTGAAGCTGAAGCGCTGGGTGAAGGGCACGCGCAGGTTCAGCGTGTCTGTGGCCTTGTTATAGGTCGGCGTAACGCCCAGGAGCTTGCCGATCGCCGCCGCATTCACAGCCTCGGCCGATCCGCCGTTGGCCTGCGCCGCATTGATCAGGGTCTGGACCGCAGTGGGGGAGACGTCGTTGCAGTAGGCGCTGGAGCCGTTGTAGGTGTAGCAGTACTGGTTCAAGTGACGGACGAAGAAGGGGTCGCGAACGCCCAGGTTCACGTGCAAGTTGTCGTTCAGGTACTTGCCGATGTAGTTGAAGGCGAACTGGTTCAGGGTGGCGATAGAGTAGCGGTCGCGAGCGCGCAGCGGCGTGCCGTCGGCGCTGAGGATGGTCCGGCCGCCGTAGCCGTCGATGCCGCCGAAGACGCTGTCGGGCACGCCGCCGTCGATGTAGGTCTCAGCGCCCGTCTGGCGGTGGCGACCATAGTCCAGCGTGTAGGTCACCTGGAAGTGGTCATGATGGTCGGGGTCCCACAGCAGCGAGGTGTTGACCCCGCCCCGGTGGGTCTTGGTGTTGCTGGGGGCGTAGAGCAGCACGGTGTCGAGCGCGTCGCCGTCGTGGTTCAGGTCCACCCCGGCGCCCGTCGTCTTGTTGATCAGCCGGGGGTCTTTTTCCGAAACGCTGGCCGTACCGCCGCCATTGGCGAAGATGTACTGGAAGTAGGGGTCGAAGGTGAAGTGGACGCCGTGCCCGAGGTCGATCAGGGACTGGCCGCGGATGAAGCCCGCATCGGTGGGGTTGGGGTGCAGCAGGTTGTAGTTGGCGTCCGTTGACCCGAACTGGGTCTGGGTGGGCACCGTATCGACCACGCCGGTCCGGGCGGTCGGGCTGAAGTATATCTCGTTGTAGTCGGCCTTGGGGCCGTACAGGTTGAGCTGGTTCCGGTTGAAGCTGTAGTAGAAGTCCGGCCGGTCGTCGACGTAGGTGGCGGAGACCTTCATGAAGCTGTCGGAGCCGAACCAGCTCAGCGGCTGATAGAGGCCGGCGTCCGCGCCCATGCGGCCGAGCGTGCCGGCGCCGCGATACTTGTCGGAGTCCTGATAGTTGTAGGACACGTAGGCGCGGGTGCCGAGCGGGCCGATCGTGCCGGTGTTGGCCACGGCGACGATGCGCTGGAAGTTGTAGGAGCCGCCCGAGACCTGGGCGAGCACGCCCGCCGTGGTGGGCGGCGTGATGGAGACGATGTTGACCGTACCGGCGGTCGCGGTGGCGGATGGGCTGTCGACGTCGGTGGCGCCGAGGTTGACGGCGATATGGTCGGTGACTTCGGGGATCAGGTACTCGCCGGGATAGACGGCGTAGTTGCCGGTGTCGTTCACCGGCGCGCCATCGATGGTGATCGAGACAAGGTCGCTGGTCTGGCCATGGATGCGCAGGTCGCCGGCGCTGAGGCCCGTGGGGTCCTCGGTGACGAAGCTGACGCCGGGGATCAGGTTGATCAGCTGGGCGGCGTTCTCGCCGGGCGCCTGGCGGGCGAAGAAGGCCTGGCTGACGATGGACTCGTCCTTGGCGTCCTGGACCTGGCTGATCACGCCGTCCAGGTTCTTGATCTGGCGGCTGCCGGTGACCACCACCTCGTTCATCTGGGTGGCGGTGCTCTGGGCCTGGGCCGCCTGTATCCAGGCGAGCGCCATCGCGGTCGTCGCCGTACCGGCGACGAGGCGCCTCATCATACGCATAGGAGATCCCCTCAACTCAAAGCCGCACGGATCGTGTCCCCAATCCGCGCTTCGTTTCGGGGCGGACGTATATGGGCCGATTTGGAAGGTCCCGTGACCAGGAAATGACACACTTGTGACCCCGGGAATGCACAGGGGGTGCGGCGGGACGATCGCGCGCTTGCCCAACCCGGCCGCAGGCCGCTAGAGCCCGCGCTTAAAGGCTGGAGATCAGGTTTGGGGACGAGCGGCGCGGCGGTCCACGAGACGGCGGACGCAGGCTGCGGCGTCTCGACACGGGGGGGGCTGGAGGCCCGGACCCGTCAGGTTCGGGTCTGTCAGGTCGGGCCGCGCCAGGTCTGGCCGCGCCAGGTCTGGGCGCCGCGCGCCTGGGCCTGGACCCTGGCGCTGGTCGGGCTGATCACCGCGATCCGGGTGGCGGGACTGTTCCTCAGTCCGGTGGAGCTTTACCCGGAGGAGGCGCAGTACTGGTCGTGGTCGCGCCACCTGGCGTTCGGCTACTTCTCCAAGCCGCCGATGATCGCCTGGGCGATCGCAGCCACCACGACGCTGGGGGGAAGCGAGCCCTTCGTGCGGTTGGCGGCGCCCCTGGCCCATGCGGTCGCGGCCCTGGCGCTGGCCCGGGCGGGCGGGCGGCTCTACGGCGGCTGGACCGGCCTCTGGGCGGCGCTGCTCTACAGCCTGGCGCCGGGGGTGCAGCTGTCGGCCGCGGTGATCGCCACCGACTGCCTGGTGATGGCCTTTTCCGCGCTGGCGGTCTGGAGCTATGCGGCCTGGCTGACGAGCGAGGACGCGGCGGCCCGGCTGCGCGCCGCGGCGGCGCTGGGTTTGGCGCTGGGGCTGGGCGCGCTCGCCAAGTACGCCATCGTCTACATCGCGCTCGGCCTGCTGCTGCACGCCGCGGCGTCGCCCGCCGTGCGGCGGCGCTGGAGGTCGGTGGAGGTGGCGCTGGTGGCGGGGCTGGCGCTGCTCGCGCTGTCGCCGAACCTGGCCTGGAACGCCGCCCACGGCTTCCAGACCGTGACCCACACCGCCCACAGCGCCCATTGGGGCCGCAGCGCGACGCCGGCGCAAGCTATTCGGCCTCACGCCACCCTGCTGAGCGCACGCGCCGCTCCGGGCTTCCTGCTGGCGCAGCTGGGCGTGTTCGGGCCGGTCCCGTTCGTCGTGCTGGTCGTGGGCGGCGTGCTGATGCTGCGCGGGAGCGGCCGCAGGGCGCCGGCGGCCGATCTCGCCCAGACCGATGTGGCCCAGACCGACTTGGCTTTGGCCGACCTGGCTTTGGCCGCCCTGACCGCCCCGGCGCTGGGGCTTATCCTGGCCGAGAGCCTGATCGCCCGGGCCAACGCCAACTGGGCGGCGGTGGCCTATGTGCCCGGGGCGCTGCTGGTGGCGGCGTGGCTGCTGCGCTGGCGGGCGTGGGGCTTGCTTACGGCGGCGCTGGCGAGCGAGGCGGCGGCGATGGCCGTCTTCCTGGCCGCCGCCGCATCCCCCGCCCTGGCCGACCGGATGCACATGGCCAACAGCTTCAAGCGCGCCCGGGGCTGGGAGGCGGTGGAGGCGCTGGTCGTGCGCCAGGCCCGCGCGCTCGCTCCGCAGACGCTGTCGGCGATCACCGTGGACGACCGCTTCACCTACAACGCCCTGCGCTATTACGGTCGCAACGACTGGCCGCCGGGGGCGCCGCCGGTGACCGCCTGGGTGCGCGAGATCCGGCCCGGCAACGAGGCGGAGACCACCTCGCCCCTGACCCACGGCGCGCGCGTGCTGTTCGTGGACGTCGGCGGCGCCTATCGGGCGGAGGCCATGCGCGACTTCGTCCACGTGCGGCCGCTCGGCGCCTGGAAGGTCTGGACCGACCCCAGACACGCCCGCGCCGTGTTCATGTTCCTGGGAGACGACTACCGCCGCCGCCCCCGCGACCCCCGCACCGGCTTGCCGATCCCCGACTGAAGGGCGGCAAGTTAGAGCGGGTTCACGGGGCTGGACCCGCGGACTTTAGACTAGCGGCCGCCGACATCGATCTGCAGCATTCATCCTGGTAGATGCTCCCCCTCTGGCGGAGCTGTCGGCGAAGCCGACTGAGGGGGCTCTCCACGCCGGACGCCGCAGCGTCGCCTCCTCCGCCCCGCTTCGCGGGGTTCCCCTCCCCCAAGGCGGAGGATTGAGGTGGTCAGCCCCGATAGCCGCTGGTGATGCGTTGGCGTGCGGCGACGGCCGACGTCACCGCCCTGATCACTTCGCCCGGTTCAGGACTGCTTCTTGGCGACCTGGGCGCGCAGGGCGGCTTCGACGCTGGAGGGGGCGCAGGGCTTGCTGAGGCGCGGTTGGTCCTGCAGCGGCTCGAGGATGTGGGGCAGGTCGGCGTAGCCGGTGCAGAACACCATCGGCACGCCCAGCTCCTGCAGCTTCTCGGCCACCGGGAAGATCATCTCGCCGCGCACGTTGACGTCGAGCACGGCGGCGTCGACCGTGGTTTCCTTCAACGCCTCAAGCGCGTGCCCGACCCGGGCGAAGGGGCCCACCACCTCGCATCCGAGGTCTTCCAGCGTCGCTTCCATTTCGGCGGCGATCAGCATCTCGTCTTCGACCACCAGGACCTTGAGGCCCGCCAGATCCGTCATCGGTTGCGGGTTCGCCGCGCCTTTCCCTACGCCTCCCCCGTCCCCGGAGAACAGCTACGACCGCCTCGCCGACTCGGAGGCGAGCGGCCTCCATTTGAGGACTGGGAGCGTCAACCGCCAAGCTTGACGTGGCTCTGGATCAGGCTGAGCGCCAGCCGATCCACCGCCGCGCCGCCGAACTCCGCCCCGCCCGCATTGCTGACTGCGATCACGCCTAGCTCCCTAGCAGGTCCGATCTGAACATTGGCTGACCAGTAGCCGTTGGAGGTGGAGGCCTGCAGCACCGGCCCCGCCGCCCAGCTCCGCTCCGCCGAGCGCAGCCAGCCGAGCGCCGGCCCCGCCGCCTCGCCGCTGATCGGCGTCGTCAGCCGCGTGATGGTCTTGGGGTCGACGTAGTCGCCGCCGCCGGTGAGGAACAGGCGCACGAACTTGGCGTAGTCGCCGAGCGACAGGTGGACCCGGCTGGCCGGCCCGAACACCGGCGGCTCGTCGGCTTCGGCCAGGGGGTTGACCTGGATGGTGTGGGTGGCGTCCAGCCGCGCGTGGCCCCAGGGCTCAGGGCCCGTCGGCGCGCCGAAGCCCGCGCTGTCCAGGGTCAGCGGGCTGAACAGCTCCGCCGACATGCAGGCCTCCCAGGTCAGCTTGCTCGCGCGTTCGATCGCGGCCCCCACCACCACATAGCCGGCGTTGGACATGGCGTAGTCGCCCCGGCGGCCCACCGGCGGCGCGGCCAGCACCGCCTTGGCGAAGGCGGTGCGCTGCACGCTGAGCGGGCGGGTGTCGGTCAGCCACTTGTGCAGCGCCTCTGGCGTGGCGAAGGGCGCGTCGCTGACGCCGCCCACATGGGCCAGCAGCTCCTCCACCGTCACCCCGGTCCAGCCGCCCTCGATGATGAAGTCCGGGAAGACCTCGCTCAGCTTAGCGTCGAAGCGGATCTTGCCGTATTCCGCCAGCCGCCCGACCAGCAGCGCGGTCATGGCCTGGGTGTTGGACCCGATCAGCCACAGGTCGTCGCGCTCCACCGGCGTCCGCAGGCCGCTGCGCCGCCGGCCGTCGACCTCCACCGCCGGCTGGCCCTTGGAGGTGACCACGGCGCCGCCGAGGGCGGGGGTGCGGCTCTGGTCCAGGAGCGCCGGCAGGGTTATTCGGGGCAGGACGCGCTGACCGAGCTGGGCGATCCCGGCCGTGCCCCCGATCAGCAGCTCGCGCCGGTCGAACATCAGGCCGACGGGTCCGCCGGCGCGCCTGAGGCCAGGAAGCCCGTCAGCACCTCGATTACCCGCACGTTCTGTTCGGGCAGGCCCACGGTGATCCGCAGGCCCGCGCCGACGCCGTAGCCGGCCAGCCCGCGGACCAGCACGCCGTGCTCGGCCAGGGTGGCTTCCGCCTCCGCCGCGGTGCGACCCGGCTTGGTTGGGAAGAGCGCCATGACGAAGTTGGCCTGGGAGGCGACCACCTCCAGCCCCAAGGCCTCCAGCGCGCGGGCGAGATTGGGCCGTTCGGCCTGCACCAGCGCGCGGGAGCGCTGCAGGAACGCCTCGTCGCCGAGCGCGGCCCGGGCCGCCGCCTGGGCGGGGATGTTGACGTTGAAGGGCGCGCGGATGCGGTCCATGGCGTCGATGATCGGGCGCGCCGCATAGCCCCAGCCGACCCGCAAGCCCGCCAGCCCATAGGCCTTGGAGAAGGTGCGCGTGGCGATCACGTTCTCGGCGTCCCGCGCGAGACTCAGCCCGTCGCACCAGTGCGGATCGTCCACGAACTCCGCATAGGCTCCGTCCAACACCAGCACCACGTCGCCCGGCAGGGCGCGATGCAGCCGGGCGATCTCGGCGGCGGTGTTCCAGGTCCCCGTGGGGTTACCGGGATTGGCCACGAACACCAGGCGGGTGCGGTCGTCGACCTCGGCCAGCAGCGTGTCCACATCAATGCGGAAGTCGGGCTCCCGGGCGAAGCGCACCTCCGCCTGAGCGGCGCGCCCGGCGATGCGGTAGGCCAGAAAGCCGTGCTCGCCCTGCACGATATTGTCGCCGGGCTCGCAATAGACCTGGCACAGCAGGGTGAAGATCTCGTCGGAGCCGCAGCCGAAGATCAGCCGCTCGGGCGCCAGGTCGTACTTGGCCGCAACCGCCGCCCGCAGCGCCTCGCAGCGACCGTCGGGATAGAGGTTCAGGCTGTCGGCGGCCGCGCCGTAGGCGGACCTGGCCTCGGCGCTGCAGCCCAGGACGTTTTCGTTGGAGGACAGCTTCAACGGGTGGGCGAACCCGTCCGCCTTGGCCTTGCCGCCGACATAGGGCGCAATGTCCAGAATGCCGGCCTTGGGCTCTGGCCGGCGGCGTCCGCCGGCGGCGGCGGGGCGCGCGAGGGAGAGGGTGTCGCTCATCTGAGGTGTTCGCTTCCAGCCCGGCTCGTGTTTGAAGCAGATAGCGCGCCTATCGGAGCCGCTTCAAGGCGGCGCCGGAGGGGTAGCGCCGGGATGAGCGGGGATGATGTATCCAAGGCCATGGGCATGACCTCGGACATCCTGCGGGGCCATGGCGTCGGCGAGGCTGTGCGATGGGTGTTCGGCTACGGTTCGCTGATGTGGCGGCCGCAGTTCGCCTACCTGGAGCGCGTCCACGGCCGCCTGGACGGCTTCGCCCGCGCCTTCTGCATCTATTCGGTCCATCATCGCGGCACGCCGGAGCGGCCGGGTCTGGTGCTGGGCCTGACGCCGGAGGAGGGCGGCGTGGTGGGCGTCCGGGGCGTCGCCTATCGCGTGGCCGAGGCGGACTGGCCCTCGACCTACGCCTACCTGCTCGAGCGCGAGCAGCCCACCGAGACCTATGAGGAAGCCACGGCGACCGTCCGGCTAGACGACAGGCGGAAGGTGCGCGCCCTGGTCTTCCTGTCCGATCCCGCCCACCCGCAATGGGCGGGCCGGCTCGGCGGGGCGGACCAAGCCAGGCTGATCGCGGGGGGCGCCGGGCTGTCGGGCCGCAACATCGACTACCTGCGCGACCTCGTCTCGCACCTGGCCCAGGCCGGGGAGGCGGATGCGGCCATGCAGGCGCTGCTGGAGCGCGTGGAGGTTTTGGAGGCGGCGGGGATCAACCGGACGTCCTGAGGCTTGGTCGAAACGGCGTCTGAAATCAGCCGCGTCCTTCGAGACGCCCTCTCTGAGGGCTCCTCAGGATGACGAAGGGATCGAGCCCACCTTGCTTTGTCATGCTGAGGAGCGAGCCTGCTCGCGTCTCGAAGCACGCACGCGCCAGATCGGCTTTCTAAAAGGGTTCCCATGTCTCGGGCCGCAGGGCCGCGCTTCGGGTTCCGTTCTGCGGAAGTCTCCGCCATAAGCCCGCCATGAGCTTTTCGGACTGGATCGGGCACGCGCTGCCGACCCGCCTCACCACGCGCGACCGGCGCAAGCTGCGGCTGCGCGCGCGCCGGACCGAGCGGCTGGTGGTGATCGTGGCGGGCTCGGTCCTGGCCGGGGCGAGCGCTGTGCTGTTCGCCAAGATCTGCGACATCGCCACCGCCCATCAGATGAAGCTGGTGGCCTTCTCCCGGCCGCTGGCGCTCTTGGCGCTGGCCCTCTCGCTGCCCGCCGCGGCCTGGCTCACGCGCACCTTCGCTCCTGAGGCGGCCGGCAGCGGCATCCCCCAGATCATCGCCGCGGCGGAAAGCCAGCGGCCCAAGCTAGCCTCCGACGCCCGCATCTCGCTTTGGACGGCGCTCTGGAAGGTGTTCATCTGCGTCTTCCTGCTGCTCTGCGGCGCCTCGATCGGGCGCGAGGGGCCGACGGTGCAGGTCTGCGCGGCCATCGTCTATTTCGTCGGCGCGCGGATGCACGGCGGGCCCGGCCGGCGCGCCCTGCTGATCGCGGGGGGCGCGGCGGGGGTGGCGGCGGCCTTCAACGCGCCCATTGCCGGGGTCGTGTTCGCCGGCGAGGAGCTGGCCAAGGTGTTCGACAAGCGCACCAACGGCATCGTCATCCTGGTGGTGGTCGCCGCGGGCGTGGCCTCCTACGCCATCGCCGGCAACTACTCGTATTTCCGCCAGCTTGGCGCTGAGACCGCGCTGGGCTCGGCCTGGTACAGCGCGCCGGTGGTGGGCGTCATCTCCGGGGTGGCGGGGGGCCTGTTCTCGCGCACCCTGGCCGGCATGATCGGGCCGCGCCCGGGCCGGCTCGGCCTGATGAGGCTGAAGCGGCCAATCGCGTTCGCGGCCGGCTGCGGCGTGGTGGCGGCGCTCGCGGCCTGGCTGTCGCACGGCCTGAGCTATGGCGCGGGCTATGCGGAGGCCAACTCGCTGGTGGAGGGCCACCCCGGGCGCGGCATCACCTTGGCGGTGTTCAAGTGGGTCGCGAGCATCGCGGCGGCGGGATCAGGCGCGCCGGGGGGCATCTTCTCGCCCTCCCTGGCCACCGGCGCGGGCCTTGGCGCAGCGCTCGCGCACCTGCTGCACATCGGTTCGGGGCGCGACACCATCGTGCTGGGCATGGCCGGCTATCTGTCGGGGGTGGTGCAGGCGCCGTTCACCAGCGCCGTGATCCTGATGGAGATGACCCGTGATCCGGGCCTGGTCGGGCCGCTGTTCCTCACCGCCCTGATCGCGCGCGGCGTGTCGGGCTGGATCATGCCCGAGCCGATCTACCACGCCCTGTCCCACACCTGGATGGAGGCGCGCCCCGGCCGGCGCCGCTTCTTCCACGCCCCGCCGCAGTCGCTGGGCGATCCCGTCGCATGAAGGTGCTGCTGGTGGGCTCCGGCGGGCGCGAGCACGCCCTGGCCTGGAAGATCGCCCAGTCGCCCGCGCTCACCCGCCTGGTCGCGGCGCCCGGCAACCCGGGGATCGCGGCCCTGGCCGAGCTTGCGCCGGTGAAGGCGGACGACGTGGAGGGCCTGCTGGCGCTCGCCCGCGACATGGCCGCCGACCTGGTTGTGGTGGGCCCCGAAGCGGCGCTGGAGCGGGGCCTGGCCGACCGGCTGGCGGAGGTGGGCATCGCCTGCTTCGGCCCCACCGCCGCGGCCGCCAGGCTCGAGACCTCCAAGGCCTTCGCCAAGGCCTTCGCCGAGCGCTGGAGCCTGCCGACCGCGCCGTACGCGGTGATCGACGATCCCTCCAACGTCGACCAGGTGCTGGACCGGTTCGACGCTCCCTACGTGCTCAAGGCCGACGGTCTGGCCGCCGGCAAGGGCGTGGTCATCGCCCCGGACAGGGTTGAGGCCGCCCGCGCGGTGGACGACATGCTGGGCGGCCGCTTCGGCCAGGCCGGCGCCCGGGTGGTGGTGGAGGCCTTCATGGACGGGGAGGAGGCCTCGCTGTTCGCCCTCTGCGACGGCGAGACCGCCATCCCCTTCGGCGGCGCCCAGGACCACAAGCGCGCCCACGACGGCGACCGTGGACCCAACACCGGCGGCATGGGAGCCTATGCGCCCGCGCCGGTGCTAGGCGGCGACGCGGCGGCGGCGGCCTTCGCGCAGCTGGTCGAACCGACCGTGCGCGGGATGGCGGTGGAGGGCTCGCCCTACCGCGGGGTGCTGTACGCCGGGCTGATGATCGCCGACGGACGGCCGCGGCTGGTGGAGTACAACGCCCGCTTCGGCGACCCGGAGTGCCAGGTGCTGATGCTGCGCCTGGAAAGTGACGTCGTGCCCTACCTGCACGCCGCGGCCACCGGAGGCCTGGCCGCCCTGCCGCCCCCGGTCTGGCGCGAGGAGGCGGTGATCTGCGTCGTGCTGGCGGCTCAGGGCTATCCCGATGCGCCGCAGACGGGCGCGGTGATCGAAGGCGCCCTGGCCGACTTCGGTCCCGACGTGGTCGTGTTCCAGGCCGGGGTGGCTGAGGATGCCCAAGGTCGGCTGGTCGCCTCGGGCGGCCGGGTGCTCAACGTCTGCGCCGGGGGCGCCACGCTGGCCGAAGCCCGCGCACGCGCCTACGCCGCGGTCGACCGCATCACCCTGCCCGGCGGCTTCCACCGCCGCGACATCGGCTGGCGGGGTGTGTAGGACGGGATGGCGGCGGCCGCACTCGCTGACCTCACATTCGGCCTCATCCTGAGCTCGTCGAAGGATGAGGCCGCGGCGCCCCCGGCGGACGCCTCGTCCTTCGACAAGCTCAGGATGAGGCGGATGCTGACGGCTGCGCCTAAATCATCCAGCTTTAGGCGCGTGGAAGCCTCGCTTTCCGGCGCGCGTCAGCCCTGCATCCCGTAGATGTTCACCAGGTCCCACAGGAAGTCGCGCCCGTCATAGAGCGTCTTGACGCCGATCCGCTCGTTCAGGCCGTGGATGTGGCCAAGGTCAGGGGGCAGGAAGTAGCCGGCGACGCCGTAGGTGGGGATGCCGACCGCGCCCATGAACACCCCGTCGGTGGCGCCGGCCTGCAGCACCGGCACGACCGGCACGCCGGGATAGAACTTGGCCGAGACCTGGCGGATCGGGTCCAGCACCTCGGGCGTCAGCGGCGGCGCCTTGGACAGCGGACCGCGGTGGTCGGGCTCGGTGATCGCGATCGCCGGGTCGTCCACCACCTTCACCAGCGCCTGACGCACGTCCTCGGTGGAGACGCCGGGGAAGATGCGGCAGTTGACGTTGGCGGTGGCGCGCTGGGGCAGGGCGTTGGTGGCGTGGCCGGCGGCGAGCTCGGTCGCCACGCAGGTGGTGTGCAGCACGGCGTTGGAGCTCGGGTCCGCATCGACGGCGGCGTAGGCCTTCGCGTCGGTCGGGTCGGCCATCAGCGCCAGCATGGCCCGCCCCTGGTCGCCGCCCTTGATCTTGGCCATGGCGTGGAAGTAGGCGCGGTTAGCGTCGTCGAACATGACGGGAAACGCGTAGTTCGAGATCTTCAGCAGCCCCGCCGACAACTGGTAGATGGCGTTGGGCTTCACCGGGCGCGAGCTGTGGCCGCCTGAATTGGTCACCGTCAGCTCATAGTTCTGCGGCGTCTTCTCCGCCGCCTCCACCGACAGCAGCACGGGCTTGCCCGAGGCGTCCAGCAGGCCGCCGCCGCCCTCGTTCAGGGCGAACTCGGCGTCGATCAGCGGGCGCTCGTGGGTGGAGAGGTAGTCCGCGCCGTTGAAGGCGCCCTCGGTCTCCTCGCCGCAGGTCAGCGCCATCTTGATCGTGCGCTTCAGGTGAGCGTGCTGTTCTTTCAGGCGCATCATGGTGTCGACCCAGGTCGCCGCCATCGCCTTGTCGTCCACCGAACCGCGCGCGTAGAAATAGCCGTCCTCCTCCACCAGGGTGAACGGGTCGCGCTGCCAGTCGGCGCGCCTGGCCTCCACCACGTCGATGTGGGCGAGCAGCAGGAGCGGCTTGGCGTTCGGGTCGGTCCCCGGCAGCACCGCCACCAGTCCGCCCTCCTTGGGATGGTCCGGGCCTGCGAAAGGGTGCAGGTCCGACGCCGGGTAGCCCGCCGAGACCAGGCGCGCCTGCATCTCGCTCGCCGCCTTCGTGCAGCTGCCGTCGGAGAGTTCGGTGTTGGTCTCCACCAGCTCCTTGTAGATGGCGCGGAAGCGGGCCTGGTCGGGGCGGAGCGGCCCCATGGTTGGACCTGCCTTGGGCGCGGTCTCCGGGGCCTGGGCGTGAACGCCCGCGGCGGCCATCAGGCTCGCCCCCGCCGTCAGTGTACAGATCAGTCGCCGCATACCCCGTCCTTCGTCAGCCCGAGGGGATCGGAGCTCATCCAGGGCCGGCTGGCAAGAGGGCTTCAGTAGCCTCGCGCGATCCCCTCGCGGCGCGGATCGGCGGCGCCTTCATAGCCGCCAGGGACCGCCACGATGCCGTGCAGCCCGCTCTCTTCACCCGCGTTGGGCTTGACCTGCAGGCCGCGGGCCTGCAGCGCCTGAACGATGCTGGGGTCCTCGCCGGTCTCGATCGAGACGACGTCGCCCTTGCCGACCACGTTGGGCAGGGCGAAGGCCTGTTGCAGCGGCAGCTTCCAGTCGATCCAGCCCACCAGCGCCTTGCCCACATAGTCGATGATCGAGGAGCCGCCGGGCGAGCCGAGCGCGCCCGCGAACCGCCCCTGGCGGTCCAGCACGATCACCGGCGACATGGACGAGCGCGGCTGCTTGCCGGGCGCCACCGCATTGGCGGCGGGCCGGCCGTCCTTGTCCACGGGCTCCTCGGAGAAGTCGCTGAGCTGGTCGTTCAGGAAGAAGCCGTGCACCATCCGCCCATTGCCGAAGATCAGGTTCACCGTGGTGGTCATCGACACCACGTTCCCCTGCGCATCGACAATGGCGAAGTCCGAGGTGCCGCCCCGCTCGGTCGTAGAGTCCGCGCCGTTGGCGGATGTCTTGGGCGGCTGGCCATAGCTGACCGGCGCCCCCCCTAGAGCCGGGATCAGGGCGGCGCGAGAGGTGTCGTAGGCGGGGTCGAGCAGGCCCGCCACCGGGTTGGTCACAAACCGCGGGTCGCCGATGTAGTGGTCGCGGTCGGCGTACATCAACCGGCTGGCCTGGGTGAAAGTGTACCAGGCCTTGGGGTCGTCCGGGCCTTGGTGGGCGATGTCGGTGGACTGCAGTTCGCCCAGCAGTTCCAGCACCCCCACGCCGCCGGCGGGCGGCGGCGGGGCGCAGACCACGTACTGACGGTAGGGGCGGCAGAGCGCGTCCGACACCCCCGCCTTGTAGCCGGCGATGTCGGCCGTGGTCAGCGTTCCGGGTAGCGGCGGCGCCTGGGTCTTGGCGGCGATCGCCTGCGCCACTTCCCCCGCATACAGCGCCGATGCGCCCTCGTTCGCCAAGCGGGCCAGCATGTCGGCGTAGGCCGGGTTCTTCAGCACGTCGGCGACCTGATAGGGCGTCCCGTCGGCCTTGGTGAAATACGCCTTGGCGTCGGGGGTGGAGGACTCAGGGAAGCGGCCGACAATGTCGTTGGCCAGGCGCGGCGTGACCTTGAAGCCCTCCCGGGCCAGCCGCTCTGGCCCGGCGAACAGCTCGCGCCAGGGCAGTCGGCCATGGTCGTGGTGCGCCAGGGCCAGCATGGCGACGGCCCCTGGAACGCCGGTGACCTTCCCTCCGACCATGGTCGAGACGAAGGGCAGCGGCTTGCCGTCGGGGCCGAGGAACAGGTCCGCCGTGGCCCCCGCCGGGGCGACCTCGCGCCCGTTATAGGCGCTGACATGGCGGGTCTTGGCGTCGTAATAGAGCATGAAGGCGCCGCCCCCGAGACCCGAACTCTGCGGCTCCACCAGCCCCAGCGTCGCCTGCACCGCCACCGCCGCATCCACGGCGGACCCGCCGGCGCGCAGCACCTGCAGCCCGACCTCCACCGCGTGCGGATTGGCGGCGGCCACCATGGCGTGGCGCGCAAAGCCGGACTGGACCGGCTTGCCGTCCTGCGCCCCCGCAGAGGGGGGCGGCGACGGAGCGGCGGCCGAAAGCGTCGGCGCACCTGCCGAGGCGAGGGTCAGCAGGGACAAAAGGAGCGGGGCGGCGATGCGAGGCATGCAGACTATGGTCGAGCCGATCGCCGCCGCGTCAAGCGCCCACATGCATCTCGCCTTGTCGTTGTGCAGGATTGGATCAATTCTGGTCCTGCTCGCGGCCTTGGAGGCGAAGTCATGCGTCGTGGTTCTTTCAAACCGGCCAGGGCCGCGGAGGCGCTCGCGGCTGCGGGACTCCTGGCGGCCCTCACAGGCGCCGCACCGGCCGCAGCCTGGTCGCTGTTCCCGTCGGTCCCAAGGGTCGGACAGCCCGCCCCCGATTTCACCGCCGCCATGCTGGACGGCCGCAAGATCTCGCTGAAGGATTACCGAGGTCAGGTACTGGTCATCAACTTCTGGGCGACGTGGTGCGGACCCTGCAAGCGAGAGCTGCCGATCCTGGATTATTACTACAAGGCGCAGCAGAAATACGGGCTGAGGGTCATCGCTGTCACGACGCAGGACTCTCTGCCTCTGACGCAGCTTCAGCCGCTGGCCAAGGCCCTGACCGTTCCCTTGGTCCGCTACCTGCACGGTGGCTATGGCGCGCCCGATGGCGTGCCGACCAACTACGTCATCGACCGGGCCGGGGTCGTGCGTTACGCGAAGGCGGGTGCGTTCGACCTGGCGGCGCTGAACACGATCCTCGTTCCGCTCCTGCAGGAGCCTGCGCCGCTCCTTCCGACAGATGCGCCGGTCTTGAAGCCCGCGGCCTGATCGTGGCGTCACTTGCCCAACCGGGCGTCTTCCCGTAGAAGCGTCGCCTTTCCGGAGCCGCCTGGCCATTGGCATGCCATGGCGGCTTGTCATGCTGTCTTAGAGGAGCAGCCGCTTCATCGCGGTTGCGTGCAAAATGCCGAAGTTGAAGACCAAGTCGGGCGCGAAAAAGCGCTTCAAGATCACGGCCTCGGGAATGGTCAAGGCCGGCGTCGCCGGCAAGCGCCACCGCCTGATCAGCCACAACTCCAAGTACATCCGCCAGAACCGCGGCACCAAGGTGCTGTCCAAGTCCGATGCGCCGAAGATCAAGGCTTACATGCTGCCCTACGGTTAGCGCCGTCGCGCCGCATCCGATCTTCGCACGCTAAAGACCCGCACAGACATACAAGGTGAAATGACATGGCTCGCGTAAAGAGGGGCGTGACGGCCCACGCCCGTCACAAGAAGGTTCTCGAAAAGGCCAAGGGCTTCTACGGCCGGCGCAAGAACACCATCCGCGTCGCCAAGGCCGCGGTGGATCGCGCCGGGCAATACGCCTATCGCGACCGCAAGGTGAACAAGCGCACCTTCCGCTCGCTGTGGATTCAGCGGATCAACGCGGCGGCGCGGGAAGAGGGCTTCACCTACTCGCAGTTCATCCACGGGTTGAGTCTTGCCGGCGTGGAGATGGACCGCAAGGTGCTCGCCGACATCGCCGGCCAGGATCCCGCGGGCTTCAAGGCCATCGCGGAACAGGTCCGCACCGCACTCGCGGCTTAGGTCGGAACACGCGCGGGGGTGGACCCCCACCCCGACCCTCCCCTCATGGGGGAGGGAGCGCGCCGGTGTTCCCTCCCCCATGAGGGGAGGGTCTGGGTGGGGGTCCGCCGCACGGCCGCTGGCGGTGATCCATGTCCGAGCTCCCCACGCTAGAAGCTGATATCTTTGTCGCCATCGACTCCGCGCGGGATATCACGGCGCTCGAGGCCGTCCGCGTCTCCGCCCTCGGCAAGCAGGGTTCCATCTCCGCCCTGTTGAAGTCGCTGGGCGCCATGAGCCCGGACGAGCGGCGGGAGCGCGGGCCGCAGATCAACGGGTTGCGTGACATCGTCCAAGCTCGCATCGCGACCCGCCGTGAAACGCTGGAAGCGCAAGCGTTGGACGCCCAGCTCGCCTCGGAGCGGCTGGACCTCACCCTGCCGCCGCCACTCCGGCGCAGGGGTTCGCTGCACCCCACGCTTCGCACCTTGGACGAGATGATCGCCATCTTCGCCGAGATGGGGTTCACGGTGGCGGAGGGGCCGGACATCGAGGACGACTTCCACAACTTCACCGCCCTGAACTTCCCGCCCAAGCACCCGGCGCGGGAGATGCACGACACCTTCTTCTTCAATCCCGGACCGGACGGCGAGCGCCGTGTGCTGCGCACCCACACCTCGCCGGTGCAGGTGCGGACCATGATGGAGCAGGCGCCGCCGATCCGCATCATCGCGCCGGGCCGCACCTATCGCTGCGACAGCGACCAGACCCACACCCCCATGTTCCACCAGATGGAGGGGCTGGTGATCGACCGCGCCATCCACATGGGCCACCTGAAGTGGACGCTGGACAGCTTTGTGGAGCGGTTCTTCGAGACGGCGGGCGTGACCACGCGGTTTCGCCCGCACCACTTCCCCTTCACCGAACCGTCGGCGGAGATGGACATTCAATGCGACCGGTCTGGCGGCCAGATCAGGATCGGGCAGGGGACCGACTGGCTGGAGGTCGTGGGCTGCGGTATGGTCCACCCCAAGGTGCTGGCGAACTGCGGCCTGGACCCTGCCGAGTGGCAGGGCTTCGCCTTCGGCTTCGGCATCGACCGCCTGGCCATGCTAAGATACGGCATGGCCGATCTTCGCGACATGTTCACCAGCGACGTACGGTGGCTGAAGCACTACGGCTTCTCGCCCTTCGCGGCGCTGCCGCCGCTCACGGCGCGCTGACGCGCCTCCAAACGCCGGGGCTAATGCCCGGCGGCGAAGGAGTGGTCGGTCATGTCCTGGGTCGCCTGGCGGCTGTCCGCGGCGATCTGGTCCCACTCCGCCTGGGTGCGGCAGTCGTGCTTGACGAAGCGGGTGCCGGTGCTGGCGATCGCCTTGCAGACCATCTTGTCGGAGGCCGCGGTCTTGGCCGGCGCAGCGTTGACGGCCGGAACAGCGGTCGCCTTGGGCGCCTGGGCGGCGGCCGGCCCTGCGCCTGCAGCCATGCCGAGGAGGGTGAGGCTTAGGAAAACGCGCATGTCAAACTCCTGTGTCTATCTGCCGTTGAAACGGACGGGATCCTGATTGCTGTAGCCGTTCTGGCCGGACTGCAGGCCGAGCGTAGCCTCGCGGGAATACACGCCGATCGCATTCCACTCGGCGCGCGTCCGGCATTCCGACCGCATGAACCGCGTTCCGGTCGTGGCGTACAACTTACAGATGGTTTGGTCGACCGGGCCGGCCAGGTCATGCGGGGTCGGCGGAGCCGCCCCGCCGGACGCCGGCACGTTGGTCAGCACGACCGGCGCCCCGATGTTGGGGAAGACGAGCTGGATATTCGGCGGCAGATGGGTGGGGTCCAGCACAGGTCCCGTCTGCATCACGATCGCTGCAGCGGCTAGCAACAGGAGCGACATAACCATTCTCCGCACCGAAAACGGCGCCCAGGAGTGCTCATCACGCTCATCCAAGGTCATGCCCGAGGTGAGGATGCCGGCCGCTAGGTCCGCTTGGCGCAGGAGCCGCAACGAACCTGCCGTGGATAAGCAGATTGCCGATCTTGGAGCGTTCGCGCAAGCTCTGCGCTCAGGCGAGCACCTTCTTGCGCTTGGGCGCGGTTTTCTTCAGCGCCTGCACCCGGGCGAGGCGCCTCTGCTCGTGACGCTCAAGCATCTCGGCCAGATATTTGCCGGTCCAACTCGCGGGGTCCTTGGCGACCTGTTCAGGGGTCCCCTGCGCCACGATCAGGCCGCCGCCGTCGCCGCCTTCGGGGCCGAAGTCGAGCAGCCAGTCGGCGGTCTTGACGACGTCGAGATTGTGCTCGATCACCACGACGGTGTTGCCCTGGTCGGCCAGCTCGTGCAGCACTTCCAGCAGCTTCTTGGTGTCCTCGAAGTGCAGGCCAGTCGTCGGCTCGTCCAGGATGTAGAGGGTGCGGCCGGTGGCCCGCCGGCTCAGCTCCTTGGACAGCTTCACCCGCTGCGCCTCGCCCCCGGACAGCGTGGTGGCCGACTGGCCAACCTTGATGTAGCCCAGGCCCACCCGCTTCAGCGTCTCCATCTTGTCCCGGATGGAGGAGACCACCTTGAAGAAATCCGCCGCCTCTTCCACCGTCATCTCCAGCACATCGCTAATCGACTTGCCACGATAAAGGATTTCCAAGGTCTCGCGGTTGTAGCGCCGACCCTTGCAGACGTCGCAGGTGACGTAGACGTCGGGCAGGAAGTGCATCTCGATCTTGATCAGGCCATCGCCCTGGCAGGCCTCGCACCGGCCGCCCTTGACGTTGAAGCTGAAACGCCCGGGACCATAGCCCCGGGTCTTGGCCTCCGGCAGGCCTGAGAACCAGTCGCGGATCGGGCCGAAGGCGCCAGTATAGGTGGCGGGGTTGGATCGGGGCGTGCGCCCGATCGGGCTCTGGTCGATCTCGATGACCTTGTCGAACTGGGTCAGCCCGTCGATGCGGTCGTGCGGCGCGGGCGCGTCCGACGCGTTGTTCAGACGGCGCGCGGCGGCCTTGTACAGCGTCTCTATGGTGAAGGTGGACTTGCCGCCGCCCGAGACGCCGGTGATGCAGGTGAACAGGCCGACGGGGATCTCGCCGGTCACGTCCTTCAGGTTGTTGCCCCGGGCGCCGTGGATGGTGATCACCTTCTTCGGATTGCGCTTGCGGCGCACCTCCGGGATGGCGATCTCGCGCGCGCCGGTCAGGTACTGACCGGTGATGCTCTCCTTCGACGCCTTGATGTCGTTAGGCGTGCCTTCGGCGATGACGTGGCCGCCGTGGATTCCGGCGGCGGGGCCCATGTCGATGACGTGGTCGGCAGTCAGGATCGCCTCCTCGTCATGCTCCACCACCAGCACCGAATTGCCGAGGTCGCGCAGCTCCTTCAGGCTGGTGAGCAGGCGGGTGTTGTCGCGCTGGTGCAGCCCGATGGACGGCTCGTCGAGCACGTAGAGCACCCCGGTCAGCCCCGAGCCGATCTGCGACGCCAGCCGGATCCGCTGACTCTCCCCGCCCGACAGCGTGCCGGACGCGCGGCCCATGGATAGGTAGTCCAGCCCCACCTCCACCAGGAAGCGCAGCCGGTCGTTGATCTCCTTCAGGATGCGGCGGGCGATCTCCGCCTGCTTGGGCGTCAGGGTCGGCTCCAGCGCCCCGAACCACTCCCGCGCGTGGCGGATGGAAAGGGCCGAGACCTCCGCGATCGATTTGGCGCCGATCTTCACCGCCAGGGCCTCGGGCTTCAGGCGCGCGCCGTTACAGGCCTCGCACGGCGTGTCGGACTGATAGCGCCCCAGCTCCTCGCGCACCCAAGCGCTGTCGGTCTCGCGCCAGCGCCGCTCGAGGTTGGGCAGCACGCCTTCGAACACCTTGGAGACCTCGTACTTGCGGGTCTGGTCGTCGTAGGTGAACTTGATCTTCTGCGCGCCGGTGCCGTGCAGCACCACCGTCCGCGCCACCTCGGGCAGCTCGTACCAGGGCTTGTCCATGGAGAAGCCGTAGTGGCGCGACAGGGCCTGCAGGGTCTGGGTGTAGAGCGGCGAGGACGGCCCCCGGCCCCAGGGCGCCACCGCCCCGTGGTGCAGGCTCTTGTCCTTGTCGGGAATCACCAGGTCGGCGTCGAAGCTCAGCTTCTGGCCCAGCCCGTCGCACTTGGGACAGGCCCCGAACGGGTTGTTGAACGAAAACAGGCGCGGCTCGATCTCGGTGATGGTGAAGCCCGAGACCGGGCAGGCGAACTTCTCGGAGAAGAGCAGGCGGCGGGGCTCGGTCTCGTCCTTGTCCGTCGTCGCCCATTCGGCGAAGGCGATGCCGTCGGCCAGGCGCAGCGCCTGCTCCAGGCTGTCGGACAGGCGCTGTTCCAAGCCCGCCTTCACCACGATGCGGTCGACCACCACGTCGATGTCGTGCTTGAACTTCTTGTCGAGTTTGGGCGCGTCCTCGATGGCGTAGAAGGCGCCGTCCACTTTCACCCGCTGAAAGCCCTGGCGCTGCCAGTCGGCCATCTCCTTGCGGTATTCGCCCTTGCGGTCGCGAACCACGGGCGCGAGCAGGAACAGCCGCGTCCCCTCGGGCAGGCCCATGATCTTGTCGACCATCTGGCTGACGGTCTGGCTCTCGATCGGTAAGCCGGTCGCCGGCGAATAGGGCACCCCCACCCGCGCCCAGAGCAGGCGCATGTAGTCGTGGATCTCGGTGACGGTGCCCACGGTGGAACGGGGGTTCTTGGAGGTGGTCTTCTGCTCGATGGAGATGGCCGGCGACAGCCCCTCGATCAGGTCCACGTCCGGCTTGCCCATCAGCTCCAGGAACTGGCGGGCATAGGCGCTCAGGCTTTCTACATACCGCCGCTGGCCCTCGGCGTAGATGGTGTCGAAGGCGAGGCTCGACTTGCCCGAGCCGGACAGCCCGGTGAGCACCACCAGCTGGCCGCGCGGGATGTCCACGTCGACACCCTTGAGGTTATGCTCCCGGGCGCCGCGCACGCGGATGAAGTCGTGGTCGGGCATGGGCCATCCAGAGCTGCACCGTCCGCTCCGGCGCGATCCTCATATGTAGGGCGAGAGGGTAGCGCGGCATGGGGAACGGAGCAAGAACTTAGGAGTGAGTTAAATCCTTTGTGTTGGCGGAGGCTGTCGCAAAGTCACTATAGGTCAACGGGAGTTCATTGTGGCGGTGCACTTTCTGAGGCATACACCAAAGAAGAAACTCAATACGATGATGTCGTTCCGCTAAAGCCAGCTGCAATATGTTGGAGTGGAGCATTTTAGGTAAGTGAAGCCAAGCCGGCAAATAGTAAGTCGAAAGTGGCTGCTAAAAGTGATCTGCCGGATAGCTGTGAGTGGTTTAAATCTGGACGCTATCTGGCTCTGAGTAACTTGCAATTCATCCAAGCTCAAACGTTTGTCACCTTTATAGCAGGATCGCCATCTTTGGAGTTGGGTTATGGCCCATTATATCGGATATGGGCCTTATTTCCGCCTTGTGAGAAAAGGCAACCTATGAGTCATGCGAGCCGTCCTGTACAAGTCGACAGTCTGAGGGCCAAGTCCAACTCGGGGCTGATATCCCCCGATCGAAGCGGGTGACGAAAAGCTCATTGGCGCTACCTTCGCACGTACGGGTCAATTAAGTTGACTGCAGCGGAGAGTTGCATGGACGCCTCTGGTCACGCCACTCCAAGTCGGCCTTCTCTCGGAGAGTCGGTCGGCGCGTATGTGAGCCCGCGCGGGCGGCTTGGCTATGGGGCGCTCAGCCTCGCCACAGCCCTGGTCACGACGGTGATCGTCATTTGGGCCGGCCATATGTTCGGGCCTTCGACTGGCTTGCCGTGGGCCGTTCTCCTCGCGGCGGCTGTCGTCTGGCACCTGATCAGCGCCCGGCGGGCGGCTTCGGCTCGGCTCTGGGGATTGCACGCCGCACCGTACCTGTCGGCGGTCGCGTTCTGGGGGCTAAACCTGCTCACCGGCCTCTACCCATCGGAGACGGCTACGCCCGCTCCTGAACCCTCGACCTTCGTCAAGGCTCTCGCGATCTTGACCGTCTGCGGGGTCTTTTCCTGGCCGGTCGCCAGCCTCGCGCTCGCCATCGCACCTGCCCGCAGCCGGTCATGATCCTGCCGGCGTCGTTGCGGGTCCGTGATGTCGTGGCAGTCAACGAATATCCGGCCAACACGGGCCTGCACACCGGGCACGTCAACCTGACCTTCTACCGTCACGGCGCGAACGAGGGCACTTACGGCTACAACGCGCAGGGCCGAGACGTGAAAGGGCGCGTGCACCCGTTCGCCGTGGGCCTGGCGGGATAAAGGGGGGTGTGTTCGCGGAGCCGAACGTCCATGCCCACGTCCATTATGTGATCGTCAGCGACAGGAACTACAACGCCATGCTGGCGGTCGCCCTCTCGCAGGCGCTGTCCACGGCCACAAACGGCGGCCTCGGCTACAGCCTCGCCTTGAACAACTGCGCCGACTTCGTCTTCAGGGTCTTCGCTGCAAGCGACCTCACGCCTGCCGAAAAGGACATCAGCCGCTATCTGACCGACAAGGGCGAGCCGGTGGCGCTGTATGCGGAAGGCGTAGGCTGGATCGACCGCATCAGCGTTCACGACACCTCCAGGAAGCCCTGAACGGACGGTTGGGCTGTACGCGCAGGGCGCCGCCAGGCGACCGTGACCCCGTGGGCGGTTCAGGCCTTTACCGAAGAGCGGCTTGGCGCTCAGTCGTCCCTGTGCACCCGTTCGCGGCGTTCGTGGCGTTCCTGGGCTTCGACGCTGAGGGTGGCGATGGGGCGGGCGTCGAGGCGACGCAGGCCGATGGGCTCGCCGGTCTCTTCGCAATAGCCGTAGGAGCCGTCCTCGATCCGGCGCAGGGCCGCGTCGATCTTGGCGATCAGTTTGCGCTGGCGGTCGCGGGCGCGCAATTCGATGGCGCGGTCGGCCTCTGAGGAGGCGCGGTCGGCGACGTCGGGGTGGTTCTCGGTCACGGTCTGCAGCAGGGCGATGGTTTCGCGGGACTCGCGAAGCAGATCGTCCTTCCAGCCCAACAGTTTTCGCCGGAAATACTCGACCTGCCGGCCGCTCATGAAGGGTTCCTCGTCGCTTGGACGATAAACCTCCAGCACGGGGAGGGTGGGCGCTTCAATCATTGCCGCGAACGCCTGCATCGACGAACTCACGTATTGGGCCACATTGTGGCGGGCCTATAGCCGTCTTGCGAGGTCTGTGCAAACGAAGCGCGTCCAAGACGTGCGCCGTGCGACCATTCGTCAAGCGGGCGGCCTCATCTCGCGCTTGGCCATTTCGACGGCGGCGCGAATCTCGATCTGCTCGAGCAGGGCGTCCAGGCCCGCGTCCTCGGTGTCGCCGCGCGCCTCGCGCACCGCGCCCTGCAGTTGCTGCAGCGCGACGCCGTCCAACGCCTCGGGGTCGAGCACGGCGAGGTGGAGCTCGTCCAGGGCGTCCAGGATGCGCCCGGCCCGGCGCACCGCCCGGCGGCGGCGCTCGAGCGGGGTGGAGGTCTCCTGCAGCGCCAGCAGGGCGTCGAGCGACGCCACCGCGCTCGCGGCCGAGGCCCGGGCGGCGGGGGCGGCGTCCTCGGCGGGGGCGCCGGCGCTCGGCGCAAAGCCGCCGGCTACGGGGCGGCTGGCCCCGCGGCCTGCGGCGGCGGTCGGACTGGCGGATCCGTTGACCTTCATGTCGTCGCGCTTGCGCGGCCCCTCGAACTCGGGGCGAGTCTTGCCTTGCTTGGTTCCGATACGGTTAACGCGCCCGGCAGCTTTTGCCCGCCGGCGGGGGAGGGCCGTGCGGGAGGCCCGCCCGCATACGGGTTTCGCCGCCCGCCGCCGTGGCACGCCGATGGCAAGGCGGGGAGCCGGGTCGCTCGGTTGCGGCCCCAGCGCCCGTCGCGGCGCGGAGTCGAGTGTTGATGTCGAGGTTTGGCAGGCTGTCGGCGATGCTCCTGGGCCTCGTCACGGCGTTCGGTGCGCTCGCGGCTCCCGCGGCGGCGACCTCGCGGATCAAGGACGTGGTCTCCTTCGAGGGCGTGCGGCAGAACAAGCTGGTGGGCTACGGGCTAGTGGTGGGGCTGAACGGCACCGGCGACAGCCTGCGTAACTCGCCCTTCACCCAGCAGAGCCTGCAGTCGATGCTGGAGCGGCTGGGTGTGAACACCCGCAACACCACCAATATCGACACCAAGGACATCGCCGCGGTCATGGTCACCGCCAGCCTGCCGGCGTTTTCCGCCTCGGGCTCCTCGATCGATGTGACCGTGTCGGCCATGGGCGACTCCAAGAGCCTGCTCGGCGGCACGCTGCTGGTCACCCCGCTGCTGGGCGCGGACGGGGAGGTCTATTCGGTGGCGCAGGGGACGGTGCAGACCGGCGCCATCTCGGCCGGCGGCGCGTCGGGCTCCTCGATCACCCGGGGCGTGCCGACGGCGGGCCGGATCGCCGACGGCGGCACGGTGGAGCGCGAGATCGGCTTCGACTTCTCCCACATGGCCAGCCTTCGCCTGACCCTGCACAATCCCGACTTCACCACCGCCGAGCGGATCGCAACCGCGGTCAACGCCCGCTTTCCCGGCACGGCGACGCCCGACAACCCCACCATCGTGACGCTCAGGCCGCCGTCGGGGGAGAACATCGTCAAGTTCGTCACCTCGGTGGAGCAGCTGCAGGTCGATCCCGACGTGCCGGCCAAGGTGGTGATCGACGAGGTGAACGGGGTGGTGGTGATGGGCGACGACGTGCGCATCTCCACCGTCGCCATCGCCCAAGGCAACCTGACCATCTCGGTGCAGGAGACGCCCCTGGTCAGCCAGCCCGCGCCGCTGTCGCAAGGCACGACCACCGTCGTCCCGAATAGCCAGGTCGGGTTCAAGGAGCAGAAGGGGCGCCATTTGATCCTGCTGAAGTCCGGCGCGTCGCTGGCGGTGCTGGTGAAGGGGCTGAACGCGCTGGGCGTCACGCCCCGCGACATGATCTCCATCCTGCAGGCCATCAAGACCGCCGGCGCACTGCAAGCCGACATCGAGGTGATGTGATGAGCCCGCTCGCCGCCTATTCCGCCACCGCCGCCACGGCGGCCGCGCCTGCGCTGAAGACCGCCACCCCCGCCCAGCGGACCCGGATCGAGAAGACCGCCCAGCAGTTCGAGGCATCCTTTCTGTCCCAGATGTTCGGCCAGATGTTCGAGGGCACCGAGGTCAGCGAGCCCTTCGGCGGCGGCCAGGGCGAGTCCGCCTTCCGCTCATTCATGACCGACGCCATGGGCAAGTCGATGGCCGGCCACGGCGGGATCGGCCTCGCCAAGTCCGTCACCCAGGAGATGCTGAAGATGCAGGGACTGAGCTGATGACCCTCGCCGCCCAGGACCCCGCCGACCACGTCGACCAGCTGGTCGCGCTCACCGAGCGGCTGACGAGCCTGCTGGCCGAGCAGACCGCCCTGTTCGAGGCCCGCCGGCCCCAGGACGCCGCCGTGCTGAGCGCGCGCTCCGCCGAGATGGCGATGCTCTATCGCCGGGAGTCGGCGCGGCTTCGGGCCGACCCGCGCATCCTCGCCGGCGCGCCGTCGGCCAAGCGCCAGCGGCTGGTGGAGGCGACCCGCAGCTTCGACAAGGTGCTGACCCGCCACGGGCGCTCCGTCTACGCCGCCCGCATCGTCACGGAAGGCCTGATCCAGTCCGTCGCCCAGGAGATCGCCCGCCGCCGGGCCCCGGCCGCAGGCTACGGGCCGCGCGCCCGGGCGCTGAGCGGGGACGGCTCGGCCATCACGCTGAACCGGCGCGCCTGAACCTTGCGGTCGGAGGCGGCCGCTCCTTACGGCGCCAGGATCAGCGTCGTCTGCACGCCGCCGCCGTTCAGGGCCCACTCCACCCGCCAACCGCTCGGCGACGGAAGGGCCAGATAGGGCGCGGTGAGCGGCGCGGGCGGATCGAGCGTTACCGCGCGTTCGGCGGTCCGGTCCGGTCCTATGACCTGCAGCTGGTGCGCGCCCAGGGAAAGCCGACGGTTTTCCGCCAGCAGGGCGTAGCGGCCCGTCTCATCCGCCTGTCCCACCGACGCAGGGCTCCCGTCGACCCTCAGCGCCAGCCGGGCGTGCGGCGGGGCCTCTCCCGCCACAGCGATAAAGCCGCTGGGGTCGTAGTCCACGGTGGCGATCTCGGTGGCGCGCCCCGGCTTCAGGGGCAGGGCGGCGTAGCCGGCGCGCAGCACCACCGCGGGGACCGCGGCGCCCGGCGTGGTCACCAGCGCGCCCTCGGCATGAAGCGTGCGGCCCCCCAGCAGGGCGGAGATGGCGTAGAGCTTGGGTGCTGAGGAGGGCGGCAGCCGCGTGGTCCAATCTCCACGGGCGTTGGCGATGGTCTGCGCCTGCTCGCCTTCGGGAGAGACGAGCTCAACCGCGGAGCGCCGCGGCGCCTGTCCGGACACCCTCAGGCCCCCGCCGCGATCGATCACGACCGCCGTGGGGCGTGGCGGCGCCAGGTAGCTGGCCTCGCTGGCGATGGCCTGTTGAGGCGAGGCGGCGTCCAGACCTCGGGCGGGTGATCCGCGGTTGCAGCCGCTGAGCGGCGAGATCGCCAGCGTCGCCGCGCCGAGGCTTGCCGCCAGCGAACAGGTCCGGATCGAGCGTTTCGCCAAGCGCGCGAACTCCTCCCGCCAAGCGCGGGCGTGCTACATCCCAGGCCAGGGGTTCGGCGACAAGCCTGCACCACGGGAGGAGATATCCATGGGTGCGCAAGGGGAACAGGCGGAGGTCGAGCCGTCATCGAACAGGCTGTCGGTCTGCCTGTTCTGCGGATCGTCGGCGGGGGCTGACCCGGCCTTCCTGCAGGCGGCGGCCGAGTTCGGAGGCATACTGGCGAGGGAGGGGGTCAGGCTCGTCTATGGCGGCGGCGGAATAGGCCTTATGGGAGCGGCGGCTAAGGCCGCGCATAAGGCGGGTGGGGAGGTCCTTGGGATCATCCCGGCGTTCCTGCGCACCCGGGAGGTGATCTACGACGATGTCCAGACGGTCACCGTCGACAGCATGCACGAACGCAAGCGCCTCATGTTCGAGAACTCAGACGCCTTCGCCGTTTTCCCGGGCGGGATCGGCACCCTGGAGGAGGTGGTGGAGCTCCTCTCCTGGCGCAGGCTGGACCTGCATCGCAAGCCCATCGTGTTCCTCGATCACGCCGAGTTTTGGCAGCCGTTCTTCACGCTCATCCGGCACACCATGGACATGAAGTTCACGCCCGCTACGGCGGTCGATATGTGGCGGTCGGTCAGCAGGTCGGAGGAGGTGTTGCCCGCAATCCAAAGTTTAATCCGATTTAACTTATCGTCGGATGCGCAGCTTTCGTCCAAGCTTTAGCCCAAGTCCTCTGGCCCAGGACGCTCAGGGTAGCCGGCTGAAACCTGCGCTCGCGCGGATCGTGGCCGCCTTCGCGACCGCTGCGGGCGCGCAGGCCTTCCAATAGTCTCCGTCCACGCCCGTCGCCGCCATCCGCCGCTTGGCGGCGTGGGCCAACATTCTCGCATGGTCTGATCGAAGGGAGGTCAGTGTGATCGGAGAGGGCGCAGACGCTGACGCCAGGGCGGCGATCGGCGTTACAGTGCGAAGCGTGGAACGGGCAGGAGTCCAGTGCAGCATGGGGAAGGTCCCTGCAGCGGCCATCCCAACGATTCGAGGGGAGGCGGTCTGAGCGAGATCGGCTTCTGCGATCCCTAACGAATGATAAACACCGTTGAGCTAATCTGGTTCCGCCCGCCAACGCAAGCGCGAGGTGCGGCTGCGGGCGAGCTCAGCCGTAAAATCGCCCTGCTTGGATCGCCTCTGTTCCCAACGATGCGCTCGTTCATGCCGCGACGAATGGGCGAGGTTATGCCGCACTGGTGTGTCTGCGATGCAAAGATTACCTGTTCAAGCGTAGTGACGGGCAAGGGATCGGCCTGACGTGTTCACGCTGCTCGGCCCGGCTCTCATCTTCCTGGCGCTCGCGGGGGCGGCGTTCGCCGTCGTGTCCGCCCGGCTGGCCTTCGCGCATGTAAGCGGCCCCCGCCGCGGCGTTCCCGCCGCGCTCGCGCCTGCAGTGACCGTGCTGAAGCCGCTGCATGGGGCGGAACAGGGGCTGCGCGCCAATCTGGAGAGCTTCTGCACCCAGGACTACGCCGGGCCGGTGCAGGTGGTTTTCGGGGTGCACGACGCGTCCGACACCGCCATCCCCATCGTCAGGGCGCTTCAGCGCGCCCATCCTCAGCTCGACGTCAGCCTGGTGATCGACGGGTGCATCCACGGGGAAAACCGTAAGGTCTCCAACCTGATCAACATGGCGCGCGCGGTCTCCAATGAGATCATCGTCATGTCCGACAGCGACATACGGGTTCAGCGCGACTACCTCGACCACGTGGTGGAACGGCTGCATCGCCCCGGCGTCGGCTTTGTCACCTGTCTCTATACGGGCGAGGCGCGGGGCGGGGTGTGGTCGGCGCTGTCGACCATGGGTGTCAACTACCAGTTCCTGCCCAACGTGGTCATGGGCCTGCGGCTCAACATGGCGGAGCCCTGTTTCGGCGCCACGGTCGCGTTCAAGCGCCACGTCCTGGCCGAAATCGGCGGGTTCGAGGTGCTGAACAACCAGTTGGCCGACGACTATGACCTGGGGCGCGCCATCCGGGCGGCGGGCTATACGGGCGATGTGGCGGCGACGCCGGTGGTGCACGACTGCACTGAAGCCGGCCTCGCAGAGCTGTGGCGCCACGAGATGCGCTGGGCGCGCACCATCCGCATGATCGATCCCGCCGGGTTCTTCGGCCACGGCTTCACCTACGCCACCGCCTGGGCGTTGCTGGGATGTCTCTGTTGCGGTTTCAGTCCGTTCGCCTTCGCCGCCCTGCTGGCGGTTGTGTCGGCGCGCCTCTATGTAGTCCATTGCGTGGACACGGCGACGGGTGCGCGCGCACGGAACCTGTGGCTGCTGCCGGCCCGTGACGTCTTCTCCTTCGCCGTGTTCGTTTTTGCATCCTTCGGCAAGACGGTCGTCTGGCGAGGCCGCCGCTTCAACGTAGATCGGGCCGGGGCCCTCAGCCCCTTGGACTCGCCCGCCCAGGAGTTCTCCCATGCTTCGCACCCTGTTCATGCAGGCGCCCTCCTTCGACGGCTTCGACGGGGGGGCGGGCTCGCGCTACCAGGCCAAGCGCGAGATCAAATCGTTCTGGTATCCGACTTGGCTCGCCCAGCCGGCGGCTTTGGTCGAGACCAGCCGGCTGATCGACGCCCCGCCGCATAAGACTTCGCTGGCCGAGGTCCTTCCCCTCGCCAAGCAATATGACCTGCTGGTCCTCCACACCTCCGTCCCCTCGTTCAAGAGCGACGTGAAGGTGGCCGAAGCGATGAAGGCCGAGAATCCGGACCTGAAGATCGGCATGATCGGCGCCAAGGTGGCCGTGGACGCCGACGGCAGTCTCCGCACCGGCGAGGTCATCGACTTCGTCGCGCGCAACGAGTTCGACTTCACCATCAAGGACGTCGCCGACGGCCATAGTTGGTCTTCGGTCAAGGGGCTGAGCTACCGCACCGAGGCCGGCGCCATCGTGCATAACGAGGATCGCGCGATCCTGCACGACATGGACAGCCTGCCTTGGGTGACCCCGATCTATCAGCGCGACCTGAAGATCGAGAACTACTTCATCGGCTATCTGAAGCACCCCTACATTTCGATCTACAGCGGTCGAGGCTGCAAGAGCCGCTGCACCTTCTGCCTGTGGCCCCAGACCGTGGGCGGCCACGTATATCGAACCCGCAGCGTGGAGAACGTGGTCGAGGAGATCGCCTGGTCCAAGAAGGCCTTCCCCCAGGTGAAGGAGTTCTTCTTCGACGACGACACCTTTACCGACGACCTGCCCCGGGCCGAGGCTATCGCCAAGGGGCTGGGCAAGCTCGGCGTCACCTGGTCCTGCAACGCCAAGGCCAACGTGCCGCGCAAGTCGCTGGAGGTGTTCAAGGAGAACGGCCTGCGCCTCCTGCTCGTCGGCTACGAGAGCGGCAACCAGCAGATCCTGCACAACATCAAGAAGGGCATGCTGATCGAGGTGGCCGAGCGGTTCACCAAGGACTGCCACGACCTCGGAATCGCCATCCACGGCACCTTCATCATGGGCCTGCCCGGCGAGTCCGAGGAGACCATCCGCCAGACCATCGACTGGGCCCGCAAGATCAACCCGCACACCATCCAGGTGTCGCTGGCCGCGCCCTATCCCGGCACCTTCCTCTACAAGCAGGCCATCGAGAACGGCTGGCTGGACGCCGAGCACGCTGAGCTGGTGGACGACAACGGCGTGCAGATCGCGCCCCTGCACTACCCCAACCTCAGCCACGAACGCATCTTCGAAAACGTGGAGACCTTCTACAAGGCCTTCTATTTCCGCCCGAAGAAGATCGCCTCCATCGTCGGCGAGATGCTGACCAGCCCCGACATGATGAAGCGACGCCTGCGCGAAGGCGTGGAGTTCCGCGAGTTCCTGAAGGACCGCAAGGGCGCCACCGTCGACGCGTGATCCATCTCCCATGAAGCGGCTGATCCTGACCGCCGACGACTTCGGCGCCGCGGTCCAGGTCAACCAGGCGGTGGAGACGGCCCATACCGAAGGCGTCCTCACCGCCGCCAGCCTGATGGTCGGCGGCGGGGCGGTCGGCGATGCGGTGTCGCGCGCCCGGCGCCTGCCACGGTTAAGGATCGGGCTTCACGTCGTCCTGGTGGAGGGCCGCCCCGTGTTGCCGCCCGCCGAACTGCCTGACCTAGTCGGGCGCAACGGCCTGTTCCGCCGGGACATGGCGGCATGCGCGGTGGACATCTTCTTCAAGCCCGCCGCCCGCCGCCAGCTGCTGGCCGAGGTGACCGCGCAATTCGAGGCCTATGCGGCCACCGGCCTCCCCCTCGACCACGTCAACACCCACAAGCATTTCCACCTGCACCCCACCATCGCCGGCGCCATCCTGAAGGTCGGGCGGCGCTTTGGCCTGGACGCCATGCGCGTGCCGGCGGAGCCCCGCCGCGTGCTATTGGCGGCCGAACCCGGGGCCGAGGTCGCGCCGGCCTACGTCACCGCGCCCTGGTCGGAGTTGGTGCGGCTTCGGCTGAAGCGGGCTGGCGTGCGCACCGCCGATCACGTCTTCGGCTTGCACTGGTCCGGTGCGGTGACGCCCTCGCGCCTTCGGGGTCTGATCGACCATCTGCCCGACGGGCTCACCGAAATCTATCTGCACCCCGCTACCGGGGATGGCTTCGAAGGCGCAGCCGACGGCTATCGCTATGCGGAGGAGTTCGCCGCCTTAATCGATCCCAGCGTGCGCCGGGCGGTCGCCGCCAGCGGGGCGAGGCTCGGCGGCTTTTCGGACTTTCGCGCCGTCAAGGTCGTGGGCGGCTCAGCCGACGCCGAGGCGGCCTGAGGTGAGCGCCGAAGCCGCCGGCGTGGCCGCGCCGCCGAAATCCCGGCGCCATGCCCTTACGCGCGCACGGATCGGCGTGGCGCTCGGCGCCCTGTTTGGCGTGCTCCTGGCCATCGGAGTGGTCGGCTGGTTCGGCTTCGCGCCCGTGGTCTCGGCGCTCTCGGCCATCGGCTGGGGCGGCTTCGCCCTGTTCGTTCTTTACAGCTTGGCCTGTTTTGCCATCACCGGCGCGGCCTGGTGGTCGCTGGCGGTGGGCGAGCCGGTCCGGCGGTTAGGGACCTTCACCTTCGGCCGGCTGCTGCGCGAGAGCGCCTCGGACATCCTGCCCTTCTCAGCGATCGGCGGCGTGGTGGCGGGCGCGCGAGGCGTGATCCTGCAGGGCGTCGCCCCGGCGCGGGCCTACGGCTCGCTTGCGATCGACCTCACCGCCGAGATCGTCGCCCAGATCGGGTTCCTGATCCTGGGTCTGGCGTTGCTGTCCGCGCGGCTGGCGGGCGGGGTGGAGGCGCGGGTGTTCGAGGCCTGCTTCGCCATCGCCATCGGTCTGGCCATCCTTCTGATCATATCGCTGGTGCTGGCGCAGCGGCGCGGTCTTGGCGGGCTTGATCGGCTGGCCGAACGGTTCGCGCCCTCGGCGAGCCGGCAGGTTCATGGGGTGCGAGCGGTCATCGACGATCTCTACGCCCGCCCGTTTCGGGTGCTCGCGAGCATCCTGTTGCACGGGTTCGGATGGACGGCCTCGGCTTTCGGCAGTTGGATCGCCCTGCGGCTGATGGGCGTCTCGATCTCCATATCCGCGGTGATCGCCATCGAGAGCCTCCTGTCCGCGGTGAAGAGCGCCGCCTTCGCGGTGCCCAACGCCGTCGGCGTGCAGGAAGCGGCCTACGCCCTGATCGGCCAGGTGTTCGGCCTCTCGGGCGAGATGGGCGTGGCGCTGAGCCTGCTCCGCCGCGCCAAAGATCTGGTCATCGGCGCGCCGACCCTTCTGGCGTGGCAGGCTTTGGAAGGGCGGCGCCTGATAATTGCTCAGCGCATATCGATACCGGGCGACGCCCGACCCGACCCGATCGTTTAAAAGCTTGGCGCCACCAGCACCGCGAGCGAGGCCAGCAGCACCCCGCCGCGCGACACGGCGAGCTTGGTGTCGCCCTTGTCGATCTCCGCGATCAGCACGGTGGTGGAGGCGGCGCAGACGATGGCCGCGCCTAGCCGGCGGGTGGGTTTGAGGATCATCAGCAGCCCGCCCAGCACCTCAGCGATCGCCAGCTTGCTCATGTCCTCCTGGGACCAGCCCAGGTCGCGGAACATGCCGTCATAGGCGCGGTCGCCAAGCAGCTTGTCGGCGCCCGCGAGTGCGACGCCAGCGCCGATGATCCGATGGTTCTGAGACATGATGAGAGCCCTTTCGCCTGGAAGAACCCTCCAGGGGCGAGGACGTTCAAGCCGATCCGCAAACCCCGCCCGCCTATGTGACGTCCGGCGTCGGCTCGGCCCGCCCGACCGCCACCGGCCGTCGGTTGCGGGCTTTTCGCCCCCGTGCTATCGCCCCGGCATCCCTGAGGACGGTCCTCCGTTCCGCAGGGCTTTTTCGTGCGTCGAGCATCGCCTGCCGTCACCTCCGCGAGAGGGCCGGCGCGGTCAGGGCGGCGCGGCAGACCGGGCGATCGTCTATTGGCTGAAGACTCCAGATATGCGGACGTGGGCGCGCGCTATGCGCAGGCGCTCTACGAGCTGGCCGACCAGGGCGGCGCCGTAGCCGCTGTCGAGGCCGATCTCGACGGGCTGGAGCAGCTGCGCGCCGAGTCGCCCGATTTCCGCCGCCTGCTGGCGTCCCCTGCGCTGGGGCACGAGGATCGCGCCAAGGGGCTGCTGGCCATCGCCGACGCCGCTGGGGTCTCGCCTCTGGTCCACAAGTTTATCGGGCTGCTGGGCGCGAACAGCCGCACCGCCGCCCTGCCGGCTGTCGCCGCCGCCTTCAAGCGCATCGCCGCCGACAGGCGAGGGACCGTGGCCGCCGACGTGGTCACCGCCGTGCCCCTGACCCCCACCCAGCGAGACGGCGTCGCCGCCGCCCTGCGCCAGGCGCTCGGTCGCGATCCCGAGATCACCACTCGCGTCGATCCCGCGATCCTGGGCGGGCTGCGCGTCAAGGTCGGCTCGCGCCTGTTCGACGCGTCCCTGCGCACCCGCCTGGACCATATGAAGGTCGCCCTGAGAAAAGCCTGAAATCCGACGAGCCTGAAATCCGGCGCGCCTGGAGCCCGGAAGCACCTGACATTCGACGCGCCCGAAACTTGGCGCGGCTAAGACCAACACGAGACCAAGAGTAACGCACCATGGACATCCGCGCCGCTGAAATCTCGGCCATCCTGAAGTCCCAGATCGCCAATTTCGGCGAGGAGGCCGACGTCTCCGATGTGGGTCAGGTGCTGTCGGTCGGCGACGGCATCGCGCGCATCTACGGGCTGGACAAGGTCCAGGCCGGCGAGATGGTGGAGTTTCCCAAGGCCGGGGTGAAGGGCATGGCCCTGAATCTTGAGCGCGACAATGTCGGCGTCGTGATCTTCGGCGAGGACCGCAATATCGGCGAGGGCGACGAGGTCCGTCGCCTGTCTGAGATCGTTGACGTGCCCGTGGGCAAGGGCCTGCTCGGCCGGGTGGTGAACCCGCTGGGCGAGCCCATCGACGGCAAGGGCCCGCTGGAGAACGTCGCCGAGCGCCGCCGGGTGGACGTGAAGGCCCCAGGCATCATCCCGCGCAAGTCCGTACACGAGCCTGTACAGACGGGCCTCAAAGCCATCGACACCCTGATCCCGGTGGGCCGCGGCCAGCGCGAACTGATCATCGGCGACCGCCAGACCGGCAAGACGGCGGTGGCCATCGACGCCATCCTGAACCAGAAGTCGGTGAACGGCGGGAGCGACGAGAAGGCCAAGCTCTACTGCATCTACGTGGCCATTGGGCAGAAGCGCTCCACCGTCGCCCAGATCGTGCGCACGCTGGAGGAGCGGGGCGCGTTGGACTACACCATCGTGGTCTCCGCCACCGCGTCCGAGCCCGCGCCGCTGCAGTTCCTGGCGCCCTTCGCCGGCTGCGCCATGGGCGAGTGGTTCCGCGACAACGGCATGCACGCCTTGATCGTCTATGACGATCTGTCCAAGCAGGCCGTGGCCTATCGCCAGATGAGCCTGCTGCTGCGCCGTCCGCCGGGGCGTGAAGCCTATCCGGGCGATGTCTTCTACCTGCACAGCCGCCTGCTCGAGCGCGCCGCCAAGCTGAACGAGGATAACGGTTCGGGTTCGCTCACCGCCCTGCCGATCATCGAGACCCAGGCCAACGACGTCTCGGCCTACATCCCCACCAACGTCATCTCCATCACCGACGGCCAGATCTTCCTGGAGACCGACTTGTTCTATCAGGGCATCCGGCCCGCGGTGAACGTCGGCATCAGCGTGTCGCGGGTGGGCTCCTCGGCGCAGATCAAGGCGATGAAGACCGTGGCGGGCTCGATCAAGGGCGAGCTGGCCCAGTACCGGGAGATGGCGTCGTTCGCCAAGTTCGGCTCCGACCTCGACGCCGCCACCCAGCGCCTGTTGGCACGGGGCGAGCGGCTGACCGAGCTCCTGAAGCAGCCCCAGTACCAGCCCTTGCCCGTAGAGGAGCAGGTGGCGGTGATCTACGCCGGCACCCGCGGCTATCTCGACACCATCCCTGTCAACAAGATTGGCCCGTTCCAGGAGGCGCTGATCGCCAAGCTGAAGTCGAGCTATCCGGGCTTTCTGGAGGGCATCCGCACCCAGAAGGCGCTGACGCCGGAACTGGAAGGCCAGCTGAAGGAAGCGCTGGACAGCCAGGTGCAGGCCTTCGCCGTCGAGCCGTTTGCGGCGACTGCAGTGCGCGTGGACGCTGACCCCAAGAATACCGTTAGCGGCGCGAAGCAGGCTGAAGGTATGGGGCCGCCCGGCGCTAAACGATAGGTGTGGCTGACGCGGGGACGAAACGGCGTGAAGAGCGCATCAAGCTCGCCGCGTCCGCGGTCTCGAACGTGGGAGTGGCCTTCGTTGTAGCTGGTCTGGTCACTCCGAGCATCACGGGACGAGTCGATCTGTTTACCGCGATGGGCTCGGTGTTGCTGGGTTTCGGCTTTCACCTCGTCGCCCAGCGCCTCTTGCATTATGTAGTGGTCGAACCGTCAAGCGACGGCATCGGAGACCCGCGATGAGTTGGCCGTTGATCTGGATGTTTGTCGGCGCGCCGGTGACTGTCGCCCTCATGATCGCTGGGACGTTCACGATCATCCACCTGGACGAGCGATCAGGGAAGAAAAGGAAACGCTGACCCGATGGCCAGCCTGAAGGAGATGCGCAATCGGATCGGAAGCGTGAAGGCCACGCAGAAGATCACGAAGGCGATGCAGATGGTGGCCGCGGCCAAGCTGCGCCGCGCCCAGGACGCCGCCGAAAGCGCGCGCCCTTATGCCGAGCGTATGGCCAGCGTCATCGCCAATCTGGCCAAGGGCGCCAGCGGCGACGGCGCCCCCCGGCTGCTGGCGGGGACGGGCCGCGACGACAGGTACCTGGTCGTCGTCGCCACCGCCGACCGGGGTCTGGCCGGCGGCTTCAACTCCAGCGTCGCCCGCGCCGCGCGCGAGCGGATCGGTCAGCTGCTCGCCCGGGGCAAGGAGGTGCGGATTATCTGCATCGGCCGCAAGGGGCGCGATGCGTTGCGCCGCTACTATGGCGAGCGCATCCTGCACACCTACGAGCTCGCTTCCGCCAAGACCCTGACGCTGGACGTCGTCCAGCCGATCGCCGCCGAAATCCTGGCGCGGTTCGAGGCGGGGGAGGCCGACGTGGTCACCCTGTTCTATTCGCGCTTCCGCTCGGTGATCAGCCAGGTGCCGAGTTCGCGCCAGCTGGTCCCCGCGAAGGTCGACACCGAGGTGGCGGGTCCGGACCTGAAGGGCGGCGTCTATACCTACGAGCCCGACGAGGCGACGATCCTGGAGACGCTGCTGCCGCGCAACCTCGCCGTCCAGATTCTCGCCGCCATGCTGGAGAACCAGGCAGGTTTCTACGCCGCTCAGATGAGCGCCATGGACAACGCCACCCGCAACGCCGGCGACCTGATCGCCGCCCTCACCCTGCAATACAACCGCTCCCGCCAGGCTCAGATCACCAAGGAGTTGATCGAGATCATCTCCGGCGCCGAAGCCCTTTAAAGGTCCCCGCCCATGACCATCCAGCAGCCCATCAATCCTGACACCAATGCCAAGGGCCGTATCGCCCAGGTCATCGGAGCCGTCGTCGATGTCGAGTTCGAAGGCCACCTGCCCGCGCTGCTGAACGCGCTGGAGACCACCAATACCGACCAGAAGACCGGCGAGCCCTTCCGCCTGGTGTTCGAGGTGGCCCAGCACCTGGGCGAGAACACCGTGCGCGCCATCGCCATGGACACCACCGAGGGCCTGGTCCGCGGCCAGCCGGTCACCGACACCGGCGCGCCCATCCGCGTGCCCGTCGGCCCCGCCACCCTCGGCCGCATCATGAACGTCATCGGCGAGCCCATCGACGAAGGCGGCCCGATCCTGACCGACCTGCGGCGGGGGATCCACGCCGAGGCGCCGTCCTTCGCCGACCAGGCGTCCTCCACCGAGATCATGGTCACCGGCATCAAGGTCATCGACCTGCTCTGCCCCTACACCAAGGGCGGCAAGGTCGGGCTGTTCGGCGGCGCGGGCGTGGGCAAGACAGTGACCATGCAGGAGCTGATCAACAACATCGCCAAGGCTTACGGCGGCTATTCCGTGCTGGCCGGCGTCGGCGAGCGCACCCGCGAGGGCAACGACCTGTATCACGAGATGATCGAGTCCGGGGTGAACACCGCGGGCGGCGGCGAGGGCTCGCGCTGCGCGCTGGTCTATGGCCAGATGAACGAGCCGCCGGGCGCGCGCGCCCGGGTGGCCCTGACCGGCCTCGCCCAGGCGGAATATTTCCGCGACGAGGAGGGCAAGGACGTGCTGCTCTTCATCGACAACATCTTCCGCTTCACCCAGGCGGGGTCGGAAGTGTCCGCCCTGCTCGGCCGCATCCCCTCGGCCGTGGGCTACCAGCCGACGCTCGCCACCGAGATGGGCAATCTGCAGGAGCGCATCACCTCCACCAACAAGGGCTCGATCACCTCGATCCAGGCCATCTACGTCCCCGCCGACGACCTGACCGACCCGGCGCCGGCCACCTCCTTCGCCCACCTGGACGCCACCACGACCCTGTCGCGCGAGATCGCCGCCCAGGCCATCTTCCCGGCGGTGGACCCGTTGGACAGCACCTCGCGTATCCTGGACCCCCAGGTGATCGGCGAGGAGCACTATGGCGTCGCCCGCCGGGTGCAGGAAATACTTCAACAGTACAAGGCGCTGAAGGACATCATCGCCATCCTGGGCATGGACGAGCTGAGCGAGGACGACAAGCTGACCGTCGCCCGCGCCCGCAAGATCCAGCGCTTCCTGTCCCAGCCCTTCTTCGTGGCCGAGCAGTTCACCAACCAGCCCGGCAAGTTCGTCGAACTGCCCGACACCATCCGCTCCTTCAAGGCCATCTGCGACGGCCAGTTCGACCACCTGCCCGAGGCCGCCTTCTACATGGTCGGCGCGATTGAAGAGGCGGTGGAGAAGGCGGAGAAGCTGGCGGCCGGCGCCTAGGGCACTCGGTGAGGCGGGGGTTAGCCATATCTATCGCGAACGGCTACCGTCGTTGCGTCCTGTGCCCCGCCTCATGGTCCACAGAGCTCTCCAGAGCCGTTCTGGCGGCAGGCTCTGCTTGGCTGGTGTGCGGAACACGTTTTTGGCAAGCCGATAGTCGCTAACCCGGTCGATCCAACGACGGAGCCATGGACCAAACGATTGTTCGAGAGTCAGGCGCATCCCGAACTGAGCAGCGCCACTTACGATCTAGAAATGGACACCCTTCCAAGTGGGCGAGTAGCCGTTATGGTACCGATAAGTCAGACACAGTCTTGGTGTTACGTGACGTCAGACGTGTCGGATAATAGCCATATGTATGATGCGTCTCCATCTGCTCACGACTTGGTACATGATCTCCAGGCTCACGGTTTCCACGAGGCTGGCGTTCAAAAGCGCGTCTCCAAATACGATCAGCGCGACATCACGATGAACTACACTCTGGTGAATAAGGACGGTCTCGAGTTTCAGATATCCGAGCCCGTCGGTAACGACCGGGGTGGACTCATCGGCATCGCGTCAAAGCCAACGCCCAGCAGGTCAAGCCATGCCCAAGTTCCACTTCTCCCTCGTCGCGCCCGAGCGCGAACTCTTCGCCGGCGAGGTCGACCAGGTCGACGCGCCGGGCGCGGAGGGCGACTTCGGCGTGCTGGCCGGCCACGAGCCGTTCATGACCACCCTGCGCCCCGGCGAGGTGATCGTGCGCGACGGCGCCAGCCGCCGCATCTTCACCCTGCAGGGCGGCTTCGCCGACGTGACGCCGGAGAGCTTCACGCTCCTGGCCGAACACGCGACCGAGGTGGGGCTGGCGAGCTGAGGCTTACTTGTGCGGGCAGCGTTCTGACAACGAGCATACCGGCCATCCTGCGTGCCCAGTTGTTGAAGGCCGTAATAGACGCTGAGGCGTTATTAAACCCTTGTTTCTTATCCAGCCGTAAACAGCGTCCGGCGGTGATCTGGGCTTTGTTGGTGTGGTGGTAGGCGCCGGGGCCCCGGGGCCATGGCGCCAACATGCAGATACGGCGTGCTCAATAAAAGGCGCACTCCGTCAGTCCCAGGCCTAACGCGCGACCATCGTTTGAAGTGGGGTTCAGAGCGCGGGGCGACACCATTTCTCCTGTCAGCACTTCCACTCGGTTGACGGCGTTGGGCGCGAAGCGAGAAGCGTCCAACTCCACTGTCACCTGAGGCCGCTCTGCCGTTATCGCTATGAGCGCCGCTTGCGTCCCGTTAAGTCTCACTTCGCCAAGGAAGGCGGCAGCATCCAGGTGCATGGGCGCAAGCAACCGAAGCTTAAGGCCTTGCACCGCCCCGGACCGAAAGTAGAAATCGAGGCTCGCCACCGAACGCCCCGACCAGCGACCCCAGGCCTCCGGACGGTGCCAGCCTGCGGCCTCTACAAGATCGTTGAAAGGGTAGGGGCCTTCAACGGCTTCGGGGGGCCCCGGCGCCCGGCCCTCGGCAAGCTCGGTCAGCATCCACATCAAGGTGCGACGCGAGTCCGCATCGCTATAGGCCGACAGCTTGAAAGGATGGATGGCGAGCAGCCGCGGCTCGATGAAGTTCAGCAGTGAGTTTCGCTCGTTGAAGAAGGCGACCTCCAGGTTGAGTTCGTCAGCCGTCCAGACGCGATCACAGACCGCGTACAGCAAAACCGGTACGGCGATCTCGACGAATACCCCGGAGGCGGCCGCCACGCCGATGTAGTGAACGAACTCGCTAAATTTCGCCTTCGGAAGAATGTAGAAATCGGCGTGACAGCCGGCGTCCAGAATGGGAAAGGGCAACTGCGCACGCCCTGCGGTCGAGCCCGGATGGGCCGTGGCCTGATCCAAAGCCATGACTTCTACCAGCTGCTGCTCGAGAGCTAAGCTCCGGGCCTCTATGTCCGTCTGGACGCTGCCGGTCTCCGTGGCGGCCACATGGCCATTGAGGAGCACGCGGGACGCATGGCGTTTAACATCGGCAAAATCGGTGGTGTCGAGGACGACCTCATTTTGATATGCGATTCCGGCCACGTCCATCTTGCGGCGCATTTCGTCGGCGGGTGGCAGGTACTTGGTGACGTTCACGGGATCGACGCCGCTACCCAGCAACATGGACTTGGGATACAGCAGGCGGGGTAATGAGGAGTAGTACCAGGCGCGCGTGCCTATATTACGGCTGGGGCTGTCGGCCTTTGAGATGTAGCCGTTACCCGACGCAAGCGGGAAGTAGTCGCTAAAGGTTTGCTCTGAAAGGCGTGGGTTCAGCATGACGTCGTCGTGGACGACCATGTAGTAGTCGCATTCGATGCTGGCGAGCGATGCCGACGCGTCGGTCAGGTAAGCTGCGTGGGCGTAGCTTCCGCGATAAACGGTGATCACGTCGGGATCGGCCATCCGCTCGAACGGCATGAGGAACAGCACCTGTGCGAAACGGCCGGCGTAGATATCGCGCAGAACCGGCAGGTTGGCGGGGAACGGATGGTTCATCAGGACGCACAGACAGATGCGCGGAGGTCCGGGCGGCTTCGTCAACGCTCTGTCTCCGAGGCGCCTGGACGCGCCGGTTGTGGGTCACTGCAGGCTTGGCGCTCGAACATAGCCGAAGCCCCGGCAGGGTAAAGCTTGTCCCCCACTCCGCTTGGACCCGCTGGCGAGCCATGCTAAACGCACAACGATAAGTCTCAGGGTCCAGCCTTGTCGTCACTCTATGAAGTCGTCGCAGCGGCGCTGGGCGTCGATCACACCTTGATCAACGAAGACTCCGGCATGGACGTCACACCGAATTGGGACAGCCTTAAGAACATGATCCTGCTGACCGAGGTCGAGCGCACTTACGATGTCGAGTTTGATCTGGACCAACTCGGCAAGGCCTCTTCGGTGCGCGCCATACGTGGGATGCTGCACATGAAGGGCGTGGAGACTACGTAATCTGGGCGAACTTGTGAACGGCGTCCCCGTGGCGACCTCGCCGGTCAACCTGCAGACCGAGCTGCTCGCTGCGGCTGCGTCTCCGGCGAGAATATCCGACCTCGGCGCGCGACTGATTCGTGAGGGTGGGCTCTCCGGCGCGCCGACCCAGACGATTGCGGTCATCGGTAATCTGACCACCGACTTCGTCGCCCAGGCGGCGGTGTTTGGCATGGCGCAGGAAGGTTGTGCGCCGCTGCTCTACCAGGGGGGCTTCGGGTCTCTGGTGCAGGAGGTCCTCGACCCCGCCTCTGGCCTGTATGCAGCCAAGCCTGATCTGACGTTGCTTTGTGTGGACTGGGGGGACTTGGTCACCGACCTGCCGCTTTGCAGCAGCATGGCGGACGTCGACGAGGCGATCCAAAACAAGGCGGGCCTGTTTGCAAATCTTTGGGATACCTTGGCGGACAGGATGGGAGGGGCGATCCTCCAGCACCTGCCGTCGCCGCCGATGGAGCGTCTGCGCGGCGTCGCCGACCGGCGCTCGCCGGCCTCGCCCGCGAGCCAGGTTCGGAAGCTGAACGAGCGGCTGCTGGAAGCAGGCCGCGGGCGCGTCCATTGGATTGAGATCGACCGGCTGGCTGAAGCGATCGGGCTGAAGCGCTGGTACAACCCTCGAACCTATTACACCTCGCGCCTGCCTTTCGACCAGAAGCACCTGCCGGAGTATCTTTCGGCCTTTCGCGCCGCTTGGCGATTGGCCTGCGGACGAAGCAAGAAGGTGCTGGCGCTCGATCTCGACAACACCCTCTGGGGCGGGGTGATCGGTGATGACGGCGTCGAGGGATTGACGCTCGGGACGGGCACGCCCGCCGGGGAGGCCTTCGCCGACTGGCAGGCCTATGTCCTGGCGCTGAAGGACCGTGGCGTGGTGCTCGCCGCCGTGAGCAAGAACGAGCCCCAGATTGCCCGCGCCGGCTTTTCGCATCCCGCCTCGCGGCTGAAGGCCGAAGACTTCTCGGCTTTTGAATGCTCGTGGTCGGACAAGGCGAACGGATTGCGCCGCGTGGCTGAACAGCTGAACCTGGGCTTGGAAACCATTGTATTTGCTGATGACAATCCTGCCGAGTGCGCGCTTGTCCGGCAGGAAGCCACACAGGTGGAGGTCGTCGACCTGGGGTCGGACCCCACTCAGTTCGCCAACCGCCTGGACGCCGGATGCTGGTTCGACCTGGAAGAGCTGACCGCGGAGGACCTGACCCGCAGCGCCGCCTATCTGGCGCGCGGCAGCGCCCTGAAGGCGGCAGGAGCGGCGGTGGATCTGCCGAGCTACCTGCGCGATCTCGCGATGGTGGGGCGGGTGGCGACGCCTAGCGCCCGAGACATGCCAAGGCTTGCTCAGCTGGAGCAGAAGACCAACCAGTTCAACCTGACGACCCGCCGTTATCGGCAGGATGAGCTGGAAAGCTTTGTCACGCGAGCGGACGCCTTAGTGCTCGCCTTTTGGCTGAAGGACCGCTTCGGCGATCACGGGCTGATTTCGAGCCTTGTCGCATTTCGGGAGGAAGGCGACTTACGTATCGATAGTTGGCTGATGAGCTGTCGCGTATTTTCACGCTCAGCCGAGAGCTTCATGATTCGTGCAGTCGTGGAGGCCGCCCGGAGCCGAGGCTTGGACCGGATCCGGGGAGAGCGCCAGCCGACCTCCAGAAACGGCGTTGTGGCTGATCTCTACCCACGCCTAGGCTTTCAGGCCGCCGGCCCTGAGGTTTGGGTCCGAGAGGTGGAACGTCCGGTAGAGGACCTGGAGACCTACATCAAAGCCGCCGCCGATGGATGAGGTCGAGCATTTCGTAGACTTCGGACGGGGTGGCGTAAGCACGGTCCAGGTTTCGGGTTGGTCGTTCCCCGAAGACGGCTTCATCTGGAGCCTGGGCGCCACCGCGGTGATGATCCTGCCGCCCCGGCCTCAGGGCGTGTCCACCCGGCTGATGATAGCGGCGGCGCCCTTCACCCACCCAGGACTCCACCGCCAGAGGGTGCGGGTCAGCGCCAACGGGCAAGCCGTCGGGGAACTGGAGGTCGCTGACGAGGGCGTATTCCAGGTGGAGGTCCCCGCCGGCGTGACTCTGGATGAGCAGCCGGTGACAATCATCCTTCAGCTGCCTGATGCGGTGTCGCCGACCGCGGCCGGCGCCGGCAAGGACGACCGAGCGCTGGCCCTGGCCGTCAAATGGGTGCGCTGGGGGTCGGCACGCCAAGATGGGGAGCGAAGCGCTGGCGGCTCTGGGCGAAAAACCATCATCCTGGCGCGTCACCACCAGACCGCCCCCCTCGCGGCCATCGTCAACCGCCTGCCTGTCCTGGAGGACCGTTACACCGTCGTCACCTGCTATCCTGCGCTGGAGCGCGTGCGGGATGCCATTCTCGGCGTCTCGGAAGATGACCTGGTCGGCATCTGGCTACAGCGCCTTTCCGACGGCGTGAGCCCTGAAACGGTACGCACGCTGGCCCCCGGGACGCCCGTCATCACCTTTCCCTTCGTATCAATGGACATTCTGTGGCCCTTCAGCGGTTATGACGCACGACTCGCCCCGGAACCGCCACTCTACCCTGAGGGGCGCTATCCATATTCCGACGGCATAGCCGCGGCTATGGCGGCGGGCGTTGACACGGCGTCTGACGATGCGCTTCTGGCCTCTTACATGGCGCGGACCGCAGAGTGCATGCCTGACGTGTCAGCGACCCTGGGCGCCTATGCAAAGGAGATGAAGACTCGCGACATGGACTGCGACGTGAAGCTCGCCGGCTTCATCCTCGGATCGTTCCAGACTTCCCGCCTGTTCCACAACAACCAGACGCCTGCGGGCCCACTTCTGGCCCAACTGGCCACTCAGCTGGTCGTCATGTCAGAGTTTTTCGACGAGGCGCTGCTTGGGCAGATGTTGCTGGAGATGGACCGGCTGCTCGGCGGCTACGGCGGAAGATGGGCCGATCAGGTTCCAGTCCACCCCGCGGTCTCGGCGGCCTTCCACCTCCGTTGGCATAGCTCAACCCTGCTTTACCGTTGGCGGGAGAACGAGTGGAGTTTTCAAGACTACATCGTCAACTACATCCGATGGTCGCCATGGACGATCTGAGCGGGCGCAAACCGGCCATCGTCATCTATTCAAATTGCCAGGGTATGGATCTGATCCGGCTCGTTCGCAGCGCGCCCACCCTAGCGGCCAGCCTGGATATCCGGCTGCTGCAGTTCCATCTGATCGACCACGGTGAAGAGGTCTTAACACCTGACCTGTTCGACAACTGCATATACGTCTGGGAACAGCTAGGCACCGACTATCCTCAGCACCGCGAACAGATGCACGCTTTGCGGCCGCCCACGGCCAAAGTCGTCACCTTTCCATCGCTGAACATGCTCTCGCTGTGGCCCTTCACCGGCGGGGACGCGCGCATCCGCAAAGAGCCCATGTACCAGATCGGCCGCTATCCTTGGAGCGACGTCGTCGGCGCCGAGCTCGGCGCCAATCCTCAGTTCCGCAACCTGTCCGACGCTGAACTGCTGAAGCTTTATTTCCAACATACGACGAAGAAGATGCCGGACCTCGACCGTCGTCTCGCCATCGATGTGATGCGCTGGCGTGAGCGGGACGCGGCGTGCGATGTGAAGCTGGCGGACTATTTGTTAGAGAATTTCCGCAAAATCCAGCTCTTTTACACCTTCGCTCGGCCGAGCCCCCATTGTTCTGGTATGATTCTGAAACAACTTCTTGCGGAGAGCCTGGCTGACACCAACCAACTCACCACCGCGGTCACCGAACTGGACCATTTGCTGCGTTTCTTTGTGGGCTATGACATGGAGGAGTGCCCGATCCATCCCGCGGTAGCCGAGCACTTCGGGTTGGAGTGGTACAAGGCCGAAGCCGGCCATCGCCACCACGCTCACCGACTTTCATTCAACGAATACATGGTTCGTTACCTGAGATTTGATCCTTATGTGGGCTAGTTTTTCTATCCTTCGAAGACGTAGACATCGGCTTGACGATGAACCTACGGGCGTTGGCGTCACCACAGGCTGGTCTATCAAAGGAGCCTCAAGCGTGCTCCGCAACGCCCCAGCATAGCCACCGTCGCTGATTGTTCCTAACAACCAACCCCCGAGTTCCATGTCATCAACGTTCACAGCAGCTGAGATTGTTGCGGCGGTCTATCGGACCATCCTTCTGCGCGAAGCCGATCCTGTGGGATTGCAGCACGCGGCCGGTCAACTTGAACAACACCACGCGATTGAACAACTTCTTCAAGGCATGATCGGCTCCCCTGAGTTCAGGACCAACATGCCCCAATTCAACGCTTACTATCGACTTACGGAGGCGCGGTCTGATGGAATTAGTCAATCGGCGACTTCCGGAGAGCGTGCCGTCAATTTTCAAAATCCGGATATTCTTCACACATTTATGTTAAACCACGCTGCCTGGCGGGGGTCCGATGTTTTGGAGCGGGCGGGCGATCCGGTAAGCCGCCTGACCAATCCGGAACTTTATTGTTGCTCCTCAGCGCTTGATCGCGCCGCACTCGGAATAAGAGGGGTGCGCGTCCACGGCATGGCGGAAGGGGCCGAACTAATCATAGTTTTCGATGAGTCTGCCGCTCCAATAAGTCTCGACTTGTACGCTGGCGGCCATACAGACAACCTTGTCGTCTTCGGTTCTCAATGTGCAGTTCAAGGTGACATCAGATTTGGAGGTGGCGGAAACCTTGTCTTTTGCGGTGGTCGCGGAGAGCAACAGTATTACCGAGTTGCGCTTTACACGACGACTAGCGCCTTTGTTTTTGGAGCGGACTCGACGTCGGTAGGCGCCTATTTTCACATAGAGGGTCCTCGCCGTCATGTCGTGGTCGGCCGGGACTGCATGTTTTCGGCCGAAGTCTATGTCGCAGCGACTGACAACCATGCGATCATAGACAAGGCCACAGGTACGGTGCTCAACCCGCCAGAGGACATCCTGATCGGACCGCACGCTTGGATCGGCTTCGGCGCCACTATCCTGAAGGGCGTGGACGTCGGCGCAGACGCCATCATAGCCGCCCGGGCCTTGCTGACCCGGTCGGCACCTCCAGGCGCACTCTTGGCGGGTGCGCCTGCGAAGATTGTCCGTGAAGGCGTCACGTGGCATCGCGCCTTTCCATCGGATCTTCCACCTGTGATCGGGCCCGACCAACTTTGAGATCGCGGCGGGAGGATCACCTTCCGCGACGTCGTCGTTCTATTTCAGCTTCCGCAGCCATGGCGCACGCCTTTGATCATCACACCTTTCGAGCGATCACGACGATGTTTGACCATTCGTGCCTCGGCGTGGTCTTCGCAGTTATCGCATCTTCCCAGCAGTCGGAGAAAAAGAAGCTGGCTACGGCTCCCCCGGCCTCCTGCACTATTCTGAGAAGTTCCCTCATTCCATACTCGCGAACGTGAAAATGCGGAGCGTCGCTAAGGCCGCTGCCATAGGGATAGATGGGTTGGGGGTTGTCGCGATGGCTCATGGAAGCGACAGCCGCATGGCTGAAGAAGTTCGGCGTGGTGATAATAAGATGGCCACCCTTCTTAATATGCGTTAGCAGGTAGGTTATCACCTTGACCGGATTAGCCAGAAGATGTTCGATAACTTCTGAGAAAATTATGACTTCTGCTATCGCCTCGGCTGCCGGGTCAAGAACTTTTGATTGCAGATCCACAGAAATAGCATTGGCGGAGAAAGACGGGGGAATAGGCATATCAGGGCGATCTATCACTATAATATTCGAGGCGTGAAATAGCGCCTTGAGGACAAAGGTGTTTGCGCTCCAGCCCACATCCATGATCGTTTCTGTTGGGCCAAATCTGTCGGATAGGCATGAAACGATATTACTGAGCTCCAAAAAACGACGTCGATGTTGGGAGAAGTACTCGTCCTGCCCCTTGAACGAAGGCATTTCCTGGTGAAGCACGGGGAGGGCCTCCGCAGACGCCCTGTCGAAGGTGTCGGTAGGTGGTGCCTCGTTTGAAGTCATGCGCTCGTTGAGATATCTCACGTCTTCGTTGAGAAGGCTCTGCATGAACACATCCTGTTCAGGGGTGTAGACTTCCGAATTGGTGGCCGGCAGCGCGAGACTAACCTTCTTGAACTCGTCTGACTGCGCCACCGCTTCCAGGAACGCCGTGTGACTTGTTCCGTTAGCCATCGCCGTTTGCCAAAATCCCAAACCCTCTGGATCGGGATCTCGCCCGAAGGCGATTGCGTAGGTAAGCTCTATAAAGCGCGTATTATCTTCCGCCGCCTTATTCATCCGCCGCTTTGATCTATCGCCGAACATGCCTCAACTCCGACTGGGCCAAGTACGTTAAACCCTCGTAATTGTCTAAAGTAGTTTCGGCTTTTTCTGATGACAAAGTTTTTCCCGGCCGCGAACAATATTCCTCGATAGGAGGCTCGAACGTACAGTCATGACTTCGCTTGGGAAGCGTGTGCTTAAGGGCCGGTCGTAGCGGAATTTGACATGCCAGGGAGCGGAGTGGTGCGCCCAGCTCGACACGCACCGCCAAAACCGAAGGAGCCGGCAGGAGGCGGTGACCGACATAGCCTGAACAATGTTTGCCGGCGTTCTGTGAGTTATAGGTATGATTGTGCAACGTGCTGCAGGGTCGGATAGGCCGTCGCGGGATTGCGCGTCGGAAACCCCCTGTCGTGCCCTTAGCACGAAAGCCTTTGGCCAAGTGTTGGTAATGCACAATCGTGCTACGGGAGGGCAGACGCAGTCCGCGAAGTGTGCGCGCACGACACCAAACGCCCTGCGACGCGCCCCTAGTCCGCCGAGGGCTCAGCCTTCCTTCGCTTCGCCCTTGTTCGCGCTGTTGTTCTGGCGCTCGGCGATGCGGGCGGACTTCCCGCGGCGGTCGCGGAGGTAGTAGAGCTTGGCGCGGCGGACCGCGCCTCGACGCTTCACTTCAATGGATTCAATGTTGGGGGACACGGTGGGGAAAACCCGCTCCACGCCTTCGCCGAAGCTGATCTTGCGGACGGTGAAGTTCTCCTGCACGCCGCCGCCGGCGCGCGCGATGCACACGCCCTCGAAGGCCTGGACGCGCTCGCGCTCGCCTTCCTTGATGCGGACGTTGACGCGCAGCGTGTCGCCGGGCTGGAAGTCCGGTACGCCGCCGCGCTTCTCGATCAGGCGGGCGGCCTCTTCGGCTTCCAGGGTCTGCAGGATGTTCATCGGTCTTGGTCCTTCTCTCTGACTATAGGGCTTCAGCCGCCCTTTGCCTGTTGGTTGGCGAGATGCGCCGCCCATAAATCGGGGCGCCGCTCCCGCGTCGTCTTTTCCCGCATCTCCCGCCGCCAGCGGGCGATGCGCCCGTGGTCGCCGGAGAGCAGGACCTCGGGGATGTCCAGCCCCTCGAAACTCCGCGGTCGCGTGTACTGCGGATGTTCGAGCAGCCCGTCCTCGAAGCTCTCTTCGTGAAGCGACGCCGCCGCCCCGAGCACCCCCGGAACCAGCCGCACGCACGCCTCGATCACCATCATGGCCGCCGCCTCGCCACCGGCGAGCACCGCGTCGCCGACGGCGACCTCCTCGAACCCGCGGGCGTCGAGCACCCGCTGGTCCACCCCCTCGAACCGGCCGCACAGGACGATCACGCCCGGCCCGGCCGCCCACTCAGCTACTCGCGCCTGGGTCAGGGGCCTTCCCCGGGCGCTCATGCACAAAAGCGGGCGTCCCCCGCGCTCGAACGAGTCGAGCGCAGGCGCGATGACGTCCGCCTTCAGCACCTGTCCCGCGCCGCCACCCGCAGGGGTGTCGTCGAGGAACCCGCGCTTATCCTTGGAAAAGCCGCGAATGTCCACAGTCTCCAGCCGCCACAGCCCCGCCTCGCGCCAGGACGAGCCGATCAGGCTGACCCCGAGCGGCCCCGGAAAGGCGTCGGGGAACATGGTGAGAACCGTGGCGACGAAGGGCGGACGGGCGGGTGCGTCGGACGGCATGTGTCAGCAATGGCTCAGGCCGGCGAGATCGCCAACGCTCAAGCTCGGTTCCGCGTTGATCCGGGCCGACGCGCGGGCCATACGAGCGCGCATGACCGTGCATGTCCAAGCGCCCGAAGCGATCTCCGCGGACGCCCCGGAATGGGACCTGGGCGACCTCTACTCCAGCCCGACCGATCCGGCGATCGACGCCGATCTGAAGGCCGCCCGCGCGGCGGTGGACGAGTTGGTGCGTCTGAAGGGGGCCATGGTCGGCGCCCGGGCCAACGCCGAGCGGCTGGGCCTGGTGATCAATCAGGCCATGACGCTCACCGAGCGCTTCACCAACCTGCTCAGCGCGCCGGCGGCCTATGCCAGCCTGTCGGCCTCGGTGGCCCGGGACGACCCGGCCTGGGCCAAGTTCGAGAGCGATCTGCGCGCGCGCCTAGCCGCCATCGCCGCCGACACGGTGTTCCTGACCTTGGAGCTGAACACGCTCGAGGACTGGGAGATCGAGGGCGCGTTCAAGGCGCAGCCGTCCGCCGCGCGCTGGCGGCCCTGGATCCGGCGGGTGCGGCTGTCACGCGAGCACGAGCTGACGCCCGATCTGGAGCGGCTGCTGGTGGACCGCAGCCCCGCCATCGCCAACTGGAGTCGGCTCTACGACGAGGTCCTGGCCCGCCTGAGCGTGCCCGTGGACGGCGACCGCCTGACCCTGGCCGAGGCGCTGAACCGGCTGTCCGATCCCCAGCCGGTCAAGCGCAAGGCCGCCGCCGAGGCCCTGGCGACGACGCTGGACCAGGCCGCGCCGGTGCTGGGCCTGTGTCTGAACACCCTCGCCTTCGAGAAGCAGGTTGAGGACCGCTGGCGCAAGTTCGCCAGCCCCGCCCAGTCCCGCCATATCGCCAACGAAGTGGATGTCGAGGCTGTGGACGCCCTGGAGGCCGCGGTGGTGGAGGCCTATCCCCGCGTCTCACACCGATATTACGCGCTCAAGGCCAAGGCGCTCGGCAAGGACGTCCTGGACTATTGGGACCGCAATGCGCCGCTCACCCAGGAGAGCGCGCGACATTATAGCTGGGACGAGGCCAAGCTGATGGTGCTGAGCGCCTTTTCCGGCCTGGCCCCCGCCTTTGCCGAGAAGGCGCGGCGGTTCTTCGACCAGCCCTGGATCGACGCCCGGCCGCGTTCCGGCAAGGGCTCCGGCGCCTATTCGCATCCGGTTTCGGCCGACAAGCATCCCTATGTGTTCATGAACTTCATGGGCGAGCGGCGTGATGTGCTGACCCTGGCCCACGAACTCGGCCACGCGGTGCACCAGACGCTGGCGGCGCCGCTCGGCACCCTGCTGTCCGACACGCCGCTGACGCTGGCCGAAACGGCGTCGATCTTCGGCGAGGGGTTGGTGTTCGAGCGGCTGCTGGCCGACGCCACCCCGGCCGAGCGGCGGGGCCTGCTGGCCGGCAAGATCGAGGACGCGCTGAACACTGTCTTCCGCCAGATCGCCTTCCACCGCTTCGAGACCCGCTTCCACGGCCAGCGCATGGAGGGCGAGCTGTCGGTCGAACAGATCGGGGCGCTGTGGCTGGAGGTGATGGGCGAGAGCCTGGGGCCGGCGGTGCGGCTGAACGCGGGCTATGAGCACTACTGGACCTATGTCAGCCACTTCGTCCACGCGCCCTTCTACGTCTACGCCTATGCGTTCGGGGACCTGCTGGTCTCGGCCCTGATGGAGCGGCGGCGCGCCGATCCGGGGGGCTTCGCGCCGAACTACGAGGCTCTGCTCGCGGCCGGGGGCTCCAAGACCTATGTCGAGGCGCTCGCCCCCTTCCGCATGGACCCGCGCCAGAAGAGCTTCTGGGCCGAGGGCTGCGCCCGGCTGGAACGGCTGGTGGACGAGTTCGAGACCCTGGTGTGAGCGCTTCCCTCTCCCGTCATGGGAGAGGGGTCGTGGCGCTGGCTTTCGCCGGCCTCCTGCTCGGCGCCGCGCCCGCCCCGCCCTCCAACACGCTTCAGGCGGTGGACGCCGAGCGCCAGGCCCGGGCGGTCGACATGGACGCCGACCGCGCCCGCGCCCAGGCGGTGCAGGCCGCCATCGCCAAGCTACGCGCGCAGCTGGTCGGCCTCGGTCGCCAGGAGTCAGACGGGCAGCGCCACGTGGGCGGCGCTCGCACGGCGCTGGAGCGGCTGAATCTGCGCGAGGCCGAGCTTAAGGACCGCATGGGCCACAACCAGCAGAGCCTGACCCAGCTTCTTGGCGCCCTGCAGATGTACGCCAGGGACCCGCCTCCGCCGCTCCTGGTCGACCCGCGTTCCGCGCGCGACGCGGTGCGCGCCACCATCCTGATCAAAGCCATCACGCCCGAGCTGGAGATGCGCGCCAAGGCCTTTACGGCGCAGTCCGAGGCGCTGAGGCGCCTGCGGCGGCAGGCCGCCGCGCAGAGCGGGGCGCTGTTCGAGGCCGAGAGCACCGTGGCCGAGCGCCAGGCCCGAATCGAGGACCTGATCGTGCAGAAGCAGGCGCTGGAGAAGCAGCTGAGCACCGACGCCACGGTAGCCCAGACCGACGTTCAGCGCTTGGCGGCCCGGGCCCGCTCGATGGGCGAACTGGTCCGCACCCTGGACGCCCACGACGGGAGCGACAGCGGCGCAGAGGCCCTGCCGGTCCGCTTCACCCCCCCGGTGCAAGGCGCCCTCGTCCACGGCTTCGCCCAGGCGGGCGGTGATGCGGAGCGGGCCAAGGGCTTGACCTGGAGCGCCGCGCCGAACGCCGAGGTGCTCGCCCCGGCGGCGGCGGCGGTGGACTATGCCGGCCCCTTGAAAGGCTGGGGCCTTGTGCTGATCTTGCACATTGGCGACTATCATCTAGTGCTTGCGGGTCTAGGCGAGATCGGGACGGAAGCGGGGCGAACGGTCGTCGGCGGCGAGCCGGTCGGCAAGATGCCCGGCGACACGCCCCATCCCACCCTCTATCTGGAGGTGCGGCAGGCCAGCCGGGCTGTCGATCCGGGCCGATGGCTTCCGACGCCGGCGACCAAGGTCGGCGCGCCGGCCTGAGCCGGCGGGGGAATGGAGTTCAAGGCCTCTATGCGAAAGATCCTGCTGATCGGCATCTCCACCTTCGCCTTGGGCGCCGGGGCCATGGCCTACGCCGACCAGCAGGGCAAGGCGCCCCACGCCGACACCTACAAGATGCTGGAGCTGTTCGGCGACGTGCTGACCACCGTGGACCAGCAATACGTCGTGCCGGTGGACAACAAAAAGCTGATTCAGTCGGCGCTGGACGGGATGCTCACCTCGCTCGATCCGCACTCCGGTTATCTCGACCCCGACAGCTTTGACGATATGCGCGACCAGACCCGCGGCCAGTACGGCGGACTCGGCCTGCAGGTCACCGCCGAAGACGGGGCGGTGAAGATCATTTCGCCCATGGATGACACGCCCGCCTCCCGCGCGCACCTGCAGCCCGGGGACTACATCACCGCCATCGACGGCTCCTCGATCCTGGGCCTGTCGCTGAACGACGCGGTGAAGCAGATGCGGGGCTCCGTCGGCTCGTCCATCACGTTGACCATCGCGCGGGAGAAGACCAACCCCTTCACCGTCAAGCTGACCCGCGAGGTCATCGACATCAAATCGGTCACCCACCGGCTGATCGGCGACTACGGCTATATGCGCTTGTCTGGCTTCGACGAGCGCACCGGCCCCGGCGCCGCCGCCGCGATCAAGGACATGGAGACCAAGAACCCGCACCTGAAGGGCCTGGTGCTCGACCTGCGCAACAATCCCGGCGGACTGGTCGATCAGGCGGTGGACGTGTCGGGCGACTTCCTCAACGGCGGCGAGGTGGTGTCCCAGCGTGGCCGCGACGCCCGCGATATCACCCGCTACAACGCCAAGACCGACGGCGACATGCTACATGGCCTGCCCATGGTGGTGTTGATCAACGGCGGGTCGGCCTCCGCTTCGGAGATCGTGGCCGGCGCCCTGAAGGACCGCCACCGCGCCCTGATCGTAGGCCTCACCAGCTTCGGCAAGGGCTCGGTCCAGACCGTGATTCCCCTGCACGGCGGGGCGGACGGCGCGCTGAAGCTGACCACTGATCGCTACTACACGCCCTCGGGCGGCTCGATCCAGAAGACCGGCATCGCCCCGGACCTGTTCGTCGCGGAGTCCAAGCGTCAGGCCGAGAACGTCTTCGACGACGCGCTGCAGTATACCGAGGCCACCTTCCACAACGCGCTGGATGCGCAGGAGGGCAAGACCCGGCTACTGCCCACCTCCATCGAAATCCCCACTCCGCCGCCAGGCCTCAAGACGGTGGCGCTAAAGACCGGCGAGGACGAGGACGAGCCCCCGGCGCCCAAGACGCAGACAGGCAAGCCGGAAGACAAGGACGACTTCCAGCTTCAGCGCGCGCTCGCTGTGCTGCGCTACGGGTCGGTGGCCTCAGCGGAGACGGCGTCGCCGACCAACCTCTACACCAAGCCCACGCCCAAGTTCCTCACCGCTCGGGCGGCTCCCGCGCCCAGCGTCGGCGCTGGCGCCGCCAGCCAGCTCGCCAAGAGCAGGCCGGCGGCCTCCACGGCGCCGGCCGGCAAGATCGCGCCGTCCGCGCCCGCTCCACCGCTTCACCCCTAGGACGCCATGGCTGAAGTGGTGGACAATCCGGCGGCCGGCCGGTTCGAGCTCGACGAGCCGGGCGGGGTCACCTTCGCCGACTATCGTCGGGACAGGGCCCACCTGATCCTCTCGCATGTGGAGGCGCCGATGGCGCTTCGCGGGACGGGGTCCGCAGGGCGGTTGATGGAGGGCGTGCTGGCCATCGCCCGGGATGAAGGTCTGCGCGTCGTCCCGCTCTGCAGCTACGCGGCGGCCTACATGCGCCGCCATCCCCAGCATGGCGACCTGCTGGGCTAGGGCCCGATGACTTCAGGCGTAACCGCCAGCATTCGATGAGGCCGAGTGTGAGGTCAGGGACTCCCGTCACCATCATTCCGCTCTAGGCGGCAGCGACGGCGACCGTGCTCGCCTCCACCTCTTCTTAACCGCGTTCGTTCACCATCCTGTCGAGGCGCCGAGGCCCGGCGTCCGTCATCCCAGCCGGTCATGTTCGCACGCCGCTCCTTCGCCACCAGCCCCTCGTCGCCCGCCGAGATCGCCGCGCCGTCCGGCTGGGTCGGGCGGCTGACCAACCCCTATGTGGGCGCAGGGGCCGCCGCCGGCCTGATGGTGCTGGCCGCCGGCGCGCTGATCCTTTTCGCCGGCGACCCCCGCGCCGGCGCACCTTCGGTGCGCGTCGCCCTGGCGGCGCCGAGCTCCAAGGACCTTGGCGCGTTGCACCCCGCCGCCGCTCCGCCGGTTTTGCTCGACGCGCTGCAGCCGGGCCAGGAGACGCTGGTCCCCGACGCGGGCGGCCAAGCCCAGATCACCCTGCCCCAGGGCGCCAGCGTAAGCGGCGACCAGGGCGCCGCCACATCTTCGTCTTCGGCCAGCCCCGCTCCCGTCGAGGCTGCGCCCCCCCGCCCGCAGAGCCCGCCCCTGCCGATCGCCCCGATCACGGGCCTGAGCGCGCCCGGGCCCAATGGGCCGCTCCCGGTCATCGCCAAGGACGGCCGCACCCCGGCCCAGGCCTACGCCCGGCCGTTCCACGACACCGGCAAACCCCGCATCGCCCTGGTCATCGGCGGACTGGGGTTGAACAGCGCGGCCACCAAGTCGGCCATCGAGAAGCTGCCCCCCGAAGTCACCCTGTCCTTCGTCCCCTACGCCGACAACCTGCAGGGCTGGATCGACCTGGCCCGGGCCAACGGCCATGAAGTGCTGCTCGAACTGCCGATGGAGCCCATCGACTATCCCAACAACGATCCCGGGCCCCAGACCCTGATGGCCAACGCCCCGCCGGCCGAGACGGTGAAACGGCTGGACTGGCTGTTGTCCCGGGCCAGCGGCTATTTCGGCGTCGCCAACTATCTGGGCGGGCGGTTCCTCAAGTCCGACACCGCCATGGCCACCTTCACCGGCCAGCTGAAGGCCCGGGGCCTGGCGTTCGTGGACGACGGCTCGGCGGCGGGCCGGGGGGCCGGCGCGCCCCGGGCGTCCGCCGCTTCGGTCATCGACGAGCAGCTCGCCGCCGACGGCATCGACCACGCCCTGCTGGGACTGGAGGCGTCGGCGCTGCAGCACGGCTCGGCGCTCGGCGCTGGCTTCGCCTATCCGGTGACGGTGGAGCAGGTCACCCGCTGGGCGCAGGGACTGGCCGGACGCGGCTATCAGCTGGCCCCGGCCTCGGCCGTCACGCGCCGGTAGCTCACGCGTTTCCCGTCGCGCGGCGGTCGTCCGGCGGCGCGATGTGCTAGACCCGGTCCATGCCGGACGACGTCTCGCCTGCCGCGCTCGCGGCGCTGAAAAGCCTGCTGGGGCCCGACGGCTGGTCGGACGACCCCGACCGGCTGGCGCCCAAGCTTTCGGAATGGCGCGACCGCTGGCGAGGCGCCACGCCCCTGCTGCTCCTGCCCCGATCGACCCGCGAGGTCGCCGCCGTCGTGCGCTACTGCGTCGAGCACCGCGTCGCCCTCACCCCCCAGGGCGGCAATACCGGGCTGGTCGGCGGCCAGATCCCCGCAGGCGAAGTGCTGCTGTCCACCGAGCGGCTGAACCACATCCGCGAGGTGGCGGCGGGCGACGATGTGATGGTGGTGGAGGCGGGGACCCCCCTGGCTATCGTCCAGGCGGCAGCGCGGGAGGCCGGCCGTTTCTTCCCGCTCAGCCTGGCGTCCGAAGGCAGCGCGACCATCGGCGGCCTGATCTCCACCAACGCCGGGGGCACCGCGGTCCTGCGCTACGGGACCATGCGCGACTTGGTGCTGGGGCTGGAGGCGGTGCTGCCGGATGGCTCGGTTTTTTCGGAGCTGAAGCGGCTGCGGAAGGACAATACCGGCTATGACCTGAAGCAGCTGCTGATCGGCGCGGAGGGGACGCTGGGCGTCGTCACCGCGGCGGCGCTGAAGCTGTTCCCGATCCTCGCCTCGCGCGCCGTCGCCGTCGCCGGCCTCGGTTCCCCTGACGCCGCTCTGCGCCTGCTGGCCCTGGCCAAGGCGGCGAGCGGGGGCGCTGTGGAGGCGTTCGAGCTGATAAGCCGGCGTGGGGTGGAGCTGGCGGTCCGCAACATCTCGGGCGTACGCGACCCGCTGGCCGCATCCCATCCCTGGCTCGCGCTGATTGAGATCGCCACCCATGAGGCCGGCCACGCCGACGCGGCCATGGAGCGGCTGCTCGCCTCAGCGCTGCAGCAGGGCGTGGTGGAGGATGCGGTCTTGGCTCAGAACGAGGGCCAGGCCCATGCCTTCTGGCGGCTGCGGGAGGAACAGTCCGCCGCTCAGAAGCCGGAGGGCGCCACCTGGAAGCACGACGTCTCCGTTCCGGTCTCCCAAATCCCCGCCTTCCTGCAGCGGGCGGGGGACGCGGCGGAGGCTACGGCGCCTGGAGCTCGGGTAGTGGCTTTCGGCCACGTGGGCGACGGCAACATTCACTACGACGTGCTGCAGCCGCAGGGCGGGGACGGCGCCGCCCACTCGGCTTTGCGCCAGGCAGGATCGCGGCGCATCCACGACATCGTGGCCGACCTTGGCGGCTCCATCTCGGCCGAGCACGGCCTGGGCGTGATGAAGTCGCAGGAGGCGCTACGTTATAAGCCGCCGGCGACGGTGGCCCTGATGCGTCGCGTCCGCGACGCCTTCGACCCGCACCGCATCATGAACCCGCGGGTGCTGTTCTAGGCGGCATAGTTTTTAGATTGAACGCCAGCAGTCGCCTCATCCTGAGCTTGTCGAAGGACGAGGCGTCCACCGGACGTGCCGCGGCCTCGTCCTTCGACAAGCCCAGGATGAGGCCGAATGTAGGATCAGCGATGCCGACAATCGTATTCCGCTTTGAGGAAAGCCCCGCTCTGCGAGGCCGTTCCCGACCTCAGCCGCCCACTTCCTCGGTGGGCACATCGTAGGCGTTCAGCGTGATGGAGACCAAGGCGTAGAGGCCGACGATCTGGATCAGCTCGTTCAGCGCTGGCTGGCCCATCTCATCGCGTGCGGCGTCGTAGGTGGCGCCCGGCAGCACGCCGCCGTTCAGCAAAGCCATCGTCACGTCGAAGGCCGTCGCCTCCTCGTGCGTCAGATCGGCCGGGCGCTGGCCGGCGCAGACCGCCGCCAGCTTTTGCGCCGACAGCCCGTCACGGCCCCCGACCGCGGCGTGGGCGTACATCTCGTAGGCGGCCTTGAACTTGGACCCCACCGCCAGGATGGCGATCTGCTTCACCGGATCGGACAGCCGGCCCATGGTGGAGATGGCGTCCAGGAACACCCGCTGCGCCTCGCCGACCTTGGGTTCGTGCAGCCAGACGCTCCACGGACCGAGCAGCGCCCCGTCGTCCCGCACGGCCTTGAAGCCGGTGAAGCCGCCTTCGATCTGGGTCTTGAACGCGTCGTAGAGCGGCTTCTGTTCCGCGCTGAGTTTGTCGGGCGGTAGGAGGGGCAGGCGCATGGGACGGCTCCGGGAGGATGCGCGGCTTCAACCCGCGCCCCGCCTCCACGTTCCAAGGACGACACCTTGGCCACCGATCTTGGCTACGCGTCTTCCCTCAGGCTCGCCGCCGCCCATTATGGAAGGGTGAACGCGCGCGCTCCCGCCATGGCCCCGCAGGCCGGAAACCTGACGCTCGACGCCGCGCGCGCCGCTATCGCCGGGCGGGCGACGACGCTGGGATTCGACGCCTTGGGGGTGGCCGACGCGACCGCGCCATGGCCGGCGGGCGCGCGGTTGCAGCAGTTCGTCGACGACGGCCGCCACGCCACCATGGCGTGGATGGAGACGACGCTGGAGCGTCGCGCCCACCCTCAGGCGCTGTGGCCGGAGGCGCGCCGCGCCGTGGCGCTCGGCCTGAACTACGGCCCCGACAGCGACCCACGCGCGCTCCAGGGCCTGCGCAGCCGCGGGGCCATCTCGGCCTACGCCCAGGGCGACGACTACCACCAGCTGATCAAGGGCCGGCTGAAGACCCTGGCCGGCTGGATGAAGGCCCGGCTGGGCGGCGAGGTGAAGGTGTTCGTCGATACCGCGCCCTTGATGGAGAAGCCGCTCGCTCAGGCCGCGGGGCTGGGCTGGCAGGGCAAGCACACCAACCTGGTGTCGCGCGAGTTCGGCTCCTGGCTGTTTCTCGGCGTCATCCTGACCACGCTGGAGCTGCCGGTGGACGCCCCGGGGCCGCAGGGCTGTGGTTCCTGCACCGCCTGCATGGACGCCTGCCCCACTCAGGCCTTTCCCGCGCCGTTCCAGATCGACGCCCGGCGCTGCATCTCCTATCTGACCATCGAGCACGAGGGTCCGGCGCCGCTGGAGCTCCGCGCCGCCCTCGGCAACCGCATCTACGGCTGCGACGACTGCCTGGCCGCCTGTCCCTGGAACAAGTTCGCCGAGCGCGCACGCGAGTTGCGCCTGCACGCCCGCGACACCCTGCGCGCGCCGGACCTGGCGGAGCTGGCCGGACTGGACGAGGCGGCCTTCCGCCGGCTGTTCCGCAAGTCGCCGGTGCAACGGATCGGGCGCGACCGTCTGGTGCGCAACGTGCTGTACGCCATCGGCAACTCAGCCGATCCGGGGCTCGCCGGCGCGGCGCAGGCGCGGCTGGACGACGCCTCTCCGGTCGTGCGCGACGCAGCGGCCTGGGCGCTGCAGACCCTCCACGCCGACCGTTCCATGGAAGCCCCCCGATGCCCGAGCTGATGCACCCCAAGCCCGACCCCGCCGCGCCCGGCCAGGAGAGCGTGTGGAGCTATCCTCGCCCGGCGGTCGCCGAGGCCTGCACCCGTCACGTGCGGATCGTCCACCGCGGTCAGGTGATCGCCGACACCCGCGCCAGCGTCCGCACCCTGGAGACCAGCCACCCGCCCACCTACTACATCCCGCGGAGCGATGTCGCGCCGGACGTGCTGCGGCCGACCGCCCGTAGGTCGCTGTGCGAGTGGAAGGGGCAGGCGAGCTATTTCGACGTGCTCGCCGGGGGCGACGTCTTCGCCGACGCCGCCTGGGGCTATCCGGCGCCGACGCCCGCCTTTGCGGCGCTAGCGGGCCATGTGGCCTTCTACGCGGCGTCTTTCGACGACTGCACCGTGGACGGCGAGCGCGTGACGCCCCAGCCCGGCGGCTTCTATGGCGGCTGGATCACCTCGCACGAGGCGGGCCCGTTCAAGGGCGTCCCCGGCAGCCGGTTCTGGTGAACCGTCAGAGCGGCGGCGGGGGAGGGGCCAGCACCTCGCGTTTGCCGGAGTGGTTGGCCGCGCTGACCACGCCCTCCTTCTCCATGCGCTCGATCAGGCTGGCGGCGCGGTTGTAGCCGATCTGGAGGCGGCGCTGGACGTAGGAGGTTGAGGCCTTCTTGTCGCGCGTGACCACCGCCACGGCCTGGTCGTAGAGATCGTTGGAGGACAGGCTCTCGCCGTCCATCGCACCGCCGCCGCCGCTCCCGCCATCCTCGTCGTCGTCCGGCGCCTCGGTCACTTCGTCCAGGTAGTTGGGTACGCCCTGGTCGCGCAGGAACTTGGCCACGTCCTCGACCTCCTGGTCGGAGACGAAGGGGCCGTGCAGGCGCGTCACTCGTCCGCCGCCGGCCATGTAGAGCATGTCGCCCTGGCCCAGCAGCTGCTCGGCGCCTTGTTCGCCGAGGATGGTGCGGGCGTCGATCTTGGAGGTGACCTGGAAGCTGATCCTCGTCGGGAAGTTCGCCTTGATGGTGCCGGTGATCACGTCCACCGACGGGCGCTGGGTGGCCATGATCAGGTGGATTCCGGCGGCCCGCGCCATCTGGGCCAGGCGCTGGACGGCGCCTTCGATGTCCTTGCCGGCGACCATCATCAGGTCGGCCACCTCGTCGATGACCACCACCAGATAGGGCATGGGTTCGGGGGTGATCTTCTCGCTCTCATAGATCGGGCGGCCCGAGTCGTCGAAGCCGGTCTGGACGGTGCGCTCGAAGTGCTCGCCCTTGGCGATGGCCTCACGCGCTTTCTCGTTGTAGCCGCCGACGTTGCGCACGCCGATCTTGGACATAAGGCGGTAGCGGTTCTCCATCTCGCGCACCGTCCACTTCAGCGCCACCACCGCCTTCTTGGCGTCGGTGACCACGGGGGCGAGCAGGTGGGGGATGCCGTCATAGACGCTGAGCTCCAGCATCTTGGGGTCGATCATGATGAAGCGGCACTGGTCGGGGCGCAGCCGGTAGAGGATCGACAGGATCATGGCGTTTACGCCTACCGACTTGCCCGATCCGGTGGTGCCGGCGATCAGCAGGTGGGGCATCTTGGCGAGGTCGGCGATGTAGGTCTCGCCGCCTATGCCTTCGCCCAGCGCCATGGGCAGGCCCGAGGTCGATTTCTCGTATTCCGGCGAGGACAGCAGGGTGCGCAGATAGACCGTGTCGCGCGTGGCGTTGGGCAGCTCGATGCCGATGGCGTTGCGCCCCGACACGACCGACACCCGACAGGCACGCGCGCTCATGGAGCGGGCGATATCGTCCGACAGCGCGATGACCCGAGACGACTTCACCCCCGCCGCCGGCACCAGTTCGTAGAGGGTGACTACGGGGCCGGGGCGGATCTGGTCGATGGTCCCGCGCACGCCAAACTCGGCCAGGACGGTCTCGAGCATCCTCGCATTCTGCTTCAGCGAGCCCTCGTCCACGCTGGTGGCGCGGGCTTTGGGCGGCGAGAGCATGGAGAGTTCGGGCAGCTCGAAGGCGGGCTTTTCGCCGAGGTCCAGCGCCTTCTGCCGCTCGCGCGCCTCGCGTTCGGAGGGCTTGGGCTGGGCGATGCGGAGCGCCGCCACCTGAGGGCCGCCATCGTCGGTGAAGGGGCCCGCGGAGCGGTCGTCCATTTCGAACGGCGGCCCGTTATCGGCGCCCGCAGCGTCGGGGTCGCCCAGGGCGGCGTCCGCCGCCTCCGCAGGATCGTCCAGCGGCAGGGGGAGGGGCGGCCGGACCTTGCCCGGGCGCTCCCGCTTCAGCTTCGCCGGCTTGACGACGGCCGGGGCTGCGACGCTCGCCGGGGAGGCGCCGACGGGCGGGGCGGGACGCAAGGGTTGCGGTCGGGCCGGGCGGGCCTGCAGCCAGCCGAAGAAATCGCTGACATCGCGGGTCCGCAGGCTGGCGCCGAAGGCCAGGGCGGGTGCTGCGCCCAGGCCCAGCAGGCTTGCCGCCAGCAGGCGGGCGTGGGGCAGGCGGATCAGGGCGAGGCCGTGGGCGACGCCTTCCAGCAGCGCGTCGCCGAACACGCCGCCGAGCCCCCGCGCGAGGGGCCAATTCGCCGGCGGCTGCGGCATGGCGAGCGCCCCGGTCAGCAGCAGCGTGCCGAGCGCCCCGGCCATGGCCCGGACGCGCAGTTCGCTCCGGTTCAGCCGCGGGTCGGCCGCGCCGGCGCGGTTGAAGCCCCAGATGATCATCATGAGCGCGCCGACCCAGGCCGCCAGGCCGAAGGTCTGCAGACAGAGGTCCGCCAGGATGGCGCCGAAGCCGCCCATGGCGTTGCGGGGCGCATCGCCCGAAGCGACGTTGAAGCTCGGATCGGCGGCGCGATAGGTGGCGAAGCTCGCGATGGCGACCGCGCCCAGCACCGCCCCGCCGGCCCCGCGCAGCCGCAGCGCCAGCGCCGAGCGCCAAGCGAGGACCAATCCGGCGGCGAGGCGGGCGTGCAGCCGCGGGGCGGGCGCCCGGATCGCGCCGCCCGGGTGCGGCCCCCCGGGGCGCAGTTCGCCTGAGCGCGGACCCGGCGCGCGAGGAGCCGTCGTGTGCGACCCCGTCGGGTGCGGATCGGCCGCTTCGGGCCTCATACGCCCCGCCACGTCGGCCATTCCCCACTCCACGACACGGACTGCAACCTCGATCTCCTATGCGCTCCAAGGGTTAACCGCCGTTTACGGGCGCCGCCAGGGCTTAGGGTGGCTGGACGTGACCGGCTGGGCGTAGGACAAGCCGTCGCATGGCCGAGCAGACCCCGAGCTTCGACGTGGCGATCGTGGGGGCGGGGCCGGCGGGGGCCACCCTGGCCCTGGCCTTGAGGCGCGCGGGGCTCAGCGTGGCGCTGCTGGACGCCGAGCCGATCGAGGCGCGTCTGGCCGAGAGCTTCGACGGGCGCGCCTGGGCCCTGGTCCAGGCCAACATGCTGCAGTTCAGCGCCCTGGGCATCGCCGAGGCGTTGGAGGCGAACGGTCAGCCGGTCTCCTCGATCCTTGTGACCGAAGGTCCCACGCCGTCCGCCGCCGCCGCGGCGCCGCGCCCCGGGTTCCTGCGCTTCAACGCCGCCGACATCGGCGCCGAGACCGGCGGCGCCCCGGTCGCCCTGATGGTGGAGAACCGTCACCTGCGCGCCGCCCTGAACCAGGGCCTGGAGGACGCAGGCGTCACCCTGTTCGCGCCCGCGAGGGTGCAGGCGGTGACGCCGGGATCGTCGCGCACCTGCATGCAGCTGGCCGACGGCCGCAGCCTGACGGCGGGCGTGGCGGTGGCGGCGGACGGTCGCAACTCCGGCCTGCGCTCAGCCGCAGGGATCGGGGTGAACGGCTGGAGCTATGGCCAGACCGGCGTGGTCGGCACAGTCGCCCTGGCCGCGCCCCATGGCGGGGTCGCGCACGAGTTCTTCATGGCGGGCTCGGCCCTGGCCGTCCTGCCGCTCACCGAACAGCGCGCAAGCCTGGTCTGGGTGGAGTCCAAGGCGCGTGGCGAGGCGCTGCTGGCGTCGAGCCCGCAGGCGTTCGAAGCGCACCTGAACCGGCGGCTCGGCGACACAATGGGGCCGGCCACGCTTATAGGCCCGCGATTCGGCTATCCCCTCGGCCTGCAGATCGCCGAGGCCATGACAGGCGTGCGCCTGGCCCTGGTGGGCGATGCGGCGCACTCCATTCACCCGATCGCCGGGCAAGGCCTGAACCTCGGCCTGAAGGACGTGGCGGCTCTGGCGGAAGTGCTGGTGGACGCGCGCCGACGTGGCGAGGACATCGGATCAAGCCTGGTGCTGGAGCGCTACGCCCGCTGGCGGCGGCTGGACCGGGCGGCCTTCGCATGGGCCACGGACTTCTTCGTGCGCGCCTACGGTTCCGACACGCCGTGGCTGCGGTTTGCGCGAGGCGCGGTCACCGGCGCGATGAACCGGCTGGCGCCGGTCAAGCGGCTGATGATGCTGGAAGCCGGCGGCTTCGCCGGCGACACGCCGAGGCTGCTAAGAGGCGAGGCGCTTTGAGTCGCCATCCGTCGGGGGTGTAGGAAAGCGGCGCTTCGCCCTCCTATCGCGGCCGCTATTCCCGCAGCCCTGCTTAGCGCTTAAATGATCGCCTGCCCGCCGCCGCTTCGTAGAGCGGCCCTGCGCCTTCACGTCTGGACTGTTCGATGCTCGCCTTCGCCAAGAAGCTTTTCGGTTCCTCCAACGAGCGCAAGGTCAAGCAGCTGCAAGGCCGCGTGAGCGCGATCAACGCACTCGAACCTAAGATGGCGGCGCTCAGCGACGACGAGCTCAAGGCCATGACGCCGGCGCTGAGGGCCAGGCTGGAGAAGGGCGAAAGCCTGGACGACCTGATGAACGACGCCTTCGCCGTGGTGCGGGAGGCGTCCAAGCGCGTGCTCGGGATGCGCCACTTCGACGTGCAGCTCGTGGGCGGCATGACCCTGCACAAGGGCGGCATCGGGGAGATGCGCACCGGCGAGGGCAAGACGCTGGTGGCCACGCTTCCGGTCTATCTAAACGCGCTGGCGGGCGCGGGCGTCCACCTGATCACGGTGAACGACTATCTCGCCACCCGCGACAGCGAGCACATGGGAAAGCTGTACAGCTGGCTCGGCCTGTCCACCGGCCTGATCATCAACGGCCTGTCCCAACCCGAGCGGCACCGGGCCTATGCGTCCGATGTCACCTACGGCACCAACAACGAGTTCGGCTTCGACTACCTGCGCGACAACCTCACCTACGACGTGCGCGACATGGTCCAGCGGGGGCACAACTTCGCCATCGTGGACGAGGTGGACAGCATCCTGATCGACGAGGCGAGGACGCCCCTGATCATCAGCGGCCCGACCGAAGACCGTTCCGACTTCTACCGCACCATCGACGCCCAGGTGAAGTCCCTTGTCCAGGACCCCGAGACCTACGAGTACGACGAGAAGCAGAAGCAGATCCACCTCACCGAATTCGGCAACGAGAAGATCGAAGAGATGCTGCAGGCCTCCGGCGCCCTGGCCGAGGACTCCACAGGGCTTTACGACGCCGCTAACATCAGCGTGGTCCATCACGTCAACCAAGCGATCAGGGCCAATGTCATCTATTTGCGCGACCGCGACTACATCGTGCGCGCCGGCGAGATCATGCTGATCGACGAGTTCACCGGCCGCATGATGCATGGCCGCCGCCTGTCCGAAGGCCTGCACCAGGCCATCGAGGCCAAGGAACACGTGGAGGTGATGCCGGAGAACCAGACCCTGGCCTCGGTCACCATCCAGAACTACTTCCGCCTCTACAAGAAGCTGTCCGGCATGACCGGCACCGCCGCCACAGAGGCGTCGGAGTTCGGCGAGATCTACAACATGGACGTGGCGGAAATCCCCACCAACCGTCCGGTGATCCGCATCGACGACGACGACGAGGTCTATCGCACGGCGGGAGAGAAGAACCAGTCGATCTGCGCCACCATCGCCGACTGCTATGTCCGCGGGCAGCCGATCCTGGTCGGCACCGTCTCCATCGAAAAGTCCGAGCAGCTGTCGGAACTGCTGAACGCCTTCGACTTCGAGAAGGACGGCGAGAAGATCCACGGCGTGCCGCACAGCGTGCTGAACGCCCGCTTCCACGAGCAGGAAGCCTATATCGTGGCCGAAGCCGGGGCGCCCGGCAGCGTCACCATCGCCACCAATATGGCCGGGCGCGGCACCGACATCCAGCTCGGCGGCAATTTCGACATGCGGATGCAGCGGTGGCGGGAGGAGCTGGGCTACGGCGCCGAGCCGAGTGACGAAGAGGTCAAGGCGAAGGAAATTCAGACCAAGGCCGACATCGCCGCCGGTCGCGAAAAGGCGTTGGCGGCGGGGGGCCTGTACGTGCTCGGCACCGAGCGCCACGAGAGCCGACGCATCGACAACCAGCTCCGCGGCCGGACGGGTCGCCAGGGCGATCCGGGCCATTCCAAGTTCTACCTGTCCTGCGAGGACGACCTGCTGCGCATCTTCGCCGGCGAGCGGCTGGATTCCATCATGCGCACCTTCGGCATCCAGCCGGGAGAGGCCATCACCCACCCCTGGCTGAACCGAGCCATTTCCACCGCCCAGCGCAAGGTGGAGGAGCGCAACTACGAAATGCGCAAGAACCTCCTGAAGTACGACGACGTGGTCAACGACCAGCGCAAGGCCGTGTTCGAGCAGCGCCAGGCCTTCATGCTGTCCGACGACCTGTCGGAGTCGGTGACCGAGATGCGCCACGACACGGTCGACGACTTGATCACCTTGTGCCTGCCGCCCAAGAGCTATGCCGAGCAGTGGGACGCGGAGGGCCTGCACGAACGGCTGCACATGTATCTGGGCATGGACCTGCCGGTGGTGGACTGGGCTGCCGAAGAGGGCATCACGCCCGAGGACGTCCACACCCGCGTCACCGAGGCCGCCGACGCCAAGGCCGCCGAGCGCGAGGAGCAGATCGGCGCGGAGCAGGCGCGCGGGCTCGAAAAGAACTTCATGCTGCAGATGATCGACATGCAATGGCGCGAGCACCTGACGCATCTCGACCATCTGCGTCAGGTGATCGGGCTGCGCGGCTATGGCCAGCGCGACCCGCTGAATGAGTACAAGTCCGAGGCCTATGCTCTGTTCGAGAAGCTGATGCTTGAGCTTCGCCAGAACGTCACCCGCTGGATGATGACGGTGGAGTTCCAGTTCCAGTCGCCTGAGGCGCTGGAGCCCCACACGCCGCAGATGTTCGAGACGCACCTCGATCCCACCACCGGCGAGAACGAGCGCGACGGCGCAGCGCTGGCCACCGAAGGCGGCTTCATGGCTCCCGACGTGGCCGAACGCCTGCCCCCCGGCGCCCTGCCCACCGGCTGGGAGCGCACCGCCCGCAACGCCATGTGCCCCTGCGGCTCCGGTAAAAAGTTCAAGCACTGCCACGGGGCGCTGGTCTAGCGCCGGCGTCTCCGCGTCGAGGCTCTTCTCCCTCCCCCCCCTGAGGGGAGGGTCGGGGTGGGGGTCAGGCCCGCTACGATCGGCCTTTCACGCGCTACCCGCCGACGCACTTGCAGATAAACGTGTGGGCGGCCGCGCCCCACCCGACCCTTCCCTTAAGGGGGAGGGGGGCGCGGGTTGCTGCGGCCTACTCCGCGTCCGGCTGGTTCTTCGGCAGGGCGCGTTCGAAGGCGGGGAGGGCCAGGCAGGCGGCGTGGATGGCGCGGACTGTGGGATAGGGGGCGAGGTCCAGCTTGAAGGTGGCGGCGTTCACCACCTGGGGAACCAGGCAGACGTCGGCGAGCGTCAGGGCGTCGCCGTGGCAGAAGCGGCCGGCGTCGGGGCTGGACGACAGCAGCGTCTCCAGGGCGGCGAAGCCTTCGGCGATCCAGTGATTGTACCAGGCCTCCACCGTCGCCTGATCCTGGCCGAGCGGGTCGCGCAGGTATCTGAGCACCCGAAGGTTGTTCAGCGGGTGGATGTCGCAGGCGACCAGCTGGGCCAGCGCCCGCACCCGCGCCCGGCCGAGCGCATCGCGGGGCAGCAGGGGCGGGTCGGGATGGACCTCATCCAGATACTCCAGGATCGCCAGGGATTGGGTCAGCACGACCCCCTCCACCTCCAGCGCCGGCACCAGCCCTTGCGGGTTCAGGGCGAGGAAGTCGGGGGCGCGCTGCGCGTTGTGGCGCAGGTGGCGGTAGGCGAGCTCGGGCCGCAACCCCTTCAGGTTCAAGCCAATGCGCAGGCGGAAGGCGGCCGAGGACCGAAAGTAGCCGTGCATCCTCATTGGCGCGGCCGACAGCTCGGTCATGCGCGCGCCGGGCATCCCCGCGCCGGGCCGATGCCCAGGGACAGGTCTTGCAGCCCGTCCACGTGGCCCAGTACCTCGTCGCCGGGTTTCAGCGGGCCGACGCCGTCGGGAGTGCCGGTATAGACCAGATCGCCCGGCTTCAGCGCCACGTAGCGCGAGAGCTGGGAGAGCAGTTCGGGCACGTTCCAGATCAGGTCCGACAGGTCGCCGGACTGGCGCGTCTCGCCGTTCACCTTGATCCAGATGGCGCCCGAGGCGAGCGGTCCAGACGCGCGCAGCTCAGAGGTGCGGGTGATGGCGGCGCACGGGGCGGACTGGTCGAACCCCTTGCCCATGTCCCAGGGCCTGCCGGCGGCCTTGGCCGCGTTCTGCAGGTCGCGGCGCGTCAGGTCCACCCCCACCGCATAGCCGAACACCAGCGCCTGGGCCTGGTCTGGAGAGACCTCGAAGCCCTCGGCCCCGAGCGCCACCACCAGCTCGATCTCGTGGTGCACGTTGGCGCTCATGGACGGGTAGGCGATCGTGGCCCCACTCGCCACCACCGCATCGGCGGGCTTGGTGAAGAAGAAGGGCGGCTCCCGGTCGGGGTCGGAGCCCATCTCCCGGGCGTGGGCGGCGTAGTTGCGGCCGACGCAGAAGATGCGCCGCACGGGGAAGTCGCCGCCGCCTACGACCGGCACGGTGGTGGGCGGAGAGGCGGCGAAAACGAGGTCCATGATCGGGTTCAACTCCGAAAGCGGGCGCTCGGCTTACGCCCCAAGCCTGCGGCCCGCCAGGGGGCGCAGGCCCGTCAGGCGGCCGCCGGCTGGTCCACCGCCTGACGGCCCAGGGCCGGGTCGTCGGTGAAGAAGCCGTCCAGCCCGGTCGAAATGTAGCGCCGCATCTCCGCGGTCGAGCCTTGCGGGTTGCGCACATCGGGGCCGGCGGCGTCCTGGAAGTCGGCGGGCAGGAAGGTGTTCTCGGGCCGGAAGGTCCAGGTCTGCACCAGGAGCCCCGCCCGATGGGCATCCGCCACAAGGCTTGTCGGGGCCGCCAGCCGCTTGTCCGGGCCGAGGGGGATGATCGCCGCCTTGGGCGGCGCCACCACGTCGGCATAGGTAGCGATGTCTCGCAGGCCCGTCGGCGCGCACATCTGAGCGAAGGTGAGCGAGCCGCCGGCGGCGACCACGTCGGCGGGTCGGGCGTCGCCCACGTCCACCAGCTGCATCAAGCGCATGTTGGCGGGCCGGCCGAGCTTTCTGCGCAGATAGCGCAGGTTGGCGATCTCGAAGGACTGGATCTCCACCGGCGCGGTGCGAGCGTAGGAATGAGCGGCCAGCGCGGCCAGCACCCGGTCCTCCATGGGCAGGCCGATGGAGGCGAAGTAGGTGGAATGCTTGATCTCGGGCACCATGCCGACGAGCCGCCCGCGCAGGGCCGACTCCGCGGCGATGAAGTCGAGGTATTCCTCGAACGTCGGGATTTCGAACGCGCCGTTATAGACGGTGTTCTGCGGCCGGATTCTCGGCAGGCGTTCGATGGCGCGCAGCGTCTTCAGCTCGGCCAGGGTGAAATCCTCGGTGAACCAGCCGGTGGTCGTCTCTCCGTCCACGGTCTTGGTGGTGCGGCGGCCGGCGAATTCCGGATGGGCGGCGACGTCGGTGGTCTCCACGATGTTGTTCTCGTGGCGGGCGACCAGCACCCCGTCCTTGGTGATCACCAGGTCCGGCTCGACGTAGTCGGCGCCGTCGGCCACCGCCAGGGCGTAGGAGGCCAGGGTGTGCTCGGGCCGAAGCGCGCAGGCGCCGCGATGGCCGAACACCTGCACGTTGGGGATAAGCGGCCTGCTCATCTGCGCCTTCGCTTGGGTGGCCAGGGCGGCCGTGGCTGCGGCCCCCTGCATGACGGCGCGCCTGGAGACGCCCATCAGAACGCCGCCGACAGGGTGACGAACACCATGGGCGGCGGCAATGGATAGGTGTTGTAGGTGCCGGACGCCGCGCCGACCACCACCGTCGAGGTCCCCTTCTCTTTGGTCAGGTTGGTGACGTTGACCTGGACCAGGGCGTTGCGCAGGGGGACATTGGTCGGCAGTGGCACCTTGTAGCTCGCCTCCAGGTTCAACTCGAAGTAGCTCGGCACCGACAGGTCGTTGGTGTAGGTGGCGAAGCGCCGGCCCACGTAATCGCCAAACAGCTGGCCGGCGAGCGGACCGTAGTTGGCGCTGGCGACAAACTTGTTCAACCAGTTCGGACTGGCCGGAACGTCCTTGCCTGCGGTCATCACCGTGGTGGTGCCGGTGACATAGTCATTATCGTACTGCGACTTGTTGTAGGATGCCGCGTCGTAGAACGACAGGTGCGGGCCGAAATGCAGGGTGCCGGCCAAGTCCACGCCGTCGGTGGTGACGCTGCCCACGTTCTCGATCAGCGGCACGCCCCCGACGATGGAGGTGATCACCGGCGTGGGGCTGATCTGCAGCAGACGGTTGCTGAAGTCCACGTGGTAGTAGTTGACCTGCCCGTCGAACCTTCTGGTCGCCGAGCGGCGCCCCGTCCAGGGTGTAGCCGAGCTGCTGGGCGTTGAAGCCGTGGATGAACAGCGACACGTTCTGCTCGTTGTCGCCCCAGGGGTCGGCGGTCTCATAGGTCACGCCGGGCAGGCTCTGGATGGCCTTCAGCGGGTTCACGCCGGGCAGGATCTTCTGGATCTCGGGGCCCGGCAGCGACACCGCGGATCGCTTACGCGCCAGCGACACCACAACCTAGGCCACCGATGCACCGGGGGCGGGCTGAGCCGCCGCGTCGGCTCCCCCGTCTCCCGCGGACGCGCGGGCGGTGGTCACCGGCGCCTGATCCTGGGCGAACGCCTGGGAGGCGCAGGTCGCGCACGCCAAGGCGCCGACGGCCGCAGCCGCGAACAGCGGCCGCCGCGGACGGAAGTACGCTGTCATGACAATATCCTCTCGCCCGATCCCCAGGGCGACGCCGGCTCCTAGCCGTGCCGGTTTACATTCCGGCGACGTGGCCGAGACAGTTGTGCGACAACGGCCCGCTGGGGGCGCGGAGCGCCGTAGCGGTTGGCGCCCACCTGCTTACCTGAAACATAGGCGCCACCCCGGTGCGGCCGTTCTGCGGTAGGGCCGCATCAGCTTGGCCGCGGCTGCGGCCCGCGAGAGGACCCAGGAATGCAGCTTCTCGTGGCGACCCCCTGCTACGGCGGATTGGTGACCCAGCGCTACATGCAGTCGGTGTTCGCCCTGCTTCAGTACGGCGCCGCTAATGGGTTCGGGGTCGCGGTGGAGCTGCTCGGCTACGATTCGCTGATCCCCCGCGCGCGCAACACCCTGGTCGCCACCTTCCTCGACCGGCCGGAGGCGACGCACCTGATGTTCATCGACGCCGACATCGGCTTCGTCCCCGAGCAGGTGGCGCGGATGCTGGCCTTCGACCAGGACGTGGTGGCCGGCATGTATCCGCTGAAGCTGATCGACGATGGCGTTGCGGTCGCGGAACGCATGGCCGCGGGCGAGACGCTGGCGTCGGCCCAGACGCGCTATGTCGGCGCGCTGGCCGAGGACGCGGCGGCGCGGGCGGTCGACGGCTTTGCGCCGGGGACTTACGCCGGCACCGGCTTCATGCTGATCCGCCGCACCGCGCTCGAGCGGATGACCCGCGCTTATCCGCAGACCCGCTACACCGCCTGCCATGATCGAGAGCAGCCGCGCCTCAGCGCCAACAACTACGCCCTGTTCGACTGCATTATCGAGCCCGAGACCCGCGAATATCTCAGCGAGGACTACACCTTCTGTCATCGGTGGCGCGCTATCGGCGGCACGCTGTGGCTGGATACGCGCAGCCGGCTGATGCACATCGGCCCCCGGGAGTTCCAGGGCGACGCAATGGCGCGCTTCGCCGGCCTGCAAGGCTAGAGCTCGATAAGACGTCATTGCAGCCTACCGCGGACTGGACCGCGGGCGGGCGGAAGGCGCGTCGCATGACCTCGACGAGCGAAAGTCGCGGCGGGCGTCGGTGGCGGTCGGCGTCGAGCTACCGGCGCCACACGACGCCGGTAGCCGGCAGCGCGATCAGAAGTAGTATTTCAGGCCGCCGGTCACCGCCTGGACGTGGGATCGGGTCAGGGCGGAGTAGCCGGGGCTGTTGAAGGAGCCCGGGCGGTTGTAGTCGGGCGACTGGAGATACCGATAGGCTATGTCCAGGCCGAAATGCTCGCCGAAGCGGAAGTCCATGCCGGCCTTGGCCTGCCAGATGACGCCGGTGTGGTTGTCGTCGTAGCTGAAGGCCCCGTTGTGGCCGGTGTAGCGGAGTTCGCCATAGCCCACGCCGGGAGAGATGTAAGGCTTCAGTCCCAAGGTAAACGAATGCGCGCCGAGGGGCACGTTGAAGGTCAGGGTGAAGGGCAGGCTCAGCTTCAGGTTGCCTAGGCCGCCGTAGGTGCGGGTCGCCCCGCCTGTGCCGAACACCGCGTTGGTGGGGGAGAAATACTGGTTGTTGCGGGTGTAGATGCCCTCGCCTTCCAGGGAGAGCCCGTTGACGATGTTCACCCCGACCAAGCCGCCCCCGAAGAAGTCATGGTCCTGGCTGGCGGACTGGGAGGAGGCGCCGAGCCCCTGGGCCTCGATGCCGATCTTGGTCCGCCCTTCCACCGCCGCGCCGCCTTCGACCTCGACATAGCTGTCGTGCAGCAGGTTGTAGGGGCTGAAGCTCTGCGCGGCGGCGGGAAGCGCCCAGGCCGCGCTGACGGCGAGTGCGCCCGCGATGACGTAAGCTTTCATATCAAGCTCCATTTACAGTATGAGGAACGCAGAGGGTCTGGGGAGGGGCGTGCGGGGCAATAGGGCAATTGGCCACCGCTGCAAAGCCTCGTTGCGCGGCGATGAACATCGGCGGGGGCCAAGTGTGACGATGAGCCCACACATCTGATCGACCGAACGGAAAGTCTTAAGAACAGAAATATTTTCGACTGACCGATACGACAAATGTTAGTCGCCAGCCCCGCCATGACATCGCAAGTCGCCACATTATAGCCGCTTATGATGTGGATTGGAGGAATGTGACGGGTGAATAAACGCGATATCCGCCGCTAGGGCCTCACGACGCCGTTCGCGTCTCACCTAGGCCGAATGGCGGAGCTGGGGGCTTGAGCATGCAAGGACGTGTACGTCAGCGGCGCTCACCGTTATCAAGATGCCTATCACGCAAAAGGTGCTCTTTCATGATTTCGCGGCGGCGAGAAATTTTCATGGCCAGTCAGTATTCGAAACGCAGATAGCAAATCTTTTGAACAGTGTGTAGGTCGCTGCATCCGCGACAACCGCCGACGCGTAAGTGGCGTCAGACGGATCTGTCCGGCGGGTGCGCTTTGAGACGTGACGGCTGAGCGGTCTGTCTGGACCCCCGCTCAGGGGTTTTGTGAAGACGTACTTCGGTACGCAAAGGAGTAAGCCATGCAGGAAGCTGACCTCATCGACGCCATGGATCGGCGGGTTAAGCGTCGCGGAGAGCGTCGCGATTTCTTCAAGATGGCGGGCGGCTTCGCAGCCGGCGCAGCGGGCACCATCGCCTTGACGGCGTGCGGCGGCGGCAACTCCAGCACCACGGTCGCGTCGGCCCAGACCTCCACCGTGAGCGATGCAGACATCCTCAACTTCGCGTTGAACCTCGAATATCTCGAGGCCAACTTCTATAGCTACGCGGCGACCGGCAACCCAATTGATTCGAGCTTGATGAGCGGCACCGGCGTCCAGGGCGCCATCATCCCGGGTCGCAAGGCCAACCTGACGACGCCGCTGGTGATCGCCTACGCAAACGAGATCACCCAGGACGAAATCCACCACGTCGCCTTCCTGCGCAACAAGCTCGGCACCTCCGCCGTGGCGCAACCGGCGCTCGACGTTTCGGCGGGCGGCGCCTTTACAACGGCGGCGATGGCGGCCGGCCTGATCACCTCGGGCACCTTCGATCCCTACGCCAGCGACGAGAACTTTCTGCTCGGCGCCTACATCTTCGAGGACGTCGGCGTCACCGCCTATCACGGCGCCTCGCCGCTGATCACCAACAAGGCCTACCTCGACGCCGCGGCTGGCATCCTGGCGGTGGAGGCCTACCACTCCGGCCTGATCCGCACCGCGCTCTACGCCATGGGCCTGCAGAGCCCGGCGCCTGCGATCAATCCCTATACGGCCACGAGCGCCATCTCGGCGCTCCGCGCCAAGCTGGACGGCACCAACTCCGACGACCAGGGCATCGCGGGCGCAAACTCGACGATCTCCAACATCGTCAACGCCGACGGCAATTCCATCGCCTACGACCGGACGGCCGCTCAGGTCCTGAACATCGTCTACGGCACCGCAGCGGCGGCCGCCGGCGGCCTGTTCTTCCCCAATGGCATGAACGGCAACATCCGCCAGAGCGCCTAGGGTCAAGCTCGTCATGCGGCCTTGGGGGACGGCGTACGCGCCTTTTCTCCGAGGCTGTCTCGACGGCTCGCCACCAAGCCTTACGGGCAGGCGGCGGGGGGTACTCGTGATAAAAGGGCTGGCGGGCTTTGTGCCTGCAGGTCCAATATTGAGATGATGGCGTCGCAAGCACTTCTCAGGGCCGGGACCGTGGTTTTGGCGGCCCTCGTTTCACTCGCCTCCGGTTTATCGGTCGCGACTGCGCAGGTCATGGAGATCGGTGAGGGCGGCGCGGTGAAGGTTTTCGACGGCCCCGCCGTCGTCACCGACGAGGGGACGACCCCGATCTCGCCCCCGGCTGTGAAACATCATAGGGTCGCCCGTCGATCACCCGTCGCCGCCCGCCAGAGCCTCGCCCTGACCCGGGCCGCGGAAGGGGCGGAACTCAGCCCAGATCTGATGGCCGCGGTCGCATGGCGGGAGTCCGGACTCCGCAGTGATCGCGTTTCACGGGCGGGGGCCATCGGCGAGATGCAACTGATGCCCGCCACCGCTCGCGCACTGGGGGTCGACCCGGAAGACGACGCGCAGAACCTGAAGGGCGGGGCAGCCTATCTCAATGGCCTTATGCGGCGTTATAACGGCGACTTGGTCCGGACGCTCGCCGCCTACAATGCGGGCCCCGGTGCGGTGGATCGCTTTCACGGCGTCCCGCCGTACAAGGAAACCCAGGCCTATGTGGCCGCAGTGCTGGACCGGCTGAGCCAGGCCGTCGTGCCGGCTCCGCGATCGGTGCGATGAGGCGAAGCTAGAATGAAGACCCCCCGCAGACCGCTCGAACGTCTCGCCGCCGCCTTTGCCGTGCTGGCGACGCCGGTCATGGCTCATGCCCAGTCCGTCCAGCTCGATCCCGCCGGCTCGGGGGTCATCCTGAACGCGGTCACCTGGCTTCAGGGCACCCTGCTCGGCAATGTGGCGACCGCGCTTGCGGTGATCGCGGTCGGGGCCACGGGGCTGCTGATGCTGACCGGGCGGATCGACTGGCGGCGTGGGGCCACGGTGATCTTAGGTTGCTTCATCGTCTTCGGCGCCGCCGCCATCGTGGCCGGCGTGCGCTCGGTGGCGGGGGGAGGCTAGGGCGTGGCGCAACTCGACCGCGACCCGGTGTTCGGCGCTCTGACCCGGCCGCAGATGTTCGCCGGGGTCACCTACAGCTATTTCGTGCTGAACGCGGTGGTGACCATCGAGCTCTTTCTGGTCACCCACTCGTTTTGGGCGCTGCTGATAGCACCGGTTCTGCACGTCATCGGCTATCTGGGGTGCCTGCGCGAGCCTCGCTTCTTCGACCTGTGGATGGTCAAGGTGAGCCGCTGCCCGCGGGTGAAGAACGCCTCTTTCTGGCGCTGCAACTCGTACTCGCCTTAAGACATGGCCACAATCCTGCTGACCCGCACGCCCCGGCCCGACGAGCGCCGCGAACAGGCGGCGGGGTCGCGCCTGCCCTATGCGCGCCAGGTGGACGACGCCACGCTGCAGACCCGCGACGGCCGGCTGATGCAGGTGCTGCACCTGGCGGGCTTCCCGTTCGAGACCGCCGACACTGAGGAGCTGAACTACCGCAAGTCGGTGCGCGACACGATGTTGCGCGGCGTCGCCAATTCCCGCTTCGCCCTCTACCATCACGTCCTGCGACGCGAGACCTCGCCGGAGCTGCCTGGCCAGTTCCCCGATCCCTTCAGCCAGGGGCTGGACGACCAGTGGCGCGCCTGGCTGGCCTCGCGGCGCATGTACGTAAACGACCTGTTTCTCACCGTCGTGCGCCGGCCGCTGCAGGGCCGGGTCGGGGGGGTGCAGGAGCTGATCCGCTCGATCCGCGGGGCGGGAGACCGGCAAGAGTCCGACGCCGCCTTCGCCCGGGACCTTTCGGCCCTAAACGGCGCGCGCGACGGTCTACTGGCGGCGCTGGCCCCCTACGGCGCCCGCCTGCTCACCGCCTATGACGGGCCGCAGGGGCTGTGCTCCGAGCCGCTGGAGTTCCTGAGCCTGCTCTATAACGGCGAGGCGCGGCCGGTGCGATTGCCCGAGGCCGACCTCGGCCTCTATCTGCCCTACCGCCGGGTCAGCTTCGGCGCCGATTCGCTTGAGATGTCGGCGGCAGGGCGGCTGGATCGCAGCTTTGCGGCCATGATCTCGGTGAAGGACTATCCCGGCCAGACGACGCCTGGGATGCTCGATGATCTGCTGCGCCTCCCCTACGAGATGGTGCTGAGCGAGAGCTTCGGCTTCGTCGACCGCCAGGCCACGCTGGACCGGATGAACCTGGCGCTGCGGCGCATGAAGGCCGCCGACGACGAGGCGACGAGCCTGCGGCGCGACCTCTACACCGCCAAGGACGACGTGGCCGCGGGCCGCGCCGCGTTCGGCGAGCACCACATGACGGTGATGGTCAAGGCGCCGAGCCTGCCCGCCCTGAACGCGGCGGCGGCGGACGTGCAGTCGGCCTTCACCGAGCTCGGCGTGATCGCGGTACGCGAGGAGGTGAACCTGGAGCCCGCCTTCTGGGCCCAGTTCCCGGGCAACTTCAAGGACATCGCCCGCCGCGCCCTGGTTTCCTCCAGCAATTTCGCAGCCCTGGCCAGCTGCCACAACTTCCCCGTGGGCCAAGCGTCGGCCAACCATTGGGGCCAGGCGATCACGGTGCTCGAGACCACATCGGCGGGTCCCTACTACTTCAACTTCCACCATGGCGATCTCGGCAACTTCACCTGCGTGGGGCCGTCGGGTTCGGGCAAGACAGTGGTGCTGGGGTTCCTGCTGGCCCAGGCCCAGAAGCTCGACCCCCGAACGGTCTACTTCGACAAGGACCGAGGGGCCGAAATCTTCCTGCGCGCCATCGGTGGGCGCTACGACGTGCTGCGGCCCGGCCAGCCTACGGGGCTGAACCCACTGCTGCTGGAGGACACCGCCCCCAACCGCCGCTTCCTGGCCGACTGGACCGCCCGGCTGATCACCGCCAACGGCCCCGCGCTCGACGCCGAGGACCTGGGCGCCATCGCCGACGCTGTGGACGCCAACTTCACCCAGCCAGAGCGGTTTCGCCGGCTGCGCCACTTCGTGGAGCTGTTCCGCGGGTCGCGGCGGCCCTCCAGCACAGACTTGGCCGCACGCCTCGCCCCCTGGCACGGGAGCGGCGACTACGCCTGGCTGTTCGACAACGCGGTGGACGAGCTGGACCTGGACGTCCGCACCATCGGCTTCGACCTGACCCAGATCCTGGACGACCCGTCGGCCCGCACCCCCGCCATGATGTATCTGTTTCACCGGGTGGAGCAGCGGCTGGACGGCACGCCCTCGATCATCGTCATCGACGAGGGCTGGAAGGCGCTGGACGACGACGTCTTCGTGCAGCGGATCAAGGACTGGGAGAAGACGATCCGCAAGCGCAACGGCATCGTCGGCTTCTGCACCCAGAGCGCCCAGGACGCGTTGGGCTCGCGCATCTCCTCGGCGATCATCGAGCAGGCCGCCACCCAGATCTTCATGATCAACCCCAAGGCCCAGGAGGCCGACTACTGCGGCGGCTTCGGCCTGACGCGGCACGAGTTTGAGCTGGTGCGGACCTTGCCGGACTCCACCCACTGCTTCCTGATCAAGCACGGCAATGACAGCGTGGTGGCTCGGCTGAACCTGAGCGGAATGCCGGACTTGCTCACCGTGCTGTCGGGGCGCGAATCCACCGTGCGCAGGCTCGACCAGTTACGTCTCGAGTACGGCGACGCGCCCGCCGACTGGCTGCCGCACCTCTTGAAGCACGCCTAGAGCATGGCTGTTTCAGACAAAAACGTCCTGGCGACTTTGTACAGACGGTCTGCGTCCTTCGTGACACCCCTACGGGGCTCCTCAGGATGACGGACGGGGCTGAATGCACAAAGGCTCGTCATGCTGAGGAAGGCTTTATTGAAGCCTGTCTTGAAGCACGCACGCTTGCGAAGGCCTCTGTCCTGACTCCGCCTTTCTCTCCACGAGCCGAGCTCTGATGGCCGGCGCCTGCCCCGTTCCTGGACCCGACGACCCGCTGGTTCGGGGTCTGCTGGGCGTGGTCGACTGCAACGTGCAGAGCATCGTGCAGACCGGCTACGGCGCCCTGTTCCAGCCGGGGGGCGCCTTCGTCGAGGTGCTGACCGTGCTGATGACGATCTATGTGGCCCTGATCGGGTTTCGCCTGCTGCTCGGCCGCGCGCCGCTGAACGTCGGCGACCTGGCGCTGACGGCGGTCAAGCTCGGCGCTGTGCTGGCGCTCGCCACTCAATGGGAGACCTATCAGACGCTCGTCTACCACCTGCTGTTCTATGGGCCCGAGCAGATCGCCGGCGTCATCCTGCACGACCTGCGCGGCAACGGGTCGGTGGTGGGCGACAACGTGTTCGACGGGCTGCAGCGCGCCTTCACCGACATGACCGCCTTTTCTCCCGCGACGCCCGCAGGCGCGCCGGCCGTCGTGGCGCCTGTGGCGGGGGCGCTCGCACCCAACGTGGCGGGAGCGGGCCAGCTCCCGGCCCTGCTCAGCAAGTCCGGCTTCGACTCGCTGCTGCTGCTAGGATCGGCGGTGGTGCTGCTGTTGTCGAGCCTCGGCGTGCTGCTGGCGTCCAAAATCGTGCTGGCCATCCTGCTGGCGCTCGGTCCGATCTTCATCGCGACGCTTCTGTTCGAGAGCACCCAGGGCATCTTCCAGGGCTGGCTGAAGGCGAGCCTGGCCTTCGCCTTCGCGCCCCTGGCGGTGACGCTGACCTTGGGCCTCGCCCTGACCCTGCTCGACCCGTCGCTGCAGCAGCTGGAGACCATGCGCTCGGACAGCATCTATCTGCCCGGCGTAGCGTTCGCGGTCACTGTGTTGGTGTGCGTCTTCGCCGGCGTCTCCTTCGGGCTGGCCGCGGCGGGCGGCGTGATCGCGGCGGGGTTCAAGCCGCCTCGCCTGCGCGGCACGCCCGGCGCCAACAGCGCCTCTCAGAGCCTGGTCGTCGGGCCAGCCGAAATGGCGGCCCAACCTCGCGCGGTGCGCATCGCCTCGGCCGCCGCCGCCCAGGCGCGCCGGGACGCGGCGGTGGCTCCGCCTTCGGCCGGGATGCTCGCCGCGGCGGTGGGCGCCGGCGCTGATCGGCGGACCACCGTCACCACCCTCGCCGACCGGGCGGCGACGATGCAGACGCCGGTGGACGTGCGCCTGGGCCAGCAGTCCCGGCGCAGCTCCAGCCCCCGCACGGGTCGCTCCGGCCCGCGTAGCCATGTAGGAAGCGGTGCATGAGCGAGACCCGGCCCGCCGTCGCCAAGCACGGCGCATCGGAGCGCAAGCGCTACTATCAGGACGGCGCGACCTGGGCCTCCGACGTGCACGGATCGTTGCGCGCCTCGCGCCGGGTCGCCTGGATCGTCGCCGGCGTCGCCGTGGCCGCGGCGGGCCTGGAGGCCTTCGCGCTGGCCGCGCTGGCGCCGCTGAAGACGGTGACGCCCTACGTCATTACGGTGGACCGCCAGACGGGTTACGTCCAGCTGGCCGCGGGGCTGAAGAGCAACGGCGCCCTGACCCAGGACCAGGCCGTGACCCAGTCCTTCCTGGTGCAGTACGTATTGGCGCGGGAAACCTTCGACGCCACCGACCTGCGCGACGACTACCGCAAGGTCATGCTGTGGTCGGCTGGCGACGCCCGCGCGCAGTATCTGCGCATGATGCAGAAGACCACGCCCGACAGCCCGCTGAACCTTTATTCGCCCACCACCACGCTCAGCGTGACAATCGAGAGCGTCTCGCTGCTGTCGCCGACCACAGCGCTCGTGCGGTTTGAGACAACGCGCCACGAGGCGGGGTCCTCCACCATCGGCCCGGCCCAGCCGTACGCCGCGGTGCTGGCCTTCCGCTACAGCAACGCGCCGATGAGCATGGCCGACCGCTTCGTCAACCCGCTCGGCTTCCAGGTCACGCGCTACCGACGGGACTCCGAGACGCCAGCGGCCGCGACTCCGATGGCGCCGCCGCCTGTGGTGGGCGCGACGACGGGTGGGACGACGCCGTGAGCCGTTTTGGCGGCCCTTCGGGCTTCGAGACAGGCCCTTCCAGGGCCTTCCTCAGCACGACGAAGGTATGTGCCCGCCCCAACGTCCGTCATCCTGAGGAGCGGGCCTCGGCCCGCGTCTCGAAGGACGCACACGCGTTCGTGCGGGCGCTCTCGGCGGCCCTCGCCCTGGTCACCGCCGTCCCCGCCCACGCGGCCTATTATGGCCACCCCGCCGACGCGCGCATCCGCGTCCTGCCTTACGACCCCAGCGCGGTCGTGCGGCTGGACGCCTACTTCGGCTACCAGCTGATGGTGCAGTTCGCGCTCGACGAGCGGGTGCAGAACGTGGCCATCGGCGACGGCTCGACCTGGCAGGTGACGCCCAACAAGGAAGCCAGCCTGCTGTTCGTCAAGCCGGTGGAGCACGCCACCCGCACCAACATGACCGTGGTCACCGACCGCCGCAGCTATCTGTTCGAACTCGACGCCCATCCCGCCAGCGCCGCCGCCCAGATCGGCATGACCTATGTGGTGCGCTTCCTCTATCCGCCGCCCCCGGCCATCGCCACGGTCGCGCCCGCGCCGCCGCCGGCCCAGCCGGAGCGGCGCAACACCTTCTACACCTATACTGGCTCGCGTGACCTGCTGCCCTCGGTCGTGTTCGACGACGGCAGGTTCACCTATTTCCGCTGGCCCGACGCAGCCACCACGCCGGCGGTCTTTTCCGTGGAACCGGACGGTCAGGAAAGCTTGGTCAACTACACCTGGCGCGACGGCTATGAGGTGGTCGAGCAGATCGCACCTCGCTTCACGCTCCGCGACGGCAAGACCGTCACCAACCTCTATAACGATGGCTTCCGCGCGCCGCTGAGGGGTGCGGAGGCCCCGCGCCCGCATGACGCCAAGACGGCTAAGGAAGCCGCAAAGCAGGGTGCGCGGCCATGAGTTCCGGGGCCGAGTTTCCGTCCGGATCGGACCCGCGCAGCGCGCCGGGGACCGAGGACGCATCGGAAGGCGGCGCGGCCCGGCCCGCGGTCGCGGGCTCAGCCTCCGGCTCTACGCCCTGGCTGGTGGGCGGCGGGGCCGTGCTGCTGGGCCTGGTCGCCTTCCTGTGGCTCAGCAGCCATCGGCCTCACGCCAATTCGGACCTGCCGCCGCCGTCCAGCGACACCACAGCGCTGGCCGCCCCGTCGACGCCGCCGGAGGTGGACGCCATGCAGGCCGCCGCCCGGGGTCAGCTGCCGCCCCAGGCGGCTCCGGCCGTGGCCCTCGTCACCCCGCCGCCTGCGCCTCTTCCCGTGATCATTCAGCCCCCGCCCAGGCCGCTCGCGCCGCCCACCTCCGACGGCAAGGCGCCGGTGCTGGTGGTCGATCTGGCGAACGCGCCGGGGGGCGCTGCGGGGGCGGCCGCCGCGGCGAAGGCGGCTGAGTCCAAAGGCGCGGCGGGAGGCCCCTCGGGCCTGAATGGGGACGAACAGTTCGCCGCCCGGGTCGAGGGCGGCGCCCTGCCGGAGCACGCCACCGCCAGCCTGCTCCGCAACCAGAGTACGCTGGCGCCCCAGGGGACCATCATTCCCGCGGTGCTGGAGACGGCGCTGAACTCCGACTTGCCGGGCTATGCCCGCGCGGTGGTGAGCCGCGACGTGAGGAGCTTCGACGGAACCAACGTGCTGATCCCGCGCGGCAGCCGGGTGATTGGGGAGTACCGCAGCTCGTCCTCGCTCGGCGCCTCGCGCATCTTCGTGATCTGGACGCGCATCCTGCGCCCCGACGGAGGCTCCATCCAGATCAGCTCGGGCGGCGGCGACATGCTGGGACGCGCGGGCCTGGCTGGCAAGGTCGACCGCCACTTCTTCGAGCGGTTCAGCGGGGCGGTGCTGCTCACCGTGCTGAACGCCGCGGCCTATGCGGCGGCGGGCACGCCCAGCACCCAGGTGACCGTCGGGTCCTCAGGCGGCGGCGGTCTGACGAGCGGACTGCTGCCCACCGACATCCCGCCGACCATCAAGGTGGCCCAGGGCAGCCCGATCCGCATCTTCGTCCAGCGCGACCTGGACTTCACCCCCGTCGGCGAGACCAGCCGATGACCGCGCGCCTGGTGGAACGCGGCGTCTATCTCGACGCCTACCTGCGCCCGCTCGCCCAATGGCTGGAGCGGCCAGACGTCACCGACATCCTGATCAACGCCCCGGGCGAGGTCTGGGTCGAGACGCTGGGGCGTGAGGCGGAGCGCCACGCCGCGCCGGAGCTGACCGACCAGTCGCTGTGGCGGCTCGCCAGCCAGATCGCCGCCGCCGCCCACCAGGGCGTCAACCGCGAGAATCCGCTGCTAAGCGCCACCCTGCCCGACGGCGCCCGGGTGCAGATCGTGGCCCCTCCGGCCACCCGCGGCGCCATGGCCATCGCCATCCGCAAGCACGTGGTCAACGATCTGAACCTGGACGACTACGCCTCGTCCGGCGCCTTCGACCGGGCCCGCCGCTCCAGCCTGGACGACCGCTCCCAGGTGGACCAGGCGCTGCAGGCGGCGCTGGATCAGGGCGACATCGCGGCGTTCCTGCGGGGGGCGGTGCAGGCCAGGAAGAACATCATCGTTTCGGGGGGCACCTCCACCGGCAAGACCACCTTCCTGAACGCCCTGGTGAAGGAGATCCCCGCCCACGAGCGGCTGATCCTGATCGAGGACACGCCCGAGGTGCGGCTCCAGCACGCCAACGCCATCGGCCTGATCGCGGTGCGGGGCGAGCTGGGCGAGGCCAACGTCTCCGCCGAGACCCTGCTCCAGGCGTCGCTGCGGATGCGCCCGGACCGCATCATCCTGGGCGAGCTGCGCGGCGCCGAGGCCTACAGCTTCCTGCGCGCGGTGAACTCCGGCCACCCGGGCTCGATCACCACGGTGCACGCCGACAGCCCCAAGGCCGCCGTGGACCAGATCGCGCTGATGGTGCTGCAGTCCGGCGCCAACCTCGGCCGAGGCGAGATCATCGATTACGTCGGCGCCATGGTGGACGTGGCCATCCAGCTCTCCCGCCGCGACGGCAAGCGGATCGTATCGGAAGTAGCGTTTAATCCGCGCGGGTAGGGGTACGCTCGCGCCTCGATCTCCCCTCTGGGGGAGGGGGACCAGCAAGGCTGGTGGAGGGGGCGGCGCCGCGGAGTCAAGCTGGAGCCCCCTCAGTCGGCTTCGCCGACAGCCCCCAGAGGGGGAGCATCTCGGCGAGCCGCGACGGGCTTTGACGCGGGAGACGCCCGCCGCTAGCCAACTCCGGCCATCAAGCGCGCAGACACCTCCCGCGCGGCTTTGCGGAGTTTCGCCATGACATCGTCTCGGACCGGCGGCCAGGTGCTGGTGGACCAGTTGTGCGTCCAGGGTGTGGAGCACCTGTTCTGCGTGCCGGGCGAGAGCTATCTGGCGGTGCTCGACGCCCTGCACGACGCCGACATCGCCGTCACCGTCTGCCGCCAGGAAAGCGGCGCGGCGATGATGGCGGAGGCGCACGGCAAGCTGACCGGGCGGCCGGGCGTGTGCTTCGTCACCCGCGGTCCCGGCGCCACCAACGCCTCGGCCGGGGTGCACATCGCCCATCAGGACTCAACCCCGATGATCCTGTTCGTCGGCCAGGTGGAGCGCGCCTTCCTGGGACGCGAGGCCTTCCAGGAGCTGGACTACACGGCCGTCTTCTCCAGCATGGCCAAGTGGGTGGTGCAGGTGGAGGACGCCGCGCGCTTGCCGGAAGTGATCGCCCGCGCCTTCGCCGTGGCGATTTCCGGCCGGCCGGGGCCCGTGGTGGTCGCCCTGCCGGAGGACATGCTGACCGACCGGGTGCAGGTCGAGGACGCCGCCGCGGTGGCGGCGGTGGAGCTTCATCCCGGTCCGGCCCAGCTGGAGCGGGTCCGCGCGGCGCTGGCGGCGGCCGAACGGCCCATCGCGATCCTGGGCGGGTCGCGCTGGTCGGCGGAGGCGGTGGCGTCTTTCGCCGCCTTCGCTGAGCGGACGGGAATGCCGGTGGCCTGCTCGTTCCGCCGCCAGATGCTCTTTCCCCATGACCATCCCTGCTATGCGGGCGATCTGGGTCTGGGCGCCAACCCCCGGCTGGTGGCGCGGATCGCGGGCGCGGACCTGGTGCTGCTGGTGGGTGGGCGGATGTCGGAGATCGCGTCCCAGGCCTACAGCCTGCTGGCGATCCCCGATCCCGTCCAGGCCCTGATCCACGCTCATCCCGATCCCAACGAGCTCGGCAAGCTGTACCGGCCGACGATCGCGGTGAACGCCTCCCCCGCGGGCTTCGTCGAGGCGCTGGCCGCCCTGTCGCTCAGCGTGGCGGGCTCGGAGGCGGGGCCTCACGCGCACGCGGAGTATCTGACCTGGAGCGACCTCAGCCCAGTCCGCACGCCCGGCGGCTTCCAGATGGCCCAGGCGATGCAGGAGATGATCCGTGCGCTGCCGGCCGACACCATCGTCTGCAACGGGGCGGGCAATTTCGCCACCTGGGCGCATCGGTTCTGGCCCTGCCGCCATTTCGGCGGCCAGCTCGCGCCGACCTCGGGCAGCATGGGCTACGGCCTGCCGGCGGGGGTGGCCGCCAAGCGGGTGCTGCCGGGGCGCACGGTGCTGGTGATCTCCGGCGACGGCGATTTCATGATGACCGGCCAGGAGTTCGCCACCGCGGTGCAGTACGAACTGCCCGTCCTCGTGGTGCTGCTCGACAACGCCATGTTCGGCACCATCCGCATGCACCAGGAAAAGCGCTACCCCGGCCGCCCGTCCGCCACCGCGCTCCGCAACCCCGACTTTCGCGCCCTGGCCATCGCCTATGGCGGCCACGGGGAGCGGATCGAGCGCACGGAAGAGTTCGCGCCGGCCCTGGCTCGGGCGCTCGCCAGCGGCAAGCCCGCGATCCTCCATTGCCTGATCGACCCCGAAGCTGTCACGCCCACGGCCACCCTCGCGGGATTGCGGGCGCAAGCCGAGGCGGCCCCCCGAGCCGACGATCTCCCTCCCCCCTGAGGGGAGGGTCGGGGCGGGGGGCGAGGCACTGGTCCCGCGCTTCTGCCGGTGTTTTCCAGCCCTTCAAGCCCTACGGCTTGATTGATGGAGCGGCCGACGATGATCCGGATCAATCCAGTGTGCCAAGCTCGATCTCGACGTCCAGTATTATCTTACAATCATCGAGGCTCATGCAGCCCTTATATACAGGTAGGCATTGTCGACAGCCGGCTTTCAGTACTTTGACCTACCCCGAGCCGGATCGTGTCGTCAGGCCCTAGATAGGCGCCATCCTTCGCGGTGAAGTCCGGTAGCTTGGCGATCTCCTTGGGGTCGAGGTCCACGATATTCACATAGGGGCCGACCAAGACGGTGTTGTCGAGGTCAGGCGCAATGGTGCGCGAGCCGAGCCCGAAAAAGCCATCGTAGCGCATGACCATCGTCAGGTCGTCGTCGCCCGATCGATATACCCCCACCACCGTGCCGACCTGCTTCATGTTGTGGCCAGCCTGGATCACGTGCTCGCCGCGCAAGCTACCCGCCCGCACGGTTTGGGGAAAGCGCATCTCTTGCCTCTGCTTGAGGGTGAGCGTGAGATCGGGCGGCTCGTCGCCGATCTGGGCCCTCGCCGCGCCGGAGGCCGCCGCGACCAAGCAGGCACAGAGCAGGACGGACCGGGGCGGGCTCACAGGCTCGACCGCATTCCACAGGCCCGGCTGGGAGCCGCGCCAGCGGGTCGATCCGCATGCCTGACCTCACCTGCAAAATGGGCGACGTTTCCGGCGGCCACGTTGATCGAAATAAAGCAGTCCTGCTCATCTTTATGGCCTGAATGCACTCGCCTTAACCTCTTATATAAACAAGTATACGCCATCGCTTCGTGATGAGATCGCTCCAGCATGAGGGTGTCTTTGCATAAGGTTATTGAATCGCCCAGACTTAAGGCCATAGGAGCTTCCAGTCAGAAGCGTAACGATCCACAGCTTCATAGCCTATCCCTTGGTGGCCTACTCGTCAGGCATCCATCCTGGAATGACCCTTTGCACCTTGCCGTCAACGCCTGTTTATTGCTGAAGAACAGGTTCCGGAGTATCGCGCGGGTGGGATCACTGCCATATCGAGTGAAGTTCCCCCCGATCTTGGCGCGCCAAAAGCCTGTTACCCGGACATCCCAGTGCGACGACTCCTTCAACTTAGATCAAGCCCTGACCATCGATTACCACTTCACGCTACTCGGGCCAGGCCGTCTAGCTGACAGTCCAAGCGGCCCTGGACCACCCATCCATTCGCCGCCCTGCCCCAGCGCGAGATCATCATCCGCCACATCTGCGTGAAAGGCTGGGACTATATCGGCCAATGGTCGGGCGTCCCGCTCGGCGACTTCCTGAGGCGGGTGCGCGCGGACCTGAAGGCCAGGTACGCCGCCTTCCAGACCGCCGACAACTATCCCAGCAGTATCGACATGGCCACCGCCCTGCACCCCCAGACCCTGCTGGGCACCCGCGACACCGGCGCCCCGATCACGGACCCGTTCGGCTATCAGCTGCGCCTGCGCACCTCCACCAAGCTGGGATTCAAGAACCCGAAGTGGATCACCTCCATGGAGGTCACCGACGCCAATCCCGCGGCTACCGGGAAGAGCAGGGCTTCAACTGGTTCAGCGGCCTCTAGCAGGCTCTTGGTCAAATGTTTCGCCGCCATTCGCTCGGACAGATTCCGGTGATCTTCCGAAAAGCGGAGGCGAACTGAGCCGCGCTGTTAAAACCATGGGCGTGGGCGACCTCCGCCATGGAGTCGTTGCTTTGCATAAGAATCAGCTTGGCCCGCTCAATTCGGCTCCTGATCAGAAATAAATAAGGCGAACAACCCGTTGTCTGCTTGAAAGCACGGCTAAAATGGAATCGGCTCAAGCCGGCCACATCGGCCAAGGCCTGCAGGTCGAGGTCCTGCTCCAGATGGGCTTCGATAAACGCTTTTACGCGTCGCAGTTTAATGGGGGCCAAGGTCTGGCGTGCATTGACCGGCATCTGCGAGGCGTTCGTGGCTAGGCGAACCACGCGAAGAACGGCGGCGTCGAATAGGGTTTCGAAGTAGAAATTGGAAGGCGTCTCTTCCGCGGCGAGCTCTTCGATCATTGTCGAGATGAGGCGTTCCAAGAGTCCGTCATTGAGACCCAACCGATCCTGAAGCTGGATCGATCGTGGCTCACGGTCGAAGGCCTGGTGAACTGTTCGGTCAAATCGCTTCGGGCAGATGTAAAGGTGAGTGAAATCTACCGGCCCTTGCGTCTGCCAATCGTGGGCCGACCCGGCTGGCGCGACGGTGATCTGTCCTGGAGAAATGTCCGCATCACGCGTGGGTCCGTCTCCCGACCTGCGCACGTGCTTTGGACCACCAAGATGAACGACGACAAGATGGTGGTCCAGCGGCGGCTGTCGCATGCCCCCGGCAGTGTTGGACCATCTCCGCAGCAGGCCGCCTCGCAGGAGACTTGAACTGCTGCTCAGAATAGGGGGGGCTGAAAGGGTAGAGGCCCAGTCTGACGGACTGACCGCACTTTGGACTCGTTCCAAGACGTTCTCCGATCCCAGCTCGGGCCATATTAACATAGATGAACGTTTCGACTTAGCAGTTCTTCTGTGTTGCAGAGGGTAGGAACGGACGTGCTCTGGAGGGCATCTTCAGGTGCGACTAGCGGTCGACCGGCGCTGTCTGACGAGATGAGAGATCAGAACGTACTGGACATGACCCCGGCTATCTCAGGTTCGTGCGGCGGCCAGGATCGCGCCGCCCGGCGCGGTCTCCACCAGCACCGCGGTCTTCAGCCCAGGGCGCCGGGCCGAGGGCAGGGTGTAGGTCCGCTCGCCCCCGTTCCAGTCGCCGAGCCGCACGACCTCGCGCACTACGTTCTTGTGGGGCAGGGTCCGGCCGCCGTTCTCGCCTCGCTGGATGGGGACCTGCAAGATGTTGGGGTCGTAGCGGACCAGGACCACCACCCCTTTGGCCCCGCCACCGCCCACCGTCACATGGTCGCCGGAGATGGAGACCCTCGGGCCGCCGTCGCCACGATCCGCGCGGTGGAGCAGGTCCTCGAGTTCGCTCCGGTTGGAGCCCACGATGTCGGCGCGGCCGTTGACCACCACCTCCGGCGTGGCGACCTCGCTTCTGTGGAAGCTGTGGGCGTAGTCCCACTGGCGCGCGGTGAAGGCGGGGCTGCCGAAGGTGTCCTTCCAGCCGAGCTGGTCCCAGTAGGTGACCTGCCAGGATAGCGTCAGGACGTCGGGACGGTTGGCGATGGCCAGCACGTTGGCGTTGGCCGGCGGACAGGACGAGCAGCCCTGGCTCTGGAACAGCTCCACGACCTCAGGGTGGGCGGCGTCGGCGGCCATCGCCAGGGCGGGCGCGCCGGCGAGCGCGAGGACGGCCAGGACACCGCCTATCGCCGGGTGCAGACGCAGTTTCGAGCAGAGCCGGGCCATCAGAAACCTTCCTTCGACTTCGACCCCTCAGGAGAGCAGGACAGGAAGGGGTTCGTCCAACGTGGGCCTGAGGTTACATTGACTTTCCGGACGATCGCTGGCCATGCCGTCGCGTGAGGCGCGGCGGTTCTATGCAAGATCGGTCGACCGATCCTGTAACCTTTCCGTTCTCCAGGCGAACCTGGACGTGGGTGTGACCGACTCCGAACCCGAGCTGAAGGCGCTGATGCTGCGGGCGCTCGACGGCGACGCCGCGGCCTACCGGCGGCTGCTGGAAAGCCTGCGGCTGCAATTGGACGCCTATTTCGGCCGGCGTCTGATGGCGGACCCGGCCCAGAGCGAGGATCTGGTGCAAGACACGCTGATCGCCATCCACGCCAAGCGGGCCACCTTCGACCGAGATCAGCCGCTCACCGCCTGGGTCTACGCCATCGCCCGCTACAAGCTCATCGACCACTACCGCCGCTTGGGCCGTCGCCGCTTCGCCCCCATCGAGGACGAGGACGGCCTGTTTGTGGAGGATGAGAGCGCTGCGGCGGACGCCCGCCACGACCTTAGCCGCGGCCTTGCAGGCCTGCCGGAGCGAACGCGCGACCTGGTGGTCAGCGTCAAGCTGCACGAGGAGGCGGTGGCCGACGTGGCGCGCCGCACGGGCATGTCGCAGAGCGCGGTCAAGGTCGCGGTCCACCGCGGCTTCCAGAAGCTCGGCGCGCGCCTGCGGGGCGAAGACGCGCCTGGCGGCGGAAAGGGGGCGCCATGAGCGAGGAGCTCATCGAAGGTCTGACCGCAGACTTGCGGCCGACATCCAGGCTCGTCGTCGTGCGCCGACTGGTGCTGGGCGCCGGCCTGGGCGCCTCAGTCTCCGCGGTGCTCGTCCACGCCATCCTGGGCTTCCGGCCCGACATGGATCAGGCCACGGGAGACGCCGTCTTCTGGGTCAAACTGGCCTACGTCATGGCGCTGACCGGGTTGGCGCTCTGGGCGTGCGAGCGGCTGACCCGGCCGCACGGCGTCGCGCGAGACCGTATCCCTTGGCTGCTAGCACCTGTGCTGGTCGTCGCCTTGCTGGCGGCTTGGGAGCTCATGCACGTGCAGGCGCCTTTGCGGATGCCCATGGTGATGGGACACAGCGCAGAGGTGTGCCCATGGTTCATCCTGGCCTTTTCCCTGCCGCCCCTGTGTGGCTTGGTCTGGGCGGCGCGTGGCTTGGCCCCCGCACGGTTGCGCCTTACCGGCGCTCTGCTCGGACTTGCCGCGGGGGGAGCCGGGGCGGCGGGCTACAGCCTGCACTGCGACGAGGCGACCGCGTCGTTCCTTTTGGTCTGGTACACCCTGGGCGTAGCCGGATCCGCCCTGATCGGCTGGCTCGCGGGGCCACGGTTGCTGCGTTGGTGATCTTGAGGCTGGCCGAGTTGTAACCGTTAGGCGGGACGCGACGAACTCCTCACCGAACGCGAGGAGCCCATTGTGAACCGTCGAGCGCTGATCCTATCCGGAACAGGGGCCGTCCTCGGGGGCGTCGCCCTGGCGAGCCGCCGGTCCAAGGCGGTCGCCGCCCCTGCGCCCTTCACTGTCCGGCACACTCCTGAGGAGTGGCGCCGCCTGCTGACCCCCGCCCAGTATGCGGTGCTGCGGGAGGCGGGCACGGAGGCCTCGGAGTCCAGCCCGCTGCTGAACGAGCACAGGCGGGGGACCTTCGCCTGCGCCGGCTGCAACCTGTCCGCCTATTCCTCCGCCACCAAGTTCGACAGCGGCACGGGCTGGCCGAGCTTCTACGCGCCGCTGCCCCATGCGGTGGCCACCAGCGACGACGCCAGCTTGGGCATGGACCGCACCGAAATCCACTGCAGCCGCTGCGGCGGCCATCTCGGTCATGTTTTCGACGACGGGCCCAAGCCCACGGGCCTGCGCTACTGCATGAATGGCGTCGCCCTCGCCTTCCACCCTGCCTGATCCAGGCCCGACAGGATGACCACCATGCACCCCAAACTTCTCGCCCTCGCCCTGCTGCCGGCTCTCACCTGGGGGGTGACCCGCGGGCTCGCCGAGGCCCCCGCGCAGCGCCTGCCCGTTCCGGCCGTGGATACCAACCGCTCCGCCCCACCAGGCGTTCGAATCGCGGTGTTCTCCGGCGGGTGCTTCTGGGGGGTGCAGGGCGTGTTTAGTCACGTCCGAGGCGTCACCCGCGCTGTGTCGGGCTACACAGGCGGGCAGGCCTTGACTGCCCATTATGAGACCGTCAGCACTGGCCTGACTGGGCACGCGGAATCCGTCCAGGTCACCTACGACCCAAAAATTGCCTCCTATGATCAGTTGCTGCGCGTCTTCTTCTCCGTCGCGCTCGATCCTACCGAAGTGGACCGCCAGGGTCCCGATGGCGGCCATCAATACCGCTCGGTGCTATGGGAGGCGGACTCGGATCAGCGCCGCGACGCCGACGCCTACATCCGCCAGCTGAACGGCGGCCATGTCTTCAAGGCCCCCATCGCCACCCAGGTGTCGCCATTGCACCGCTTCTACCCCGCGGAGGGATACCACCAGGACTTCATGGCACGGCATCCGAGCTACGCCTACGTCCAGGCCTATGACGTGGAGAAGGTCGCCGCCCTCGAGACACTCTTCCCAGCCCTCTACGCCGCCAAGCCGGTGACGACCATCTGAGCTTTGGCCGCGTTTCCCGGCTGCAGCCGGGGCTCAAAGCTGTTCTAATATCATCAAGCCGCAATTTGAACCTGAGCGCCGCCGCAGAGGTTTGATGGGGCGGAGACGGGTTGCAGTTGCAAGCTGGCCTCGCTTCAGGTGGGTCTCTCTGGATGAGCCTTGGCTACTCCGTCATCCCAGCGCTGCGACGCCTGATCCGGCGCGTGACGGCCGACTACGCCTTCCGTATCCGCCACTGCGACGGGCTGTTCGAGATTCAGGAGCGCAGTCAGCGCGGCTGGCGAGTTCGGGGCGTGTTTCTCGACTACGACGCCGCCGAGCGGACCGCCGATGCGATGGTGAGGGAGCGGCGTCGACCTGGGCGTCCTCGCCGCAGGCTCGGAGCGGCCGAAGAGCCTGTCCGACGCATCCCCACGGTCTGAAGACGGAGGCATGCCTGACCTGGCCAGGGAGGACGAGGCGCTCGCCTTCGACGCGCGCGTCCGCAAGGCCGACGCCTGCGCCGCCTACACCTCTCAGCTCGGCTTCCAGTTCGGCGGCGAGGCGGCGATGCGCGTGCGGGTGGAGGCCATCGCGGTCGAGCGTTATGCGGCGCCGCGCCGGTGAGCCGCGGGGCCGTCCTTGTCACCGGGGGCGCCGGCTACATCGGCTCGCACGTGGTGGCGGCCCTGCTGGACGACGGCTGGCGCCCGACGATCCTGGACGACCTCTCCACCGGCCTTCGCGAGGCCGTGCCCGCGGGCGTCCCTCTGGTGGAAGGCGACGTGGGAGACCGGCCCCTACTGGACGCGGTGCTCGCCGCCGTTGCGCCGCAGGCGGTGCTGCATTTCGCCGGCTCGACCTCCGCCCCCGGCTCGCTGGCCGAGCCGCTGCGCTATTACGAGAACAACACGGGCAAGAGCCGGCGGCTGATCGAGGCGGTGCTGGCGGCGGCCTCTCCGCCCGCGCTGCTGTTCTCCTCTAGCGCCGCCGTCTATGGCGCACCGGCGACCGTCCGCGTCTCTGAGGACGCCCCGACCTGCCCGTTGAACCCCTACGGCATGAGCAAGCTGATGACCGAGCACATGCTGGCCGACGCCGCCCGCGCCCATGGCCTGCGCTATGTCGCGCTCCGCTACTTCAACGTCGCGGGCTCAGGCCCTGGAATGCGCGCGGGCGCAAGGGCGGGCGCGCCGGGCTCGCTGCTGTCGGTGGCTCTGGAGGTGGTCCGGGGCGAGCGCGATCACGTGCCGGTCTATGGCCAGGACCATCCCACCCGCGACGGGACCGGAGTTCGCGACTACATCCATGTGGAAGACTTGGCCGCCGCCCACCTCGCCGTCCTGCCGCTGATGCTGGAAGACGCCGCTCCTCGGGTGTTCAACTGTGGTTACGGCCGGGGCTGGTCGGTGCTGGAGATGCTGAACGCGGTGGATCGGGCGGCGGGCGTGCGGCTGCGCCGTCGCAATGCGCCGCGCAGGCCCGGCGACCCGTCGGAGGTGGTGGCTGACGCCTCGCGCCTGCTGCGCCATACCAACTGGCGCCCGGTGCGCGACGACCTCGACCGGATCGTCCGGGACGCGCTTGCCACCCAACCCTCGGTCGGGTCAATCGCCCTCATATGAACAATCAATTTTACAATGATGCGCTTCGGGTCCTTCCTGCCGACTGAGGCAGGAACCGGCGCCTTATCGCTGCGCATGGTCGGCCGATCCGAATAGCCAGTTCAAGGGAGACAATCATGGACGCCAAGGTCGAAGACAACATCTCGGGCCAGTGCCCGGTGGCCCGGGTGGGCGGCGGCGGCGGCAATCGTGGATGGTGGCCCGACAACCTGCGTCTCGAAGGCCTGAACCAGCATGCGCCGCGGTCCAACCCGATGGGGCGCGCATTCGACTACGCCGAGGAGTTCAAGACCCTCGACCTGAACGCCGTGATCGCCGATCTGCATGCCTTAATGACGGATTCGCAGGAGTGGTGGCCGGCCGACTTCGGCCACTACGGCGGGCTGTTCATCCGTCTGGCTTGGCATAGCGCCGGCACCTATCGCATCACCGATGGCCGCGGCGGCGCCGGTGGCGGCCAGCAGCGCTTTGCGCCGCTGAACAGCTGGCCGGACAACGCCAACCTCGACAAGGCGCGGCGGCTGCTGTGGCCGATCAAGCAGAAGTATGGCGCGAAGCTCTCCTGGGCCGACCTCTACGTTCTGGTCGGCAACGTCGCGCTGGAGTCTATGGGCTTTCAGACCTTCGGCTTCGCCGGCGGCCGGGCCGACACCTGGGAGCCGGAAGAGCTGTACTGGGGCCCCGAAGGTTCGTGGCTGGGGTCGGAGCGCTACAGCGGCGAACGCCAGCTGCACAAGGCGCTCGGTGCGGTGCAGATGGGCCTGATCTACGTCAATCCCGAAGGGCCGGACGGCAATCCCGATCCCCTCGCCTCCGCACACGACATTCGCATGACCTTCGCGCGCATGGCGATGAACGATGAAGAGACCGTCGCACTGATCGCTGGCGGCCATACCTTCGGCAAGACCCACGGCGCCGGCGATCCGTCCTTCGTCGGGCCTGAGCCCGAAGGTTCGGACATCGAGGACCAGGGCCTGGGCTGGCGGAGCCAGCATGGTTCGGGCTTCGGCGCCGACGCCATCACCGCGGGCCTGGAAGTGACCTGGAGCCAGACGCCGACAAAGTGGAGCAACCACTATTTCGACAACCTGTTCAAGTTCGACTGGGAGCTGACCAAGAGTCCGGCCGGCGCCCAGCAGTGGCAGGCCAAGAACGCGCCCGCAGACGTGCCGGACGCACACGATCCATCCAAGACGCGCGTTCCAACCATGTTGACCTCAGATCTCGCGCTCCGTTTCGACCCCGAGTACGCGAAGATTTCGCGTCGTTTCTACGAGAACCCGGACCAGTTCGCCGACGCCTTCGCCCGGGCCTGGTTCAAGCTCACCCATCGCGACATGGGTCCGGTCGCCCGTTACCTCGGCCCGCTGGTGCCGAAGGAGACGCTGATTTGGCAGGACCCGATCCCTGCTGTGGATCACCCGCTGGTGGATGCGCAGGACGTCTCAAGCCTCAAGGCCAAGGTTGTCGCGTCGGGTCTGTCGGTTCAGCAACTGGTCTCGACCGCCTGGGCTTCGGCGTCGACCTTCCGCGGGTCCGACAAGCGGGGCGGCGCCAACGGCGCGCGCATCCGCCTGTCACCGCAGAAGGATTGGCAAGTGAACAGCCCCTCCGAACTGGCGGGCGTGCTGCAGAAGCTGGAAGCCATCCAGACGGAGTTCAACGGCGCGGCGGCGGGCGGAAAGAAGGTCTCGATGGCCGACTTGATCGTCCTGGCCGGTGGAGCGGCCGTCGAAAAGGCCGCCAAGGACGCCGGCACGGACGTACAGGTTCCGTTCACCCCCGGGCGCATGGACGCGTCCGAGGTCCAGACCGACGCCGAGTCCTTCGATGCGCTTGAGCCGAAAGCCGACGGGTTCCGCAACTATCGCCAGGGCGAGCAGTTCATGGCGCCCGAAGAGGCCCTGGTGGACCGGGCGCAGTTGCTGCGTCTGAGCGGCCCTGAATTGACGGTCCTGGTCGGCGGCCTGCGGGTGCTGGGCGCGAACGCCAAGGGCTCGAAGGACGGCGTCTTCACTGACCGGGTCGGCTTGCTCACCAACGACTTCTTTGTGAACCTGCTCGACATGGGGACTGAATGGCGACCTGCGGGCTCCGATAACGGCTTTCAGGGCTTTGATCGTAAGACCCAGGCCGCGAAATGGACCGCCACCCGGGTCGACCTGATTTTCGGGTCGCACTCGGAACTTCGCGCACTTGCGGAAGTCTATGGGAGCTCCGACGCACACGAGAAGTTCGTCAAGGACTTTGTGGAGGCATGGGCCAAGGTGATGGATGCAGATCGCTACGACGTGCCGACGCGACACTAATCTTTGATCTAAAGGCTGAGACCTGAGGCGGGGCGGAGATCATATTGATCTCCGCCCCGTAACGTTGGCGACCTGGGGAGATGTGCGTTTTGCCAATCGATCTGACCGGGCGGGTGGCCATCGTGACCGGCGCGAGAGGCGGCCTCGGCCGCGCCCACGCACTGCTGCTGGCGAAGCGAGGCGCCAAGGTGGTGGTCAACGACCTGGGCGGCGGAGTGGGCGGGTCGGACGGGGCGAGTCCGACGGCCTGGGCGGTAGCCGAGGAGATCGCCGCCGCGGGCGGCGAGGCGATGGCCAGCGGCGCGTCGGTCGCCGATCCGGCCAGGTCGAAGCTATGGTGGCGGATGTCATGGCGCGGTGGGGTCGGGTCGACATCCTGGTCAACAATGCGGGCATCCTGCGCGACAAAAGCTTCAGCAAGATGGACATGGCCGACTTTCGCCTGGTGGTGGACGTGCACCTGATGGGGACGGCCTATTGCACCAAGGCGGTCTGGGAAATCATGCGCGCCCAATCCTACGGTCGCATCGTGCTGACCACCTCCTCCAGCGGGTTGTACGGAAATTTCGGACAGGCCAACTACGGCGCGGCCAAGATGGCCCTAGTCGGGCTGATGCAGACGCTGGCGATCGAAGGCCGCAAGGCGAACATCCGCGTCAACTGCCTGGCGCCCACTGCGGCCACCCGCATGATGGAGGGGCTGCTGACACCCGAGGCGCTGGCTCAGCTCACTCCGGCGTCGGTCAGCCCAGGCCTGCTGGCCCTGGTGGCGGAGGACGCGCCCACCCGAACGATCCTGTGCGCCGGCGGCGGCAGCTTCGAGCAGGCGCACGTCACCCTCACCCGCGGCGTTCACGTGGGCGACGGTCCAGACGCTGCCGAGCTGCTGGTCGCCCGCTGGGCTGAAACGGCGTCTTCTGACGGCGCCATCGTTCCGGGAAGCTCCTGTGCTCAGGGAAAGAGCGAGCTGGAAAAGGCCGGTTTGACGGTCGGCTGAAGGGCTGTCGATCCTGGCGCCTCGACCCGCTTGGGCATAGTGGTCGCACAGCATTGAGCTATGGCTCTCGAACCAGTAAGCCACCTGGGCCCAGTGGACAGCACGGGTCGTGCTTCCAACAGGCGGGTTCGCGAAGAAGCGCGTGGGCGACAGGCCCCGCGCCGCTGTAACTTCGCTGGACCCAGTCAGGATCTAGGGAAGGAAGAGCCTCCATGGCCGACGGCGCTCAGGACTTCAACGCCCCTGTCCCAGATCCCTACAGCCTGCCGCTTGACCTGCTGGACCCGGCCCGCCCCGCGGCCTTCCAGCAAGGGAGGGAGCTCGCCTTCTTCGAGCGCCTGCGCAAGGAGGATCCGGTTCACTTCACCGCCGAGCATGAGTTCGGTCCTTACTGGTCGGTCACCCGCTACAACGACATCATGGCCGTGGATACCGACCACGAGGCCTTCTCCTCCGAACCCTCGATCACCATCGCCGAGGAGGAGGACGATTTTAAGCTGCCCATGTTCATCGCCATGGACCCGCCCAAGCACGACGCCCAGCGCAAGGTGGTCAGCCCCATCGTTGCGGGACCGAACCTGGCGGCCATGGAGCCGATGATCCGCCAGCGCGCGGGCGAAATCCTGGACGCCCTGCCGCTCGGCGAGGAGATCGACTGGGTGGACAAGGTGTCCATCGAGCTGACCAGCATGACCCTGGCCAACCTGTTCGACTTTCCCCAGGACCATCGCCGCAAGCTGACCCGCTGGTCCGATGTCGCCACAGCGACGCCTGCCAGCGGATTGGTGGAGAGCGACGAGGCGCGGCGTGCGGAGCTGATGGAGTGCGCCGCCTACTTCATGCAGCTTTGGAACGAACGGGTGAACGCGCCCCCCAAGCCCGACCTGATCTCCATGCTGGCCCACGGCGAGGCCACCCGGGACATGGAGCAGATGGAATACCTCGGGAACCTGATCCTGCTGATCGTGGGCGGCAACGACACCACCCGCAACACCATCACCGGCAGCGTCCTGGCGTTGAACCAGACCCCTGACCAGTACGCTGAGCTGAAGGCCGACCCGGGTCTGATCCCCAACATGGTGTCGGAGACCCTGCGCTGGCAGACGCCTCTCGCCCATATGCGCCGCCGCGCCAGACGCGACATGGAACTCGGGGGCAAGACCATCCGGGCCGGCGACAAGGTCGTGATGTGGTATGTCTCCGGCAACCGCGACGAAGAGGTGATCGAGCGTCCGAACGACTTCTGGATCCGGCGTCCCAGAGTGCGCCAGCACCTCAGCTTCGGCTTCGGCATTCACCGCTGCGTCGGCAATCGCCTAGGCGAACTGCAGCTGAAGATCATCTGGGAGGAGATCCTCAAGCGCTTCAGCCATATCGAGGTGGTGGGCGAGCCCACCCGCGTCTTCTCCAGCTTCGTGCGCGGCTACAAGACGCTGCCTGTTCGCCTGCACCCCGCCTGATCCACGTGCGTTTGTGGTTTAAAGATTGGAAGGGTGCGCCATGATCGTCGCGGCAAACCTCGCCTTCGCGGAAGGGCCGCGATGGCGCAACGGCATGCTGTGGTGGTCGGACATGCACGGCCATCAGGTCAGCCGGTTGGCCGAGGGTGTGACTAGCAGCGTTTGTGACGTGCCGACCCGTCCATCCGGCCTGGGCTGGCTGCCGGACGGCCGGATGCTGGTGGTGTCCATGACGGACCGCCGGTTGCTGCGGCTGGAGCCGGACGGGTCGCTCACACTGCACGCAGACCTGTCGTCGCTAGCGCCAAGGCGCTGCAACGACATGGTGGTGGACGGCCAAGGCCGGGCCTATGTCGGCAATTTCGGGTTCGAGTTGGACGATGCGGAGCCGCCCCGCCCGACCGTGCTGATCCGGGTCGATCCCGACGGTTCGGCGCGCGTCGTCGCCGAGGACCTGTGGTTTCCCAACGGCATGGTCCTGGCCGACGAGAGGCGCACCCTGATCGTCGCCGAGACCTATGGGGCCCGCCTCACGGCTTTTGATGTCGCTGAAAACGGTGACCTATCGCGGCGCAGGGTCTGGGCGGCGCTGGACCGCCGCGTCTATCCGGACGGCATCTGCCTGGACGCCGAGGGCGCGGTCTGGGTCGCCTCGCCCAGCACGTCTGAATGCCTGCGGGTGCGCGAGGGCGGCGAAGTGGGGGAGCGGATTGCGACCGGGCGCAGCGCTTTTGCCTGTACGCTCGGGGGCGCGGATGAAACCACCCTCTATGTCTGCACCGCAGACTCCCATAATCCGCAGCGTCAGCGCTCCGAGCGTAACGGCCGTATCGAGGCGTTTGCAGTGGCCGTTCCGGGAGCGGGATCGCCTTGAGCGCTGGCCGCAGCGACGTCTCGCCGATCTGCGGCCCGCCCTTCTGACTAGCCGGCGTGGCGGCCCCGAATCGGCTGGGCGGTCTGCGTCAGCGTGGGGAGATCGGCGGTGCTCCAGCCGCCGCCGAGCGCGCGGACCAGCTGGACGGCGGCCTGCTGGCGGCGGGTCTGGAGCGCGAGGCGGGTCTGTTCAGCCTGAAGCTCGGCGGTCTGGGCCGTGACCACGTCGAGGTAGTTGGTGGCCCCTTCGCGGTAGCGGATCAGGGACAGCCGGGTGGTCGCCTGGGCGGACCCGACGGCTGAGGCCTCGTCGATCTCTTCCGCGCCATAGTGCTGGGACAGGGCGAGCTGGTCCTCCACCTGCTGGAAGGCGAACAGTACGGTGGCGCGGTAGTCGGCGCTGGCGATCTGGAAGGCGGCCTTGGACGCAGCCACCACCGCGCGACGCCGCCCGCCGTCGAACAGGGTCAGCGCCAGTTGGGGTCCGATGGTCCAGAAAGTGTCGGGCGTGGTCAGCAGGTCGTTGCCGCCTGTGTTCTGCCAGCCCCCCTGGGCGCCGAGGCTCACGGTCGGATAGTAGGCGGCCCGCGCCACGCCGATCTGGCGATTGGCGGCGTAGGCGCGGCGCTCGGCGGCGGCGATGTCGGGACGGCGCTCCAGCAGGGTCGACGGCAGGCCCGCAGGCTCCCGGGGGATCCGTCGCGCCACAGCCGACGCCGGCGCGATGGTGAAGCCGGAGGCCGGCTGGCCGACCAAGCTGGCGATGGCGTGTTCATAGAGCGCGCGCTGGGCGGCCACGTCGTTGATCTGGGCCTTGGCCGCGGACAGCTGGGCCGAAGCGCGATCCACGTCGAGGCCAGAGGCGACGCCGCCTAGGTGGCGCGCATTGGTGAGGTTGAACGCCCGGGTGTAGGCGGCCACGGTGTTGCGCAACAGCCTGTCCTCGGCGTCGAGGCCTCGCAGCTGGACGTAGTCGTCGGCCAGCAGGACCTGCAGGCCGAGCTCGGCGTTGGCGAGGTCGGCGGCGGTGGCCTGGGCCACCGCCTCGCCGGACCGGACAAGGTTTCGCACCCGGCCCCAGAGGTCGACCTCGTAGTTCAGCTGCGCGCCGATGACGTTGTTGGCCTCTTCGTTGGGCTGATTATGGCCGCGGAACAGCCGCTCTTCGGACTGGCGGTTGTAGCTGTTCGACTCGAAGCCGCCGACGGTGGGCAGATAGCCCGCCCGCGCCTCCGCCGCGAAAGCCCGGGCCTGGTCGTAGGCGGCCAGGGCCGCCTTCAGGTTCGGGTTGGCGGTAGGAACGGCGTCCTCGAGTTGGTCCAGGGTGGGGTCCTGAAAGCCGGTCCACCAGGCCCCTCGAGGCAGAGCGTCTCCAGGCTCGGCCGGCGCCCAGGCGCCCGCCTCCTTGTAGGCGGGCGGCGGCGTGACGGGGGGCGGGACGTAGGGCGGGGCGAAATCGCACCCCGCCAGCAACAGCGCGAGGGCGAGCAGCCCCCCTCCGGTCTTCAATCCGAACCGTCGCATGAGCTCAGCCGACCGGCTTGTCTGAGGTGCTCACCACCCGCACCAGCTCGCCTTCGGCGATGGAGTCGGGCGGGTTGTTCACCACCCTGTCGTTGGGCGAGAGCCCCGCGGTGATCTCCAGCGATCCTCCGAGGTCGCGTCCCACCGTGACGTTGTGCAGGTGGACGTGATCATGCGGGCCGACCAGCGCGACCTCGACGTCCTTGTCGCGGAACAGCACGGCGCTGGAGGGCAACAGGATCGAGCCGTAAGCGGCGCCGCGACCGTCGGGGACGTTGAACTTCACCTGGGCGTAGGACCCGGGCTTCAGCACGTCGCCAGGATTGGCCACCATCAGCTCGGCCAGCAGGGTTCCCGTATTGTCGGCGATGGCGCTGGCGGTGGTGGCCAGGACCCCGGTGAAGGTCCGCTCCGGAAGCTCTGGAACGGTGAGCGTGGCGGTGACGCCCGGCTTGATGTCGGCGGAGTCGACCTGCGGCACCCGGACGTAGAGGCGCAGCTTGTCGATCTTGGCCACATCGAACAGCTCCGAATTAGGCGCAGCGCCTGCGCCGGCGTTGACCAACGCGCCGATGTCGGTCTTGCGCGCCGTCACCACCCCGTCGAACGGGGCCAGGATGCGCGAGAACCCCTTGAGCGCCAGCAACCGGTTCAGATTGGCCTGGGCGGCCTGGACCTCGGCGGTCTTTGCGGCGAGGTCCCCGGCTTTCTCTTCGCTCTCCTGCTGAGAGACGGCGTCCTGCTTCAGCAGCCTGGACCAGCGCTGGGCGGTGGTGGAGGCGAGGTGCATGTTGGCGTCGGCGGTGGCGAGGTCAGCCCGCGCCTGGGTGATCTGCTCGTCGGTTTCCGGCGTGTCGATCAGCGCCAGCAGCTGGCCGGTCTTCACGTGCGCACCGATGTCGAAGTACCAGGCCTTCACATAGCCCGAGACGCGCGAGTAGATCGGCGCGTTGTAGAAGGCCTGCAGCGTGCCCGGCAGCACCAGCGAGCGCGCCCCCGTATTGGCCTCGGGCGACACCAGGCTGACGGTGGGGATCGCCTGGGCGGTGGTCCAGCTGGTGGTCTGGGAAGTCGCGTGGCGACGGCTCGCGATACCGCTGACCACCACCACAAGGGCGATCACGATGGCGACGCCGCTGGCGATCAGCAGACCCCTCCCGCGCGGCGGCGGGGCGCCGGGCGCGGCGGTGCGCGGCGGCGGAGGGGCGGCGGCGTCAGTGGACATGGGCGGGCTCCAGGGCCGGCTGGGGAACCGGCTTGGCGGGTGCTGAGGACTTGGCGCCATGCACAAGGCTGAACACCACCGGCACGAACAGCAGGGTGGCGAGGGTGGCGCAGATCAGGCCGCCGATCACCGCCCGGCCGAGCGGCGCGTTCTGCTCGCCGCCTTCGCCCAGGGCCAGCGCCATGGGACCCATGCCGATTATCATGGCCAGCGCCGTCATCAGCACGGGGCGAAAGCGGGTGAAGCCGGCCTCCAGCGCCGCTTGAATCGGGTCGCCGCTGATCTCCAGCTGCTCGCGGCAGAAGCTGACCACCAGGATAGAGTTGGCGGTCGCCACCCCCATGCACAGGATCGCGCCTGTCAAGGCCGGCACCGACAGCGTCGTGCCGGTGGCGAACAGCATCCACACGATCCCGGCCAGGGCGGCGGGCAGGGCGGTGATGATCACGAACGGGTCGAGCCAGGATTGGAAGTTCACCACCACGATCAGATAGATCAGCACCACCGCCCCCATCAGGCCGAAGATGAGGCCGGCGAACGCTGCGTTCATGGTCACCACCTGGCCGCGCAGATGGATTACCGCGCCCTTGGGCAGGGCGTGGGCGTCGGCCTTGAGGATGCGGTCGATACCTGCGGCCACCGCGCCCAGGTCGCGGCCCTGGGTGGCGGCGTAAATGTCGTAGGCGGGGGCGATGGCGTAGTGGCTGATGACCGCATCGGTGTCGTCCCGGGTGATGCTGGCCACCGCCCCCAGCAACTGGCTCGATCCCGCCGAGGAGCTGACCGGGACGTTGTTCAAGTCCGACAAGGTGTCGGCCCGGTACTGCGGCGTCTGGATGACGATTGGATAGGACACCCCGTTCTTGGGGTTCAGCCAGTAGGCGGGGGCGGTCTGGGCGCTGCCGGCGAGGCTGGTGGACAGGCTGGTGGTGACGTCCTTCTCGGTGACGCCCAGCTGGTCGGCGCGGGTGCGGTCCACATCCACCTTCAGCTCAGGGTAGTTGTCGGCCTGCTGCAGGCGCACGTCCGCGATGCCGGGTACGTTTCGCACCTGGTCCATCACGTGGTCGATATAGGTGCGGTTCCCTGCGCTGTTGGGGCCGGTGATCTGGATGTCGATCGGGGCGGGGGCGCCGAAGTTCAGGATCTGGCTGATGATGTCGGCCGGCAGGAACGAGAAGGTGGCGCCGGGATAGTCGTGCGGCAGGTGCGCCCGCAGTGTCTTGACGAAGCCGGCGGTGGGCGCATGGCCCTCCTTGAGGCTGACCAGGATGTCGCCGTCCTGCGGGCCGATGGTGCCGGTGTTGGAATAGGCCAGGTTCAGCCCGCTGAACGGAAGGCCGATGTTGTCCACGATATTGTCCAGCTGGGCGGGGGGGATGGTGTCGCGGATGGTCTGCTCGATGTGGTCGAACTCCGCCGCAGTCTGCTCGATCCGGGTGCCGGTGGGGGCGCGGACGTGCAGGTTGATCTGACCGGCGTCGATGGCGGGAAAGAAGTTGCGGCCGAGAAAGGGTATCAGTGCGAAAGAGATCAGCGTCACGGCCAGAAAGCCCACCACGAAGCGGCGCGGATTGGCCAGCGCCAGCACCAGCAGGCCGCGATAGCCGCTCCGGAACGCCTCGAACCGCTGCTCGAAACCGTGCTGGAAGCGCACCAGGGGATTGCGCGAACGGGTGTGTCCGGCGCCGGCGTCGTGGCCCTGCATGACCTCGCGCTCGTGTGCGGCGTCATGGGAACGCAGCAGGTAGTTGGCCAGCGTGGGGACGAGCGTCCGGGACAGGACGAATGAGGCGATCATGGCGAACACCACCGCCTCCGCCAGCGGCACGAACAGGAACCCCGCGACGCCTGGTAGGAAGAACATCGGTACGAACACGATGCAGATGCAGAGCAGGCTGACAAAGGCCGGCGTCACGATCTGGCGCGCGCCGTCCAGGATGGCCGTCTGAACGGGTTTGCCCTGTTCCAGGTGGTAGTTGATGTTCTCGATGGTGACGGTGGCGTCGTCCACCAGGATACCGACCGCCAGCGACAGGCCGCCGAGCGTCATCACGTTCAGGGTCTGGCCGATGGCCGACAGCGCGGTGATCGAGCACAGTACCGCCAGCGGGATCGACACCGCGATGATCAGCGACGAGCGCCAGGAGCCCAGGAACAGCAGGATCATCAGGCTGGTCAGGGCCGCAGCGATCACTCCCTCCCGGATCACGCCGGACACCGCCGCCTTCACGAAGATCGACTGGTCGCCGAGTAGCAGCACCTTGAACGAGGGGGGCAGGGTCTGCTCCAGCCGCGGCAGCACCGCCTTGACGCCGGCCACGATGGATAGGGTCGAGGCCGTGCCGCTCTTCAGCACCGTCATCAGCACGGAGCGGCGGCCATTCACGCGCACGATGTTGGTCTGCGGCGGCGAGCCGTCGCGGACGTGGGCCACGTCGCGCACATAGATGGTGGCGCCGTTCACCGTCTTGATCGGCAGGTTGTTCAGCTCTTCGAAGGCGGTGGGACTGTCGTTCAGCGCCACGGTGTATTCGAAGTCGCCTACCTTGGCGGTGCCGGCGGGGATGATCAGGTTCTGGTTGGAGATCGCGGTCTCCACGTCCTGGGGGCTCAGCCCCTTGGACTGCAGGGCCTGCGGGTCGAGGTCGATCTGGATCTGGCGGATCTTGCCGCCGTAAGGCGACGGCGTCGCCGCGCCGGGCACGGTCGCAAGCGCCGGGCGGATGAAGTTCTGGGCGGTGTCGTAGATCTGCTTTTCGCTCAGCGTAGGGCTGGAAAAGGCCAGCTGCAGGATCGGGACGGTGGAGGCGCTATAGTTCAGGATCTGCGGCGGCGTGATGCCCGGCGGCATCTGCTTGAGCACCGTCTGGGAGATCGAGGTGACCTGGGCGGTGGCGGTGCGGATATCGGTGCCCGGCTGGAAGTAGATCTTAACTACGCCGACGCCGGTCAGCGACTGGCTTTCGATATGCTCGATATTATTGACCGTCGAGGTCATGGTCCGTTCGTAGTAGTAGATCACCCGCCCGGCCATGTCCCTCGCCGGCAGGCCCTGGTACTGCCACACCACCGCGATCACCGGGATGTTGATGTCGGGGAGGATGTCGACGGGGGTGCGCAGAGCGGCCAGCGGCCCGATCAGCACGATCAGGATCGCCATGACGATGAACGTCAGCGGTCGCGCGAGCGCGATCCGGACGAGTGCGAGCATGAACAACCCCGAAAGTCGGCGCCGGAACCCAGCGCAGCCCCTCTAGGCGGTGAGGTCGGCGGCGCCGAGTGAAATGAATTTCACCCGGCCCGGGTCGTCAGGCCCCGTTCATCCGTCCTCGGAGCAGGCCAGGACGGCGCGAAGCCCCGGGTGGGCGTCCTCCAGCCTGAACTCGAAGCGGTGGAGGTGGGCGATGGCGGCGACGATGCTGAGGCCCAGGCCCGAACCTGCGACCTCGGCCGCCGCCGTTCCGCGGTGGAAACGCTGCAGCACCGCCTCGCGCTCCTCCGCGGCGATGCCGGGGCCATGGTCGCGCACCGACATCTCCAGTCCTTGCGCGATCTGGTCCACCGCGATCACGACCCGGCTCCCTCCAGGCGAGAACTTGATCGCGTTGTCCAGCAGGGCGCAGATCGCCTCGAACACCAGCTTGTCGTCGGCCCTGAGCGGCGCCTCGGCCGACAGGCGCGTCTCGAGCGTGATCCCCCGGGCCTCCGCCAACGGCTCGTAGAGCTCCACAGCCCGGCGCAGCACCTGAGCCGCGTCGATCGGCTGGACCCCGATCCGGCGTCCCTGCGCCTCGATCTGCGACACCCTGAGCAGCGCGCGGAAGCGCTCCAGGGTCAGGTCGAGGTCCTCGATCACCTCGCTCACGACCTTGGCCGCCGGATCGGGAAGCGCCTCGTTGTCCTGCAGCCGGGCCAGCCGTGTCCGCACCCGCGCCAGAGGCGTGCGCAGGTTGTGGGCTACGGCGTCGTTGGCCCCTCTCACCTCGGTCAGCAGTCGCTCCACCTCCTCGACCATGACGTTCACCATGCCGGCGAACAGGTCGAGCTCGTCGCGCCGCCCGGCGATCGGCATCCGCGCGCCCAGATCGCCCGCCATGATCCGCCCGCTGGCCGCCTGCAGCGCCTGCAGCCGCCGCAGCGGCGCCAGGCTCAGCACAGCCCCGCCCGCCAGCCCCAGCACCGCGATCAACCCTCCGCTCCAGACCAGCGCCTCCAGCACGAAGCCGCGGACCTCCGCGATCTGGCTGGCGTCGCGACCGACGACCAGCACCTCGCCCCAGGGCAGCCGGCGCGCCAGCGCACGACCGTGGAAGGGAAAGCCGTCGGGGGGGGCGATGTCGCGAAGCGGGCCGTCCACCGACAAGGCGGCGGGCATCTGCTTCACCACGCCTGCCACATGGACGCCGTCCTGGGAGAAGAGGCCGTAGGCGTTCAGCCGTCCCGGGGCGTCCGCATCCTGGCGGCGGATGATGTCGGGCAGCGCCGCCGGATCGGCCTGGGCCAGCATCGCCGCGTCGGCCTGCACGATGGCGTCGCCGCGTCGGCTCAGCGCGCTGGCCGTGCGCCAGTAAACCAGGCCCAGCAGCAGCACGACGCCCGCGGCGAACACGAGCCCGAACAGGCCGGCTAGGCGGAAGGTCGTGGTGCGCCGAAGTTCAGTCGCCCGCATCGAGCCTGTAGCCTGATCCGCGCACCGTGGAGATCAGGGGCGCGGACCCCGGCGCCTCCAGCTTCCTGCGCAGCCGCGCCACATGCACGTTGATGAGGTTCGCGCCGGGGTCGAAGTAGTATTCCCAGACCTTTTCGAAGATGAGCTGGCGCGACAGCACCTGCCCGGCGTTGCGGGCCATGAACTCCAGCAGGCGGAACTCCATGGGCAGCAGCTCCACCATGCGCCCCGCCCGCCGCACGGTGCGCGCCAGCAGGTCGAGCTCCAGGTCGCGAACCCGGAGCGTCAGGGCGGCGTCGCGCCCGGCGTCCGGCGGCTGGGGGGCGGACCGGCGAAGCAGCACCTCGATGCGCGCCACCATCTCGTCGGGCGCGAACGGCTTGGTCATGTAGTCGTCGCCGCCGGCGCGAAGCCCGGTGATGCGCTCGTCCACGTCGCCGAGCGCGCTGATCATCAGCACAGGCGTGGGCACGCCCGCCGCCCGCAACGCCTTGACGACGTCCAGCCCGTCCAGCCCCGGCAGCATACGGTCCAGGGTGATCACGTCGTAGCCGCCTTCCAGCGCCCGGTGCAGCCCGTCGCGGCCGTCGCGGGTCCAGTCCACCCGGAAGCCGTGGCCGACCAGCCGCGCCTCTATCTCGCGGCCGGTGGTCTCGTCGTCTTCGATGGCGAGCGCGCGCATGGCGGGCAAGGGTATAATGCGGTGGCGTTGGGGTGGATAGGCGGCGCCCGGCCCACGTCTCTTGTCAGAACGTCACCTGTCCGCGCAGGGCCAGGCTGTCGGCCTTCGCCCCCACGGCGGCGCCCAGCGGGGCGCCGGTCGCCGCCGTCCCGTTGGCCTTTCTGTAGTCGATGTGGCTGTAGTCCAGCATGAAGCGCAGAAGGCTGTTCGGATACCAGTTCAGGCCCAGGCTATAGCCGGTCTGGCGCCCGCCATCGATGGCCGAAGGGTCGGACGCGAGCGCGATCCTGGGATCGAAGCGGCTGTTCAGGTCGACGTAGCTGACCCGCGCCGCGAGTTCGACCGCGCCCAGGCCGCCATCCTTGAGCGAGAAGGGGCGGGTGGGCGAGATGCGGTAATAGGCGCCCGCCTGGGGATTGTAGCGGCGGGTCTCGCCGGTCAGCGCCCAGGCGACTTGGCCGTAACCGCCGTCGAAGCCAGCGTTCGCCAGGCGCTGGCGATCGACGTCGTAATGGTAGTATTCACCCTGCCAGAATAGGCTGCGCCACGTGGCGGCCGTCTCTACGTCCAGGACGTAGCCGCCGTCGATCGGGTGCGCCACGGTCCCGATCGTACCCGTGTTCAGCAAGGTGGTGGGATCGATCCGCAGTTCCGGCTGGTCGCTGAGGGTCAAAGTCTGGGGAGTATTGGCCCCCGTGGTCGGCGCGTCGATCAACTCGTCAACGCCCAGGCCAAGGTGCACCGAGTAATCGGAGCCCTTCAGCACCTGCACTGCGCCGCGCTCGAACGCGCCCAGCCGCTCGCCGACTTCGGTGTGGGTGTCGCCGTTGGCGGGGCCGGTCACATATCCGCCAAGCCAGTATCGGTCGCCGAAGAGGCGGACGCCTGCATTGGATCGACTGTCGCCGGTGTTGAAGGCGGTGGCGATGTTGGAAGGCGACGCGCGTTCGAGGAACAGAAGGTCGTTGGAGCTGGTCGACTGATCCAGGGTGAAGAAGGTGTTGGAATAGCCGAGCTCCAGCGCCACGCCCCTGAAGCCCCCGTAGACGATCTGGGCCGTCTCGATGCCTTTGGCCGTGCTGTCCTGGGAGTTGCCGCCGTCGTAGATGAAGGCGTAGCTCCAGTCCCCGGCGACCGTTCCCGCCACTCCGATGCGCGCACGCCGGGCGTTCACCCCGGTGGACAGCTCCTGCGGGCCGATCACGCGGGAACGAGGGCTGAAGTTCAGGTCATCGCCCACATCGAACTGGACCACGCCGGCGAACCCGATGGAGTAACGGCCGTCCGGGCTCTGCAGGGTGAAGTGGCCGGCGGCGTTCTGCGCCACCCGGGGCTCCGCCACCTCGGGGTCCTTGACCGCCACCACGGGAACGGCCCCCGACGCCGTGCCGCCGGCCGGCTGTATGGACGCGGCGGCGCCCTGGGCGGCGCGGGGGATCGCGATCTGGGCGGGGGCGGTCGGGGGGGGCGTGTTGGACGCCAGCGGGCTCGAGCGGGCGTCCAGCTGCGCCTGCAGCGCCTGCACCTGCGCCTGCAGGGCCGTGATCTGAGCCTGGTCCTGGCGGGAGAGCTTCTGCACAAGCTCGCTCAGCGCCCGGACCTGGGACTGAAGGTCAGGCGCTGCGGCCCGGTCGGCGGTTTGGGCGACGGCCTGGCCGGCCATGGGCAGCAACAAGGCGCAGGCGCCGAAAAGACGGATCAGCCTGGACCGCCTGTTTGACCGGTCCGTCTTCAGTTCGGCGACGCAGGGCGCCCGGCGAACACCTGCTCGATCACCCCGCAAGACAGCCTGTGTTCCACACCCCGATACCAAAATCGCCCCTCCAGCCCCGTCGAACGGATAGGGGGATCGGGGTGCGAGGTGAAGGCCAGTTCTGCTCCGCCAAGCCGCAGAGGACCTATCATGGTGGCGCGCGCGGCCTGGTGGGCGGTCCGTCCGAAAAGCGGCGACGGCGGATGAATAGAAGGGCGGGGCGCGGCTCAGGTTCGCATCACCCATGCCCGCCTCACGCGCGAGCTGGACGGGCCACAGGGCGCTGCGGCGGAAAGGGGGTCGGCGTCTGACGAAAAAGGGCGCGGGAGCTGTCGCACAGCGCTAGGTTAGCGCACCCTGATGGTCTTGCAGAAAGAGCCTGGACGATGAGCTTTCGGACCGCCCTGGTGCTGGCCTTGGGCGGCGCGATCGGTACGGTCGGCCGCTACGGCCTTTCGCTGTTAACCCTGCCGATCAGCCAGGGCACGCCCTGGGGCACGATCCTGATCAACATCCTGGGCTCGTTCCTGATCGGCGGCTTCGGCACCCTGACCCTGTCGCACGGTCGCTTCCCCCTGTCCGAGGAGGCGCGGCTGTTTGTGATGGTGGGAGTGTGCGGCGGTTTCACCACCTTCTCCTCGTTCAGCCTGCAGACCCTGGACCTGCTCCGCTCCGGTCATCTCGCGCGGGCGATGGTCAATGTGGCGGTGTCGGTGGTGCTGTGCGTGGGCGCGGTCGCCGTCGGCCATCTGCTAGCCTCGCACTTGAACGGCGGCGATCCGCGCATCGCCCAGATTGAAGGCGAGGAACTGGTTTAGACTCCGTCAGTCAACGATCGAGCGGCCTTAGCAATGGGGAGCTAGAGCGACACTATAACATCGCGCAGATGGTCCGGATTCTCGGTCCAGATCGTCTGGCTTGGTCCGACCGGTTCAGTCTCGACAGTTCTGGCAGAGGCCGCGGATTTCCAAGGTTGCGGCGTGGGGCTCGAAGCCGCGCCGGATCCCCGCCCGGGCGATGATCGGAGCGAGATCGGGCGTGATCTCCTCCGCCGACCCACAGCAGGTGCAGATCAAAAACGAGGCCGCGTGGGTAGGTCCGCCGTCGTTGCAGGCCATGAACGCGCTGAGGCTGGGGATGCGATGGGCCAGTCCCAAGCCTTCCAGGAACTCCAACGCGCGATAGACAGTCGGGGGCTTGGTCGTCTTGTCGGCGGAGTAAGCGGGCATCAGGTCATAGGCCTTTACCGGACCGCCCGCGCGCAAGAGCAACTCGTAGACGCGCGCCCGGTTCGGGGTCCACTTCTCACCCTCCTTGGTCGCCACCTCCTCTGCACGCCTCAAGGACGCATGGAGCGACTCCTCGCTGAGGGGCGCGTCACCGCCGTGTGAGCATGTGCTGTCCATGCCACTAGGTTGGGCAAGAGCGCGGCTGAACGCAAGTGTCGTCACCATGCCCGCTTGACCTGAAGCTACACTATCACGTAACCGGCCATCGCAGCCAGTCGCGTTACCCTGTAACTCGGCGTGACGCTTTGCCGATGCGGGGATTAGGATGGTTTCGAGAGTAGGGCTGCTTGCAGCCGCAAGTGCGTTCAGCCTGATCGCCACGATGGCGGCGGCGCAGGTCGACCCAGGCGCGCCCCAGGCGAGCACTGTAAACCGCGGGTTCACACCCACGACCAGCGAGCCGGCGACCAAGACCAACGCCGTCTCTGAAGTGGTCGTCACCGCAGAGCGCCTCAACGCCGCGCGGCAATCGATCGAACCTTCGCTCGGCGCCTCGACCTACACCATCAACAGCGCCGCCATCCAGGCCCAGCCAGGAGGCGCCAACCAGCAGCTCAACCAGGTGATCCTGCAATTGCCCGGCGTGGTGCAGGACAGCTTCGGCCAGTTCCACGTCCGCGACGACCACAACGGTATCCAGTACCGCCTGAACGGGATCATCCTGCCGGAGGGCATCTCGGTGTTTGGTCAGACGCTGAGTCCCCGCCTGATCGACAGCCTCAGCCTTATCACGGGCGCCATGCCCGCCCAGTACGGCTTGCAGACCGCAGGCATCATCGACATCAGCACCAAGAGCGGTCTGGAGAACGGCGGCTCCGTCTCCGTCTATGGCGGCTCGCACGGGACCTACGAACCGAGCTTCGAGTACGGCGGCCACACCGACAATACGAACTTCTTCGTTTCGGGCGAGTTTCGACGCACCCAGCTCGGTATCGAGAGCCCGGACGGGTCTTCGACGCCCGACCACGACCGCGCGGACGAGGGTAACCTATTCGTCTATGTCGACCACACCTTGAGTGCTCAAGATCGCATCAGCTTCATCGGCGGCTATGCCAATGATCGCTTCCAGATCCCAGACACTCCTGGCCTCGGCCCCGCCAACGGGTTCGCCGTGGGGTCCACCACCGATTATCCGAGCCAGTTGCTGAACGAAACCCAACGCGAAGTCACCGGCTTCGCCCTCGGCAGCTACCTGCATGACGGCGGACGCTATACTGTCCAGACTTCGATCTTTAGCCGATACTCCACACTGGACTTCCGCCCCTCTCCCATAGGCGATCTGCTCTATACTGGTATCGCCGAGAACGCCTTCAAGCGGGACGTGGCCCTCGGGGTGCAGAGCGAGGGCGTCTACAAGCTCACGCCTTCCCATACCCTACGCGGCGGCGTCATCATCCAGGGCGAACGCGGCACCAGCGATACAACTTCGCAAGTTTTGCCGATGGCCGATGACGGCACGACGGGCGCGACGCCCGTGACGATCGTCGATAATGGTGGCAAGACCCAATACATCTACAGCTTGTATCTGCAGGACGAATGGAAGATACTGCGGAACCTGATCTTGAACTACGGTGCACGCGCCGACGACTTGAACAGTTACCGGAACCAGAAGCAGCTTTCCCCCCGGGTGAACCTCGTCTGGCTGCCCACGCCTGACACCACGCTGCACGCCGGCTACGCCCGCTACTTCAACCCGCCGCCGTTCGAGCTCGTCGGCACCGAGACCGTGTCGAAGTTCCAGAACACGACGGGCGCGTCGACGATCACCACCGACACCACACCCTTCGCCGAGCGCCAGAACTATTACGACATAGGCGGCGAGCAACGGCTGCTCAATCGTCGGCTTACACTCGGGGTGGATGTTTTTTATCGCAAGTCGAACGAACTCATTGATGAGGGCCAGTTCGGCGCACCGATCATCCTGACGCCGTTCAACTATCAGAATGGCCTGATCTTCGGGCAGGAGTTCACCGCCAGCTATGCGCAGGGCCCGTTCAACGCCTATGCCAACTTCACCCACGAGCGCGCTCAGGGCAAGGCGATCAACTCCAGCCAGTTCAGCTTCTCCCCGGACGACCTAGCCTATATCTCGCGCCAATACATCTATCTCGACCACGACCAGACCTATACGGGCTCAGCGGGCGCGTCCTACCTGATCCGGGACGGCCTGCTCGGCGGCACCCGTGGCGGCTTTGATCTGCTGTATGGTTCAGGGCTGCGGCGCGACCAAGTGCTGCCGGACGGCTCCACCGTCCCCAACGGCGCCCATGTGCCGGATTATGTAACCGTGAACCTGACCTTGGCGCACCATTTCGTGCTGCCCTACGCCGGCCATGTGGACATCCGCTTCGACATCATCAACGTCGCCGACAAGGAGTACGAAATCCGCGACGGCACGGGCATCGGCGTCGGCGCGCCGCAGTTCGGGGCCCGGCGCGGCTTCTTCGGCGGCGTCACCAAGTCGTTCTGATCCGCGGGGGCGGTCGTCGACCGCCTCCCGCCGGCGGGGTCCTGCGCCTCGTCAACTCGCGAGGCGGACCACGCAGTAGATGGCAAGCATGCCGATGACGGTGGCGAGGCTGGTCCAGCCGCTCGGCAGGCCGGCGTAGCTGCGCGGGAGCAACTCGACCGCGCCGATATAGAGGAACACGCCGGCGAAGCCTGCGGTGAGTGGGGCGAAGGTGGCGGCGCTCACCGGTACGAGGCTGGCTACAGCGATCCCGGCCAGGGGGGCTGCGGCGTTGATCCCGAGCCACGTTCTCGCAGCGCGACGCGCCTGCGACCCTGCGCCGCTCAGAGCGACCGTGACGGTGTTGACGCCGTCGCAGAGGTCGTGCGCCAGGACGGCGATCGCCACCGCCTGGCCGACGGCCGGCGAAAGCTTGAACGCCAGGCCGATGCCCAAGCCGTCGAAGAAGCTGTGCAGCGTCAGGCTGGCGGCGCCAAGATGATTGGGCGCCGTGGCGTCCGACAGCCTCTCCAGCGACCGGTGCGCCACCATGTAGACAGCAAAGCCCGTCGCCACGCAGAGCATCACGCTCTGCAGGCTCAGCGCGCCGCCCCCGATCCGGAAGGCCTCGGGCGCCAAATCGAAAATCGCCAGCCCGACAACCGCGCCGGCGGAGAGCCCGGTGATCAGCCGGATTCGCTCGCCGAGCCGCAAGGCCAGAACGCCTCCGGCCAGGGTGCAGACGAACGCCGCCACGCCCAGCAGCCAGATATCCGGTTTCATCTAGACCTGCTGCGAGGACCGGCCCCTCGCCCCTCTCCCGTCCACCCCACGTTTCAAGCCCCGCCAGTTACAAGATAACTTTGGCTTCCTTGCACACGCGCTTGCATCGCCTTGTCAAGGCTGGAGGGGCGAGTCCGCCCGTGGTCCCCGTGTTCGGGGCGCCACAAAGATATCTTGTAACGTAGCCGAAGCCGAACCAAGGAAGCGGCGGCGGGGTTTGACCCCCACCGAGCGCGGGTCAGCTGACCATCGCCCGATGCTGACGTCTGGGCCATGATCGGTCGAACGACGCTGAGGGGGTAGGTGTTGAGCGAAGACAGGATCGCACTGGTGACCGGCGGAGGCAGCGGGATCGGTTGGGCGACCAGCCTCGCCCTGGCGGATGCGGGCTGGCGCGTCGTCCTGGTCGGTCGACGCTTGACGGCGCTGGAGCAGACCGCCGCGACGGGCGCGTCGGACGCGCGTTTCAGCCTCCACGCGGCCGTTATCTCCGAGGCGGAGCAGGTCCGCGGCGTCTTTGATGCGGTTCAGCGCGAGCATGGGCGGCTCGACCTGCTGTTCAACAATGCGGGCGTAAGCGCGCCGGCCAAGCCGCTGGAGGAGCTGAGCCTCCGGAGCTGGAAGCGGGTGCTCGACGTCAACCTCACCGGCGCTTTTCTCTGCCTGCAGCAGGCGTTCCGCCTCTTCAAGGCGCAGACGCCGCCGGGCGGCCGGATCATCAACAATGGATCGCTTTCCGCTCACACCCCGCGCCCCCACTCCATCGCCTACACCGCGACCAAGCACGCCGTCACGGGGCTGACCAAGTCCGCCGCCCTCGATGGCCGCCCGTTTAACATCGCGTGCGGGCAGATCGATATCGGCAACGCCGCGACCGAGATGACGAGCGCCATGAGCGCGGGCGTGCCCCAGGCGGACGGAGAGCTGAGGCCGGAGCCCGTGATGGACGTGAACGCCGTGGCGAGGGCGGTGGTTTTCATGGCGGACCTGCCGCTGGACGCCAACGTCCAGTTCATGACCGTAATGGCCACCGCCATGCCCTTCATCGGACGCGGCTAGCGGGGGGCGTCAGGGGCGTCCGCACCCCGTGACCGCCTGCCGCGCTTGTGCCACCCGCCGGCGCTGATCAGCTTATGGAGCAACTGCAGGACAGCTACGCCGTCCTCCCCGGTGTTGCTCTGGGGTTAGCGGAGACGGATGTCGGCAGGCGGCGTAATCGGCCTGCGTCATCCACGCCGCCTCGCCAAAGCTCGCGAAATGGTCCGGCGGCTGGTATGCCGCGGCGCTCGACATCGTGATTACGCCTTGGCGCGTGAGGGATTAATGCCGGACACATCGGGAAAAACGGCTCTCATCACCGGCGCGACGGGCCAGGACGGCGCCTACCTGTCGGAGCTGCTGTTGTCCAAGGGCTATGTGGTGCACGGGCTGAAGCGGCGCTCGTCCTCGTTCAACACCGGGCGGATCGAGCACCTCTACCAGGACCCTCACGAGCCCGATCAGCGCTTCGTGCTGCACTACGGCGACATGACCGACAGCACCAACCTGATCCGCATCATCCAGCAGGCCCAGCCGGACGAGATCTACAACCTGGCGGCCCAGAGCCATGTGGCGGTGAGCTTCGAGACGCCGGAATACACCGCCAACGCCGATGGCGTCGGGACACTGCGCCTGCTCGAGGCGATCCGGATCCTCGGGCTGGAGAAGAAGACCCGCTTCTACCAGGCTTCGACGTCGGAGCTGTACGGCTTGGTGCAGGAGACCCCTCAGAGCGAGACGACGCCCTTCTATCCGCGGAGCCCCTACGCCGCCGCCAAGCTCTACGGCTACTGGATCACGGTGAACTATCGGGAAGCCTACGGCATGCACGCGTCAAACGGCATCCTGTTCAATCACGAGAGCCCGCTGCGGGGCGAGACGTTTGTGACCCGCAAGATCACCCGGGCGGTGGCGGCGATCAAGCTGGGCTTCCAGGACAGGCTCTATCTCGGCAACCTGGACGCCAGGCGCGACTGGGGCCATGCGCGCGAATACGTGCGCGGCATGTGGCTGATGATGCAGCAGGACGAAGCCGACGATTACGTACTGGCTACGGGCGAGACCACCCTGGTGCGCGACTTCGTGGCGCAGGCCTTCGCCGAGGTGGGCATAGAGTTGGCCTGGACAGGGCAGGGGATCGAGGAGCGGGGGACCTGCACCGCGAGCGGCAAGGTGATGGTCCAGGTCGATCCGCGCTACTTCCGCCCGACCGAAGTGGAGCTGCTGCTGGGCGATCCGACCAAGGCCCGGGAAAAGCTCGGCTGGGTGCATGAGACCAAATGGCAGGCGCTGTGCGGCGAGATGGTGCAGGCGGACCTGATCACCGTGGCCAAAGAAGAGCGGCGCAATGCCGAGTGAACCGTCAGCTCCAGCGCCTAAAGTGATCTATCTGCTGGCGGGCAAGCGGGTCTGGGTCGCCGGCCATAGGGGGATGGTGGGCTCCGCCCTGGTTCGTCGACTGGCCCGGGAAGGCTGCGAAATCATCACCGCAGGCCGAGCCGAAGTCGACCTGGAGCGCCAGGCGCAAGTCGAGGCCTGGATGGACACGGCGAAGCCGGACGCCATCTTCCTCGCCGCCGCGAAGGTGGGCGGCATCCTGGCCAACGACAGGTATCCGGCGGACTTCCTCTACGACAACCTGATAATCCAGGCCAACGTGGTGCAGGCGGCGCACCGTTCAGGCGTTGGCAAGCTGATGCTGCTGGGGTCGAGCTGCATCTATCCCAAGTTCGCACCCCAGCCGATCACCGAGGACGCGCTGCTGACCGGGCCGCTCGAGCCGACCAACGAATGGTACGCCATGGCCAAGATCGCCGGGATCAAGCTCGGCCAGGCCTATCGGCGCCAACACGGTTTCGACGTCATCTCCGCCATGCCGACCAACCTGTACGGCCCGGGCGACAACTTCGACCTGAACACCTCCCATGTCCTACCCGCCCTGATCCGCAAGGCGCACGAGGCCAAGGTCTCGGGCGCATCCAGCTTCACCATCTGGGGCACGGGTTCGCCGCGGCGCGAGTTCCTGCATTCCGACGACTGCGCCGACGCCTGCGTGCACCTGATGAAGGGCTATAGCAATGCGGAGCACGTGAACGTCGGCTCAGGCGAGGACATCGCCATCTACGACCTCGCCAGGCTCGTGGCGGACGTGGTGGGCTTCACCGGCGAGATCGTGCGCGATGCGTCCAAGCCCGACGGCACGCCCCGAAAACTGATGAGCGGCGATAAGCTCTGCGCGCTCGGCTGGAAGCCGAAGATCACGTTGAGGGATGGGATCAAGGGCGTCTACGAAGACTTCGTACGCTCCGAACCCCCTGCAACCTCGCGCCTTATCGCCTGATCCAGGCCTGGAGGTCACCGAAGGCGCTTCGGGCGGCCCGTGTCTTCCTTTTGCAACCCGATAGTTTGATTTGGAGCTCTTGTATGGGTGACTTTTAGTTGGTTACGCCAGCATTCGCCTCATCCTGAGCCTGTTGAAGGACGAGGCGTCCACCGCTTGTCCCGCGGCTTCATCCTTCGACAGGCTCACGATGAGGCGAATGGAAGGTCTGCAGGTCCAGCTGCCGTGATCCGTTTTAAGTACGGCCGCCCTGGTCGTTTCCGTTCGAAAGCCTGACCCGACGTCACAAGCCGGGGGCATCAGGGGCTACCACGACCTCAGCCTTGGAGAGATGGGCCGGCGGGGCGGTCCCAGCGGGCGCGCTTCGCCTCGGAAGCCGCCATTCCCGGTGGGTCTCCAACGCATCTCCAGTCCACCCTAGCGCTGTGACATCGATGTAGGTCGACTCGACCTGCAGCACGTTGAAACCCGCGGGCGTGCCCCGGGTTCGAAGCGAGAGCGTTCCGGCCCCGACCGCGTAAGTCATTTCATCGCCGAACGGCAACGCTACGGCGAAGGGATTGTGCACATGCCCGGTCAGGATCACGTCCACGCCGCTGGCGCAGAATAGCGTCGCCGCGGCCTGGCCGCGATGCACGCCGCCGGTGACCGGCGAGTCGGCGACCTCCACCAGAGGATGGTGACATCCTATGATGCGTAGATCAGTGGGCGGGAACGCCGTGATGGCGTCGGCGGCCGCCCGGGCGAGGCCCAAGTTGATCGCCCCCTTGGACCAGTCGAACCGGGGTTGTGCGCCGCGCGAGCTGTTGATCGTCCGGGCGTGCAAGCCCGGGGCGTCGAAGCGGGATGCAGAGGGCTGGCCGATAAAGCGCCGATAGCGTTTGAATGGCTGCAGCGCTCTGAGCGGCAGGTTCCAGTAGGGCGTGTCGTGGTTGCCGGGTGTGACCAGCAGCGGTTGCGGAAGTTGCGCCAGCCATTTCTCCGCCGAACGGAATTCTCTCGGCAAGCCGTTCAGGGTGAGGTCGCCGGTGACCATGATCAGGTCGGCCTTTGCGTTCCGGGCGTAATCGGTGGCGGCCCTGACGGCGGCTGCATCCTCGCCGCCGAAGTGGATGTCGCTGAGCTGGATGATCCGCATCTGCCTAAGCTACCCTCGTGCCGGCGGCGGGTGACGCAGCACCTGAGGCGTTCTCACCCGAGGCGTCGAAATCAGCAGAGGTGAGCAACGCACCCCCGTCGCTCGGCGCCAGCGCTCTGAAGGCGCGCGGACGATAGGTGATCTCCACCGGGGAGTCGAAGCGGTGGGGCTCCCCATCGAGGATCGCATAGATGCGCCCGTGCGCCCGGGCCTCCCCGTGGGTACAGACCTCGACCCTGACGGACGGATCGGCGCGCCAGCCGCCGGCAATCGTGCTCACACCCAAACGGAACAGCTCCAGGGCGTCCTTCGGATCCAGTTCCGCCGCTTCCAGGCCCACGTCCTCCGTCAGGCCTCGCGAGACGAGCGGACACATCAAGCTCAAGGCTTGCGCCTTGCGCGCCTCGCCGCCGTTCAGGTTGAAGCGGACCCGGCCCTTGAAGGAGCGCCTCAGCGCGCGCTGACCGCGCAGCACCGCCAGCTTGAGACGTCCTTGGCGTAGCGCCTCGCGGACATCGGCCCAAAGCACGGGCTCGCCGAGGATCGCCGCCACGTAGAAGCTTCGGTCCCCGACCTTTCCGCCCGACACGTCAAGCGCACGCCCCGTCTCAAGAAGCGCCTGCAACGCGTCAGGCCAGCTCCGGCGTCCGTTCAAGGCGTTCGGAAGCATGTTCATGGTGCCGCCGGGCAGGGCGGCGAGGAGCGGTCCGTCGGAGCCGCAGAGATCGGCGCTGAGCGCCAGCGTGCCGTCGCCGGCCAAGACGATCAGCACGTCCGGGCGATTCGCCACCGCCGCTTTGAGCGTCTCCGGGATGTCGTGCGGTGCGACCGTCTGCGGATCGAGCGCCAAGCCGTAGCGCTCGGCGATCGCCTTCATCCGCGCGGCCGCATTCGCATCCACGCTTCCTGACCCGGCGTTCAGGATCGCCGCCACCTTGTTGAAGCGCACGTGAGGGCTGAGCCGCGGGGAAAGGAGCATCTCAACCATGCACGGCGAACGCGGCGCGGTGGGCCTCGTTCCTGCCGGTCTTCCAGAGCTTCAGTCTACACGATTGGGTTGGCGCAAGGCCTCGTGCGAGTCATAGTAGGTGTAAAGGCGAGGGGACATGCCGCGTATCCTGTACGTTTCCGCATGTCTTGCGGTCGGGCTTTGCGCTTGTGCGACGCGTCACATCCAAAGGCCCGACTGGGCTCGGCTCGGCAACACGTCGACGGCTGAGGGCGGACCGGTCTACCACCGAGACCCCCATCACCAGTATTTCGACAAGGCGCACAATCGCTTCTATTACTACGACCCGACACAGAAGCGGTTCTTCTGGGAAAACGGCCAGCCGAAGGGCTGAGCGCTGAGGGGGTTCAGCCTATGGACGGGTCAGGTTTGTCGGGGATCGTCGGGCGGCCGTGGATTTTGGCGGCGGCTGGGCTTGGACTGCTAGTCGCGGGATGCGCCACAAAGCCGCTCACACCGATGGTGGTGGCCAGCCGGCCGACCTGCACCGACACCGTCTTCCCGATCTACTTCGCTCAGGGTTCGGACCAGCTGACGCCCACGGCGGGTCAGGTGATCGGGTCCCAGGCGGCCTTGGTGCGGGGCTGTCGCATCGGCTATGTCAGCGTGCTTGGCCTAACTGACGCCAACGGTACCGCAGCCGATAACCTCGATCTGTCCCGCAGACGCGCCACCACGGTGGCCAAGGCCCTGGTCGCCGCCGGGCTGCCCGCGCCCAAGTTCGAGGTCAACGGCGTCGGCGAGAACGGCGCGGTCAGCGACAGCGGGCGGCCCGTGCCTCTGCGGCGCAAGACCGAGGTGGTGATCCACGCCTTGCCCAGCTGACGCCACCACGCCGGGCGGGCGCGGAACAGCCCCCGCCCGGACGCGTTCGCTCGCTGCGAAACTTATCGACGCACCTTAGGTCTTGTTCATGTCCGCACCACCGCCAGACCGCAACTCCCCGCCGGGCAATGAAGCTGGCATTGAAGTCGGTGCCACCGACGCCAGGGGGGCTCAGCGCACGGGACGGGCGATCTGGATCCTGGCCATTTCGCTAGGTGCGGCGGTGATACTGTTGCTGGGCTATACGCTGATCCATGCCCCTCGCATGGGAGCCATCAGTCATCCCCAGCCCCGCGACGTGAACAGCCAGGATATCAGCACCTTCAACACCCCGGCCGGCTCGGCTCGGCAAGCCCCTCCGGGCTCGCCGTCGACGGAGACCAACAGCCAATAGGGTGGGGAGGGTTGGCCGCAGGGGCGCTTGAACATATAACGATAGCTTTATATGGTGCCTAGACCTCGTCGTTAGCGAGACGACCGCGGAGATTGCGTCCCTTGATCCGACCCTCCTACATCTTCACCAGTGAAAGCGTGTCCGAAGGCCATCCCGATAAGGTGGCCGACCGCATTTCCGACACGGTCGTGGACGCCTTCCTGGGCGCTGACCCCTATGCGCGCGTCGCCTGCGAGACGATGGTGACCACCAACCGCATCATCCTTGCAGGCGAGGTCCGCGGCCCTGAGGGTGTGGTCGGGGGCCTGGAGGAGAAGGTCCGCGCGGCGGTCAAGGAGATCGGCTACGAGCAGGAAGGCTTCCACTGGGACAGGGCGGATTTCGCCTGCCACCTTCACGCACAGTCCGCCGACATCGCCATGGGCGTCGACGCTTCGGGCAACAAGGACGAGGGCGCCGGCGACCAAGGCATCATGTTCGGCTACGCCACCAACGAGACGCCGGAGCTGATGCCGGCGACGTTGCAGTATTCCCACAATATCCTGAAGCGCCTGGCCGACGTGCGACATAGCGGCGAACAGAGCGGACTTGAGCCCGACGCCAAGAGCCAGGTCACCCTGCTCTACGAGAACGGTAAGCCCGTGCGCGCCACGTCCATCGTGCTGTCGACCCAGCACAAGGAGGGGCTGACGCCCGCAGACGTCCACAAGATCGTGGAACCCTATATCCGCGAAGTCTTTCCCGAGGGCTTCATCACCGACGCCACCGAGTGGCATGTAAACCCCACCGGCAACTTCGTCATCGGCGGTCCTGACGGCGACTGCGGCCTGACCGGGCGCAAGATCATCGTGGACACCTACGGCGGCGCTTCGCCGCACGGGGGCGGGGCCTTTTCCGGTAAGGATCCGACGAAGGTGGACCGGTCGGCGGCCTACATCTGCCGTTACCTGGCCAAGAACGTCGTCGCCGCGGGCTTGGCCGACAAGTGCACCATCCAGATCAGCTACGCTATCGGCGTGGCCAAGCCGCTCAGCTTCTACGTCGACCTGCACGACACCGGCCACATCGATCCCGCAAAACTCGAGACCGTCCTGCCCGAGATGATCGGCGGCGGGACGCCGAGGGCGATCCGCGAGCACCTCAAGCTCAATCGGCCTATCTACGCCCGGACCTCCGCCTACGGCCACTTCGGCCGTAAGCCGGATGCGGATGGCGGCTTCTCGTGGGAGCAGACCGACTTGGTGGGAGAGCTGAAGGGGCTAGCCTAAGCCCCTCGAGGCGCCCTTGTCGTGAGGGCGGCCTCCACCAGGATAGACCCTGTGCCCCAGCCACTTCACGCGCCGCTACGAAGCTTCGGGCGGCTGAAGGCGCGCCCGATCAAGGCGCGGCAGGCGGCCCTGCTCGAGACGCTTTTGCCAACCCTCGCGCTCGATCTCGCCGGGCCGCTGAACTTCCAGACCTTGATGCCCGGTGCGCGCGAGGTCTGGCTGGAGATCGGGTTTGGCGGGGGCGAACATCTGGCGGCGCAGGCCGGCGCCCATCCCGATACCCTGATGTTGGGTGCCGAGCCATTCTTGAACGGAGCGGCGAGCGCGCTTCGCCATATCAGCGAAGCCCACCTCCAAAATGTGCGCCTGCATATCGGCGACGCCCGCGACCTACTGTCTAGCACGCCTGACGCCGCGCTGCAGCGGGTCTTCATCCTTTTTCCCGACCCCTGGCCAAAAGCGCGTCATCACAAACGCCGGCTGATCCAGCCGGAGGTGGCGGCCGACATCGGCCGGGTGCTGGCCCCGGGCGGCGGGCTCCGCTTCGCCACCGACTGGGCCGACTATGCGAACGGCGCGCTCCAAATCCTGCGGGCTGAGCCTCGCCTGCAATGGTGCGCCGGGCGGGCCGACGACTGGCGGGTCGCGCCGGCTGACCACGTCGCCACCCGCTATCAGGCCAAGGCGCTCGGCGACATCGCCCCGGTGTTCCTGGAGTTCGTCCGGCGCCCCTGACGCTTGCGTCCGGCCGCGCAACCTCCACGTAGTCTAGCCATGAGCCGCTTTCCCAAGACCCTGAGACATCCGATCGCGCTGATCCTGGCGGCGATCATCTCCGCTGTCGGCTTCGGCGCCTTGGCCATGGCTGCGCCTTCGCAGACCGCGGTATTCTCGGGCGGATGCTTCTGGTGCATGGAGCACGACATGAAGGCCATCCCCGGCGTGCTGTCGGTGGAGAGCGGCTACACCGGCGGGACCGTCGACCATCCCACCTACGAGCAGGTGTCCTCGGAGACGACCGGCCATTATGAGTCGGTGAAGGTCACCTTCGATCCTGCCAAGATCGACTACGGCTTCCTGCTTCATCGCTACTGGAAGCTGGTGGACCCCACCGATAATGGCGGCCAGTTCTGCGATCGGGGTCCGTCCTACCGCCCGGCGATCTTCGTGGCCGACGAGCAGCAGCGCAAGATCGCCCTGCAATCCGAAGTCGACGCCCAGAAGCAGCTGAAGCACGGAAAGATCATCGTGCCGATCCTGCCGCTGAAAGCCTTCTGGCCCGCGGAGGCGTATCATCGCGACTACGCCCATACCCACGCGCTGGAATACAACCTCTACCGCGCCGGCTGCGGACGGGACGCCACGCTGAGGAAGGTCTGGGGCCAGGGCTGATCGCGGGCCCTTCCGCGGCCGACGCCGCTTCTCTCAGGCCGGCGCGGTAAGGCTGAGGGTCCGGGAGCGCCTCGCCTCGACCCAGGCCAGCGCCAGACACAGCAGGATCGCGCTCACGCCGAAGACGCCCGCGCCGCAGAAGAACAGGGCGTAGGCCTGACCGAGCGATCGCCCATGGTTCAGGCCTAGCACGACGGCCCCCGACCAGCCCTTCAGCAGCTTGCCCGACCAGGCCAGCGCCGAGGTGAGAAGGGCGTATTGCGTCGCGGTGTAGCCGACCTGGGTCAGCGTCGACATGTAGGCGATCAGCGCCACGCCCGCGAAGTTCATGACGAAGTCATCCAGCGCCATCAGGCCGGAGAAGACCGGCAGGCTCGGCCCGGTCAGCACCAGGACGGCGAAGGCGGCGACCGCCACGGGCTGCATGAACGCCCCAAGGATCAGCGCCCGCATATGGCCGAACCGGGCCGCGAACAGGCCGCCGGCCGCGATGCCCAGCAGGGTGGACGGCAGGCCGATCGCCAGCCGCACCCCTGCCACCACGCTCTTGTGCAGCCCGACCTGGACGTAGAAGGGATTGATCACCGGCCCGCGCAGATAGTCCGACAGGTGGTAGGCGCTCACGGTCAGCAGGATCAGTAGCGCCATCGGGCCCCACTGCCGGAAGAAGGCCACGAACGGTCCCGCGACCACGTCGAACAGGCGCGAGACGCCGAGCCCGACGCGCGCCCGGCGCTCCAGAGCCGCGTCGGCTTTGGCGGGCTCTCGGGCGTAAAGCGTGGCGGCGACCCCGATGGCGACGGCGCCCGCGAAGACCCCATAGGAGAGGGCCCAGCCGATGGCGTCGGCCATCAGCAGGATCACCGACGTGGTGAGGATGATGGCGATCTGGTAGCCGAGCTTGTAGCTCGCGGTCAGCAGGTCGAGCTCTTCGGCGTCGACAGCGGACTCGATGCGCCAGGCGTCGATGACCACATCCTGCGTCGACGCGAAGAGCGCGGTGAGCAGGGCGAACCCGGTCAGGGCGGCGAGGCGCGCGTGGGGGTCGCTCGCAGCCATGCCGGCGAGGCCCAGCGCGATCCCCAACTGCGTCCACAACATCCAACCCCGGCGGCGGCCGAGCCGGCCGAGCAACGGCGGCGCCACGTTGTCGACCACCGCGCCCCAGATGAACTTCAGCGAGTAGGCCAGGCCGACCCAGGACAGATAGCCGATCAGGGCCAGGTTGATGTGGGCGTCGCCGAGCCAGTAGCTCAGCGTATTGCCGATCAGCAGGAAGGGCAGGCCGGAGGAAAATCCAAGCCCGAGCATGACCGCGACCTTCGGGCGCCGCAGCGATCGAATGACTTCGCCGGCCCCTTTCCGAGACCTTCGCCCCGCAGCATTTGGGTTGGTCGTAAGCTCGTTCACTCCGCGGCCTTAGCCGCAGTCGCCAGCCAAGGCGAGGGGCGGCGTCACCGCAGCGCGGTTGCTGGCGCAGGCGTTGGGGCGTAGGCGCGCCAGCTCGCTCTCCAGTGCTGCCGGTTCGAGCGGTTTGGACAGGAACCCGTCCATACCGGCTTCGCGGCAGGCCTTGCGGTCGTCGTCGAAGGCGTTGGCGGTCAGCGCCACGATGGGCGTCGTCCGCCCGGCCGCCCGGATGGCCCGTGCGGCGTCTAGCCCGCTCAGGTCGGGCATCCGCATGTCCATCAGGATCAGGTCGTAGGGCTGGGCCAGCGCGGCCGCGACCGCCTCCGCCCCGCCGCCCGCCCGGTCAACGGTGCAGCCGGCGCGGGTCAGCAGCGCCCGGGCGAGCAGGGCGTTGACCGGATTGTCCTCGGCCAGCAGCACTCTCAGGCCGGCGGCGCTGGCCTGCGGCCTCGCGCGTTCGTCCAGCGGCGGCGGGATCGCGGTCGCGCTGGACGGTCGGGCGACCGCCAGGATACGTTCGGCCACCGACGCACGACGCAGCGGCTTGATCAGATAGCCGGCGTAGCCCTGCGCCCGCAGCGGCTCGATACGCTCGCGGGCTTCAGGAGCCAGCAGCACCAAGGTAGGCGGCGCGTCCGGCCGAGGGGCGGGCATGTGCGACGTCGCATCCGCCAGTATCGCGTCGCAGGCGTCGCGGGAGGTCAGCTCGGCCCCGCAGGACTTGAGCTGGCGCTCAGCCGCCTCGCGAACGATCACAGAGGCGATGTCGAGATGAACGCGCAGACCTTGCAGCTCATCGCCCGGATGCGGCGGCCCCGACGTCTCGAAGCTGGCCTCGAACCAGAAGCGGGCTCCCTGGCCCGGAGCGCTGTCGACGCCCACCTCGCCGGCGAACGCCTCAGCGAGCCGCTTGACGATGGCGAGCCCGAGGCCCGCGCCGCCGGCCTTCTCGCCGGCGTCCGCTTGGACGAACTCCTCGAAGATGCGCGCCTGATCCGCCGGATCGAGCCCCGGGCCGGTGTCCGCCACGGTGAAGCGGATGCGGGCCCGGTCGTCGCACACCTCGGCGATCCTCTCGGCGGTGACCAGCACCCCACCCGCGCGGGTGAGCTTCACCGCGTTCCCAGCCAGGTTGAACAGGATTTGGCGCAGCCGTCCGTCGTCCACTTTCAGGCACGGCGTCTTCGCGTCGACCGCCCAACCGATCTCGAGCCCTGCAGCATGGGCCTTGGGGCTGAGCAGTTCGCAAACGCCTTGCAGCAGGTGCTCCACATCGGTGGGCGTGGGCTCCAGCTCGATCCGGTCGGACTCGAGCTTTGCGAGATCGAGCACGTCGGTGACCAGGCCCAGTAGGTGGTCGGCGCACTCTCGCAGGGTCTGCAGGTAGGCGCTCTGGGTGGCGTCTAGCGGCGTCGAGGCGAGCAGGCCCGCCATGCCGATCACCCCGTTCAAGGGCGTGCGAATCTCGTGGCTGAGCAGGGCGAAGACTTGCTCGCGGGCGTGGGCGCGGGCCTGGGCGGGATCGTGGTTGATGATTTCGCCCATATTTCGCCCATATTCCTGGCTTGTTTGCAGAACGTCATGAACCCTGGATTGCTTCGCGGAGCTTAATTCGGTGGCGTGCCCACCTCTTGAGCTTTCCGTGCATCACAAACACACGTATGGGATGCGTCGGGTTGTTCTAAGCGCCGCCCAGCGCCATGTAGCTTACCTGTATAATCGCTGCCACGATGCCCGCGCGATGATGCGCCAATCCAGGAGGTGAAATGGCCGACCAAGCGGAGACCAATGGTCCCGATCCCATCGATGTCGCCGTAGGTCTTCGGCTGAGGACATTGCGCAAGTCGCGGAGCATGTCCCAGGAACAGCTCGGCCGCAGCTTGGGCATCACCTTCCAGCAGATCCAGAAGTACGAACGCGGGACCAACCGCATCTCGGCCTCCATGCTGGTCAAGGCGGCGCGGGCCCTGTCGGTCGCGCCGACCCAGTTGCTGCCGGACGAGGGTGACCCCACGCCGCGCTCACCCGCCATCCTCACCCTGCTGGCCCAGATGCGCGGCGTGGAGGAGCTGGTGGAGACTTATGCCCGCATCAAATCGCCCCGGTTGCGCCGCGCGGTTCTTCAGCTCTCCCGGAGCTTGGCCGCCAACGCGGAATCCGAAGCCGTGGAGCCGGTCGAACACGCCTGAGCACGACCCCGCGGCGGCATTGCCGATAGTGGTCAGTCGGGGGTGTAGGGCGTAGCCGCCGGTGCAAACACGGAGCGAAAAGCCGGGGCGATCTCGCTGTGAAGAGGTGGCTTGCGGTAGATCAGCGCTTCCGCCACGTGCACCCGCCGCACCGGACCGCAGGCGTCGAGATCAGCGATCGTCCTCGCCAGCCGCTTGGTCCGGGTGAAGGCGCGTGCAGACAGGCCCTGCGTCTCCGCCGCCTGGTTCAGCAGCGTGGCGGCCTTGGCCTCCATCGCCAGCACGTCCTCCAGCGCCTCGCCGTCCAGACGTGAGTTCAGCACAGCGCCGACGTGAGCGTGGCGTTCGATTTGCAAGGCGCGCGCCGCAGCCACCCGGGCGGCTGCGGCTGCGGTGCCTTCGGCCGGGGCGGGCAGGGCCAGGTCGGCGGGGGTGACGGGCGGCATCTCAACTTGCAGATCCATGCGGTCCATCAGCGGCCCCGACACCCGCCCCTGGTACTGCAGCTGGCAACGCGGACCCTTGCCGCAGGCCCCGCGTCCAGGACCGCCATAGCCGCAGCGACAGGGATTCATCGCCGCCACGAGTTGGACGCAGGCCGGATAGCGCACGTGCGCATTGGCCCGCGCCACCATGACCTCACCCGTTTCTAGCGGTGCGCGCAGGGAGTCGAGCACCTGCGGATTGAACTCCGGTAATTCGTCCAGGAACAGCACCCCATTGTGAGCCAGTGAGATTTCCCCTGGCTTGGCCCGGGCGCCGCCGCCGGTGAGGGCCGCCATGCTGGCGGAATGGTGCGGGGAACGGAACGGCCGCGCCTTGGTCAGCGCGCCCTTGGCGATCAGGCCCGCCACCGAATGGATCATCGAGGTTTCGAGCAACTCGCGCGGGGACAGCGGCGGCAGCAGACCGGGTAGCCGCTGGGCCAGCATCGACTTGCCCGAGCCCGGCGGTCCCACCATGACGAGGTTGTGGCCCCCCGCGGCGGCGATCTCCAAGGCGCGCTTGGCCTGTTCCTGTCCCTTCACGTCACGCAGGTCCGCATAGCCGCCGCCGTCCAGCATCGGTCCCGGCTGCGGCGCGCCCAGCACCTGGGTCCCGCGGAAATGGTTCAGCAGGCTGATCAGGGAGCGCGGCGCCAGGATGCGGGCTCCGCCCGCCCAGGCCGCCTCCGGGCCGCACGCTTCGGGGCAGATCAAGCCCAGGCCCATGCCTGAGGCTGCGACGGCGGCCGGCAGGGCCCCGGCGGTGGGCGCGATCTGGCCGTCGAGCCCAAGCTCCCCGAACGCCATCCATCCGTTCAGCGCGTCCGGCGGCAAGATGCCCATGACGCCCATCAGGCCTAGCGCGATGGGCAGGTCGTAGTGGCTGCCCTCCTTGGGCAGGTCGGCGGGCGCGAGATTGACGATCAGCCGCTTAGCCGGCAGCGCTAGGCCAAGCCCGGTGAAGGCGGCGCGCACGCGCTCGCGGCTCTCCGCCACCGCCTTGTCGCCGAGGCCCACCACCACAAAGGCGACCGCGCCCGAGCTGGCCTGCACCTCCACCTCGACCCGGCGGGCCTCCACGCCCTCGAACGCTACGGTGACCACGCGCGCGACCATGCCCTCGCCTCTGCAACCCCAGCGAACTTTGCGTCGACCACAACCCCTAGGTCAAGGCTGAACGCTGAAGGTCAAGGCGGGGACAAAGGCGGAACGTGCAAAACTTAAGCCATGGTTAATTTGGGAACTTAAAGCGAACCGCGCATCGCTTCGATCCGGTCCCACATCAAGGCGGTGGCGTCCACACCGGTGAAACGCTTCAGCTGCTGAGCGCCCGTCGGCGAGGTGACATTGATCTCGGTCAGATAGTCGCCGATGACGTCGACACCGACGAACAGCAGTCCGCGCGCTTTCAGCTCCGGCCCGATCGTGGCGCACAGCTCCCGGTCCCGGGCGGTGAGCTCCACCGCTTCGGCCCGGCCGCCGACGTGGAGGTTAGAACGCACGGCGCCTTGCGCCGGCACCCGATTGATCGCGCCGACCGGCTCGCCGTCCACCAGCAGGATGCGCTTGTCGCCCTTGGAGATATCCGGAAGGAAGGCCTGGCAGATCACCGGCTCACGGTTCAGGGCGAAGTGCAGCTCCAGCAGGGCGTCGAGGTTTCCGTCGTCGGGCTTGAGCCGCGTCACCCCCGAGCCGCCGCCGCCATAGAGGGGCTTCAGGATCATATCGGGGAAGCGCTTGCGGAAGTCCGAGATGGCGTCGAGGTCGCGAGTGATGAGGGTTGGCGGCTGCAGCCCATCGAAGCGGGTGACGAACAGCTTCTCCGGCGCGTTGCGGACCTCGACCGGATCGTTGACCACCAGCGTCTTGGGGTGAACGTGCTCCAGAAGGTGGGTCGCGGTGATGTAGGCGAGGTCGAACGGGGGGTCCTGGCGCATCAGCACCACGTCGATGTCCCGGGCAAGGTCGAGCACGACGGGCTCACCGAGCGTGTAGTGGTCGCCCACGGTGGCGCGCACATGCATCGGCCGGCCGCGGGCGGTGACCCGGCGATCCTCCAGAGCCAGCCGCTCGGGCTGATAGACCCACAGGCTGTGGCCCCGCGCCTGGGCGTTCAGGGCCATCAGGACTGTGGTGTCCACCTGGGGGTCGGCCAGCTCTACCGGGTCCATCTGGATCGCGACGCGAAGCGCCATGGCGCGGTCTCCTCCTCAAAGCGCGGAGCGACCCTTAGCTCAGTTCAGGCGGCGGCGAACCCTCAAGCTGGTCCATTCGGCCGAGCCCGCCGCCACGCCGCCGAGCGCCTTGGCCCGCTGCAACGCCTCCAGCGCCCCGGCGAGCCGCCCCTGTCCCTCCCGGGCGGTGGCGACGTCCAGCCAGGGCCGGTGGTCGGCGGGATCAAGCAGGCCGCGGCGCAAGGCCGCCCGCTCGGCGCCTGCGAAGTCCGTGGCGCGCATGGCGCGGGCGAAGATCAGGCTTTGCAGGCGCAGCACGATCTGGCGGTCCCCCGCCGGCGCCATCAGCGCGTCCAGGCGGTCGGCCACCCCGGGCATAAGTCCGGCGGATAAGGCCCGCCGGGTCAGCTCCGAGGGCATGACCACGCCGCCGCCGGCGTAGGGGTCCAGCGCGATCGGTCCCTCCGCGGTCTCGACCCGCAGCAGGAAGTGGCCCGGGAAATCGACCCCGGCCACCGTCAGACCGGCGCGCCGCCCCGCCTCCAGATAGATCAAGCCGAGCGCGATGGAGAGCCCGCAGCGACGATGGCAGACTGCGATCAGGTCCGCATTGGCCGGATTCTCCGGCGTGAACAGGTCGCCCTTCAGATGAAGATCGCCGCCGAGCGCCTCGCACAGCGCATCTTCAGGCCGCTCGGCCGGCAGACGTTCGCTCAGCCGTCTATAGGCCTCATCGACCAGGCGGCGCGCGTCGTCGGCTTCTCGCGCGCTGTCTTCGTGAAGCGCGCATGAAAGCGCCGCCTCGAACATCGGAAAGCGGATGTCCGGCGCGACACCTGCGGCGGCCAGGGCGTCCTCCGCCCCTTGCCTTGTCAACGCCACGCTCCGCCCTCCTGAACGCCGAGCGACCCGCTCCAGGCGTCGGGGACGTGGCGCGGCAGCCGCCAGGGCGCGAGGGCGAGCAGGTCCAGCCGCACGCTGGCGCTGGCCTCGGACCTGCGGCAACCGCCCGGCGGCGCCCGGTCGGCCAGCACCCAGCCGGCGCGCTGCAGCCGGGCCTGCTGAACCGGGGTGACGGCGTCGAGCGCGGCCTGGAGCGTGCGGCGGCGCTTCACCTCCACGATGGCCACAACCTCGCCTTTGGCTACGGCCAAGTCGATCTCCACCCCCTGCAGCCTCATGCGAAAGCCCAGGATGCGGTAGCCCTTGGCCATCATCCAGAAGGCCGCCAGCACTTCTGCGGCGCGCCCCTGGCTGCGGGCGCGCGAGCCCCGGGCGCTGCGCCGCGCCAGGCGTTCGCCCCGATCGCTCAAGCGTCGCCCCCTTCGCCGGTCCGCAGAGCCAGGGCGCGTCGGTAGAGGTCGCGGCGGGGAAGGCCCAGGGCCCGGGCGACCTCGCCCGCGGCCTCGGCGGGCGAGAGGCGACGGAGCGCTTCTGTGAGAGCGGCGTCGGCGTCGGCCGACGAGGCCGGCGCATCGCAACCGGCCTCCACCAGGACGACGATCTCGCCCTTGGGCGCGTCCAGTCTGGGATCGACGGCCAGATCGCCCAGCGGGCCGCGCACGAAGGTCTCGAAGCGCTTGGTCAGCTCGCGGCAGACCGCGGCCAGGCGCTCGGCGCCGAACACCGCGGCCATGTCGGCCAGGCTGGCGGCGAGCCGTGGGCCGGTCTCGTAGAAGACCAGCGTCGCGCGGGTGGCCGCCAGATCGGCGAACAGCGCGCGCCGGCCGGCCGACTTGGGTGGGGTGAAGCCCACGAACAGGAAGCGGTCTGTGGGTAGCCCTGCGCCTGCGAGCGCGGTCAGCACCGCAGAGGCGCCGGGGATGGGAACGACCGTCAGGCCCTGCTCCCGGGCGGCCTGAACCAGACGGTAGCCAGGATCGGAGATCAGCGGGGTGCCGGCATCGGAGACCAGGGCGATCCGCGCCCCTGCGACCAGCTTCTCCAGGATCGCCGGACGGCCCCGCTCGCCGACGTGATCGTCGTAGCGCTCCATCCGCTTGGACAGCCCATAGGCGTTCAGCAGCTTGGCGGTGACCCGGGTGTCCTCGGCCAGCACCAGGTCGCAGCCGCCCAGCACGTCCAGCGCCCGCAGGCTCAGGTCGCGGAGGTTGCCGATGGGCGTGGCCACGACGTAGAGCCCGGCCGGCAAAGGCGCATCCGGCGGAGGCGGGAACGCAGGCGTCATCGCGCGATAACAAACCTGTTCGAGCCTTGGAGCCAAGCCTTGATCGACGCACATGCGTCGTCGCATCCCATCGTCTCGCGCCTGTGCGTCAGGCGAGCAGGGTCCCCGTGACGCTGTCCAGCAGCAGGCGCCCTGTCCGGGTCGCGCGCAGCCGGTCGCCTTCGATCGCCAGCCACCCGCCGTCCAGCAGGGGCGCGAGGGCGTCGAGCCGGTCCAGCCGTTCGATGTCGGAGAGGGCTACGCCTTCGGTGCCGCGCAGGCCCATCAGCACCCGCTCCTCGATCACGTCCCGCGGCGCCAGGGCCTCTTCCACGCGCCAGCCGGTTCCCTGCCGCGCCACGCGGTCGACGTAGGCCTGGACCCCGCGCTCAGCTTCGGTGGCGGTCCGGCGGCCGTCGAGCCTCAGCCTGCCGTGCGCGCCGGGCCCTGCGCCGGCATAGGTCTCGCCCCGCCAGTAGACCAGGTTGTGGCGCGAGCGCGCGTCCGCCCCGCGCGCGAAGTTGGAGACCTCGTAGGCGTCGAAGCCGCACGCGGCCAGGGTGTCGAGCGTCGCGTCGTAGAAGACGGCGCCGAGCTCCCCATCGGCCGGCCGGAAGGCGCCGCGGCGCACCGCCCGGTCGAAGGGCGTGCCGGTCTCGATCGTGAGCTGGTAGGCGGATATGTGGTCGGCGCCGATCCCTGCCGCCGTCGCCAGGCTCACCGACCACGCCTCGACGCTCTGGTCGGGCAGGGCGTAGATCAGATCGAGCGACACGCGCCCGAAGCGGTCGAGCGCCAGGTCCATCGCCCGTCGCGCCTGGGCTGCGGTATGGTCGCGCTTTAGGAAGGCCAGCGCTTCGTCGTCGAAGGCCTGGACGCCGAGCGACAGCCGATTGACGCCCGCCGCCGCCAGATCGCCGAAGCGGGTCTCATCGGCGTCGGCCGGATTGGCCTCCAGCGTCACCTCGACCAGCCCGTCAGCAGACCACAGCCGCCGCGCGTGCGTGATCAGCCGTTCGACGTGCTCTGGGCGCATGAGCGAGGGCGTGCCCCCGCCGAAATAGATGGAGACCAGCTCCGGCCGGTCCCCGCCGGGCCCCGCCATCAGGCGAGCCTGAGCGGCCAAGTCCGTCGCGATCGCGTCCACCAGGGCCTCGCTCGCCTGAGACCGGCCCCGATCTCGCACCACGTTGAAGTCGCAATAAGGACAGATGCGCGCGCAGTAGGGCCAGTGAATATAGACGCCCAGCGGCGTGGTGCTCACAGAAGCGCGGCCTTGAGCTTGGCGAAGGCCCGGGCGCGGTGGCTGATGGCGTGCTTCAACTCAGGCTCCATCTCGCCGAAGGTCGCGGCGTGGCCGTCGGGCTGGAAGACGGGATCGTAGCCGAAACCCAGCTCGCCCCGGCCGGGGAAGACCAGCTGTCCGTCCACGCGGCCCTCGACCGCCACCACCGCCCCGTCCGGCCACGCCACGGCGAGCGCGCAGGTGAAGAAGGCCCGCGGGCTGTCCAGGGCGCCGGCCGCCTCCAGCTCGCGCCGGACTCGCTCCACGGCCGCACCGAAGTCGCGCGGCTCCCCCGCCCAGCGCGCCGACAGCACGCCGGGCGCGCCGTCCAGCGCCACCACCGACAGTCCGGAATCGTCGGAGATGGCGGGGAGGTGCGCGGCGTCGGCGGCGGCGCGGGCCTTCAACACGGCGTTGCCCACGAAGGTCGCCTCGGTCTCCTCAGGCTCCGCCAAGCCCAGCGCCCCCGCCGCCACCGTGTCGAAGCGGTCGTCCAGCAGGGCGGCGATCTCCACCGCCTTGCCGGCGTTGTGGGTGGCGACCACCAAGCGCGAGCCGGTCTGCAGCATCAAGGTCATGGGCGTCTGCGCTCCGATGGGCCGCCCCTTGCAACAGATCGGGCGAGATCGGTCCACAACCGCGTGCTCGGGCCTCCTCTTGATACGCAGGGGCTGGCGCGGCGCCGGCCGGATCGGGCAAGCTGCGCGCGAGGCCGCAGACAAGGCGGGCGGAGGGGGACGAGGCGGAACTGGATCATGCGGACGCTGGGACCCGGCTCGGTTTCGAGCTTCCTGAAGATCGTGGTCGAAGTGATCTATGTGGGCCTCTGCCTCGGCGCGGCGGCCTTGCTGATCGCTGGTCTCGCCTCGCTGCTGCTGCAGCCGTTCAGCGGTTTCCTGGTCAAGGCGGACCTGGACGCCCTCCGCTCGGCCGGCGTCCCGGCGGGCAGGGTGCGTCCGGCGGCGCTATCGCTGGCCATCCTGGCCGTGGCCGCCTATGCTGGCGGACTGGTGGTGGTGTTCGGCCACCTTCGCCGCGTCTTCGCCACCTTGACCCTTGGCGACCCGTTCCATCCGGAAAATGTCGCGCGGCTGCGGATCATCGGCCTGGCTTTAATCGGGCTGGAGGTCGTGAGCTATCTGCTGCGCCTGGCGCTGGCGCTGGCCATACCGGGTCGGGTCGTCGCGGGGGTGACGCTGAACCTCACGGCCTGGTTCGCCATCCTCGTCGTGTTCGTCCTGGCCGAGGTGTTCCGGGAAGGTGCCCGGCTACGGCGTGAGGCGGAACTGACGGTATGAGCGTCCGCCTGCACCTGGACGTGCTTTTGCATCGGCGCCGGATGTCGATGGCGGAGCTGTCCGATCGGATTGGGGTCAGCCCCTCCAACCTCGCCCTGCTGAAACTCGGCCAAGCCCGCGCTATCCGCTTCACGACCCTTGCCGCGCTCTGCAGGGAGCTGGAATGCCAGCCCGGCGAGCTGCTCAGCTACGCCGAGGACGATGTGGATCGCTGATGTCGGGCGCGCCTTCTCGCTTTGGCTGGACGGCGTCGGCAGGCGCTATCGAGGATCAACCCGGAAACGACATCGCCTCTTCCGCTACCAGCTCCACGGCTCCGGCGGCGTGCTCGACCTCCATGGGCGGCCCGAGCAGCGCGCGTAGCGCCGCTTCGGGGGAGAAGCCGTGCTCGACTACCACCAGCTTGTGGTCGGCCAAGGTGCGGTGGCTGGCCAGGACCTGCCGCCGCTTGGGGCAGAGGTCGAAGCACTTGGTCTCCACCACCCGCACCTTGCCCCAGCGGCGGCTCTTCAGCTCGGCCTTCAACGCTTTGGCCACCGGCTTGCCGGCGCCTTTGAACTTGCGGGCGCACTTGCCGCAGACGAGGACCGCGTCGGAGAAGGGCGCCTTGGCGACCTTGAGGGTCTTCGGTGCGGGGAAGGAAGATTTGATCGGGTCCATCGCGCTTCAACGCCGGGCGGAGGCTTCAGATGCGGGCGTCGGCGGCTCGACGACGCGCAGGCGCACCCGCCATATGCGCCCGAAGACAAGCGCACGACCCGGGGGCTTGTAGGCCAGCACCAGCGGTGCGGCCTCTCCGGGTCGGGCGAGCACGTGCAAGTCCAGCACCTCCCGGCCAGGCGCGCCGACCTTCGGCAATCCAGGCTGCTGGGGCGCGGGCCGATAGCTGCGTCTCACCACGACCACGGCGGGTGGCCCGCGTACGACCTGCCAGCTGTAGCCGGTGGAAGGATTGGAGCCCAGGCGCACCTCCAGCTGAGCGCCCGGAGACACGGCCACGGTGTCGCCGTTCTGCGCCTCGGAGAGCACCGGAGAGGGAGGAGGCAGCGCCATGGCCTCGATGATGGCGCCGACGCGTCCCCGGCGCTACTGCGTCTGCAAGGCGGGCTCTCCGCGGCGGCTCATAAGCCGATCGAACTCGGCCCAGACGCCCTCGCCGCCCTGCCACTGTCCGGTGGTGGCGGCCTTGGAGTATTCGGTCGAACGCGCCTCGAAGAAGTTGGCGTGCTCCACCCCCGACAGCAGGCTCTGCAGCCAGGGCAGGGGGTTCTCCTCGACGCCATAGACGGTGGGCAGATCCAGCTGGCGCAGCCGCCAGTCGGCGATGAAGCGGATGTAGCGCTTGATGTCGTCGGGCGTCATGCCCTCGATCTCGCCGGCCTCGAAGGCCAGGTCGATGAATTTGTCCTCCAGCCCCACCACGGTCTTGCAGCAGTCGACGATGTCGGCGGCGACGCTCTTGGTGACCGCGCCGGTCTCCTTGTTGAAGGCGTGGTAGAGCTGGATCATGCCCTCGCAGTGCAGGCTCTCGTCGCGCACTGACCAGGAGACGATCTGGCCCATGCCCTTCATCTTGTTGAAGCGCGGGAAGTTCATCAGCATGGCGAAGCTGGCGAACAGCTGCAGCCCCTCGGTGAAGCCGCCGAACATGGCGACGGTGCGGGCGATGTCGCCGTTCGTCTCCACTCCGAACTGCTGCATGTAGTCGTGCTTGGCCTTCATAGCCTCGTATTCCAGGAAAGCTCCGAACTCCGCTTCCGGCATGCCGATGGTCTCCAGCAGCAGCGCGTAGGCGGCGATGTGGACCGTCTCCATGTTGGAGAAGGCGCTCAGCATCATCTTCACCTCGGTGGGGCGGAAGACGCGGGCGTAGCGCTCCATGTAGTTGTCGTTCACTTCGATGTCGGACTGGGTGAAGAAGCGGAAGATCTGGGTGAGCAGGTTCCTTTCGCCGTCGTTCAGGCGCGCCGCCCAGTCCTTGCAGTCCTCGCCCAGCGGCACCTCCTCCGGCATCCAGTGGACCTGCTGCTGACGCTTCCAGAACTCGTAGGCCCACGGATAGCGGAATGGCTTGTAGGCGTGGGAGGGCGTGAGCAGGCCGGGCTTGGAGGTCAGGATGGTCATCAACAGGCCTTCAGCGAAATCACGACGCACCCCACACTAGGCCTGTTGCGACGAGATGTGGAGGTGCGTTCGAACATCCTCCACAAGATGTAGTGTCGCTGTGGATAATCCGCGAGAGGGCGCCGCGCCTGCCTCCGGCTGCCCGCGCCCGATGTGGCGACCCTGGTGAAGAAAGGCGTTGATGTGGCGGTGAAATCGCCTACGTTGCGTCATCGAAACATGGATAATCAACCGTGAAGAAGCTGGCCACGGTTTTGGTCGCCGCCGCGACCCTCACAGCCGTCGGAGCGGCGATGTCGTTGACCTCCAGCGGCCTAGTGTTCGCGCAGCCCGGCGTCGCCTCACGCTGAACGCCGCCGCCGGATCAGTCCGGCACGGTGATCGTGTCGCCCTGAGCCTTCAGCCGGTCCAGCACCCCGTTCGGCCGCAACAGGAAGTTCAGGTCCACCACCGCCACTGACTTGCCGGGCTTGGCGAGCGCCGCCTCCACGGTCTGGACGCCCTCGTCGGTGCCGCGGTCGAGCAGCTTCTGGACACTGGGGATCCGCATGAGACACCCCGTCAGCAGGGACGCCTTGTAGGTCTGGCCGACCGTCTTCAGGTCGCCCTTGGCCCAGGCGGCGGCCATCGCCGGTACATGGGCCGATTCCTGGTCGATATCGTCCAGGGCGGCATCGAAGCAGGCGATGTTGTCGGCCATCGACAGCTTGGCGGCGGTGTCCACGAAGGGATCGAGCCGGAAGTCGCCGACTGAATGCACCGGCACGTGGGCGTCCTCGGCCAGGTGCATCACCGTCGTGCCGGGCTTTCCTTCCGACAGTCCGGCCGCCTTTCGCCAGTCCGAGATCAGCAATAGGCCCGCAACGGCGGGCTTCCACCGGTCATAGGTCTGGGGCTTAGCGTGGATGGTGGTCATGAGCCGGAGGAAGCGCTCCTTCTCCCGGGGCGGCAGCACCGTCTGAAGCGTCTGGTTTCCGGGCAGCTGCAACGGGCCGCGGTTCACCGCCAGCCGCATCAGCTCCATGGGACTGAGCGAGGGGCGCGGCTGCAGATACAGCGCATCGGCCCCGTTCAGCGCGTTCTCCAGCCGCACCGAGTCCCACTGCAGCATGTGCGGCAGCGGCGTCGCCGCACCGAGGATGAACACCTGGGACGCGCCCCGGGTCACCTTCCAAAGCGCGGGGCCGGTCAATCGTTTGACGACCTCGATGGTCTGGACCTGACTGGCTGGGCCTGTCGCGCCCGTCGTTCCGGCGGCGGGCTCGGGCGCCGCCCAAGGCGGCCCCTGGGCAGACGAAGGTCCCGAAACGGCCAGGCCGAGAGCGAGCAAGGCCGCGCTGACAAAACCCTGACGCGTGCGAAGGGGATGCAGTGCGTCCATGCGCGCAGTATGGTGCGCCCATGCGGCCTTTGCGAGGCGCGGATTACGCGCGGATCGCTGGCTAGGCGCACGGTGGCGCTCCTATATAGCGGATCGCACGGGGCTTTGGCCTGGGGTCGGGGATGAAGTCGGCGTGACCCACGAACCCACCGATCCGACGCATGACGGAGCCGACCTAGCTCTGGCCACCACCCTCATCGCCCTGGCGGGGTTCGTCGATTCTGCGGGTTTCGTACGCTTTGGGGGGGTGTTCGTCTCCTTCATGAGCGGCAATTCGACCCGCATGGCCACCTTGCCGGCCCTCGGCAGGCCCTTGGAAGCGGCGGCGTCGGGGGGTCTGATCGTGCTGTTCGTCATGGGGGCCTTCGCCGGCCGGCTGCTGGGTCTGTCCGCGGGTCGCTGGCTGCGCCCCGCGCTCCTGAGCGTGGTGGCCGCCCTTCTGGCTGTAGCGGCGATGGCGATCTCGCCGTCCGCCGAAGGCGCCGTCGCCGCGTTCGGCGCCGCCGCCCTTGCCCTGGCCATGGGGCTGCAGAACTCGGTGCTGAACCATTCGGGCCAGACCAAGACGTCGCTGACCTACGTCACCGGCACGCTGGTCCACCTCGGACACGCCCTTGCCGACGCGGTGTTGGGTTCGCCGTCATCCTGGGGGCCTTATCTGCTCATGTGGCTTGGCTTGGTGGGAGGCGCGGCGTTCGGCGCGCTGACGACGGTGCGCTTCGGGGCTTCGGCGCTCATCATCCCGGCGGCGGCGGCGGCCTTGCTCGCGCTGGGGCTCGGTGGTCAGGTCCGACGCGAAAAGATCCGGAGTTCCTCGTGATTCGCGCCCGCCGCGCCCGCATCGTCGCCACCCTCGGTCCGGTCAGCCGTGGACACGACCGGGTGCTGGAGCTGGCGCGCACCGGGGTGGACGTGTTCCGCCTGAACTTCAGCCATGGCGTCCACGACGACCACGCCACGGCCTGCCAGCATGTGCGCGAGGCCGAGGCGGCGGTCGGCCGCCCTCTCGGCGTACTCGCCGACCTGCAGGGCCCAAAGCTCAGGCTCGGCGGGTTCAAGGACGGCGCGGTGCTGGTCACGCTCGGCCAGAGCTTCCGTCTGGACCTCGATCCCGAGGTGGGGGACGCGACCCGGGTGAGCAGCCCGCACCCGGAATTGTTCGCCGCCCTGCACCCAGGCGCCGTGCTGCTGGTGGATGACGGCAAGGTGCGTTTGCGGGTCAAGGCCTGCGGTAAGGACTTCGCCGAGACCGAGGTGGTGCAGGGCGTGCGCCTGTCGGACCGCAAGGGCGTGGCGCTGCCGGGCGCGGTGATCCCGATGAGCGCCATGACCGACAAGGACCACAAGGACCTGGCCTTCGCGCTGCGGATCGGGGTGGACTGGGTGGCGCTGTCCTTCGTCCAGCGCGCCGCCGACATGGCGGACCTGCGCAAGCTCGTGCAGGGCCGCGCCGCGGTCATGGCCAAGATCGAAAAGCCCTCGGCGCTGGACCAGATCGAGGAGATCCTGGACTTCTGCGACGGGGTGATGGTGGCCCGGGGCGACCTCGGCGTCGAGCTGGAGCCCGAGGAGGTGCCGGTGGCGCAGAAGACGCTGCTGCGCGCCGCCCGGGCCCGAGGCGTGCCGGTGATCGTCGCCACCCAGATGCTGGAGTCGATGATCTCCTCGGCCACGCCGACCCGCGCCGAGGCCACCGACGTCTCCAACGCCACTTACGAGGGCGCCGACGCGCTGATGCTCTCGGCCGAGACCGCGTCCGGCGGTTATCCGCTGGAGGCGGTGGCGATGATGAGCCGCATTATCGAGCGGGTGGAGCGCGACCCCCGCTGGCCCGAGCTGATGGGCGCCGAGCGCCACGCCGCCGAGGACGACGCCGACGCCCTGGTGATGGCGGCGCGGCGCGCGGCGGAGGCGGCCTCCACCGCCTGCCTGGTCGCCTACACCGCCACCGGCGCCACCGCTCGCAGGTTGGCGCGGGAGCGTCCGCTTCAGCCCGTGGTCGCCCTGACGCCAAGCCTGAAGGTGGCGCGCCAGCTCGCCCTCGTCTGGGGTCTGGAGCCCCGGGTCGCGGTCGACCCGAAGACCGTGGACGAAATGACGGAAGAGGCGGTGGAGATGGTCGCCGAACTCGGCCTCGCCAAGCCAGCCGAGCGCATCCTGATCCTGGCGGGGGTGCCCTTCGGCGCGCCGGGCTCGGCCAACCTGCTCCGCTTCGCCCATGCGGCGGTTTGAGGCGTGACGAGCCTGACGCGTCCCTCCATCCCGACCCGCCCCTCAAGGGGGAGGGAGAAACGCCGCCCTGCCCCCTCCCCCCTGAGGGGAGGGTCGGGATGGGGGTCCGTCGCCGCGCGCATGGACGCCTGCGCAAGATGACCTCTGAAGCCTTCCTCGCTATCGACTGGGGCACCACCAACCTGCGGACGTGGGTTGTGGGCGAGGACGGCCGGCCGACGGCGCATCGCGAGTTCCCCCTCGGCGTCTCCCGCCTGGCCCCTGGCGAGGCCGCCGTCCGGTTCCGCGAAGAGGTCCGGCCTTCGTTGGGGGCGGAGCGCCTGCCCGCCCTGATCACCGGCATGGCCGGCTCCAACATCGGCTGGTTCGAAGTTCCCTACGCCGACTGCCCCGCCGACGCGGACGCCCTGGCGCGCGGCATCGTCGCTGTGCCTGGCGAGGCGCCCTGGGTCGGCATCGTGCCAGGGCTGCGAGGCTCTGGCGTCTACGGGCCCGACGTCATGCGCGGGGAGGAGACCCAGCTGATCGGCTGGCTGGCGCAGGACCCAGACCGCCAGCGCGGCCCCCGGCTGATCTGCCATCCCGGCACCCACGCCAAGTGGGTGCTGGCGGTGGACGGCCGCATCGAGCGCTTCGTCACCGCCATGACCGGCGAGCTGTTCGCCCTGCTCACCCAGCACAGTGTGCTCAAGGGCGCCGAGGGCGACGCCGAGGGCCCGGGCTTCGACGACGGACTGAAAGCGGCCGGCGACGGCGATGCTCTGGCGGCGCGGCTGTTCACCGCGCGCTCCCGCGTCGTGGGCGGTGGCGGATTGCAGCCGCAGGACGTGCGCGCCTATCTTTCCGGGCTGCTGATCGGGGCGGACGTGGCGTCGAGCCCGGCTCTGCTCGGCGCGCCGGCCGGGGCGCCCGTCTCCATCGTCGGCGACGCCAGGCTGTGCGAGCCGTATCGCCGCGCTCTGGCGCATCGGGGCGTGGAGGCGCGGGTCTACGACGGCGAGGGCGCGGTGCTGAGCGGGCTGACGGCGCTCTATCGGGCGGTGGACCGCCAGGAGGTCAAGCCATGATGGAGCTGAAGGCGGCGCTGGCGGAGGCGCCGATCATCGCCATCATCCGCGGCGTGACGCCGGGCGAGGTGGAAGGCGTCGCCGAGGCGCTGATCTCGGCGGGGGTGCGGGTCATCGAGGTTCCGATGAACTCGCCCGATCCCCTGGACAGCATCCGCCGCCTGGGCCGCTTCAAGGATCGGGCGGTCCATGGCGCCGGCACGGTGCTGAGCGTCGAGGTGGTGGACCAGGTCGCCGAGGCCGGCGGCCGTATCGTGGTGGCGCCCAACACCGACTCTGCGGTAATCCACCGTTCGATCGATCGAGGGCTGGTCCCAATGCCGGGCTTCGGCACGGCCACGGAGGCGTTCACCGCCTACGCCGCTGGAGCGCGCTATCTGAAGCTCTATCCCGCCTCCACCTACGGCGTGGCGCACGTAAAGGCGATGCTGGACGTCTTGCCCAAGGAGGCGGTGGTGCAACCCGTAGGCGGTGTGAAGCCCGAGCAGATGGCCGACTGGTGGGCCGCTGGCGCCCGCGGCTTCGGCCTGGGCGGCGACCTGTTCAAGCCCGGCTTCACGCCGGATGAGGTGCATATTCGGGCGCTGGCGGCGGTCGAAGCCGTGCGGCGGTTGAGACCTGACGCGGCGAAGGTGAACCCTTAGCAATGCTTCTCCTCCCCTGCGAAGCGGGGGAGGGGACCAAACAGAGCGTGGGGGAGGGGGCGTCGCCGCCGCTATTCCGTCAGCATCGCTCGCCCCCTCCGTCGGCTTCGCGGCCACCTCCCCCACTTTCGCAGGGGAGGAGAGAATCGACGGCTCTGGCCGTTCTCAGCTTTGTCGACGAGGCCGCGTTCAACGGCGCTCGCAGGTAGGTCCAGGCCGGCGTCGGGGCGTCGGCCAGCAGCGCCGCCTCCCGCGAGGGCCGGCGCGCGGCGGCGTAGCGCCTCGCCGCGGGCGCCGAGCGGCTCTGCAGCAGGGCGTCGGGCCGGGCGATCACCGCCATCGGGGTGGTGCGCGCGATGTCGGTCCAGCCGCGCCAGCGGTGGAAGCTCGCCAGGTTGTCCCCGCCCATGATCCAGACGAACTTCACAGCCGGAAAGCGCGCCCGCAAAAGCTCCAGCACGTCGACCGTGTAGGTGATCTTCAGCCGCGTCTCGACGTCCGACACGATCATGCGCGGATCACCGCCCGCCATCTTTCGGGCGCCGGCCATTCGGGCGTCCAGCGACGCGGTCTCGGCGGTGGACTTCAGCGGGTTCTGCGGCGAGACCAGCCAGATCACCCGATCGAGCCGCAGGCGTTGCAGCGCTGTCTGCGCCACATGGGCGTGGCCGGCGTGCGCCGGATTGAAAGAGCCGCCGAACAAGCCGACCCGCATACCGGGCTCCAGGTGGAAGCCGAGCCGCAAGCCTTCAGGCCTTCCTCCGACCGGTCGCCGAGGGGCCGGACCTGCGAACCACACCGGGCCGCGCCCTCAGGGACGCCAGGGGGCGTCGGGCGTGGGGGGCTCGTCGTCTCCGCGAGGCGGTCGGATGCGGGCCAAGGCGGCGCGCAACATCTCCGTCACGCCCTCGCCCGAAACGCCTGAGACCTGCAGCGGCTCTGTCCCAGACGCCTCGGCCAGGGCCTGCAGGCGCTCTCGGCGGGTGTCCGGATCGAGCGCATCGACCTTGTTCAGGGCCAGGATCTGCGGCTTCTCCGCCAGGCCTTCGCCATAGGCTTCCAGCTCGTGGCGGATCTGGGCGTAGGCCTCGCCAACATCCTCCTGCGTCCCGTCGACCAAGTGGATCAGCACCTTGCAGCGCTCCACATGGCCGAGGAACCGGGTGCCGAGCCCCGCGCCTTCCGACGCCCCCTCGATCAGGCCGGGGATGTCGGCGATGATGAAGCGCTCCTGGGTGGAGAGGTCGACCACGCCCAGGTTCGGCGTCAGGGTGGTGAAGGGATAGTCGGCGATCTTGGGTCGCGCGGCCGAGACCGCGGCCAGGAAGGTCGACTTGCCGGCGTTGGGCAGTCCCACCAGGCCGGCATCCGCAATCAGCTTCAGTCGCAGCCAGAGCCAGCGCTCGATCCCCACCTGGCCCGGCATGGCGAAGCGTGGCGCCTGGTTGATCGGCCCCTTGAAGTGGATGTTGCCGAAGCCGCCGTTGCCGCCGCGGGCGAGCAGCAGTCTGGCGCCGACTTCGTCGAGATCGGCGACCAAGGTCTCCTGATCGTCTTCCAGCACCTGGGTGCCGACGGGCACCTTAAGAACCACGTCCTCGCCCGACAGCCCACTCTTCTGGCGGCCCATGCCGTGGACGCCGGTCCCGGCCTTGAAATGCTGCTTGTAGCGGTAGTCGATCAGGGTGTTGAGCCCCTCTACCGCCTCGATCCAGACGTCGCCGCCGCGCCCGCCGTCGCCCCCGTCCGGGCCGCCATACTCGATGAACTTCTCCCGCCGAAACGACACGGCCCCCCCGCCGCCGTCCCCTGAGCGGATGAAAATCTTGCACTGGTCGAGAAACTTCATGGATGGCGGGGCGACGAAAAGGTGAAAACGACGGCTTCAGTTAGGGCTCAAAGTCCCCCCACGCCAGCATCGTCTCGAAACGCGCTCATCCGCCCGTCATCCGCACAGGGCTTCCGGGATTGACTTTTTGCGTTGCAGCGTCGATGTAGGTCAAGTCGCCAGTCGATCTGGATGACGATCGGCGCTCCAGCCGCGTGGGGAGTTCGGGTTTCCGAGTTCCGCCTGTTGAGCGCCTTAAGTTCCCGCATAGATCGCCCAGGCACGCGGGGCGCTCCCCCGATCCGCCCGCCAGGGGCGCGACCGACGTCGTCGGCCGCCCGGCGTCGGCCTTTATGAAACGACATCCATGACTCAGTTCACCGACCTCGGCCTCAATCCCCTTCTGCTCAAAGCGCTGAAGGCGGAAGGCTATGAGACCCCCACTCCCATCCAGGCTCAAGCCATCCCCGCGGTGATGGCGGGGCGCGACCTGCTCGGCATCGCCCAGACCGGCACCGGCAAGACCGCGGCCTTCGCCCTGCCGATCCTCCACAGGCTCGACGCCACCCGTAAGCCCGCGCCCCGGCGCGGTTGCCGGGTGCTGGTGTTGTCGCCCACCCGCGAACTGGCCAGCCAGATCGCCGACAGCTTCCGCACCTATGGCAAGCATTTGGGGTTTACGGTCGCCACCATCTTCGGCGGCGTGAAGTACGGTCCGCAGATGAAGGCTCTGGCCGCTGGGGTCGACATCCTGGTCGCCACCCCGGGGCGGCTGATCGACCACATGGGCGAGAAGACCGCCAACCTCGGCGAGACCGAAATCTTCGTGCTGGACGAGGCCGACCAGATGCTCGACCTCGGCTTCCTGCAGCCGATCCGGCGCATCGTCTCAACCTTGCCGAAGACGCGCACCAACCTGTTCTTCTCCGCCACCATGCCGGGCGAGATCGGCAAGCTGGCGTCGGAGCTGCTGAACGATCCTTTCCGCGTCTCGGTCACGCCCCATGCGCCGACGCACGAGCGGGTGGACCAGCGGCTGATCTTCGTGGAACCCGACATGAAGCGGGAGATGCTGTCGGAGCTGTTCGCCGACGCCAAGCTGACCCGCACCATCGTCTTCACCCGCACCAAGCGCGGGGCCGACAAGGTCGCCAAGCACCTGGAAGTCTGCGGCGTGCCGGCCCAGGCGATCCACGGCGACAAGTCGCAGGGCCAGCGTGAAAAGGCGCTCGCCGCCTTCAAGGCCGGGAACTGCCGGGCGCTGGTGGCCACCGATATCGCCGCGCGGGGCATCGACATCGACCAGGTCAGCCACGTGATCAACTTCGAGCTGCCCAACGTGCCGGAGTCCTATGTCCATCGCATCGGCCGGACCGCCCGGGCCGGCGCGACGGGCCAGGCCATCAGCCTGTGCTCAGACGACGAGCGTCCGCTGTTGAAGGACATCCAGAAGCTCACCCGCCAGACCATTCCCACCGAAGACCGCCGCAAGGACCGCGCGCTCGCCACCATGGCCAAGGCCACGCGCCTGGCCGGCGGCGACAAGCCGGAGCCAGTGGAAGCCGCCTCGAGCGACCGCAACCGCGGCCGCGGCCGGCCGGCGCACCAGCAGGCCGGCAACGCCGCGCCGGGCGGCGGCCGTCCCCATGCCCGTCCACGTACCGGTGGCGGCGGGGGCCAAGGCCAGCCTCGTGGTCCTGGCCTGGGTCGTTCCACCGAAGGCCAAGGCGGCCAGCGCCAGGGCGGTCAGCGTCAGGGCGCGGCGAGCCCCGGCGGCCAAACCCAAGGCGCTCCGCGCCAAGGCGGCGGCCCCGCCCGGGGCGGCGAGACCGCGCCGGTCCGCGCCTCGCGGCCGAGCTGGCATCCGGCCGACGCCTGATCCGTCATCTGTGGCCGGCCTGTACGTGAACCGTCAGGTCGGCTACGGCATCTCCAAAGTTAATCAGCGCGGAGTCGCCGCCATGAAGCTGCAGGTCACCTAAGCCGCATGTCCACCAAAGAAGAATTCATCGAGTTCGACGGCATCGTCACCGAACTACTGCCCGAGGGGCGCTACCGGGTGCAACTCGACAACGCCCACACCGTGCTGGCCTACACCGCGGGCCGCATGAAGCGGAACAAGATTAGGACGCTGGTCGGCGACCGGGTCACCGTCGAAATGACCCCCTACGATCTTACCAAGGGCCGCATCACCTTCCGCCACAAGACCGAAGGCGCGCCCCGCCCGCCGGGGCAGAGGCCGCAGTTCCGCAGGCGGTAGGGCGCCCTTGATCCTCCCCGCTGGGGGCGGGAACCAGCGAAGCTGGCGGAGGAGCCGCGCCGCAGCGTCAAGCAGAAGCTCCCGCAATCGTCTTCGCCGACGGCGCTCCCAGCGGGGGGCGCATCTGATCAGAGCAGCGATCCTCGACCGCTGGTGACTTCGGCGTAGCGGTGCACGCGCACCGCCTGCACCAGCCCGAAGCCGATCATCACCGTCAGCACCTCGGTCCCGCCGTAGGAGAGCAGCGGCATGGGCACGCCCACCACCGGCGCCATGCCCATGACCATCGAGGCGTTGACCAGGATGTAGAAGGCGAAGGTGGCCGTCACGCCGCCCGCCGCCAGCCGGCCGAAATGGCTGTGCGAACTCATCGCGGTCCGCAACGCGATGAAGATGATCGCGCTGTACAGCGTCAGCAGGGTCAGGCAGCCGACGAGCCCGAACTGCTCGGCGAAGGTGGCGAAGATGAAATCGGTGTGCTTCTCGGGCAGGAAGTTCAGCTGGCTCTGAGTGCCTAGGCCGTAACCCTTGCCGAGCAGGCCGCCGGAGCCCAGCGCGATCTTCGACTGCAGGATGTGGTAGCCGGTTCCGGAGGGATCGTCTTCGGGGTGCAGGAAGGTCAGCACGCGGTCGCGCTGGTAGCCCTTCATCACGAACTTCACCGCCAGCGGCACGGCCACGACCGCGCCAACCGCGCCCACCGCCAGGGCGCGCCAGTCCAGCCCGGCCAGGAACATGATGGCTGCGCCGGTGAAACCGATCAGGAGCGCGGTGCCGAGGTCCGGCTGCTTGGCGATCAGCGCCATGGGGACGGCGGTCATGGCGGCGGGGACCAGCAGCTTCCACGACCAGCGGGCGTCCTTGGCCGAGAGCGCGTGGTAGAAGCGCGCCAGGGCCAGCACCAACGCAATCTTCATGATCTCGGACGGCTGGATGCCGAACAGCCAGCGCTTGGCGCCGAGCGAGGTGTGGCCGATCACCAGCACCGCCGCGCACATGGCCAGCCCCAGTCCGTAGAGCGGATAGGCCAGCGCCATCCAGATCCGCAGGTTCAGCAGCGTCAGGCCGAGCATGAGCACGAGGCAGAGGCCGAAGCGCACTGCGTGCTTGGCGGCCCAGGGCTGCCAGGACAGCGGCGCCACGCTGTAGAGCATGGCCGTGCCGATGGCGGCCACCACGCAGAGCAGCAGCGCGAAGGTCCAGTCGATCTGCTTCAGCTTGGACGAAAGCCGCTCCCGCTCGCCGGGGCGGGTGAGGGCGGTCGCTGTGGTCGTCATGACCCTTCTCCCTCCCCCTTGAGGGGAGGGTCGGGGTGGGGGTTCGGCTCAGCCGCGATCTGAATTGAATGTGGGAGACGCTGCGCCCTGATCGGCCGGCGCCCCCCCACCCCGACCCTCCCCTCAAGGAGGAGGGAGAGCGTGCTCGACCGACTCACGCTACAGTCGCCGCCAGCGGCGCAGCTGCGTCCAGCGGCTGTTCGATACGGGCTCGCACCTCCGGGTCCTTCAGCAGCGCCACCTTCATGATCTCACGCGCCTTGGGGGCGGAGGCGGCGGCGCCCATGCCGCCGTGCTCGGTGAGCACAGCCATGGCGTAGCGCGGCGCGTCGGCGGGGGCGAAGGCGATGAACCAGGCGTGGTCGCGCTGGTCCCACGCGCCCTGCGCTCCGTGGGCTCCGTGACCGCCGTTGGTATAGTTGTGAGACTGGGCCGTGCCGGTCTTGCCAGCCATCAGGATGGGACCGAGGTTTAAGATGCCGGCCTTGCCCTCGAAGGCCGTGCCGCCGGGCTCGTTGACGACGCCGGTCATGGCCGAGCGGACAAACTCGATATGCTCGGAGGGAAAGTTCAAGGTGGCCGCCGTAGCATTGGTCGCCTGTTCGTCTTCGCCGATGGCGTGGATCAGGCGCGGGTTGACCGCTTTGCCGCCGTTGGCCAACCGGGCGCACATGGTGGCGAGTTGCAGGGCGTTGACCAGGGTGTAGCCCTGGCCGATGCCCATGCTGGGCGTTTCGCCCGCATGCCAGACGGGATCGTGGGGGAAGTGCTGGCGCTTGTAGGCGGTGTCCGGGATAAGGCCCGGCTTCTGCCCAGGGATGCCGAGATCATAGGTCGAGCCAAGCCCGAACTCGCGCGCCACCTCCGCCATCTTGTTTGGCCCGAGCGTCAGCGCGACCTGATAGAAGTAGATATCGCAGGACGCCTTGATGGCCCCGCGAAGGTTCAGCGCGCCGTGGGCCTTGTCGCAGTGCCAGGGCCGGCCACCCCAGAACCATGTCTTGTTGCAGACGTGCATGGTGTCGGGGCTCATGCCGTGACGAAGCGCGGCCAGGGTCACCATGGTCTTGAAGGTCGACCCAGGCGGGTAGTTGGCCGTCAGCGCCTTGTTGAACAGCGGCTTGCGCTCGTACTTGGCCAGCTCGGCATAGGTCGCGCCGGGCACACCCTTGACGAAGGCGTTGGCGTCGAAGCTGGGGTTGGAGACCATGCACAAGATGTCGCCCGAGCGGCAGTCCATCATCACCGCCGCGCCGCTATCCTCGCCGAACACCTCCATGGCGCGATTCTGGACGTCGGCGTCCAGCGTCAGCTTGACCACGTCGCCGGGCTGGGCGCGGATGTCGCCGTCGGGGTCCTCGCGGATCACCCGGCCGACGCTGTCGACCTCGACCTTCCTGCCCCCTGCGCGACCGCGGAGCTGGAGGTCCAGCGACTTCTCCACCCCCTGCTTGCCGATGCGGAAGCCTGGGTGCAGCAGCAGCGGCGCGGGGTTGTCGCCCTCTGCCTTCAGGTCGTCGGCGGAGACGCGGGAGACATAGCCGATGACGTGCGCGAAGGACCCTGGATAGGGATAGAAGCGCGCCTCGCCCATTTCAGCGGTGACGCCGGGCAGTTCGGGGGCGCGAACGTTGACGCGACTGAACTCGTCCCAGGTCAGGTCGGTGGCGATGGCCACGGGCGAGGCCCGGGGCGTGTCGGCGATGTCCCGGGCGATCTGTCGGCGCTTGGCGTCGGTGATCGGGATGAGCATCGCCACCTTGTCGATGGTGGCGCCCACGTCCTCGACCACGTCGCGCTGGAGCAGGATGCGGAATTCCGGCCGGTTGGAGGCGATCTCCACCCCGTTGCGGTCCAAGATCAGTCCGCGCGGCGGTGGCACCAGGCGGAAGTTGAACTGGTTGGAGGCCGACAGGGTCTGGTAGCGCGCCGCATCCGCAACCTGTAGCTGGGACAAACGTAGGCCGAGCGCGGTCAGTCCCAACCCCGCGAACCCGCCGAGCAACAGCGAGCGGCGGTGGAACATGCCCTGCCGCTCGTTGACCTCGTCGAAATAGATGTGCGGTTCGTGGCTCACGCGAACAATCCTACACCCTAAGCCTGCGCCTTGGGATCAAGCCTACGGAAACGGCGAGGCTGAATTAGGTCAGCGGAAACGCAGGTCGGCGTCTTCGAAGCGATCGATCAGGTAGCGCGCCAGGGGGAATAGGCACAGGGTTACGCCGAACTGAAACAGGGTGCTCATCACATTGGGCGTCACATGGGCGCGCAGGGTGACGAACAGGTAGGCGGCCAGGAAGGACAGGCCGCTCAGGCCCAGATACCACACCGCGAGCACAGGCGCGCTTCGGCCCGTCATCAGGCTGCGCGCCACCTGCGCCCCGCCATAGGCCAGCAGCAGGCTCAAGCCCCACAGGCCTAGCGGCGCGCCCCAGAAAAGATCCAGAAATAGGCCGGCGAGCAGGAGCGCTGCGGGGCCGAGCATCGTCGGTCGCACCACCGGCCACGCGAAAGCCAACACCATGGGAAAGACGGGCTCCGGCAGGCGCAGGCCGAACACCCGCATTGGCGTGGCCAGTACGATGGTCGCCAGCAGGCAAGCCAGCCACGGCGCCCCAATCCAGGCCAGCGGGTTCAGCGGTTGGGAGGGTTGGCGGCTCACCCCGGAGGAGCCGCGCTCGCCGTCGGGACGGCCGGGGCCGGCGACGCCGTCGTTGGGGACGCGGGCGGCGGCGGGGGGGCCGCGCGTTGCAGCGCGGCGTTGCGATCGGCCGCCTCGCCTGGCGTCAGGGGCGGCGGGGTCGCCTCACCGCCTGACAGCGCCTGGGCGGCGTGGCTCTCGCTGAAGGCCTGGAACAGCAGCACGCGCACCAGGTCGACCGGCGTCTGATCGGCGTACAGCCTCACGCGCCAGCCGCCCCTCAGGTCCTTTACCGCAACCCCCACCGGCAGGCCGCGGGGGAAGACGCCGCCATCGCCCGAGGTCAGGATGGTGTCGCCGACCTTCACCGGATCGCGGCCGCGGACATACTCCATGCGCGGATAGGCGCTGCCGTCGCCGGTCAGGATGGCGCGGCCGTTGGTGCGGTCCACCAGCACCGGGGTGCGGCTGTCCACGTCGGTGACCATCAGAAGGCGGCTCACCCCCCGCGTCACCCCCACCACCCGTCCGACCACGCCGTGCTCGCTCATCGCCGGGTCGCCGATCTGCACCCCGGAGGCTGATCCCGTGTCGATCAGCCGGGCGTTGGAGAAGGGCCCGTGGCTATCGGCGATGCTACGCGCGGCCACCATGGGGACCGGCGGCTCCGTCTTCAGCTTGAGCAGGGCCTCATAGCGATCGTTGACGTTCTTCAGGGCGATAAAGGCGTCGCGATAGCCGTGGAGTTCGGCGACCTGTCGCTTCAGCCGGCGGTTCTCGGAGACGGCGAAGAAGTAGCCTTCCACATAAGTCACGGTCGCGCCGATCCAGCGCACCGGGGCTTCGAGAGCGCCACCGACCGGCGCGGTCGCCACGGCCACGCCGTTGCGCAACGGGGCGTAGGTCGCCGCCGCGACCGCCTCGCGACGTCCCCCGAGCAGGAGCGCCACCGCGACCAGGATGGCGAGCATCGTCGCCGCGCCCGACGCCCAGGCCGACGGCAGCTTCAGATCGGTGAAGGGTCCGTCGCGGAAGATCATCTGTCCGCCTTGAGCGACATGCACCCTCCCACCTGGAGGGAGGGTTGGGGTGGGGGGCTGCGTCCGGAAAGGGCGCGGCGGTTGATGCCTACCCCCACCTCGACCCTCTCCTCAAAGGGGGAGAGGCGAGGACCAGACACGGCCTAGGCCAAGGTGGCGTCCAGCACACCCTTCATCCACTTGGGATGCTCCAGCACCTTGCCGCAGCCAAGCGCCACGCAGGACAGCGGGTCGTCGGCCACGGTCACAGGCAGGCCGGTGGCGTTGGTGATCTCGGTATCCAGCCCGCGCAGCAGGGCGCCGCCGCCGGTCAGCATGATGCCCTTGTCGGCGATGTCGGCGGCCAATTCCGGCGGCGTGCTCTCCAGCGCCACCTTCACCGCCTCAACGATCTGGGAGGCGGGCTCGTACAGCGCTTCGGCCGCACCCTTCTCGGTCACGCGGACCTCCCGGGGCACGCCCTGCATCAGGTCGCGGCCCTTGACCTCGATGGCCAGGCCTTCACCGTGCTCGGGCGCGCGGGCGACGCCGATCTCCTTCTTGATGCGTTCGGCGGTGGTCTCGCCAATGAGCAGGTTATGGTTCCTGCGCATGTAGGAGATGATGGCCTCATCCATCTTGTCCCCGCCGACCCGCACGGAGCGCGAGTAGACGATGCCTGACAGCGACAGCACCGCCACTTCCGTCGTACCACCCCCGATGTCCACCACCATGGAGCCCTGGGGCTCGTGGATGGGCAGGCCGGCGCCGATGGCGGCCGCCATCGGCTCGTCGATCAGGCCGACCCTACGGGCCGAGGCGTTCAGGCAGCTGTCGTTGATGGCGCGCCGCTCCACCGCCGTGGCGCCGGAGGGCACGCACACGATCACCTTGGGGTTCACGAAGCCCTTGCGGTTGTGGACCTTGCGGATGAAGTGCTTGATCATCTCCTCGGCGACCTCGAAGTCGGCGATGACCCCGTCGCGCATGGGGCGGATGGCCTCCATGTGGCCAGGCGTGCGGCCCAGCATCTGCTTGGCCTCGATGCCGACCGCATGGACAATCTTGCGGCCGCCGACGTTGCGCAGGGCCACCACAGACGGCTCGTTCAGCACGATGCCCTTGCCCTTCATGTAGATCAGGGTGTTGGCGGTGCCGAGATCGATGGCGATGTCATTGGAGATCAGGCCGAAGAGCGAGGAGAACATGAATGGCCTTGTGCGGGTGCGGGGATAGCGCGGAGAGCCGCCCCATGAGCCCAACAGACCGGCGCGTGAAACCCCGCAGCCCTAAACGCCAGTCCGCCTGTCATGGGACGCGTTCGTTTGCCCCGGCGGGGCCGGCAATTCAAGGTTAACATAGGGGAACTGCGTCACCGCGTCAGCCGAAGCGTTCCTGCGACGCCTGTGAGCGCTCTTGGAACGTCTTCGCGGCTTGTGGACATGCCTCGGCCAGCCTATCGCCCAAGGCGTGTCCAGCCCCAAGGTGAACGGTCTTCCCGCTATGCAGCCCTCAGCGAACGCGACGCCGCGCGCCGCGGTGGTCATCGCCGTGCTGGACGAGGCGGAGAACGTCGAGGCGGTGGCGGCCGAAACTCTGGCGGCGCTGGAGCCTCTGGGAGCCTTCGAGATCGTCTTCGTCGACGACGGCAGTTCGGACGCCACGCCGACGATCCTGACGCGGCTGGAGGCTGAAGACGCCCGGGTACGGTGGGTGCGCCATGACCGGCGCTGCGGCAAGTCCCAGGCGGTGCGGACGGGGGTGCTCGCCGCATCTGCGCCCTGGATCGCCACCATGGACGGCGATGGCCAGAACGACCCTCGTGACGTGGCCGCCATGCTGCAGGCCGCCTGGGCCGCCGGCGATCCCGCCCCGTTGGTGGCGGGCGTGCGGGTGCGCAGGAACGACCCTCGCTCGCGTCTGGTGGCCACCCGGATCGCCAACGGCTTCCGCCAGGCCGTGCTGCAGGATCACTGCCCCGACACGGGTTGCGGACTGAAGGTGTTCCGGCGCGACGACTTCCTGCTGCTGCCCGTGTTCGAGGGGATGCACCGCTTCCTGCCCGCCCTGTTCGCCCGCTACGGCCACCCCCTGATCAACCGCGAGGTCGGCCACCGCGCCCGGACGAAGGGACAATCCAAGTACACCAATTGGGGGCGCGCCCTGGTTGGGGTCGTGGACCTGGTGGGCGTGATCTGGCTGACCCGCCGCACGCAGGCGCCCATCTATCCGGCGCCTGCACCGGACGCTCGCTCCGGCGACACGGCGCGGGCGCTGCGGCCTTGAGCGACGGCGCTCCGGCGAAGGGGGCGCCGTCCGGGCGGTTGGACTGGAAGGCGTATCTTCTCCTGCTGCTGGTCTCGCTGGCGCTTTTCTTGCCAGGACGGGCGCGACTGCCGCCGGTTGATCGGGACGAGGCCCGCTACCTCCAGGCCACGCGACAGATGCTGCAGACGCGCGATTTCGTCGACATCCGCTTCCAGGACCAGCCGCGTAACCTGCAGCCGGTGGGGATTTACTGGCTGGAGGCGGCGTCGGCCTCGGCCTTCGGCGGCGTGCGCGCGCCGGTCTGGGCCTACCGCCTTCCGTCGCTGTTCGCCGCTCTGCTGGCCGTGCTTCTGGCCGGGAGGCTGGGAGCGGGACTGTTCGGGCCGCGCGCCGGGCTCGGGGCGGGCCTGCTGCTTGCGACCTGCGCGCTGCTCAGCTTCGAGTCCCGCATGGCCAAGATCGACGCCTGCCTGCTGGCGACGGTGATCATCGCCCAGGGCGCCTTGATGCAGGCTTATCTCAGCCGGGTGCGCGGCGCGGGCCGGGTCAATGCGGCGGTGTTCTGGGCGGCGGTCGGGGTGGGCCTGCTGCTGAAAGGGCCGATTGTCCTGATCGTCAGCGGAACCACGGTTCTAGCGCTGGTGATCGCCGACCGGCGCGCGGGCTGGCTGGCGCGGCTGCACGCGGGCTGGGGCGTGCTGATCGCCCTTGCGATCGCGGCTCCCTGGTTCGTGGCCATCGGGCTGAAGACCCATGGGGGCTTTTTCGACAAGGCGGTGCGCCAGAACCTGCTCGGCAAGGTCGGGCGGGGCGAGCAGCATCACGGCGAGCCGGCCGGCTACTATCTCCTGCTGTTCAACCTGACCTTCTGGCCGGGAGCCCTGGGGGCGGCCTTCGCGCCGCCCTGGATTTGGCGGATGCGCAAACGGGCCGAAGTGCGCTTTCTGCTGGCCTGGATCGCACCGACCTGGGTGCTCTACGAGGCCATCGGCACCAAGCTGCCGCACTACGTCCTGCCGCTCTATCCGGCCATCGCCCTGCTGGCGGCCGGGGCCGCCGTCGCACGCCCGCCGCCCAGCTCGTGTCCAAGATGGCTGCGGTGGGCGGCCTGGGCCTATGCGGGTCTGTGGTTGGTCGTATCCGCAGCCCTGGCGGCGCTCGGACCCTGGCTCATCTGGCGCTACGAGCTGCGGTTCGACCCGATCGCCGCGGGCCTTGGCGTCTCTGTCTTCCTGCTTTGCTCAAGCGTCGCGGTGTTGGTGCAGCGACGCGCGAAGGCCGGAGCGCTCGCCGTGGGGACGGCGGCGGCGCTGGTGCTCTACGCTGGGCTCTACGCTTACGTGCTGCCGGGGCTGAAGACGCTGTGGCTGGCCCCGAGGATCGCGGCGCTCACCGAGCGGGTGAGGCCATGCCCGGACAGCGTGCTCGCCTCCACCCGGTTCGCCGAGCCTAGCCTTGTCTTCCTCGAGCGCGGCGCTACCCGCCTGATCGCGCCCTGGGCGGCGGCCGACCTGCTGGCCAAAGATCGCGCCTGCGCCATGGCGCTGGTCAGCGCCCGCCAACTGCCGGCCTTCACCGCCCGGACGACGCTGGACCACGTGACCCTGAGGGCTCTGGGCGAGGTGGACGGTGTCAGCTACTCCACGGGCGAGCGGCTGAGACTGCTGCTGTTCGCCGCCGCTCCGAGCGCCGCGCCGGGTTCAGCGCCGAGTTGAGCACCTGGGGCGGCCGCTTCGCTGGCCCCCTTTGCTTCCTGGCGCTTGAGCCACGCTCGGGCGGCCAACGCCATCCCGATCCATACCAGCGCCACGGCGACCAGCTTGATCCAGCGGCTCGGTCCGCCTCCGTTGAGGACGTGAATGGCCGAATTGCCGGCATAAGCCACGAGCGCGATCTTCGGCAGGCTGCCGAGCGCCGTCCCGGCGAGGAACTGCGACACCGGCATGGGCGTAACGCCCGCGGCCATGTTGACGACCACGAAAGGCGCCGACGGAACCAGGCGGACCATCATCGAGGCCCAAAAGCCATTGCGGCCGATCATGTCTACGAAGTCGCGAACTCCCTTGCCGGCATGCTCGCGCAGAACGCGCGCCCCGATGTGGCGCCCCACGTAGAAGCCGAGGGTGGAAGAGACGAGGTTGGCGATCCAGCTGTAGAAGAATCCCAACCACGGCCCGAATGCGACCACCGCCGCGGCCACCAGCACGAACTGCGGAACACCCAGGAAGGCGAGAACGGTGAAACCCGCCACCGCGGCCGGAAACGCCCATGGACCGTGCGCCCCGACGCTCATCCACGCCTGTATGGCGCCCACCCCTTTCAGACCGAGGAGCGACGCTCCAAACACGAAAACGGTCCCCACCCCGCCGAAAAGCAGGAAGGAGACCGCGATCGTGCGCCAAGCGCGCGTATCAGGGTTGGTGAGGAAGGACCAGAGACGCTTCACACGCTGACCTTACCCAGGTCTGCGTCAGCCTTCCATAAAATGGCCCCCGCTCAACTTAGGCAAGTGGACGGCATTCCTACTTCTTGAAGGCGTCCCTGACGGCGTCTTTGGCGCCGCCGAAGGCGTTCTGCAGGCCGCCCTCGGCCTTGTCGGCCTTGCCTTCCGCGCTGAGTTTTTCATCCCCGGTGAGGTTGCCCGCGCCTTCCTTTAACGAACCACCGAACTTCTTGGCTGACCCTTCCACGCGGTCATGGTCGATGCCGCCGTGAGGCTCCGAAGACATGCTGTCCTGGACCTTGCCGGCCGCGTTCTGCACCGAACCGCCGGTCTTTTCGGCGACGCCTTCGGCCTGCAACTTTGCGTCGCCTGTCATCTTGCCGACGCCTTCCTTGATGGAACCCATGATCTTGTGGCCGGCGCCTTCGACGCGATTGTCGCTCATCGTCTTCTCCTTAAGCTCCGAACAGCTCGCTCCGAAAACGGTGGAGTTTGGCGAGAGGTTCCGCTTACCCCCGGGCCGGCGGGCGGCTATCTAGACGCCCATGGCCGCAAAGCCCGAAGCCCCGACCGAACCGTTCAAGCGCGCCCTGGCCCACGCCGCCCGCTCCCTCGCCGAATCCGCGGACCTGGAGATCGTCTATTCCGGTGAAGGGCCTTCGCTGATCGGCCGCCGGGCGACCCTGCCGCATCCGCCACGGGATCTGAACAGCCGCGAGGCGGCGCGTATCCGCGGGCTTGCCGACCGCTTCGCCCTGCGTCTGGCCCACCACGACGAAGCCGGCCACGCCAGGCAGCGTCCCACCGACGCGGCGGCCGTGGGGGTGTTCGAGGCGCTGGAGCAGGCGCGGCTGGAGGCGATCGGGTCGGTGGCTCTGGGCGGGGTGCGGGCCAATCTGCGCGCTGTGCTGGAGACTGAGATCGAGCGCAAGGGCTTGGCCCGGATGGAGGATCGCACCCAGGCGCCCCTGGCCGAGGTGCTGGCCCTGATGGCGCGCGAGCGCATGACCGGCGACGCCCCGCCCGACGGCGCCCGGGGCGTGGTCGCCATGCTGCGCGCCGAGATCGAGGATAAGGCGGGGCCTGATCTGGATCGCTTGGCGGAGGCCATGGAGAATCAGTCCGCCTTCGCCCGCCTGGCCAAGGCCATCATCAACGACATGGGCATGGGCGAGGACGCCTCCACCGACCGCTCAGACGAGAGCGGGGAGGACGAGCCCCAGGAGGAGAGCCAGCCGGACGAGGGCTCCGAAGGTGAGGAGCCGCAGCCGTCCGACAGCGACGCCGCTGCGCCGGAGGAGAGCGAGGAGCCCTCCAGCGACAGCCGCTCCGCCGAGGAAGCCGCGCATGCGGACGGCGGCGAGGACACCGAGGTCGCAGACGATGCGCCCGACATGGACGAGGCCCCTCAACGCGGCCGCCCGGACACCCCCGACGCCGGCCGCGGCGAGCCGGCCTACAAGGTCTTCTCCCCAGCCGCCGACGAGGTGGTCGGCGCCGACGAGCTGTGCGACCCGGAGGAGCTGTCCCGGCTCCGCGCCTATCTCGATCAGCAGCTGTCGGCCTTCTCCAGCGTGGTGGCGCGCTTGGCCAACCGGCTGCAGCGCCGCTTGATGGCCAAGCAGAACCGGGCCTGGAGTTTCGACCTGGAGGAGGGCGTGCTGGACGCCTCGCGCCTCACCCGCATCATCACTGACCGCACCGCGCCGCTGTCGTTCAAGCAGGAGCGCGACACCGATTTCCGCGACACGGTGGTGACGCTGCTGATCGACAATTCCGGCTCCATGCGCGGGCGGCCGATCATGGTGGCGGCGCTCTGCGCCGACATCCTGGCGCGGACGCTGGAGCGCTGCAGCGTCAAGACCGAGATTCTGGGCTTCACCACCCGCGCCTGGAAGGGCGGCCACGCCCGGGAGCTGTGGGTCAAGAGCGGCAAGCCCGCCCAGCCCGGACGCCTGAACGACCTACGCCACATCGTCTACAAGTCCGCCGACGCCCCCTGGCGGCGGGCGCGCAAGAACCTCGGCCTGATGATGCGGGAAGGCCTGCTGAAGGAGAATATCGACGGCGAAGCGCTCGTCTGGGCGCACCAGCGCCTGCTCGGTCGGCCGGAGGCGCGCAAGATCTTGATGGTGATCAGCGACGGCGCGCCGGTGGACGACAGCACCCTGTCGGTCAATTCAGGCCACTATCTCGAACGACACCTGCGTGAGGTGATCGGCCAGATCGAGCAGGCCTCGCCGGTGGAGCTGATCGCCATCGGCATCGGCCACGACGTCACCCGCTACTATCGCCGCGCCGTCACCATCGTGGACGTGGAACAGCTCGGCGGGGCCATGACAGAAAAGCTGGCGGAGCTGTTCGACGACGAGCCCCGCCCCGTCAGCCGCTCCACCGCGCCGTTTCAGATTGGCCCACATGACCCAGCGCGAAAGGGCAGGGCGCGCGCAGCCTGATCCAAAAGCTGTTTACCCGGATAGCGGGTGTGATAGCTTACCGTCGATCTGGACTAGGCTTGAAAGGGCTGCGGATGGTGAAGCGAGCTTTGCTGGCTGCGCTCTTGATGGGTCTAGCGTCAGGCGCCGAGGCCCAGCCCGCGAACGCACCTCCCGCCACCCGACTTCCTAGTGTCACCGTCACAGCGCCGAAGCTGGGGCAAGTGCCGAGCCTGGTGGAGCGTTTCGGCGTTCCCGACGGCAAGGGGCGGTTGGCCCGCTGGGAGGAGCCCGTCTGTCCCGTTGTCGCCGGCCTGCCGCAAGGCATGGACCGCATCGTCGAGCAGCGCATCCGCGAGACGGCCCGGGCGGCCAAGATACTCGTCGCGGACCCCAGGTGTGCGACGAGCTACGCCAACATACTGGTCATGGTCACGCCACAGCCCAAGATGCTGGCCGAAAGGCTGGTCTCGCGCAGGCGCTCGGTCCTGCAGGGTTTGTCGCGCTGGCCGTTCGATCGTCAGCGTGGCGAGGCGCTGGTCGCCTCCGACGATCCGGTGCGCTGGTGGTACGTCTCCGACTCCGTGCCGACGGACGGGGGCAAGGCCTTCACCCAGGGATCCGCGCCGACGTTCGCCGCGGCCTTCTCGCCTAACAACTTGTTCGGTCCCCCGGCCATCGGCGACGTCACCGCTTCACGGCTGAAGCCGGCGACGGAGGAGGCCTTCTCCCGCGTCATCATCATCGTCGACGCCAACCGCGTCGTCGGCTTCGACCTGGCGCAAATCTCCGGCTATGTCGCCATGGTCAGCCTGGCCCAGATCCAGCCGCACGCTGAACTGGACGGCGTCACCAGTATCATGAACATGTTCGCCGATCGCAGCGATGGACGCGCGGTCCCGGGCGACCTGACCTTCTGGGACCGGGCCTATCTCGGCGGCCTTTACGACACCGACGCCGAGATCAACTTCAACATGCAAAAGAGCCACATCGCCGAGCACATCCGCCACGACGTCGCCATCCACGACGTCATACCGCTGTCCGCCACCACGCCGCAGGCGTCCGGCGGCTGAAGCGCCGTCCCGCCCTTGCCCTCGCGGAACGTGGTCCTTAGAAGCGCGGCGTCCCCTTCGTGCACGGACGGCGGGCGCAGGATGACGACCGCGCATGAAGCTGCTCGCCGGCAACGCCAACCGTCAGCTCGCCCAGGCGATCGGCGACTATCTCGACCTGCCGCTGACCCGGGCGCAGGTGAAGCGGTTCGCCGATAACGAGGTGTTCGTCGCCATCGACGAGAACGTCCGGGGCGAAGACGTCTTCCTGATCCAGTCCACATCGTTTCCGGCCAACGACCACCTGATGGAGCTGCTGATCTGCATGGATGCGCTGGTGCGTGCGTCCGCACGGCGGATCACCGCGGTCATGCCCTATTTCGGCTACGCCCGGCAGGATCGGAAGACCGGGGGCCGCACGCCGATCTCGGCCAAGCTCGTCGCCAACATCATCACCCGGGCCGGTGCCGACCGGGTGCTGACGCTGGATCTGCACGCAGGCCAGATCCAGGGCTTCTTCGACATCCCCACCGACAACCTGGTGGCCTTTCCTGTGATGGCCGAGGACATCCAGCGGCGCTACGCCGGTCATGCGGGGGAACTGATGATCGTGTCGCCGGACGTGGGCGGAGTGGTCCGCGCGCGCCAGCTGGCGGACCGGCTGCACGCCGACCTCGCCATCGTCGACAAGCGACGCGCCCGGCCGGGCGAGAGCGAGGTGATGAACATCATCGGCGACGTGCGTGGGCGCCGCTGCATCCTGTTCGACGACATCGTCGACACCGCCGGCACGCTCTGCAACGCCGCGGCCGCCCTGACGGAGCAGGGGGCCTTGAGCGTGGCCGCCTATGTCAGCCACGGCGTGATGTCGCGGCCCGCCGCTGAGCGGGTGAACGCCTCGGTCCTGACCGAGCTGGTCATCACCGACACCATCGACAACAGCGCGCTGACCGAGGGCTGCACCAAGCTGCGTCGCGTCAGCGTGGCGCCGCTGATTGGTGAGGCGATCCGTCGTATCGCCAACGAGGAGTCGGTCTCTAAGCTCTTCGACTGAGAGCGGGGCGGCGCTGCGCGGGGGGCGCGGTGACAAACCGTTAAGCATACGATGGGTAGGGTCGGTCACAGACCCGGCCCTTTGCAGCAAAGCTTCTGCGTATCCCGGAAGGTTTTCCCCCGATGTCCAGCGTCCGCCGACTTTCCAAGGCCGTCCTCCTCGCGGGGGCCGTGTCCCTCGCCGCTGTGGCGGCTCCCTCTCTCGCGCTGGCATGGCCGTTCGCCAAGGAGGCGCCCAAGGTCGAGGCGCCGCCCCCGCCGCCGCCGCCGTCCATGACGCTGTCGGACGCCGCGCTGTCCGACGCCAGCGCGTTTCGCGCCTACACCAAGCACGCCGAGCAGCTGAACGCCGCGTTCACCAGCGGCGCGGGCGTCGAGCAGTCCTTGGCCGTCGGCTCCGCCTATGAGCCGCACCAGCTCGCCCGGGGCGCCATCGCCTACGCCGCTCTTCTGGCCATGCAGGACCCGGCCTTCGTCGCCGGCGTCCGCACCTTCGCCGCCGACGCCACCCAGCGCCACGCCATCGCCGCGCGCCTGGCGCAGAACCCGCGCTACGTCATCGCCTTCCCTGGCGCGGCCAGCGCCGCCGGCCTGATCGTCGCGACCATGGGGGTCGAGAGCGGCCGCATCACCGACGTGGCGGCGCGCATCAAGCAGTCCGCCTACAGCGTCCAACATTCCGCCTGGTCCAAGACCAAGGTGATCGATCCCGCCGGCCGGCTGGCCCAGACCAAGGCGCTCTCAGCCGCCATCATGAGTGGCGAGGCCGGCGATGTGGACCAGCTGAAGCTGGCGATCAACGGCGGCGCCGATCCCGCCGCCGCCCAGGTGCTGGCGGTGCACGGTCAGTCGATCCAGGGCCCCTATGCGCCGGTGGTCGAGCGCGGCCTGGCGCTCGCCGCGCTCGCCGTGCTGGGCGAGGCGGGAGACGAGAACGCCGCCGCCATCCAGGCCATCGAGACCGAACCCACCGACAGCGCCTGCCTGAACCTCGCCAAGCTGAACCTCTACCAGTGCCTGGCGGTGGCGGTGCCCTGGTACGAGGACATCTTCTGCCTGGGCGAACATGCCCTGGGCGAGACCGCGCAGTGCATCTCCAACGAGGCCGCCAGTTCTGCGCAAATCCAGCAGGCCGAGGCGCCGCCCTCGGCCGCCCTGACCCCGTCGACCTCTGCGACGGCCGTCAGCATCCCGGTCTCGACGTCGGTCGCCAGCGTCGGGCTTCCGTCCTCGCATTGAGGCGTCCGGCGCGGCCGCCCGTTGCCTTGGCGGGCGCGATCGTGTACTAGGCCGCCCTTCGATTTGCCCGCATTGATCGCGCCGCGCATCCGTCTGCGCGGCGCCGCCGTTTCCGAGACCCCACCATGGCCGACATCGAACTGAACGTAGAAGTGCGTGAAAAGGCCGGCAGCGGCTCCGCTCGGGCGGTCCGCCGGGAAGGAAAGCTGCCGGGGGTCCTCTACGGCGGTCCTCTTGGACCGGTGCCGATCGCGATGAACGCCAACGCCTTTGGAAAGGCGCTCTACACAGGCAAGCTGCTCGGTCACCTCGTCACCCTGCGCTACGGTGAAGAGACCCAGGCCGTCATCGCCAAGGACGTTCAGTTCCACCCGGTTAGCGACAAGCCGTTGCACTTCGACCTCTACCGGGTCGACGGCCAGCAGCTCATCCGCATCGCGGTGCCGGTCCACTTCCGCAACCAGGAGGCCTCGCCCGGCCTGAAGCGCGGCGGCACGCTCAACGTCGCGCGCCACGAGGTGGAGTTGATGGTGCGCGCCGACCACATCCCCGAGGAGTTGATTGTCGATTTGAGCGGGCTGGAGATCGGCGACACCATCCGCATCTCGGACATCAAGTTGCCCGAGGGCGCCGAGCCGGCCATCGCCGACCGCGACTTCACCGTGGCCACCGTCGCCTCCTCGTCCTCGCAGATGGCCGCAGACGCCGCCGCCGACGAAGCGGCGGCCGAGGCCCAGTCCGGCGCCTCCGCCACCCCGGCCTGACCCTGGGCCTGCGGCTGCGGCCCGACGGGGCGGCCATGCTGGTCCTGGCCGGGCTCGGCAATCCGGGGGCCAAGCACCAGTTTCAGCGGCACAACATCGGTTTCATGGCGGTTGACGCCCTGGCCGATCGCTGGGGTTTCGGACCGGAGAAGTCACGGTTCCAGGGTCTGGTGCGCGAGGGGAGCATACCCTCAGCCCAAGGTTCAGTGCGTACCCTATTGCTGAAGCCGCAGACCTTCATGAACGAGAGCGGTCGCTCTGTCGGTGACGCGCTGAAGTTCTACAAGGCGGACCCGTCGGCCCTCGTGGTCTTCCACGACGAACTCGATATCGCGCCGGGGCGCTTTCGCATGAAGACGGGAGGCGGCGCGGCCGGGCACAACGGGTTAAGATCGATCACCGCGCGGCTGGGTCCCGACTTTCGGCGTGCGCGTCTGGGGATCGGACATCCGGGACATAAGGATTTGGTGCTGAACCACGTCCTGGCGGACTTCGCCAAGGCGGAGGTTCCCTGGGTGGAGGCGCTTTGCAAAGCCTGCGCGGATGCGGCGCCTCTTCTCGTCGCCGGCGAGGACGACAAGTACCAGAACGAGGTCTCCCGCCTCGCGCCCGCAGAAAAGCTCGACAGCCGCGCGGCCAACCGCGAGCGGCTCAGCACATGAGAGTTCCATGGCTTTGAAAGTCGCCATCGTCGGCCTGCCCAATGTGGGCAAGTCGACCCTGTTCAACGCCTTGACCCAGACGGCGTCGGCCCAGGCGGCCAACTATCCGTTCTGCACCATCGAACCGAACGTCGGCGATGTCGCCGTGCCGGAGCCGCGCCTGGAGATCTTGGCCGAGATCGCCAAGTCCAAGGAGATCATCCCCGCGCGGATCAACTTCGTGGACGTGGCGGGGCTGGTGCGTGGGGCATCCAAGGGCGAGGGGCTCGGCAACCAGTTCCTCGGCAACATCCGCGACTGCGACGCGGTGGCCTTTGTAGCGCGCTGCTTCGAAGGGGGCGACGTCACCCATGTGGAGGGGCGCGTTGACCCGATCAGCGATCTGGAGATTATCGAGACCGAGCTGATGCTGGCCGATCTGGAAAGCCTGGAGAAGCGTCACGACAACCTGGAAAAGCGCGCCAAGGCCGGCGACAAGGAGTCGGCCAAGACGCTCAGCCTGGTCAAACTGGCGCTGGAGCAGCTCAGCGCCGGACGCCCCGCCCGGGCCGCCAAGGTCCCGGCGGACGATGAGAAGGGGTGGCGGATGCTGCAGCTGATCACCTCCAAGCCCGCGCTCTACGTCTGCAACGTCGACGAGGAGAGCGCCGCCGAAGGCAACGCGCTCTCAGCCAAGGTGGCTGAGCGCGCGGCCGGCGACGGCGCCAAGTCGGTGGTCATCTCGGCCAAGATCGAGAGCGAGATCGCGCTTCTGGACGCGTCGGAGCGCGCCGATTTCCTAGAGACGCTGGGCCTTGAGGAACCGGGGCTGAACCGGATGATCCGCGAAGCCTATAGCCTGCTTGGCCTGCAGACCTATTTCACCGCCGGCCCCAAGGAGACGCGCGCCTGGACCATCCCGGTCGGCGCCACCGCACCTCAGTCAGCCGGCGTCATCCACAGCGACTTCGAGAAGGGCTTCATCCGCGCCGAGACGATCGCCTATCCCGACTACGTCGCCCTGAAGGGTGAAGCGGGGGCGCGAGAAGCGGGGAAGATGCGCCTCGAAGGCAAGGAGTATCTAGTGCGTGACGGCGACGTCATGCACTTCCGCACCAACCCTTAAGCGTCAGCTTCAGTCTTTGTCTCGGGTCGGGGCGAAACTGCGCGCTTCCCGCCAGCGTCCGGCGTCTTCCTGGATGCGGACGCTGCAGGGCCGACCCCTGGCGCGCTCGGCGGCGGCGGCCTGCTGGGCGCAGGCGATGGCCACATCTCGGTCGGCATGACCGCTCTTCACGATGCTGTCCCGCTCGACGCTCCAGCCGTGGCGTTGGCGGGTGACGTAGTAGACGACGGAGTCCATGGGGTGCTCCTCTGGCGTCACGATGATCCTCCCGGCGCAGGGGTGCAAGCACGACCTCCACGACGGCTGGCCAAATCCTCGTGAGCGGGTCTAAAGCTCAGGCATGACCGGCCAGACCATCAGCCTCAACTCCAAGACCGACGATGCGGCCTTCTCGGCCTTCCACGTCCATCCCAAGCTGGAGGGAGACGCCCGGCGAAGGGGCGGGGTGATCGTGCTGCAGGAGGTGTTCGGGGTGGACGCCTACATCCGCCACGACTGCGAGCGATGGGGCCGCCTCGGGTTCGAGGTGCTGGCGCCCTCGCTGTTCGACCGCTGCGAGCCGGGGTTCGTGGCCGAGCATACGCCGCAGGGGATGCAGCAGGGCTTCAAGTACCTGCAGGCGACGCGGATGGAGGATGCGGTCGCCGACGTCGAGACCTGCATGGACTATTTACTTCCGCGCGGGCCGGTGTTCTTGGTCGGCTACTGCTATGGCGGGTCGCTAGCCTATATCGCGGCCTGCCAGCTGGGAGACCTTGCGGCGGCGTCGAGCTATTACGGTTCCCTCGTTCCCAAGCACGCCGGCGATAAGCCGCTGTGTCCGGTGATCTGCCACTTCGGGGCCGAAGATCAGCATATTGCGCTGGACGGCGTGCGCGCCTTCTCCAGCAAGCGCCCCGACGTGCCGGTGCATATCTACGAGGCCGGTCACGGCTTCAACAATGATGGCGCACCGAGCCACAACCTGGCCGCAGCCAAGCTCGCGCGCACGCGGACGCTGGAGCTGTTCGAGGCCAATGGCGGCGCGGCCTGAGCCGGTTCGTCAGGTCTCGATGATCTGGCGGATCTTCGGCTCGCGCTCCAGGGCCGTAGCGAGCAGGGCCTGGGCGAACAGGATGCCCACGCCCGCGCCGTAGCCGGAGAACACCCCCGCTGGATAACGGCCGCCCCCCGCCACGCCGCCGATCTGCAGGTAGATGAACACGGCGGCGAAGACGAGCAGGCCCAGCCCTGAGATCACCGACACCGGAGTCTGGCCGAACCCCGCGGCGAAACTCATCCACACATAGCGCTTCAGCAACCGCCGCATGGGCCGAAACTGCAGGGGCGCGACAAAGGCCAGCAGGCCGAACAGGGCGGGAAAGACCAGGATCAGGGCCGTCTTCAGCGAGCCGGACCCCGGCAGGATGCGCCACGCATGAATCGCGGCGCCGGCGTAGATCAGGCTGCCCGCGGCGCAGGTAGAGCCCTGCATTCGCCGAAAGCTCCGCCACGCCTGGACATGCGCCATCTATCGCTCCGAAGCCGTCACTTTGCTAAATAGGCGCGGTCGCGTGAGGGGGGAGGGGCTCCGCCCCCGCATTGTGACGGGGGAGGGGAGCGGGTATCGAATGGCCAGGAAGATTGACGTTGCGAAAGCCGGGCTGCGGGTCGGCTCGGGCTATCCCCCACCTTACGACGCGCCGTGCGTTGCGCGCCGGGGCGTCAAGCTCAGCGACGTGGCGGGCCTGACCCAGATCGGCGTCAATCGCATGCACCTGCCGCCGGGAACCTGGTCAAGCCAGCGGCACTGGCACGCCGCCGAGGACGAGTTCGTCTACGTGCTTACCGGACAAGTGGCCATGGTCACCGATGCGGGCGAGGAGACCCTGATCGCCGGCGACTGCGCAGGGTTCAAAGCCGGCGATCCCGACGGTCACCACTTCCAGAACCGCGCCAACGAAGAGGCCGTCCTGCTTCAGGTCGGTCGCCGCGACGAGGGACACTTGGTCGATTACCCCGACATAGACCTGGTGATCCCAGAGCGGCGGACCAGCTACCATCACAAGGATGGTCGGCCCTATTGATCCCTCAACCGTCGGGGGGCGTCAGTGCCCTTCGAACGAGACCAGGGCCGAGACCGGGACGCCCAGCGCGCGCAGCCGCTCTGCACCGCCGAGCTCGGGCAGGTCGATGACGAAGGCGGCGGCGACCACGTCGGCCCCTGCCCCCTGAAGCAGCTTCAGGCCCGCCTCGGCAGTGCCGCCGGTGGCGATCAGGTCGTCCACCAGCATGACCTGCTCGCCCGGCGCCACGGAGTCCTCGTGCATCTCCAGCGTGTCCACGCCGTATTCCAGGGCGTATTCTACCGAGACGGTCTTGTAGGGCAGCTTGCCCTTCTTGCGCAGGGGAATGAAGCCTGCGCCGAGTTGGTGGGCGACGGCGGCCCCGAAGATGAAGCCCCGCGCCTCAATCCCGGCCACCTTGTCGATCCTCTGGCCGGCGAAAGGCTGAACCATCTCGTCCACCGTCCGCCGGAATGCCTGGGCGTCGGTGAGCAGGGTGGTGATATCGCGAAACATGATCCCGGGCTTGGGATAGTCCGGGATGGTGCGGATGGCGTCGCGCAGGTTCATCACAGTCTCCCCCTCCCGCTTGAAGGGGAGGGTCGGGGTGGGGGTCGTGTCTGGAGAAGGCGCGGCGGCGGAGGCGCCCCCCCACCCAAACCCTCCCCTCAAGGGGGAGGGGATTTAGGGCTCAGCACCCTTCCGGCGACGGCGTCCAGCTTGCTCATGAGCGCTGCGTCCCGGTGCTCGGGCGGCGTGATCAGGGCTGCGTCCAGCACCGTGTCGAGGGGCGAGGGTTTGCGCGGCATCTTCGCCAACGCCCCGCATAGCTCCACCACCGTCGCCTTAGCCCTGTCGGCGTTGGCGTGCAGCACCCGCACGATGTCCGCCACTTCCACATGGGCGTGGTCGTCGTGCCAGCAGTCGTAGTCGGTGACCATGGCGACGCTGGCGTAGGGCAGCTCGGCCTCACGCGCCAACTTGGCCTCGGGCATGTTGGTCATGCCGATCACGTGGCATCCCCAGTCGCGGTAGAGATCGCTCTCCGCCCGGGTGGAGAACTGCGGCCCCTCCATGCAGAGATAAGTCCCGCCCTCGCGGACCTGGGCGCCGGCCTCCTCGGCCGCATCGAGGGCGAGCTTGGACAGGCGCGGGCAGACGGGCTGGGCCATGGAGACGTGGGCCACGATCCCGTCGCCGAAGAAGCTCTTCTCCCGCGCGAAGGTGCGGTCGATGAACTGGTCCACCACCACGAAATGGCCCGGGGCCAGCTTCTTGCGCAAGCTGCCCACCGCCGACAGCGAGACGATATCGGTGCATCCGGCGCGCTTGAGGACGTCTATGTTGGCGCGGTAGTTGATGTGGCTGGGCGAGACGCGGTGGCCCCGGCCGTGGCGCGGCAGGAAGCGGACGGCCACGCCGTGCAGCTCGCCGAAGAGCAGCTCGTCTGACGGCGCGCCCCAGGGGCTTTCGATGCGTCGCCACTCGCGGTGTTCGAGTTCGGCGATCTCGTAGAGGCCGGAGCCGCCGACGACGCCCAGGACCCAATCTTGCGTGCTCACCGGGGCGGCGCCTCTCGGATCAAGCCCTGGACCGCGGCCACCGCATCCTCCCAGGCCGGCTGGCCCGGCGCGATCTCGGAGACGTGGTTGCCGGGCGGGCTGTGAAAGGCGACGGTATCGCCGGCCGCCCGCGCGGCCTTCACATACGCCACCCCTACGGCGGGGGGAACGGTGCTGTCCTGGCGGGCGTGAATCACGACCTGGGGGACGCCGAGCGGCAGCAAGGCGGCGGGCGAGGTGTCAGCGTAGACGTCCGGCCTCGCCGCCGTGGGCGCGCCGGTAAGTTGCCTGAGTACGATCGCCCCGCAGGCTGTGCCGGTGTCTGTCTTCAGGTTCGGGATGCCGGCGATGTCGACGACGCCGGCGACCGGCTGGGGCGCCGCCCAGTGCAGGGAACTGCCATCGGGCAGCTTGTAGCGCGCGGCGGCCCACAGGGCGAGCTGGCCGCCGGCGGAATGGCCGAGCAGCACCACGCGCTTCATGCTGATGTTCTCATGCGGCGCCTCGATGGACAGCCGGTCGATGGCGGCGCCGACGTCGCGGAAGGTGCCCGGATAGCCGCCCCCCGGCTGGTCGACGCCGCGGTACTCAATGTTCCAGACCGCGATTCCGCGTCGGCGAAGATCCTCCGCCGCATAGGACATGAGCGTGTGGTCGGCCACCGACGCCTGCCAGCAGCCGCCGTGGATCATGATGACCGCGGGATAGGGCCCACGACCGGCCGGCACCCAGAGGTCTGCGACCTGGTTGGGATCGGCGCCGTAGGAGACGGTGCGGGTCGGCTTCGGCTGGGGCCGGTGGGTCAGGTCGCTCCAGCTCATCAGCGGCGCATCCGCCGCCCAGCCGGGGGCCGCTTGGCCACTTACGAAAAGGGCGGCCAGCAAGGCCGCCCCTGTTCTCAGGATTGGTGAGCCCACCTCAGTGCGCCACGTTGCGCCAGATGGCGCGATAGGAGCCATAGACCACGCCGGCGAAGACCAGCAGGTAGATCATCACCGCCAGGCCCGTCTCCTTGCGCTCCTCCTGCTTGGGGTCGGATGCCCACTGCAGGAAGGTGACCACGTCGTGGGCCTCCTGTCGTGTGGTGGCCTTGGTGCCGTCGTCATAGGTGACGCGGTTGGGCGTCAGCTGGAACGGCATGGCGATGAAGCCGCCGTCGGGCACCTTATCCTTGGGACCCGACCAAAAGGAGCCGAGGTCGCCGGGGAAGTAGGGGTTGTAGTACTTCCCCGCGGGCACGGTCAGCCCGGCGGGGTCCTTGGCGGGATAGCCGCTGAGCAGGGAATAGATGTAGTTCGGGCCGTCCTCTCGCGCCTTGGCGATGACAGACAGATCCGGCGGCAGGGCGCCGCCGTTGGACGCCCGCGCCGCCGCCTCGTTGGGGAAGGGCGCGCGGAAGTGGTCGGCCGGGGTAGCGGGGCGGGTGATCGCATCGCCGGTGTCCTGGTCGATGTCGGGCACCTTCACGTCGGCGGCGATGGCCTTGGCGTAGGGGCTGTCGTTCGGATTTGGGAACTTGGGGCTGTAGAAGGGCCCGCCCGGCTGGGCCAGGTTGCGGTAGTAGACCAGGTTCATCGAGTGGCAGCTTGAGCAGACCTCGGAGTAGATCTTGAAGCCGCGCTGCAGCGCGCCCTGATCGAACTTACCCAGGGGCCCGGCGAAGCTGAAGCCCGGATGCTCGGGCTCCTCCTGCTTGGTCACGGCGGAAGCCGAGGTGGCGCACAGCAGTGTCCCCGCGACGCCCGCCCCCAGAAGGACGCCCTTCAGCGCTTTACGCAGCATCTTGAGGCTCAACCCTTCTTGGAGGCTTCGGCGGGCACGCCAGCGGGCATCATCGCGCCGCCATGGGACAGGACCGGGGAGGAGATGGTTTCCGGCACCGGCTTCGCCTTCTCGAAGAAGCCCAGGATCGGCAGCACCAGCAGGAAGTAGGCGTAGTAGTAGACGGCCAGGAAGCGGGAGAAGACCGTGACCGACAGGCCGGTGGGCTCGCCATAGGCGTCATGACCCGTGGCGATCACCACGTCCGAAGGCTCCTTGGACCCGCACCAGCCTAGGATCAGGGTCACGACGATGAACAGCAGGAAAAAGGTCCGCGCCGCCGGGCGGTAGCGCATGGAGCGCACCTTGGACGTGTCGAGCCACGGCACCGCGAACAGCACGGCGATGGCGCCGAACATGGTCATGACGCCCAGCAGCTTGTCAGGCACCGCCCGCAGCATGGCGTAGAAGGGCAGGAAGTACCACTCCGGCACGATGTGCGCCGGCGTCTGCAGGGGGTTGGCCGGGATGTAGTTATCCGGGTGACCCAGCGCGTTCGGGGCGAAGAAGACGAACCATGCGAATAAGATGGTGAAGCAGATTATCGCGAACCCGTCCTTGACCGTATAATACGGGTGGAAAGGGATGGTGTCGGCCCTGGACTTCACCGCCACGCCCGTAGGGTTGTTGTTGCCCGGCACGTGCAGCGCCCAGATGTGCAGCCCCACCACGCCCGCGATCATGAAGGGTAATAGGTAGTGCAGCGCGAAGAAGCGGTTCAGCGTGGCGTTGTCCACCGCGAACCCGCCCCATAGCCAGGTGGTGATGGCGGTGCCGAGGCCGGGGATAACGCTGTCCAGCGCCGAGAACAGGTTGGTGATCACCACCGCGCCGTAATAGCTCATCTGACCCCAGGGCAGCACATAGCCCATGAAGGCGGTGGCCATCATCAGCAGGTAGATGACGCAGCCGAGCAGCCACAGCACTTCCCGCGGCGCCTTGTAGGAGCCGTAATAGAGCCCCCGGGCGATGTGGATATAGACTGCCAGGAAGAACATCGACGCGCCGGTGGCGTGGATGAAGCGCAGCATCCACCCGTAGTTCACATCGCGCATGATGGCTTCGACGCTGTTGAACGCCAGGGCTGAGTTCGGCACGTAGTGCATGGCCAGCACCACGCCGCTGACGATCTGCACGCCCAGGCAGAAGGCTAGGATGCCGCCGAACGTCCACCAGTAATTCAGGTTCTTAGGCGTCGGGTAGTCGACCAGGCTGTCATAGCCGAGCCGGATGATCGGCAGGCGCGCGTCGAGCCAGCGCTCGATGCCGGTTCTCGGCTCGTAGGTGGAATGTCCGCTCATGGCTTTTACTCTGACCCGCCTTGCGGCGATCAGCCTATCTTGAGCTTGGTGGGCGACAGGAACTCGTAGTCGGGCAGGAACAGGTTCAGCGGGGCCGGGCCGGCGCGGATGCGGCCGGCGGTGTCGTAGACCGACCCGTGGCAGGGGCAGAGCCAGCCGCCATAGATCCCGCCGAGGTTCGGCACGCAGCCGAGGTGGGTGCAGACCCCGATCAGGATCAGCCACTCCGCCTTGCCGGGCTTGTGGCGGGTGGCGTCCAGCGCGTGCTCCTTCATCGGCGTGTTGTCGGCCGCGACGGCTTCGGCGATCTCCTTGGGCGTGCGGTGGCGCACGAAGACCGGCTTGCCGCGCCATTTCACCAGCGCCTGGGAGCCAAGCTGCACCTTGGAGATGTCGTACTCGATCGACGCCAGCGCCAAGGTGTCGGCGGCGGGATTCATCTGGTCGATGAAGGGCCACACGGCCGCAACCGCACCGACGCCCACGGTCGCGAGGGCGGCGATATGGATGAAGTCCCGGCGGCTGGCTTCCTCGCCAGGCTGGGCGCTGTGCCCAGGCTCGATGTTTGGATTGGCGTTGGCCGTTTCGACCACTTATCGCCCCTTTTGCACTGCAGTGCGCGGACAGCCGCGCGTCGTTGGATCGATTAGAATGCGACTGGCGGTTTTTCAACCGGACATTCCGCAAAACCTCGGTGGGGCCATACGGCTGAGCGCCTGCCTGGGGGTGGGCCTCGACGTCATCGAGCCCTGCGGGTTCCCCCTTAATGACCGTGCGGTGCGCCGTGCGGCCATGGATTACGGGGCGCAAGCCGAGGTGATGCGCCACGGTTCGTGGTCGGACTATCTGACGAGACGATCGCGAACGGGGCGGTTGCTGCTGCTGACGACCCGAGGCGCGACGCCCTATGCGGCCTTCGCCTACGGCCCGGACGACACGCTGCTGGTCGGACGCGAGAGCGCCGGGGCCCCAGCGGAAGTGCACGCGGCGGCCGATGCGCGGCTGCTGGTCCCCATGGCCGCCAGCGCCCGGTCGCTGAACGTCGTCACCGCCGCAGCGATGGTGCTGGGCGAGGCGCTGCGTCAGACCGGTGGTTTCGCCGCTTCTCTCCCTCCCCCGTGAGGGGAGGGTTGGGGGGGGCGGTTCAGCCGCGGTCTTGGGTCAGGTCAGGCGAGTTCTGGAACGGGGTGAGACGTGCCTGACGCGCCCCCCGCCCCGACGCTCCCCTCAAGAGGGAGGGAGAAGATCAGGCCGCCTCGAACCTTACCGGCTCGCCCCAGAAGGTCTCCGCGTGGCCGTTCTGAGCGCGGGGCTCGCCGGTGGTCAGGAAGCGCCGGACGCCGCTGTGGCCCGCCTCGTACTCCGGGTGGCGGGCCAGATAGCGCATCATGGCGTCGGCGACCGCCTGCGGCTGATGGATCAAGGGCGTGCCGGGCTTCAGCGCCGCGCGGAACAGATCGGCCACGATCTCGTAATGGGTGCAGCCTAGGATGGCGCGGTCCGGCGCCCGGCCGATGCGCAGGGTCAATTCGCGCACGTGACCCTCGATCGCCTCCGCCAATTCGGCCTGTGAGGCCCCGGCCTCGATCCGGCGGGCGAGGGTGGGGCAGGGCTCGCTGAACACGGCCACGTCCTGGCGCCGCTTGTCGATCTCGATCTCATAGACCCGGCTGCCCGTGGTGGCGGGGGTGGCGAACAGGCCGAGCACGTCCAGCGCCTCCACCTTCTCGCCCCGGCGCTCCGCCTCGTGCTCCCAGGGCAGGCCGGTAGCGGCCTCAATGGTCGGCACGATGATGCCGATGACGTTCACCGGCCGGCCGAGGGTCTTGCGGAAGCCCGGCAGCCAAGTCTGCTGCAAGGTCCGCAGCGCGATGGCGCAGGCGGTGTTGCAGCCCAGGATCACCAGGTTGGCGCCGGCCTCGAACAGGCGGATGCAGCCTTGCCGGGTGATGTCTACGATCTGCTCCCCCGACAATTCCCCGATGGGACAATGCGCTTGGTCAGCAAAGTAGATAAAGTCGGCCTGCGGCATTCGCTCCACCAGGGCGCGGTGAACGCTAAGCCCGCCGATCCCTGAGTCGAAAACGCCGATGGCCATGGGGCGGCCCTTCTAACCTGTCGGGCCGGTTCGTCCACCCGGCAGGGTTAACGGGTGGTGAGCGTGAGGCCCACAGGCCGTCACACCTGCAGCACCACCTTGCCCACATGCTCGCCGGTTTCGAGGTAGGCGTGCGCCACAGCCGCCTCTCTCAGCGGAAACACCTTGTCGATGGGCGGGCGGAGGTGGCCCGACGCGACCCAGGGCCAGGCGCGCGCCTCGATGGCGGCCGCCAGCCGGCCCTTCTCCTCCGCGGGTCGGGCGCGCAGGGTGGAGGCGGTGAAGGTCAGCCGCTTCATCAGCATGGCGAAGAGGTTGAGCTTGACCTCGGGCCCGGCCAGGAAGGCGATCTGGGCGATGCGGCCGTCAGGGTTCAGCGCCTCTATGTTCTTCTGGATGTAGTCACCGCCGACCATGTCGAGCACCACGTCCGCGCCGCCGGCCGCCTTCACCTCGGCGACAAAATCCTGGGTGCAGGCGTCGATGGCGATGTCGGCGCCCAGCCGCAGCGCCGCCCGGGCCTTGTCGGCCCCACGGCCGGTGGCGATCACCCGCGCCCCCGCCGCCTTGGCCATGGCCATGGCCGTGACCCCGATCCCGCTGGTGGCGCCATGCACCAGCAGGGTCTCGCCGGGCTTCAGACCCGCGCGCTCGAACACGTTGGAAAAGACCGTGAACACCGTCTCCGGCAGGGCCGCGGCCTGGAGCATGTCGACGCCCGCAGGGATCGGCAGGCACTGGCGCGCGTCGACCGCCACGTATTCGGCGTAGCCTCCGCCGCCCAGCAGGGCGCAGACCTCGTCGCCCACCCGCCAGCGCGGCGCGCCGACGCCCAAGGCTGCAACCTCGCCTGCGACCTCAAGTCCCAGGGTGTCCGGCGCGCCCGGCGGCGGCGGATAGGCGCCCTTGCGCTGCAGCAGGTCGGGACGGTTCACGCCGGCCGCACGGACGCGGATCAGCACCTCGCTCGCTGCGGGCGTGGGCGTATTCACCTCCTCGGGGTACAGGGCGTCGGCGTCGCCTTTGCCGCCGCGGATGGCGATCCTTGTCATGCGCTTGGGGATGTCGCTCAACGTCGCGCCTCTCTCGTGCCGCCCTGGGCGGTCTGCTACAGCTCCTAACCCTTGAAGCCGCCGATCGGCGCCGACGGTCCTGCGCGGGAGGAAGTCCATGGAGGAGCCCGCTCCACCGCGTGTCCAGCGCGGCGCCCACCTGGACGCGACCGCCTGCGAAGACCTCGACGGCTACGGTGTCGAGGAACTCGAAGCGCGCATCGTGCGGCTTGAGGCGGAACTTGAACGGACGCGCGGGGCGCTCGACCGCAAGTCTTCGGGGCGACAGGCCGCAGACGCCTTGTTCTCCTTCGGTAAAGGCTGAAAGGTGCATAGGCGAAGGATGGAGCTTGCTAGGCGGATGGCTGGTCGATGAGTGAACTGGCGGTGCGCGATCCCGGCGTCGAAGCGCGTGCGGGCGCAGTTCAGGACTTCGCGCGCTCTATCCTGTTCGACCGCACCTTCCAGGACGGCATGGCGCTGGTGGAGGATACCGCCGCCTATCTAGACGGCGCCGGGCGACAGGAGGCGCGCCTGCTGACCCGTAGCGGCGCTCTCGCCTACGCCAACTGCAGCATGCGCCTGACCACCCAGCTGATGCAGGTGGCGTCCTGGCTGCTGGTCCAGCGCGCCGTGCGCGAGGGCGACATGGCGGCGGTCGAGGCGTGCGATGCGCGCTATCGGATCAGCACGCCCGCAGCCGAAGACCTGATCGTCGACGTCGTGGCCGAGACGCCGGAGGTGAGGGACGACCCCGCGCCGCCGCTTCCCGTCGGCCTGCTCGGCCTGCTGACCCGTTCCCAACGGCTGTACGAGCGCGTCTCGCACCTCGACACGCGGATGTATCTGGAAACGTCGCTCGCTGAAGACGCCAACCCCGTGATGTCGCAGCTGGACCGCCTGCGCGCCGCCTTCGGCTAGGTCCTGACGGCGGCGACAGGTGACCGGCGATATGATCCGCGCCGCGTTCCAGGGCGCTTTCGGCGCCTTCAGCCATGAGGTCTGCCTCGCCGTGCTGCCGTGGGTCGAGCCGGTTCCCTTCGAGACGTTCGCAGACGCCGTCGAGGCCGTGCAGCGTGGGCACTGCGCCTTCGCCGTCATCCCCCTGGCGAACACCATCGCCGGGCCGGTTCCGGGGGTGGCGGAGCTGTTGGCGGAGAGCGGCCTCGAGACCGTCGACGAGCATGCCTGGCCGATCCGGATGCAGCTGATGGGGGTGCGAGGCGGCGCGCTGGGAGATGTGCGCACGGTCGCCAGCCACCCCATGGCGCTGAAGCAGTGCGAGGAGTTCCTGCGGGCGCACGGGCTGATCGCGGAGCCGGCCTACGACACCGCCGGCGCCGCAGCCGCCCTCGCCGCATCGCCCGACCCCGCGTGCGCGGTGGTGGGCCCGGCCGCGGCGGCGGCGCTCTACGGGCTCGATGTGCTGGCGACCGACGTCCAGGACCGCGCCGACAACATCACGACTTTCGCGGTGCTTGCGCCGCCGTCGTCGATTGAAGGAGATGAGGCGTGACGCCGACCCAACACCCCTACCGCCTCTACTACGCGCCATCGACCGCGAGCCTGGCGGTCCATTGGATGCTGATCGAGCTGGGCGCGTCCTTCGAGCTGGTGGAGGTGGATTTCGCAGTCGAGGCGCAGCGTTCGCCCCACTTCCTGGCGCTGAACCCCAGCGGTCGCGTGCCTGTGCTCGTCATCGACGGAGCGCCGCACGCCGAGGTCGCCGCCCTGTTGATGCTGCTGGCCGAGCGCCATCCCGAGGCCCGACTAGCGCCGGTCGCCGGCGAGCCCGCGCGCGCCGACTACCTCCAGTGGATGCTGTTTTTGGCCAACACGCTGCAGCCGGCCTTCCGCATGTGGTTCTACCCCCACGAACCCGCCGGGTCCGAGCACGTCGAGGTGGTCCAGGCTCAGGCCAGGATTGGGATCGAGGCGATTTGGGGACGTATCGACGCGACCTTCTCGGACGGCCGTCCATACCTGCTCGGCGAAGGGCTGAGCGCTGCGGACTTCCTGCTGACGATGCTCACGCGTTGGTCCCGGGCGATGCCGTTGAAAGCCTCGGACTTCTCACATCTGGCACGCTACATCGCTCGAATGCGCACCATGCCGTCGCTTCGGGAGGTCCATGCCCGCGAAGGTCTGGGCGACTGGATCAACGATTGAGGTGGGCTAGCGGACGCCGCCTCCCAGCGCCTGGTAAAGGGCGATCAGGTTGGTGGCGCGGGTCAGGCGGGCGCTGACCAGGGCTTGGCGGGCGGTATAGGTGGAGAGCTCCGCCGTCAGGGTGTTCAGATAGGTGTCGGTCCCGCGCTGGTAGCGTGCCGTGGACAGGAACAGCGAGCGGTCGGTGGCGAAGGCGTAGGCCTGGTTCGCCGCCACCAGATCGCCGATCTGGCCGCGCTGCGCCAGGGCGTCGGCGACCTCCCGGAAGGCGGTCTGGATCGCCTTCTCGTATTGGGCCACCGCCACATCGCGCTCGTTCTTGGCGAGCCTGAGGTTCGCCGCGTTGATGCCGGCGTCGAAGATCGGCAGGGTGACGGCGGGGGTGAAGCTCCAGGTGCCGGTCCCGCCGCCGAACAGGTTGGAGAGCGACAGGCTGGTGCTGCCGCCGGAACCGGTCAGCTCGACGGTCGGCAGGAAGGCGGCGCGGGCTGCGCCGATATTGGCGTCGTAGGACTTCAGAGTGTGCTCGGCCTCCACCACGTCGGGCCGGCGCAACAGCACGTCCGAACTCACCCCGGCGGGCAGGTCTGCGAGGCTGGCGAAGTTGTCGTCCAGCGGTCCGGGCAACAGGTCGGGCGGAATGGCCGCGCCGACCAGCAGGGTCTCGGCGTTGGCGTCCTGGGCCAAGGTGGTGGTGTAGGTGGAGATGGCGCCGCGGGCCTGCTCCAGGGCGGTCTGCGCCTGGCGCACGTCCAGTTCAGAGGCGATGCCGCCCTGAAAGCGCGCCTGGGTCAGGGCGAGGCTCTGGGTGTCCGCCTTCACCGTGTCCTTGGCGACGTTCAGCCGCTCAAGGTCGGCGGCGTAGGTCACATAATCGGTGGCCACCTGGGAGATCAGGCTGATCTGGGTGGCGCGACGGGCGGAGGCTGTGGCGAGATACTGCTCCAGCGCCGTCCGGGTCAGGTTGCGCACCCGGCCCCAGAGGTCGAGCTCGTAATTGCTGATGCCGAGCGTCGCCGAATAGTAGCGGATGAAGATGCTCTTGTTCGAGCTTGCGACGCCGCCCGTCGCGGTCGTGCCCGTCCCACCCGCGACGCCCGTGCCCGACCCCACTCCGGTCGTACCGGAAACGCCCGTGGCTGACGCGCCGGTGGTGGCGCCCAGCAGGGCGGCGGGCACGTGCTCGTAGGTGGCGTCGCCGTCGGCGTCGATGTGGGGCAGGAGGGCCGCGCGCTGGATACGATACTGTTGGCGGCTCTCGGCGATGTTGAGGATGGCGACGCGCAGGTCGCGGTTGTTGTCGAGCGCCAGCTGGATGATCTTGCGCAGTTTAGGGTCGGTGAAAAAGTCGCGCCAGGCCAAGTCGGGCGCCGCGGTCTGCACCGCTTCCGCCGTCCCGTAGGCGCCGCCTTGCGGCAGGGCGGCAGAGACCGGCGACCCGGGGCGAACGTACTTCGGGGCCAGATTGATGCAGCCGCCGAGCATCATCGTCAGCACCAACGGCGCTATGCGCCAACTCGCTCCGCGCCGAGCGGCTCCCCGCCGAATGGCCATGCGCCAGCTCCCGACGCCCCCATCACGCCTGGCCTTTGACGTCCGCACCCCCTTAGCCGTCCCGGACATTGGCGTCGGTGATCTGGTCGGCGGCCGTGTCGCGCGGTCGGGGCGGGGCGATCTTGCGCACCACCACGTAGAACAGCGGCACGAAGAAGATGGCCAGGACTGTGGCCCCGATCATGCCGCCGACCACGCCCGTGCCGATGTCGTTCTGGCCGCCGGCCCCGGCGCCGGTGGAGATGGCCAGCGGGAAGACGCCGACGATGAAGGCCAGCGAGGTCATCAGGATCGGGCGCAGGCGCAATTTGCCGGCCTCGATAGCCGCGGCGATAGGGGCCTTGCCGTTCTTCACCGCGCTCTCGGCGAATTCAACGATCAGGATGGCGTTTTTGGCCGCCAGGCCCATAGTGGTGAGCAGGCCGACCTGGAAGAAGACGTCGTTGGTCAGCCCGCGGAACGTCACCGCCAGCACCGCCCCGATGATGCCGAGCGGCACCACCAGCAGCACCGCGACCGGCACCGACCAGCTCTCGTAAAGCGCGGCGAGCGACAGGAATACGACGATGAAGGAAAGGCCGAACAGCAGGGGCGTCTGACCGCCCGAGCTGCTCTCCTCATACGACAGGCCTGTCCATTCCATGCCGAAGCCCGGAGGCAGCTTCTTCACCATGGCTTCGACCTGGTGCAAGGCGGCGCCCGAGCTGACGCCGGCTACCGGCTGGCCTTGGATTTCGAGTGCAGGCTGTCCGTTATAGCGCTGGATCTGAGCCGGGCCATACTGCCACTGGCTGGAGGAGAAGGCGGAGAAGGGTGCGAGCGCGCCGGTGGAGCCGCGGACGTACCAGTGGTTCAGGTCGTCCGGCGTCATGCGATAGGGCGCGTCGCCCTGGACATAGACGTGCTTAACCCGGCCTCGGTCGGTGAAGTCGTTGACGTAGGACGAGCCCCAGGCGGTGCCGAGCGTACTGTTGACGTCGGCCAGCGCCAAGCCCAGCGAGGTGGCCTTGGGCTGGTCGATGTTGATCTTCAGCTGGGGAGTGTCGGGCAGGCTGTTGGGGCGCACGCTGGTCAGCGAGCCGTCCTTCGCCGCCATGCCCAGGAACTGCCCTTGGGCCGCCACGAGAGCATTGTGGCCCAGCCCGCCCTTGTCCTCGAGTTCAAGGTCGAAGCCGGTTGCATTGCCCAGTTCCTGCACAGCGGGCGGGATCAACGGGATGATCATGGCGTCCCGGTAGGAGTGGAAAGCCTTCGCCGCCCGCGCCACCACGGCCTCGGCCTTGTTGGGGGCGCCCTTGCGGTCGCCGAAGGGCCTGAACAGGACGAAGCATTGCCCGGCGTTCTGGCTCTGGCCGGCGAAGCTGAAGCCGGCGATGCAGAACACCGCCTTCACCGCCGATTTCTGGTTCACCAGGAACTCGTGCTCCACCACCTTTTCGGCCGCCACGGTCCGCGACATGACCGCCCCCGGCGGCAGCTGCAGCAGCACGAAGGCCACGCCCTGGTCCTCGTCGGGCAGGAAGCCCGAGGGCAGGTGGACGAACAGCAGACCCATGGCGACGACGATGGCGAGATAGGCGATCCCATAGGGGATCCAGGCCTTGGTGATGTGCTTCAGGGCGCCTTCGTAATCCTTCACCCCGCGGTCGAAATTGCGGTTGAACCAGCCGAAGAAGCCACGCTTTTTGCCATGCTTGGCAGGCTTCAGGATCGTGGCGCAGAGTGCGGGCGTGAGGATCAGCGCGACCAGGATCGACAGGATCATGGCCGACACGATGGTCACCGAGAACTGGCGGTAGATCACCCCCGTCGAGCCGCCGAAGAAGGCCATCGGCAGGAACACGGCGGTGAGCACCAGCACGATGCCAATCAGGGCGCCGGTGATCTCGTCCATCGACTTGCGGGTCGCCTCCACCGGCGACAGCCCCTCCTCGTCCATAATGCGCTCGACGTTCTCCACCACCACGATGGCGTCGTCCACGAGCAGGCCGATGGCCAGAACCATGGCGAACATAGTCAGCGTGTTGATGGAGTAGTGCAGGATAGCCAGCACCCCGAAGGTGCCGAGCAACACGACGGGCACAGCGATCGTGGGAATGATCGTAGCGCGCCAGTTCTGCAGGAAGACGAACATGACCACGAACACCAGGATCACGGCCTCCACCAGGGTGCGCACCACGTCCTCGATGGAAAGGGTGACGAAGGGCGTAGTATCGTAGGGGAAGGCGACCTTCACGTCCGGGGGGAAACCCTTGGCGATCTCGAACACCTTGGCCTTCACCGCCTTGGCCGTGTTCAGCGCATTGGCGCCGGGCGACAGCTTGATGCCCATGCCGCCGGCCGGATAGCCGTTGAAGCGCGCCAGGATAGAGTAGCTGTCCTGGCCCATCTCCACCCGGCCGACGTCGCGCATGAAGACCTGCGAGCCGTCGGTATTGGTCTTCAGGATGATATTGCTGAACTGCTCGGGGGTCTGCAGGCGCGATTGGCTGGTGACCACCGCGTTGATCTGCTGGTTCCCCGCCACAGGCAGCTGGCCCAGCTGGCCCGAAGCGATCTGGGCGTTCTGGGCGGTGACGGCGTTGATCACGTCGGTGGTGGTCAGGTTGTAGTTGTTTAGCTTGTACGGATCGAGCCAGATGCGCATGGCGTACTGGGCGCCGAAAAGCGTGGTGTCGCCCACCCCGTTCACCCGGCTCAACGGGTCCAATAGCTTGCTGTTCACAAGGTCGGCGAGATCGGAGCTGTTGTGAGCACCGGTGGTGGAATAGACCGCCATGCCGAGCAGGAAGTTCTTGGTGGCCTTGGCCACCACCACGCCCTGCTGCTGCACCTCCAGCGGCAGGACTGGGGTGGCGAGCTGCAGCTTGTTCTGGACCTGAACCTGGGCGATGTCGGGGTTGGTGCCCTGGGAGAAGGTCAGGGTGATGACGGAGGTGCCGGAACTGTCGCTGGTGGAGGACAGGTATTCCAGGTGGTCCAGCCCCTTCATCTGCTGTTCGATAGGCTGGGTTACAGTGCTGGTCACCGTGTTGGCGTCCGCACCCGGATAGGTCGCGGTCACCGACACCGAGGGCGGCGCGATGCTGGGGTACTGAGCGATAGGCAGCGAGAAGATCGACAGCGTCCCCGCCAGCATCAGGATGATTGCGATGACCCAGGCGAAGATCGGCCGGTCGATGAAAAAGCGTGACATCTAGGCTTGGCTCAGCCGCCGGACGTCGTGTTGGCGGCGGGGGAGGGGCTCTTCAGGTCTGCGGGCACGGCCTTCACCTTCTCACCCGGCTGGGCCGACTGGAGCCCGTCCACGATCAGCTTGTCCCCAGGCTTCAGGCCGTCGGTGACGAGCCACTTGTCGCCGTGGACTTCGCCCGTGGTCAGGGTGCGGGCCTCCACCTTGCCGTCGGCGCCCACGACCATCGCCGTGGCCGCACCCTTGGGGTCGTGAGTTACGCCTTGCTCCGGCGCAAGGATGGCGTTGGGATAGATCCCCTCGTTCAGTTCGGCGCGCACGTACATGCCGGGCAGCAGCACGTCGTTGGGATTGGGGAAGACGGCGCGCAGCGTCACCGAGCCTGTGCTCTGGTCCACCGTCACCTCGGAAAACTTGAGCACGCCCTGCTCCGGATACGGCGTGCCGTCCGACAGCAGCAGCTTGACCTTTGCGCTGAGCGGACCTGCCCGGTCGAGCTGACCGCCGGTCAGCGCTTGACGCAGTTTCAGCAGGTTGTCGGCGGATTGCACCACATCGACATAGATCGGATTGAGCGCCTGGATGGTGGCCAGAGCTGTGGTCTGGTCCGAGGTCACCAGGGCGCCAGGCGTCACCACCGACCGGCCGATCCGTCCGGAGATCGGGGCGCGGACCTTGGTGTAGCCGAGGTTGATGCTGGCTGATTCCACCGCGGCCTGATCAGCCTGCACCGTCGCCAGCGCCTGCTTGTAGGTCGCCTGGGCGTTATCGTTGTCCTGACGGCTGACCGCGTTGATCTTCACGAGGTCGGCGTAGCGCTCCGCCTGAAGCCGCATTGTCATCAGGTTGGCCTGACCGTTGGCCAGGGTGCCCTTGGCCTGATCCAGCGCGGCCTGATAGGGGGCGGGATCGATCTGGTAGAGCACCTGACCCTGAGTGACGTCTGAGCCTTCCACGAACAGGCGCGCCTTGATCAGGCCGTTCACCTGCGGGCGCACGTCGGATGACAGGGTCGGAGCCGTACGGCCCGGAAGCTCGGTGGTGCGGGTCACCGGCTCGGCCTTCAGCGTCACCACCCCGACCGTGGGCGGGGGCGGCGGCGGCGGTGGCTTTTTGGCGCAGGCGACGGGCGTCGAGGCGATCGCACAGATCGCGCCAAGAAAGGCTAGCCGACGCACGCTCAACCGGAGGGTTTTCGTCATGGCGAGACAAGGACTAGACGCCCCGCTCCGGCTTGAAATTGAACGTTCACTCTCACTTGGCGGCGTGTTATTCCGTTTCAGAGTTCCACGTCAAGAGCGCTGACAGGCGCCGTATTGGGAGGAGGCGGCTTTGGTCGCGCTGGAAAGTCTGCAGACGGAGCGGCCCTCTGCGCCCAGACGGGTCAAACAGGTGTTGGAGGCGGCGGAGACCTGCTTCCGGCTTCACGGCTTCCACGCCACCAGCATGGCCCAGATCGCCTCCACCGCCAAGATGAGCGTGGGCCACATCTACCGCTACTTTCCAAGCAAGGACGACATCATCGCCGCCATCGTGGAGCGGGACGTCGCCGCCGCCATGGCCGACTTCGACGCGCTGGAGGACGATGAGGCCGGCGTATTTCCCGCCTTCTTCCGCCACTGGCGCACGAAGGTCGAGCGGATGAGCGAGCGCGGCTGCAGCGTGCTGTGGCTGGAGATCATGTCCGAGGCCGCCCGCAACCCTCGCGCCGCCCGCATCATGAGCGCCTTCCGCAACAGCGTCGCGGGCCGCCTGGTCGACCTCGTCCAGGCGGGGGCGCCGGGACGCTGGACGCCGGATGAGGCGGCCGAGAAGGTGGAGCTGCTCATGCTGCTCACCGATGCGGTGGCCTTCAAGGCGATCAGCGAGCCGCACTACGATCCGCGCCGGACGGCGGATAATTTCGTCGGCTACGCCCGCTGCATCTTCGAGCAGGACGAAAGCCCGTTAGCTAGAGCGGCGGCGGCCGCTCCTGCTCTCCGGCCAATTCCCGAATGAACTGCGACGCCGCCCGGCCCGATCGTCCCCCGCGCAGCTGCGCCCACTGTAGGGCGCGCCGATCCAGATCGGGCGCTTGAAGTTCAAAGCGTCCAGCGTAGGCCCGAACAGCCTTCAGGTAGGTCGCCTGGTCCATGGGCGGAAAACCCAGCCACAGGCCGAAGCGGTCCGAGGCCGAGATGGTCTCCTCCGCATCCTCGCTGGCGGACAGTCGGTCGGCGTCTTCGTGGCCTCGCGGCATCAGATGGCGTCGGTTGGACGTGGCCACGAACACGACGTTGTCGGGCGGTCCGAGCACGCCGCCCTCCAGCGCCGATTTCAACGACTTGGCCGCGCCGGCGCCCTCCTCGAAGGACAGATCATCGCACAGGACCACAAATCGCTCCGACTGATTTCGCAAAGTTGCGAAGACGTTCGGCAGACTGTTCACAACCTGGCGTTCGACCTCGATCAGCTTCAGCCTGGGGTGATCCGCGGCGAGGGTCATCACCACCGACTTGACCAGGGAACTCTTGCCGGTGCCCCGTGCGCCCCAGAGCAGCGCATTGTTGGCGGCGTGCCCGAGGGCGAAGCGGCGAAGGGCTTCTCCCAGGCGCGCCTTCTGGGTTTCCACACCTATCAAAAGACTTAGCGGCAAGGCGAAATCGGGCGCAGCTAGGAAGCTGTGCGACGTCGCATCGTAGCGATACAGCACGGCCCCGGAGAAGTCCGGCGCGGATGCGGGGCTCGGTGCGAGCCGCTCCAGCGCCGCGGCGATCCGCTCCAGGATCGGCAGGAGGTCTGAAGCGATGGGGTCGGCCAATTTCACCTCCGGAACGGCGGCCTCTTGATGCGAAGGCGCAGGAAAGCTAGCAATATTGCAAAGATCAGTGAGGGCGCAGCTGGGCCGTCCCGACCGATCGGAGACGCCGCCTGCGGCCGCCGGGAGAGCTTTCTGTGACCCTTACCACGACCTTAGGCGCTCTGGATCAGGCGCCCACCCGGAACCGCAAGCTGCTGAACTGGGTGCGCGAGATCGCCGCCCTCACCGAACCCGACCAGGTCTATTGGTGCGACGGGTCGGAGGAGGAATGGAAGCTGCTCACCGAGGCGCTGGTCAACGCTGGCACCTTGCGGCCCCTGAACCCTGAAAAGCGCCCGAACAGCTTCTACGCCGCCTCCGACCCCAAGGATGTGGCTCGGGTGGAAAGCCGCACCTTCATCTGCTCCAAGGACGAGATCGAGGCCGGTCCCACCAACAACTGGGCCGACCCGACGGAGATGCGCGCCACGCTGAAGGGCCTGTTCAAGGGCGCGATGCGCGGTCGCACCATGTACGTGGTGCCCTTCTGCATGGGGCCTCTCGGCTCCAAGATCAGCGCCTATGGGGTGGAGATCACCGACAGCGCCTACGTGGCGGTCTCCATGCGGGTGATGACCCGGATGGGACAGGCGGCGCTGGACGCCATCGGCGAGGACGGCTTTTTCGTGCCGGCGGTCCACACCCTGGGCGCGCCCCTGGCGCCCGGCCAGAAGGACGTGGCCTGGCCCTGCAACGAGACCAAGTACATCGTCCACTTCCCGGAAAGCCGGGAGATCTGGTCCTACGGTTCGGGCTACGGCGGCAACGCGCTGCTGGGCAAGAAGTGCTACGCGCTGCGCATTGCCTCGATCATGGCCCGGGACGAAGGCTGGCTGGCCGAGCACATGCTGATCCTGAAGCTCACCTCACCCGAGCATAAGGTGCATTACATCGCCGCCGCCTTCCCCAGCGCCTGTGGCAAGACCAACCTCGCCATGCTGCAGCCGACCATCCCTGGCTGGAAGGCCGAGACTGTGGGCGACGACATCGCCTGGATGCGCTTCGGCGACGACGGTCGGCTCTACGCCATCAATCCTGAGGCCGGCTTCTTCGGCGTGGCCCCCGGCACGGGCGAGGCCACCAACAAGAACGCCATCGACACGCTTGAGGCCAACTGCATCTACACCAACGTGGCGCTGACCGACGACGGCGACGTCTGGTGGGAGGGTCTGACCGAGACGCCGCCAGCGCACCTCACCGACTGGCGCGGCCGCGACTGGACGCCCACTTCGCCTGAGCCCGCGGCCCACCCGAACTCCCGCTTCGCGGTCCCCGCCGGTCAGTGCCCGACCATCGCGGCCGAGTGGGAGGACCCCCGCGGCGTCCCGATCAGCGCCATCCTGTTCGGCGGCCGGCGCGCGACCGCGGTGCCCCTGGTGACCGAAGCCTTCGACTGGAAGCACGGGGTGTTCCTGGCCTCCAACGTCGCGTCCGAGGGGACCGCGGCGGCGGAGACCAAGCTCGGGGCGCTGCGGCGCGACCCTTTCGCCATGCTGCCTTTCTGCGGCTACAATATGGGCGACTACTTCGCGCACTGGCTGGCCATGGGCGAGAAGACCACGCCGGACAAGCTTCCCGGCATCTACTTCGTCAACTGGTTCCGCAAGGACGAACACGGCAAGTTCATCTGGCCGGGTTACGGCGACAACGCTCGGGTGCTGAAGTGGATCGTGGAGCGGCTGGACGGCGTGGCCGAGGCCCAGGATAGCCCGATCGGCCGCCATCCGACCGCGGCGGCTCTCGACACGTCCGGCCTGACGCTCAGCGAGCGCCAACTTCATCTCCTGCTGAACGTGGACCGCTCGGTCTGGAAGGAAGAGGCCTCCACCATCCCAGCCGCCTACGAGCAGTTCGGGGATCGGTTGCCCAAGGCGCTGTGGGCCGAGCACGAAGCGCTCATCCAGCGCCTGGAAAGTTAGGACTGAAGTTCAGTCCGGTTTCGAGGGCGGCTCGCTTCCGGAAGAGGCGGTGTCGCTCTCGGCGCGGCCGCGGGCCCACTGGGTCCACCACAGGAGCGCCACGCCGGCGCCGGTCGCCAGAAGGATGGCCGGGGCGACCTGGGCCGTCCCAACCTGGCTGAGCGCCTCCGACGCGGCCTTCGCCTGCTCCACAACCGTCTTCGCGGACACCTTGCGGGCGAACGGCCACATGCGGGCGAGTCGCGGTTGGAGCAGTTTCGGCATGGCCGGTCGTCCTATAGACATCTGATTTGAACGATTGCTCAGGAGGCGGGTTGCGCCCCGCCTAGGCGTTCGACCCGTCCTGAGGCGCCCGGCGCGCCGAGGTGCGCGACCAGCCAGTCGCAGACCGTCTGCGCTTCCGCCGTGACGTCGGGTGCATCCACGAGCACCACGGCGCACCCGTTCATCCGCATCGGATCGTCCAGCGGCCTCAGTCGCGCCTGAGCCGAGACCAGGCTCGCAGGACCTGTCCCCTCCAGCGCACCCAGAAAGGCGTCGAAGGTCTCCAAGTCCTTCAACGGCGTCCAGACCAGCGCCGGCTGGCGCGCGGGATCCGGTCGCGCGGCGATCAGTTCAGCGGTGCGGGCGTAGTCGTCGGCGCGTTCGAACGGTGGATCGATCATCAGGAGCGTACGCCCCGCAGTTGAGGAGAGCCGCCGCGCCGCCAGAGCGTAGCCGTCGCCCTGAACAAGCTCGATGCACGGTCCGTTTTTCCGCGGTGCAAGCACGGCCTCCAGCGCGACGTAGGCGTCCGCCTGGAGCTCGCAGCCGACATAGATGTCGGTCGGGCCCAGCGCCTGGGCCGCAAGCCAGGGCGATCCCGGGTACCACCGCAGCTCGCCGTCCGGGTTGCAGCTTCGGACCGAGCCCGCCAGAGCTTCGAGGGTTGGCGGGCGAACGGGTGTCGACATCAGTCGCGCCACACCCGCCTGCGCCTCGCCCGATCGCCTGGCCGCATCGCCGCCGAGATCGTAGCATCCAGCACCCGCATGGGTCTCCAGCACCGTCAGCGGACCTTCGGCCTTCAACCGCCCCACCACCGCCAGCAGCAGGCTGTGTTTCAGCAGGTCGGCGAAGTTTCCGGCGTGGAAGGCATGACTGTAATTCAGCAGCTTGGCTCCAGAAGTCGGGTTGAGGAACCCGTTTGCGGGTGTAGGTTTAAGGCCGACAGGGCAGGGCGGGAAAGCGGCCATGAGCGAACCGGACGACAACGGTCACGCGCCCCGGTCGGGATTGGACCGCCGTCGGCTCCTGCTGGGCGGCGCGGTCGCCGGCGTCGGCGGCGTCGCCGCGGCGGACACCGCCCGTCACGACGGCGCGCTGGGCGCGCCTCCCCAGACGTTCAGCGGCACCATGCCCTGGCGCGGCGGGGCCGCCGACTACCCGCCCTTTCCGCAAGGCGGGACCGGCTACATCTGGTTTCAGCCCGGCGAGGCCGCCTTCATCGAAGCCGCGGTGGACCGCATGATCCCCAAGGACGAGGTCGGGCCGAGCGGGACGGAGGCCGACGTGCCGCTCTACATCGATCGCCAGCTCGCCGGCGGGTTCGGGCGGGGCGAGCATTTCTATCTCCAGGGTCCCTGGGCCAAGGGCGTCCCCGAGCAGGGGTACCAGTCGCGCCTGACGCCGGCTGGGCTCTACCGCGCCGCCATCCCGGCCATCGACGCCTGGGCGAAGGACCACCATGGCGGCAAGCTGTTCCACGGCCTGGGACCCGACGACCAGGACAACGTCCTGAAAGCCCTGGAGAGCGGCGACGCCAAGCTCGGCGGCGGGGTGGAGGCCAAGACCTTCTTCGCCATGTTCCTGCAGAACGTGAAGGAGGGCTATTTCGCCGACCCCATCTATGGCGGCAACAAGGACATGGCGGCCTGGAAGATGATCGGTTTTCCAGGCGCCCATTACAACTACAAGGAGTGGTCGACCCGCCATGGGGAGCGCGTCCCCTTTCCGCAGGTCAGCCTCAAGGGCCGGCCCGGCTGGTCGAAGGCCTGAGCCATGGTCACCAAGCTCAAATCCGTAGACGTGGTGATGGTGGGCTTCGGCTGGACCGGGGCCATCATGGGCCAGCAGCTGGCCGACGAGGGTCTGGATGTGCTGGCGCTGGAGCGCGGGCCGTGGCGCGATACGCCCACCGATTTCGCGCCCACCTTCGATCAGGACGAGCTGCGCTATATGTGGCGCCACCATCTGTTCCAGAACGTCACCTACGACACCCTGACCATCCGCAACAACGTGGGCCAGCAGGCGCTGCCCATGCGTCATCTAGGCTCTTTCCTGCTCGGCACCGGCGTCGGCAGCGGCGGGGTGCACTGGAACGGCCAGATCTGGCGCTATCTGCCGTCCGACCTGAAGGCCTACAGCCACAACCTGCAGCGCTACGGCAAGGCGGCGGTCACCGACTACGACCTGACGGTCCAGGACTACCCCGTGGACTGGGCGGAGCTCGAGCCTCACTACGACCAGTTCGACCGGCTGTGTGGCACCTCGGGCCAGGCCGGCAACCTGAACGGCCAAGTCCGGCCCGGCGGCAACCCGTTCGAGGGGCCGCGCTCGCAGCCCTATCCCAACCCGCCTATGGCCCAGGTCTATGCGCCGACCTTGTTCGGCCAGGCGGCGGCGGGCCTGGGCTATCACCCCTTCCCCCACCCAACCGGCAACATGTCCCAGCCTTATGTGAATCCACTGGGCGCGCAGCTCGGCGAATGCACCTATTGCGGCTTCTGCGAGAAGTTCGGCTGCGGCAACTATTCCAAGTCATCGCCCCAGACCACGGTGCTGCCCTACCTGATGACCAAGCCCAACTTCACCTTGAAGACCGAGTGCGAGGTGATGAAGGTCGAGCTGGACTCCGACGGCAAGCGCGCCACCGGCGTCACCTATGTGAACAGTGCGGGTGAGGCGTTCTTCCAGCCGGCGGGCATGGTGATCCTGTCGGCCTATGTGCTGCACAACGTGCGCCTGATGCTACTGTCGGGCATCGGCAAGCCTTACGATCCAGTCAGCGGGACCGGCGTGGTCGGCAAGAACTATGCTTACCAGACGATGAGCTCGGTCAACGTCTTCTTCGATGACAAGATTTTGAACCCGTTCATCGGCTCGGGCGCAATGGCGACGGTGATTGACGACTTCAACGGCGACAATTTCGATCACACCGGGCTGGGCTTCATCGGCGGCGGCTATATCGCCGGCATGGTCACCGGCGGTCGGCCCATCGAGATGATCTATACGCCCGAGGGCGTTCCCAAATGGGGCGCGAAGTGGAAGAAGGCGGCGGCCGACAACTACCTCAAGAGCTTCTCCATCAGCTGCCACGGCTCGATGATGTCGCACCGGGGAAACTACCTGGACCTTGATCCCACCTACCGCGATCAGTTCGGCCGGCCGATGCTGCGCATGACCTTCGACTTCACCGACAACGAGTACAAGATGTCGGACTACATCACCGGGAAGGCGGCCGATGTTGCCCGGGCGATGAACCCGCGCGAGATCAAGCTGAACAAGCGCACAGGCCCCTGGAGCGTGGTCCCCTACCAGACCACCCACAACACCGGGGGCACCATCGCCGGCGACAACCCCTCCAACAGCGTGGTCAACAAGTACGGCCAGAGCTGGGACGTCTCCAACCTGTTCGTCACCGGGGCGGGGTTGTTCCCCCAGCAGGCGGGCTACAATCCTACCGGCACCCTGGCGGCGCTGGCCTACCTGTCGGCCAGCCAGATCAAGTCGCAATATCTGAAATCGCCCGGCCCGCTGGTGCAGGCCTGAGCGGCATGGCCCGTCGTCGTCTCCATCTCTTCGCCGCCGCCGGCGTCGCCACCCTGATCTGCACGGCCGCGACGGGCCTGGCGCTGAGCCAAGGCCGTGTGGTGGCCTCCGGGCCGCAGGCCCAGACGCCCACTTCGCTTCTGACCCAGCCCATCGCCGACACCACGCCGAAAGCCGATCAGGTTCGCCGTGGCCAGTATCTGGTCAAGGTCGGCGACTGCGTCTCCTGCCATACCCGGGGCGACGGCCAGCCCCTGGCGGGGGGGCTCGGGCTGAACACGCCGTTCGGGGTGATCTATTCGCCCAACATCACCTCCGACCACGACACCGGCATCGGCGGCTGGACCTCCGACCAATTCTTCCGCGCGATGCATACCGGCGTCGACGACCAGGGCCACAGGCTCTATCCCGCCTTCCCCTATCCCTGGTTCACCCATGTCAGCCGGGCCGACAGCGACGCCATCCTGGCCTATCTGAAGACCACGCCGGCCGCCGACTACAACCCGCCGGCCAATAAGTTGCCCTTCCCGCTGAACATCCGCTTCATGATCCGCGGCTGGAACCTGCTGTTCTTCAAGCCCGCCGCCTTCCAACCCGACAACTCCAAGTCGGCGCAGTGGAACAGGGGCGCCTACATCGTCAACGGTCTGGGTCATTGCGGCGCCTGCCACACCCCTAAGAACCTGCTGGGGGCCGACAAGCGCGGCGAGTTCCTGCATGGGGGCGAACTCGACAACTGGGTGGCGCCGGATCTGACGTCAAATTCGCGCATCGGCCTTGGCGGCTGGAGCCAGGCCGACATTACCGAATACCTCAAGACCGGCCGCAACGCCCGCGCCGGGGCTGCGGGCTCGATGGCGGAGGTGGTGTCCTATTCCACTTCGCTGATGACCGACGCCGATCGTCAGGCGATCGCGGTCTATCTGAAGGATCAGCCGTCCAGCGGGCCGGTGACCGTCACCGATCCCGACCCCGCCGCCGTGACCCGGGGAGCGGCGATCTATTCGGATGCCTGCGCCTCCTGCCACCTGGAGGGCGGCGCCGGCCAGCCGCGGTTCTTCCCGCCGCTGAAGGGCGACACCATGGCCCAGCAGACCGATCCGGACGGCCTGATCCACCTCATCCTGGCGGGAGGCCGCACCGCGCCGGCGCCTTCGCGTCCGACGCCTTTGTCGATGCCGAGCTTCGCCTGGAAGCTCGACGACCAGCAGACCGCCGACGTCTCCACCTATATCCGCAACAGCTGGGGCGCCCGCGCGCCGGCGGTCAGCGCCGCCCAGGTCGCCGCCATGCGCCGCAAGCTGGACCTGAAGACCCCCTTCCTCACCGGCAATTCCGGCGACCACTTTTAAGCCTCGAACGCGCGCGAGGAACCCGGACGATTTATCCCTCGTTCGCCGCTGTGTGTGAGGGGTCGCGTTGATGGCGTATGACGATGAAGAGGCGGCCGACGGCCAGACCTCCAACGAGGCGGCGGCCGAAGCGGCCGGCCTGATCTACGTTCACGAAGACGACCCGGGTCTCACGCGCGCGAAGGCGGACACGGGCTTCGACTATTTCGACGTCAAGGGCCGGGCGGTCACCGACGAGAAGACCCTCGATCGCGTCCGCGCGCTGGCCATCCCGCCCGCCTATGTCGACGTGTGGATCGCCAAGAGCCCGCGGGGCCATATCCAGGCTACGGGCCGCGACGAGCGTGGACGCAAGCAGTACCGCTACCACGCCAGGTGGAACGCGGTGCGCGCCGAGACTAAGTTCGCGCGGATGGCGGCCTTCGGCCGGGTCCTGCCGGCCTTGCGTGAAAAGGTCGATGCGGACCTGAAGAAGCACGGCCTGCCGCGCGATAAGGTGGTCGCCACGGTTGTACGGCTGCTGGAGACGACGATGATCCGCATCGGCAACGACCAGTACGCTAAGGAAAACAAGAGCTTCGGCCTGACGACCATGCGCGCGCGCCACCTGCACCTGCACGGGGCTGACGTGGAGTTCGAGTTCAAGGGCAAGAGCGGGGTGCAGCACAAGACGTCGGTGCACGACCATCGCCTCGCCCGGGTGATTAAGTCGATCCAGGACCTGCCTGGCCAGCGCCTGTTCCAGTACGTGGACGCCGACGGCCACCGGCACGCCGTGGAGTCCGACGACGTCAACGGCTACCTGCGCGATGCAACGGGCGAGCATTTCACCGCCAAGGACTTTCGCACCTGGGCCGGCACCCTGGCCGCCGCCAAGGCGCTGTCGATGTATCCTGCCCCCCAGACCAAGGGCGAGGCCAAGAAGACCGTCACCCTATGCGTGAAGGCGACGGCGGGATTGCTCGGCAACACTCCGGCGGTCTGCCGGTCGGCCTACATCCATCCCGAAGTGGTCCAAGCCTTCATCGAGCAGCGCCTGCCGCAAGCCTTCGCCGAAGTCGACGGCGAGGACTTCGAACTCGCCGTGCTGAAGTTCCTGGACGCCCTGAGCGAGGAGGTCGAAGCGGAGACCGGCCTGTCCAAGACGGCGCAGATGAAGGCCTCTAAAGCTTGAGGCCCTTTGTGGGCTTTATCTCTGGCGCCATGAGCTTCAATGAAAGTCTCGCGAAGGCGGCACCACCCGCACATCGCGAGGATGGCCGGCCGCGCGGGGGGCGCCGATGGAACTGTTCCTCGCCACCTCGTCGCTGCGGGCGAGCAGGGGTTTCAGGTCGAGTTCGGGCTCGGCCAGGGCGCGCAAGGCTGAACTGCGGTCCACCAGGCGGTGGACGAGCACATGCACAACTTCCTTGGCCTGTTCGGTGCGCTGGATGCGGCCGTGCGCCTCCAGCAGGCGGGCGGACATGATCTCCTTCCTGTAGCGCTCGAACACCTCCGGCAGCACCACCAGGTTAGCGACGCCGGTCTCATCTTCGATGGTGATGAAACACACCACCCCGGTTCCCGGGCGCTGACGAACCAACACGACGCCGGCGGTCGAGACCGGGCGCGCGTCCTGGATCTCCATGACCTGGGAGCACGAGACTAGTCCGCGCTCGGTGAGTCCCTGGCGCAGGAAGCCCACCGGATGGCCCTTCAGCGACAGCCGGGTGGTCTGGTAGTCGGCCACCACATGCTCGCTCAGGGCCATGGCCGGCAGGGCTACCGGGCGCTCCTGATCCGGGAGCCCGCCGAGCAGGGGCGTGGCCTTGGCCGCGGAAAGGCCCCGCACCCGCCATAGCGCCGCCCGCCGGTCCAGTCCCAGCGACCGCATCGCGTCCGCCTGGGCCAGGGTCTGCAGCTGCGACCGCGTCAGCCCCGAGCGGCGCGTCAGATCGTCGAAATCGACGAAGGAGCGGGTCGCCACCAGCTTTTCCGCTATGGCCTCGGCGAAGCCGTCGATCTGGCGCAGGCCCAGCCGCAGCACCCATCCATCAGCCGCCGGTTCCAGCGTGCAGTCCCAATCGCTGGCGTTCACGTCGGCGGCGCGCACCTCGACCCCGTGCTCGCGCGCGTCGCGCACGATCTGGGCCGGGGCGTAGAACCCCATGGGCTGGGCGTTCAGCAGGGCGGCGGCGAACACCGCCGGGTGGTGGTGCTTCAGCCAGGCGGAGACGTAGACCAGCTTGGCGAAGCTCGCCGCATGGCTCTCCGGGAAGCCGTAGGAGCCGAACCCCTCGATCTGCTTGAAGCAGCGCTCGGCGAACGCCTGCGGATAGCCCCGGGCCGCCATGCCCCCCACCATCTTGGCGCGGTAATGGGCCATGCCGCCGGTCTTGCGGAAGGTGGCCATGGCGCGGCGCAGGCCATCGGCCTCCGCGCCCGTGAAGCACGCCGCGGTAATGGCCATCTGCATGGCCTGCTCCTGGAACAACGGTACGCCCAGCGTTCGGCCAAGCACCACCTCCAGCTCGTTGGGCGGACCGTGCTCGGGCGCGGGGCTCTCGAACACCACCGGCTCCAAACCTTGTTTTCGGCGCAGATAGGGGTGGACCATGTCGCCCTGGATCGGGCCGGGGCGAACGATGGCGACCTCGATCACCAGGTCGTAGAACTTCTCGGGCTTCAGCCGCGGCAGCATGTTCATCTGTGCGCGGCTCTCGATCTGGAACACCCCGATGGTGTCGCCCCGGGCCATCATCTTGAACACGTCCGGGTCGTCGTCGCCCTCGATCTGCGCCATGTCGACGATGGGGAAGATGTCGTGGCGGTTCAGCAGGTCGAAGGCCCGGCGGATGCAGCTCAGCATCCCCAGCGCAAGCACGTCGACCTTCATCAGGCCGAGCGCGTCGATATCGTCCTTGTCCCACTCGATGAAGGTGCGGTCGGGCATGGCCCCGTTCAGCACCGGTACGGTCTCGTCCAGCCGTTCCTGGGTCAGGATGAAGCCGCCGACGTGCTGGGACAGGTGGCGCGGCAACCCGATCAGCTCGGACGCCAGTTCCAGCGCTTCCGCGATCTGCGGGTTGTTCGGGTCCAGCCCGGTCTGGCGCACGTGGTCAGGATCGGGCTCGCCGCCCCAGCTGCCCCAGACCATGCCGGCGAGCGCGGCGGTCACGTCCTCGGTCAGGCCCAGCACCTTGCCGACCTCGCGGATGGCGCTGCGCGGCCGATAGTGGATCACTGTGGCGCAGATCGCCGCCCGTTCGCGGCCATAGCGGTTGTAGAGGTGCTGGATCACCTCCTCGCGGCGCTCGTGCTCGAAGTCCACGTCGATGTCGGGGGGCTCGTCGCGCTCGTCGGAGATGAAGCGGGCGAACAGCAGGTCGTGGTGGGCGGGGTCCACCGCGGTGACGCCCAGGCAGTAGCAGACCACGCTGTTGGCCGCCGAGCCGCGACCCTGGCACAAGATGCCCTTGTCCCGGGCGAAGCGCACCACATCGTGTACGGTCAGGAAATAGTGGGCGTATTTGCGGCGTTCGATGAAGGCGAACTCCTCGTGCAGCTGCTTCAACACCTTGTCCGGCGCGCCCTTGGGATAGCGCCAGGTCAGACCCTCCAGGCTCAGCGTCTCCAGGTGCTGCTGTGGCGTCAGGCCGGGGGGAACGGGTTCGCGCGGGTACTCGTACTCGAGCTGTCTGAGATCGAAGTCGCAGAGCTGGAGCAGCAGCTGCGTCTGGGCGAGGGCGTGAGGATGATCGCGGAACAGCCGGGCCATCTCGGCGCCGGGCTTCAGGTGGCGCTCGCCGTTGGGCTGCAGCCGGCGACCGGCCTCACGCAGTGTGACGTGCTCGCGGATGCAGGTCATCACGTCCTGCAGCCGCCGTTTCTCGGGCGCGTGGTAGAGCACGTCGTTGACCGCCAGCAGCGGCGTCTCCGCCGCCTGCGCCAGCTCGGCCAGGCCGTCCAGCCGCCGGGCGTCGGACGCGCCATAGCCCATCGCCGCCGCGAGCCAGACCATGCCCGGATGCGCCTGGGCCAGGGCGTCCAGCACGGGACGCAGCGCATCCGGGCGAGGTCGTTCGGGCGGAACGAGCGCCAGCGCCAAGCCTTCCCCCGCCTTCAACAGCTCTGCGAGCTCAAGCCGGCATTCGCCCTTCTTCGCTTTCAGGTTGGCTTCGGTGAGCAGACGGCTGAGCCGACCATAGGCTTCGCGGTGCAGGGGATAGGCCAGCACGTCCGGCGTGCCGTCCATGAAGGCCAGCCGCGCGCCCACCACGTACTTGAAGCCTCCCAGCCAGGTTTGGAGCGCCTCGTCGCCTGCATCCCTGGCTTGGGCCCTAAGCGACTTCAGCCGGCCCCAGGGACGCACCACGCCCGCCAGGGTGTTGCGGTCGGTCACCGCCATGCCGGCGTGGCCGAGCTCGAGCGCGCGCTCCAGCAGGTCCTCGGGCTCCGAAGCGCCGTGCAGGAAGGAGAAGCAGGTGGCCACCGCCAGCTCCGCATAGGGGGCGGCGTTCATCCGAACAGGCCGTGCAGGAACCAGACGGGTGATGTGCAACGCCCGTCTCCCTCCCCCTTGAGGGGAGGGTCGGGATGGGGGTTCGTGTCCGCCCCCGCGCCTTGCCCGGACGCGTCCCCCCACCCCGTCCCTCCCCTCAAGGGGGAGGGGGAAGAGGCTGTGACCAGCTGCAGCCTGAACGCACGTTCGGGCTTGGGCGGCGGGCGGACCGGCTTGATCTCCTCGCGGACGACTTCGGCCCGGGTGGGCGTCTGCGGCGCGTCGTATCGGCCCTGGCGAAACACCCAGTATCGGCGGCCCGCTTCGTCCTCCAGTCGGTAGTAGTCGCGCACCACCGCCTCGAGGGGCCGCTGCGCCCACTCCGGCTCCAGCCGCTCGGGACCCTCAGCCCGGACCACGTTTCGAGTGACCCGCCGCCAGACGAAGCGGGCGGGGGGCCCGTCGGGCAGGGCGAAGATCGGCGCTTCGATAGGCTGGGGTGGGCGGAACAGGCGCAAGGGTCGAAGCGGGGTGTCAAGAAAACGAGCCGGCTCGCCGGTCCAGCGCGCCTCTCGGGCCAAAGGCGCGGGGCCCTGCGCGGTTTCCGGGGTGTGCAGATCGACCGGCCCCAGTCGCTGCGGCGCTGCGCCGCTACGGGCGGCGAGACGGTCGGCCAGCGCCTCCACGGCTCCGGCCGCAGCCGTGTCCTGCAGCAGATCGCCCGCGGCCGCACCCATGGCCTGGGTCTGGGCTGCGGTGAGGCGCAGCTGGTCGAAGCCGAAATCGGCCTGCAGCCCGTCGTTCAACCCCGCCAGCCGCTCGGCGAACAGGGCGCAGATGCGGCCCGGATGGCGCAGGGGCCGGCTGGCCTGCACCCCCAGCCGTTTCACCGCCCCGTCCACCCGGAACAGCTCCAGGGTGAAGCTTCGACCGCCCACGGCCCGTCCCTCCAGCTGGACGGCGAGGTCTCTGGCCAGATCGCCGGCCACCTGCAGCACCTGCTCCGCCTCGCTCACCGGCTCGAACATCCGCCGTTCGGCGCGGAAGGGGGGCTGTTCCAGGCTCTGCTCCAGCGGGTCGGCGCGTGCGCCCAGCGCCTCGTCCAGCCGGTGCAGGGCCTGGACCCCCAAACGGCGCGCAAGCGAGGCGCGGGGCAGCTCCAGGATCTGGCCGATGCGCTTGAAGCCGAGCTGGCGCAACATCGCACAGCCGCCCGCCTCCAGCCGCAAGGCCTCAACCGGCAGGACCGCCAGGACGGCCGGCCCCGCGCCCGCCGCCACCACCCCGCCGGCCCCGAAGCGCGCCGCCGCATAGGCGAGGGCGGGCGTTTCGGCCAGGGCCGGGCGCACCGCCACGCCCGCCAGCTGCATGAGGGCCCTCGCCGCCATCAGCAGCCGCGCCTCGCCCCCGAACAGGCCGGCGCAACCAGTGACATCCAGGTCGAGCCCGTCGGGCGCCTGCAGCGCCAGCGCCGGGGTGAGCCGGCGGCAGGCCTCTCCCAGTCGCATCAAGAAGGCCAAGTCGGCGGGGGCGTCCGCCTGGGCGACCACAAGCCGGGGCGCACGGGCGCGGGCGTCCGCCAGGGTCATGCCCACGCTCAGGCCTTCAGCCGCGGCGGCCTCGTCGACCGCCGTAAGCCGCAGGGCGGCCTTCTGCGTCTCAACCAAGACCTGCGGCACGGCGGACAGGCAGGTTCCCCACAGCCGGTCGGTGGGCAGGCGTGGAAACCACAGGTGGACGAAGCGGCGCGACGGCTTGGTGTCCATCGCCGTCTGCGAGGCGGAAGGCTTCATCGTCGCTGCTCCATTCCACGGTGAACCGGCCGGTGGGGCCAAGGCGGTTTCGGACCAGCTCCAGCTCCAGCGCCGGGGGCCCGAGATAGGCGCGTGGCGCCCGGCTGGGGTGGGCTCGCACCCGCCAGCGGGTCATGGCGGCGCTGGTGGCGTCGAGATCGTAGGTCAGCAGCAGCGCCAGGGTGGAGGTCTGGCGGCCGTAGAGGTTCAGCCTCTGGGTGGCGGCGAGGTCGAGCTTGCGCATCGCCCGCGGCCCCTCGGCCACCACAGCGCTCACCGCGCCAGAGCGCACCGCCTCATCCACGATGCGGAGGGTCTCGCCCCCTTCGCGCGCGCTCACCAGCACCAAGCGGGCGGGGTCCAGTCCCAGCGCCCACAGCCCGGGACCGTAGAGGCCGCCGCCCTCGGCCAGGGCGCAGGGCTCCTGCACCACCAGGGCCTGGGCTTGAGGGTCCTCTCTGAAGCGGCGAACCAGCATCAGGGCGGCGAACAGCAGGGCCGCGGTGGGCTCTCCGGGCGATCCGCAGACCTCGTGCGCGCCGAAGCTCGGGCCGCCTGGGCTAAAGCTCGCGTCGAGCGCGTCGAGCCCGAAGCTGAAGGCGCGGGGCCACGTCGCGCCGTCGGGTGCGGCTTGCGTCGCGCGACGCCGTTGGGCGTGGGCGGAGGGGCGCAGGCCGCCTTCCGGCGCATGGCGCTCGATGGACTCGATGCGTGCGCGCAGAGCGTCTAGGGTGGCGGGGGCGGACATGGATCAGGACACGCCTGGTTCTCTATTTGTTCCCTTATGGATTCCGAGTCATCGACCCAGAGTCAAGCGGACTCGTGATTCGAGGTGCAGGGCTGCGACCAATCCTGTCGCATCGCTGAAACTCCCAGGCTCAGCATCACGAACGCCATCGCCATCCCCATCCTTCGTCATCCTGAGGAGCGGCGAAGCCGCGTCTCGAAGGACGCAATCCGTCTTGGGCAAGGTCTTCAGGATGAGGCCGAATTGTGAAGGTGCGACCTCGGGATAGGCCATCAGCCCAGGATCGCGTTCAGCTCTTCCATAGCCGCGCGGCTTTCCTCGATCAGGGCCGGGTCTGCGAGGCCGGCGGGGGTCAGGCGGTCACGGTAGCGGCGCGTGATCCAGTCCGACAGGCGGGCGTGCAGCCGGTCGTCCAGGCGGTGGGCGGAGCTGGCGGCGGCGAGCTCGTCGGGCGTCATCACCACGCGCAGGCGCAGGCAGGCCGGACCGCCGCCGTTGCGCATGCTCTCGCGCACGTCGACATACTCGACCCGACCGATGGGGCCATTGGAGTCGGCCAAACGTTCGGCGACTGCGCGGGCCTGGGGGTGTTCCGCCACGTCGATAGGCGCGATCAGGGTGAGGCGCGCTTCGCCCGGGGCCTGCACCAGCATGGAATTGAACAGGTAGCTGGAGATGGCGTCGGCGAGCGACAGCTCGGCCTCGCTGATCTCGAGGAACTGCGGCTCGAACAGACCCTGCGCGACGCGGCGCACCTGCGCCTGCATCGCCGCCGGATCTTCGAAGGCGGCCTCGTGGTAGAACAGGCAGTCGAGCGCGCCGACGCACACCACGTCGTTGTGGAAGGCGCCCGCGGCGATGGCGGCCGGGTTCTGGCGCAGGTGAACGGGCCTGTGGGCGCCGTGGCGGCGTGCGACGGCTTCGAACGCTTCGCGGGTCTGGCGGGCGGGAAAACGGCCGGCCCAGGCCTCGTAAGCAGTTCGTCCGTATACGAATAGATTTATTCCGGGGGCGTCGTGTCTTGCGCACAGGCGTACGTGGTTGGCGGCCCCCTCGTCGGCGAAATGGGGCTGGGCGGGCAGGGGATCGTGTACGGCGAAGCGGGCGGGATCGGAGAAAATGCGGTGTAGCGCGGCTGCGGTGTGCGAAGGCTCAAGGCTGCGGTGCAGGTTGGTCAGCAGGTTGGCGGGCGTGAAGTGCAGCCGGCCGTCGGCGCCATCGGCCGAGGGTGTAACCGTGGCGGCGTTGGCCGCCCACATGGCTGAGGCCGACCAGGCGGCGCCAGCCAGTTCCGGCGCCGTCTTCCAGGCGGCTTCGTTCACCTGGGCGTCCGACCCCGTGAAGCCCAGGCTGCGCAGGAAGCCGAGGTCCGGGCGCAGCTGGGGCGGCAGGACGAACTGGGGCAGGCCCATTCCTGCCAGCCGTTTCATCTTGGCGAGACCCTGCAGCGCGGCGGCGCGAGGGTTGGAGGCGGCGCCGAAATTGATCTGGCTGGCGAGATTGCCCGGCGACAGGCCGGCGTAGTTGTGGGTGGGGCCGACCAGACCGTCGAGATTGGCCTCGACGCTCATCCCCTTCTCCCTCGCCGGGAGAGGGAGGGGCCCGCGGCGCGCAGCGGCATGGGAGGGTGGGGGTGCACAGCCGCCGCCGACGTGCGTGGAAGCGGATCACCCTCATCCACCCAAGCCTGCGGCCGGGCCCCTTCCTTCTCCCGTCGAGGGAGAAGGAGATGCGGCGTCGCCTTCAACCCTTCAGCCCCCTGATCTCGCCGGTGGTATCGATCACGCGATCCGCCTCGAAGCTGGCGACGGGATAGGCGCAGTAGTCGGCGGCGTAGTAGGCGCTGGGGCGGTGGTCGCCGGAGGCGCCCAGGCCGCCGAACGGCATGTTGCCAGCCGCGCCGGTGGTCGGGCGGTTGCGATTGACGACGCCGGCGCGGGAGCGGTCGAGGAAGCGCCGCCACCTCGCGTCGTCGTCGCTGACCAGGCCGGCGGCAAGGCCGTAGCGGGTGGCGTTGGCGACCGATATGGCGTGGTCGAAGTCGTCGGCCCGGATCACCTGCAGCACCGGAGCGAAGATCTCTTCGTCGGGCGCCATGATCCCGGTCATGTCGAGCAGGGCCGGGGTGACGAAGGCCTCGCCGCAGTAGGCGGGCTGGCCCAAGGGCAGGAGCGGACGGGCGCCGGCGGAGATCAGGCGATCCACCTCGGCGCGTGCGACACGTGAGGCGCGGGCGGAGATCAGCGGGCCCATGAATGGCTCCGGCGTCACGTTCCAGGCGCCGATGGCCAGGCGCTGGGCCAGGGCTAGGATCGCTTCGACCACGCGGTCGCCGGCGGCGCCCTGCGGCACGATCAACCGCCGCGCGCAGGAGCAGCGCTGGCCGGTGGTGACATAGGCCGACTGCACCGCGATCGCGGCGGCGGCCAGGGGGTCCGCGTCATCCCATACGATCAGTGGATTGTTGCCGCCAAGCTCCAGCGCGAGGATGACCTCCACCCGATCCACGAACGCGCGTCTGAAGTGGGCGCCGGCCCGGGCGGAGCCGGTGAACAGCAGGCCGTCGATGGGCTGCTTCAGCAGGGCGGCGCCGGCCTCGCGCCCGCCCTGGATCAGGTTGAAAACGCCGGGGGGCAGGCCTGCGGCGTCCCAGGCCTCGGCCATGCGGCGGCCCGCCAGCGGGGTCTCCTCCGACGGCTTGAACACCACGGTATCGCCGGCCAGCAGCGCCGGGACGATATGGCCGTTGGGCAGGTGGCCGGGGAAATTGAAGGGCCCTAGCACCGCCATCACCCCATGCGGACGGTGGCGCAGCACCGCGCGGCCGAAGCCCATGGCCGCCTCGCGCGATCCAGCCCGCTCGGCCTGGGCCGAGATCGACACCTCGACCTTGGCGATCATGGAGCCGAGTTCGGCCTTGGTCTCCCACAGCGGCTTGCCGGTCTCGCGCGACAGGTCGGCGGCGTAGTCGGCGGCGCTGGCCTCAAGCACCGCCTTGTAGCGGCGGACCGCCGCGATCCGGTCCTCAAGCGTGGCGTCGGCCCAGGGGCGGAAGGCCTTGATGGCGGCGGCGGCGGCGTCGAAGGCGTCCGCGCCGTCGGCGGTGGCGCCGCGCCAGACCTCGGCGCCCGATGCGGGGTCGGTGGAGACCAGCTCGGGCCCGCGGCCGGAGCGCCAGCGGCCGTCGATGTAGAGCTCGCCGTTCATGGCGACACTCGCACCACGTCGCCCGCGTCGATGCGCAGGGCGTCGGCGGTCTCACGGCCCATCTCGACCTCCTCCTCATGCACGATCGCAGGCGCGCGCACGGCGCGGAAGCTGTCCACCGCCTCGCGCGCGATCAGCAAGGCCGCGCGTTCGCCCAGCTCGCCGATGCGTACGATGAGGCGGCGGCTGGCCTTGACGGTGGCGATCTCGTCCCGGCGGGCGGCGACGGTGGGGCCGGCGTCGAAGATGTCCACCAGGCTCTGGGGCCGGAAACCCTCCCGGGCCAGCATGGCGCGGGCGGGTTCGCCCTCGCGATGGACGCGGCCCACGGCCTTCTGCACTGCGTCCGGCAGCAGCTCCAGATAGATCGGGTGGCGCGGGGCGAGGTCCAGGATGAACTGGCCGTCGGTCGAGGCGCTCATCAGATCCGCCTTGTCGAAGGGCAGGCGGAAGAACTTGCAGCCGACCGTCTCCCAGAACGGGCAGGTTCCGTCCTCGTCGAACCATCCACGCAGCTCCGCCATCACCATCTCGGCGAAGCGGGCGGGATCGGCGGCGATCAGCATGTAGCGCGACTGGGCCAGCAAGCGCCCCGCGCCGCCCGACCGCCGCTCGGGGCGCAGGAACAGCGAGCCGACCTCGGTCCAGCCCGAACATTCGTTCACGAGCACCAGGGCGGAATGGTCGAAGCGGGTGCGGTTGACCGAGGAGAACTGCGTCAGGCTCATCACCCGGAAGGAGAAGAACGGCCGCTTCAGCCCGACCGCCGCCTTGATCCCCGCCACCCCCTCGACCCGGCCGGTGTCGGCGTCCTCCAGCATCAGGGTGTACCAGGCCTCCAGCGGCGCGACCTGGCCGGAGAAGCTGTCGGCGGAGGTGGCCAGCCGGTCGCGCAGCGTCGGCTCGTCTTCCGGCAGGCTGGTGAAGCCGCGGCCGGACAGCACGGCGAGCTCGGCCATGGCCTCGAAATCGTCGGGCCCCGCGGGGCGCACCACCAGCATGGGCCAAGCTCTAGCCGAGGGCGGGCGAAGGCGTAACCCCGGGGCATCGCAAGGGCGCCCAGCCTCGCGCCGCCTGAGCAACGTAAGTTCAGCTTAGCCGCCAACATTCGACTCATCCTGAGCCTGTCGAAGGACAAGGCGTCCACCGGCTGTGCGTCGGCCTCGTCCTTCGACGGGCTCAGGATGAGGCCGAATGTGAGCCTAGCGGCGCAGGCGTCAGATCACCTCGCCCTGCGCGACACCCCGGCGATCCAGCGGTAGAGCCCCGCAGTGACCAGCCCGAAGGCGATCAGCCCGATCCAAATCGCGGAGCGGGCGAAGCCGTCGCCGACGATGGCCAGGGGCTCGCCCTTGCCGGTGGCCACGATCAGGCCCGCGAGCGCCACGCCCCACAGGCTCTCGCCCACGATCAGGCCCGAGGCCAGCAGCACGCCCAGTCGCTTGGCGCGTTCCGACTGGGGCAGCCGGTCGGCCCAACGGTTATAGGCCCAGCCGATCACCGCCCCCACCACCACGAAGGCGGTGACGGACGAGGGCAGGTAGATGCCCAGGCCCACCGCCAGCGGCGGCACGGAGCCGCGCTTGGACCGTCGCAGCGCCTCGTCCACCACGATCAGCGCGACGCCCACCAGCACGCCGACGCCGAGCAGGCTCCAGTCGAGCTGGCCCGTGATCACGCCCTTGGCCAGGGCCGAGATCAGCGTCGCCTGGGGGGCGGGCAGGGCGTTGGCCAGGGTCGGGCCGCCATAGTGCAGGGCGCCGGCGAAGCCGTAGGCGTGGTTCAGCAGGTCGATCACCGGCGGGATGATCAGCGAGCCCATCACCACGCCGACCACCAGCGCCACCTGCTGGCGCCAGGGGGTGGCGTCCACCAGCTGGCCGGTCTTCAGGTCCTGAAGGTTGTCGTTGGCTATGGTGGCGACGCTGAGCAGGATGGCGGTGACGAACAGCGCGAAGGCCACCAGCGCCGCCTGTCCGGCCGGCCCCGCCGCATGGCCGGCCAGAAGGAGCAGCAGCGCGCCGGCGCCCAGCACCGCCAGGATGGCCAGGCCCGAGACCGGGCTGTTGGACGAGCCGATCAGTCCGGCCATGAAGCCGCAGACCGCCGCCACCAGGAACCCCGCCACCACGATGTAGGCGACAGCCCCCGCCACCAGCGGCACGGTCAGAAAGGCGAGCGGACCGCCGTGCAGGAACACCGCCAGCAGCGCCGCCATCGGGATCAGGGTGAGCAGGCAGATCAGGCCGACCAGCGTGATCGGGATGTCGCGCTCGGTGCGGGGCAACTCCGCGCCCCTCCCCGCCATGCTCTGGCGCGAGGCGGCCAGGGAGGACTTCAGCCCGCCCAGCACGGGGGCGCCCAGCTTGCCCAGGGTCCAGATCGAGGAGGCGCCGATGGCGCCCGCGCCGATGAAGCGCACCTGGTGCGACCAGGTCGCCGTCGCGACCGCCGCCGCTGCGCCGACCGCGGGGTGCAGGTTGGTCAGGAGCGGCACCGCCACGCCCCAGGACAGCATTAGCCCCACCAGCATGGCCAGCCCCACCTCCAGGCCCACCAGGTGGCCCGCCCCCAGCAGGGCGAAGGACAGCGACAGGTTCAGCCCCGTGGCGCCGCGGCCGATGCGGACATAGGCCCCGGCCTCGCTGGCGAACAGCTTCATGGCGGCGACGACGGCGAAGCCGCCCGATGCGATGGCGCCCCAGAGCACCGCCCTCAGCCCCGACTTGCCCTCGGCTGTGGCTTCGGCCTCGTTGGCGCGGGAGCCGACGCCGACCTTCAGCACCTCGGCCGCGGCGACCCCTTCGGGATAGGGCAGGTCGCTCTCGGTGACGAGCGCCCGGCGGAGCGGGATGGTGTACATCACCCCCAGCACGCCGCCGATCGCGCAGACCGCAAAGGTTTGCCAGAACGGAATGGCCCCGGTCCACCAGCCGACCATGACCAGGCCGGGCAACACGAAGATGATCGAAGACAAGGTGCCGGCGGCGGACGCCACCGTCTGGACGATGTTGTTCTCGTAGATCGAGGTGGAGCGGAACATCCTCAGCACCGCCATGGAGATGACGGCGGCGGGAATAGAAGAGGCGAAGGTCAGCCCGACCTTCAACCCCAGATAGACGTTGGCGGCGGTGAACACCAGGGTGATCAGCCCGCCCAGCACCAGCCCCCGAAGCGTCAGCTCGATACGGGCGTCGACCGTTGCGGCGGGGGCGGCGAAGCTTGCGGTCATGCGGCGCGATCCAGGACTGAACGGCCGAGCTTAGCGCGACAGGCGAGGCCTGCGTAAGCCTCTAGCTAAGGGGCGTCGTACCCGCGACCAACCTGCGAGTTAGGGCGGATTAAGGCCCATTCCGAGCACGGGGTCATTGGGCGCCGGTGTTGGTCTGCAGCGACGGACCTTCGGGCTGCTGCTCCCCGGCGAACTTGACGCCGCTGTTGTCGTCGGACTTCAGCACCCCCAGCAGCTTCATGTCGAACACCAGCACGCTGTTGGGAGGGATCACCGGCGGATGGCCATCGGCGCCGTAGCCGAGGTTGGGGGGCGCATAGACCAGCCATTCATCCCCCGGCCGCATCTTGGGCAGCACTTCACGCCAGGCGGGGATCAGGTTGTCGAGCTTGAGCACCGCAGGCTGGCCGGTGGCGCGGGTGGAGTCGAACACGCTGCCCGAGAGCAGGCTGCCGGTATAGTCGACCTTCACCTCGTCGTCGCCCTGGGGATGGGGGCCGTTGGAGGGGCCCGAGGCGACGATGCGGTATTGCAGGCCGTCGCCGAGCGCGACCACACCCTTCTGTTTCTTGTTCTGGTCGAGGAAGTGCTGCTCCTGCTTCCGGTTGCTCTGCGGAGGATGGCCGCAGGCGGCGAGCAGGGCGCCGGAAGCGATCAGGACGGCGGCGAGGGCGCGGCGGGCGAGGGGCATGAGGCGGGCTCGGAGGTGCGGGTCGCCGCTGACAATGCGTCCGCGGCGCAGGGGTTCAACGGGGGCGATCGGGGCCTAGATGCGCGGCGGATAGCCGTGTTCGCGCAGCGCCTCGGTGATCTCGTCGGTGTGGCGGCCGTCGCGCGTCTCCACCATGATGTCGAACTCCGCGCCCTTGGCCGGCACGTCGAGCGCCAGGCGATTGTGGGAGACCTCGATGATGTTGCCGCCCGCCCCGCCGATCACCGCCGACACGGTGGCGAGCAGGCCCGGGCGGTCGTCGCCGATGATGCGGAACGAGGTCATCCGCCGCTCGCGGATCAGCTCGCGGGTCAGGACCGAGGCCAGGAGGCGCGTGTCGATGTTGCCCCCGCACAGCACCAGCCCGACCTGGCGCCCCCTGAACTTGTCCGGATAGGCGAGCAGCGACGCCAGCGACGCGGCGCCCGCACCCTCCGCCACGGTCTTCTCCACGTTGACGTACAGCGCCACGGCGCGCTCGAAGTCGCTCTCCTCGATCAGCAGCACCTCGTCCACCAGGGGCCGGGCGATGGCGTAGGTCAGCTCGCCCACGGTCTTGACCGCGATGCCCTCGGCGATGGTCTGGCCGCCGATGTTGGGGCGAAAGCCCCGCATCCGCGCGGTGAACGAGGGATACATGGCCGCTTCCAGTCCCACGATCCGCATGTCGGGCTTCAGCGCCTTGGCCGCGGTCGCCATGCCCGAGATCAGCCCGCCGCCCCCGATCGGGATGGGCAGGATGTCGAGGTCGGGGGCGTCCTCCAGCATCTCCAGGGCGATGGTGCCCTGACCTGCGATCACGTCCAGGTCGTCAAAGGGGTGGACGAAGACGAGGTCGCGTCGGGTGCAGATGTCGCGGGCATAGGCGTTGGCGTCGTCGTAGGTCTCGCCCTGCAGGATCACCTCGGCCCCGAAATGGCGGGTGTGCTCCACCTTCACCATGGGCGTGGCCACCGGCATGACGATCACCACCGGAACGCCCAGGCGCTGGCCGTGATAGGCGAGGCCCTGGGCGTGGTTGCCGGCCGAGGCCGCGATGACGCCCCGGGCCTTTTCCGCGTCGCTGAGCTGCAGCAGCTTGTTCAGGGCGCCGCGCTCCTTGAAGGCGGCGGTGAACTGCAGGTTCTCGAACTTCACCCACACCTCGGCGCCCGCGATCTGGGACAGGGTGCGCGAGTAGCGGCAGGGGGTCCGCTCGATGTGGCCGTGCAACCGACCGGCCGCGGCGCGGATATCGTCCAGGGTGACGCTCATGACGGCGCGAGCCCTAGAGCTTGGCGGGGACGAGGGGAAGGCGGTTTCGCCAGGGCGACCCCGCGCTCACGCCACCGGGATCGATCCGAGCACCCGGCTCCCACCGCCCGGTCTCCGGCCGCTCGACTTCCGCCGCCCGTACGCCTAAGATTGATGGGGTAAGGAGTGCGCGTCCATGGAGCTTGTCCAGCTCATCTACGCCTCCCAGCCGTTCGGCTACGACGAGGCCGTGCTCTACGGCATCCTGACCGAAGCCCGGCGGAACAACGGCCGCGACGACATCACCGGCGCCCTGATATGTCGTGCCGACATCTATCTCCAGCTTCTGGAAGGACCCGGGCCGTCGGTCACCGCGACCTTCGAGCGGATCGCCCGGGACAACCGCCATCTCGCCGTCGAGCGCCTCAGCGCAGAACCCGTAACCGAGCGCCTGTTCCCCGGCTGGGCCATGCGCGATGACCCCGCGCGCTCCTGGATGTGGACGGCGGCGGAGGTGGCGGCCGGCGCCGCGGCCCGCACGACGCAGCCGGAGCTGCTGGCCATGTTCGCCCGGGTGGCGGCAGCCCCGGCCTGATCGAGACTCAACGTCGTCCGAACAGTTTTTCCAGGTCGGCGAGCTTCAGCTCCACATAGGTCGGACGGCCGTGGTTGCACTGGCCGGAATGGGGGGTGGCCTCCATCTGGCGGAGCAGGGCGTTCATCTCGGCCGCGCCCAGGCGCCGCCCCGCGCGCACGCTGCCGTGGCAGGCCATGGTCCCGCAGACCGCCCCCAGCCGCTCCTTCAGGGACAGCGCTGCGCCGCTCTCGGCCAGGTCGTCGGCGATGTCGCGCACCAGGCCAGCCACGTCGGTCTCGCCCAGCAGGGCCGGGGTCTCGCGCACCAGCACGGCGCCCGGGCCGAAGGCTTCCAGCACCAGGCCGAGCTCGGCCAGCTCCTCGGCGCGGCCTGTGACCCGCTCGGCCTCGGCTGGGTCCAGCTCCACCACCTCGGGCAGGAGCAGGGCTTGCCGAGCGACCGCGCCTTCCGCCATCTCCGCCTTCATGCGCTCGTAGACCAGCCGTTCGTGGGCGGCGTGCTGGTCCACCACCACCACGCCGTCGCGGGTCTGGGCGATGATGTAGGTCCCGTGCACCTGGGCGCGCGCCGCGCCCAGGGGGAAGTCCAGCGGGTCCACCACCGTGGCGCCATAGGGCTCCGCCGCTGCAGGGTCGGGCGCCTCGACCCTTGCGGACACCTCGGTCACGCCGGGCAGGGCCCAGGCGGCCTCCGCCCGCTCCGCGACGCCGCCCATGTCGAGCACGGTCGCGCCGAGCGCCCCCGCCTGGCCCACCCACAAGCCCTGGCCGCTCCAGCCCGCAGCGGACGGCGGCGGCCTGTAGCCGCTGCGATAGCCGCCGGCGCCCCCGCCTTGCGGTGCACGCAGCCCCGCCAGCGCGCTCGCCGCCACGGTGGTGGAGGCGCGGTGGCCGGCGGCGGCCAGGGCGTGGCGCAGCCCCCCGATGATCAGGCCGCGCACCAGGGCTGAGTCACGGAAGCGCACCTCCGCCTTGGCCGGGTGCACGTTCACGTCCACCAGCTCGGGGTCGAGGTCCACATAGAGCGCGGCCACCGGATGGCGGTCGCGCGCCAGGAAGTCGGCATAGGCGGCCCGAAGCGCGCCCCCCAGCAGCCGGTCGCGCACCGGGCGGCCGTTGACGAACAGGTACTGGTGGCCCGCATTGCCCCGGGAATAGGTCGGCAGCCCGGCATAGCCGCTGAGCCGCACCCCGTCGCGCACCTGGTCCAGCTCGATGGCGTTGTCCTGGAAGTCGCGCCCCAGCACCGCCGCCAGCCGCGCCAGCCGGCCGGCCGGGCCGGGCGCCTCGGCCTGCAGCCGCAGCACCTTGCGCCCATCCATATCTAGGGCGAAGCCTACCGCCTCCCGCGCCATGGCCTGGCGCTTGATCTCCTCGGTGATGGCCAGGGCCTCGGCGCGCTCGGACTTCATGAACTTTAGCCGCGCGGGCGTGGCGTAGAACAGTGCGCTGACCTCCACCCGGGCGCCGTGCGGGCCGGGAAAGGCGCTGGGGGCCACCTCGCCCACCGCGCCCGCGTCCACGCCGAGGCTGAAGGCGTCCGCCTCGCCCCTGGCCCGGGACGCCAGGGTCAGCCGCGCCACCGAGCCGATCGACGGCAGCGCCTCGCCCCGGAAGCCGAAGCTCGCGATCCGCAGCAGGTCGTAACGACCCTCGGCGTCGGGCTGCAGCTTTGAGGTGGCATGGCGCTCCACCGCCGCGGGCAGTTCGTCGGCGCGCAGGCCGCAGCCGTCGTCGGCCACGAGGATTCGCGACAGCCCGCCGCCGTCCGCCTGCACCTCCACCCGTGTAGCGCCGGCGTCCACGGCGTTCTCCACCAACTCCTTCACCGCCGACGCCGGGCGCTCCACCACCTCGCCGGCGGCGATGCGGTTCACGGTCTCCAGCGGCAGGCGGTGGATGGACATCGGGGCGCGACTCGGGGGCGAGGCGAGCGACTATGCCCCAGGCGACGCGTGAGGCCAAAGCCGGCCGGTCGCCCGGCGCCCGGCGTTGTCCGCCTCTTCCGTTGCGACTAGGGTCCGCAGCGCTGCACAGCCAGGTTTCGCCCCATGCCGATAGACCGCAAGAGCTTCACCGACGAGGAGGCGCTGGCGTTCCACCAGTTCCCCCAGCCGGGCAAGATCGCGGTGACGCCGACCAAGCCCATGGCCACCTCCCGCGACCTAAGCCTGGCCTATTCGCCGGGGGTGGCCGTGCCGGTGCTGGCCATCGCCACCGATCCGGACCTCGCCTACGACTATACGTCCAAGGGCAACCTGGTGGCCGTGATCTCCAACGGCACCGCGATCCTGGGGCTGGGCGATCTGGGCGCGCTGGCGTCGAAGCCGGTGATGGAGGGGAAGGCGGTGCTCTTCAAGCGCTTCGCCGACGTGGACTCCATCGACGTGGAGGTGGCGTCCCGCGATCCCGACGAGATCATCACCGTGGTCAAGAACATCGGCCTGACCTACGGCGGCATCAACCTTGAGGACATCAAGAGCCCCGACTGCTTCCGCATTGAGACCGAGCTGCAGGAGCTGCTGGATATCCCCGTCTTCCACGACGACCAGCACGGCACCGCCATCATCACCGCCGCGGGCCTCATCAACGCCTGCAAGATCACCGGCCGCAGGCTCGAGGACGTCAAGGTGGTGCTGAATGGCCCAGGCGCTGCGGGCATCGCCACGCTGGAGCTGATCAAGACCATGGGGGTGCGCAACGAGAACTGTATCGCTGTCGACCGTAAGGGCGTGCTGTACCGGGGGCGCGACGAGATGGACCAGTTCAAGTCCGCTCACGCCGTGGACACCCCGCTCCGCACCCTGGCCGAGGCGCTGCAGGGCGCCGACGTCTTCATCGGGCTTTCGGTGAAGGGCGCGCTGACCGCGGACCTGGTGAAGACCATGGCCGACCGTCCGATCATCTTCGCCATGGCCAACCCTGACCCGGAGATCACGCCCGAGGCGGTGCACGCGGTGCGCAGCGACGCGATCGTCGCCACCGGCCGCTCCGACTATCCGAACCAGGTCAACAACGTGCTGGGCTTCCCCTACATCTTCCGGGGCGCGCTGGACGTGCGGGCGCGCCGGGTGAACCACGAGATGAAGATCGCCTGCGCCAATGCGCTGGCCCAGCTGGCGCAGGAGGACGTGCCGGACGAGGTGGCCGCCGCCTATCACGGCCGGGCGCTGCGCTTCGGGCGCGACTACATCATCCCCGCGCCCTTCGATCCGCGGCTGATCTGGTACGTGCCGCCCTTCGTGGCCAAGGCCGCCATGGACAGCGGCGTGGCGCGCAAGCCGATCGAAGACATGGAGGCCTACCGCGCTGAACTCGCCCAGCGGCTCGACCCCACCGCCGCCTTCCTGCAGGGGGTGACCAGCAAGGTGATGGGGGCGCCCAAGAAGCGCATCGTATTCGCCGAGGGCGAGGAGACCGCGGTGATCCGCGCCGCCTACGCCTTCCAGATTCAGGGCTTGGGCCACGCCATCCTTTGCGGACGCGAGGACCGTGTGCGCGAGAACGCCCTCTCCGTCGGCGTCGACCTGGACGCGGCGGGGCTGCAGATCGTCAATGCCCGCCTGTCGCACATGAACGAGGCCTATGTCGGCTTCCTCTACGGCCGGCTGCAGCGCGAGGGCTATCTGAAGCGCGACGTGCAGCGGCTGATCAACCAGGACCGCAACTCCTTCGCCGCGGCCATGGTGGCCACGGGCGACGCCGACGGCATGGTGACCGGCGTCACCCGCACCTACAACGTGTCGCTGCGCCAGGTGGAGCGGGTGATCGACCGCGCGCCCGGCGGCCGGGTGATCGGCATGACCGCCCTGCTGTCCAAGGGCCGCACCCTGTTCGTCGCCGACACTAGCGTCACCGAGATGCCCGGCAGCGAGGACCTGGTGGAGATCGCCGTCGAGGCCGCCGCCGCGGTCAAGCGGCTGGGCTATACTCCGCGGGTGGCCTTCATCAGCTACTCCACCTTCGGCAACCCCCAGGGCGAGCGGGGCGCCAAGGTGCGCGAAGCCGTGGCCATGATGGACGCCAGATCAGATATCGACTTCGAATACGAGGGCGAGATGCCGCCGGAGGTGGCGCTCGACCCCGAGAAGCGCGCCAACTATCCCTTCGTGCGGCTGACCGACGACGCCAACGTGTTGATCATGCCGGCCATCCACTCCGCCTCCATCTCCACCAAGTTGGTGCAGCTGCTCGGCGGCGCGACCATGGTCGGTCCGCTGCTGCTGGGGCTGTCCAAGCCGGTGCAGATCACCGGACTGTCGGCCTCGGTGTCGCAGATCCTGAACATGGCGACCTTCGCCGCCTACGACCTGCGCGCGCCGCAATGACCGGAGGGGGCGCGATCCGCGTGGGCATCGGGGGCTGGACCTTCGAGCCCTGGCGTGGGAGCTTCTTCCCCGAGGCGCTGCCGCACGCCAAGGAGCTGCACTACGCCTCGCGCCAGCTCACCACCTTGGAGGTGAACGGCACCTACCCGCACCCAGACGCCCGCCACCTTCGCCAAGTGGGCGGAGCAGACGCCGGACGGCTTCGTCTTCACCGTCAAGGCGGTGCGCTACTGCACCAACCGCAAGGTGTTGGCGGAGGCCGAGGAGTCGATCGCCAAGTTCGTCAACAGCGGCCTGGGCGAGCTCGGCGACAAGCTCGGCCCGATCCTGTGGCAGTTCATGCCGACGAAGACATTCGACCGGGACGACTTCGCCGCCTTCCTCGACCTGCTGCCCGCCGATCTCGGCGGCCGGGCGCTCCGCCACGCGGTGGAGGTGCGCCACGAGAGCTTCCGCGATCCGGCGTTCGTGGAGCTGGCGCGGGGACGTGGCGCCGCCGTCGTCTACGCCGACAGCGCCAAGCATCCGTCCCTCGCCGACCCCACCGCCGATTTCATCTACGCCCGGCTCCAGGACGCCAAAGAGGCGGTGCACACCGGCTACGAGGCGGACGAGCTGGATCGCTTCGCCGACGTCGCGAAAGCTTGGTCGCAGGGCCAGGCGCCGGTGGGCTTGTCTTACGTCGACACGGCCGCGGTGAAGGCGCAGCCCCGGGACGTCTTCGTCTTCATGATCAATGGCGCCAAGGTCCGCGCGCCCGCCGCCGCCCAGGCTTTGCTGAAACGGCTCTGAGCAGCGCACCCGCCGTGCCCGTCGCCGCCCTGGACAAGGCCGAGGTCGACTATCGCGGCCGCTTGGCGCTCGGCCCGCTGAGCCTGGAGATCGCCATGGGCGAGGTGGTCTCGCTCGTGGGGCCTTCCGGCTGCGGCAAGTCCACCGCGCTGCGCCTGCTGGCGGGGCTGGAGCCGCCCGCCCGGGGCGAGGTCGCGCGCGCCACCGGCCGGGGCGAGACGGCGGTGGTGTTCCAGGCGCCCACCCTGGCTCCTTGGTCGGACGCCCTGGCCAATGTGGCGCTGCCGCTGCGGCTCTCCGGGGGCAGGCGGGCAGAGGCGAGGGCACGGGCGGCGGACGCGCTGGCCAGGGTCGGACTGGCCGGGAGCGGGCGGCTGCGGCCGGCCCAGCTGTCCGGGGGAATGGCCATGAGAGTCTCGCTGGCCCGCGCCCTGGTCACCTCGCCCCGGCTGCTGCTGCTGGACGAGCCGTTCGCCGCGCTCGACGAGATCACCCGTCGCAGGCTGGCCGACGACGTACTGGCCCTGGTGCAGGCGAGCGGCGTCGCCACAGTGTTCGTCACCCATAGCGTGGAGGAGGCGGTCTATATGGCGTCGCGGGTGGTGGTGCTGACCTCGGGTCCGGGTCGCATCGCCGCCGAGGTGGCGATTGCGGCGCCGCTTCCCCGGCCGGCCGGCTTTCGCAGCTCGCCCGCGTGCCGGGAGGCGGTGGAGCGGGTCTCCGGCGAGCTGGAATCAGCCCTGGGGCGCGACGCCTTTTAACGCCTCAAATATAGCGCCCCCGTCTTCCCGAAAACGCGAAAACACACTATATGCGCCGGTAGATCGCCAGCCGGCGAGGTTTCGTGTGGCTGCGGCCTGCCCCTTCAACATCTCGGATCATTTATGAAGCAACTGGCTAACCCTGGTTTCAACGATCGCCTCACCGCCGCCGCGGACGCCAAAAAGGCGATGCTCGCGCGCTTCAAGCCCAAGCCCACCGTCGTCGCCGAGACCTTCGTGGACCGCGCCGCGCTCCGCGAGCAGGAACGCGAAGCCGTTCGCGTCGCGCGCGTCGAGGAGAAGGAACGTCTCCGCACCGAGCGCGCCGCCGCCGAGGAGGCCGCCCGGGTCGCCCTGCTGCACGACGAGCAGGCCATCCTCGAAGCCAAGCGCAACGAACGCAAGGAGCGCAAGCAGCTCCAGAAGATGGACGCCCAGTCCCGCCGCGCCCAGCGCCTGTCGGCCTACTCGCGCGGCTGATCATATGGCCCGTGGTGCGCCGGCCGGTCCGGCGCACCCTTATAGCATCGAGGGCAATACCCGGTCCGGCGGCCTGTGGCCGTCCTGAAACGCCTTGATGTTGATGATCACCTTGTCGCCCATCTCGGCCCGCCCCTCCAGGGTGGCCGAGCCGAGATGGGGCAGTAGCACGACGTTGGGCATCTTCTGCAGCCGCGGGTCCACCGACGGTTCGTTCTCGAACACGTCCAGTCCCGCCCCAGCAAGGCAGCCTTCCGCCAGCCGCGAGGCCAGCGCCGCCTCGTCCACCAAGCCGCCCCGTGCGGTGTTGATGAGGATGGCGTGCGGCGGCATCAGCTTCAGCCGCCGCGCCGACAGCAGGTGATAGGTCCCCGGCGTGTGGGGGCAGTTCAGCGACACGATGTCCATGCGTGCCAGCATCTGGTCCAGGCTCTCCCAGTGGGTGGCCTCCAGCGCGTCGGACAGGTGGCCGGGCACCGGCCGGCGGTTGTGGTAGTGGATGGACAGCCCGAACGCCTTGGCGCGCTTGGCCAGGGCCTGCCCGATCCGGCCCATGCCGACGATGCCGAGCGACTTGCCGCGGATTCGGCGGCCGAGCATCCAGGTCGGGGCCCAGCCGTCGAACCGGCCGTCCTCCACCGCCCAGGCGCCCTCCACCACCCGGCGTGAGACGGCCAGGATCAGGGCCATGGCCATGTCGGCGGTGTCCTCGGTCAGGACGCCCGGCGTATTGGTGACGATGATGCCGCGCGCATTGGCCGCCGCCACGTCGATGTGCTCGAACCCCGCGCCGAAGTTGGCGATCAGCTTCAGTCGGGCTCCGGCGTGGGCCAGCACCCGCTGATCGATGCGGTCGGTGACGGTGGGACACAGCACGTCGGCCACAGCCATCGCTGCGGCCATGGCCTCCGGGCTCATCGGACGGTCGTCGGCGTTCAGCTCGACGTCGAACAGCTCGCGCATGCGGGCTTCCACCGCAGCGGGCAGTTTGCGCGTGACGACGACTTTAAGCTTGCGATCGGCCATGGGGGCGATTGAAAAGAGCGCGTGCGAACGCCCGGCGCGAAGCTCTGTAGCAAAGCGGTCCGCGCCGGCCAATGGGCGGCGGCGGCCGTCGTCCTGGCGACCTCGCCGCTCACCGCCTGTTCGCGCCATTCGCAGGCGCAGCCGCCCTCCGAGGGGCGGTCCGGGGCTCGTCAGACCCCGTCGGGCTTTCCGGTCCCCCGCTACGTCTCCACCAAGTTCGACAAGGTCAATGCGCGCGCCGGCCCCGGCGACGATTACGCGGTGAAGTGGGTGTACCGGGTGAAGGGCCTGCCGCTGCAGGTGGTGGCCGAGACCGAGGAGTGGCGGCGGGTGTGCGACGCCCAGGGCGCGCTGTCATGGGTGCGCGGCCGCACCACCGAGGCGCGGCGCACGGTGATGCGCACCCAGCCGCAAGACCTGGCCCTGCATGCCAAGCCGGACGAGGGCTCGGCCGAGACCGCGACCCTGGTGGGCCACGCCATCGCCGACCTGAAGGACTGCCAGGGCGACTGGTGCCGGATCGCCGTCGGCCACGCCAAGGGCTGGATCAGGGCCGACCAGGTCTGGGGCCTGGCGCCGGACCCCCAGTGCCGCTGAGGCTGAACGCTCAAGCCGCGGCGGCGATATCGGCCGTCTGGAAGACGCCCTCCAAGGCCGCCTGCAGCTTGGGCAGTTCGATGGGCTTGGCGATGTGGCCGTCCATGCCCGCGGCCAGATAGGCCTCGACCTGGTGGGTCAGGGCGTTGGCGGAGAGCGCCAGGATGGGCGTCCGCCTCCGCCCGATCGCCGCCTCTTCGGCGCGGATGCGGCGGGTCGCGGCGACCCCGTCCATGCGAGGCATCTGGATATCCATCAGCACGAGATCGAAATCGCCCGCGCGCCAGGCGTCGACGGCGTCGGCGCCGTCCCCGGCCAAGGTCAGCTCCATCCCGAAGATCTGCATGATGGTGCTGAGCACCAGCTGGTTGGTCGGATTGTCCTCCGCCGCCAGCACCCGAAGCGCCGCCTTCTCGGAAAGCGTTTCGCAAGCCGGCTCGTCGGCGATCTTCTCCGCGGAGGGGAGGGGAGCCACGGTATCGGCGGCGGAGAGCTCGGACGTCTCCGGATTTGCTTCGGCCGCCGCAACCCGGGGCAGCGGCAGGAAGACGGAGAAGGACGAGCCCTGACCGGGTTCGCTTTCGACCCACACCCGGCCGCCCATCAGCTCGCTCAGCTCCCGGCAGATCGCCAGCCCCAGGCCCGTCCCGCCGAACCGGCGCGTCGTGGAGGCGTCGAGTTGGGTAAATTTCTGGAACAGCAGCTGTTGCTTGTCCGCAGCGATGCCCAGGCCCGTGTCGCGCACGGTCACCGTCACGCCGACCGCGCCGTCGGGACCTTCTCCCTCGACCGTGAGACGGACCCCGCCGGTCTCGGTGAACTTGAGCGCATTGGACAGGAAGTTGCTGACGATCTGGCGCAGGCGCGCCGCATCGCCGGTGCGCAGGCCGCGAGCCAGAGGGGCGACGACGACGTCGAAATCGAGCGGCTTGCGCTCGGCCACCGCCGCAAAGCTGGCCGCGGCGCTTCGGATCATGGCCTCGATGTCGAAGTCCGCCACCTCCAGCTCGAGCTTGCCGGCCTCGATCTTGGAGACGTCCAAGATGTCGTTCAGCAGGCCGAGCAGGGTCTCGCCGGACTGGTGGATCACGTCCACCTGATCGCGTTGTCCGGTCTCAAGCGGACTGCGGGCGAGGACCTGGGCCATGGCCAGGACGCCGTTCAGGGGGGTCCTGATCTCGTGGCTCATATTGGCCAGGAACTGCGACTTGGCGAGATTGGCGGCCTCGGCGGCGTCGCGGGCCTCCACCAGTTCGGCGAGCGTGCGCCGCAGCGCCAGGTCCTTGACGTGCAGGCGCGACATCAAGGTGTTGAAGCACTGGGTCAGCCGGCCGATCTCGTCTGCGGCGTCCGGCTCCACCCGCACCTGGAAGGTCCCGCTGGAGCCGACCGCGTCCATGGCGGCGGCTAGGCGGGCTACGGGCGTAGTGATCCTGCCCGCCAGCCAGCGCCCCAGGAACAAGCCGATGGCGGTGGCGGCGAAGAACAGGGCCCCGCCCATGGCCAGGTAGTGGCCAAGCGCCACAGAGCTCGATCCCGGCAACTCCTCGAGCAGGACCTCGCCGACATGACGGCCCCCCTGGCGCATCTCGGCTCGGTAGGAGAGTTCGCCGGGGGCGCCGCCGCGCCCGCGCCGATAGACGATCCGCCGGCCGTCGTCGCCCCGCACCTCTCCGGAGACGACCCGATGGAAATAGTCGAGCATCTGGAGGTCGTGCACGACGCGCGCGGTCTGGCCGTCCGCAAACGGCTTCGCCTCGTTCAGCGCCAGGACGCCGACCAGATGCTGACTGCCGAGGTGGTCATCGGTCTGTTCGGTATGGCGCTGCTCGAGCATGAACAGGGTGCAGCCGAAGAACAGCACGGTGACGGCCGTCATCAGGATGGCCGCGGTGATGCGCGCCTGCAGGGACTGGGCGTGGCGCGTCGCTCCTCCTGGAAGGGAAGCTCGCGCCCCGGCGACGGGATCGGCCACGGTCATCCGGCGATCCTTAGCACGGCAATGCTAACGCTTCGCTTAGGCGCGGCCCGAAAGCCGCTCAGGCGGCGCTCTGTCGAGATACGCCTTAAAGGCGAACAAAATCACCCAGGGCGCGAAATTAATCTGGCGTTAAGCATAACAACGTGTTTATCTAATAATGTCTCTTTTGAGGCCAAAGGGGTTTGTCATGGAACGCGCGCTCGTCGCTCAACAAGTCGCCACTAAGCTTTTCGCCACTGAAGACGCCATCGACCAGGCCATCGCCAACGCGTCTGTCCTAGTGAGCGAACTAGTAAACGCACGTCAGGAACTCGGCGTTTCGGCGGTGTTCGCTGACGAGTCGTTCACCAAGGCGACCGCCGCCCTGGCGGCCCTTGGCCAAGCCCGCACGGCCATGGTCGCCTGCCACCACGATCTTAACGACGCCAAGCTGCGTGTTGGGATTCGTCAAAAGATGGCGGGAACCGGGCCTAAGCCGAATCAGAGCGAGCCGGTTCGTGCGGAGATGCTTAGAGCCGTTTAGATTTAGACGTTTTAAATCATTGACGGGCTACATCATCACCCAGGAGTCTCTCGGGAAGCCGGATTATGGGTGGTGATGTAGTTTGGTTAATTGGTTTAGGCGTTCTTACCTGTGTATGCGTCTTTGCCTTCTGGAAAGGCGGACGGGCTGAGCAGATAGGCTCAGTGTTAATTTTTGTTGCCAACGTTTTGGCAGATGTCGTGTGGCTGCGGACGTATCCACGCTATCCTACTATGCAAGAATTTGGAATAGATTTCGCCCTGGCCTTCTCGCTCCTTTTTGTGGCTTTTAAATACAGTAGTCTCTGGCTGGGCGCGGCAATGTTATTACAGAGCATTGCTCTATTTTCCCATGCACTAAGTCTTGGCGGAGAGGGTCCCGGAGCGTTAGCGCAGGTTTGGATCAATGACTTAGTCAGCAACCTCATGCTCCTTTGCATTGTTGCTGGCGCTTTTGCCAACTGGAAAGGGCGCACGAATTCTCAATTTTCTACGGCCCGAACCGGCTGGATTGAACAGCAGGGATAGTTAAAAGCTTCTCTCCTTATCACGTCGACTCAATACCTATAATGCTCCGGCTTGAACGGGCCCTGTACCGGCACGTCGATATAGTCCGCCTGGGCCATTGAGAGTTGGGTCAGCTTGGCGCCGAGCTTGGCGAGGTGGAGCATGGCGACTTTTTCGTCGAGGTGCTTGGGCAGGGTGTAGACCTGGTTCTGGTACTTGCCGGTGTCCTTGTTGGTCCACAGTTCGATCTGGGCCAGGGTCTGGTTGGTGAACGAGGCCGACATTACAAAGCTGGGATGGCCGGTGGCGTTGCCGAGGTTCACCAGGCGGCCTTCGGACAGCAGAATGATCTTCTTGCCGTCGGGGAACTCGATGTGGTGGACCTGGGGCTTGATCTCGTCCCACTTGAAGTTCTTCAGGCCGGCGACCTGGATTTCGCTGTCGAAGTGGCCGATGTTGCAGACGATGGCGTTGTTCTTCATCGCCCGCATGTGATCGACGGTGATCACATCCTTGTTGCCGGTGGCGGTGACGAAGATGTCGGACTTGCCGGCCATGTCGTCCAGGGTCTGGACCTCATAGCCCTCCATGGCGGCCTGCAGGGCGCAGATCGGGTCGATCTCGGTGACCACCACCCGGGCGCCGCCCTGGCGCAGCGACGCCGCCGAGCCCTTGCCCACGTCGCCATAGCCGCAGACCACGGCGACCTTGCCGGCCAGCATCACGTCGGTGCCGCGGCGAATGGCGTCCACCAGCGATTCGCGGCAGCCGTACAGGTTGTCGAACTTGGACTTGGTGACGCTGTCGTTGACGTTGATGGCCGGGAACGGCAGCTCGCCTTTGGTGGCCATCTGGTACAGGCGGTGCACGCCCGTGGTGGTCTCCTCCGACACGCCCTTGATGGCGTCGCGGATGGCCGAATAGAAGCCCGGCTTCTCCTTCAGATAGCGCTTCATCACCGCGAAGAGGGCTTCCTCCTCTTCGTTCTGCGGATCGCTGATGACGGAGATGTCCTTCTCCGCCTTGGGCCCGAGCACGCACAGCAGCGTCGCATCGCCGCCGTCGTCCAGGATCAGGTTCGGGTAGCCGCCGTCGGCCCATTCGAAGATCTTGTGGGCGTAGTCCCAGTACTCCTCCAGCGTCTCGCCCTTGGTGGCGAAGACGGGGGTGCCGGTGGCGGCGATGGCGGCCGCGGCGTGGTCCTGGGTGGAGAAGATGTTGCAGGACGCCCAGCGGATGTCGGCGCCCAGCGCCTGCAGCGTCTCGATCAAGACCGCGGTCTGGATGGTCATGTGCAGGGAGCCCGCGATCCGCGCGCCCTTCAGCGGCTTGTCGCGGCCGAACTCCTCGCGCACGGCCATCAGGCCGGGCATCTCGGTTTCGGCGATGTCGATCTCCTTGCGGCCGAAGCCGGCCAGGGAGATGTCGCGGACGATATAGTCGGCCATGCGCCGGCTCCTTGCAATGTTGGCGGCTCTATATCGGGCGTCACGCCGTCGGGCAACGGGGCATAAGGATATCCTTATATGATGCGAAGCGACTTCACAGACCGGGGGCTCGCTCTCGCCGCACTTTATCTACCGCCATCGAGTCAAGTTTTATCTTAGTCCAGGCGCCATTTTTCTCATTCAGCCCTATTTTTCCGCATTTAGGCGTGAATTGGCAGCGTAGCGGTCATTCGGCAGGCCTATATGTCTCCCAAGCCGAGAGGTCAGGCCTCAGCGGCGCCACGGGCTGCGTCGACAGCCCCTTCATAGGGAGCTCCATCTTGAAGACCGTCATTCTCTCCGCGGCCCTGCTGGCCGGTCTGGCCCTCGCCCCCGCCGTTCGCGCCGCCGAGGTGTCCACCGCCGTCAAGGTGTCTTATCGCGACCTGGACCCCAGCCAGCCCAGGGGCGCCGTCATCCTGCTGGACCGTCTGAAGAGCGCGACCCTGGAAGCCTGCGGCGCGTCCAGCTTCAGCCTCAGGGAATATCAGGACGCGGTCCAACGCTCAGCCTGCTACCGCACGGGCCTGTCCCAAGCGGTGGACGAGGTGAACTTGCCCGCCCTGAGCGCGGTCTATGCGCAAGGCGCGATGAAGGTCGCCGCCAACTGAGGCCAGGCCGCCTCGCATTCAGCTCCCATGCCTTGCGAGGAAGCTGAATGCGGCGCGAACCCAGCGCCGCCCTCGCCACCCGCCCGTTGACCGGGCGCGTCCGGCGCCCTAGACACCCCGCTTCCCACGACCTGCGGCGATAAGCTTGCGGGCGTAGGCCCAGGTGGCGGAATTGGTAGACGCGCTGGCTTCAGGTGCCAGTGGTGTAAAAACCGTGGAGGTTCGAGTCCTCTCCTGGGCACCAGCTTTTCAGATCGACCTTCCTCTTCGGGCGTCAGCCCGTTCGCCGGCCGGCGGTGACGCGGGTCTTCAGCGGGGCTTGATCGCGCCCGCGTCTTCCGGAACCCTTATCGCATGAGCGTCCACCTGCACCGCGGCGACCTGCCGGACGGCGTCGAGTTCGGCGCGGCCGTGGCGGTGGATTCGGAGGCGATGGGCCTGCGGCTGCACCGCGATCCCCTGACCGTGGTCCAGCTCTCCGCCGGCGACGGGAACGCCCATGTGGTGCAGCTGGAGCGTCCCGGCTACGACGCCCCCAACCTTAAGCGCCTGCTGACCGATCCGGGCGTGCTCAAGATCTTCCATTTCGGCCGCTTCGACATCGCCATGTTCCAGGTGCATCTGGGGGTTCGGACCGCGCCGGTGTATTGCACCAAGATCGCCTCCAAGCTGGCCCGCACTTATACCGACCGGCACGGCCTAAAGGACGTGACCAAGGAATTGCTCAGCGTGGACATGTCCAAGGCGCAGCAGAGTTCGGACTGGGGCCAGGCGAGCCTGACCCCCGAGCAGCAGGCCTACGCCGCCTCCGACGTGCTGAACCTGCACGCGCTCAAGGCCCGGCTGGACGCCATGCTGCTGCGGGAAGGCCGCATGAGCTTGGCGCAGGCCTGTTTCGACTTCCTCCCCGACCGCGCTAGCCTCGATGTGGCCGGATGGGAAGACGTCGACATCTTCGCCCACAGCTGAGCGGCGCGCCCGGTGGCTGAAATCGGCTTTCCCGAGGAGGCGCTCGGCCCGCTGCGCCCTCCGGCCGGGGCGCCCCCTGAGACACCTGGGCCGGTGTCGGACCCGGAGCCCGTCAGTCCCGACCTCGCCCGCCGGGCGGCGGCGCTTGAGCGCTGGCGCAAGCGCTCGCGCCAGGTGCATTTCTTCCGCAAGGCCCTGCCGGCGGCGGTGGGCGTCATCCTGCTGTTCGGGATCGGCTGGGTCGGGGTGCGCGCAGTCATCTCGGCCCTGGCCCGGGCGGACAAGCAGCTCGGCTCCATCCACCTGATCAACCCGACCTTCTACGGCCGAAACGAGAAGGGCGAACTCTACATCATGTCAGCGAGCGAGGCGGTGCGCGACGGCGCCGATCCCGACCGCATCACCCTGACCAACCCGGATCTGAAGCAATACCCGGCCGGCGCGCCCGCGCCCATGACCACCAAGGCGCTGCACGGCGTCTATCACGAGGAGCACAAGCTGCTGGACCTCGCCGGCCACGTGGTGGCCACCGACGGCAAGGGCTACACCTTCACCAGCGACTTCGCCCATGTGGACATGCCCAAGAACAGTGTGGTGGGCCGGGCGCACGTCTACAGCTTCGGCCCGTCGGGGTCGATTTTGGCCGACGCCTATCAGGTGTATGACAAGGGCCAACATGCGATCTTCACGGGCGACGTGCACACCCACCTGACCAACCAGCCGGTCCCCAAGGCCCCGCTCCGCCCGGCGGCGCGCCCGGTCCTGCCCGCAGGCGCGATGCCAGTTCCGTTCCAGATCTTCGGCCACGGACGCCCCGCGCCGGCGCCTGCCCTGCGTCCCCCGCTTCAGGAAAGACCCCGGACATGACACGCCTCCCCGCCCGTGGCGCCGCGGCGACCGCTCTGCTGCTGGTCACGGGCGGCGCCGCCTCCGCCCTGCCGCCGGAGCCGGCCTCCGCCCCCACCGCCGCCCACATGGCGCCCGCAGCCCCGCCGCCGGCGGCCATCTCTGGCGGCGCTGCGGGACTGACGCCGGGCCAGTCCAACGATCCCATCGACATCACCTCGGAGGGCGTGGAGGTGATCCAGCCCCAGCGCCTGACCATCTTCAAGGGCAATGTCGAGGAGACCCAGGGCACTCAGCGCCTGCGCACGCCCGAACTCCGCGTCTACTATAAGGCCAAACAGGCCCCCGCCGGCCAGCCCGCCGGGACGCCCGCCAGCGGCGGAAACAGCCCGTTCGGGGCCGACCAGACCGGCGGCATCGATCACATCGAGGCGCAGGGCCCGGTCTATTACATCACGCCCACCCAGAACGCCCGGGGCGACTATATGAGCTACGTCAAGGACACCGACATCATCACCCTCACCGGCCACGTGGTGCTGGTCCAGGGCAAGAGCGTCGCCAAGGGCGACAAGCTGATCATGAACCGGGCCACGGGTCAGAACAACCTGATCTCCGACACGCCCCAGACCGCCTCGGGCCGCGTGCGCGTGATCCTGTACCCGCAGCAGCAGCCCGCCGCCGGGGCCGCGCCCAAGCCGGCCGCCCGCTGATGGCCGTCCGCTGATGGCTGCGGTGCTGCAGAGCGTCGGCTCGTCCGGCCTGCTCCACAAGGAGGGGCTGTTCGTTGACCGGATCGGCAAGTCGTTCCGGGGGCGCGCGGTGGTGAAGAGCGTCAGCCTGCGCCTGGGGCGTGGGGAGGTGGCCGGCCTGCTCGGGCCCAACGGAGCCGGCAAGACCACCTGTTTCTACATGATCACAGGCCTGGTCGCCGCGGATTACGGCGCGATCTATCTGGACGGGGAGGACATCACCTCCCAGCCCATGTACCAGCGCGCTCGCCTGGGCGTCGGCTACCTGCCGCAGGAGACCTCGATCTTCCGGGGCATGACGGTGGAGCAGAACATCGCCGCGGTCGTGGAGATGCGCGAGCCGGACGATGCCAAGGCCCGTCTGACGGTGGATCGCCTGCTGGAGGAGCTGCGCATCTCGCACCTGCGCGCCTCGCCCGCGGTGTCGCTTTCGGGGGGCGAGCGGCGGCGGTGCGAGATCGCCCGGGCGCTCGCCAGCGAGCCCGCCTTCATGCTGCTGGACGAGCCCTTCGCCGGCATCGACCCCCTGGCCATCACCGACATCCGCGAGGTGGTGAGCTATCTGAAGACGCAGGGGATCGGGGTGCTGATCACCGACCACAATGTGCGCGAGACGCTCGGCATCATCGACCGCGCCTCGATCATGCACGACGGCGAGGTGCTGTTCGAAGGCAAGCCGGACGAAATCCTGGCTAATCCCGACGTCCGCCGCGTCTATCTGGGCGACAGGTTCGACTAGGGGGTGAGAGTCGGGGCTGGCCCTAACAAGGCGGTCAAGGCCGATCGCTGGAGCTTTGATCCTCCCCTTTTGGGGGAGGGAGACCAAGCGTAGCTTGGTGGAGGGGACGGCGCCGCACTGGAGCCCCCTCAGTCGGCTTCGCCGACAGCTCCCCCACAGGGGGAGCATCTCGAAGCGGCGGGGCGAGCTCAATCATCGTGGGTGTTACGGTCGGCCTCAACGTCCAAAGTCATGCCTCTGAGGCGGTTTGCCCCACCCGATCGCCGCTCCCGAGCGTCGAAACCCCTGTGTAACCCTCCGCGCCTACAACCGTTCAAGGTAGCGAGCGGAACGTCCTTCATGGAGATCGAGGTGGTGAGGCCTCAGGGCCTGCATCCGTCCGACGCCGCGCGCTGGTCCGAAATCCGTCACGCCACGGGCCTCACCAGCCCCTTCCTCTCGCCCGACTGGGTGGGCGAGTGCGCCCGGGCGGGCGGGCCCGACCAGCGGCGGGCGCGGGTTGCGGTGCTGCGCGAGGGCGGCGAGGCGGTGGGCTTCCTGCCCGCCCGGGTGTCGCGCTTCGCGGCCCAGCCGGTGGGCGCGCCCATGTGCGACTATCAGGGCGTCGCCATCGCCCCGGGCCACGCCTTCGATCCGCGACAGGTGGTCCGCGCGCTCGGCGTCCACCGGTTGGACTTCGACACCCAGCTCGCCGGCCAGCTCGAGATGGCGCCCTTCATGCGCGGACGCACCTTCAGCCATCTGGCGTCCCTGCGCGAAGGCTTTGAGGGCTACGCCGCGCACCGCAAGGCCGCCGGCAGCGACATCCTGCCGGACTGCGCCAAGAAGCGGCGCAAGATCGCCCGGGAACTCGGCGAGGTGCGCTTCACCGCCGCCTCCACCAGCCAGGCCGACTTCGACACCCTGATGCAATGGAAGCGCGCGCGCTATGCGGCGAGCCGCCAGACCGACATCTTCAACGCCGGCTGGCCCCTCCGGCTGCTGCAGAACCTGTTCGACGCGCCGCTCGGCGAGATCAGCGGCAAGCTCTTCACTTTGCACGCCGGCGACCGCCTGCTGGCGGCGCACTATGCGCTGAGCGACGGTCGCGCGCTGCACGCCTGGTTCATCGCGCACGACCTGGAGGCCTCGCGCTATTCCCCGGGCGTGGTGCTGATCGTCGACATCCTGAAATGGGCGGCGAGCCAGGGCTTCAGCGAGTTCGACCTGGGGGCCGGCGACTATCGCTTCAAGCAGAGCCTGGCCAGCGTGCAGCGTGAGGTGGCCTACGGCTATGTCGGCCGTTTCGCCCCCGCCACCGCGGTCCGGGCGGCGGCCTATGGCCTGCGCGGCGCGGCGGAGGCCCTGCCGCTCGGCCGCGCCTCCGCCTGGCCCGCCAAGGCCATGCGCCGCCTCGACATCTATCGCGGTCTGCGCGGAAGCTGGTCGCTCGCCCGCTAGGGCGGGAGGACCTCGGGCGTAAAGGACGTCGCGCCCCCGGCCGCCTTAAGAAAGAGTCATCGTCTTTTTAACCTTAGCGCCTGATAATCTCCCGATTCTCTGGCTAGGCGGACCCATGCGCAAGCTGGCGGCGGCGCTTCTGAGTTGCGCCTACATATTCGCCGCCCTCGCGGTCGCAGCGCTGATGTGGCGGGGCGGCGCGGGGTGGGCGGCGGGGCTGAGCGCCCTGATCGGCACGCTGGCCCTGGCCTTCTCGCTGCACACCCTGGTGGGCCGCATCTTCGACACCTCCTCGCTGCGGAGCGAGATCGCGACCCTGCGCAACGCCCACCGCATCCTGGTCGACCATATCGAGCATACCCAGGACGCCCTGGAGAAGCTCGGCGCGACGCTCGCCAGCGAGACCGAGGAGCGGACCGAGGCCATCGTGTCGGAGGTGCGGATGCTGGAGGACCTGGTGGCGCGCATGGGCGAAAGCCTGTCGGCGCGGCTGGCCAGCGCCACGACCCACAGCATCGACGCCCGGGGCGTCCACCCGCCGGTCGATCCCCAGCGCGCGGCCCTGCTGGAAGTGGTGCGAGAGGCGCTGCAGGAGAACCGGGTCGACCTCTACCTCCAGCCGGTGGTCAACCTGCCCCAGCGCAGGACCCTGTTCTACGAGAGCTTCTCACGCCTGCGCGACGCGTCCGGCCGGGTGATGATGCCGGCGGAATACCTGTCTGTGGCCGAGCCCGAGGGCTTGGTCCAGGCCATCGACAACCTGCTGCTGTTCCGCTGCGTGCAGATCGTGCGCCGGCTGGCCTCGTCGGACCGACAGGTCGGCATCTTCTGCAACATCTCGCCGGCCTCGCTGTCGGACGACGGCTTCTTCCCCAAGTTCCTGGAGTTCATGAGCCAGAACAAGGACCTGGCCAACGCGCTGATCTTCGAGCTGGGTCAGAAGGCGTTCCGCGACCGCACCGCCAAGGAGAGCCGCAATATGGGCAAGCTCTCGGACCTCGGCTTCCGCTTCTCCATGGACAAGGTTAACGACTTGGACCTGGACTACGCCGACCTCGCCCGGGCTGACGTGAAGTTCGTCAAGATCGCCGCGGGCGTGCTGCTGGACGAGCTGGAGGAGCAGGACGGGCGCATGGTGTTCCGCTCCATGGACGATATCGCCGCCGCCGACTACGCGCCGCTGATGCGCCGCTACGGCGTGGAGATCATCGCCGAGAAGGTGGAGAACGAACGCCAGGTGGTCGAGGTGCTCGAACTCGACGTGGGCCTGGGCCAGGGCCACCTGTTCGGCGAGCCCCGCGCGATCCGGGAGGCGGTGATGGCCGAGACCGCCCCGCCCGAGGCCTTCAACCGCGCGCCCCTGCGCACCCGCGCCATGGCGTCCTGAGGCTTTGGCCGTGACCTGGGAAGAGGTCGTCGCCATCGGCCTGGCGCTTCCGGGCGTCGAGGTCGCCACCTCCTACGGCACACCGTCTTTGAAGGTGCGCGGCAAGTTCCTGACGCGCCTGCGCAGCGAAGACGACAGCCTGGTCCTGACCGGGGTCGGCTTCGACGAGCGGGACATCCTGATCCAGGCCGAGCCCGGGACCTTCCACACCACGCCGCACTACCGGGACTATCCCTCGGTGCTGGCGCGACTGGATCGCGTGCAGCCCGCCACGGTGGCGGACCTGCTGCAGCGGCGCTGGCGCGAGTTGGCGGCGAAGCGGGAGGTCAAAGCCTGGGAGGCGCAGGCCGACCGAGGCGGCGCCTCGCGGGCTTTCGGCGGACGAACGTAGATGTGAACGCCAGCAGTCGCCTCATCCAGAGCTTGTCGAAGGATGAGGCGTCCACCGCCGACGCCGCGGCCTCGCACCTCTCGACGGGCTCAGGATGAGGCCGGATTAGAGTGCAGCGATTTCGGCCACCGTCATCCCGCTCCAGAGCTCAACGTGCAGGCGAGACCAGCCTTGCCATGACGCAGCCCTCGCCCCGAGGGGTCGTCTGGACGAGCATCGGCTGCAGGCGGTAGGCACCGGTTAACGCCCGCAACGCCCAGGGATCGCAGCTCGCCACCACCTCGCCGTCAGCAAGACCCGCCAGAGTCGGTACGACCGAGACCCTCAGGCCCTCGCGGGCCGATAGCTCGGCGTAGAACTTCAGCATCGGGTCGTAGGCGGCGAAGCCCGCGTCGTTGTGGAAGCCGGTGTCCACCACCGTCACGTTTGTGATCGGGCCGCCGGGCTGGAGGGCGCGCATCCGCGCCAGGAACTCGCCGTAGCGGAAGTGGGGTCCCGCCGTGCCGTTGGCCGACCAGCCGACCTGGTTGTACCAAAGGCCGAAGACCACCCCCCCGGCCAGTAAGGCCACGGCGAGCGCGCGCGCGGCGGTGGCCAGGCGGGGGCGGGCCCGGTCGACCCAGTGCAGCGCGTCGGACAACCCCAGGCCCGCCACCAGGGCCATCAAGGGGATCAGGGGGGCGGCGTACCACTCCATCTTGCTGCGCGAGACCGACAGCACGAGCAGCAGCGAGCCCGCCGCAAGGCTTGCGGCGAGCGCCAGGCTGCGCCGCCGAGGGTCGCGCCCGAACAGCGTGAACAGCCCCAGCAAGGCCATTGGCGTGCAGGGCTCCGCCGACTGCAGCAGCGCGCGGAGATAGAAGTGCCAGCTGCCCCGGTGGTGCTCGGTGATCTTGAGGAAGCGACCGCCCAGCTCGTTGCTCGCCACCGCCGACAGATAGCCCGGATCGTTGGCCTCCCGCGCCAGGTAGTAGCCGCCCACGACAGCGATAAAGAGCGCCGCCGCCCCCCAGGTGCGCAGGTCCTTCAGCAGTCCCCCCAGGCGCGGGGGGCGGGTGAAGGCGTAGAGGGCGAGGCCTGGCAGCGGCAGCAGGGCGGCGACGCCCTTGGTCAGAACCCCCAGCGCCATCAGGCCGGCCGCGAGGAACAGCCAGCGCGTGCGCCCGCGCTCGAACGCCTGCCAGAAGGCCAGCACGTAGCCGAACAGGAAGGCGCTCTCCAGCGCGTCGTAATCGCCGGTCCGCGCCGCGTGCGGACCGATGTAGATCGCAGCGCTCAGCAGCAGCAGCGCGCCCGCAAAGGCCGCCAGCCGGTCTTGCAGGCCGAACCTCAGGACGCTCCACAGCGCCCCCACCGTCGCCGCCGCCGCCAGCCACGAGGTCAGCCGCATGGCCATCAGGGGCGGCAGGCCGAGCCGCAGCCAACCGGCCATGGTCCAGATCAGCAGGGGCGGCTTGGTGTTCCAGTGGTCGGCCACCCCGGCGTAGGTCGGCGTCAGCCAGCGCCCGTGCCGGGCCATCTCCAAGGCGTTGTTGGCGTTGCGGCTCTCGTCCCAGAGCTGCAGCGGCAGGGCGTCGTAGCGGACCAGGAACAGACCTGCCCACAGCGCCAGCAGCACCGCGAGCGCCAGCGCGTCCCAGCCCGAGAGGCCGGCGACGGCGGTGCGGGGCCTCGCCTGAAAGCCCTGCGGCGCAGTCTCCAGAGCCAGGGTCATAGGGCGCGGTCCCTGCGATAAGGTCGGCTCTGCTAGCAGCCCGCTTCCCAACGCCGCGTAAACGATAAGGCGTGCGGCGGGGCCCGACTTGCAGACTATAGCGGGTCTGTTCACCCAGGGGTTAGGAATGTCTGCTGTCATAAGGCGCGTTCAAACGGGTGGGACGTCGAAAGGCGGCGCAACGCGGTGGACATGATCGTGAAGGATCGAGCTGACGTTGCGCCCGGCCCGGCGCACTCGGCCGGCGGGCGCCCGGCCGCCCTCGCCCTGTCGGTGGTGGCGCCCTGCTACAACGAGGAGGGCTCGCTGCCGGCCTTCGTGGAGCGGATGTGCGCCGCCGCCCGGGCCGTGGTGGGCGACGCGTTCGAGCTGGTGCTGGTCAACGACGGCTCGCGCGACAGCACCTGGGCCTGTATCCAGGCCCTGAGCCTGGTCCGTCCCGAGCTGGTCGGGGTGAGCCTGTCCCGCAACCACGGTCACCAGCTCGCCGTCAGCGCCGGGCTGGAGCTGACCTGCGGCGCGCGCGTGCTGATCATCGACGCCGACCTGCAGGACCCGCCGGAGCTGATCGGAGCGATGATGGCGCGCATGGACGAGGGGTTCGACGTCGTCTACGGCCGCCGCCAGTCGCGCGGCGGCGAGAGCGCCTTCAAGCTCGCCACCGCCAAGGCCTTCTACCGCCTGCTGCATTCGGTGTCCGAGGTCGAGATTCCCCAGGACGTGGGCGACTTCCGGCTGATGAGCCGCCGCATCGTGGACCGGCTGAACGCCATGCCCGAACAGGACAGGTTCCTGCGCGGCATGGTCGCTTGGCTCGGCGGCCGCCAGACCGAGGTCCTGTACGACCGGGACGCCCGCCACGCGGGCGAGACCGCCTACACCCTGTCCAAGATGGTGCGGCTGGCGGTGAACGGGCTGACGGGGTTTTCCACCGCGCCGCTAAAGATCGCCGTGGTGCTGTCCTTCGCCGGCATGGGGCTGGCGCTGCTGATCGTGATCTATGCGCTGATCGGGCTGATGGGCGGCCACGCGCAGAAGGGCTGGGCCAGCCTGGCGCTCATCCAGGTGTTCTTCGGGGTGGGCCAGCTCGGCTGTCTGGCGATCATGGGCGCCTATGTCGGCCGCATCTACACCCAGGTGAAAGGGCGCCCCCTGTTCATGGTAGACGAGGTGATCCGGGGCGGCGATGCTCCGCCGCCGGGCGCTTGAACCTCCCGCAGACACCCTCCCCAGACCCGGAAGCCCTCGCCTTGGACGTCGCCGAATTCGACCGTTTCGCCGACGAGTACATGGCGGCCCATGCGAGCAATATCGCCATCAGCGGTGAGGACCCGGCCTATTTCGCCCAATACAAGATCGAGGAGGTGCGCAAGCTCTGGGACGCGGAAGCGCGCTCCGAGCCGGCCGCGGTGCTCGATTTCGGGACGGGCATAGGCAATTCGCTGCCCTACCTGGCCCGGCTGTTTCCCACCGCCCAGGTCACCGGCGTCGATGTCTCCCGGCGCAGCCTGGAGGTGGCGGGCCACCGCTTTCCGGGCGCCGCGCGGCTTCTTGCCTATGACGGAGGCGCCATCCCGCTGCCGGACCAGGGCTTCGAGCTGATCTTCTCGGCCTGCGTCTTCCACCACATCGATCACGTGCAGCACGGCGCGATCTTTGCAGAATTGCACCGGCTGCTGCAGCCGGGAGGGATGATGGTGGTGTTCGAGCACAATCCGCTGAATCCGGTGACGCGCTACATCGTGGCCACCTGCCCGTTCGACGAGAAGGCCGTGCTGATCGGCGCGCCATCCTTGAAGGAAAGTCAGGCGCAGGCAGGATTTCGTAAGGTGCAGGCGGCCTATACGGGCTTCTTCCCAGGGGCGCTCCGCGCGCTTCGCCCGCTTGAGCGGTTCATGACCGCCCTGCCGCTCGGTGCGCAGTACTACACGGTGGCCCATGCCTAGGTTGCGAGAGATCCTGGCGCTGCTGTCCCGCTTCGGGGCGGTGGGCCTGCTGAACACGGCGATCAGCCTCAGCGTCATCACCGTGCTGGACCAGGTGTTCGCCACGCCTCCGGCGCTGGCCAATGCGGCGGGCTACGGGGTGGGGATCATGTCCGGCTTCGTGCTCAGCCGGCGCTTCGTGTTCCGCCACGCCGCCAACCCCCGCGCCACCGCACCACGCTATCTGCTCACCGTCGCCGCCGGGTTCTGCCTGAACCAGCTGGTCCTGGCCCAGGCCCTGGCCGTGCTCGGCCCCGGCGCGCTGAACCACATCGCCGCCCAGGTCTGCGCCATGGGCAGCTACACCGTCAGCGTCTTCCTCGTCTGCCGCTTCTGGGTGTTCCGCGCCCCGATCGATCCGGTGATCGCCACGGCGTGAGCCAGGAGCGGGATGGCGGCGGCTGGGCTCGCTGAACTTGTATTCAGGATGAAGACTTTTGCACGTGAGGCGGGCTTCGAGACAGGCTCCTCACCGAGAGCCTTCCTCAGCATGACGAACTTTTGTGCGGTCAATGTCCTGCGTCATCCTGAGGAGCCCCGGAGGGGCGTCTCGAAGGGCGCAACGGCGTCCGTGCAAAAGTCTCCAGGATGAGGCGAACGCCAGCGTTCGCGCCTGAAGTCATCAAGCCCTACCTTCGGACGGCCGCACACCCTCGCACGCCGCCGACATCGCGGCCTGTGTGGCGGACCCGCGCCAGCCAGAACGGATCGCAGGTCGCCGCCACGCTTCTCTTAGCCATGGCGGACAGCCCGCTCGCCCGCGCCGCGTCGAGCCCCCGAGTACGCCAGATCAGGCGGTAGGCTTCCAGCTGCGGCGCGTAGGCGTCCGGCACGCCCAGCGCCACGACGCCGGGGCCGAGCACGCCGGAGTCCAGCACCTGGACGCCGGCCTCGCCCTGAGCGCGGAGGCTCTCGAACAGTCGTCCATAGCGGGCCTGCGGGGGGTCGGCGAGGGGCGGCAGGTAGAGGTAGCGCAGCCCGCAGGCGACGCCGGTGATCAGCAGCAGCGCCACGCCCAGCGCGCTCCAGGCGTTCCGGCGCTTCGCCGACGAACAGGCGCGCAGGCCGGCATGGACCGCAAACGCGCAGGCGGCGGCCAGGAACGGGTAGGCCGGGACCGCATACTGCGGCAGCTTGGTGGAGGCCGCGCTGTCGATCCCCAGGACGCCCGCCGCCATGCACAGGCTGAACACCAGTCCGAGCCGCACCCGCCCCTTCGCCCAGATTAGACCGGCCGGCGCTAGCAGCCCCAGCGGTCCGGCGCTGAAGAACCCCAGGCCGAAGCAGAGCAGCGCGTAGTAGAGCGGCGAGCCCGCATGCCGGTCCAACGCCGCGCCGAACCGGCCCGAGACGTCGTTGAAAAGGGCGGCGTGCAGATAGCCGGGCGCCGCCTGCTCCCGAGCCCAGAGGAAGCCTGCGAGGACCGTCGCCACTCCCCACCCGGCCAGGGCGTAGGCGGGGCTCAACGGCCGCCGCCAGCGGCCGACGGCGAGCAGGTAGAGCCCGACGCCTGTCCCCGGGACCAAGCCCGCCACGCTCTTGGTCATGCCCGCGCCCACCACCAGCACCGCCGCCAGTGTCAGTCGCCCGACCCCTGGCCGCCGCCGGTGCAGCAGGAACAACAGCAGGACCCCATAGCCGGTGGTGAACAGCGCCAGCGGCGCGTCGTAGTCGGCGGTGCGCGCCGCGTGCAGCCCGCTGAAGCCGAAGCTCAGGGTCAGCAGCCCCGCCGCCAGCGCGCCTGTTCCCCGCGACCCGCTCAGCCGCCGGACGAAGGCGAAGGTGATCGCTACGACGCCTAGCGCCGCCAGCATGGAGGGAAGCCGGAGCGCCATCGTCGAGACGCCGAACAGATGCAGGCTGGCGTTCATGGCCCAGACCAGCAGCGGCGGCTTGGTGTTCCACAGGTCCGGCCGTCCGGCGTAGGTGGTCAGCAGCGACCAGCCTCGGGCGTGCATCTCCAGCGCGTTCACCATCACCCGCGATTCGTCCCAGAGCTGGATCGGCTCGGGTCGCGCGTCGGCGAACATGAACAGCGCGCTCGCGGCCAGAACCGCCGCCAGCGCCGCCCAGCGCGGCGAACGCAGGCGCGCGGCGTCGATCTTGCCGGCGTTAAGGGCGAGGGACATGGCGTCAGGATGCCCCGGCCGGCGTTAAGGCGCGCTTAGCCACGCTCGAGGCGACGGCGACGCGCCGACCCTGCGTTGACAGCCTCCGCCCCGCTCCTATGGTCGCGCCGCCCGGCATGACTGGCGCTGAAGGTGGGTCACCACCGGGGAGTGCGGGGCGAGATGCCGCGCGCCTGGGCTCCCCGATCCTCGTCCCGTCCGGAGTCCGCCATGCCCGCCGCCCCCGACTTTCCGCCCGCCCCCGATCGGGTCGCCGTCCGCCGCGCGCTGATCTCCGTCTCCGACAAGGCCGGCTTGGTCGAGGCCGCCCGGAGCCTCCACGGGCTGGGGGTGGAGCTCGTCTCCACCGGCGGTACGCGGGCGGCCATTGCGGCCGCCGGCCTGCCTGTGAGGGACGTCGCCGAGCTGACCGGCTTTCCGGAGATGATGGACGGCAGGGTCAAGACCTTGCACCCCGTCGTGCACGGCGGACTGCTGGCCGTGCGCGACGCGCCCGCCCACGCGGACGCCATGGCCGCGCAAGGGATCGGCGGCATCGACCTGCTGTACGTCAACCTCTACCCGTTCGAGGCGACGGTGGCGGCGGGCGCCGACTTCGCCACGGCGGTGGAGAACATCGACATAGGCGGCCCGGCCATGATCCGCTCCGCCGCCAAGAACCACGGCTATGTCGCGGTCTGCACGGATGCGGAGGCGATGGCGCAGGTGCTGGCCGCGCTGAAGGCCGACGGCGCCACCTTGCTCGAGCTGCGCAGGCGTCTCGCCGCCCGCGCCTTCGCCCGCACCGCCGCCTATGACGCCGCCATCGCCGGCTGGTTCGCGGGCCAGACGGACGACGCGCCCCCCGAGCGCCTAGCCATAGCGGGGGAGCGCATCCAGACGATGCGCTACGGCGAGAACCCGCACCAGTCCGCCGCCTTCTACCGCACAGGCGCCGCGCGCCCCGGCGTCGCCGTGGCCCGCCAGCTGCAGGGTAAGGCGCTCAGCTACAACAACGTGGCCGACACCGACGCCGCCTTCGAGCTGGTGGCGGAGTTCGATCCCCGGGAGAGCGCCGCCGTCGCCATCATCAAGCACGCCAATCCCTGCGGCGTGGCGCTCGGCGGCTCCCTGCTCGACGCCTACAGACGCGCGTTGCAGTGCGATCCGGTGTCGGCCTTCGGCGGCATCGTGGCGGTCAACCGCAGGCTGGACGCCGAAGCCGCCCGGGCGATCGTCGAGGTGTTCACCGAGGTGGTGATCGCGCCCGAGGCCGACGAGGAGGCCGTCGCCGTGTTCGCCGCGAAGAAGAACCTGCGACTGCTGGTCACCGGCGGCCTGCCCGACCCCCGCGCCTCGGGCGCGGTGTTCCGATCGGTGGCGGGCGGCTTCCTCATGCAGACGCGCGACACCGCAGCCATCACCGCCGCCGACCTCAAGGTCGTCACCCGTCGCCAGCCGACCAAGGCGGAGGTCGCCGACATGCTGTTCGCCTTCACCATCGCCAAGCACGTCAAGTCCAACGCCATCGTCTACGCAAAGGACGGCCAGACCGCCGGCATCGGCGCAGGCCAGATGAACCGTCGGGACAGCGCCCGGATCGCCGCGCTCCGGGCGCGGGAGGCGGCCGAGACCGCAGGCCTGCCCGGCTCGCTCGCCGACGGCTCGGCCTGCGCGTCCGAGGCCTTTTTTCCCTTCGCCGACGGGCTGATCCAGGCGGTGGAGGGCGGCGCGACGGCGGTGATCCAGCCCGGCGGCTCCATCCGCGACGGTGAAGTGATCGCCGCCGCCGACGAACGCGGCGTCGCCATGGCCTTCACCGGCATGCGGGTGTTTCGCCACTGACACGGCGCGTCAAACGTGCGAACGCAAGCGCGCCGTCCGGCTGGACAGCGGGCGGCTTTGCCGCTTTATGACGCCGTTTTCCATCGCCCGTCCCGCGGCTGGTCGCGGGCGGCAGGGGATGATCCAGATGCGTAAATCTGCTTGGGCGGCGGCCCTCCTGGCCTCGATCGCGGCCGTCTCCGCCGCCGCACCCGCCCTGGCGGACGAGGTCGGCGTCGGCGTCTACGCCCACGACACTAAGTTCGGGGTGTCCGGCACCCCGCACGAGAACGGCACCGAAGACATCCAGCTGCTCTACCGCACCAAGACCTTCCACATCGACTATCTATTGAACCCGATGTTCTACGCCAAGGCGCAGGTCAACACCGACAGCCGCACCAACTTCTTCACCCTTGGGATTGAGTGGCGCCACCACTTCTTCCACAGCAAGTTCTATGGCGACGCGGCGGTGGGCGGCGCCTATGTGGACGGCTACAACACCTATCCGGACCACTTCAATCCCGACAGTACGCCGCTCCCCACCACACCGGCGCAGAACGCCCTCTACCAGCGCGATCTCGGCATCTACAGACGCAACAAGGCGATGGGGTCGGATTTCGTGTTCAACCCGAACTTCACCGTAGGCTACGACCTCTCGCGCCACTTCGCGGTCGAAGCGTCTTGGGACCACTACTCCAATGCGGGCCTCGGCGGGCGCAACCCGGGGTTGGACACCTTCGGCGGGCGGCTGGTCTATCGCTTCGCCGGCCTTTTCTAGGCGCCGGGTCTCCAGATGGGCAACGTCGCCGTCGTCGGCGCGCAGTGGGGCGACGAGGGCAAGGGCAAGATCGTCGACTGGCTATCCAACCGCGCCGACGTGGTGGTGCGCTTCCAAGGCGGCCACAACGCCGGCCATACGCTGGTGGTGGGCGACAAGGTCTATAAGCTCAGCCTGCTCCCCTCCGGTCTGGTCCAGGGCAAGCCCTCGATCATCGGGTCGGGCGTGGTGGTCGACCCCTGGCACCTGCTCGACGAGATCGCCAAGCTGGAAGGGCAGGGGGTCGCGATCAACCCCGACCTGCTCACCCTCGCCGACAACGCCTGCCTGATCCTGCCGCTGCACCGCGACCTGGACCAGGCCCGCGAGCGCGAAGCCGCCGCGGCCAAGATCGGCACCACCGGTCGCGGGATCGGCCCCGCCTACGAGGACAAGGTGGGCCGGCGCGCCATCCGCGTCGCCGACCTTGCCGACCCCGCCGCGCTCGATCTCAAGCTGCCGCGCTTGCTGGCCCACCACCGGGCGCTGCGTCGTGGGCTCGACCTGCCTGAGATCGACCCGCAGGCGCTGAGGGCTCAGCTGCTGGACCTCGCGCCCCGCATCCTCCCCTACGCCCGACCCGCCTGGCGGGTGCTCGACACCCTGGCCAAGGCCGGCAAGCGCATCCTTTTCGAGGGCGCACAGGGAACCCTGCTGGACGTCGACCACGGCACCTACCCATACGTCACCTCCTCCAACACCGCGGCGGGTCAGGCGGCGGCGGGATCGGGGGTGGGTCCGGGGCGGGTCGGTTACGTGCTGGGTATCGTCAAGGCCTACACCACCCGGGTCGGCTCCGGCCCCTTCCCGACCGAACTGTTCGATGCGGTGGGTGAGCACCTGGGCACGGTGGGGCGCGAGTTCGGCGTGGTGACGGGCCGGGCGCGGCGCTGCGGCTGGTTCGATGCGGTGCTGGTGCGCCAGACCGTCGCCATCAACGGCATCCACGGCATGGCCTTGACCAAGCTCGACGTGCTGGACGGCCTGGAGGAGCTGAAGATCTGCACCGGCTATCGGATCGGCGACCGGGAGGTCGACCACCTGCCCGCCGGCATGACCGACCAGGCCGCCGCGACCCCGATCTACGAGACGATGGAGGGCTGGCGCGACAGCACCCAGGGCGCCCGCTCCTGGCGCGATCTTCCGGCCCCGGCGGTCAAGTACGTCCGACGGATCGAGGAGCTGGTGGGCGCCCAGGTGGCCCTGCTCTCCACCAGTCCGGAGCGCGACGACACCATCTTGATGCGGGACCCGTTCGCCGGCTGAGACCGACGGCTGCTGAAGCTGACCGCCTCGATCCTCGCCTTTTTGGGGGGGACCACCCGCAGGGTGGTGGAGGGGGCGACGCTACGGCATGCGGCGTGGAGAGCCCCCTCAGTCGGCTTCGCCGACAGCTCCCCCAGAGGGGGAGCATCTGCGTTGATGAACCCGCCGGTCAACGTCATCGGCTGGTATCAGGCCACCTAAATCGTTAGTTGACAGCTCCCGACGTGCGGGGGTTTGTTCAATTCGTCGTAGGGGCGCAGATGGGTCGATCGCCGCGCAAGAGGTCAGGGGAGGTCCTCACCCCTCTCGAACTCGAAGTGATGCAGGTGCTGTGGGAGCTTGGCCCGAGCACGGTGGGCGACGTGCAGGCAAGGCTTGCGTCCGAGCTGGCCTACACCACGGTCCAGACCATGCTGACGGTGCTGCTCCGCAAGAAGAAGGTGAAGCGCACGCCCTTGGGACGCGCCTTCCAGTACCAGGCTGCGGTGAGCCGCCAGGGCGCGGTGGGCACCGCGTTGAACGACCTCGTCTCGCGGATGTTCGGCGGGTCGGCCGAGGCCCTGCTGATGGCCCTGATCGACACCCGCCAGATCACCGCGGAGGAGATCGCCCGCGCCTCCGCCCTGCTGGACTCGGGCGAAGGCGGTGAGGGCGGATCGTGACGGCGCTGTTGCTCGCCTACCTGTTCAACGCCGCCTGGCAGGCGCCGCTGATCGCCCTGGGGGCGTGGCTGCTGGGTCGTATGACCGATGTGTCTGCGCGCTGGCGCTGCTGGGGCTGGGTGGGGTTCCTGGTCATGGCGGTCGTGTCGCCAGCCCTTCGGGAGCCGTTCGGCGCCTTGCAGATCGGCCAGCTTGCAAGCCTGCTTCCAGGGCGTGGCGCGACCGCGGCCTTGCCGCTGCACAGGGCGGGCGCGGTCGCTGCAGGGATGCTGCACGCCAGCGTCAGGCTGAGCCCGTTTGCGGCGCACCTGCTGATCTTCGCGGCGATGGTCCCGATCGTGGTCTGCGCGGCGTGGCTCGCCGCCGGTCTCGCCCGGGCCCGGGCGATGGTGGCGCGGTCGACGCCCTTCGATCCTCCGCTCTCGGGTACCGCTGGGCTGGCCGCCCTCGCCGCCGGGCGTCGCCAGCCTCAGGTCCGCTGTTCGGCCGACGTGGCGGGGCCGGTGGTGATCGGGGCGTTCAGGCCGGTGATCCTGGCGCCGCGCGGCTTCGAGACGCTTCCCGAACAGGAGGCGAGCGCCGCCCTGCTGCACGAATACGCCCACATCGTGCGCCGGGACTACGCCCTGAACCTAGCCTGCGAGGTCCTGGCGCTGCCGTTGAGCTGGCACCCCGCGGTCGGCGTGTTCAAGGCGGGGCTGCGCACCGCGCGCGAGATCGCCTGCGACGAACGGGCCAGCGCGCAGATGGCATGTCCTTCGACCTACGCCCGGTGCCTGGTCTCCCTCGCGCGGTCCATCGGGCCGGCGACGCGAGGACAGGCCTTCCCCGAGCTGGCCCTGCTGGGCCGAGGCGATCTGGAGGCCCGGGTCAGGGCGCTGGTCCGGCGCGGCGCCATCGCGCGCAAGCCGGCCCTGGCGCGCGACCTGCTGATGACCGGATGCGTCCTGGCCGTCATCGGCGGTTCGGCGGCGATCCTGCGAGTTTCGCCGACCGTCGGGTCCGACCCCAGCGTCGGCGGCGGGCCGACGGTCGCGGCGAGCACCTTGGTGCATCGTGTTCCGGTCTTCGTCCGCACGCGCGATGTCGGGATGCGGCTGGCGGAGGCGACGCCGCACGCTGAGCCTAACGTCGTGGAGAGGAGGGTCGTGCGGCGCCACAAGCTCGCTCGCCCCACGTCTCTGGCGTTGCTGAGCGCACCTGCTGTTTCCGAAGACGACGCGCCAGGCGCCGGCGCACCAATCTCGAGCCTACCCGCCAACGCTCCGCCCTTCAGCGTCGTCGGCCAACCCGCCTCGGCTTCGGCTGGGCCCAAGCCCGCCGTCGTTCTCGTCACCTTCAAGGGGGTCTGCACGTCCCGGGGCCGCGTGATCCTGGTGCGGCTGGCCTGGCGGCCGCTCGACGCGCTGCGGTCCACGGCCGCCAGACCGTCGGCTGCAGGCGCTCCACCGACGGCCGGTCTCCAGCAGGCGCTCGTACCTCCGCCGGCAGCGGCCGGAGGCGGCGTAGCAGCCGCGGGCGAGGTCGCCGCGAGCGACGTTGAGTCCTGCCGGACGCGGCTGGCCGCGCCGGTCTCCAGCCCCGAGGCGCTCCCGCTCAGTCCGGCCTGATCCGCGGGGCTTTCGACCCTCGCGTCGGGGCGGTCCCGGCAGCGCGTTGAGGAGAGCCAGGGCGGCGGCCTTGCGGGATCACGCCCGCTTTCGTACATGCGCACCGGCGCAGGGTCCGCCCGACGCCTGGCGATCAGCCGCATCCCGGAGACCGCCTGTGCTTCAGATCGACGATCTCACCTTCAACGCCTGGGGCCGGCGCTTCTTCGATCGCGCCAGCGTCTCCTTTCCGCCCAACGCCAAGATCGGCTTGGCCGGCCGCAATGGGGTCGGCAAGTCCACCCTATTCAAGCTGATCCTGGGCGAGCTGCAGCCCGACGGCGGGACCATCGAGTTGCCCCGCACCGCCCGCATCGGCGCGGTGGCCCAGGAGCACCCCGCCACCCCCGTCAGCCTTCTCGACACCATATTGGAAGCCGACGTGGAGCGCTGCGCGCTGTATGCCGAGCTTGAGACTGCCGAGCCCGAGCGCATGGGCGAGATCTGGGCGCGCCTGATCGAGACCGACGCCGACCGCGCTCCGGCCCGCGCCGCGGAAATCTTGTCAGGCCTCGGCTTCTCCACCGAAGACCTCGCTCGCGCCATGAGCGAGTTCTCCGGCGGTTGGCGCATGCGCGTGGCGCTGGCGGCGGCGCTGTTCGCGGAGCCCGACCTCCTGCTGCTGGACGAGCCCACCAACTATCTCGACCTGGAAGGCGCCCTGTGGCTGGAAGCGCGGCTGAAGAAGTACCCGCACTCCGCCCTGATCATCAGCCACGACCGGGAGCTGCTGAACAACTCCGTCGACTTCATCCTGCACGTCGCCGCCGGCAAGCTGGAGCTGTACACCGGCGGCTACGACGACTTCGAGCGGCGGCTGGCGGAGAAGACGAGGCTCCAGGCCGCGACGCGGGTGAAGCAGGAGGCCGAGCGCGCCCACCTGCAGAGCTTCATCGACCGCTTCAAGGCCAAGGCCAGCAAGGCCGCCCAGGCCCAGTCCCGGGTCAAGCGGCTGGCCAAGCTCGCCCCCATCGCGGAGTCGGCCTCGGAGCGCGTGGCGCCCTTCACCCTGCCGTCGCCCGCCCGCCCGCTGGCCCCGCCGCTGATCAGCCTGGAGCAGGCGAGCGTCGGCTATGGCGACGCCGCCCCCGTGCTGCGCGAGCTGAACCTGCGGCTGGACGTGGACGACCGCATCGGCCTGCTGGGCGTCAACGGCGCGGGCAAGTCCACCTTCGCCAAGATGATCGCCGGCGCCTTGCCCGTCACCGCCGGGCGCATGCACCGGGAGCGCCGCATCCAGGTCGGCTGGTTCCACCAGCACCAGATCGAGGCGCTCGACCCCTCCGACACGCCCCTGGAGATCATCCGCCGCGAGATGAAGGACGCCTCGGAGAACAGCCGCCGCTCCAAGCTCGCCCAGTTCGGCCTGGGCTTCGACAAGCAGGAGACGACGGTGGAGAACCTCTCCGGCGGCGAGCGGGCGCGGCTGTTGCTGAACCTGGTGGCGATGAACGCGCCGCACCTGCTGATCCTGGACGAGCCCACCAACCACCTGGACATCGACAGCCGGCGGGCTTTGCTCGACGCGCTGAACGACTATGAGGGCGCGGTCATCCTGATCACCCACGACCGCTCGCTGATGGAGCTTGTGGCCGACCGGCTGTGGCTGGCGGCGGACGGCCACGTGAAGCCCTTCGACGGCGACATGGACGATTACGCCAAGTTCGTGCTGGATCGCGCACGCCAGGGCGCCCGGCCCACCCAGCTGGGCTCAGGCAAGAAGGCCAAGCGCGTCAAGGCGATGGCATGAGCCTCCGGGCTCGCCTCGCCCCTCATCAGGTGCACGTGAGTAGGACGCCGGAGGGCGACGCATGACCTCCGCCGAGATCGAGGTGCAGCATCTCGATGCCCTCGCCTCCCTCAGCAACTCCCAGCGCGACGCCATCCACCGCAATCGCGAGGCGCTGCGGGTCTGCAACTTCAGCCATCACGCCTTTCGCGACGTCCTGGCGGACCTGTTCGCGCGCGACGCCCTCGCCGCCGGCCCGGAAATGGTCACGGCCGACGAGGTGAAGCGCCAGCACCTGGGCGCGCTGGCGAGCCTGACCAAGGCTCAGCGCGTCGCCCTGCACCGGGTGGAGCGGTGCTATCAGCAGAGCCATTTCAGTTTGCATTCCTTCCGGGAAATCCTGATGGAGATGTTCGAAGCCGAAGCGGCCGAAACCAAGCCGTGACGCCCATCGCCACCATCGGCTACGAAAAGGCGGCCCTGGCCGACGTCATCGCGGGTTTGCAGGCTGCGGGCGTGGAGCTGCTGATCGATGTGCGCGCCATCGCCGCCTCGCGCCGGCCGGATTTTTCCAAGACGCTGCTGGCGTCGAGCCTTGGGGAGGCGGGGATCGACTACCTGCATCTGCGCGATCTCGGCACGCCCAAGGCCGGACGCGAGGCCGCCCGGGCAGGCCGGTGCGAGCAGATGCGCGAAATCTACGCCGGCCAGCTGACCGAGCCGGCGGCCATCCTCGCCTTCGAGCGCGTGCTGGAGCTGTCCAGGGCCCGCGCCATATGCCTGCTCTGCTACGAGGCCGACCCGGACTGCTGCCATCGTCAGGTCCTGGCCGACCGCCTGGCGCAGAGTAGCGGCGCGGAGGTGGCGCACCTGGCGCCGCTGCGGCCTTAAGGCGGGATCACCGGATCGGCGAATGCCAGCGGTACGCGCAAACTCATCAGACCGCTGCTGGCCGCTGGAGACTTGATCCTCCCCTTTTGGGGGAGGGGAACAAGCGCAGCTTGGTGAAGGGGGCCGCGCCGTCTGTTCCGGACTGGAGCCCCCTCAGTCGGCTTCGCCGACAGCTCCCCCACAAGGGGAGCATCTCAGGTATCAATGGGTCAGTGGCCGCTTCTGGACTTAAACCGCCAGCCGACCCGCCAGGGCGTCCTCGATCAGCGCCAGGGTGCGCTCCAGTCCGAAGATGGCGGCGAAGGAGCCGAAGCGGGGGCCTTGCGGCTGGCCCAGCAGGACTTCGTAGAGCGCGCCGAACCAGCTGCGCAACGGCTCGAAGCCCGCGGCCTTGCCCGCCTCATAGACCTCGAACTGGATGGTCTCGCCCTCGGCGCCGGGCGGCAGGGCGCGCAGGCGGGCGCTGAGGTCCTCCAGCGCCGCCCGCTCGCGCGCGTCGGGGGCCCGGAAACGCTTGGCCGGGCGCACCACGTCTTCGTAATAGTTGAGCGCGCCGTCGACCATGCGGTCGAGCAGCGGGTGGGTCTGCGGCGAGGCGCCCGGGCTGTAGCGGTCGATGAAGCCCCACAGGATGGACTTCTCCGAGGCGCCGGACGCGGAGACCAGGTTCAGCAGCAGGCCGAAGCTCACCGGCGAGCCGCCGGCGGGCGGCGCGCCCCCGTGGACATGCCACACCGGGTTGTCGATCGCCTTCGCCGGTTCCTGCCCGCCATAGCCGTCCAGGTGCTGGAGGTAGTCGTCGACCGCCTTCGGCACGACGTCGAAGTGAAGCCGCTTGGCGGACTTCGGCGATGGGAACAGATAGTAGGCCAGGCTCTCGCGCGGGCCGTAGCGCAGCCAGTCCTCCATCCCCAGGCCATTGCCCTTGGACTTGGAGATCTTGGCGCCCTCGGCGTCCAAAAAGAGTTCGTAGGTGAAGCCTTCCGGCGGGGTCCCGTCCAGGGCCTTGCAGATGCGGTTGGACACCTTGACCGATTCGATCAAGTCCTTGCCGCTCATCTCGTAGTCGATCGCCAGCGCCGCCCAGCGCATGGCCCAGTCCGGCTTCCACTGCAGCTTCACCGCGCCGCCGGTGACCGGGACCTCGGTCCGCTCGCCGTCCTCGTCCTCGAACACGATGGCGCCGCGGGCCACGTCCCGCTCCAGGGTCGGGACCTGGAGCACCCGCCCGGTCTTGGGGCTGATGGGCAGGAAGGGCGAGTAGGTGGCGCGCCGGTCCGGGCCGAGCGTCGGCAGCATCACCGCCTGGATGGCGTCGAACCGCGCAAGGGCCAGCCGCAGCGTCGCGTCGAACAGGCCCGACCGATAGGCTTCGGTGGAGGACTGGAAGCGATAGTCGAAGCCGAACGCGTCCAGGAAGCCGCGCAGCCGGGCGTTGTTGTGGGCGCCGAAGCTGTCGTGCTCGCCGAAGGGGTCGCGCACGGCGGTAAGCGGTTTGCCCATGTCTTCGGCCAGCCAGTCCTGGTGCGGCAGGTTCGGCGGCGCCTTGCGCAGGCCGTCCATGTCGTCGCTGAAGCAGATCAGCTCGCTCGGCACGGCGTCGTCGGTCAGGGCGCGGAAGGCGTTGCGCACCATGGTGGTGCGGAGCACCTCCTGGAAGGTGCCGAGGTGCGGCAGGCCCGAAGGCCCGTAGCCGGTCTCCAGCCGCACGGGCGTGGCGACCAGGGCAGGGAAGCGGTCGATCGCCTCGGCTATCCTCGCCTCGGCGATCAGCCGCGCCGCTTCATGCTGGGCGTCGCCCTCCAGGCGCAGCCGCAGCACCCGGGCCAGCAGCAGGCGCGCCTGCTCGAATGGCCAGCTGCGCGCGTCGTGGGCGAGGGGGACAAGGCCGGTCAGCATGGGCGGGCGATAGGAGGAGCCGGAGATCAGGTCAACGCCTGGGCGCCGCGGGGTCCTGCACCGGACGGCGCTCGCTCAGAAGGGGCCAGCTCAGTAGAAGCCGGCTCAGAATGGGCTTGCTCAGAAGTCCGGGATCAGCAGCTCCCGGGCCTTGGACGCGTCTAGCTGCATCTGGGCGACCATGGCGTCCAGGCTGTCGAACTTGCGGTCGCCGCGGACCAGATCGGTCAACTCCACCTCCAGCGTCTGGCCGTAGAGGTCCTCGTCGAAGTCGAACAGGTGGACCTCCAGCCGCTCGTCTACCCCGTCCACCACGGTGGGACGGCGGCCGATATAGCCGACGCTGGCCACTTCCCGCCCGTCGGCCAGGCGGGTGCGCGCGGCGTAGATGCCGAAGGCGGGACGGACATAGTCCTCCAGCGAAATGTTGGCGGTGGGAAAGCCTATGGTGCGGCCGAGCTGATCGCCGTGCACCACCACGCCCTCGATGGCGAACGGGCGACCGAGCAGCCGCGCCGCGCCGTGGGGGTCGCCCTGCCTCAGGGCCTGGCGCACCGCGCTGGAGGAGCACTTCTCACCCGATGGATCGGACACCGGCTCGGCGATGGAGACCCCGAAGCCGAACCGTTCGCCATATTGGCGCAGGCTCTGCGGATCGCCCGTGCGCCCCTTGCCGAAGCTGATGTCGAAGCCCGCCGCCACGTGCTGGGCGCCCAGTCCCCGCGCCAGCACCTCGCGTGCGAAAGCCTCGTCGCTGAGCGAGGCGAGCTCGGCGTCGAAGGGCAGCATGTGCAGCCGGTCGACGCCCAGGTCCGCCAGCACCCGCCCCAATTGGTCCGGCGTCAGCAGGCGGAACGGTTCGGCGTCCGGTTGGAACCAGCGACGCGGATGCGGCTCGAAGCTGACCACCGCCAGGGGGACCTTGAGCCGGGCTGCGGCCCGGGCGGCGTCGGCGATGACCTGGCGATGGCCGCGGTGGACCCCGTCGAAATTGCCGAGGGCGATGCCGCCGCCGCGTTGCTCGGGGCCGAGGCCCTTCCAGCCGTCGATGATATGCAGTGGCACGCCTTTTTTGTCCTGGGTCAGCGGGTGCGGGGTTCGCCGCGGGGGGCGCGCAGGATCGCCTCGCCCTCGAGCACCGCCTTGCCCCGGACAGAGCAGCGGGTGTTTAGGCGGACGTGGCCGGCCTTCAAGTCCACCTCCGAAATCTCCACCCGCGTGAGCACCTCGTCGCCGATCCGGACCGGGCGTTTGAACGACAGGCTCTGGGAGACGTAGATGGCGCCGGGGCCGGGCAGTCGCTCCCCGAGCAGGGCGGATATCCAGGCGCCGAGCAGCATGCCGTGCGCCACTCGCCCCCGGAAGGGCGAGCTCTCCGCATAGGCCTCGTCCATGTGTAGAGGGTTGCGGTCGCCGGAGACGTCGGCGAAGTCGGCGAGGTCGGCGGCGGTGACCGAGCGCACCTGCTCCGCGGCCTGGCCTACGGCCATCGCTTCCAACACCATGCCTGACGCCGCCTGATCGGCCATGAAGTCCCCAACGCTATGTATCCTTCATAGCGCGGGGGCGTCGTAGGGGCGAGACCGCGCGAACCTTCCCGTCGAGGTGATCGCAGCCTGGCGGGAGCCGATGGCGAAGTGGTGCGTTTGGAAGCGCAAGGAGGACAGTTTTGTCCGGAGGTTTGAGATGCGGAAGGCAGTGACAGCAGGCGCGGCGGCGGCTCTGGCTCTTGCGGCGACGTTTGGCGTTGTGGGAACGGCGTCCGCAGGCCACGGCGGCGGCGGAGGTTTCCACGGCGGAGGCGGCGGCTTTCATGGCGGTGGTGGTTTCCACGGCGGTGGCGGCTACGGCGGATATCATGGCGGCGGCTATGGCGGTCACTACGGTGGCGGGTATGGCGGCTACCGGGGCGGCTACGGTGGGTATCGTGGCGGCTACGGACGCGGTTATGGCTATGGTCGCGGTTATGGCTATGGCGGTTACGGTTATGGCCTGGGCTATGGCCTGGCTGGTTTCGCCGTTGGGGCGGCCTTGGCGGACGGCGTCTATGGCTATGGCTACGGATATCCAGGCTACGCATACGGCTATGCGTCTCCCTACGGCTATGGCGGCTATGGTGGTTACGGCGACTACGGGTATGGCGGCTGGTAGGATCTGTCCTCCGGCGCTCAACTAAAGCCTTGAAGAACAGCCCTCCGCGACCTTGTCGCGGAGGGCTTTATTTTGTCTGACAAGGCCGAGACCCGTTTTTTTAATCGGCGCCCACGGTCGGCAAACCGGCTCGGATCGCCGCGAGCGCTAGGGCCTCGATATCGCCCTGCGATCGACCGACCAGCGATACCGGTGATCGGGGCGGAGCGGGCGAAATACGCCCGTCGTCCAGCGACAGGGTCAAGGCTGCGAAGCCTGCCATCTCGTGGACGTCGTGGCTGACATAGAGCACCGGAACGGCGAGTACGGTGAACACCTTTTTCAGCTCGACTAAGAGGTCGGCCTTGGCCTGGGCGTCCAGCCCCGACAATGGCTCGTCCATCAGCAGCAGGCGCGGTCGCGTCAGCAGGGCGCGGGCGATGGCCACCCGCTGGCGCTCTCCACCGGACAGGCGCGAGGTGGCGCGGTCCAGCAGGGGCGTCAGTCCCAACATCGCCGCCGTCCGCTCCAGGTCCGGCGCCGCCACCCCAGCCCTGCGCCGGCCGTAGTCCAGGTTCCGCCGCACCGAGAGGTGAGGCAGCAGGACGGCGTGCTGGAAGACGTAGCCGACCGATCGGCGATGGGGCGGCAGGAAACGATCGGCGTCCTGCCAGACCTCCTCGCCCACGCGGACCAGGCCGTCGAAGCGCTCCAACCCCGCCACCGCGCGCAACAGGGTGGACTTGCCGGCGCCGGACGGACCGCTCAGCACGGTGACCCCCACTGGCAGCTCGAACGCCGCCTCCAGCCTCAGCCCGCCCGCCAGACCGCGCAGACGGACTTGCGCGGATCGGGAGATGCTCATGCGCCGGGCCGGGAGAAGCGCCGCTCGATCAGGAACAGCAGCAGCAGGGCGAGGAAGGCGAAGGCCGCCAGCCCCGCCGCCAGCGCATGGGCCTGGCCGTACTGCAGCGCCTCCACCAGCTGGTAGATGCGGATCGAGATTACCTCCGTGCGCCCCGGCACGCCGCCCCCGATCATCAGCACCACCCCGAACTCGCCGATGGTGTGGGCGAAGACCAGCACCGCGGCTGAAAGGAAGCCCCGGCGGGCCAGGGGAACCGCGACGGTGAAGAAGGCGTCCAGCGGAGAGGCGTGAAGGGTCGCCGCCGCCTCCATGGGCTCGCGCCCCACAGCCTCGAAGGCAGTGCGAAGCGGTTGCACCGCGAACGGCATCGAATAGAACACCGACCCGATCACCAGCCCGGTGAAGGTGAAGGCGAGGGTGCGCACCCCGAAGACGTGCAGCGGCGCCATCAGCGGGCTGTCGGGGCCGAGTGCGATGAGGAGATAGAAACCCAGCACCGTCGGCGGCAGCACCAGGGGCAGGCTGGTGACCGCGGCCACGACCTCCTTCCACCACGACCGGCTCCGCGCCAGCCACCAGGCCAGCGGCGTGGCGATCACCAGCAGCAGCAGGGTGGTGACCGAAGCCAGGCTCAGGGTGAGGCGGATGACCTCGAACACGTGGGGCTAGGGAACCTGATAGCCGTAGCGCAGGATGATCGCCTTGGCCTCAGGCCCGCGCAGGAAGGCCAGGAACCGCCGGGCGGCGGGGTTTCTGTCCCCGGCCAACAGCAGGATGGCGCCCTGCTCGATCGGCGCGTGCAGCCGCTCCGGCACGATCCAGCGCGAGCCGCCGGCTACGTCGATCACCTCGCTCAGCGCCACGAAGCCCAGCTCCGCGGCGCCGGTGCGGGTGAACTCCCAGGCCTGGTTGATCGAGGCGCCCTGGACGATCTTGGCCCTCAACGGACCGTAGAGCCCAAGGTCAGTCAGGGTCTGTACGGCGGCGGCGCCGTAGGGGGCGGTGGCGGGATCGGCGATGGCGAGCTTGGCGAAGCGCGTGGGCTGGCGCAGCACCGCGCCGCCTTCGTCCACCAGTCCAGGCGTGCGGCTGAACAGCACCAGCCGGCCTGTGGCGTAGACGAAGCGGGTGCCGGCCACGCCGACCCCGGCCTGTTCCGCCTTAAAGGGCCGCTCGACATCGGCGGACAGGAACACCTGGTAGGGCGCGCCGTGGGTGATCTGGGCGTAGAACTGGCCCGAGGCGCCGAAGCTCAGCACCGCGGCGTCGCCGGTGGCGCGGGTGAACGCGGCGGCGATCTCCTTGGCGGGCGCGGTGAAGTTGGCGGCCACCGCCACCGGGACCTCGGCCGCGCGCAGCGGCCCGGCGGCGAGCAGGAACACGGCGGCCGCAGCCCCGATGATCCTTTTCAGCATACCTGCAGGCTCCTCAGGACGTCGGCGGCCGTCGCGCGTGGCCCGGCGGTGAAGCGGTCGACCCCGAGGCGCGTCCGCGCTTGGACGCCATGGAGCATAGCTGCACACCTCGCGCATCGTAAACCCCGCCGCCATGACGCGCCCATCCGGCAGCTGTCCGGCAGCTGTCCGGCAGCTGTCCGGCGGCGACGCTGACGCGCGCGGCGAAAAGCCCGATAGTGCTGGCCGAGTGGAGCCTGAAGCATGAGCAGCCATCATCCGCGCAGTCAGCTCGGCACGCACGCGGTCTTCAACCAGCCGCCGCCGCTGGGCGATGTGAACCTGTTCGACGCCGACGGCCTGCTTCGCCGCTTCGTGGCGCAGGCGGGCGGCGCCTCGCACACCGCCCACCTCTCGGCTTTCGGGCGGCAGGTAGGGTCGGAGGCGGCCGCCGACCTCGGCGTCGCCGCCAACCGCAATCCTCCGGTGTTCAAGCCCTTCGACCGCTGGGGGCGGCGCATCGACGAGGTGGAGTTCCATCCCGCCTATCATGAGCTGATGGCCATGGGCCTGCGGGGGGGCGTGTCCTCGCGCGCCTGGACCTATCCGGAGGGGGGCCATGTCGCCCATGCGGCGCTTCTGTTCCTGATGTCCCAGGCCGAGAGCGGCGTCACCTGCCCCATGTCCATGACCTACGCCGCCGTGCCGGCGCTGCGTCGGGCGCCGGACCTCGCGGCGGAGTGGGTCCCGCGCGTGCTGGCCGGCGACTACGATCCCCGCGTCCTGCCGGCCGAGGCCAAGCGGGCGGCCACCCTCGGCATGGCCATGACCGAGAAGCAGGGCGGCTCCGACGTCCGCGCCAACACCACCCGGGCGACACCCGTAGGCGAGGGCGCCTATGAGCTGGTCGGCCACAAGTGGTTCTGCTCGGCGCCCATGTCGGACGCCTTCCTCACCCTGGCCTATGCGGACGGCGGCCTGAGCTGCTTTCTGGTTCCGCGATGGCGGCCGGACGGCGAGCGCAACGGCGTCGAGATCCAGCAGCTGAAGGACAAGCTCGGCGATAAGGCCAACGCCTCGGCCGAGATCGAGTATGACGGCGCCATCGCCTATCCGGTGGGGGCGGAGGGTCGCGGCGTCCGCACCATCGTGGAAATGGTCAATCACACCCGGCTCGACTGCGTGGTGGGCGCAGCCAGTCTGATGCGCCAGAGCCTCTCGCTGGCCATCCGGCACGCAGAAGGCCGCACCGCCTTCCAGCGCCGCCTGATCGACCAGCCGCTGATGCAGCAGGTGCTGGCGGACATGGCGGTGGAGGTCGAGGGCGCCATGGCCCTGGCCTTTCGGGTGGCCCAGGCCTTCGACCGGGCGCCGGCCGATCCGGGGGAGGCGGCGCTGGCCCGCATCCTCACCCCCGTCGCCAAGTACTGGGTGACCAAGCGCTGTCCGGTCGTGGTGGCCGAGGCGATGGAGGCCCATGGCGGCGCCGGCTATATCGAAGACGGTCCGCTGCCGCGCCTGTTCCGCGCCTCGCCGCTGAACGCGATCTGGGAAGGCTCGGGCAACGTCATCACCCTGGACGTCCTGCGCGGGCTCCAGCGCGAGCCGGAGGCGGCCGACCGCCTGCTGGCCGAGGTCGCCCCGGTGCGCGGGCTGGGGCCGGTGGCGGCGCAGGCGCTGGAGGCGCTGGGCCAGAGCCTTCGAGACCGCTCGGACGCGCGCCGAGCGCGCGAACTGGCGGAGCGGCTGGCGCTGGTCATGGCGGCGCGCACCCTGCAGGCGTGGGGCCGGGAGGCGACCGCCGCGGGCCTGCTGCGCAGCCGCCTCGGCAGCTGCACCTTCGGGGCGGCCGACAGCGGGCTTGACGTGCGACGCGTACTCGACGACGCGCGCCTGGCGGTCGACTGAGCGCTCCGCTCCTCTCCCGCAGGGCGCGCCTTGCCGGCCTGTGCAGGGAGCGTAAGGTCCTTTGAAATAAAGATCAAAATAGGAGGAGATGTCCATGCGCCGCCCGACCTGGGTTCCGTTTTTGGCGGTTGCGGCGTCCAGCCTGCTGCTCGCCGGATCGGGACCGCCGCAGCCGGAATACGTGCAGGCCAGCCGGCTCACGCCGCTGCCCAAGTCGGACGAGGTGGCTGCCGCGCGTGATGCGTCCGAGCGGATGACCGTGCCGGTGCGGGTGGACGGCGCGGGACCCTATCCCTTCGTGATCGACACCGGGGCGGACCGCACGGTGATCTCGCGCGAACTCGCCGACGCTTTGGGGCTGAAGGCCGGCGATCCGGTGCGGCTGAACGGCACTGGCGGAGTGGACCTGACGCCAACCGCGCGGATCGGCGAACTGACGGTCGGTGCGCGCCAGATGAGGGAGGTTTCCGCCCCCACCCTGATGGCCGCCAACCTCGGCGCACAGGGCCTGCTCGGGATCGACAGCCTGCACGACCAGCGCATGGTGATGGATTTCGCACGCAACCGGATGCAGGTGGAGCCCTCGCGCCATGAGCGCTACGGCCTGGACACCATCGTGGTGCGCGCCCGCAGCCGCTATGGCCAACTGGTGCTGGTGGACGCCTCGATCGACGGCGCCCCCATCCTGGTGATCCTGGACTCCGGCGCCCAGAACACCATCGGCAATCTGGCGATGAAGCGGCTGGTGGGGGTGCACAGCGCGTCTGCGGCGCGCCTTCCGGTGGAGGTCGTCAGCGTTTCCGGGCGCACCACGCCCGCCGAATTCGCCGACGTGCCCCGGGTCAAGCTCGGCGGTGTGGTCGTGAACAACCTGCCGATCGCCTTCGCCGATCTCCACACCTTCGACGAGTTCGGCCTGAACGACGCGCCCGCCATGCTCCTGGGGATGGACGTCCTGCGTCATTTCGACCGCGTGATCGTCGATTTCGGCCGCCGAGAGGTCAGTTTCCGCTTTCCCGTCGCGGGTTGAGCCCTGCCCGCCGAAGGAACCGCCGCGCTCGCCAACGGTTGCCGTGGCCATAGGATCATCGAGGAAAACCATGGCGGACCAGGACCTGAAGCCCGACGAACTGCGCACCCGGCTCTGGAAGGAGATCGAGCATGCGCGCATCGTCATGCTGGGGCTGATCGGCGGCGAGCCGCATCACATGCAGCCCATGGCCGCCTTTGGCGACAAGGCCGGTGACGCTATCTGGTTCTTCACCAAGCTCGACACCGACTTGGTCCAGCAGACGGGGTCCGGCCATCAGGCGATGGTCTGCATCATGGCCAAGGACATGGAGTTCCAGGCCTGCATCCACGGGACGCTGGTCCAGGACACCGACCGCGCCAAGCTGGAAGCCTACTGGTCGCCCTTCGTCTCCGCCTGGTATCCTGAAGGCAAGGACGACCCGTCTTTGACCATGATGCGGCTGGACCCCGATAATGCGCGCGTCTGGGTCTCCAACAAGGGGCCGATCACCTATCCCCTGGAGATCGCCAAGGCCAACGCCACCCACAAGTTGCCCGACATCGGCGGCAAGCAGGACTTGAAGCTTTAGGCCGGGCGGAGGGGCTTCGCCGTTCGGAGGAGCCCTTCCATCTCCGCAAGCGGCCGTCGGTCTGACATCTCGTCGACCCGTGGGTTCGCAGTTGTAGGTATCAGCGAGACCGTTACATGGCGCAGAAGGTTTTCCCCTCCGTTCAGACGGCTCTGGAGGGCGTTCTGTTTGACGGCATGAGCGTCATGTCGGGAGGGTTCGGGCTCTCCGGCAATCCTGAAAACCTCATCACCGGGCTAAGATCGGCCGGGACCAAGAACCTGACTGTCATCTCCAACAACTGCGGCGCAGACGGCTTCGGACTGTGGACATTGCTCGACAACGGTCAGATCGACAAGATGATCTCGTCCTATGTGGGCGAGAACAAGTTATTCGAGCAGCTCTTTCTGTCCGGGAAGCTCGAGCTTGAACTGAATCCCCAGGGGACGCTCGCCGAGCGCATCCGGGCGGGCGGCGCAGGCATCCCGGCCTTCTTCACCAAGACGGGCGTGGGCACCGTGGTCGCCGAAGGCAAGGAGTTGCGGGATTTCGACGGCGAGACCTACGTCATGGAGCGCGGACTGACGGCGGACCTCTCCATCGTCAAGGCCTGGAAAGGCGACACCTCCGGCAACCTCGTCTTCCGCAAGACCGCCCGCAACTTCAACCCGATAATGGCCACCGCCGGTAAGGTCACCATCGCCGAAGTAGAGGAACTGGTCGAACCCGGCGACCTCGACCCAGACGGCATCCACACGCCCGGCATCTACGTCACCCGCATCGTGCAGGGCCGGGACTACGAAAAACGCATCGAGCGCGTCACCACCCGTCCGCGGCCCGATGCGGCCGCCCCGCCCGCCGCCGGCTCGGAGGTCTGATCCCATGCCCTGGACCCGCGACCAAATGGCGGCGCGCGCGGCGCGCGAGCTTTCCGACGGCTTCTACGTCAACCTCGGCATCGGCATCCCCACGCTTGTGGCCAACTACATCCCCGACGGGGTGCACGTGACGCTGCAGAGCGAGAACGGCATGCTCGGCATGGGCCCCTTCCCCTATCCGGGAGAGGAGGACGCCGATCTGATCAACGCCGGCAAGCAGACCATCACCGAACTGCCGACCTCCTCGTTCTTCAACTCGGCCGAGAGCTTCGCCATGATCCGCGGCGGCCACATCGACCTGACGGTGCTGGGGGCGATGGAGGTGAGCGAGACCGGCGACATCGCCAACTGGACCATTCCCGGCAAGATGGTGAAGGGCATGGGCGGGGCCATGGACCTCGTCGCCGGCGTGAAGAAGGTTGTGGTGGTGATGGAGCACGCCAACAAGGCGGGCGACCCCAAGCTCCTGCATGCCTGCACCCTGCCACTGACGGGGGCGGCCTGCGTGGACATGGTGATCACCGACCTCGGCGTCTTCATCGTCGACAAGGCGGGGGGCGCCGGGCTGAAGCTGGTGGAACTGGCCCCCGACGTCACCCTGGACGAGGTGAAGGCCAAGACGCAGGCGCGGTTCGACCCCGGCGCGTTCGGCTGAGGAACGCAAGCGGGGGGCCGGCTTTAGCTCTGGACGGCTGAACACCTTCGCGAGCCCGCATGGCCAAGCCTGATGCGCCCGTTCTGTCGCCCAAGACGCGGCGCAGGCAGTGGATCCTCGTCGGGGTGCTCGTGGCGGCGGGGTGCGTCAACTACATCGACCGATCCACCCTCTCCATCGCCAACCACAGCATCTCGCACGACTTGCACCTGTCGCCGGCGCAGATGGGCGGGCTGTTGTCGGCCTTCGCCTGGGCCTATGCGCTCTGCCAAATCCCCGTCGGCGCGCTTACCGACCGGGTGGGACCGCGACGCATGCTCGCGGGCGGTATGGCGCTCTGGTCGGTGGCCCAGGTCGTCAGCGGCTTCGTTCTGAACTTCGGCCAGTTCATCGCCGTGCGGGCGGGGCTGGGCGTGGGCGAATCGCCCATGTTCACCGCGGGCGCCCGGGCCACGGTGAACTGGTTTCCGGTCAAGGCGCGTGGGCTGCCGCTCGGCCTGTTCAACGCCGCCTCGGCGCTGGGACCGGCGCTTGCGCCTCCGCTGCTCACCGCGCTCATGCTGGCCTATGGCTGGCGGCCGATGTTTGTGATGATGGGCGTGGCTGGCATGGCGGTCGCCGCCGTCTGGCTCTGGCTGTACCGCGATCCCGAGGCGGCGCACGTCGATCAAAAGGAGATCGACGCCATCCGCCAGGGCGAGGTGGCGCGCACGGGACCGGCGAAGCCCGCGGTGTGGGCGGCCTTGCTGCGCACGCCCTCGACCTGGGCGATGATCGGGGGGCTGTTCGGCATCGTCTATGTGACCTGGCTCTACGTCAGCTGGCTGCCGGGCTATCTGGAGAGCGCGCGCCACGTCAGCGTGGCGACCACCGGCTGGCTGGCCGCAATCCCCCAGGCGGCGGGCTTCGTCGGCGCATGTCTCGGCGGGCTGTTGTCGGACGGACTGGCGAAGCTGAAGATCGACCCGGTGCTGTCGCGCAAGGTCCCCACCGTGGCCGGCCTGATCGCCGCAGGCGTGCTGACCGGACTGGTTCCCCTGGTCGGGCACCTGGGTCTGGGGCTGGCGGTGATGTCGGCGGCGCTGTTCTGCGCCTACGGGGCCGGATCGTGCAGCTGGGCGCTGGGCGCGACCCTCGCGCCCCCGGACCTGGTGGCCACACTGGAGTCGATCCAGAACGTCGGCGGCTCCATCGGCGGCGCGCTGGCGCCCCTCGTCACCGGCCTGATCGTCCAGGCCAGCGGCAAGTTCACCCTGGCCTTCCAGATCGCCGCGGTGGCCGCCATCGCGTCGGGCGTGAGCTACGCCTTCGTCCGACGTGACGCCTATGAGGGACTGGCCGAGCGCGTTCGCAGTGTCGATCCGCCGAGATGACAGCGCCCGGCCGGGCGTATAAGCCGGTGGAGCATTTCAGAACGAGGACGGCCTGCCCCCTTCGCCCCCCCTCTTGATCGGTCTGGTCCATGGGCGCCGCGAGGCGGTGTGTAAGCCTTGACGGCCGTCGAGGGGCTGTCGGGCTGTCCCGACTGCGGAACGCTGCAGCACATGCCCACCCCTCCGCGTGGGGGGATCGTGCGCTGCGTCACCTGCAACTCGGTGCTTGAGCGCACCCATGGGCGCAGCCTTGCGGCGGCCGTGGCCTGCGCCGCCTCCGCGCTGCTGCTGCTGGTCCCCGCCAACCTTGCCCCCTTTCTCACCACCTCGGTGCTCGGCGTCTCGCGCCAAAGCGTGCTCGCCTCGAGTGCGGTCGCCATGCAGAAGGACGGCTGGCCATTGCTGGCCGTCGTGATCTTCCTCTTCGTGGTGGTGTTCCCGTTCCTGCGCTTCGGCCTTTTGACCGCCGTGCTCGGCGGGTTGCAGCTCGGCCGCCGTCCGGCCTGGTTCGGGCGCGCCTTCCGCTACGCCAACCTGCTTCAGACCTGGGCCATGCCCGACGTCTTCCTGCTCGGCCTGATCGTCGCCTACGCCCGGCTCAAGGCGTCGATCTCGGTGCAGGTGGGCGTGGGGGCCTGGTGCTTCATCGGTGTGGGCGTGCTGGCGCTGCTGACCCGGGCGACCCTGGACAAAGGGGCGACATGGGCGGCGATCCGACCGCAGGAGGACGCCGTCTTGGACGCCGGGGGGGCGATCACCTGCACCAGCTGCGACTGGCTGGCCCCCGCCGGCCTAGACGGCGGCGCCTGTCCGCGCTGCGCCGCCGGGCTCCATGCGCGCAAGCCCGAGGCGGTGGGCCGCGCCTCGGCCCTGACGCTCGCGGCGCTGCTGTTCTACATCCCGGCCAACCTGCTGCCCCTGGCCACCTTGCCGATCGGGGTGACGCCCACCCGCTATACGGTGCTGGAAGGCGTCATCGACCTCGGCCAGGCGCACCTGTGGAGCCTGGCGCTGCTGGTGTTCTGCGCCAGCTTCGCCATCCCCTTCCTGAAGCTTGCGGGCCTCAGCCTCTGCATCGCGTCCGTGCTGCGACGGTCGGCCAAGGGCTTGCGGGGCAAGACGCGGCTGTATCAGGTCGTGGAGGAGATCGGGCGCTGGTCGATGGTGGACCCGTTCGTCATCGCGTGCTTCGTGCCGGTGATGCAGTATAACGCGCTGATCTACGGCCGGGCCGAGGCCGCGGCCACGCCCTTCACCATGGTGGTGGTCATGACCATGCTCGCCACCCGCTGCTTCGACCCCCGCCTGATGTGGGACGCCGCCGGTGGCCGCGTGGGCGCGGTGCGTTCCCTTGTTCGGAGACCCGCTTGAGCGATCCGCCGCCGCCCCGCACGCGAGAGGCTGCGCCCACCGCTCGCGCCAAGTCCACCCGCTGGCCCGGCCTGGTCTGGGCGCTGCCGCTCGCGGCCCTGCTCATCTTGGCCTATCTCGGCCTGCGCGCCCTGTCGGACCAGGGCGTGGACGTCGAGGTCACCTTCGCCTCGGCCGCCGGGGCCAAGGTCGGCGACACCAAGGTCATCTATCAGGGCCTGGAGGCCGGCCGCGTCACCAAGATCGCGCTGAACCGCGACGGCCACAGGGTGGACATGATGCTGCGGCTCGACCCGCATTCCCGCCCGGTCCTGAACAGCAACACCCGGTTCTGGCTCGTCGGCGCCAAGCCCAGCCTGACCGACATCGCCTCTGTGAAGGCGGCCCTGGCGGGGGTCACCATCGGCATGGCGCCCGGCGTCGGCGGCCATCCCGCCCGTCGCTTCAAGGGACTGGACCAGCCCCCCATCGTCGAGCCCGGGACCAAGGGCACCTCGTACAATCTGGTCACCCGCGTTCTCGGCCCGATCAAGGCGGGCTCCACGCTGATCTATCACGGTCAGGAGATCGGCAAGGTGACGAGCACCGAGTTCACCGGGCTCAACACCTTCCACATGCACATCTTCGTCGACAAGCCCTACGATGCCCTGGTCCGGCCCGGCGCGGAGTTCTGGACCGCCAGCCCGTTCCAGGTCTCGCTCACCGGCAGCGGGCTCAGCACCAACCTGGCGCCGGACACGGCCTTCTCCGGCGGCATCGACTTCGAACTGCCCGACGCCGCGGTGCATGAGCAGCCCAGCCCCGCCAATTCAACCTTTGTCCTCTACAAGTCGCAAGGGGAGGCCCAGCAAGGCCCCACCGGTCCGGATGTGTTCTACAACCTCTACTTCAAGGGCGCGGCCGGAGACCTCAACCAGGGCGCCCCGGTGAAGCTGAACGGCTATCAGGTAGGCGAGGTACGTGAGAATCACCTGCTGTTCGACGCCAGAACCGGCGCGCCCTACACCGCCGTTCTCGCCGCCATCTATCCCCTGAAGCTGGACCTGACCGATCCGCAGCCCGGAGAGCATGATCCGCAGGACTGGCGCGCGCCCACCGACGCCCGGTTGAACGCCCTGCTCGCGAGCGGCTACCGGGCGCGCCTGGCCCAGTCGCCCCCCCTGATCGGCGGTCGCAGCGTCAGTCTGGCCCCGGTGAAGGCCGGCCGGGCCCAGCTGGCCGGCGGCGGGGCCTATCCGCTGATCCCGTCGGAGAACGCCAGCAGCGACATCGACGATCTGACCTCCCAGGCCGACCTGATCCTGCGCAAGGTGAACGCCATTCCGATCGAGGCGATCGGCCAGGACGTGCGCCAGATCACCGGACGGCTGCGCCAGATCACCGCCTCGCCGGCGCTTACCGACAGCCTGAACCACCTGGACTCCACGCTCGCCCAGGTCGATCAGATCATGGGGCAGGTGAAGCCCCAGATCGGGCCCCTGGTCGCCAAGCTGAACCAGGCGGCGGATCAGGTGAGCGGCACCGCCGCCGCCGCCCGGGGCGTGCTCAGCGGCGACGGATCGGGCCAGGATGCGAGCCTGCCCGGGGCGATCCAGCAGCTCACCGAGGCGGCGCGATCCATCCGCTCTCTGACCGACTATCTGGGCCGCCATCCCGAGGCCCTCATCAAGGGCAAGGTGAAGGACAGCAAATGACCCGCCGCCATCTCCCCGTCGCCGCCTGGGCCGGCCTTCTGCTCGTCTCAGGCGCGGGGCTCGCCGCCTGCGCCAGCGCGCCGACCCACTTCTTCACCCTGGACCCGGTGGCGCCCGCCCAGGCCGTGGCCGGCGGCTATGCCGGCCCGCCGGTGAAAGTCATGGCGGTGAACATCCCGCCGAGCCTTGATCGGCAGGAACTCGTGTCCGAAATCTCGCCGGGCGAGGTAAAGGTGCACGACTTCGAACACTGGGAGGCGCCGCTCGGCCAGACCGCCCGCCAGACCCTGATCCAGGACCTCGCCGCACGACTGCCCGCCGGGCGGGTGCTGGGGCCGCAGTCTCCGGGGGGCTCCGGGGTGGTGACGCTCAGCGCGGACGTAGTCTCCTTCCGCGTCGCGGGGGACACGGCGACGATGCAGGTGTCCTGGAGCGCCGCCCTGCCGACCTCGGCCGGCGGCCTCAGTTCTGGCGTGGTGCGCGCGCCGCTGCAGCAGTTGCAGACCTCGGGCGTCGCCCCGGGCGGGCGCGGGACGGCGCAGGCGTTCAGCGCCCTGCTCGGCCAGCTCTCCGACCAGATCGCCGCCGACCTGCCCGGCCGGCTGCAGGCGGCGATGCAGCGTCAGGCCGAAGCGGCGGCGGCGATGCAGGGCCAGACGCAGACGCCGACCCAGACGCGCACCCGCACGACGACGAAGACCTCCGCCGCTCACCCCTTCTGAGCGGCGATCCAGGCGTCCACCCGCCGTTCCAGCACGTCCAGCGGCAAGGCGCCCTCGTCCAGCACCACGTCGTGGAAGGGGCGGTAGTCGAACCTGGGGCCTAGCGCCGCCTTGGCGCGATCACGCAACGCCTCGATCTTCAGCTCGCCGATCTTGTAGCCCAGCGCCTGGCCTGGCCAGCCGATGTAGCGGTCGGTCTCGTTCTGGATGTTCTTCTCCGACAGGGCGCTGTTGTCGCGCAGGCAGGCGAGCGCCTGCTCCCGGCTCCAGCCCTTGGTGTGGAGGCCCACGTCCATCACCAGCCGGCACGCCCGCCACATCTCCATGGAAAGCAGACCGAAGCGGTCATAGGGCGTCTCGTACAGCCCCATCTCGCGGGTCAACTGCTCCGAATAGAGCGCCCAGCCCTCCACGAAGGCGGTGATGTCGCTGTCCTTGCGAAACAGCGGCACGTCCGTCAGCTCCTGCGCCAGGGCGATCTGGATGTGGTGGCCGGGGGCGCCCTCATGGCTGACCAGGGCCGGCAGCTCGTAGAGCGGCCGCTGGTCGAGATGGGAGGTGTTGATCATCAGCCCGCCCGCCACCCCCTGTTCCGGGCTGCCGGGATCGTAGCGGGCCGAGGTGTAGCCGTCCTCGATCGCCCGAGGCACCTCGCGCACGCCATAGGTCAGCCGCGGCAGCTTGCCGAAATAGCCCGGAAGCTGCCCGTCCACCCGCTTGGCCAGCCGGCTGGCGCGCTCCATCAGCGCTTCGCGAGAGGTGACGTAGAACTGCGGATCGGTGCGCAGTTTCTGCAGGAACTGCGGGAAGCTCCCCTGAAAGCCGGTGGCGGCGATCTCCACCGCCATGGCCTTGCGGATGCGGGCGATCTCGGACTGGCCGAGCGCGAAGATCTGGTCCGGCGTCAGGTCGGTGGTGGTCTCTCGCCGCACCAGATAGGCGTAATAGGCGGAGCCGCCGGGCAGGGCGGAGGCGCCGAGCGTGGTTCGCGCATGGGGCAGGTAGTCGTCGGCGAAGAAGTCGGCCGTGCGCCGCTCCGCCGGCTTCACCCGGGTGCGGATCAGATCGAGCGCCTGGGCACGGAGCGTCTCCCGCTCCGGCTGCATGGACGGCGGCAAGCTGTCGAACGGCTGCAGCAGCGGGCTCTGTTCGGGTGCAAGATCGGCCTGGGCCCGGGTCGCTCTGGCGGCGGTGAGGGCGGTGATCCTCGGGCTGACGAAGCCCGTGGCCAGGCCGCGCCGCATGTTGGCGACCTCGGTGTCGTAATAGGCGGGGAGGGCTGAGATGCGGTGCAACCAGGCCTTGGCCTCCGCGTCGTTGTGGATGCGCACGTCTTCGCCGGCGAAGGCCGCGGTGACGAAGAAGCCCTCGTCGTTGGTGAACGGGATGCGGTCCTCGTCGAAGGCCGCCCCGTCGATCTCCAGCCTCAGCTGACGCGCCAGCAACTCGCGGTTCAGGGCGTCCTCGCCGCTCAGGCCGGCGGCCGGAATGGCGTCGAGCCGCGCCTGGAAGCCCCGCTCGTCCGCCAGCCGCCGGGTCTCAGTGGCCGGGCTGTCGTCGGGCCAGCGCCCCGCCGCGGCCAGATCGCCCCGCTGACCGGCGGAGATCGGGTCCCGGGCGGCGTAAAAGCCGTCATAGTCGTGCAGCAGCGCGTGCAGCCGGTCTGCCGCAGCCTCCTGCGCGACAGCCTGTCCTCCCGTCGCCGCCAGCAGGATCAGGGCGCCGACGGCGAGGCGGCCGCTCAGCCATGAGGTTCGGCGGCGATCCATCTTCGTCCCTCGCGGTTCAGTTCGGGTCGGACCAAAGGCGCAACAGGCTCATCTGCACATGCTGCAGGCGGCTGAAATTGTCCCAGCTCATGTTCAGCCCTTCCAGCGCCGCCACCTCGTTCAGGGCGTATAGCAGTCCGCGCCGGGTCACGTCCGGGATGCGGCTCTCGATGAAAGTCAGCCCGACCACGCGCTCGCCTGACGTGACGGGGGTCACCTCGTGCAAGGTGTTGGACGGGTAGATCACCGCCGACCCCGCGGCGCCCTTCAGCCGGACCCGCTGGGTGCCGAGCTCCACGGTCAGCTCGCCGCCCTCGTAGCTGGCCGGCGCGGTGACGAAGATCGTGCACGAGAGGTCCGAGCGCAGCGGCCGCTCCCCGATAGGCAGGAAGGCGGCGTCGGAGTGCAGGCCGTAGGCGTGGCCGCCGCGGTAGCGGGTCAACATCGGCGGCGCCATCGCCTTGGGAAAGACCGCATTGCGGAAGGTCTCGTTGCGCTGCAGCGCCTCGGCCATCATGCGCGAGGAGTCCGCGTAGGCCGGATCGGCGTAGTCGAGCTGCAGGTTGGCCTTCACCCGCGAATGAGGGTTGGTGATCCGCCCGTCGATAAAGGGCCGCGTCCGGGCGATCTCGGCCAGGCGGGCGAGATGGGGCGCCGAAAGCAGGTCGGGGATTTCGAGGAACATGGGCGGGGCGCGCTGCGGCTGTGGTGTGCAGGCTTAGAGAGCCACCGCCGCCGCCGCAAGCGACGCGCGCGAGGCCGCCGCGGCGCGCTGCAGCGCCGGCCCGACCGCCGGGTGGGCGTCGTGCTGGCGTTGCAGCCAGTCCATGCCGCGCCGAATCTCCACGGCGGCCTCCCGGCCGGCCTGCTCCAGCACCCGGCGGCGCAGGTCGGCGTCATAGGCGTGCTCGGGCGCCTTGGAATAGTGGCGCATCAGCGGGCCCTGGACCAGGGCGTCCACGTCCACGTCCACTGCATGCGGATCGACCTCGAAATGGGCGAAGCATAGCCGCAGGGCCGCGGCGGGTTCGGCCAGCAGCCGGTCGAAGTCCAGCCAGAGGCAGCGGTCTTGTTCGCTCCGGGCGAGGTCGCTGAGCGACAGCGCCTCGCACAGCCACGACATGGCGATGGTCTCGCCCTCTCCGTCCACCGAGATGCCAGAGCCGAGCCGTTTCGCCAGCCGCGCCCGTCGCAAGGGCGCTATCGCTGCGGCCTCCTGCCGCGACGCCGGTCCGCCCAGGATCGCCCGCAGATAGGTCGGAGGCGTGGAGCTGAGCAGGATCGCGCGACCGCCGGCGCCGCCCATCAGCTCCGGTGCGATCGCGGACACGAAGCTGGTGGCCTTGACCAACGCGGTCTGGTCCGGACGCCACACCCGGGCGAACAGGGCGGTCAGCCGGTCCCGTTCGCCGGCGAGTGGACCTGTAATGGTTTCGCGCAGCAGCGCCGGCTCGCGCACGCTGAACAGCGTCGGGTGTTCGCCGAGCAGCCTGGACAGCAGGGTCGAACCCACGTGGCCGATGTGGAAGATGAAGTGGGCGGATCGCCGTTCGGCCGCCGCCGCATCCGCGAACGGCCGCCAATCCCGCCACCGCGGCTCAGCTCGCCCGTCGAGCAGCCGCTCGTCGAGGAAGCTGGCGCGCCGGTAATCCTGCTCATCCAGCTCCAACAGTCTGACCCGGCCGTCCTGGAGGCGAAGCGGATAGAGCGCCGGCGACGCGGGATCGGGCGCTTGGTCGTTCATCTTGATCATCAGGTCGCCTATCTCGGCCTCGGCCGGGCTCCAGACATGCGAAGGGCCGCCTCGGTCGACCGAGGCGGCCCCGCATCGTCGTGGGCCACGGGTGGCCGGCGACCAGAAACCTTCAGGCTGTCAAGCCGTCAGGCGGAAACCTCGCATCCGAGGCTCCAGATCACCGGTTGGGACCGTAGCTGGAGACAATGAGACACTGGACCACCTCCTTTCGACTGTTGGACAGGGATTCAGACGATAGGCGCCGTCGTGCGCTTTGAAAAGCGTCAATTTAGATCGCCGGGCTTCGATCAGCTGCGTCCCACGCTGGAATAGTCGAAGCCCTTGGCGCGCATGGCGGCGGGTTGGTAGACGTTGCGCAGGTCCACGACCACCGGCGTCCGCATGGCGGCCTTGAGGCGGTCGAGGTCCAGGGCGCGGAACGGGTCCCATTCGGTGACCATCACCATCGCGTCGGCGCCCTGCGCGGCCTCGTAAGGTCCCGTGGCGAAGTCCACGTCGTGCAGCAGCTTGCCGGCCTCGTGCATGCCTTCGGGGTCGAAGGCGCAGATGCGGGCGCCTTTGGCCTGCAGGGCCGGGACGATGGACAGCGACGGGGCGTCGCGCATGTCGTCGGTGTTGGGCTTGAAGGTCAGGCCGAGCAGGGCGATCGTCTTGCCGGCCACGTCGCCCCCCATCGCCGCGATGATCTTGTCGGCCATCTTCAGCTTGCGGGCGTCGTTGACCGCCACCGTGGCCTCCACCAGCCGGCTCGGGGCGCCGGCGTCGGCGGCGGTGCGCAGCAGGGCCAGGGTGTCCTTGGGAAAGCAGGAGCCGCCATAGCCCGGACCTGCGTGCAGGAACTTGCCGCCGATGCGCTTGTCCAGGCCGATGCCGCGGGAGACCTGCTGCACGTCGGCGCCCACCGCCTCGCACAGGTCGGCCATCTCGTTGATGAAGGTGATCTTCAGCGCCAGGAAGGCGTTGGCGGCGTACTTGGTGAGCTCGCTCGTGCGCCGGGCGGTGAACAGGATCGGCGTCTCGTTCAGGAACAGCGGGCGATAGAGTTCGCGCATCACCTCCTGCGCCCGCTCGTCCAGCGTGCCGACCACCACCCGGTCGGGGCGCTTGAAGTCCTCGATCGCGGCGCCTTCGCGCAGGAACTCCGGGTTGGAGACCACCGCCACCTCCGCATCGGGCCTCACCCGCTTGAAGATGGCCTCGATCTCGTCGCCGGTGCCCACCGGCACGGTGGACTTGGTCACCACCACGGTGAAGCCGTCCACCAGCCCCGCCACCTCCTCCGCCGCGGCGTAGACATAGGACAGGTCGGCGTAGCCGTCGCCCCGGCGCGACGGGGTGCCCACCGCGATGAACACCGCGTCGGCCTCGCGCACCGCACTCGCCGCGTCCGTGGTAAAGGAGAGCCGGCCCTCGCGCACATTGGTGGCGACGAGCGGCTCCAATCCCGGCTCGAAGATAGGGATTTCGCCCTGCTGCAGGCGCGCGATCTTGTCCGCATCCTTATCGATGCAGATTACCGTGTGGCCGAAGTCGGCGAAGCAGGCGCCGGACACAAGGCCGACATAGCCGGTGCCGATCATGGCGACGCGCATGGGCTCTCCGTGGGATCAAAGGATGGCGGGAGATTTCTCCCGCAACGCCGTGAGCCTCTTTAAAGCGTCGCCGCCGCCACGTCACGTGCGCGGGTCTGCTTCAGCAGGTCGTCGAAATAGGCGATGGTTTTGGTCAGGCCTTCGCGGAGCTGAACGGTGGGTCTCCAGTCGAGCAGCTCTCCGGCCAGGCTGATGTCGGGGCGGCGCTGCTTGGGGTCGTCCTGGGGCAGGGGGCGGTGCACCAGCTTTGAGCGCGTGCCGGTCATTTCGATCACCTGCTCGGCCAGTTGGCGGATGGTGAATTCGCCGGGGTTGCCGAGGTTGACGGGGCCGGTGACGTCATCGCCGGTCGCCATCAGCCGCACGAAGCCCTCGATCAGGTCGTCGACGTAGCAGAAGGAACGAGTCTGATCGCCCTCGCCGAACACGGTGATGTCCTTGCCCTGCAGCGCCTGGACGATGAAGGACGAGACGACGCGGCCGTCGTTGGGGTGCATGCGCGGGCCGTAGGTGTTGAAGATGCGCGCCACCTTGATGCGGAGCGCATGCTGTCGATGGTAGTCGAAGAAAAGCGTCTCGGCGCAGCGCTTGCCCTCGTCGTAGCAGGAGCGGGGCCCGATCGGGTTGACGTTGCCCCAGTAGCTCTCCGGCTGGGGGTGCACCGCCGGGTCGCCGTAGCACTCGGAGGTGGAGGCCTGGAAGACACGCGCTTTCACCCGCTTGGCCAGGCCCAGCATGTTGATGGCGCCCACCACCGAGGTCTTGGTCGTCTGCACCGGATCGCGCTGGTAGTGGATGGGCGAGGCCGGGCAGGCCAGGTTGTAGATCTCGTCCACCTCCACATAGAGCGGGAAGCTCACATCGTGACGGATCAGCTCGAAGTGCGGATTGCCCATCAGGTGCGCCACGTTGGCATGGGCGCCGGTGTAGAAGTTGTCCGCGCAGATCACGTGCGCCCCGGTCCCCAGCAGCCGCTCGCACAGGTGCGAACCGAGGAACCCCGCCCCGCCGGTGATCAGGATGCGCTTCTCTAAATGCATGGATGGCCCTTTACGCCCCTCGCAAGATTATGCCGGTCACCCGTTTGCGGTCCGCAGGAAAATCCATGGAGCGTAAACGCAGCGCAACACGAGAGGTCAGCTATAAAGGCATTTCGAAGCGCTGGTGGGATTTAACAAAAGTTATGGCGCCTACTGGATTGGTCGATATGGAAGCAGGAGCTACTCAGTTCCTTTTTCCCTGTCCATTTCGTTGGACCCTCCTCCACGTCAGCGCGGTGCGGAACGCCTGATAACAGGATGGAAAGACATTATCTAAGTCGCACAACAAATGATCATCGTATTTACTCTACGCAGAACAAGGCGCCGAATTTTAAAAAGTTAAAGCTAACGGCAGGACTGATAATCAGAACTTACGAACCCATGATGTATCGAAAAATGAACTGGTTCAGGGGTGGGTCCTGACAAGATTGTGACTGCCACACTGAAGGGCTGGAGACGTAAATAATGGACTCTTACTTAGAGCACTTTTTAATGGTGCTATTCGTTATTGCGCAGATTGCGTACGCCCTGACGTTCTTTGTGAAGATCTATCTATTTACCCTTCGGTCAATCGCGTTGACGATCATGAGCCGACCACCTTGCCGCCGAGCGAGTACCCCATTATCATCTTGTTCTATCCAGTCCTGCGCGAACTGGAGCAGACGATGCGGACGACGATGGTGTCAATCGGTCGTCTCGACTATCCCCAAGAACGCTTTCGGGTCGTTGCGATCCCCAACGCCCAAGACAATGAAACTATAGCAAGCCTGAGTTCGCTCACAGCCGAGTTCCCATTTTTGGAGGTGCTGGAAATCCCTCCCAGGACCGATAGTTCCTGGTTTCGGGCGTGGAACGCTTGGTCGAGCAACTCTAAAGCGTACTGGTGGCATAAGGGTCCGCGCGCCGGCATTCGCGACCTTCCACCCAAGAAAACGCGCCAGCTTATTTATGCTCTTTACCAGGTAGCGGACGGTCATAAAGAGGAGATAGATTTACTCATCAAATATATCGACGCGGACAGTGCGATCCCAACCAATCACTTCCTGAGCGCGGTCAATGGTATGAGGGGTTTCGACGTGCTGCAGGCGCCGAACTTGGCGGGCAATCTGAACGCCAGTCTCGCCGCGACATGGCACGCTTTTGATCATATGGCTTGGGATGGCAACAAATACGCCCACCTTACCGCCAATGGTCGACAACCGTTCTGGGTGCTTGGAAAGGATCTCTTCTTCAGAGCGGCTGACCTTCTCGAGCTTGGCGGCTTTCATCCCTGGATCACGATCGAAGACCCCGAAGTCGGGCTGCGATTCCGGAAGAACGGCAAGCGGCTGGGAGTGCTGTCGACTTCCTTAATTGAGGAAGTCCCAGAGACCTTCAGCGAAGGCATCAAGCAGCGCAAGCGGTGGGTTTGCGGATTCTTCCAGTCATTAGACCAGCCTCTGCGCGAGCTCGACTATACCTTTGTAGAGAGGCTGCGTGCTTGGCTGATTTTTCTGCCCTGTCTTTCATTGTGGTTGAACGCCCTGGGTGTGCCGACCGGCATGTGGGCGCTCGTGGAGTGGGCGACGGGTCACCATGTCGTACCGACCTGGACCCTATGGCTCGCCGCCTTCAACTTGATGGCGTTCTCTATCTCACTGACCCTTCTCTATATAAAGACTTGGAAGCGTACCAGCCTGGTGCTCGAATCTACAGCCGCCCGTATTTGGTATATGGTAAAGATAAACCCGATCCTGGTCATGGTATGGTGGGTGATCTGGATCATTCCTCTAGCGATCGGCTTTCGGATGTATCTTCGAGATGAAGGTCTCATCTGGCAGAGAACAGAGAAGGTCGACGCCAATCACGTGCTTGTCCTGGAGAACTAAAACTCCTCCCGCTCATCAAATTTTGGGGACTAAATGAAGAAACATACGCTGGTGACCGGGGGCGCCGGATTTATCGGCTCTCACCTGATCGACGACCTTTTGGCGTTGAACTACGAGGTGACTATCCTCGACAACCTATCGCCGCAGGTTCATGCAGATGCAGAGATGGATGAGGAAGGTTGGCCCGTCTATCTTGACTCACGTGCGCGCCGTATTCGTGGCGACATACTCGATGCAGAGGTGTTCGAGCAAGCCTTGGCGGGGGTGACCCATCTCGTCCACCTCGCGGCGTCGGTGGGTGTAGGTCAGTCGATGACCAACATCGTCGACTACACCCGTAACAACGTTATGGGGGCCGCCGTTATGCTGGAGGTGCTCTCCCAAAGGCCGCACACCGTAGAACGTATGGTGGTAGCCTCCTCTATGTCGATCTACGGCGAAGGCGCCTACCTCAATCCTTCGACGGGCGAGATCATCTTCCCCCAGCTGCGCGAGCACGAACAGCTCGCCGCGCGGGAATGGGAGCTTCGATCAGGCGAGACAACACTTGAACCCGTGCAGACATCCGAAACCAAGTTGTTGCAGCCTGCTTCGATCTACGCCGTCAATAAACGTGATCATGAAGAAATGTTCCTGGCGGTAGGGCGCGCCTTGAAGATCCCTACAATCGCCTTGCGACTGTTCAATGCGTATGGTTCACGTCAGGCGCTCAGCAATCCTTATACCGGAGTTGCGGCCATCTTCATTTCCAGGCTGCTGAACGACCAGGCGCCGCTGGTATTTGAAGACGGTGAGCAGCGCCGTGACTTCGTTCACGTCAAGGACGTGGCTGCGGCGTTCGTCGCAGCCTTAGAAAGCGATAAGGTGATTTGGGAAATATATAATGTCGGTAGCGGGCGCTCGATCACGGTAAAAGAAATGGCAGAACTGCTAGCTCGTCTGCTACATAAAAACATAGCACCAACCATTATGAGTAAGTATCGCGTGGGAGACATTCGCCACTGCTTTGGGGACATCTCTAAGATCAGGGAAGACCTTGGATTTGAGCCGAAGCGTGAGTTGGAGGGCGGTATGGAAGAGCTCATATCTTGGGTCGCCTCGGCAAAGCCTCCGGTCGATCGGGCCGAGCAGAGCCTCATCGAGCTCCAAAAAAGCAAACTGGTTGTTTGACGGTGCGCCCGTCTCGGTTGAATAAGGAAGGTCCGTGAATGACCACGGCGACATCGACGCGACCGTTACAGCGCACGGCTGGGACACGCCTCATACTATCCGCCCAGTTCGCGAAGGCGATCCGGCGGACATCGATGATACTGTTGGCGGGGTCTTCGTTCTGCTGCCCAGGCTTGGCGCTTGCGCAGGCTAGTACTACAGTTGCGGATGAAGCTGATATCTGATTCCCTCCGATCTGCTGGAGGACGCACATGTCTGTCGCTTCGTGGTCGGGATCGCTGTTGGGTTGGCAGGAGGAGCTCGCGGCGTTGAAGTCGCGTGTTGGCGGGGTGCTCGGTCGCCGGGAGCTTCGTGAGACGGGGGCGGCGTTCCTGGATGGGTTGTTGTCTGGCGTGGAGCGCAAGACCGGCTGGCTCATGGCTGAGCAGTCTGGAGCTGAACGGCCCCATCGTATGCAGTCTCTGCTAGGGCGAAGCCAGTGGGACGCTGACAAGCTCCGAGACGAGGTGCGGGACTATGTGGTGGAGAGCCTTGGCGATGCTGACGGCGTTCTGATCGTCGACGAGACTGGATTTCTGAAGAAGGGAGAGCACTCCGCAGGGGTGGCGCGCCAATACTCGGGAACAGCGGGCCGGATAGAGAATTGCCAAATCGGAGTCTTCCTGGCCTACGCCAGTCGCTATGGCCAGGCGCTGGTGGATCGCCGGCTTTATCTGCCGCAGAGCTGGACAAAGGACCCCACGCGCTGCGCTGGAGCTTCGATCCCGGAGGCCGTCGAGTTTACGACCAAGCCAAAGATGGCATGCGCTATGATCGAGGCGACGCTGAACGCAGGCATGCCATGCGCCTACGTGCTGGGCGATGCGGTGTATGGAGCCGACACCAGCCTGCGAAGGATGCTGCAGGCGCGTCACCAGCCCTACGTCCTGGCGGTGCGCAGCACCCATTTCCTGCGGCGCGGAGGCGCTCGTCCGTTCGAGGAGACCTCAGCCGAAGAGCTCGTCAGCGAGATCGCGCCGGCGGATTGGGCCTGCCACGCCGCCGGTGAAGGCTCCAAGGGGCCGCGCCTTTACGATTGGGCTCGTATTCGGCGCCCATGGACATCAGAGCAAAACTTCGAACACTGGATCCTGGTACGGCGCAAGCGCTCCGCCAGCGCTGAGAAAGCCTACTATCTCGCCTTCGCGCCGCCGGGCGCCACCTTGGCGGAGCTGGCGGCTGTCGCGGGCCTGCGCTGGGCCGTCGAGGAGTGCTTCGAACGCGCCAAGGGCGAGCTTGGGCTTGATCATTGCGAGGCTCGCTCATGGCACGGCTGGCATCGTCACATGAGCCTGTGCATGGCCGCCTTGGCCTTCCTCTCCAAGCTGTCGGCCGATCTTCGTCGCAGCGCCTGGGGCAAACCGAACGAAAGGAGTCCACCCGACCCGATCGCCGCCTGATCCGCATGGCCGCCCTCGTGCCGAGCGTGCCCGAAATCCGCTATCTCTTGGCTCGTCTTCTGATCCGGCCGTCCACTCGAAAGCCCTTCATTCTCGCTTGGTCGCTATGGCGACGACGTCATCAAGCCGCCGCCACACTCAGTCACTACAAGCGCTACAATGCGCAACTGTAGTACTAGCCGTCAGAGCCGCTCCGCGCAGCCCGTCCGTGCGTCCGCTGATCGCGCCGACGTGCGGGTGAGCGGGAACTCTACGCCGCTTTGACTTCGTCGCAGGCGCCGCTTGCGCCAGCTTGCAGGCCTAGGAGCGGTTCGAAGATGTGCTCGGCCAGGTGGCGGACCACGTGAACCGCCACCCCATCGCCGGTGAGGTGGTAGGCCTCGTTATAGTTGCGCGGCAGGATGTAGGTGTCATCCAGACCCATCAGCCGCGCCGTCTCCCGCGACGAGATCAGCCGGGTTTTGACCGTCTGCTCGTCGACCACCATGATCACCTGGCGCGACGAACCGCCTGCCGGTGTGCGGAGGCATCCGGACACGTCGTCGAACCGAACCTCGGCGCGCTGCACCTTGGCGCCTCGTTCGTCGTGACGCGTGCGCTTGTAGACGCCGCCGACCATGCGGCGGCCGGCGCGTCTGGCGTGCTCGACCTTCGCTCTGTTCACCGGCGACATCAGCTTCAGGATCTGATCGCTCTCGGCGGGCGTGTGCCAGTCGACGCTGTTCGGGTGTTCTTCGACGAGGTCCGCGAAGGTCCCGTTCCGTTGCGGGGGGGCGGGGACGTTCCACCAGAGCCTGCGCTTAAGCGCCTCGGTCTCTACCCGGTCGAAGGCGCGCTGCAAGGCGGCTGTGTGGAAGGGCGGGATCGGGCTTGGCGACAGTCTCGCCTCGTCGAACTCGACGTCGTCACGCACGCCGATGACGAACAGCCGGGGCCGCGACTGCGGTACGAACAGCGCGGCATTGATCACCAGGGCGCCGTACCGATAGCCCGCCTCGGCGAAGGTCTTGCAGATGGCGTCGAAGTCGCGGCCGCCGTGGGAGGTGAGCGTTCCCAGCACGTTTTCCACGGCGATGAGCTTGGGTCCGCGGCCAGTTTCGATCAGGCCGTTCAGCACCTCCCAGAACGGGTAGAAGCTCCCGGACCTCTCTCCGCCCAGGCCGGCGCCGCCGCCGGCCAGCGAAAGATCCTGACAGGGGAACGAGCCCCAGATCAGGTCCGCTTGGCCGGGCAGGTCTGCGGCCTTGATCTTGCGGACGTCGCCCACCGTCAGCTCGCCGCCCGTTCCCCAATTGGCCTGGTAGGTCAGCCCTTTGCGGGCGTCGAAGTCGTTGGCGAACAGGCAGGTCCAGCCGGGGCCGAGGCCAGCGCGGGCCATGCCGCCGCCTGCGAAGAATTCGTAGAAGCTAGGCATGGTCTGGATCGCCTGAGCAAGCGATCTCGGTCCGAGGCGGCCATAGCCGGTCTGCGCGTGCCCGGCTCAAGCCTGCGGATCGGCCGGGGGAAGGGCGGGGGTCGCCGGAGCGCTCAAGGCGGGGGCGCCCATCTGCGCCTTCAGCAGTGCGAGCTGATCGTCCACAGCGTGGGTGTCGCGGAGCTGGGCCAGCTCCTTGTCGGCGTGCGAGCGCTTGTCGAGCGGGTCGTTGATCATGCCCTGCTCCAGCATGGAGCCCAGCGCGTCGGCCTTGTCCTGAGCCCCCAGCATCCTGCCCTCGGCACGCTCCAGCGTGCGGCCGACGTTCTCCATCCGGCCGCCGACGCCGGTCAGGCTCTGGGTGACCTTCACCTGGGCCTGGGCTGCGGCGTAGCTCGCCTTCATGGTGTCCTTCTGGGTGCGGAAGCGCTCGATGCGGTCCTCCAGCTGGCCCTGGTAGCCGGCGAGCTTGTCCACCTGGGGCCGGATGGCGTCGAGCGCCTGCTGCAGGGTGGAGCGGGTGTCGAGCACGCGCTGGCGGTGGACCAGGGCGGCGCGGGCGAGGTCGTCGCGGTCGTGGCTCACCGCGAGTCGGGCGTCGGCCTCGCAGCCCTCAAGCTCCTTGTCCTGGGACGTGATCTGGCGCTCCAGGGACTTCTGCTGCGCCACTACGTCGGCCAGGTGGCGCTTGGTCTCCTGCAGCCCCGTCAGCATCTTCTCGTAGGAGAGGTCGAGCGCCTCGTTGGGGTCCTCCAGGGCGTCCATCAGCCGGTTGGTCTTGGACTGGAAGAGGTCGGCGACGCGGCCGAGGATGCTCATGACGCATGCTCCTGAAGACGGTTTGGGCCAGGCGTAATCGGCCGCAGTCGCCTCATCCTGAGCCTGTCGAAGGACGAGGCATCGCGCGGCGGTGGAACTGCCCCGTCCTTCGACAGGCTCAGGATGAGGCCAAATAAGAGGGCGGTGCGCGGCACGGGGGGCTCAGCTGTTCACCGACAGCACCAGCTGCGGGTCGGGGATGGTGTCGGGGCCAAGTTCGGCGGCGATCGGCGTGACTGCGGTGCCGACAGCGAAGAACTCGATGACATGCGGCTGCCAGTTGTGGCTGCCCTCGTGCAGGTCCATGCCGACCACGCCTTCGGCCTGCACCCGGATGGCCTCGTGCTGCATCCGCTCCATGGCGATCTCGCGGGCGTCGTAGAGCGCCTGGGAGTAGTTGGTCAGCTCCACGTTCTGGCCGACCGAACTCATGGTCTTGAACAGGCCCCGGTGCGCCACGTGATAGACGCAGGAGCCCATGACCATCTCCAGCGGGCGGTAGCCGGCGTGCAGCAGGGTCCAGAAGTCCTGGCCCGAGAGGTCGGAGGTGAAGGGCGCGCCGCCCGGGCCCTTGAAGGCGGTGTGGCCGGCGGCGTGCACCACGCCGGTGCCGATGGCGACGAACTCAAGGATGTGCTGGTCCCATTCCAGCCGTTTGACCTCCAGCCGCACGCCGACCACGCCGTCGGCGCCCATGCTGCGGGCTTCCTCGCGCATACGGGTCATGGCGTGCTCGCGCGCCTCGTACATGGCCTGGGAGAGCACGGTCATCTCCTGGTTCTTCGACCAGCCGCCGTACTGGATGCCTACGTGATAGATGCAGGAGCCCACGCAGAGACCGACAGGCTCGAAGCCGGCCTTCCTGACCAGCAGGAACTCGTTGACCGAGAAGTCGGAGGTGAAGACGCCGCCGGGATGGTTCTGGCTGCGCAGCCCCTTCATCCGCTCGAGCGCGTGCTGGGGGATCGCGTCGTGGGTGTCGGCCATCAGATGCCTCCCTCTCTATCGTGCAAATCGTTGGTGGCGGGGCCGCGGGTCTCGTTCGAGAGCGGCGAAAGGCCATCGCGCATGTCCACGACGGTCTGGATGTGATGGGGCACACCGTCGCCGCGGCGGGTGTCGACAACCGTGCCGATGACGATGTGGCGTCCAAGGTAGCGGTCCGGCCTGTCCTTATCGCCCTCCTGCTTCAGCAACTGGCCGAAATGGGTATGGGCGAGCACCCCAGAGCCTTGACGCGCCGCGTCTGCGCGAAGCTCCCGGTGCGCGTGGCGTCGCACCGTCTCCCAGAAGTGCTGCAGGCTGGTGAGCGGGCGGTTTGTCCAGCTCCCCTGGCCGCCATAGGTTTTCATAGAATCCGTGAGCCACTCGTAATGGGCCCCCACTGCGATCCCTACCGGCACGATTCCCATCTCCAGCAGTCGCACGAACTCCAGCGCCGGGACGGTGGCGACGACGGGGTCGGGGCTGGCCGGCAGGCCTTCCATGCGCACCGCAGTGCCCAGCAGGGTATAGTCCATGCTGGCGCCGAGGTCGGTGTGGACGGTGCGCATCTTCACGTCCACCACCGCATTCGCCCCGCAGGCGATCGCCTCGGCTCGCAGCCGATGTAGCGCCGCGCGCCATCCCGCTGCATGCCCCTCGGTCCAGCTGCGCTCGTACTGGTACCAGCAGGTGCCGCTCACCGTCGCGATCGGCCTTATCCTGTGGCTGCGCGCGATTAAAAGCTCCGCCGGCGTCATGGTGGAAAGCCAGGGCAGCTCGCGCTGCGCCGCCGCATGGAGACGCTCCACCACAAAGCTCGGCAGCTGGTTGTGGGCCAGCGCGCTTTCCCATGCCGCGCTGCGGGCGGCCGCCTGCTCCGCCGTCGGGAGCGGGCTTCCGGCTGTGCCTTGCAGCGTTGGGGCCATCAGCGTCTCCTCACAGGAAATCGTGTAGCACGTCGCTGGCTGAACCCATGGCCCCGGCCAGAGTCGCCACCTCGGCGCGTACCTCGGCCAGCCACTGCGGCACGGGCAGTTCTGTCGTGCTGATCACCACACCGCGCACCGTCTTGGCCCGGGTCGCCGTGAGCGTCCCCTTGTCGAAGCGCAGCCGGTACTCGCCCCCGTCGCCCCTGAGCACGATCTCATGCACATGACTGGTGCGGGAGAGCAGTCCGTCGCGGCGGCGCTCGACCGTCACCCGGTCGGGCAGAGCGCCTTTCAGCCGCACCGCCAAGGCCTCTATGAAGGCCCGCAGGTCGGACATCGCCCGACGGATACCGGCGGCGTCGAGGTCGAAGGGATCAATCTCGGCGCTCATGACGCCAGCCGCCGCATCAAGACCATGGTCTAAGGCGTCCCGCTCGTCGTCCGAACCGCCGACATTGTGGCCTAGCTGCCCGTATGGCTGCAAGCGCGCAAAGACCGATTCTGGCCGGAGAGCGGATGTTACGACGCCCACGAGCACATGGGCCTCAGGCGGGCGCCAGTCCGTTACGTGAGAGCTTAGCGGAGTGCGTAGCGTCCGCTTACAGGCCCTAACTCCGGGGAATGCACCCCGGCGTTAAGCAGCGACCTTCCGGGGCACCAGGCGCTCGCTCTTCAGCGCAGACTCGGCGCCGGAATAACCGCTTTCGGTGTATTCGGCGTCTTCGTTGACCTGCCAGGTGTCGTACTTGCGCCCACCCGCCAGGATGTTCTCCGCCGTCAGCATGGCGGTCATCATGGCGTGGTCCTGGTTGTTGTACTTGTGCATGCCGTTGCGGCCGACGAGGTGCAGGGTGGGGTACTTGGTCTCCAGCTCCTGGCGGACGGCCTCGACATTGGCTTGGTAGACCTCGTCATAGACGGGATAGGCCTTGGGTTGGCGCACGACCGCGGCGTCCACCACGTCTTCGGGGCGGATCAGGCCGATGCGGCCGATCTCGCGCTTGGCCAGCTCGATCAGGTCGGCGTCCGGCGAGGTCCAGACCCCGTCGCCCTCGAAGCAGAAGTATTCCAGGCCCAGACACGCATAGCCCGGCGGCGCCATCTCCGGCGACCAGGACAGGAAGTTCTGGATGCGGCCGACCTTCACGCTTGGGTCGTGAATGTAGATCCAGTTGTCGGGGAAGGACTTGGTCGATTCGATCCGGGTAATCAGCGCCACGGTGATGAAGTCGCGGTAGCGCAGCGCCTCGGCGTTGGCGACGCAGGTGGGACGTGGGTCGATGGAGGCGACCAGCTCGGTGATGGCGGCCGAGGAAATGACGTGCTCGGCGGTGATGTCGGAGACCTCGCCCTCCTCGCCGTTCTTCGCGCTGACCACCCAGTGCCTGGACTTGGCGTTCCAGCGCAGGCGCTCGAGGCTCGTGTCCATGAACAGCTGGCCGCCCATGGCCTCGATCTTCCTGGCCGCAGTCTCCCACATCATGCCGGGGCCCTTGCGGGGATAGCGGAAGCTCTCGATCAGGGTCTTCACGCCGCCCTGCTGGCCGAGTTCGGCGGCCTGGGTGTTCTTGTTCAGGCCGAGCGAGCGCTTCACCCCGTCGATCACCGCGGCGCTCAGGCTCAGGCCCTTGATGCGCTGGGCGGCCCAGTCGGAGCTGATCTCGTCGCAGCTCATGCCCCACACCTTTTCGGTGTAGGTCTTGAAGAAGATCGAGAACAGGCGCTCGCCGAACTGGTTGCGCACCCATTGGTGGAAGGTGCGAGGGTCCTTCACCGGCGTCAGCTTGGCCATGCCGTAGGACGCCATGCACAGCGTGCTGGTGAATACGCCGAGGTTCTTCAGCGCCTCGAACGCCCGCAGCGGATAGGCGTAGTATTTGCCGCCGTAGTAGATGCGCGACAGGCGCGGCCGGTCGATGAAGTCGTCCGGCAGGATCTCGTTCCAGAGGTCCACGACCTCCTTGGCCTTGGAGAAGAATCTATGGCCGCCGATGTCGAAGTGGAAATCGCCTTCGGCCGCCTTGTACTTCACCGTGCGGCTGATGCCGCCGACATAGACGGGGTCCCGCTCGATCACGATGACCGACTTGCCGGCCTTGGCCAGAAGGTATCCGGCGGTGAGGCCGGCGGGGCCCGCGCCGATGATCAGGACGTCGACGTCTGCGCTCATGCGACCGGGATATCCGTGATGACAGGTTCGCCGGCGGGGGTCCTGGGCGCCGCGAAGGTGAAGAACCGCTGGCCGGTGTACGAGAAGAAGGTGGCCACCGCCGCGCCGATCATCAGCGCCAGGGTCCTCGGGAGATGGGGCGTCTCGACCCCCAGGCCAAGGAACACACCGTAGCTGATCCCTTGCGAGATCGCAGTGACCAGGATGTAGCGCCCCGCCTCCGCGCCCCGCCCGCGCCCGCTGGCGGCGAAGGTCAGGCGGCGGTTCAGCACCCAGGTCACGCTCGTGGCGATGCAGATGGAGATCAGCCACGCCAGCTTGTCGTCCAGGCCCGCCACATGGAACAGAGTGGTGAACATCAGGCTGTGGACCGCCAGACCGGTCATGCCGACCGAAAGAAAAGGCAGCGAGCCCTGCGGCGCGCGGGCGATCAGCCGCTTCGCGGGGGTATGAAGCGGAAACCGAATGGGCATAAGAGAACCTCGACTGCTCACCGAGCGTGCGGTCGCCCACCTTCGCCCACAAGCCTCCAACACCCGGTAAACACGAGACCGTGACCTACGCCAAGCTGAAAGCGAGCGGCCCGGAGCCGCGCCTGGGCAATCCCCGCTTCTCGCCGAGCCGGTTGCTGGTCCGCTCGCCCGACTTCGGGACGCCGAGGCGGCTGGTGCTGCTGGCGCTGGCGGTGACGCTGATCATGGGCGTGTGGCTCGGCGTGACGAACTGGGACAACCTGAACGTCAGCTACGGCGACACCGACGACGCCACGCGCCTGGTCGCGGTCCGGGCGATGCTGAACGGGCGGGGCTGGTGGGACCAGCTGGTGACGCGCTTTCAGCCGCCGGTGGGCCTGTGGATGCACTGGTCGCGGCTGCTGGACGGCGGTATCGCGGGGCTGGATCGGGTGTTCCGCCTTGCCCTGTCGGCGGACGATGCGGAGTTCGCCACCCGCTTCACCTGGCCGCTGCTGTGGATATTCCCGGCGGCGCTGGCGACGCTGGTGAGCGCCCAGCGGCTCGGGCGGGGCGCTGTTTACAACGCCGCCGTGATCGTGGCGGCCGTGATCCTGGCCAGCGACCTCGACCTCTACATCCAGTTCCGCCCCGGCCGGATCGACCACCACGACGTACAGATGACCTTCACTTTCCTGGCGCTGGCCGGCGCGATGATGCGCTCCCGGGTCAAGGGCGCGCTGATCGCCGGGGTCGCCACCGCCCTGGGCGCCGCGGTCGGGCTGGAGAGCCTGGTGTTCAGCGCTGCGATCGGGGCCATGCTGGCGCTGCGCTTCGGCTTCTACCGAGCCCAGGCGGGCGCGGCGCAGGCCTACGGCCTGTCGCTGGCCATCGTCACCACCTTGGCCTTCGCGATCCAGACGCCGCCGTGGCGCTGGGGGGTTGAGGTCTGCGACGCCATGGCCTGGAACCTGTGCGCGGCGATCCTGGTGGCGGGCTTGGGCGTGGCCGCCCTGGCGCGGTTCGGCGCGGGGCTCCGCTGGCCTTTGCGGCTGGTCGGATTGGTCGTGATCGGGGCGGCGTCGGGGGCGACGTATCTGGCGCTCTACCCCCACTGCATCCACGGCTTCTTCGCCGACGTAGACCCGCGCATCCGGCCGATCTGGCTGAACTACGTGCAGGAGGTCCGCCCGATCGCTTCAGTGCTGAAGCACAACCTGGCCGACGGGGTGGGGCGAATCGCCATCTGGGCGGTGGGGGGGATCGCCTGGCTGCTGCTGGCTCTGCGGGCCGAGAACAGGCGGGACTTCGCCTTCTGGCTCAGCGGCCTGCTGCTGGCGATGGGCGCCGCAGCGGGGGCCAGCGCCATCCGCATGACCGGCTATGCGGAGTGGTTCGCCGTTCCGGTGATCGCGGCCGCCGCCACCGAGGTGCTGGGCTGGAGCGGCTATCGCAACTGGCTGGCGGTGGTCCTCGCCGCCGCGGTCGCCAGCCCCGTGACCGCCGAGGGGATCGCCGCCACGGCCACCAACCGCATCGCGCCGCTCCTTCCGTCGAAGTCCCACAAGACCGCAGCGCATGGGACGGCGGCCCATGGGCCCGTCGCCAGGAAGACAGCCCTGAAGAAGACGCTGGCGCCGGCAGATCGCTGTTTCGACATCGCCAGCTTCGACACCCTGGCCGACTCCAAGCCCACAGGCGTCGTCCTGGGGGAGGTGGACCTCGGACCCCTGGTGCTCGCCACCACGCAGGACAGCGCCCTGGCGGGGCCCTACCACCGCATGGGCTGGGGCATCCTGCGCGCGCACGCCATCCTGAAGGCCGACGCCGACTCGGCCGCCGCCCCCCTCGCCCGACGGGCGGGGATCGCCTACGTCGTCGAGTGCCGGATGCATTCCCATCACGGCGACCGCGCCGACATGACCAAGGCGGCCCTGCAGAAGCGGCTGGACGCCGGCCAGCCCCCCGCCTGGCTGCAGCCGCTCTCGACCAAGAACGAACCGCTGCAGGTCTATCGCGTCCTGCCGCCGGGGGTGATCTTCCGACCAGCGCCAGCCGGGCCCGTCGCCCAGCCGGCGCCAGCCAGCCACGCCGTCCAGCCGGGCGCGGCTGCTAAGGCGCCCGGTGCGGGTGCGTCGCCCCGCTGATGCGTTTCCTGCGCTGGATCGGCCGGGTCTGGCCGTGGCTGTTCCTGTGGGAGCTGAGCGTGGTGGCCTGGGCGATCCTGACCTCCTACTTCACTTTGGGGCGGCAGGGTCATCTGGACTGGACCCACCACGCCATCGGGCGCGACTTCGTCAATTCGTGGACAGCCGGGCACATGATCCTGGCCGGGCGGGTGGACGACATCTTCCAGCCCGTGCTGTTCCTGGCGCGGGAGCGGTCGCTATTCGACGCCCGCCTGCCGTTCCACTTCTGGTCCTATCCGCCGCCGAACCTGTTCCTGGTTTTGCCGCTCGGTTTCACACCCTACATGGCGGGCCTGGTCCTCTGGACCCTCGCAGGCCTGGTGGCGCTGGGGTTCGCCGCACGGGTCTGGACTCGGAAGTGGTGGCTGTGGAGCCTGCTGATGCTGGCGCCCGCGACCGCGACCAACATCGGACTGGGCCAGAACGGCGCGTTCAGCGCGGCGCTGATGATCGCGGGCCTGAGCCTGATCGACCGGCGCCCGGCGATGGCCGGCGCCCTGCTCGGCCTGCTGATCTTCAAGCCGCAGATCGCCATCCTGCTGCCGGTGGCGGTCCTGGCTGGGCGGCGCTGGCGGGTCATGTGGGCGGCGGCCGCGACGGTCGCGGCGGTGCTGGCTCTGTCCACGCTTGCGTTCGGCCTGGGCGCTTGGAGGGGCTTCTTCGGGCCGACGCTTTACACGCAAGGGCTCATGCTGCGCCACGGCCACGGGCCGTTCCAATGGATGATGCCGTCCGCCTATATGTCGGCGCGCATCCTGCACCTGCAGATGTGGGACGCGCTGGCCGTCCAGGCGCCCTTCACCCTGCTGGCGGCGGGGCTGACCGCCTGGGCGTGGTGGAGGCGCAGCTGCCCGCTGGAGCTCCGCGCCGCCGTGCTGATGCTGGCGACCTTCGTGGCCTCTCCCCAGGCCTTCAACTACGACCTGATCCCGGCCAGCGCCGCAGCCCTCGTGCTGTTGCGCCGGGATCACCGCGTCTGGCTGTCGCTGCCCCTCGCCATCCTGGTCTGGTCGACGCCGGTGGCGATGATGGCGTTGCAGTGGGCGGACGCGCCGCTGGCGCCGCTGGTGCTCACCGCCGCCCTGGTCCGGCTGGCGCTCCTGCCCGACGGCGAGCGACCGGTGCGCCGTCGGAGGGGGAGGCCCGCGCCATCGCCTCCGCCGCCCAACGCCGGCCCCCGACCCGCCTTGGGATGACAGGCGTCGCATGAGCGGTCGTCCCCGGGTCCTGTTCGCGCCCGCCGCGGCGCCGGAGGTCGGCGGCGGTCACCTGATGCGCGATCTGGCCCTGTCCGAGGCGCTGCAGGCCTGCGGTGCGGACTGCACCTTTGCGACGCCGCCCTGGGGCGAGCGCCTGCTCCGCCGCTTCGCCGAGACGCCTGTCGCCCTCCATCCGCTCTCCCGGTCCGGCGATGTCGGAGAGATCGCGGCGGCGGTGCGGGCGCTTGCGCCCGACGTGCTCGTGCTCGACGACTATGGCCTGTCCGCGATCGAAGTTGCGCCGTTCGCCGCGCCAGGGCTCAAGATCGTGGTCGTGGACGATCTGGCGGACCGCACTTACGCCTGCGACCTGCTGATCGATCCGGGCTTCGGGCGCACGCCCCGCGACTATGCCGGCCGCGTTCCCCCAGCCTGCGAACTGCTGCTCGGGCCGCGCTATGCGCTCCTGAGGCCTGCCTTCGCGCGCACGGCGACGACGGTTGTCGAGCCGAGCGCGGCGCGGGTGCGGCGCGTGTTCGTCTCCTTCGGGTTGAGCGATGTGGACGCCATCGCCTCGCGCGCGATCGAGGTCCTGCGCCCGCTCGCCCCGGACGCCGTATTCGACGTGGCGCTGGCGTCAGACGCAGACAGCCTGCCCCGGCTGTGCGTGCGCGCCGCAAGCGACCCTGGCCTGGTTCTGCATCCGGACGCCCGCGACGTCGCGGCCCTGATGCAGGCCGCCGACATCGCGGTCGGCGCGGGCGGTTCGGCGACTTGGGAGCGGTGCGCCCTCGGCTTGCCGACGCTGGCCGTCGTGGTCGCCGACAACCAGCGCGACACGATCCTGGCCCTCTCCCGCGCCGGCGCCCTGCTGCATGCCGACACCGCCCGGCCCGACTTCGACCGCCTGCTGGCGCAGGGCTTCGTCCGGCTGTGCGGTCTGTCGGTGCGCCGCACCCTAGGCCAGACCGCCCGGGCGCTGTGCGATGGGGAAGGCGCCGGCCGGGTGGCGCGGGCGGTGCTCGGGCTGGTCGGTCCCTGAGCGGTTCGCCCGGCTCACCCCTGGTCCTGCGCGAACGTCCAGTAAAGCGCCCGCGCCCGCAGCGTCATGGCGCCGATCCCCAGCTCCCGCCCGTCGATGCCGATGACCGGGGCCACTTTCTGGAAGTTGCCGGTGGAGAAGATCTCGTCGGCGCGAAGGAAATCGGCGTAGCGCAGGGTGCGCTCCACCACTTCCACGCCGTCGGCGCGAAGCAGGGCTATGACACGCTGGCGGGTGACGCCGTTCAGGAAGGTCCCGTTGGGGGTCGGCGTGAGCGCCACGCCGTCCTTGACCATGAAGACGTTGGCGTTGGCGAGTTCGGCCACATCGCCCAGCATGTCGAGCATCAGGCAGTTGCCGAAACCGCGCTCGTACGCCTCCCGCAGGGCCCGGCCGCTATTGGGGTAGAGGGCGCCGGCCTTGGCGTCCACCGGGGCGCACTCAGCCGTCGGGCGGCGATAGGGCGACAGGGTGATCGCGATCCCCTTCGGTTCGGGTAGAGGCGACTCGTGCAGGCACAGACACCACCGGGTGGAGGCGGGATCGAACATTACCCCGCCCCCGGCCGCTCCGGCTTCGGCCCAGTACATGGGGCGGATGTAGAGGTCGACATCGTGGGCGAAGCGCCCGGCGCCTTCGTGGGTCAGCTCCAGCCACCGCTCGACGGCGACCTCCGGCGACAGACCCAGCGCCGTAGCGGAGCGGTTCACCCGGGCGCAGTGCGCCTGAAGGTCCGGGAAGCGGCCGGCCATCCGCCGGGCGCCGTCGAACACGGTGGAGGCGAGCCAGGCGCCGTGGGTGCGCGGCCCCATGATCGCGACATTGCCCTCATGCCACTCGCCCTCGAAGAAGGTCCAGGTCTGGGAGATCGGCGCGCGGGTGGCGACCAGGTTGGACATCTTCGGCTCCGGTGGGACGCGGGAGACCTTGCCCGCAAAAGGTAGCCGGACCGTAAGCTCGCGCCGGTTCTATTTTAGATCGCTCCGCGCGGAGTTTCGGCACGCGCCTTGCTGGCGTCTCGTCAGAGGACGCCCCCCATGACTGCTTCCGCCGCCAAGCTCGCCCCGTTTCCGCCGCAGACCGACGGCGACTGGATGCGCGACCGTCTGGTGATCCACAAGCTGGTCATCGCCCTGACCGCCATGCATCCGGCCCTGTCGGACCTTCTGGACGAGCTGGCCCGCGGCCACGGACAGCTTAGCGCGCTGACGGTCCGCCCGGTCGGCGAGCGCTTCGAGGCCGTGTTGCAGGTCACGCGTCTGAGCCCGGACGCGGCGGGACGGCTGGTCGACCGGATCGCCGGCCATCCCCAGGTCGCCCACGCCTCCATCGAACACATGCTGGTGCGCTGAGCGTCCCGCTTTGGCGCAGCGCCTGTGAACCGCAATGAAACGTCGATGGGCTAGAGCAACGCTATGAGACTTGAGACCCAGGCCCTGCACTCAGGCTTCGACAGCGATCCGGCGACCCATGCGGTGGCCGTGCCGATCTATCAGACCGCGGCCTACGCCTTCGACAGCGCCGATCATGGGGCCGCGTTATTCGACCTGGAGGCCGAGGGCTATCGCTACAGCCGCATCGCCAACCCCACGGTCGCGGTGCTGGAGGAACGGGTCGCCGCGATGGAGGGCGGGGTGGGCGCACTCGCCGTCGCTAGCGGCCAGGCGGCGCTTCACTACGCCATCGCCAACCTCGCCGACCATGGCGGGAACATCGTCTGCGCGCCCCAGCTGTACGGCACCACCCACACCCTGTTCAGCCACGTGCTGCCGCGCCAGGGGATCACCGCGCGGTATGCGTCGAGCGACCACCCCGACGCCATCGCCGCTCTGATCGACGCCGATACCCGCGCTGTCTTCTGCGAAAGCATCGGCAACCCCGCCGGCAATATCGCCGACATCGAGGCGCTGGCGCAGGTCGCCCACGCAGCCGGCGTGCCGCTGGTGGTGGACAACACCGTGGCCACACCGTGTCTGCTGCGTCCCATCGACTACGGCGCCGATGTGGTGGTGCACAGCCTGACTAAGTTCATGGGTGGGCACGGCACAACGCTTGGCGGGATCATCGTGGACGGCGGCCGCTTCCCCTGGGAGCGGCAAGCGCAGCGCTTCCCGGGCTTCAACACGCCCGACGCCTCCTATCATGGCCTTGTTTACCGCGAGCGCTTCGGGGACAAGGCCTTCATCGCCCGGGCGCGCAGCGTCTATCAGCGCACCATGGGGGCGGTGCTGGCGCCGATGAGCGCCTTCCAGCTGATCCAGGGCATCGAGACGGTGGCGCTACGCATGGAGCGCCACCTGCAGAACGGCCGCAAGGTCGCCGACTTCCTTCGCGCCCACGACGACGTGGCGTGGGTGAACTATACGGGCTTCGCGGACAGTCCTTACCACGCCCTCGCCGCCAAGTACCTGAACGGCCAGGGCTCCTCCCTGATGACCTTCGGAGCGGTCGGGGGGCTCGAAGGGGGCAAGGCCTTTTATGACGCGCTTCGCCTGATCAAGCGGCTGGTCAATATCGGCGACGCCAAGTCGCTGGCCTGCCACCCCGCCTCCACCACCCACCGCCAGATGCCGCCGGACGTCCAGCTGAAGGCCGGGGTGCGGCCGGAGACGATCCGCATCAGCGTCGGCATCGAGCATATCGACGACATCCTGGAAGACCTCGACCAGGCGTTGGCGGCCGCGCGTCGAGCGCGGCGACGCCCCGTCGCGGCCTGAGCGGGCATGGGGGCCCCGGCCGATCCCTATTGGCGGGCCGGCGCGCCGGAGCGGCGCACCCTGGCTCGCGCGCGCCCGGTGGCCTTCTCCATCGACCGCCGCCGCCTGACGGTCGGCCTGGTCAACAACATGCCCGACGCGGCCCTGGCGGCCACGGAGCGGCAGTTCCGCCTGCTGCTGGAGACCGCCGCGCCGGAACGGCGGCTGGAGCTCCAGCTGTTCCACATCCCCGAGATCGCCCGGGGTCCTGAGGCCGCCGCGCGCCTTCGCGCCCGCTATCGCAGCCTGTCCGAACTCGACGGCGCGGGGCTGGACGCCCTGATCGTCACCGGCGCGGAGCCAAGGTGCGCCGAGCTGTCTGAGGAGCCCTTCTTCGCCTCCCTGGCTGCGCTTGCGGACTGGGCGTGGTCGGCGGCCGTGCCGACGCTCTGGTCGTGCCTGGCGGCGCACGCCGCGGTGCTGCATCTGGACGGCGTTCCTCGCCGGCCGCTGGCGCAGAAATGCAGCGGCGTGTTCGCCTGCGCGCCGGTGGGCTCCGACCCCCTGGTCGAGGGCCTGGATCAGACCTGGATCACGCCGCATTCCCGCGGCAACGGGCTGCACGAGCCTGACTTGGTGTCACGAGGCTACCGCATCCTCAGCCGCTCGCCCCAGGCCGGCGTCGACGCCTTCGTGCGCCGTGGCGGGACCGCGGCGTTCCTGTTCCTGCAGGGGCATCCGGAATACGACCAGGCCTCGCTGATGCTGGAGTTCAAGCGCGACCTGCAGCGCTATCTGCTGGGCGCGCGCGTCGCCCCTCCCGCGCTTCCCCAAGGCGTGTTCGAGCCGCCGGCGCACGCAAGGATGGCCGCGCTCCTCGACGCCGCCCGGAGCGACCGGAGCCCTGAGCTGATGGCGCGCTGGCCGCCTGCGTCGCAGATGGGTCTGACCGCAGAGACCTGGCGCGCCCCGGCGGCCCGGCTGCTGCGCAACTGGCTGGCGTCGGCCCAAGCGGCCGAGCGGCCGGCCCCCCTGCGCCGCACGGGCTGAACCGCGGGTCCAAGCCGCGGGGTCGACCGCGGGCTGGAACCCCGGTCGGGTTTCCGCTTACAGCAAGGTGTCGACGGCTGCGTCGACGTCCAGGCTGAGCATCCCCCATGGTCAAGACCGCCCTCGTCACCGGCGCCAGCGCTGGTTTCGGCGACGCCATCAGCCGGCGGCTGGTGAGCGAGGGCTGGCGGGTGATCGCCTGCGCGAGACGGGCCGACCGGCTGGACGCTCTGCACGCAGAGCTGGGCGGCGCCCTGCTGCCCTACGACCTGGACGTGACGGACGCCACAGCGGTCGCCGCCCTGCCAGACGCCTTGCCCGAAGCCTGGCGAGAGGTGGACCTCCTGGTCAACAACGCCGGCTTGGCCAAGGGGATGGAGCCGGCGCAGACGGCGAGCCTTGCGGGCTGGGACGAGATGGTGGCGGTGAACGTCACGGGCCTGATGCACCTGACCCGCGCCCTGCTGCCGGCCATGGTGGCGCGGGACCGGGGTCTGGTCATCAATCTCGGCAGCACGGCGGCGAACTACGCCTATCCGGGGGGCAACGTGTACGGCGCCACCAAGGCCTTCGTGGAGCAGTTCACGCTGGGGCTGAAGGCGGACCTGATCGGCACCGGGGTCCGCGTCACCTGCATCGAGCCCGGCATGGTCGGCGGCACGGAGTTCAGCGCCGTGCGCTTCGGCGGGGACGAAGCCAAGGCCGCCAAGGTCTATGAAGGCGTCACCCCCCTGACGGCCGACGACATCGCCGCGACCGTCGCCTGGATCGCCGGACTGCCGCCGCACATGAACGTCAACCTGATCGAGCTGATGCCGACCTGCCAGGCCCCCGCCTCGCCCGCGATCAAGCGCCGCTGAGCGACCCGGCGGCGGGGCCTTTCGCCGGCTTGCGTCGGGGATCGCGGCGGCTTAGCGAGGGACGATGAGCTGGTTGAACGACCGTCGCACGCTGGCGGGCCTTGGCGCCGCAGGCGCGGTCGTGCTGGCGGTCGCGGCGGCGCTGCTGCTGGGCCGCACGCCGCACTCCAGCGAGCCGATTCCGCCTGCCGAAAGCACCAACATCACCGGCTCCGCCGCAGGCGGGCTGAAGGTGGAAATGGGTAAGGCGCCCAAGCTGGAGTCCGACACCTCGGTTCGGTGCTTCGTCAACGGGCAGTTCGTGGGCATGCAGACGGCGGCGGACTGCGCGGCCAAGAACGGGGTCGCCCCTGGGGGGCTCGACGTCGGCCTCGACCAGAGCGGCGCGATCGCTGCGGGGGGCGGAGACACCCACCTGCAGCCCCTGGCGAAGGCCGGCCCTGCGGATGACGACGACACCTCTGAGGGCGACGGCGAGCAGGCGTCCACCGATCCCACAGCGCCGGCTGCGCGCGGCTACGCCTCCCAGCCTCCGGCCGAGTGCCGCCGCTATACGGCCGCGGGCTGGCGAGCGGCGGGGCAGGGCGTCAGCCTCGACAGCTGCGTGCACACGCTGTTCGACGGCCGGTGCCCTGTGCCGGGGCAGGTGGTCTATGGTCGCTGGGCCGGGTTGACGCTGCGCGACACCCCTGGGCGGATCGACGCGTCCGCCAACAACCGGGACTTCAGTCCGCTGGCGCCGCAGTATCCGGCCGATTGCTCCATCCCTTCCCTTTGAGGCGTTCGATGCCAGGCCGCACCGAGGAGCGCCGACGTCACCCGTCGGACCGACCCCCCCGCCGCGTGGCGGGCGCCATCTGCCTGATCGTCGGCGCGGCGGCGGCGCTTAGCGCCTGCGCACCGGCGGTGCAGGCGCCGGAGGACACGGGCGTCTGCTGGCACATGGTCGTGAACGGCAAGGGCGAAGTCGGCGGCGAAGTCAGCGGCAAGTATCGCTTCTTCGTGGTCAAGCGTAATGTCGCCGACCTTGAGCATTGCGCCGCCGCGCTGGACTCCATGCGCACCCATTTCCTGGTGCTCGGCGGCTCGGCCCATGACGTGACCGGCGTCTATCAGGGGGAGTTCCTGTTCGTCGATCCGCGCGGCGTGTTCTCCTCCAACGCCTTGGACGCGCCGTCCTTCCCCATGCTGACGCGCACCGACGACGGCCGCCTGGTGCCCCAGGGTTCCTCGCCAACGCCGCCGTCCTAGCACCGACGGCATTGACTCCACACATCGCTTGCTGCGAACGTAAGCGGAACAACAGCATTCTCTGAGAGCGAGGGCGGGCAATGGCCGGCAGCGTCAACAAGGTCATCCTGATCGGCAACCTGGGCAAGGACCCCGAGGTCCGCACGCTCAACTCCGGCGACAAGGTGGTGAACCTGCGCATCGCCACTTCGGAGTCCTGGCGTGATCGCACCAGCGGCGAGCGCAAGGAAAAGACCGAGTGGCATCAGGTGGTGATCTTCAACGAGAACCTGGTGAAGGTGGCCGAGAGCTATCTGAAGAAGGGCTCCACGGTCTACATCGAAGGGGCGTTGCAGACCCGCAAGTACACCGATCAGGCGGGGACCGAAAAGTATTCCACCGAGATCGTGCTGCAGAAGTTTCGCGGAGAGCTGACCATGCTGGGCGGCCGTGGCGGCGGCGACGCCGGGGCGGGCGAGGAGGGCGCCTATAGCGGGGGCGGCGGCGGTGGGCGGAGCGACTACGGTGGCGGACGTAGTGGTGGTGGTGGTGGCGGGTTCAGTCCCGGCCGACCCGCCCAGGGCGGCGGTGGGGCGAAGGAAAACTTCGACCTGGATGACGAGATCCCGTTCTAAGCCGATCGTAACATCGTCGTCTCCAGCCGGTGCTCTCATCAAGGCCTTATGCTGGAGCGGGATGATTGCGGGCGTAAAACGTCAGGGGGAGGGAACCAAGCGTAGCTTGGTGGGGGGGCTGCGCCGCCGGTTCCGGATGGAGCCTCCACATTCGGCTTCGCCGACATCTCCCCCAAGAGGGGCGCACCTCGAAGATCAGGTGGTCAGTGGCAGGTCGGCATCCACCGAGCATAGAAAAAGGCGGCGGCCTCGGTTAGGGCCGCCGCCTTTCCTTCGGGGCCGGCGCCGAGGCGCTCGCCGAGGTTCAGCCGGCTTTGGGGCGGCGTCCGCGGGGGGCTTTGGCAGCGGGTTCTGCAGGGGCCGCCTCCGCCGGCGCAGGTTCGGCCGCATCGGCGCGCACGCGGCCGAGACCCAGCGACTTCGCGAGGCTGGAGCGCTGAGCCGAATAGTTGGCCGCGACCATGGGGTAGTCCTTCGCCAAGCCCCACTTTGTGCGGTACTCGTCCGGCGTCATGCCGCGGGTGCTGAGGTGTCGCTTCAGCGACTTGTACTTACGACCGTCTTCCAGGCTGAACAAAAAGTCGGGCGTGATCGACTTCTTGACCGGGACGGCGGGGGTGGGCGCCGCCTCAGGCTCCGTCTGGCCACCCTGGGCGGCCTGGGTCAGGGCGTGGTGGACCTGATTGATCAGACCGGACAACTCACCTGCATCCACGCTGTTGTTGCTGACGTAGGCGGAGACGATATCAGCGGTCAACGCGACCGCTTCGGTATTTTCTGTCATGTACAACTTCTGCATAAAAAGGCTGACGATGCTGCGCATATGGCGGAGCTTGACGTTCAAGTCCAGCCCGCTTGTCTACTGTCGTGGGTGGACACAGTTGGTGGACGACGCCGAATTGATCGACCCCTCGCACATGACCCAGCAGGCCTGTCCAGATCAGCCCTCAATGTATGTAAGATTGGACTGGCGGTGACGCATCAAGACGTGGCGCTCGCGCCTTTGCGCTCAAAGCTCCAGTTCGGCGTCGCTCATGCGGGCCTGATCGATCCTGGCCCCGTTCAGGTCTGCTTCCAGCAGGCGCGCGCGGCGCAGGTCGGCGTGGCGCAGGTCGGCGCGGCGCAGGATCGCGCGGGTGAGGTCGGTCCGAACATAACGGCCTTCGGCGATCATCAGGGGCGCGAGGTTTGCGCCGCGCAGATCGGCGCCCCCCAGTTGCGCGCCGGCGAGCCTGACCCCGCGAAGATCAGCGTCGCGCAGGTTCGTCTTGCGCAGATCGGCGCCCGTGAGGTTGGCGCCCTGCATCTGGCAGCCCTGCAGGTCCATGCCGAAGAAGATCGCGCCTTCCGCGCGCATCGCGGTCAGCCGCCGGCGCGCCAGGCTGCGGATCGGGCGGAAATCGATACGGGACAGGTCCGGCGCTGCGCCGCCGCTGCGGCCTTCGGAGGCGCACCAGCCTTCGTGGCGGGTGACCACGTCCCACAGCGGCTCGTCGTCGATGAAGACGACAGCGGGCGGTTCGCCCAGGGTGTCGTCCAGCGCCCCGGGATCGAGCAGGGCCTCGCCGATCGTGGCGCCCGCCACGATCGCCTGACGCAGCGACGCTCCGGCCAGGTCCGCATGGCGCATCTGGGCGCCGCAAAGGTCCGCGCCGTCCAGCACCGCGTTGCACATCCGCGCGCCGTTCAAGATGGTGCGCGAAAGGTTGGCGTCGCGGGCGTCCACCGCGCACGTCACGCCCTCGCCGAGCAGCGCCCCCTCCATCGCCGAGTTGCTCACCACGGCGTAGTCGAAGGCGCCGCCTTGCTGGTGGCGCATCATCAGCAGGCCTTCGCGCAGGTCGTGCAGGGCGATTCGACCTTCGCGCAGGTCGCATCCGGTGAGATCGGCGCCGGAGAGGTTGGCCCCTCGCAGGCACGCCCCCCGCATGTCGGCCCGCGCCAGCCGGGCGCCGCGCAGGTCCGCGTCCTGCAGGTCCGCCCCGAACAACACCGCCTGTTCCAGGTCGCAGCGCGCCAGCACGGCGCCGTTGAGCACGGCCCCGGTCAGGATCACCTCACCGAGGTCGGCCCCTTCAAACATCTGGTTGCCAAGGCCCCTGTAAGACAGATCGGCGCGTCGGCCGCCCGCCTTGCCGGCGCGGTAGCGGACATGGCTTTCCAGCGCCGCATGGAGTTCGGCGTCGGCGATCGGGCGGATGGGGGTGCGCGGGGGCCTCATCGTAAGCTCAGATGATGGCGCCATCAGGTTGCAAAGACGGTAACGCTAGGCGTCAGGCGTCAGGCGGAAGCGTTTGCGTGGACCTGCACCGCTTCGAGGCCCAGCATCGCCGCCTTGCGCGCCAAGCCCCAGTGGTAGCCGGTCAGCCGCCCGTCGGCCCCCAGCGCCCGGTGGCAGGGGATCAGATAGGAGATCGGATTGGCGCCGATCGCCGCGCCCGTGGCCCTGTTCGCGCCAGGGCGATCCGCCCAGGCGGCCACCTGGCCGTACGTCGCCGTGTCGCCGGGCGCGATGCGCAGCAACGCCTTCCAGACCTGCACATGGAAGGGCGGTCCAATCAGCACGAGCGGCGTCGCGCCGCCCCCGAACACCGCACCGGCGTAGCGCGCCGCCAGCGCATCGTCGCGCACCCAGCGTGCGGCCGGCCAGCGACGGCGCAGGTCGTCCAGGGCCGAGTCCTCGTCCTCCCCGTCCACAAAACCCAGACCGCACAGCCCGCGCGGGGCCGCCGCCAGCAGGGCGGCGCCAAATGGAGAAGGCGCGCAGCCGTAGCGCAGCTCGAGGCCCTCGCCTCGCCGCCGCGCCTGTCCGGGCGTCACGCCCTCCTGCACCACGAACAGGTCGTGCAGGCGCGAGGGACCGGAAAGACCGACCTCAAGGGCCGCGTCCAGCACGCTGTCGCCGGCCTGAAGGCGCTTGCGCGCTTCTGCGTGGGCGAGCGCCGCCAGGAAGGTCTTGGGGCTGACGCCGGCCCAGCGGGTGAAGACGCGTTGGAAGTGGTGAGGCGACAGCCCAGCGGCGTCCGCGGCCTGCTCCAAAGTCGGCCGCTCCCGCCAGCGCCGCGCCAGCCATTCCAGCGCGCCCTGCATGCGGACATAGTCCTCCGCCCTGACGGCGGGATCGAAGTCCGCAAGCTCGGTCGCTGAGGCGGGAGATCGGGCGCTGACCAGAGGATGGAAGCTCATGGATTAAGGCTAGCGGAGCGGACGCCCCAGCGCCGCCCGATTCTTGCGGTTGGTCACCTAAGCCGGAGACCTCAGGCGCCGTGGCGCTCGGACCGGGCGTTCTGGATGGCGCACTGCAGCGCCGCTGCAAAGCTCGACCGCTCCTGCGGGCTAAGGCTGCCGGCGATGCTGAGCGTGCGTCCCGACAGCCGCAACCGCACGCGAGCCTCGTGCTCGCCCGCCCGCTCGACCGCTACCCGGGTGAAGGCGGTGGGCGAACTCCAGACCGTCTGTTCCCGCCCCTTCGGATGGCGGTGCGAGACCTGGACGCGGTCGGCTGTGACGTGCACGTGCTCGGCCCGCCCGGCGCGCCCGTTGCTGACGCGAAACGCGATCAACAGCCCCACGAAGTCCAGCCCCAGGAACACGGGCGCCGGAAAAGCGCCGATGGCGATCAGGAACACCGCCACCAGCAGGTTGTAGACCACCAGCACCGCCATCAGGATCCACAGACCCCTGTTGGACAAGGAGCGGTTGGGGGTGAGCAGCGCGTCCATGTAGACCGGCGCGCCCGAGGCCTTGGCTGCGGACATGGCGTGCAATATGGACCGGCGTCCGCCCGCGCGCCATGGTGCCCAAGCATGAGAGCGCCCGCCCGATCCAAGCCCGCCGCCTTGGCTTCAACGGGCGACGATCCCGCCCCCGTCGTCGTGAAGCTCGCGCGAAAGGCCAAGCCCGCGCCGGCGAAGCGGCTGTCGCCCAAGGCCCGGGCGCGCATCGCCGAAATCTTCTCGCGCTTCCAGACCCTGCAGCCTGATCCAAGGCCCGAGCTGGACTATCTCAGCCCCTACACCTTCCTGGTCGCCGTGGCGCTGTCGGCCCAGGCCACTGACAAGTCGGTGAACAAGGCCACGGAAAAGCTGTTTCCTGTGGCCGACACCCCGGAGAAGATGCTCGACCTCGGGGTCGAAGGCCTGGAACCCTACATCAAGTCCATCGGTCTCTACCGCGGCAAGGCTCGCAACGTCATCGCGGCCGCCCGTATCCTGGTGGAACAGTATGGCGGCGATACGCCCTTGAACCGCGAGGCGCTGCAGGCGCTGCCGGGCGTCGGCCGCAAGACCGCCAGCGTGGTGCTGAACCAGCTGGACGTGGAGCCGGCGATCGCGGTGGACACCCACGTGTTCCGCGTCTCCCACCGGCTCGACCTGTCCCAGGCGACCACGCCGGATGCGGTGGAGCGAGACCTGATGGCGCGCGTGCCGCCGCCCTACCGCACCCGCGCTCACCACTGGCTGATCCTGCATGGCCGCTACATCTGCGTGGCGCGCAAGCCGAGGTGCGGCCAGTGCCCGGTGGCCGACCTTTGTCCTTCGCGAGCGCTCTACATGGGCGTCTGAGCTGCCGCTATTCGGCGGCGAGGCGGTGCGGATGCTTCACGGCCTCCCAGACCCAGCTCTCCATCGCCTGAGCCATGGCCGCGGAGGTGAAATGCGCCTCGTAGCGGGCTCGCCCCGCTGCGCCCATCCGGCGTCGCAGGGCAGGATCGCGGACGAGGCGCCGGAGCGCCGCGGCCAGCGCAGCCGGGTCGTCCGGCGGGACCAGACATCCCGTTTGATCGTGGATCACCACCTCGGCCAAGCCGCCGGCGTTGCTGGCCACGCAAGGCTTGGCAAAGATCATCGCCTCCAAAGCGGTCAAGCCGAAGCTCTCGTAGCGCGATGGCGCGACGACGAGGTCGCAGGCGGCGTAGCGGGCGAGGAGTTCGGGACGCGAGAGCGGGCCGGTGAAACGGACCCGCGCCAGCCAGGAGGCGCCCGCATGACGTCGTGGATACGCCTCGCGCCACGGTTCGCCCTCCGCCGTCACATCCTCCCCGACGATCACGAGGCGCGCTTCGGGTGCGGCGGCGAGCACCTCGGCGGCGGCGGCCAGCAGCACGTCGATCCCCTTGCGCCGTTCCAGCCGCCCGACGAACAGGACTTCTACGCCGTCATCGCGCATCGCCGCCGAAACGCCCCGGGCCAGGTCCGGTAGACCGTGCGGGATCACCACGGTGCGCGCCGCAAGCTCGGGCAGGTTCAGGGCCGCGCCGATGTCGACGGCGGCGGCGAAGCTGTTGGAAAGAACGTGAGGGGCCTGGGCCAGCAACCGGCGCTCTCCGGCCACCACCTTGTCCACGTGGCTGCGGCGATAATTCCGATCCCACTGCGGCTTGTACGCGCTCATCTGAGCGCAGGCGGTGTGCAGGCTCACCGCGACGGGGCACGGCGCCCGGCCGAACAGGGCGACGGGTTCCAGGTCCCAGAGCGGCCCCATGACGAGGTCGAACGCCCGTCGCGCATCGATCCGCATCACCTCCAAAGCCGCCGCCAGGGCTGGTTCCGCGACGCTGGATGGCAGGGCGGCGAGAGCCTCGTCCTGGCGTTGCGGGCCGGGGTCCAGCCGGCCGCCCACCCGGTGAACCCAGACGCCCGCCCCGTCTTCGGCTTCGAAGCTCACGCTGGGCTCTTCCCCGCCGGCGCGGGTGATCACCGTCACCTCGTGCCCGGCGGCGGCCATGGCCAGCGCCAAGGCCTGGGTCCAGACCGCGACGCCGCCGGGGGGATGTTCGACCTCGGCGGCCGAAGGATAGGCCTGCGACAGCAGGCAGAGCTTCAGCCGCTCGGTGTCCGGGCGGACCGAGGGCGCACCGGCGACCGGCGTCGCCACGCCGGCGCGCTCGGCCAGGTTCGGCGCCAGTAGGCGTCGCCGACCCTCGAAGGCCAAGGCGACGCCCTGCGCCATTCCGGCCTCGATCTCCGCCAGCAGCCGTTCGGCGTCCGGCTCGGTCAGGACGCCGTGGTCACGCCGCCACAACGTGTCGCGGCGCAGGGTCGTGGCGTAGTCGTGAAGGTGGTCGGCGGCGGCGACCAGACCATGGCGCGGGGCGGCGTTGCGGAGGGCGAAATAGGTGGCCGAGCGCGCGCAGTCGAGCAGGCTGCGCGGCGCCCGGTCGAGGCGGCGTTGCGCGTTCGGCGCGTAGGCGTGGTGGACCTCCGCCTCCGCGACCACCGTCAGTCGCCAACCCGCCTCGCACAGGCGCAGGCAGACGTCGGTCTCGTCGAGGAAGTAGACGTAGGCCTCGTCGAAGCCGCCGATGTCGAGCAGCGCCTGTCGGCGGAACGAGCTGTTGGCGCCGGTCAGGCTCAGATACCGTTCCACCTCGGACCCCGGCAGGTCCAGCCGCGCGCGCCGCATCTCACCGACTTCTGCCGAGCGTCCGAAGCGATCGGCGGCCACCACCTTGCACTGGTAGCCGAGGCCGGTCCGGTCGCGGATCAAGCCGCCGGCCCCACCGACCTGCGGATCATTGTAGGCGGCGCAGAGGCGGTCCAGCCAGTCGGGCTCGGGCGCGGCGTCGTCATCCAGAAAGGCCACCATGTCGCCCCGCGCCGCCGCCAGCCCCTTGTTCCGGGCGGCGGACAGGTTGGCCTCGTCACACCTCAGGGTGCGGATACGCCCGCCGTGACGGGCCAGGACAGCGTCAGTTCCGTCCCGGCAAGGCCCCGCCACGACGATGACCTCGAACGCGCGATGGCGCTGGTAGGCGAGGGCGGTGAGGGCGCGGTCCAGCCAGTCCGCCCGGTCCAAAGTGCTGACGATCACCGAGACCGTGTTCAACGCCCCGTTTCTCGACTCGGGCTGGGCGGCCCGCTGCCCCGCCCGAGCGGGTTCGAGCGCCGATATGCGCTCGCTCAGCGCCTGGATCGCGGCCAGCGCCACCTGGAGCCGGGCGTCGGGCGCCGGCGTTTCGGGTCTTCGGGCTTTCGGCGGGACCAACTGCGTCGCGGCGAGCCCGACCGGCCGGCCCAGCGCCCCTTTCGCCGCCCAGACGAGGCGCGAGGCGACGACCCCGGCCCACGGGACGGTTCTAAGCCGGCCGTACGCGCCCCGCAGCCGTTCTCGCATGACACTCTCGTCCCCCGACAAGACGTGGACGCATCTAGATTGTTTTGAAGAAGACGCAATCGGGACCTGTGACGCGCGGCTCCTAGTCCGCCGCCCGCATTGCGCCCTGGCGCTTCCGCCGCTTCCGAGCGCGGGTTAGGGAGGGGCATGGGTGAAGACCTCGGCCGGGTGCTCGTCGTCGCCGGCTCCGACAGCGGGGGCGGGGCGGGGCTGCAGGCGGACGTCAAGACCATCGCCATGTTCGGCGGCCATGCGGCGACCGCGGTCACCGCGGTGACCGTGCAGAACAGCTTGGGGGTCCACTCCGTCTTCGCCGTGCCGCCCGACGTGGTTCAAGCCCAGGGGCTCGCGGTGCTCGAGGATATCGGGACCGACGCCGTGAAGATCGGAATGCTGGGCGGCGCCGAGATGGTGCGGGTCGCAGCTGAGCTGATCGACGCGGCCGGCGATGCGCCCGCCGTCATCGACCCCGTCATGACGGCCAAGGGCGGCGCGAGCCTCGCGTCCGACGCGGCGGTGCGGGCCCTGCTCGATCTGCTCGTGGGGCGAGCGGCGGTGCTCACGCCGAACGCGCCCGAGGCCGAGGTGCTGACGGGGACGCCCGTCCAAACGGCCGACGACCTGCGTCGGGCCGGCGAGCTCCTGCTCGAGGCCGGCGCCCGGGCGGTTCTGATGAAGGGGGGTCACCTGCCCGGCCCGCGGGTGGTGGACGTGCTGATGACGCCGAGCGGCGAGACGCGGTTCGAGAGCGGGCGCATCGACAGTCGTCACACCCATGGCACCGGATGCTCGCTCGCGTCGGCCATCGCGGCGCAGCTTGCGCGCGGTGTCGCGCTGGAGACCGCCGTGGAGCGCGCCCGGGACTATGTGCGCGGCGCCATCCTCCATGCGCCGGGCTTTGGCGCCGGCCACGGCCCGCTCGACCATGGCTGGCGGCTGCGGGATCGGCCATGATGACGCGCGGATCGGACCGATCCGTCGAGGCGAGGGTCTGACGATGCGGCAGTGGACAGTGGACGCCTTCGCCGACCGGCCCTTCCGCGGCAATCCAGCCTGCGTGGTCGAGCCGTTCGACGACTGGCCGGACGCGGCCTGGATGCAGGCCCTGGCCGAGGAGAACAAGCAGGCCGAGACGGCCTTCCTTCGCCGGACCGTCGATCCGGATCGCTTCGAGCTGCGCTGGTTCACCCCGACGATCGAGGTTCCGCTGTGCGGCCACGCCACCCTGGCCGCAGCCCATGTCCTCTTCAGCGAGTTGGGGCTGAGCGGCGCGCGGCTAGTCTTCGACACCGTGTCCTCGGGCCAACTGAGCGTCGAGATGGCGGCGCGCGGCTACCGGATGGACTTTCCAGCCGCCGCCGCGACGCCGGTGGACGTCCCGGACGGCCTCGCCGAGGCCCTGGGCGCTGAGCCCCTCCAGGTGTTCGCCAGCCGCTTCATGCTGGCCATCCTGTCCAGTGAAACGGCTGTTAGAGCGTTGTCGCCCGACTTGATGAAGGTGGAGCGCCTGGGCGCAGGCCCGAGCGAGCGGGGCAATGTCATCGTCAGCGCCGCCGCCGACCCCGGCCAGCCATACCGGGTGGTGAGCCGGTTCTTCGCGCCGGGGTCCGGCATCCCGGAAGACCCGGCGACCGGTTCGGCCCACTGCGTCCTGGCGCCCGTCTGGGCCGCCATGCTGGGTCGGCTCGAGCTGGATTTTCACCAGGCCTATCCTGGCCGAGGGGCCGACATTCACTGCCAAGTGGCCGGCGAGCGGGTGATGATCTCAGGACAGGCGGTCACTGTGATCGAGGGTCGGCTGAGACAGGGGCCCTGAGCTTACGAAAAAGGGCCGGAGCTAAGCTCCGGCCCCGATCCGCAAAATCAGCAGCGATAGGGGTGATGATAGCAGAAGTGCCGATGATGAAAGCCATAGCCGAACCTAGGGCCATAACCGAAGTGACGATGGAAGTAGTGATGATGGTAGTAACCATAGGGTTGAGCCATGGCGGCAGGCGCCGCAGATATCAGGGCGGTGGCCGCAACGGCCGCCAGGATAAGCTTCTTCATTTCGTCTCTCCGTGGTGACAATTAAGACTTCGGCTAACGCCTGGGGCGTCGGCATTAGCCCTGAGTTCAGTAGGGGTGATGATAGCGATGGAAGTCGTGGTGGTGATACGGGTGGAAGTAGTGGTGATGGTGATAGTAACGGTGATGGAAGTAGGGTCTTGCGTCAGCGCCGCCCGCCGCCATGAGCGCCATGCTGGCGATGAGCGCCGATACCAGGATCTTCATTCTATTTAGCTCCTGAGTGTCCGCATGGCCCACGGCCAAGCTTCCGCCCGAGCGTCAAACGGGTGAGCCGGTAAGCCGATCCCTTCCGCAGCGCGCCGACGTCATCTAGCCGCCTTAGCGCTGAACTGCTGGTGAACGCCGGAGCGGGACAGGGTTCACGGCCAGTTTCCACTTGCATCGCAGACCGGAGCGGGGTTTCTGGCGGCGGGCCACACCCTCCCAACGGGGTGCAGTCCATCTGTAAGGATGGGAGACATCGATGACGACCACCGCCCCGGCCAAGCCGGTCGTGCGCCCTGCGCGCCCCGAATTCTCTTCCGGCCCCTGCACCAAGCGTCCCGGCTGGACCCCCGAAAACCTCAAATCCGCGGTGCTTGGGCGTTCGCACCGTTCAAAGCTCGGCAAGGCGCGGCTGCAGGAGGCGATCGCACTCACGCGCGCCGTTCTGGAGGTCCCCGACACCCACCTGATCGGCATCGTCCCCGGTTCCGACACCGGCGCGGTGGAGATGGCCATGTGGTCGATGCTGGGCTGCCGGCCGGTGCAGTTGCTGGCCTTCGAGAGCTTCGGCAAGGACTGGGCGACCGATGCGGTCAAGCAGCTGAAGCTGGACGCGCAGGTGCTGGACGCTCCCTATGGCGAGCTGCCGGACCTGACCAAGGTCCGCGCCGACGCGGATCTGGTCTTCACCTGGAACGGCACGACCTCGGGCGTGCGCGTGCCGAACGCCGACTTCATCGCCGCCGACCGGACAGGGATCACGATCTGCGACGCGACCTCGGCCTGCTTCGCCCAAGCGCTGGACTGGGACAAGCTCGATGTGGTGACCTTCTCCTGGCAAAAGGCGCTCGGCGGCGAGGCGGCGCACGGGGTGCTGATCCTGGGGCCGCGAGCGGTGGAGCGGCTGGAGAGCTTCACGCCGGACCGCGCCCTGCCCAAGCTGTTCCGCATGACGAAGGGCGGCAAGCTGAACGCCGAGATCTTCGAGGGCGCGACCATCAACACGCCGTCGATGCTCTGCGTCGAGGACTGCATCGACGCGCTGAAGTGGGCGCAGTCCATCGGCGGCCTGGAGGCGATGCAGAGCCGCGCCGACCGCAACCTGGATGTGCTGGCCCGCTGGGTGGGACGGACGCCCTGGGTGGCCTTCCTGGCGGCTGATCCGGCCGTACGCTCCAACACCTCGGTGTGTTTCAAGGTGATCGATTCGAAGATGACAGTCCTGCCTGAGAAGGTCCAGGCCGACTTCGCCAAGAAGCTCGCTTCGTTGCTCGAGAAGGAGGGCGCAGCGCTCGACGTTGGCTCCTACCGCGACGCGCCGCCTGGCCTGCGCATCTGGTGCGGCGCCACGGTGGACCACACCGACCTGGAGGCGCTGACCCCCTGGCTCGACTGGGCCTTCGCCACCGTTTCCGCCGAACTTAGCCCCGCCTGACCTCGCATCTCCCTCCCCCTTGAGGGGAGGGTCGGGGTGGGGGGCAGCCGCCGCAAACCTTGCAGGTGCTGGCTCGCTCAAGCTTGATCGGCTGCAGCGGCGGCGGTTCCCCACCCCGACCCTCCCCTCAGGGGGGGAGGGAGATGCGCCATACCTTCACACCTTCAAGCTCTACAGGAGCCCTCCCATGCCCCCCCGCGTCCTCATCGCCGACAAGCTCTCCCCCGCCGCCCTCGACATCTTCAAGGCGCGGGGCGTCCAGGCCGACGTCAAGACGGGCCTGAAGAAAGACGAGCTGATCGCCATCATCGGCGACTATGACGGCCTGGCCGTCCGCTCCGCCACCAAGGCCGACAAGCAGGTGCTCGCCGCCGCCAAGAACATGAAGGTGATCGGCCGCGCCGGCATCGGCGTCGACAACGTGGACATCCCCGCCGCCACCGCCGCCGGCATCGTGGTGATGAACACCCCGTTCGGCAATTCCATCACCACCGCCGAGCACGCCATCGCCATGATGTTCGCCCTGGCCCGCCAGCTCCCCGCCGCCGACGCCTCCACCCAGGCCGGCAAATGGGAGAAGAACCGCTTCATGGGGGTGGAGCTCTACGCCAAAACGCTCGGCCTGATCGGCGCCGGCAACATCGGCTCCATCGTCGCCGACCGCGCCAACGGGCTGAAGATGCGGGTGATCGCGTACGACCCCTTCCTCTCCAGCGAGCGCGCCGTGGAGATCGGGGTGGAGAAGGTGGAGCTGGACCAGCTGCTCGCCCGCGCCGACATCATCACCCTGCACACGCCGATGACCGAGAAGACCCGCGGCATCCTCTCGGCCGAGGCGTTGGCCAAGACCAAGCGCGGCGTTCTGATCGTCAACTGCGCCCGGGGCGGCCTGGTGGACGAGGCGGCGCTGCGCGAGGCGCTGGAGAGCGGCCAGGTGGGCGGCGCGGGCTTCGACGTTTTCACCACCGAGCCGGCCACCGAGAACGTGCTGTTCGGCGCCCCCAACCTGATCGCCACCCCGCACCTGGGCGCCTCCACCCTGGAGGCGCAGGAGAACGTGGCGCTACAGGTGGCCGAGCAGATGAGCGACTACCTGCTCACGGGCGCTGTCACCAACGCCCTGAACAGCCCCTCGGTGACGGCCGAGGAGGCGCCCAAGCTGAAGCCCTTCGTGGCCCTGGCGGAGAAGCTCGGTGCGCTGGCCGGCCAGATGGTGGACGTCAACATCCAGGCCATCGACGTGGCCTTCGAGGGCGACGTCGCAAGCCTCAACGTCAAGCCGATGAGTGCGGCGCTGGTGGCGGGGATCCTCCGGCCCATGCTGGCGGAGATCAACATGGTCTCCGCGCCTGCGGTGGCGAAGGAGCGGGGGATCGTGATCTCGGAGAGCCGCCAGGAGGCGAGCCCCGTCTATGACAGCCTGATCCGGGTGACGCTCACCACCGACAAGGGGCGGCGCGCCTTCGCCGGCGTGGTGGTCGGCGGCGCGCCGCGGGTGGTCGAGGTGAAGGGCATGGAGCTGGACGCCAGCTTCCAGCCGGCCATGCTCTACGTCTCCAACCTGGACAAGCCGGGCTTCATCGGGGCGCTCGGCGGCCTGCTGGCGGACGCCGGCGTGAACATCGCCACCTTTAACCTCGGCCGCCGGGCGGCGGGGGAGGACGCCATCGCCCTGGTGGGGGTGGACCAGGCGTTGGACGAGGGCCTGCTCGCCAAGGTGCAGGCGCTGCCGCACGTCAAGGAGGTGCGGGCGCTGAGCTTCTGATCTTCCGGCGTCTGGACGGCGACAAAGAGGCTTTTAGTCGCCTCATCCTGAGCCTGTCGAAGGACGAGGCGTCCTGCGGCGGTGAGCGGCCTCGTCCTTCGACAAGCTCAGGATGAGGCCGAGTGAGACGGGGCTCGTTTAGCTCTCGATAGATGAGGCGCTGCGTTTACAAGTTCAGCAGCATCGGATCGCCGCCCTGCGCGGCGATGTTCACGCTCAACGCTCGCTCCACGGCGTAGCGCAGCAGTGCGTGCGGGCCGCCGGCCTTGGGGCCGGTGCCGGAGAGGCCCTCGCCGCCGAAGGGCTGCACCCCCACCACCGCGCCGATGATCGAGCGGTTCACGTAGACGTTGCCGGCGGGGACAAGCTCGCGCACCTGTTCGGCGAAGGCGTCGATGCGGGTGTGGACGCCCAGCGTCAGGCCATAGCGGCGCGCCGCCAGCTTGCCCGCCACCTCCGGCAGCTTGGCGGGGTCGTAGCGGTAGATGTGCAGGATGGGGCCGAACACCTCCTGCTCCAGGAAGTCGGGCGTGGGCACCTCGGCGATGACGGGGCCGAAATAGGCGCCCGTCCCCGCCAGCTCGCCCACGTCGCGCCGGGCGATGATCTTCGCCTCGCGCTCTAGCCTGGCCACATGGTCGACCAGCAGGCGCCGCGCGTCCTCGTCGATCACCGGGCCGATGTCGGTCGCAGGGTCCGCGCCGCCCCCGATCACCAGCGCTTCCAGCGCGCCCTTCAAGGTGGCGATGACGATGTCTGCGCTGTCCTTGGGCACGTACAGCACCCGCAGCGCCGAGCAGCGCTGGCCGGCCGAGCCTATGCTCGATGCGATCACGTCGTCCACCACCTGTTCCTTCAGCGCGGTGGTGTCGATGAACATGCCGTTCAGCCCGCCCGTCTCCGCGATGAAGGGCAGGATGGGGCCGTTCCGAGCCGCCAACGTGCGGTTGATCGCCCAGGCGGTGGAGGTGCCGCCGGTGAAGGCCACCCCGTCCAGCTCTGCGTGGCTGGTCAGCGCTGCGCCCACCGTCTCGCCCCGGCCGGGGAGCAGCGCCAGCAGGTTGGGGTTCAGCCCTGCCTTGAAGAACAGCCGCACGGCTTCCGCCGCGATCAGCGGCGTCTGTTCCGCCGGCTTGGCGAGTACGGCGTTGCCGGCGGCCAGCGCCGCGGCGATCTGGCCGGTGAAGATGGCCAGCGGGAAGTTCCAGGGGCTGATACAGGCGAATACGCCCCGGCCGCGCAGCTCAAGCGCGTTGGTCTCGCCCACGGGGCCTTTCAGCACCTCCGGCGCGCGGAACTGTTCCGCCGCCAGCACCGCGTAGTAGCGGCAGAAGTCGGCGGCCTCGCGCACTTCCGACACCGCGTCCGGCAGGGTCTTGCCGGCCTCTGCCGCCAGGATGGCGACGAGGCGGTCCATGTCGGCCTCCAGCGCGTCGCCCATGGCGCGCAGCACCTTCGCGCGCTTCGGTCCCCCCAACCGATCCCAGGCCGGCTGGGCCCGACGGCCGAGCTGGAAGGCGCGGTCGATGTCGTCGTCGTTCGCTTCCGCCGTCTCGCCGAGCACGCGGGTAAAGTCGGCGGGGCTGCTCATCGTGAAAGCGTTCGTTCCGGCGGAGAGCTTGCCGCCGACGATGGCTCCTGCGCTCAGCCGCTCATCGCGAAGCGTCCCGGTCGCGGCGGCGAGCCGTTTGACATCGCTCCTCAGCGACAGGTCGCGGCCGAGCGTGTTGGGTCGGGACGGGCCATAGAGGTCGCGGGGGAGGGGGATCTTGGCGTGGGGGCCGGGATGGGCCTCCACCGCCGCGATGGGATCGCCCACCACGAGCGCCGCGGGCACCTGATCGTCCAGCAGGGCGTGGACGAAGGAAGTGTTGGCGCCGTTCTCCAGCAGGCGGCGCACCAGGTAGGGCAGCAGGTCCTCGTGCCCGCCGACCGGCGCGTAGGCCCGCAGCACCATGTCGTTGCCCAGGCGCGCATAGGCGGCGCCGTAAAGCGCCTCCCCCATGCCGTGCAGGCGCTGGTGCTCGATCGGCACGCCCGCTTCCTTGGCCATGTAGTGGACGGCCGCCAGGGTGTGGGCGTTGTGGGTGGCGAACTGGGGGTACAGCGCCGGGGAGGCGTCGATCAGCGCCTTGGCCGCCACCAGGTAGGAGAGGTCGGTGGCGGGCTTGGTGGTGTAGACCGGATAGCCGGGACGCCCCGCCACCTGGGCGCGCTTGATCTCGCTGTCCCAATAGGCGCCCTTGACCAAGCGCACCATGATGCGGCGGCCGGAACTCCGCGCCAGGGCGGCCACCCGCTCGATCACCTCCACCGCTCGCTTCTGGTAGGCCTGCACCACGACGCCCAGGCCCGTCCAGGGGCCGAGTTCGCGTTCCCCGGCCAGCCGCTCCAGCAGCTTCAGCGAGAGCACCAGCCGGTCCGCCTCCTCCGCGTCGAGGGCGAAGTTCAGGTCGTACTGGGCGGCCAGCACCGCCAGCCGCTTCAGCCGCGGATAGAGTTCGCTCCAGACCCGCGCCTCCTGCGTCGCCTCGTAGCGGGGGCAGAGCGCCGACAGCTTCACCGAGACGCCATGGCCGCGCTCGGGGCCTGCGCCTGCCGCGGCCTTGCCCACCGTCTCGATGGCGCTGGCGTAGAGCTGCTCGTAGCGGGCGGCGTCCTCGGCGGTGCGGGCGCCTTCGCCCAGCATGTCGAAGGAGCAGAGCGCGCCTTCCTTGCGGGCGCGGCGCAGCGCCTCCTCGATGGTGCGGCCGAGCACGAACTGCTCCCCCATGATCCGCACGGCGGCCTGCACCGCCTGGCGCACCACCGGTTCGCCTAGACGTCCAGCCAGCTTCTTCACGAAGCTGCCGACGTCGCGCCGGGCGTCCTCGTCCACGTCCACCAGCTTGCCGGTCAGCATCAGCCCCCAGGTGGAGGCGTTGACGAACAGGCTGTCGGACTGGCCGAGATGCGAGGCCCAGTCCGCCGAGCCGATCTTCTCGGCGATCAGCTTGTCGCGGGTATCCTGGTCGGGGGTGCGCAGCAGCGCCTCGGCCAGGCACATCAGCGCCAGGCCTTCCTTGGTCCCCAGCGAGAACTCCTGCAGGAAGCTCTCCACCACGCCCTGGCGCTTGGCCGAGCGACGGGCGGCGCGGACCAGCGTCTCGGCCTCCGCGCCCACCAGGGCTCGGGCGGTGTCGTCCAGGGGGCAGGCGGCGAGCAGGGCGGCGATCGCTTGCGCCTCGTCACGGTACTTGTGGGCGTCGATGGCGTCCCAGTCCTGCAGGGCGGTCATGGCGGGCTCCAGCGCAATGTGGGAGCTTCGTTGTACGTCGGTTCGGAGCGAAGGTGCTTCGCTTCAGGAGTGCTTGCGACGAAGATCAGGGCTGGATAACGTTGCTTGGCCAGACGTCTGCCTCGCGGGACGCACGCGTCTCCCTCTCCCCCTGCGGGCGAGGGAAGGGGCCCAGCTTTGCTGGGAAGGGTGAGGGGTCGCGCCGCCGTTTGCGGCTGATCGCGCAGTGCGACCCCTCACCCTCCCACGTGTCTATCGACACGCGGGCCCTCCCTCTCCCGCAAGGGGGGAGGGGTTTATGCTCGACGACTCGGACCGGCGCCTCCTACGCCTGCTGCAGGGCGACGGCCGGATGACCAACCAGGAGCTGGCGCGGCGCGCCAACCTGTCGCCCGCCGCCGCCCATGAGCGAGTGCGCAAGCTGCGCGAACGGGGCGTGATCCTGGGCTACAGCGTGGAAATCGATCCGGATAAGGTCGACCGGGCGCTTCTCGTCTTCGTGGAGGTGGTGCTGGATCGCACGACGCCGGACATCTTCGAGGCTTTCGCCGAGGCGGCGCGGCGCATGCCCGAGGTGATCGAGTGCCACATGGTGGCCGGCGGCTTCGACTACCTGATTAAGGCGAGGCTGCGCGACATGGGCGACTATCGCGCCTTCCTGGGCGAACTTCTCGTACGCCTGCCCGGCGTGCGTGAGACGCGGACCTACACGGTGCTGGAAGAGATCAAGCGAGGCGGGCTTCTGCCGGTCTGAGGCGGGGTTGCAAAGTATCGGGCGAGGCGACCGGAGCCGCCTCGCCCTCTTTGCCGTCGAAGAAGATCAGGCGACGCCGTTGGTGTGGCTCGCGCGCGGCTTGGTGGCCCCGGTAAGAACCGGGCGCCGCCGCTGGGCCGCCCAGCCGAGCAGGACCAGGGCGATCAGGGCGAGCAGCCCTATCCCGACGATACGCCCAGTGGCCGAGCCCGAGCCCGCAGTCTTGTCGCCGAGCACAACCTCATGGCCATCGCCCATCACCGCCCGCACCGACGCCTTCAAGGCCCCGCGGCTGGCGCCGTTCGGCGTGACCCTCCAGGTGAAGCTGGTGGGCGCGTCCATCGCCAGGGGCAGGGTCTGGGCCTCGGCCGGAACGATGGTGTAGCCCTCGCCCGAGAGCCCGGCGGTCAGGTTCATCGTCATCGCCTGCTGGGACAGGTTCTGCTTGGCGGCCTCGGTACGGACGGTCTGGGCGAAGTCGGCGGGCAGCGTCAGGGAGACCAGGGCGGTCTGGCCGACGTCGGTGTGCGAAGGCGCCGAGAGGCGACCGCTCTGAGCGAACTGATCGCGCAGATCACGCTCCAGCGCCTGGTAGCGATCCGCCTCCGTCCCGTTGTCCGCGGCGACGGTGTTGGTGCTCGTCACGGTGCGGGTCGTCGACGTGGTGTTGGTGGTGGGCGCGACCGCGTGGTGATGGTGGCGGTAATGGTCGAGCGCCTGGGGCTGGGTCAGCTGGGATTGGGATAGCTGAGGCCGGGACAGCTGAGGCTGAGCCGCGGGTGCGATCGCCCTCGCCTGGGGGTGGCCGGTCGTCGGCTGTGCCATTCTCCTGTGGACGGAAGCCGGCGCAGCAGCTGGGCGATAGGCCTGGGGCGCCCTGGCCGTCGCAGGATGGACTGCGCCGTAGATGAAGCGCCGACGGTGATGCAGGTGGTGAGGGCGCCCCATCTCATGGGCGGGCTGCGAATAGGCGCGCCTGCTATAGTAATGAGCGTGGTGATGGTCGCTCCGCCCCGATCCGTAGCGGTACGTCCGCTCCGGCGGATTGGGGATCGGGGCCATGGTGATGATCTCGGGCGGCGCGGTGGCCGCATACCCGCCGCCGTAGCCCGGGGGATAGCTGTGAGCCGGCGGGCCGTAAGGTCCACGAGGCGGCGGGCCGTCCTGGGCGTAGCCTTGCGGCGGATAGGGCGCGCCTCCTGGCGGATAGACGGTGGGGCTGCGCGTGGTTGGGGAAACCTGATATCCGCCGCCCGGTCCGGCGGGAGCGCCCGCCAGGGTGGCGTCGTCCGGACGAGGCGCCGCCGTCGCTTCGCCCGGAGCGGCGGAGGGGTAGGGGTGCTCTTCGCAGGCCGTTAGGGTGATCGCCCCCGTGGTGGCGAGCGCTATCGCGGCGAGCCTTGCTCCCGCGCTGATCATCGCTTTCGTCATCATCCGCCTCGACACACGCTCGCGTCCACTTTGGAACGGTTACGTTCTCTTAAGCAAAGCCGGGGCCAGCGCCGAGCGCAAGCCGGTTCGCCTCAGGCGCGTGCTGCGCGCGCCCGCGCCGCCTCGTAGAAGGCGATGGCCGCGGCGGTGGAGACGTTGAGGCTTTCGAAGCCGCCGGGCATGGGGATGGAGGCCAGCAGATCGCAGTGTTCCGAAACGAGACGTCGCAGGCCCTCGCCTTCCGACCCCAGCACGAGCACAGTCGGTCCGCCGTCAAAGACGGCCTCCAGCGGCGTTTCCGCCTCTCCCGCCAGACCCACCGTGCGCCAGCCCCGCTCCGCCAGCGTCTCCAGGGCTCTGGAGAGGTTGACCACCCGGGCGCAGTCGACCCGGTCTACCGCGCCGGCCGCGGCCTTGGCCAGCGCGCCCGACAACGGCGGCGCGTGACGATCCTGCAGGATCAGGCCCCGCGCGCCAAAGGCCGCGGCCGAGCGGAAGATCGCACCGACATTTTGTGGGTCCGCCACCTGGTCCAGCACCACCAGCAGGCCCTCCGCCGTTTCGCATAGCGCCTCCAGGCTTACCGGCTCCAGGGGATCGCTGAGCAGGGCCAGACCCTGGTGCACCGCGCCCGCCGGCAGCTTGCGGCCGATCTCGTGCCCGTCGATATATTCCACCCGCAGGCCCCGGGCGCCGAACGCCCGCTCGAGATGGGTCGCCTTGCCGGGCGCGGACAGCAGGCGGCGAACGCCCGTGCGGCGGGGATTGACGAGCGCCGCCTCCACCGCATGGCGCCCCCAAAGCCACTCCGCCCCCGCAGCCGCCTCCTCGCGTCGCCGGCCCGGGCGCGGGGGGCGAGACGGCTCGCGGTGAGGCCGCTGGCGATCGTTGCCTTTGGAAATCGAGCCCACTATAAGACGGCCTCCGTTTCGGGGACCCGACAGGTTCGCCCTTCGTCAGCCGTCTATAGCGGTGTGGACGCGGGAGGCGAGCCCTGTCGCCGACCTCGGCGCGGCTCTTGGGGGAATGTCCCGAGCGGCAAAGGGGGCGGACTGTAAATCCGCTGGCTACGCCTTCGTAGGTTCGAGTCCTACTTCCCCCACCACGCTTGAATATATTTCGAGGTGTCGAGTCCTACTTCCCCCACCATGCTTGAATAGTTTAGGATGTGTCGAGTTCTACTTCCCCCAATACGCCTGAATACTCTGGAATGTGTTGATCTCTATTTTTTGCTAGTAGTCGAGCCACTCCGCACCTGGCAAAGACAGCTTTCTGAGGCCCAAATTCTTACGGCTTATCCAAGACCCGCCGTCTCCGCCCCCGCCCCACACAGCTAGCCGGCTCACACAGATTCTTCTGCTCGCAAGACCGGAAGCCGTCTCCGGGCTGCCTGCGCCGTATCGATTTGGCGGCTCTCTCCCTGTTCCTGCAAAAGCGCTTTTCTCGGCCACGGCCTCGGCGTCGTGCCCACCAATTGTAGTAGCACGGGACTTCTCTGTTCGCCGGCTAGATGGGCCTCAGCCGAACAGGGAAGCCCTGCTCGGTTAACAGGGAGCCGATCAGGCGCCTGACAGGCCCCATGCAGACCCCCAACAGAGACCTATCAGGGCGCGCGGGAAGCTATCGGCCGAAAACGGCCTCGAGAGCCAAGCCGATGCGGCGCATCTCGTAAAGATCTATTGGCGTCGCCGGCCATGGGCGGCCGGCCGCGGCCAAGTAGCTGGGCCACGAGCAATTCCCCGCATCCGCATCACCACGAAGACGCAGAAGGGAGATCCCGCCCCGACCTGCCCCCGCTAGCGCCCCAGTCAGTAACCAAACAGCTCAGGCACCGCCAAGAAGGCCAGCGAACCAACTTTGTTCGGGAACGGGCAGAAAAGACTGGATGCCTGGGACGGTTTGTTGTGTGTCAAGCTCGCAAATTTCAATGGAAACCCTAATGCATATGAGAATGTCTGAAGAGAATCGTCAAGTCCTGCATGCTGGAACATCATCCCCTAGTTCTGAGCACAAGCCTCTGTCTAGGAGCCAGGCCCTTTCCACGCTGCGAGCCTGGAGAGACGCCGAGATCGAAGTTCTCCGAGACCGGTACTTCAATGGTGAGCAATTTCCACATGGACCCGCCTTCGCCCATCCGCCTCTGGACAAGTGTCCACAGGGCATTTTCAAGACCTTAGCCGCGGCGGGTCTCGGCATTGCGCAGGATCACCCGGCCGTCGCGAACCTGATCGGAGCCTTTGGCGACGAGTGCCGCCTGATCATCGCCGCCGAGACCGCCTTCGGCCAGGGCGATCTCGACTGGACGCCCGACGCCTCAACCGCATCCGCGGCTCATCCGCCACCGCTAGTCCACATCACACCCAGGCTTGGGGAGTTCTCAGCGCGCTGGATCGCGTCCGGCCGCGTGAAGACCACGGAGCTGAACGACGCCTCGAACATCGTCCGCCGCCTCGCCGAGTTCATCGGCAGCGATCCCATGCTCCACGAGATCGACACCGACCTCCTCGACCGGTTCGTCGCGCGCCTGCGTCATTTCCCGCGCTGCCAGCGGCCGGACGTCCGAGCCCTGACCTTCAACCAAATTCTGAATTTGTTCGGCCAGAAGCCCGATCACCCCGCGATTTCGGCCGTCACCGTCCACAAGCTCAGCCTGCTGCTCGGCCGTCTGTTCAGCTACGCCCGCGACCTGCGGCTCCTGGCCGACAATCCCATGCTGGGCGCGGTGCCACCTCGCGGCGAAATCGCGATGCGGCAAATCTACACACCGGCGGACCTGCACATCATCTTCTCGCGCCCTTTGTTCACCGGCTTTCATGGTGACGGCCAGATCGGCTACCGCGACACGCCCGGCGACACGCGCCTGAAGGACGCCAAGTTCTGGCTGCCGATCCTGGCCCTCTACCAGGGCGCGCGGATGGATGAGATCGGCGCCGCCTTCGCCAGCGAGGTCCGCCGCGACGAGGAGACGCGCATCTGGGGCCTCGACCTCACCGGCCGCCCGATCACCGGCGTGCGCCGGGTGAAGAACCGCGACTCCCAGCGTTTCATCCCGCTCCACCCCAAGGTGTTGGCCCTCGGCTTCGTCGACTTCGCCCTCGCGCGCCCAAGGCGCCCGGAACGATGCTCTTCGATGGCTTCGACCTCACCACGCTGGGTGCGCGCCGTTCTGTCACCCACGGCTACTCCCAGTGGTTCGGCCGCTGGATCGACCACATCACGGCGAGGCAAGGGGGCATGAGCCTCGCGCCTGGCAAGAAGGATTTCCACAGCTTCCGCCACACCTTCAAACGTGCCTGCCGCGACGCCCAGATCAGCGAGGAGGTCCACGACGCCCTCACCGGCCACAAGGGCCCAGCCTCGGTCGGCCGTAGCTACGGACGCGGCATGTCAGTGACCACCATGGCCGAAGCCCTGGCGCACGTCTCTTACCCTACCATCATGATCTAGGCCGGAACAACGCAGTTACGAACGAGCGACGCCGCGCGTTTGTCGACCTATCCGTTCCGAACAGACTTAGGGCAGGCGCTCACTGCATGGCGAGATGAGACAAAAGGAACCTTCCTTGAAGGCAGACATTTTATTCGTTAGTTGCTGGGTGAGATAGATGGCTTCTTACGCGGGCCGTATTTAGCTAAAGTCCCATGTCAGCGCAGTGTGGCCAAGTCCGCCGGTGGGCACTGCTCTTTGTCACAGCTTAAGCTGCCAGAAACGCGGATCGCGGCGGCCGCCGTTTCGCGCGTATCTACCCGACCTGTGGCAAGAACAACGTCGGCGCCGGGAAATCCATAGCCAAAGCGATCCCGCGGCCAAATCCGCTCGATGCGCCGGTGGTCGCCACTGCTCGCTTAGCAAAAGGCTTCGCCTGATCGAAGGGATCGACATTATCGCACACGTTAAGTCAGCCTCAGAACTGGCAAGTCTATCGTCCCGCCTTCGGCTTTTTCAGCGAAGGCACGCCGCGGCGAAGACTACGAGGCCGACGACGATCCAAGCCACATGGTCCGCCGCTAGTGCGCTGTACGGCGGCTTAATCTCCTTTAATGCAGGCCGGGTCAGAAGGTCGGCGGACCACGTTAACAGTTGGGGGAGGGGGGCACTGAAGAGATCGAGCCCGCGATGGCCGATACGAACGAGAAGGACACTCAGGCCAGCGCCGGCGAGGACGGAGGTCAGGTCTTCCGAAGGGGGTCTTGCGCCTCGAACAGAGAGTAAGCGCACTCCTCGGACTGCAAATCCGTGCACCCGGGTTCGAATGCCGGCCAGGCCTCCATTCAGAAATCAATGACTTAGCGGGGCAGGGGACCTTGAGACAGGTGAGAGCGAGCACACTCCTCTGACTGCAAATCCGTGCACCCGGGTTCGGATCCCGGCCAGGCCTCCATTCAGAAATCGGGAAACAGCGGCGACGGCGACGCTGGGCCGTAAGGGTGCAAGTGCTCACTGGCCGTGAGTTCCTACGTCCTACCTTGTATCCCTGCTGCGATCCGCATTACGGGCTCGATGCACCCGCCTGTTTGATTAGAGAAGCGGTCCGTCGGAGCGTTTCACTTTACAACACAGGCGGTCATCAAGCCTAGATGCGCTACGAAGGGATCGAAGTCGCGATCGCTGTAAAGCAGTGTCAAACCGCTTTCGATACATCGGGTGGCGATCAGCGTGTCAATCGTCTTTCGAACCGTGACGCCGTGCGTGCGTAAGGTGCGGAAGTTGCGGGCGGCCTGCAACGCCAGGTCTCGCCCGCCGATCTGGATCGGCGTGAGTGGCCGCAGCATACGCAGCACACGGTCGAAATCCCGGTCAGTCGTGAAATCTTGCAGCACCTCGGTCAGGATGCAGTCACCGATCGCCACCGGCTCGCTACCAAGCAGCGCGTCGAGTTTATCGACCTGCGGTGTGGCGACACCCCTGAAGTAATCGATCCACACACTGCTATCGACCAGGATCACCCGTCGGATCTCATGGCGTCCAGGTCTCCGGACCAGTCGAGTTGGCCCTTGAGGCTGCGAATTTCGGCTTGCTGCCTTAGCCGCAGCAAGGTCCGAAGACCCAGTTCGACCGCCTCTCGCTTCGTCCTCAATCCGGTGGCCTGAAGCGCCTCGGCCATCAGGCTGTCATCGATCTCGATGTTTGTCCGCATGCATGTGTACCCGGCTACCTCGCCGTACACATAGGTCGGCGGTTGCACTCAGGCAATCGCGTGCAGCGACTTGCACGTAGCCTTGCAGCCCAATCCCAGGCAAACTTGCCGGATGCGCCTTCCCCCGTCCATCGCGGCTGCACTCCGTCGCTTCGTCCGGCGGGCCACGGCAGATTACGCCTTCCGCATCCGACACCACGATGGGCTGTTCGAGATACACGAACGCAGTGGCGGAGCTTGGCGCGTGCGAGGATTGTTCCTGAGCTACAGTGACGCCGAGCACATCGCCGATGGCCTTGTGCGGGATCGTAGCCGGGGAGGGGCTACGCGCCGGGGGGACGTCCTGTCGCATCGCGACTGGCTCATGCCGTCAGGATGACCCGGCGCACGGCGACGGCCGCGGGATGCGGGTAGTATCACCGTCCGTAAGTGTGAGCACACTCTGCGGACTTGTAATTGTACTCGAGTTCGAATCCCGACAAGGTAATTACCCACTCCCGTCGTCGGCGTTGGGATCAAGCGGCGAGCGTCGCCATGATGGTCTTGAAGGGGTTGGCTCCGGGGGTAAGGCGGGCGGTGTCGATCACGGTGCGGACGTCGGCTTCGCCCTGGGCGGCCCACATGGCGCGATAGCCGTTGGTGACTTGCGCTGGATGACGGCGGGTCGCAGGTCGCGTTCGCAAGCGTTGTTGGTGGCTTGGACCTCCCCGGGCCATCGGGCGAAGGTCAGGAGCTGATCGCGGGCTCGCCGGAACTTGTTCTGGAGGGCTTGCGCCAGGTCGCACGAGCTCGGAGCAGCCAGGATGTCGTCGAGGCTCCGCTCCAGGGCGCGGCGCTTGATGGCGACGGTCGAGGCGGCGAAGGTGGTGATGTCGCGGGCCAGGGCGAAAGCTTTTTGTAGCCACAGCTGGAGACGAAACGCCAAGTCGTCGTGGCTGAGGTCCAGGGCGTAGGCGACGTCGCGGGCGAGGTGGGCCAGACAGGTCTGGTGGGCGGGTGCGTGGCCCTGCTGGGCGGCGTAACGGTCGGAGCACCAGACCTCGGGTCGGTGGCCGTCCATCATGGTGCGGATCACCACGGCTCCGCGCGTTGGCGCGGCCTGATGGACGACGGCTTGGTCGCAGCGGAAGACCCAATGGTAGGCGTTGCTTCCCTCGATGCGAACGCCTGTCTCGTCGGAGCTGACCACCTTGGCCTGGCGCAACTCGGCCACGGCTTGCTCACGCCCAGCGACGAAGCAGTCCTGGGCGCGGCGCAGCATGTTCATCAGCGCGCCCTGGCTGATCCTGACGCCAAAGACGTCTGCGAAGGTTGCCTGGAGCCGCTCATATGAGAAAGCTTGGAAGGTCTTCAGATAGGTCGCCAAGCCGTGCAGGCGCGGTCCGAACGGGCTGCCGCTCGCCGCCTCCGGCACGGCGGCCAGAACGCGGGCGTCGCAAGCCGGACAACGCACCGCCAAGCGCTGATGGCGCTTGATGAAGGGGGAGATCGCCGGCAGGTCTATCCTGTCGTAGGCGCCCACGACCTCGGCGGCCAAAGCCGACGACAGGGCCGCAAGACAGTCGGGACACTGGTCGGGGTAATGATCCACGATCCGGTCGGCCTCCTCGCTCATGACGCGGCTGTGGCCTTCATGCCCAGGCTTCGCGCCACCCGGTCGCGACCTCTCGCGCCGTTCCTTGCGATCTGTAGACGGCGGCTTGGAGGATGTGCGCGACGTCTTGGCTGGACGCTGAAGCCGTAGCACCAGCTCGATCAGCTCTTCCTTGCTCAAGCGCTCAAGATCGATTCGCCCCACCCGCCGCTTGAATCAGCGATCCCGGAGGCCCGCAAGGGGGTGGGTAATTACCTGCCGGCGAGCCAAATACGCTAAGGGATTGGGGACGTCCTAAGCTGGACTGTACTTCCGTCGGGTGGCAGGAAGCCATACGGATGAAAATACTGCAGATCATACGCTCGGTCGATCCTCGTGGCGGAGGCCCTATCGAGGGCATCCTCCGGCGGAACGCGGCCATGGAGTCCGACGGTGGGCGAGAGCTGTTAAGCCTTGATCCGCCGGATGCGCCGTTCCTGAGCGACTTCCCTCTTCCTGTCCATGCCATGGGCGTCATCCCGTACGCAGAGATCGGACGCAACAAGCTGGCCAGCTTCGGGTATTCGGCTCGTTTGGTACCCTGGTTGAAAAGTAACTTAGGAGCCTACGACTGCGCGATCGTCCATGGCCTTTGGAACTATGCTGCCGTAGGCACTTCGCGGGTGCTGCCCAACGGCAAGTTACCATATTTCGTCTTCAGCCACGGGATGATGGACCCTTGGTTCCGCAAGACGTATCCGACCAAACATCAGATCAAACAGCTGTCGTGGCTGCTGTTTGAAGGGCGCCTGGTCGCCGGCGCTGAAGCCCTGCTCTTCACGACCGAGGAGGAGCGGATTCTAGCGCAGGGCGAATTCCTTGGCCACGCCTACAACGGCGAGGTCGTGCGCTATGGGTCGGGGGCCCCTGAAGGCGACGCCACAGCCGATCTCGCGGCGTTCGCCACGGCCTGCCCCGGCGTGGCGGCTCGTCCTTACCTCATCTACCTGAGCCGCATACATCCCAAGAAAGGCTGTGATCTGCTGATCCGAGCCTTCGCCAAGGCGGCTTCGCGCGCACCTCACCTGCAGCTCGTCATGGCGGGGCCCGACCAGACAGGCTGGGTGACCCAACTCAAGGCGCAGGCGGATGAGCTTGGTGTCGGGCCCAGAGTGCATTGGCCGGGCATGTTGCAGGGCGCGGCGAAGTGGGGCGCCTTCCGTGGAGCCGAAGCCTTCGTGCTGCCGTCGCACCAGGAGAACTTCGGCATCGTGGTGGCCGAAAGCCTCGCCTGCGGCACCCCCGTGCTGATCAGCGACAAGGTTGCCATCTGGCGTGAGGTCGTTTCGGCGCAGGCGGGTTATGTCGCGCCAAACGATGCGGAGGGCGCGACATCGCTGCTCAGCCGTTGGCTGGAGACGCCGGCGGCGGAGCGGGTCCAGATGCGGGTGCGAGCGCGAGCCGCCTTCAAAACTCACTTTGAGGCCAAGGCGGCTGCGCAGGACATGCTGTCGAGGATGCGGGCCGCGGTGGAGAGATCGGATCAGAGACGCTGACTTGACCATCGACCAGGCTGACCGGGCAGATTCCGTGACATGGGCCGCGGGTGGCCCCCGTACATTCTTAACACGTGCGGGTAGACAGTCCGAAGACCAGCTGAACGAGCCGCTCTACGCGGCACACGTCCACCTCCTTCCTCAGGACCCTAACGCCGCCGACCTCGTCCTGCCTTCTAAGCTCGGCGGCATGCTGGCCAGCGGCGAGCCCATCGTAGCGCAGGCCGCCCCCGGAACGGAGCTGCGGAGCTTCCTCGGTTCCGCGGCGACCCTCGCCGCGCCTTATGACACTGCGGGGCTGGTTGCAGGCATCAGGACGGCACTGGCGACGGTGAGGCGCCACGGCGGAAGTGGTCCGATCCTGATGTTAGTTTTCCGACGGATTTTCCTTTGATGGAGGTTCGTCATAAAGCGGAAGCGGTTTTCGGTCGAGCAGATCGTGTCGGTGTTGAAGCAGGCTGAGCTGGGCCTACCCGTCGCCGATCTGATCCGGCAAGTCGGTATATCTGAGCAGACGTTTTACCGATGGAAGAAGCGTAACCCTGCGGTGTGAGCCGCCTTGCCGGGCAGGTGCGAGGGTCTGATGCTGCGCTCGTAAGTCGTCCTTATGAGCGCTCGTAGCTGCACAGCATGGCCCAGGTGACGGTGATGACGGGGCCGCAGCGACGGCGTCGGTGGAGCGATGCGGAGCGGGTGGAGATCCTGGAGGCGGTGTTCGCGCCGGGTGCGGTCGTGGCGGACGTCGCGCGCCAGTTCGATGTGGCCACCAGCCTGATCTACAAGTGGCGTCGCGAGCATGCGGCGGAGAGCCAACCGGCTTTCCTGCCGGCCATGGTCGTCGACTCGCCCAGCAGGACGGAGCTGCCGGGTGGGCACGGCGCCGCCATCGTGGTGCACCTTGCCGACGGCGGCCGGGTGGTGATTGGCGCGGGCGCGCCGGCGACCCTAGTCAATGCGACTTTGAAGGCGCTGAGGCGATGATACCGATCCCTGCCGGGGTGCGGGTTTGGATCGCCACGGGCCACACGGATATGAGGAAGGGCATGCCGGGCCTGGCGCTGCAGGTCCAGCAGGCGCTGAAGCGCGACCCTAACGGCGGCGACCTGTACGTCTTCCGGGGACGCCGCGGAGACCTTTGCAAGATCCTGTGGCGCGACGATCTGGGCATGTCGCTCTACGCCAAGCGTCTGGAGCGCGGGCGCTTCATCTGGCCCGCCGCCGCGGAGGGCGCGATCCCTCTCTCGCCGGCTCAGATGGCCTATCTGCTGGAAGGGATCGACTGGAGGAACCCGCAGCAGACCTGGCGTCCGCAGGCCGCTGGATAGCCCTGCGACGCAGTGACTCCGGCGCACTCAGGGGCGCCTCAAGCAGGCCGATCTGTGCTCTACTTCTCTCATGGCGGAAGGGCTCCAACCCGGTCCAGACGAGGTGGCGGCGCTACGCGCCGCCCTCGCCGCGGCCGAGTTCCGGGCCGACGCCGCCGAGGCCCGCGCCAGCGTGATGGAGGCCAAGGCCTCGTGCGACGCCGCCCTGATCGCCCGCCTCAAGCTGGAGATCGCCAAGCTCAAGCGGGCGCACTTCGGCCAGACCTCCGAGCGCAGCCAGCGCCTTCTCGACCAGTACGAGCTGCAGCTGGAGGAGCTGGAGGCGTCCGCCACCCTCGACGAGCTGAAGGCCGAGATCGCGGCCGCCAAGACCTCTGCGGTCCAGGCTTTCACCCGCAGGCGCCCCTCACGTCAGCCCTTTCCCGAGCATCTGCCGCGAGAGCGGGTGGTGATCGCCGCCCCCACCGCCTGCCCGTGCTGTGGCGGCGGGCGCCTCTCCAAGCTGGGTGAGGACGTCACCGAGACGCTGGAGGTGGTCCCGCGCCAGTGGAAGGTGATCGCCACGGTGCGCGAGCGCTTCAGCTGCCGCGACTGCCAGAGCATCACCCAGCCGCCCGCGCCCTTCCACGTCACCGCCCGAGGCTGGGCGGGGCCGCGCCTGTTGGCGATGATCGCCTTCGAGAAGTTCGGCCAACACCAGCCACTAAACCGGCAGGCCGAGCGCTACGCTCGCGAGGGCGTGCCCTTGAGTCTGTCCACCCTGGCCGACCAAGTGGGTGCGATCTGCATGGCCACCCTGCCAATCTACTGGGGGCTGGAAGCCCATGTGCTGGCGGCCGAGCGGCTGCACGGCGACGACACGACCGTGCCGGTACTGGCCGCCGGCAAGACCGATGTCGGCCGGATATGGACTGGACTTGCCTCGGAAAAGTGGAGAGCTCCCGATGAGGAAGGAGAGCCACCATGGCGCAGCGATTCACGAAGGAGTTTGAGGGGGAGGCCGTTCGGCTGGTCCGCACGAGCGGCCGGACCAAGCGGGAGATCGCTGATGATCTCGGCGTGGGGGTGTCGACGCTGACACGCTGTAATTACCCACTCCCGTCGTCGGCGTTGGGATCAAGCGGCGAGCGTCGCCATGATGGTCTTGAAGGGGTTGGCTCCGGGGGTAAGGCGGGCGGTGTCGATCACGGTGCGGACGTCGGCTTCGCCCTGGGCGGCCCACATGGCGCGATAGCCGTTGGTGACTTGCGCTGGATGACGGCGGGTCGCAGGTCGCGTTCGCAAGCGTTGTTGGTGGCTTGGACCTCCCCGGGCCATCGGGCGAAGGTCAGGAGCTGATCGCGGGCTCGCCGGAACTTGTTCTGGAGGGCTTGCGCCAGGTCGCACGAGCTCGGAGCAGCCAGGATGTCGTCGAGGCTCCGCTCCAGGGCGCGGCGCTTGATGGCGACGGTCGAGGCGGCGAAGGTGGTGATGTCGCGGGCCAGGGCGAAAGCTTTTTGTAGCCACAGCTGGAGACGAAACGCCAAGTCGTCGTGGCTGAGGTCCAGGGCGTAGGCGACGTCGCGGGCGAGGTGGGCCAGACAGGTCTGGTGGGCGGGTGCGTGGCCCTGCTGGGCGGCGTAACGGTCGGAGCACCAGACCTCGGGTCGGTGGCCGTCCATCATGGTGCGGATCACCACGGCTCCGCGCGTTGGCGCGGCCTGATGGACGACGGCTTGGTCGCAGCGGAAGACCCAATGGTAGGCGTTGCTTCCCTCGATGCGAACGCCTGTCTCGTCGGAGCTGACCACCTTGGCCTGGCGCAACTCGGCCACGGCTTGCTCACGCCCAGCGACGAAGCAGTCCTGGGCGCGGCGCAGCATGTTCATCAGCGCGCCCTGGCTGATCCTGACGCCAAAGACGTCTGCGAAGGTTGCCTGGAGCCGCTCATATGAGAAAGCTTGGAAGGTCTTCAGATAGGTCGCCAAGCCGTGCAGGCGCGGTCCGAACGGGCTGCCGCTCGCCGCCTCCGGCACGGCGGCCAGAACGCGGGCGTCGCAAGCCGGACAACGCACCGCCAAGCGCTGATGGCGCTTGATGAAGGGGGAGATCGCCGGCAGGTCTATCCTGTCGTAGGCGCCCACGACCTCGGCGGCCAAAGCCGACGACAGGGCCGCAAGACAGTCGGGACACTGGTCGGTGAACCGCCCTGGGTTTGCCGGAGGCTGATGTTTGAGTCCTACGCGGCGATCGGCATGGCCTCAAGCTGTGCGTAGTAGGCGGCCTCGGCCTCAGCGGGTGGGATGTTGCCGATGGGCGCGAGCAGTCGGCGGTTGTTGAACCAGTCGACCCATTCGAGGGTGGCGAACTCGACGGCCTCGAAGGAGCGCCACGGTCCGCTCCACGGTGCAGCGGGCGACGGCGAACCCTTCCCGCCGCAGCTGCCGCCAGACCTTGCGCACGCCGTAGACGGCGAAGTTCTCCGCAAACACGCGGGCGATCTGGGGCTTCAACTCCAGGTCTCGACGGGCCCGCGCCGACAGCTTGGCGGAATCGCGCCGCTGGGCCACGTGCCCGCGATAGGTCGACGGGGCGATCGGCAGCACCTTGCAGATCGGCTCGACCCCGTAGGCCTCTCGGTGATCGTCAACGAAGGCGATCATCGCCTGAACGGGCGGTCGAGCTCCGCCTGGGCAAAATAAGCCGACGCCTTGCGCAGGATCTCGTTGGCCTGCCGCAGTTCGCGGACCTCACGTTCCAATGCCTTCAGCCTGTCCGAAGTCTCCGTCGGAACGCCGGCCCGCTGGCCGGCGTCGACCTCGGCCTTCTTCACCCACTCGTGCAGGGTCTGCGCCGTACAGCCGATCTTCTCCGCGATCGACACCACGGCCGCCCAGCGCGAGGGATGATCCCCCTCGTGGTCCAGCACCATCTGCACCGCCCGGGCGCGGACCTCAGGTGAAAACTTGTTCGTCGTCTTGCTTGTCATAGCCCCGTCCTCTCAGGAGTTGGGGCCTCCGGCAAACCCAGGGCGGTTCAGTGACGCCAACAGCCGTGCTGACGCGGGCTCCACAATGGCGGGCACGAACATCTGCTCGCCCAGCTCCGGCGCCGGCCTCCGCAGCTCACGACGCCAGGTCAAGATCTGCTTCTGCGTCTGCGTCTGCGTCTGCGCCAAGCCGTAGCGCCGCGCCACTGCGCAGACTGACCCCACGCCCGCGTAGCTCTCGGCGACGATCCGCCCCTTCTCTTCAGGGCTCCATCGCCGCCGGCGCCCAACGCCTGTGAATACCTCGATCCGACGAGCGCCGTCACCCTTGGAGCCAGCATCATCAGGTAGCATCGTCATGGAACTAGCCGCGCCGCTCAACGAGGCGCGTACCTTCAGCCCGCAGGCCTACCTCGCCAAGGTGGGGCGGGAGTGACGCTTACGGACCTTCGCCGCACTTGCGCATTTTACATCGCCTTGGTTAGCCTACTGCCAGCAGGCGTGTGGGTCGTTCCTGCGGCACTGTAGCACCACGACTGAGCTTATTGGGCGGCAGCAACTCCTGTTAAGCAACCTGCAGCTTCCGTCGCGAGGCGTCGCGAGGGGGACCAGCCTAATGGATGCTCAGGGGGAAAAGGTAGCGCTTCTCACGGGCGCGACGGGTCAGGATGGGGCCTACCTGTCGGAGCTGCTGCTCTCCAAGGGATACGTGGTCCACGGGCTGAAGCGGCGCTCGTCCTCGTTCAACACCGGGCGCATCGAGCACCTCTACCAGGATCCGCACGAGCCGGACCAGCGCTTCGTGCTGCACTACGGCGACATGACCGACAGCACCAACCTGATCCGCATCATCCAGCAGGCCCAGCCGGACGAGATCTACAACCTCGCCGCCCAGAGCCACGTGGCGGTGAGCTTCGAGACGCCGGAATACACCGCCAACGCCGACGCCATCGGCACGCTGCGCCTGCTGGAAGCCATCCGCATCTTGGGGCTGGAGAAGAAGACCCGCTTCTACCAGGCCTCCACCTCCGAGCTTTACGGCCTGGTGCAGGAGGTGCCCCAGAGCGAGACCACGCCCTTCTATCCGCGCAGCCCCTACGCCGCCGCCAAGCTCTACGGCTACTGGATCACGGTGAACTACCGTGAGGCCTACGGCATGCACGCCTCCAACGGCATCCTGTTCAACCACGAGAGCCCGCTGCGGGGCGAGACGTTTGTGACCCGGAAGATCACCCGCGCCGTGGCGGCCATCAAGCTGGGCTTCCAGGACAAGCTCTACCTCGGCAACCTGAACGCCAAGCGCGACTGGGGCCATGCGCGCGAGTACGTCCGCGGCATGTGGCTGATGATGCAGCAGGAGCAGGCCGACGACTACGTGCTGGCCACCGGCGAGACCACGCTGGTCCGCGACTTCGTCGCACACGCCTTTGCGCAAGCGGACATCCAGCTGGCTTGGTCGGGGGAGGGGGTGGAGGAGAAGGGGACCTGCACCCGGACCGGCAAGGTGATGGTGGAGGTGGACCCGCGCTACTTCCGCCCGACCGAGGTGGAGCTGCTGCTGGGCGACCCCACCAAGGCCAAGGAGAAGCTCGGCTGGGTGCACGAGACCAAGTGGCAGGATCTTTGCACCGAGATGGTGCAGGCGGACTTGGTCACCGTCGCTCGGGAGCAGCGCAGAAATGCCGACTGAGGCGGCCCCCACCTCTGCCCCGGACGCCTCGCCCGAGGTGATTTACCCGCTCGCCGGCAAGCGGGTCTGGGTGGCCGGCCATCGGGGCATGGTGGGCCAGGCGATCGTGCGCCAGCTGGCGACCGAGGACTGCGAGGTCCTCACCGCCGGACGCGCCGAGGTGAACCTGACCCGCCAGGCCGAGGTGGAGGCCTGGATGGAGCGGGCCAGGCCCGACGCCATCTTCCTGGCGGCGGCCAAGGTGGGCGGCATCCTGGCCAACGACGCCTACGCCGCCGACTTCCTCTACGACAACCTGATGATCGAGGCCAACGTCGTGGAGGCCGCCTACCGCGCGGGCGTCCAGAAACTGATGATGCTGGGCTCCAGCTGCATCTATCCCAAGTTCGCGCCCCAGCCGATGAGCGAGGACGCGCTGCTTACCGGGCCGCTCGAGCCCACCAACCAGTGGTACGCCATCGCCAAGATCGCCGGCATCAAGCTCGGCCAGGCCTATCGCCGCCAGCACGGCTTCGACGCCATCAGCGCCATGCCAACCAACCTCTACGGCCCCGGCGACAACTTCGACCTCGACACCTCCCACGTGCTGCCGGCCCTGATCCGCAAGGCGCATGAGGCGAAGGTCTCTGGCGCGCCGAGCTTCACCATCTGGGGCACGGGCTCGCCGAAGCGGGAGTTCCTGCATGCCGACGACTGCGCCGCGGCCTGCGTGCACCTGATGAAGGTCTATTCCGACGCGGAGCACGTGAACGTCGGCTCCGGCGAGGACACCACCATCTACGACCTGGCCAAGCTGGTGGCCGAGGTGGTGGGCTTCACCGGCGAGATCGTGCGCGACACTTCCAAGCCTGACGGCACGCCCCGCAAGCTGATGAGCGCCGATCACCTGCGCGCGCTCGGCTGGGCGCCGCAGATTGACCTGGAAACCGGCGTTAGAGGCGCCTATGACAGCTTCTTGCGCGAAGGCGAGCGGGCCTCGACCTCCATGGTCATCTGACATAATCATGGCCTTCCCGTCGAGAGCTTCCGGCGCGCAGCGCCTCCTCGTCTATTGTATCAACTATGCGCCCGAGATGTTGGGCGTGGGTCGCTATGCAGGCGAGCTGGGTGCTCATCTCGCGAATCAAGGTGTCGAGCTTGAGGTGGTGACCGCCCCGCCCCACTATCCCGGCTGGCGGGTGCCTGCACCCTACGCTAACCGATATGCCGTGGAGCGGCAGGGCTATGTGCGCGTGACCCGCTGCCCCATCTTCCTGCGCGAACGGATGAGCGGGTTGGCGCGGTTGCTGGTCGCCGCCAGCTTCGCTGCATCCACCGCGCCGGTGGTGCTATGGCGTGCGCTTCGCCAGCGCCCACGTGCGCTGCTGGCCACCGAGCCCTCGCTACTCAGCGCCCCGGTGGCGCTCCTCGCGGCTCGGCTCTGTGGTGCGAAAGCAATACTGCACGTGCAGGATCTGGAAGTAGAGGCTGCCTTTGCGGTTGGTCACCTGAAGGGCGGCCTTGCACTCAACTTGGCGCGCCAGGTGGAGCGTTTCCTGTTGCAGCGCTTTGACCTAGTGGTCACCATCTCGGAGAGGATGCAGGCGACCCTGCAGGAGGGCGGCGTGTTGCCCGAACGGCTACGCTTGATACGCAATTGGGTCGACCTTTCGAGCATCTACCCGAAGAGTGGCATGAATTCTTTTCGCGAGGAGATTGCAACGGGCGAAGGCGCGCGTGTTGTCCTTTACGCTGGCAACATCGGGCGCAAGCAGGCGCTGGATCAGATGGTCGACGCCGCGGCTTTGGCTCAGGGAGAGCGTGACCTGACGTTTGTGATAGCGGGCGAGGGGCCGGAGAAGGTGAAATTGCAGGCTAAGGCGACCGCCAACGTCGTTTTTCTGCCCCTGCAGCCCGAAGCTCGACTGAACGAGTTGCTCAATGCTGCGGACGTTCATCTCCTACCTCAAGACCCCAACACCGCCGACCTTGTCCTGCCCTCCAAGCTCGGCGGCATGCTGGCCAGCGGCAAGCCCATCGTAGTGCAGGCCGAGCCAGGGACAGAGCTGCATAGCTTCCTTGGCAGCGCGGCGGTCCTTACCGCCCCTGGGGACGCTGCCGGACTCATTTCAGGTATCCGAGCCGCACTGGCGGGAGCGCCCGCGACAGCAGCGGCGCGGGCGAGGCTGGCGCACCAACTGTCCGCCGCCGACGTTTTACCCCAATTTTGCCGATTACTCTTGCCCTGACTGCTCGGCAGGAAAGTAAACCTAACTTTGGTTCCTTTCACAGTCTGACCCACTGAGCTGGAAGCTCGCAGGAGCGTGGCTGCATTGCTTTCGAGCTGTGAACCTAGGCCAGAGTACGCTCGTTTGCATTTTGCAGCGTAGCGTCTTCAGCGTCAGTACAACGCGCCTTTTTAAAATATATACTGACCTCCTGAATAAGTTAAGTTGTTACCGCAAGTCGAAGGATGACCTCCCCCCTTTCGAATTTCGCGTACTCGGAAATGTGAGTGCCGCTGGCACGTCCAAGATTGTGGACTTTCATGCAATCGGGGGTCTGACTCACTTTTAGTGGAATGCAGCGGTTTGCTGACGTTGTTTTCGCGAAGGAAATGACGCCATGCCAAGTGCTCCGTCCGTCGGCGTTCGTACCTCCGGGCCTGGTGGTGGACAGGGTCGACCAAGCCGGCGAGGCCTTGGTGGTGATCGTGCGCTCGTCTAGTCATACCAGCCATGTCCAGGCTGCGAGGCGCCGGCGAAACGGGTCCATAGCCGCTATCGACGCTGCCTCTCGGATCTGCCCTGGGCGGGTAGGTCGGTCCAGCTCGTGCTGCTGGCGCGACAGTTCTACTGCGACGCGGTGCTCTGCAGGCGCCGCATCTTCACCGAGCGCTTTGCTCCCGCGATTCTGGCGCCGTGGGGCCGGCGCACGACCCGGCTGGACGATCTGGTGCATCACCTCGGCCTGGCTCTGGGCGGGCGACCCGCCGCCAGCTTTGCTCGCCGTCTCATGGTTCCGACCAGCAACGACACCCTGCTGCGCGTGGTGCGCCGGCGCGGCAGCCCGCGCTTTGCACCGCCCACGGTGATCGGCATCGACGATTGGGCGTGGCGGCGTAACCACCGTTATGGGACCCTGATCTGCGACCTCGAGCGTCGCAAGACCATAGCCCTCCTGCCGGACCGAGAGCCCGCCACCGCCCAGGCCTGGCTCCTGGAGCAGCCCTTAAATCCACACGGTGGCGCGCGACCGCGGCGGCGCCTACGCTCTCGCCGCCACTAGGGCTCTACCTCAGGCGGTGCAGGTGGCCGACCGCTGGCATCTGATGGAGAACGCCAGCCGCGCGTTCCTCGACGCCGTGCGCAAGTCCATGCGCCAGATCCGCACCGCCATCGGCGCAGCGACCATCAATCCCGAGCTGCTCACCGCCGCTGAGCGCCTGCAGTACGAAGGCTACGTCCGGCGAGAGGAAACCAACAAGGTGGTCTTCGCCATGGCGGATCAGCTTTGACATCAAGGAGATCGTCCGGCGGACCGGCCATAGCCGAAACATGATCTGCCGCGTACTTCGTGGGCAGCGCTCGGACGTCTTCCACACGCGCCAGAGCTCGCTTGAACCCTACCTGCCTTGGCTGGACGCCCAATGGGCGGCGGGCGCTCACAACGCCATGGAGCTGTGGCGACAGCTCAAACGTCAGGGCTTTCGCGGTTGCTATCGCGTCGTCAGCGAGTGGGCCGGCCGCCGTCGTCGATCGGAGAAGGTCGATGGCGGCGCCCTGAGTCGCGCTCCGGCGGCTCGCACCATCGCTCGTCTGATGACGCTGAGCCGAGATCATCTCTCCAGGTCCGAGACCGTCACCATCGCCGCCATCGAGGCGGGCGTGCCGAGCCTGGTGGAGGCCCGTGTACTGGTCGGCGCGTTCCAGGCCATGATCCGTAAGAAGGCTTTGGCCGATCTCCAGCCCTGGATCGAACGGGCGCGAGGCACCCTAATCGCCTCTTTCGTTAACGGGGTCGTCAAGGACCAGGCTGCGGTGAGCGCCGCTGTCACGTCGCCCTCGTCCAACGGACAGGCCGAACGCCAAATCACCAAGCTGAAGCTCGTGAAGCGTCAGATGTACGGCCGCGGCAAGATCGACCTGCTGCAGGCCCGCGTCATCGGCGCCTCGTAATCCTCACCACCAAATCTGCGTCAGAGACATTCTGGACTTGCCTCGGAAAAGTGGAGAGCTCCCTATGAGGAAGGAGAGCCACCATGGCGCAGCGATTCACGAAGGAGTTTGAGGGGGAGGCCGTTCGGCTGGTCCGCACGAGCGGCCGGACCAAGCGGGAGATCGCTGATGATCTCGGCGTGGGGGTGTCGACGCTGACACGCTGGCTGGCCCACAGCCGGGACCGGCAGATGGAAACACCTGAGCGCCCGCCGCCGGGTGAGGACGTGGCCGTCGAGTTGAAGCGGCTTCGACGGGAGAACGAGATCCTTCACCAGGAGCGGGACATCCTGAAGAAGGCGACGGCTTTTTTCGTCAAGGAGGGAAGTCGATGAGGTTTGAACTCGTCGATGCGGCGAAGAAGGATTTCCCTGTCCAGCAGCTATGCAAGGTGCTTGGCGTCAGCGAGAGCGGCTACTTTGCCTGGAGAGATCGGCCGGCTAGCCGGCGCCAACGTGAGGACATGGTGCGAGCGGAGCCCACGTACGCTCCGCCTTCGCATGCTCGAACGGCACGTACGGCAGCCCGCGGATGACATACGAGCTGCGCGACCAAGGCCTGCAGGTGGGTCGCCGCCGCACGGCGCGACTGATGCGGGACAATGGCTTGAAGGCTCGGCAGAAGCGACGCTTCAAGCGCACGACCGACAGCGAGCACGCCTGGCCGATCGCGCCAAACCTCATCGACCAAGACTTCGCCGCGACCGCGCCCAACCAGAAGTGGGGCGTGGACATCTCCTACGTCTGGACCCGCGAGGGATGGCTGTATCTGGCCGTGGTGATCGACCTGTTCTCACGACGCGTCGTCGGCTGGTCCGTCGGCGATCGGTTACACCGTCGTCTCGCCCTTAGCTAGCTCTTGGCCAAGCCCTGGCCATCCGACGGCCTGCGCGTGGCCTGATCCACCACTCAGATCGCGGCAGTCAATATTGTTCCAATGACTACCAGGCCGAGCTGCGCCGCCATGGCATCCAGATATCGATGTCAGGCAAAGGCGACAGCTACGACTGTGAGAGTGTGGGCGCTGCCTGGAGGCCTGACCCTTGCTACGATCGACCTCGTGTCATCGCGTTGACGTGTCGGCCTTCCAGGCAGCACCTGCCGCTCGGCTGGATGTGACTTCATAGGAGCTTGAGGGCGACCATCCCATCACAGTCCTGTCCGCCGCCACTCGGCGTTGGACTTCGTCAGCCCGGCCGCGTTCGAAAGACACGCAGCCCAGTGAGCCGGCGGCTCTCCACTTAAGTGGGGCAAGTCCATCCACACGGTGGCGCGCGACCGCGGCGGCGCCTACGCTCTCGCCGCCACTAGGGCTCTACCTCAGGCGGTGCAGGTGGCCGACCGCTGGCATCTGATGGAGAACGCCAGCCGCGCGTTCCTCGACGCCGTGCGCAAGTCCATGCGCCAGATCCGCACCGCCATCGGCGCAGCGACCATCAATCCCGAGCTGCTCACCGCCGCTGAGCGCCTGCAGTACGAAGGCTACGTCCGGCGAGAGGAAACCAACAAGGTGGTCTTCGCCATGGCGGATCAGGGCTTGGGCATCAAGGAGATCGTCCGGCGGACCGGCCATAGCCGAAACATGATCCGCCGCGTACTTCGTGGGCAGCGCTCGGACGTCTTCCACACGCGCCAGAGCTTGCTTGAAACCTACCTGCCTTGGCTGGACGCCCAATGGGCGGCGGGCGCTCACAACGCCATGGAGCTGTGGCGACAGCTCAAACGTCAGGGCTTTCGCGGTTGCTATCGCGTCGTCAGCGAGTGGGCCGGCCGCCGTCGTCGATCGGAGAAGGTCGATGGCGGCGCCCTGAGTCGCGCTCCGGCGGCTCGCACCATCGCTCGTCTGATGACGCTGAGCCGAGATCATCTCTCCAGGTCCGAGACCGTCACCATCGCCGCCATCGAGGCGGGCGTGCCGAGCCTGGTGGAGGCCCGTGTATTGGTCGGCGCGTTCCAGGCCGTGATCCGGAAGAAGTCGCTTGTAGACCTGCAGCCCTGGCTTGAACGCGCGCGAACAAGCTTGATCGCCTCCTTCGTCAACGGGGTGGTAAAGGATCAGGCCGCGGTCAGCGCCGCCATCACCTCGCCATGGTCCAACGGACAGGCCGAGGGCCAGATCACCAAGCTCAAGCTCGTGAAGCGGCAGATGTACGGGCGCGGGAAACTGGATCTCCTGCAGGCCCGGGTCATCGGCGCCCCATGATCCTCACCACCAAATCTGCGTCAGACCCAAACTTCCACGCCGGTTCACACGTGGGCTTCACCGGGGTCGTCGCCCCGCACGTGAGTTCGGCCCAGATCGCACGTGGGCTGGCGCGCGCCTGTCGCCATCGCGGGGGCGAGCGGGGCTTCACCAAATCGTCGCGCACGGGCGGTTATGGCGCGAAGACCATGGCCGAGCACGTCGAGGCCGCCGACCGTGACGCGACGGTGGTGGCCATGATCGAGGACGCCGCGGCCCTGGAAAGTCTCGACACGATCCTGACCACCGCGGGGGTCGACGCCATCCTCGTCGGGCGAGCCGACCTCGCGATCTCGCGGCGAGGCGACTGTCGGCGCACCGGCCGTAATGCACGCGGTCAACCGAGTGCTGGAGGCGTGCCGGCGTCTGGATATGACGAGCTTCATCTTCGTCGCCGATGTCCAGGAGGCGTCCCTGTTCGCCCAGCGCGGTGCGACCGGGTTCATTATCGGGTCCGACCAGTCGATGATGCGAACGGCGGCGCAAGACGTTCAGGCGCGCTTTCAGGCGCAGATCGTCGGCCGCCGCTCGGAAGGCGCCTAGGTCTGCGTCAAGTCTGAGGCTCTCGGGCTCGCCGGGCGAAGTCGTTCAAGGTCGCAAACGTCTGGTCGAAGCGGCCCTCGACCTCGGCTCGCCGCAGAAAGCCCGCCCGTTCGACCAGGATCTCGGGCGGAGTCGGCGCCTGTTGGAAGACGGCCATCACGTCGTCGGCGAACTCGTCGAGCGGCTGGTAGCCCGGCCGGGTCTCCTGGCCCGGGGTAAGGCCGGTCTGCACCGCCGGGGGCGCGAGCTCGATCACCTCGATCTTGTCCTTCAGCGCCTCGCGAAGACAGATCGTATAGGCGTGGATCGCCGCCTTGGTCGCCGAATAGGTCGGCGCCGGCACCAGCGGCACGAAGGCCAGCCCGGAGGTGACGTTGACGATAGCGGCGTTGGGTTGGGCGGTCAGGTGATCGACCAGAGCGTCGGTCAGCCGGATCGGCCCGAGCAGGTTGGTCGTGACCGTCGCCTCTGCGTCGTCCAGTTCGCGCTGCTGGGCCAGCTGTTCCATGCGCATGATCCCGGCGTTGTTGATCAGCACGTTCAAGGCCGGAAACCGACCGACGACCCGCGCCGCGAACTCGCGGATCGCCTCGGCGCTGTCGATGTCGAGCGTCATTGCGTGCATGTGGTCGCGGTCCGCGGCGGCGGCCTCTAGCGTCTCCTGGCGCCGGCCTGCGACGATGACCGTATTGCCGAGGTCGTGAAAGCGGCGGGCGAGCGCCTCGCCGATGCCCGAGCCGCCGCCGGTGATCAGAATGGTGTTGCCGGTGAGCTTCATTGTTCAGGGCTCCTCATTGATGCGCAGCGTATCATCGCCTTCGGCCATCCGCTGCGTATGCGGGACCAAGGGTGGTCACCAGGGCTCGACCTTATCCGCGCCGAAGAAGCCGCCGGTCACCGCGTCGTCGGCCAGCGCGAGACGGACGGCGGCGGTGGCCCCTTGCTCCACGGTCTGGTGGCCGCGATGCTGGTTGATGTCGGTCGCAGTGGCGCCCGGATTGGCCGAGTTCACAACGATGCCAGCCTCCTTCAGTTCGGCAGCCAGATGTATGGTGAGCATGTTGAGCGCGGCCTTGGAGGCGGAATAGCCAAGCGACTTGACGAAGGCGAACTTCCAATCCGCGTTACCCTGTTGCGCCAAGGACCCCAGGTCGCTCGACTGGTTGATGATGCGACCCGAGCCGGACTTAAGCAGGAGCGGCAGCATCGCCTGGGTGACGGCCAGGGTCCCGAAGAAGTTGGTGTCGAATATCCGGCGTACGGCTTCGATTTGCGCCTTGCCTGGTCGGCCGTCCGCCGGATCGCTGACGCCGGCGTTGTTCACCAGCAGGTCGAGCCGGCCGTCCCGCTGGTCGATCTGGGCGGCGGCGGCGTCGATCGTGGCCGAGTCAAGAAGGTCGAGGCGGATCGCACGCACGTCCGCCCCACCTTCCCTCAGGGCGGCGGCCGCCGCTTCGCCCGATCGGGCGTCCCGCGCGCCGAGCCAGACGCGCAGCCCGGCTTCACTCAGGCGGCGGGCCACCTCCCGCCCAATGCCCTTGCTGGCGCCGGTGACCAGCGCAATTCGTCTGGAAGAGCTTTGCATGCGTCTGGTGGCTCCATAGCGCGGAGGTTCATTGATGACAGCAGCGATCGTGAGCCCTAAAGAAAAAATATAATAGGTGCGTTTTGCAGTCGCGCCGGTGGGGTTCGAGAGTCCCTCCCAAAGCTGGGGAGCGGTGGCTGCGCGGACGTCATGCACAGGGGGTGGACAGTGCGCGATCTTGGTCTGGAAGCGATGGGCGTCGGGGCCCCTGAGGCGATCGACCGGGACTGGGTCGCGGTCGCGGCTTCGGCGTTCGGCCTCATCTTCTCTGTCGGCACCCTGTCGGTCTACACCTTCGGGGTCTTCGTCCATCCGCTCAGCAAGGAGTTCGGGTGGGGCCGTACACAGCTGTCGCTGACCCTGGCGATCTCCCAATACGCGCTGGCGTTTTCATCGCCGTTCTGGGGCGTGCTAACCGACCGGTTTGGACCACGCACGACTCTGCTGCCCTCGATCACTGCGCTCGGCTTGCTGGTCGCCTCCCTCAGCCTTCTCACCCCCCACCTGTGGCACCTGTATCTGGTGTTTGCCGCTATCCCTGTGCTCGCCGGCGCCGCCACGCCGCTCGGCTATTCGTCGGTGCTGATCCGGCTGTTCGAGCGCCAGCTTGGACTGTCGCTGGGTCTAGCTATCATGGGGGTTGGGATCGGCGCCTTCCTGCTGCCGCCGCTGACCCAACACCTCGTCGGATCGATCGGGTGGCGCGGCGCCTATAGGGTGCTTGGCGTGCTCACCCTAGTCGTCGGCCTGCCGGCGGCCCTTGTCGCAACGCGCCACGCGGCAAGTCCGGTGCTCCGCAATCCCGGCGCGATGGTCTCCGCGATTCTGCCCCTGCTGCGGACGCGGGTGTTCCTGCTGATGTGCGTCATCTTCTTCCTGTTGGGCGCGATCAGCGTCGGCGCCCTCGCCCATCTCGTGCCGATGATGGTCGATCGCGGGTTCACGCCGGGCGCGGCGGCGCGCGTAGCGGCGGTGACGGGCATCGCCACGTTGCTCGGCCGCGGCGGCATCGGCTGGGTGCTGGACCGGGTGTCCGCCTCGTATGTGCTCGCCGTCGTCTCGCTGTTCGCGGCCATCGCCTTTTTGCTGCTGGGCTACAGCGGCGGGAAGGGCGCGAGCTACCTCGCCGCCTTCCTGCTGGGCGGCGTCATCGGCGCGGAGGTCGACTTCATCGCCTTCCTGATCCGCCGCCATTTCGAGACGGCCGTGTTCGGTAGGCTGTACGGCCTTGGATTTGGAATCTACATGGTCGGGGCCGGAACGGGACCGCTGCTGATGGGCGGCAGTTTCGATCACTTCGGGGGGTATCGGGCGGCGCTTACACTCTTCGCATTGCTCGGCGTCATCGCCGCCGGGGTCGCCCTCGCCCTGCCGAACCAAACGAGGACCCGCGTCGCATGAGAAGGTCTGTTTGAGCCTGCAAGCCCCGCACAGCCGAGGTTCGGACCCGGGCGGCTCTTCGTAGTACGCTCGCTGCGACCGACGTCGCGGAGCGCACGTCACCCATCCGGACGAAGTCGAGGATTTCGCATGAAGACCCGCGCCGCCGTAGCCTTCGAGGCCAGGAAGCCGCTCGAGATCGTGGAGCTGGACCTGGACGGCCCCAAGGCCTTTGAGGTGCTAGTGGAGATCAAGGCCACCGGCATCTGCCACACCGACGCCTACACCCTGGATGGGCTCGACAGCGAGGGCCTGTTCCCCTCGATCCTCGGCCATGAGGGTGCGGGCGTCGTGCGCGAGGTCGGCCCCGGCGTTACCAGCGTGAAGGTCGGCGATCACGTCATCCCGCTCTACACGCCGGAATGCCGTCAGTGCAAAAGCTGCCTGTCGCGCAAGACGAATCTCTGCACCGCTATTCGCGCCACCCAGGGCAAGGGGCTGATGCCGGACGGCACCAGCCGGTTTAGCTACAAGGGCCGGCCGATCTTCCACTACATGGGCTGCTCCACCTTCTCCAACTACACGGTGCTGCCGGAGATCGCGGTGGCGAAAATCCGGGACGACGCGCCCTTCGACACCGCCTGCTATGTCGGCTGCGGGGTGACAACGGGCGTCGGCGCCGTGGTGAACACCGCAAAGGTCGAGCCGGGCGCCAACGTGGTGGTGTTTGGCCTGGGCGGCATCGGGCTGAACGTGATCCAGGGGGCCAGGCTCGCCGGCGCAGGCAGGATCGTCGGCGTCGACATCAACCCCGACAAGGAGGCGTGGGGCCGCCGGTTCGGCATGACCCACTTCGTCAACCCCAAGACGGTGGAGGGCGATGTCGTCGCCCATCTGGTGGCGCTGACCGACGGGGGCGCGGACTACAGCTTCGACTGCACCGGAAACACCACGGTCATGCGCCAGGCGCTGGAATGCTGCCACCGCGGCTGGGGCGAGAGCATCGTCATCGGCGTGGCGGAGGCCGGCCAGGAGATATCCACCCGTCCCTTCCAGCTGGTCACCGGGCGAGTGTGGAAGGGATCGGCCTTCGGCGGCGCGCGCGGGCGCACCGACACGCCCAGGATCGTGGACTGGTACATGGACGGCAAGATCGAGATCGACCCCATGATCACCCACCGCCTGGCCCTTGAAGACATCAACCGCGGCTTCGATCTGATGCACACCGGCGAAAGCATCCGAAGCGTGGTGGTCTACTGAACCGCGGCGCTCAAGGCGGCCTTGGAAGCCCTGAAGCGAAGACGCCGATGCTTCATCGGCGTCTCCTCTGTTCGTCTCAGCCCGCGTCACCATCGAGCTTGAACAGCTTGCGTGCGTTGGTGCGCCCGATCTTGAGCCGGTCGGCCTCGCTGATGGAGCAGGCGTCGAACCAGTCGGCGGCGTGATCGATGTTCTCAAACGGCCAGTCGGTGGAGAACAGGATACGGTCGGCCCCGATCTCCAGCATGGCGTCGATCACCGTCTGGGTGCGGAAGTTGCCCGAGGTGGTCAGATAGAAGTTGGCGTGGAAGTAGTCCGCCAGGAGCTTCTTCGCTGGGTACGCCGGCGGCTGCTTCATCCAGGCGTTGCGGTTGTCCACCCGCCACATGCTGTAGGGCAGACCCTCGCCCATGTGGCCGAGGATCACCGTGAGCCTGGGGTGCACGTCGAACAGGCCCGACGCCATCAGCCTCAGGGCATGGACCGCCGTCTCCTGTCCGAAGGCCCAGGTCGGACCCATCAGCCAGGGATGGCCGGCGTAGATACGCGCATCCTGGGGCAGGGGGTTCCTGGGATGCAGGTAGAAAGGTACGTCCAGCGCCTCCGCCGCCGCCCAGAAGGGTCGGTACTGCGGCAGGTCGTAATAGACCGGGCCGTCCACGCCTTCGACCTCGGAGAAGCCGTTCACCAGGGCGCCGCGAAAGCCGAGCGTCCGCACGCAGCGTTCCAGCTCACGGGTGGCGGCCTCGGGGTCCTGCATGGGCAGCGCCGCCAGGCCCTGGAAGCGGTCGGGGCGCTTGGCGACTTCTTCGGCCAGGTAGTCGTTGGCGCGCTCGGCGAGGGCTGCGGCTCGGGCGGGGTCGGCTACCGCCTGCACCGCCGGCGCGTTCAGGGACAGCAGCATCAGCTCCATGCCGTGCGCATCCATGAGGCGCAGCCGCTTCTCCTGGATGTCGATCAGCCGGTGGCGGAGTTCAGGCCAGATGCTGTCCGGCATCTGTCCCTTGGAGTCGGCGAGCGTCTCCTCCAGAGCGAAGTGTTCCTCAAGCCCGATCTTGCCGTCCATTTGCGCCCGTTCCGCTAGAGGTGAGGTGTTGCGACGCCGCCGGCCGGGTCTTCAGGCTGCAGCCTGGAAGCGCGCGTATTCCTTGCGGAGGTACTCCTCCACCGTCGTCGGCGTGCGGCCCAGCAGCCAGCTCAGCACGTTAGGATTACCCACGAAGTCGGATTGGGAATAGCAGGCGCCGATGGCGCGGAAGACCTCGAACTCGTAGGGGAAGTCAGCCGAGGTGACGGTCTGACCGGCGTCCAGCAGCGCCTGCATGGAATGGTGCTTGCGGTGCTTGATGATGAACTCGTCGGCGGACACCTCCTCCGCCCGGACCGGGCGGCCGGTGATCCTGGCGAAACGATCGGCGATCTCGTAGGCCGTCAGGCAGTCGCTGGAGCTGAGCTCGTAGGTGGCGCCGTGGTGGGTCGCCCCCTCCAGGATCACCTTGGCGGCGACCTCCGCGTAGTCGTCCAGCACGATCAGCGACTGGCGCCTGTCCAGCGACCACCAGAGCCTGAACACCTCCGTCTTGAACACCGGGTAGGACCAAGCCGGCAGCATGTAGTTGGTCGGCTGCAGGATGGTCCAGTTCAGGTCGGAGACGATGATGCGCTGCTCGATGGCCAGCTTGGAGCGGTGCTGGATCAGCCGGTCCTCGATGGCATGCAGGACGGAGCTGAACACTAGGTGCTTGACGCCTGCCTGCTCCGCCACCTCCACCACTGCAAGGCCCATGGCCTCCTCGCGCGGGTGCAGCGAGGGGCCGATGTGGTAGACAGTCTCCACGCCTTCCATCGCGCGAGCGAGCACGGCCGGGTCGCTGGCGTCGCCGTGCATGGCCTCCGCGGCGCCCAGCGCTGTCAGCGCCTGCAGATCGCCGGAGGCGCGGAGCGCCCGAACCTTCTTACCCGCGCGCGCCAGCAGCGGGATGAGGCGCTGGCCCTGGTTTCCGTAGGCGGCTGTAACAAGGATCATGGTGAACTCCCCTCTCAGGCTTAGCGGGCGAACCCGGCTGGAGCTATGAGGCGGAGGTAATACGCATCATGTCTTCGACGCTATGATTCCCGAGCGCCTTGACGCCGTCAGCCTGCGCCTCCTGAGGCTGTTCGACGCGGTTTATCGCACCCGCAACATCTCGCGCGCCGCAGACGAGCTGCGGACCACCCAGCCAAGCGTGAGCCTGAGCCTTGGCCGGTTGAGGCGGACGTTCAACGACCCCCTATTTGTGCGGGTGGGCTCCAACATGCAGCCCACCGCCAGGGCGGAGGACCTGATCCGGGCCGTGCGGGAGGTGCTGCGGATCGCCGGCGACCACTTCGTCGAGCGGGCGCTGTTTGATCCGCAGACGTCGGACCGCCGCTTCGTCCTGCACATGGCCGATCCGGCCCAGACCATACTGATGCCCCGGTTGGTCGCCCGGGCCTCTCAACTGGCGCCCCGCGTGCGCCTGCGCGTGCGGGGGATCGCTGAGGACAGCCAGGCGATGCTCTCCGACGACGCCGTCGACCTGATCGTCGGCTATCTGGCCCGCGAGGCCGACGACCTGCGGCAGCACAAGATCCATGACGAGCACTACGTGTGCATCGCCCGGGTGGGCCATCCGCGCATCGGCGCCGCCCTCAGCTTCGAAAGCTTCAAGTCGGAGTCCCACATCGTCACGGCCATCGCGGGCACCGGACACACCCATGTCGAACCGGGCTTCGGCCAGCTCAGGGCCGAAGCGAACATCGCGCTGGAAGTGTCGAGCTACTTCGCGGTCGGGGCGACGGTCGCGCAGACCGACCTGATCGCGGTGGTCCCCTCCAGGCTGGCCGCCCAGCTCGCCGCCGAGGGGCGGGTGAAGGTCTATGAGCTGCCGATCACCAGCCCGATTTTCCAAGTGCGCCAGTACTGGCACACCCGCAACCACAACGATGCTGGCAACCAGTGGCTGCGGACGCTTCTGAATAAGGTGCTCTGAATACAGAGCAGGCTGATCGGCGAACCTTCAGAACTTAGAGAAGCCGTCCGGCGTATTTTTCTGCGGGTTGTTGTTCTCGAAGCAGGAGGCGTCGTCGAGCACATCCCATTGCGGCTCGGTCTTGCGGCGCCAGATGTTGGTGGTGGTCACCGGCTCGGTGAACGCCACGTCGTTGTATAGCGTCAAGTGCAGGTGCAAGGTGTCGGCGGCGACCTTGCGGATCGACCACACGATGTGCAGGTCTGGCCCATGCGGGTCGCGGGCGGTGTCGATCGGGGTGACGCCGAGGATGCCCACCGTGTCCACGAACAGGGCGCCATCCTGCCAGTAGCCGATGGAATGGCCGTTGTAGCTCGGCTTCAGGTCCTTGGGATGGCCTCGCCCATCCGTCCAGACCACGATGGGGAAGGCGCCGTAGATGAACAGCGTGACCTCGCCTGGTGTTTGCACGATCTCGTCCGGATAGACCTTCGCGACCAGCACCATAGGCATTCCGAAGGGCAGGCACTTGGCGCTGAGGTCGCCGAGCTGCCTGCCTTTCTTGGCTGCTTCCACGCGCTCATCATAGATCTTCTGATAGGCGGGTGTGTAGGGCAGAGGCCACGGCGCCCAGAAGGTCGGCGGCTCGCCGTCGGCCGGACCCCGGCCCGGGGCGAAGGTCTGGCCGGGGGTGCGGTCAGACTCCCCAGCCACAGGCCCGAAATGTCCGGTGCGCCAGGATCGCCGTCGAAGTGGGGTGACGCCCTGCTTCCGCCCGACGAGCTCGCGGCGAGGGCTGCGGCGCCCGCCGGTAAGGACGCTGCGGCGATCACCATCGCAAGGCGACGCAAGCGGGTCAGACCCGGTCTCCAGTTCATGCCAGACATCTCCCAATCGTCACGCCGACCACGGGCGCAGACCGGCTCAACCGTTCTGCAGGGCGGTCGCCAGGACGCGCCGGCCCTGCACAGGCCCCGCGTCGATGCCCAGCACCACCTGCGGATCGAAGCCGCCGATGCGCTCGCAGGCGATCTGCTGCGCCTCCAGCACCGCCTTGTCCTGGTCGAAGGTCGCCAGCACCGATCTCCGGATCACGTCGGTCAGCGCCGTCTCGCCCTGGCGAATGTTGCGGGCGTGGCCCCAGAAGTAGTGGCTCGACCGCTCCGTCTCGGGCGTGATCATGTTGAGGATGCGCGCCTCGAAGCCGCGAAATCGGTCGTCGCTTCCCGCCGGCACGGCGCCCACTTCGATCACGCAGAAGCCCGGCGGCGTATACAGAGTGGTGTGCCAACGGTCGATCAGCCCGTGGAAGCCGGCCAGGGCGACGAACTGCGGCGGCGCTTTGGCGCCCAGCATGTCGCGATGGGCGCGCACTACCTTGCCGTCCAGGATCGACACGGCGACCGGAGAGTCCGCCACCGCCGCGTTACCGATGGTCTCCGGGTGCACGAAGGTCTCGTGCGACAGGTCGAGAAGGTTGTCGACCAGCAGCCGGTAGTTGGCCTCGATCCGGTGGTAGCCCTCGGCGACTGCCCAGTCCTCGCCGTCCATCCAGTGGAAGTCGGGCGTCAGGGCCGGATCCGCCTTGTCCACGTCGCCCATCCAGATCCAGATCAGCTCGTGCCGCTCGACCACAGGATACGTCCGGGCGGTCGCCTTGGCGGAGATAATCAGCTGGCCGGGAATGCTCACGCACGCGCCGGATGAGGCGAAGCGCATCCCGTGATAGGCGCACTGCACCACGTCGCCGTCCAGCTGGCCCATCGACAGCGGCACGTGGCGATGCGGGCAGCGGTCCTCGAGCGCGACGACCTCGCCGGCCTGCGTCCGGTAGAAGACCACCGGCTCGTCGGTGATCGTCCGCTTGAACAGGGCGCGGCGCACTTCGGACGCGAAGGCTGCGACCTGCCAACAGTTCTTCATGAACATGGTGTGTTCCCGGAGGCGGCGGGCGCCTATGCGTGCTATCGCGGCGAAGCGATGCGTGGCAGATACGAATTTCGGCCTAGCGATACCCTGTCAAGCGCTCATGGCCGCTGATGAGGACAGGGTAGGTGAAGCTCAGCCATATCCGCGATGTCCTCGCCGTAGCCGAGCACGGCAGCCTGCGGGCGGCGGGGCGTCACCTCGACATCGCCCAGCCGGTCATCACCCGCAGCCTGCGCGAGCTGGAGCAGGAACTCGGCGCCAGGCTGTTCGAGCGGCATGCCAAGGGCGTACGGCTGACGGAGATCGGCGAGGCCTTCGTCCGCCGCGCTAAAATCATGGAAGGAGAACTGCGCCGGGCGCGCGAGGAAGTCGAGCAGCTGAAGGGCCACGATGTCGGCCAAGTCGCCGTCGCGCTCTCCACCGGCTCGATCATCAGCCTGTTGCCGAACGTGTTCCCGGCCTTCCGCCGGCGCTTTCCCAAGGCCAGGCTCCGCCTGTCGGAGAGCTTCTTCAAGCCGATCGAGGCGGACCTGCTTTCAGGCGCGCTCGACGTCTATGTGGGGCCGTTCGACGGAGCGGCGTCGGCGCCGCAGTTCGTCTCCGAACAGTTGTTCGACAACTCCGGCGTCGTATTCGCAAGGCGCGGCCACCCGCTCGCCTCCGCCCGCACGCTTGGGGAACTGAAAGACGCGGCCTGGGTGAGGCCGGCCCTTTCCGGCCGCAGCGGCGAGGCGGATTTCGACCTGCTGTTCGAGCAGCAGGGCCTGCCCCGTCCCGACGTGGTGCTCGACGCCCGCTCGGCGCTGATCACCCTTCTCGCCGTGGCCAACTCGGACCTGCTCACCATCCTGCCCCGGCAATGGCGCGATGTTCCCATGGCCGGGAGTCTGATCCAGGCTCTCGACCTGCAGGACCCCCTGCTAAAGGCGCCCATCTGCATGGTGCGGCGGCAGGACGCACCGCTCACGCCCCTGGCTGGTGCGTTCTGCGCCGTGGTGCGTCGCGCGGCGGCGTCCTACGTCGCGAGGCGGCCCGGGCCTTCGCAGACCTAAGCCGCCGCCAAGGCGCCCGCGGTCAGAGCCCGCGCAGCACGGCGTCGGGCTCTGGCAGCCCGATGTTGGGGATCACGTCCGGCGTGTAGTCACCCTGCCGCATGGCGCGGCTAAGCGTATCGAAGTCCATTCCGGCCTTGTGCGCTTGGAGCACTTTTTCCGGGTCGAAGAATGAGCCGATCGGATTGGTCCGGAAGTCTTCCGACGCTTGCATCCACCGCGTAGACTCCGCCCAATCGCCGAAGTTGTCGGCCTGCAGCTCGACGAAGTTCCGGTCGGGATCGCAATAGTAGATGGAGATGGTGATGCCGTGGTGGAGGCAGAAGGACGGCGTGATCCCCTGGGCGGCCATCCTGGCGTAGGACTGCATCAGCGCGTCGAGACTGTCGTATTCGAAGGCGCTGTGGTGCATGCAGTTGTGCTGGGACTTGTCGGGATCCTCGACGATCTCCGGGACCGACAGGAAGGCCACGCGGTGGTTGGCGGCGTCGTTGGTGGTCCAGGCGTTATGCTCGTCCTGGAAGGTGACCGTGACCCCGATGACCTTGACGTACCAGTCGATCATCTCCTGAAGCCGGCTGGTCCTGAAGGTGACGTGATGAAGGCTAGGCTTGATGATCTGCATGGCGAGCACTCGTTCTTGCGATCCTTTGCTCTTACCCCACCCCGCCGGCGCACTCACCGCAAGCATCGGCTCTCGGGGGATCAGGACATGCGCAGGACGGGCTTGATGGCCTGACCCTTGGAGGACGCCGCCGAGGCGGCGTTGATGTCGGAGAAGGCGAAGCTGGTCACCAGCCGCTCCACGGGCAGGCGCCCCCGGCGATGCAGCTCGATCAGGTGAGGGATGAAGGTCTGCGGGTTGGCGTCGCCCTGGTTGGTGCCGATTAGGCGCAGGCCCTTGGAGACCAACTGGACCAAGTCTACCCCGGCCCGCGCTAGGTCGGCCGGCACGCCGACCACCACGCAGGTCCCGCTGGCGCGCAGGCTGGATAGTGCCGCCTGGAGCGAAGAGGAGACCCCGCTCGTCTCGATGGCGCCATTCAGTCCCGCGCCGTCCGTCAGGTGCCCGATCTCCTCGGCCACGTCGGCGGTGCGGGCGTTGATCGTCTCCGTGGCGCCCAGGTCGCGGGCGAGGTCGAGTCGGGAGTCGTGGATGTCCACAGCGATGATCTGGGTCGCGCCCGTGAGCTTCAGACCCATTAACGCCGACAGCCCCACCGCGCCGGCCCCGAACACCGCCACTCGGTCGCCCGGCGTCGGTCTGAGCACCAGGGTGGCGGAGCCCACGCCAGTCATCACCCCGCACCCGAGCGGCGCCAGCACCTCGGCAGGGAGGTCGTCGGGCACGGGCACAACGGCGCGGGCCTTGGTCAGCAGGTGGCGCGAGAAGGCGGACTGGCCGAAGAAGTGGCCGTGCAGGTGCGTGCCCTCGGAGGCCACGGTGTCGGAGCCGTCGCCCCGGGCGCCGCCGAACAGGTTCAGTCGCGGCCAGTCCCGGCAGTAGACCGGGATTCCACTAAGGCACTGTGGGCAGTGGCCGCAGGAGGCCGAGCTGACCACCACCCGCTGGCCGACCCGGACCGTGTCCACGCCCGAGCCCACCTCCACGATCCGACCCAATCCCTCGTGACCCAAGACGCCAGGCAGCGGGAAGGGCATCTCGCCCGCGGCCGCCGCGACGTCTGCGTGGCAGACGCCACAGGCCTCCACCGCCACTACCACCTCATCAGGACGCGGCGGAGCGAGCATCACTTGGCCGAGCACGAATGGCGCGCCCGGTTCGCGCACGACCGCCGCCTCCGTGCTACGGCCCAAAGGGGAGGGGCGGCCTGCGTCCATGTCGTTCACCCTTCGAGACCCGGCTCAATGGCCGCCGTAGGTCTGGGTGATCTGCTTGTACTCAACGAAGTCGTCGAGTGAGGCCACGCCGCAGAGCCGGCCCAGGCCGCTCGCCTTATGGCCGCCCTCCTCAAATTCGATGGCGATGCTGGCCCAGCTGTTGATGGCCACGAAGCCTACCTCCAGCTGGCGGGCGACACGCATTGGGCGGTCTACGTCGCGGCTCCAGACGCAGGCGTGCAGGCCGTACTCGCTGTCGTTGGCCATTTCGATCGCCTCCTCCTCGGTGTCGAACACCTGCAGCGTCTGGACCGGGCCGAAGGTCTCCTTCTGCACGATGGGGAGCTTGCCGTCGGTCACCTCAAGCAAGGTGGGATGGTGGAAGGCGCCGCCGGCTAGAGCCGGGTCCTTGGAAGGGCCGCCGCGCACGATGGCCCTGGCGCCGGAGCGGATCGCCTCCTCCACAACCGCGTCCACCCGCGCCACCGCACCCTTGTCGATCATGGGACCCATGTCGCTGGCGGGATCGGAGGCTGGACCCAGGCGCACCTTCTCGAAACGCTCCGAAAGGCCGGCCTTCAGCCGCTCGGCCATGCCCCGCTGGACCAGGATGCGGCTGCCGGTCATGCAGAACTGGCCGGCGAACACAGTGGAGGACTTTTCCAGCACGGGCAGGACGGCGTTCAGGTCCGCGTCGTCGAAGACGAGGTGCGGGGTCTTGCCACCGAGCTCTAGCCCGACCCGCTTCAGGTGGACAGCCGCGGCCCGGGCGATCTCGCGTCCTGTTTGGCTGCTGCCGGTGAAACTGATCACCGGCACGTGAGGCGAATCGACCAGCCAGCGCGCGCCGTCGGAGCCGGCCTCGGTGAAGATGTTGACCACCCCCTTGGGAATCTCGCCCACCGAGCCGATGATCTCGCTATGCAGCGCCGCCATGCGTGCGCCCTGGGCCGGCATCTTGACCACTGCGGTGCAGCCGGCGGCGAGGGCAGGCGCCAATGATCGGATCATCAGGTAGGCCGACGAGTTCCAAGGGATGATCAGGCCTGCTACCCCGACCGGCTGGCGCAGGGAGAGGCCCTGCTGGCCCGGCCGAGGATCGGACACCCGCCCGTAGTTGTGCATGGCCAGACCTGCGGCGAAGCGGAGCGCACGGGCAATGAGGCCTGCCTCGAAGCCCGCCTCGCCCTGCACCTTGCCGTTCTCCAGGCAGATCGTGTCGATGACTTCGCCCAGCCGTGCGTCGTAGGCGTCTGCGAGGTGGCAGAGCGCAGTCGACCGCAGGTATGGATCTAGCCGCCAGGGGTCCGTCTTGAAGGCCGTACGCGCCGCCTGGATGGCGCTTTCCGCAACCTCCTTACCGCCTTCCCAAAAGGCGCTGACCGTCTCCCCGGTGGCAGGGTTGATGCTCTTGCCGTCGAAGGTGGAGCCCACCCACTCGCCGCCGATCCAGTGGCGCACGTTGAGCTGCACAGTCATGGTCTTTCCTCACCTCTAGCGCCGGCGAGCGCTGGAGGCGGCCCGGCGTGTTTGGATAGTTCGCGCCGCCGGAAGCAGTGCGGCCGCGTCGGCTGATCAGGGTCGACATCGCGTCGGCCTCGGCGGCACCGTCGGCGCTCCTGGGTCAGGTGGTCACGGCGGTTGAGGCGCGCGAGGCGCTGACGATCTTCGCCGTCGTGGTCCGAAGATGCGCGTACATCAGGTCGACGAGCCGGTCGGCGTCGCGGTCCAGAGCGGCGTCGACCAGCGCTTGGTGCTCCGCCTCGATATCGCGATCGTCGTCGACATAGACGGAAAGGCCCCTATATCGCTCGCTCTGCTGATAGAGCTGCGCCCGAACATCGAGAAGCCTGCGGTTGCCGCAGGCGCTCACCAACGCCGCATGGAAGGCGGCGTGTCGCTCGACCCACTCCGCGGTGAGGGTGCGCTGCTCGTCCGCCAGCCTCTTGGTTCGGCGCATCCGGTGCGCGGCGGCCAGAACCTGAGCCTCCCAACCTTCGTCGCCCAGGGCTACGGACCGTCTGAGCGCGATCGCTTCCATCTCGCAGCGGAGATCCGTAAGATCCTCCAAATCCTCGATCGAGAGTGGAGCGACCACGAAGCCCTTCTGGTCGCGTGACACGACGAGTTGTTCGGGCACCAGCCGCGACAAGGCTTCGCGCACTGCTCCAGGACTCACGTCCAACGCCGTGGCGAGATCGGTGATCTTCAGCCGTTCGCCCGGCGCATAGCGTCCACCCAGGAGATCCCTACGGATGCGAGCATAGGCCAGACTGGTCTGGCTGCGCGGTTCGAGTGGCGCGGGGTCCGAAGACTCGACAAGGCTCAGCATAAGATATTTATTGCCTTACGAAAGTTGAAATGGCAAGCGCGACCACGGCGTTCAGCGCTTGTAGCGCTGCTGGAGATCCTTATGAAATTGCTGCGCTTCGGAGAAGCGGCCGCGCCCCGGCTGGGCGCGGTGAAGGAGGGGCGCATCGTTCCGCTGGACGCGCTGAAAGCTAAGTACCCCACCATGCACGCCATTGCGGCGGGCGGTCCGGAGGCGCTTAAGGCGGTCGGCGAGGTGGCGACGGCGGCCACGGAGGCTCTGGAGCTGAACGGGCTGCGCCTGCTGGCGCCCATCGAGCGCCCCGGCAAGTACTTGGCTATCGGCATGAACTATCAAAAGCATGTAGAGGAGTCTCGTCGCATTGGTGTTGAAGCGCCCAAGCAGCAGCTGTGGTTCAATAAGCAGACCACCTGCCTAGCGGGTCCCTACGACGACATCGATCCTGGCGTCACCGAGAAGCTCGATTATGAGGTGGAACTCGGCGTGGTGATCGGCAAGCCGTCGAAGGGTGTATCTGAGGCCGACGCGCCAAAGCACGTGTTCGGCTACTTTGTCGCCAACGACGTGTCAGCGCGGGACTGGCAGTTCCACTCCCCCACCTTCACCATGGGCAAGTCTTTCGACACTCACGGCCCGATCGGCCCCTGGATCGTCACGTCCGACGAGATCGTCGATCCCCACCAGCTGAAGCTCCGTTGCCTGGTCAACGGCAAGCTCCGCCAGGAAAGCGAGACCGGCCAGATGATCTTCAATATCTGGAAGCAGATCAGCTACCTGTCCACCGCCTTCACCTTGGAGACCGGTGACTTGATCGCCACCGGGACGCCAGAGGGTGTAGGCGTAGGCATGCAGCCGCCATGCTTCCTCCAGCCAGGCGACGTCGTCCGCTGCGAGGTCGACGGTTTAGGCTTCATTGAGAACAAGGTCGCCAAGCCGACTTGAGCCCCTTCGCGCCTGTAAGGACCCAACGCCAGCCAAGACCACTCAAGCGAGGTTACAATGCCGGTCCTCTCCGCCCTGTCCGTCACGCTTGAGGTTCCCGAGCTCGGGCCCGGGCTGAAGTTCTACACCGACGCAGGCATGGAGGCCGCCAGCGACGGCTCCGTGGCCCGCCTGCGCTGTCCAGGTCAGGAGCGGGACTCCATCGTGCTGATCGGCGAGGCGCAGAGGAAGCGGCTGCACCACATCGCGCTCCGCGCCGACCGGCTGGAGGAGATCGCCGGACGCGTCCTCACCACAGGCGGAAAGGTGGTCGCGCCGCCCCACGGCTTCTCGGACAACGGCCTTTGGGTGGAGGACCCCCATGGGATGCTGATCCATCTCCAGGACCATCCGGCCGATCCCGAGCTGACGGAAGCGCCGGCCTTCGAGGTCAACGGACCGGGGCGGGTGGTGAGGAAGCGCCGCTCCGCTATGCTGCCCTCCGCGGCCTACAAGCCGGCCACGCCGCTCCGCCTCGGCCACATCCTGGTGTTCTCGCCGGACGTGCCCAAGAGCGTGGCCTTCATGACCGAGGCGCTGGGCATGGGCCTGGCGGACCAGGCGCAGGACGTGATCGCCTTCTGCTGCGCCAGGAAGGACAGCGACCACCACGTGGTCGCCTTCGCCAAGTCGCCGGAAATCGGGTTTCACCATGCCAGCTTTCAGGTCAATGACCCCGACGAGGTCGGCCGCGGCGGTCGCGCGCTGGTGGAGAAGACCCGCGAGGCCGCCTTGAACGGCGACTGGGGCTTTGGGCGCCACACCATCGGCTCCAACTTCTTCCACTATATCCAGGACCCTTGGGGCTCCTGGTTCGAGTACTTCTCCGACATGGACCACATCGACGATTATTCGCTGTGGACGCCCACGAACTACGGAATGGCGGATAGCCTGGCGAACTGGGGGCCACCGGTGCCGAAGGACTTCGTCCACAACTACGAGGCCGACGCCGGGCGCGCGCCCGAGGCCGCGTGATGCCGGTCGATGTCGATGTGCTGGTGATCGGTGCGGGTCCTGCGGGCTTGGCCATGGCCATCGAGCTTGGGAGCCGAGGCGTCAGCGTCCTGCTGGCCGAGCGCAACCTGCGTGGCGGCGTGGCGCCTCGCGCCAAGACCACGAACGTGCGCACCCGTACCCATTTCAGGCGCTGGGGCATTGCGGACAAGCTGGCGGCCGCTTCGCCGCTCGGGATCGACTATCCCAACGACATCCGCTTTGTCACCCGTCTGGCGGGCTACCCGCTGGCGCACTTCAGCAACGCCTTCAACGCCGCCCCCGACCGCAGCGACCTCTATCCGGAGCACACGCAATGGGTCCCGCAGTACACGCTTGAGCGCGTGATGCTGGACCATGTGCGCACCTTGCCCGGCGTCGAAGTCTCCTTCGGCCTCAGCTTCCTCTCAGCCACGCAGGAGGAGGATGCCGTGGTCTCCAGCCTGGCGTCGGAAAGCGGGGAGCGCCAGGTGCGCTCGCGCTACCTCGTCGGCGGCGACGGGGCCCGGAGCGCCGTGCGCGAGCTGATCGGTGCACGCATGCAGGGCCGCTACGGCATCACGCGCAACTACAACATCGTCTTCCGGGCACCGGGTCTGGCCGAGGCTCACGACCAGGGTAAGGCTGTGCAGTACTGGCAGATCAATGCCGACGGTGCGAGCCTGATCGGCCCAATGGACTCAGGCGATATCTGGTTTTTCATGCCCACGGGTATGAAGGAGGGCGAGACCCTGTCGAACGCCGATGCGGCGGCTGCCATCGCGCGCGCGACCGGCATCGACCTGCCCTACGAAGTCCTAAGCACCGACGAGTGGATGGCCAGCCGCCTGCTGGCCGACCATTACAGCAAGGGCCGCGCCTTCCTGGTCGGCGACGCCTGCCACCTGCATCCACCCTTCGGCGGCTACGGCATGAACATGGGGATCGCCGACTCCGTCGACCTCGGCTGGAAGATGGCGGCGGTGCTGCAGGGCTGGGGCGGACCAAAGCTGCTCGACAGCTACGAGGCGGAGCGCCGCGCGATCCACGAGATCGTCATGGAAGAGGCGGTGGCCAACAACGCGGTCCTCGGCGGCCAACTTTACCAGGAAGGGCTTGAGGCGGGCGCGCCAGCGGGTGCGGAGCTGCGGCGCAAGACCGGAGAACGCATTCTCGCCACCAAGTCGCGGGAGTTCGTCACCATGGGCACCGTGCTTGGCCTTGGCTACGAGGACTCGCCGGTGATCGTGGCGGACGGTACGCCGCCGCCACCCCACGACGGCAAGGTCTACACACCCAGCGCGCGGCCCGGCTCGCTTGCGCCCCATGCGTGGCTTCCAGATGGGCGTTCGCTCTACGACCTGTTCGGACCGGGTCTGGCGCTTGTGGCGGCTCGCGAAGCCGACGCGCACGACCTCGCCCGAGCCGAAGCCGCGGCACAGGCGGCAGGCGTGTCCCTGGCCGTGGTCCGGCCCGAGGGCGTCCCCGTACATGAGCTCTACGGAGCGGCCCTGACCCTGGTGCGGCCCGACCAGTACGTGGCGTGGCGAGGGGCGCGCTGGTTACCCGACGCGCTCGCTCACGCGCTCGGGTTCGAACCGCTCGCCGAGCCGGAGAGCGCCGCGCTGTGACGAGGCGTCCACCCGCTCGCCTACTGAGCGCTGGATTCGCCTGCACCGCGGAACGCGGCCACTTCTTCGACCTGCCGTGCCGCACCCCCCATCCGCCGATAGGGCACGTTGGCGCCGATGGTGGCCGCGGCGTCGTGGCCACAGCAGGCGATGTGATGCCGCACCTGATGATCTCCAACTTGACGTAAATAGTTTTTCCCCGATCATAGCCAAATGGCCTGGATCAACACGGGCGCGCTCCACCCTTGACGGTGGGCTGGCATCTAATTCCTGGGGAGGATGCGTGGGACGAAACGCTTTGCTGGCTTCGGCCGCTTCAATCGTCACTTTGTTTTGGACTGGCGCCGTCTTCGCGCAAACGGGGCAGGCCACCGACGCACCGTCGGGACCCTCGTCCTCGTCCATCTCCACTGGCACGGGCGACCAATCACCTCCGCCTCCCGGCGCTCCGAACGGAACCGGCCCATCGGCCAACGGCCCTCCGTCGCAAGCCGCCCCGGCGCCTGACGGTACGCAGCTGCAGGAGGTCGTCGTCACCGCCGAGAAGCGCGAAAGCACCGCGCAGAAGACAGCGGCTTCGCTGGACGTGATCAGCAGCGACACGCTCGCCAAGCAGAACATTGTGCAGCTTCAGGACCTGAACGCGGTCCTGCCCAGCGTCCAGTTGCTGCCCTTCGTCAATTCGATCCAGGTCGCCATTCGTGGCGTCGAGTCGAACTTCATCGATCCCCGCGCCGATCCCGCCGTGGCGGTGAGCGTCAACGGCCTGTTCTTCGACCGGCCTTTGTCCGCAGGCTTCGCCTTCCTGGACGTGTCCCGCGTCGAAGACCTGAACGGCCCGCAAGGCACCCTATACGGCCGCAACGCCGTCGGCGGCGCGATCAACATCGTCACCAACCAGCCGAGCAACAAGTTCGGGGGCTCGGTGACCGCCGAGGGCGGCAACTACGGCGAGAACAATTTCACCGGCGTTCTCAATGTGCCGCTGACCGACACCCTCGCCGTGCGGCTGGCCTATGGGCGTGATCGGCGCGACGGCTATCTAGGCGACTATTATGACGACGAGAATTCCGACGTCGCCCGCGCCTCGGTGCGCTGGCGGCCGACCGAGAAGCTGACGCTCTACGGTGAAGCCGACTACCTGCACCAGGGCGGTCACGGCTCGGTGCAGGAGTCTTATCCCTGCGCCGGGTCGCATCCCTGGTCGCTCACCGTACCGGGAACGTCCGCCTACATACCAGGGGTCACGCAGCCGACAGGCTGCACAGACTTCGGGGGCGGGAATATTGCTACCGGCGGCAGCACGGACACCTTTGACGAAGCCTACCAAGTCCACGTGGATTATGACTTCGGCTGGATGACGGCGACGTCCATCACCGGCTTCGTGGGCACCCACCAGCGGTTCTTCGACCTGCCCAACGCCGTCATCAACCTCAACACCACGCGCTCCAACGACTATGACTACTCGGAGGAGATCCGGTTCGCGGGTCACGACCAGGCCACACATGCCGGAGGGTTCGCCTGGCAGGCAGGCGGCTTCTTCTTCGACAGCACCGGTAATTTCTTCGAGACGACAACCCTCGCCTATGACAATCCGGTCCTGAGGGGACGACTTCCCGCGAGCACGGTCGCTTATACTGGCCTGCCTCAATCCTCCGAAGCCGGGTTCGTTCAGGCGACCTACGGGATCACCGACCGGCTGCGCCTGACGGGCGGCGTCCGTTACACCCGAGACCACAAGGGCGTGCAACAGCCCGGCCTCGCCAAGCTGCAGCAGGACGAGTACCACACCACCTACAAGGGCGGCGCGGAGTACGACCTGGCTCACGGCAAGCTGCTCTACGCCAACATCTCCAGCGGCTACGTGGCTGGCGGCCCCGACGGCGGCAACCCCGCCCTGCCGACGCCGGCGAACCGGGCCCCGGTCTTCTTCCTGCCCGAGACGATCACGGCCTACGAATTCGGCTCTAAGAACCGGTTCCTCGACAACCGGCTGCAGCTCAACGGCGATTTCTACTACTACACCTTCCATAATCTACAGATCACCGAGCCTGCCACCTACAACACCAAGGTCGCCGGCAGCAACCTGTCCGTCGAGAACGCGGGAGGCCTGTCGACCTACGGCCTCGAGTTCAACGGCCAGTTCGCCCTGACGCCCGTCGACCACCTGTCGGCGTCGCTGACCTTGGCGCACGGGACCTATGACGGGGCGACGTTCCCGGAAACGCCCTCCGGAACGCCGACCACGACGAACATCCCCTCGGGCCAGAAGCTGGTCAACCTGCCGCTCGTGTCGGCGTTGCTGGGCTATGACCACACCTGGCGCATTGCCGAGGGCCAAGCCCTGACTGCGAGCGTCAACACCAAAATCTCGTCTTCTTACCCGCTGGAGTTCGGCACCCCGATCATAGCCGCGTATGACACCCAATCGACTTACGTGATGACCAACGCCAGCCTGAATTACAGCTTTCAGGACAACAAATACCTGCTGAGGATGTACGTCAAGAATATCGAGAACCAGCCCGTAAACATCTACGGGGAGACGGGTGGAAACCACGTCTATGGCATCTTGGCGCCACGCACCTACGGCGGTAGCGTGACGGTGAATTTCTAGGCCGGTACTCTCGCCGTGGCCTCACGGCGAGTGCTGTGCCATTATCATTGAACAACGGACGTCGACGATCATGCTTATGAAAATTGCTCTGTTGCTGATCCTTGCTTCAGCAGGTCCGGCCTTCGCCGCCGATCCGGTGCTCCGCTTCGAGGTCCCCAGCACCGTTTCGCCAGAGGCGGCCAAGGACCTGGGCGCGATCTACGCGGTCTCGTCTCGCCGACCGCCAGAGACCAAGCCGACATCCCTGGCGGATTGGGATCGTCAGAGGGAAGCGCTCAACAAGCGCATGATTCCCGCTTCCAACGCCGTCGCCGCGAAACTCGGCGCGAGCGTGCAGGACGACCTGATCGGCGGTGTTCCGGTCGTCAGAATTTTCCCGGCCGGTTACAAACCGAACGGCCGCCTGCTGATCTACCTGCACGGCGGCGGCTTTACCCGCTTCTCCGCCCACTCCCGTCTAGGTCCCCCGGCGCTCGTGGCGGCCGCGACCACTGACGAGGTGATCTCCGTCGACTATACGGTCGCCCCCAGGGGAAACTGGAAGATCGTGACCGATCAAGTGCTCTCCGTCTGGCGAGCGCTCCTCGCCAAGGGGATCGCCCCCTCCAGCATCGGCATGTTCGGCGACTCCGCCGGCGGCGGGATAGCTGCCGGGTCCGTGCTCAAGATGCGCGACCAGGGGCTGCCCCTGCCCGGAGCCCTCTACCTGATGTCGCCGTCGAGCGACCTCACTTATACGGGCGACAGTTTCCTCACCCTCTCAGGGGTCGACCCCGTACTCGACCTGGAGAGCTCGAGGTGGGGCGCAGACGTCTACGCGGACCCCAAGGACCAGAAGAACCCCTACGCCTCGCCCGTCTACGGCGACTACGCCAAGGCCTTCCCACCGACCCTGATCCAGGGCGGGACGCGGGAGATATTGCTAAGCAACTTTGTGCGGCAATACCAGGCGATCCGTGGCGGCGGCCATGAAGCGGTGCTCGACCTCTACGAAGGCATGCCGCACGTCTTCCAAGGCTCTATCCCGAACACGCCGGAGACGCGCACGGCGATCGCCAGGGCGGCTGCGTTCTTCAATCTCCACCTGCAGCCTCAGTAAAGCTGGTCGATCATCATATGACCGTCACGTGCTCGGTGCTTAGCCCCTTCGCCGTTCTCCAACCGCGGCTCGACAGGCCTTGAGGGTGCCGGAGGGATCGTATATTTCTACGCCAGAGATGGTTTTGGTTTATGAACGTCTATGCGGTCCGCCTTTGCGGCGCCAGGCGCCTCCCAAAGGCGAGGCTGCGTGCATTCGAGATACGGCGCCAGTTATCGAAGGCTCACGCATGAACTCGCACCTGGGTAGAGCCGCCGCATCGAGGGTCAGCCGGGCATTTCTGTCCGGCGTCTTGGCCACCGGCCTGATCAGCGCCGCCGGGCTACAGGCCCTCGCGCAGCCGCCGACGCCGAGGCCGCCTGAGCACCTCAGCTGGTACGGCGATCCGTCCGCCCCCGACATCAGCGGCGTGTGGGTGCGCCAGCCGTCGACCGGTTCGGCCTCCAGGGAAGGCTGGACGCCCTGGCCGCCGCCGCTGAAGCCCGCTTTCGCGGCCAAATGGAAGACGCGCGTGGAGGCGGCCAAGGCCGGTACGCGGACCGACGATCCCATCCAGGCCTGCCTGCCGCCGGGCATGCCCCGGTTCATCACCGGGGCCAAGGCGCCGCTCTTGATCCTGCAGACGCCTGGACGGGTGATGATGTATCGCGATGGCGACCCCGTGCGGCGGATCTGGCTGGACGGCCATCCCTTTCCGGCCGCCAAGGACCTCGAGAGCTTCTCCAACGGCAACGCCGCGGGCCATTACGATGGGCGCGACCTCGTCACCGACGTTATCGGCGTCAAGGACGAGCCCATTGACGGCACGGGGGTCCCGCACAGCGATGACCTGAAGATCACCGAGCGCTATCACCGGGTGGACGTTCAGACGTTGCGCGTAGAGGTCACCCTGACCGATCCTATTGCCTACGACCGGCCCATGACGGACACCGTCGTTTACAAAGCTTTGGGCGACACGTCGTGGGAGCCGCATGAATTCATCTGTACGCCCAAGACCAACTATGATCCGGATGCCTACATCCACTGAACAAGAACAGGCCGCCGGCTACGTTGTGGCGCGGAGGCGGGAGATGCAGATGAACCGCAAGATTGCCCTGGGTTTCATCGCGGCGTTGGCGTTGGCTCCGCTGCCCGCCTTTGCCCACCACTCATACGCGATGTTCGACCATACCAAGGAGGTCACGCTGAAGGACGCCACGGTGGTGAGCTGGGAGTGGACCAGCCCGCACACCTGGCTCTACGTCCTGGTGCCGAACGGGACCAAGGATCCCACCAAGTTCAGCGTGGAGGGCGGCAATCCAGGACTTCTCCGCCGCCTCGGTTTCAGCAAGGGATCCATGTCGCCGGGCGACAAGGTGACGGTCTTCATCTCACCGCTGAAGAGCGGCGACAAGGGCGGCGCGCTCAACGCGGTGCAGCTCGGCAACGGCCAGCTCCTCGGCGAGCGCACGAGGCTGATCCAGTAAGGCGCGGGTCATCGCCGCCTTGGACTCTTCTTAAGGCGATCGAACCGACGCTCGTGAGATGCAAGGGACCCTCATGGACGACAGACAGCTCGAAGACCGGCAGCTTATCCGCGAGCTGATCGATGCGTGGGTCATTTGGCGGGACGGCGGCGACTTTGAACGGCTGGCCGCCCTCTGGCGTCCTGACGGTTTCATCATGACGACTTGGTGTGAGGCGACCGCGCCCGAGTTCATCGAGCGGAGCCGCCGCGCCTGGGAAGGCGGCAACCAGGTCTTCCACACCGTCAACGGCACCTACGTGGAGATCGAGGGGGAACGCGCCATCGCGCTCACCAAGATGCAGATCATCCAGCGTGCGCCCGTCCATGGCGTGCTGGTGGACGTGTCTTGCCGCGGCCGCTTCTGCGACGCGCTGGAGAAGCAGGACGGCCGCTGGGGCCTGCTATCGCGCCAGGCCATCTACGAGGGCGACGGCATGACGCCGGTCGAGATGGGGGCTGAGGTGAAGCTCGACCCCGAGCTGCTCGCCACCTTCCCGCAGGGCTATCGCCACCTGGGATATCTCCAGACCCTGGCTGGCCTGCCGGTGAACAAGAACCTGCCCGGCTCGCGCCAAGCTGTCGAGCTTGTCCAGCGCATGCGGCGCTGGCTGGGCGGCGGCGAGCGGGCGCTGATCCGTTCGCCGGCGGCCACCACCTGAGGTCCGGTTGGGAAGGTGTTCTTACGCGGCGGGCCTGAGGCGTCTTGACCGCGTTCCGGAGCGCAATGATTGGTCGCCAAACGGATGAACATCAGTTAGAAAATAGATGATCTTCGGGAAAGTACCATGAGTGAACCTACCGAGGGCGCCGCCACAGGCGATTGCTCTCGCTTCAAGATCAGCGAGACCATTCTGAAGACGGGCCAGCTGGAGGCTATGAAGCCCTGGTACACAACGGTCCTGGGCGTTGATCCCTTCTTCGAGCACGCTCCGTCGGGCGAGGCCAAGCCGGGCGACTTCGGCGGCCAGACCCGGGCGTCGGACCTGCGGATGTGTTTCTTCCGGCTTTCGGCCGCCTACCCCTACACCCAGGTCATCGGCCTGTTCGAGGAGCCGGGTACGGCCACCGCCGCCGCCAAAGGCGCGCCGGGGCTCCACCACATGCAGCTCATGTCGGAGAACGTCGCCGAGCTGATCGGCAAGTACGATTCCCTCGCCGAGGCCGGCCTGCATCCCCACCGCAGCGCCAACCACGGCCCGTTCACCAGCTTCTATTACCGCGACCCGGATGGTAACAACGTGGAGCTTACGACCCAGAACTTCCCGACCTTCGAGGCCATGACCGAGTTCATGCGCTCGCCAGGCTTCAAGGCCAATCCCTCGGGCGTGGAGCTCGACCCGGAGGCGTTCGTCGGCCGCTACAAGAGCGGTGTGAGCGTCGAGGAGCTGGTGCGAATCTGAAGACGAGCGGCTCCGATAGGCGCGCCGGGGCGCTCAGGACGCGAGGTTCCTGGGAGGATGGCTTTGCAGACCTCTGTTGATCGTGCGCCGCGTCGACCGCTCGGCGGCTCACGCTTGGCGGACACCGCTGCAGGCTTGGGGCAGGCGCGCTACACCGCCGTCGCCATCGGCTTCCACTGGCTGACCGCCGCCCTGATCTTGCTCAACCTGGTGCTTGGCTTCCGCATGAGCTTCCTGAAGGGGCTGGCCCAGTTCAACATCTTCCAGCTTCACAAGTCGGTGGGGATCACCATCCTGCTGCTCAGTCTCGGCCGGCTGGCCTGGCGGCTGCTCAACCCGCCGCCGCCCGAACCCGCAAGCCTGAAGCCATGGGAAAAGTCGGCTGCGCTGGCGGTGCACTGGGGCTTCTACGTCATCATGATCGGCATGCCGCTGACCGGCTGGGTGATCGTCTCCACCAGCCCCTACAACCTGCCGACGCTGCTCTACCACCTGTTGCCCTGGCCGCACCTGCCCGTGGTGCATGACCTGGCGACGCCCCAGAAGGCCGCCGTAAACCACCTCTCTGGAACCGCGCACGTCTTCCTGGCCTGGAGCACGCTCGCGCTCCTGGCGCTGCACCTCGGCGCGGTGATCAAGCACCAGTTCCTGGACGGTCATCCCGTGCTCGGCCGCATGGCGCCGGGCCTGGGTGCGCCGCTCGAATGAGAAAGGTTCCTATGCGCCTCCCGATCGCCGCCGCCTTAACCCTGTTCGCCGTCCCAGCAATCGCCGCGCCCGTTCCCACCTGGACGGTGGACAAGGGCGCTTCGCACATAGGCTTCCAGGGCGCGATGAACGGGCAGGCCTTCACCGGCGGCTTCAGCCGTTGGGACGCCAAGATCGCCTTCGACCCCAACAACCCGACCGCCTCCAAGGTCACCGCGGTGATAGACACGGGCTCGGCCAAAACGGGTGATGAGACCCGCGACGAGGCGCTGCCGACAGACGACTGGTTCTCGATCAAGGCCTTTCCGCGCGCCACCTTCGTCACCCGCAAGATCACGGCGGCGGGGCCGGGCCACTATGTCGCCCAGGGCGACCTGACCATTCGCAACGCCACTCATCCGGTGACGTTGCCCTTTACGCTCGTCATCACAGGCGACACGGCGAAGATGTCGGGATCGCTGCCGCTGGACCGCAGCGCTTTCGACGTCGGCGAGGGCCAATTCAAGACCGGCGACACCGTGGCCCTCAAAGTCCAGGTCAACATCGCCATCACCGCCAAACGGGCGCACTGATGACGAGGGAAATTCTGACGCCGAGCGTATGGCTGAAGACCACTCGCCGGACCTAGCTCATGGCCCTTTCCCTGCATCACTTCTGCGAGTGGCTGGCCTCAACGCCGGTCAGCAACACCATCCAGAATGTGGCGTGGATCATACCTCTAACCCAGACGGTGCACATCATCTGCATCGCTCTGCTGCTCGCGTCGGCGGCCATGCTTGACCTGCGCCTGTTCGGCATCGCGGGCAGGAGCGACAGCGTGGCCGGGACCGCCAAGCGGCTGCTCCCATGGATATGGGGCACCCTGCCGGTCCTGCTCCTGACGGGGACGATCCTGACGGTGGCCGAGCCCTCCCGCGAGCTGGAGAACCCGACGTTCGTCAAGAAGATGATCCTGATCGTCATCGCCATCGTGGTCACCGGCGCGCTCCAGCTCGCGTTGAAGCGCGACCCGGCCTTCTGGGACGCCACTCCCGGACGCGCCCGCTGGGCCAAGGCGTTGGCGGTGGCGTCGCTGGGCCTGTTCGTCGCCATCGTCTTCGCCGGCCGGCTGATCGCCTACACCGACCACCCCTGAGGCGGCGCGGCCCAGCCTCATCCCGCCCGCCGAAGGAGCCCGATGTCCATCCAGACCCTGCTCGAAGGCTTGCAAAGCACGCCGATGGGAACAGCCATCCGCGAGAGCGGCTGGATGTTCCCGATGATCGAGTGCGTCCACGTCCTGGCCATCACCTTCGTGGTGGGCACCATTGCCATGGTGGACCTGCGTCTTTTGGGCGTCACCTCGCGCGGGCGCGCGGTGACGAAGCTGACCACCGAGATCCTGCCATGGACCTGGGGCGGCTTCGTGGTCGCGGTGATGACCGGGAGCCTGCTGTTCTCCTCCGCGGCGCTGAAATACTTCAATAATACGTCATTTCGGATCAAGATGTGTCTGCTGGTGTTGGCCGGGATCAACATGGTGATCTTCCACGCGGTGACCGAACGCAGTATTCATCACTGGGACGACCACCCCTCGCCGCCCATGGCGGCAAAAGTCACGGGCGCCCTGTCGCTGCTGTTCTGGTGCGGTGTGATCGCCGCGGGCCGCTGGATCGGCTTCACCGATTCCGGCTTCTGAGGCGCCTGATGCAACCGATGAAGGGGGCGGGGATGAAGAACAGAGCGATGGACGCAACGCGGATCGGCGCCCTGGGCGCGTTCATCTGTGCGCTGGCGCTGGGCATCCCCGGCTTGGCGGCGGCGCAGAAGACCCTGCCGGCCGCCACCAAGGTCGAGCCCGGCAGCCCCGCGTCCGGCTTCGCCCCCACCGCCTATGCGGTGTCCGCCTCCGAACTTCAGAACGACGCGCGCGAACTGGACGCGGCCCAGCGCGCCCTTGCTGAGGTCGCCGAGCACAGGGGCTCACCCCCCGTGCAGGCCTTCGCCAAGGATTTGCTGGAGGCCTTCACCGGCGGCCGGGCCGGCCTGAAGGGGATGAGCAACGATCAGGGCGTGCCCCTGGTCGGCGGAGCCAGGACGCTCGCCCGCGAGCACCAGACGCTCCTCGCCCAGCTGCAGGCGCCGGACGCCGACGTCGACCGGCTGTTTGTGGACGACGAGGTCCTGATCCTTCAAGGCCACATGGGCCTGGTCGAAGCCTATGCCACCGGCGGTACGGAAGCGCGACTGCGGCAAGCCGCGGCCGAGGCGGCCTCGTCGGACCATGTGCTGCTCTCCACCGCACGTTCGCTCCAGCACTGAGGCCGCCAGCGGCGATGGGGCGGCCCGTCATCATCGCCTTTCCGGATCGCACCGCATCCGGCAGATCAACCAGAGCCGCCGTCCGTCCTTGCGGCCGGCGGAGAAGAGGGAAGGAACGAGCCTTGAAGACCATGGAGAGATGCGGAGTGGGGCTTCGCCGGACGGTCCTGGCCATGGGCGTGGCGACTGCGGCGTTGGCGGGGCCGGCGATTGCGCAGATGCGGCCCGGCCCGGTGGTGCTAAAAACCGAACCGCTGCGGGGCGGCGCCTATTGGATCACGGGAGGCCGGTCGAACACCGGCTTTGTCGTCGGCCCTCAAGGCGTTGTGGTGCTAGACACTGAAATCCCGGAGGCGGCGGCCAAGATGCAAGTCGCCGAGATTGCCAAGGTGACGTCGGAGCCGATCAGCGCCATCGTCGTAACCCACGCCGACCCAGACCACGTGGGCGGCCTGCTCGCCTTCCCGGCCTCGACGCCGGTGCTGATGCAGGAGAACGCCCGGAGCGAGGTGATTGCGTCCGCAAACGATCCGGCGGCGCCTCCCATATACAAGGCCCTGTATGCGCAGCTGGCGGAGCGCCTTCCGCGCGATACGGTCGGCAGCGAGCGCTCGACCACCCTGGGGGGGGTGCATGTCGTGCTGCTTCACGTCGGGCCGGCGCACACGGCGGGAGATCTGATCATGTACCTGCCGGATCAGAAGATCGTCTACGGCGGCGACATCCTGGTCAACTACACCCGCTTTCCCGTCATTCACCTCGGCGGATCGAGCTTGGGCTGGGAGGACTTCATGAAGGCGATCCTCGCGTTGGACGCCGACATCTATGTCCCGGGTCACGGCCCCATTCTGTCCAAGGCCGAACTCGCCTCTCACCTCCACGAAGAGCAGGCGCGGCGCGAGCAGATCAAGGCGATGGTGATCGAGGGCAAGACCTTGCCCGAAATCCAGCAGGCGCTCCCGGACAAGACTGAGGAGCCCATGTTCATTACCTATACGGAGGCGGTCTACGCGGAGCTCACCCGCGGCTTCCCGCCGCCGAACCCGCCGTGGGACAACGTCGCGAAGCGCGCGCACGGCTAGGGTTTGTTATCTCGGAGTGTCGCGGAGTCAGCCGAGCTGAGCCTGCGGCACCCCGGGTCCACAGCTAAAGGCTTGACGGGACTATGGGCAGTTTCGCGCGCTCCACGGCCGCTAGCTCCCGCTTGAGCATGCGCTGGAAGCTCGGCTGCGCCCTGACCCGCTCGGCATGGGCGGCTAGCGTCGGGTAGTCGCCGAGCGGAAAGCCGCCGGCGGCGGCGGTGCTGTAGGCCCAATACAGGTAGGTATCGACGATGGACCAGGTCGCCCCGTACCACCAGTCGCCGCTTCCGATACGGCCGGCGATGTGGTTGCAGTCCTTGGCGAACTTCTCCATGCCGTTTTCCCGCACGCCGGCGGTGTCTCCGTTGGTGAGCCTGAGCGGGTTGCGGATCTGGCGCACCTCGATGTGCAGTGAGCTGGAGCACCACATCATGTCGCTGAGTCCGCGGATCCAGACCCTCGGATCATCGGACCGGGGAAGCAGCCCCGCCTCGGGGTGCTGCTGGTCGAGATAGGTCAGGATCGCCGGGTTCTCCGTCAGCACCTGACCGTCGACGCTGAGCGCCGGCACCTTCCCCTTGCGGTTCACCACCAGGTATTCGGCGCTGTTCTGCGCGCCCGCGCCCGTGAAGACGAGCCGGTCTTCGAAGGGTATGCCGGTCTGTTCCAGCGCGGTCATGGTGACCCGGGAGCAGGTCCCCGGCGACATGTAGAGGACGATCTCAGCCATCGGCGGCTCCTTTTCCGTTCGAGCCTTAGGCTTCGTCCTGGACGGGATTGGCGAGGCTGCCGACGCCGCCGATCCTGACCTCCACCCGATCGCCCGCCTTCAGCCAGCTCTGCGGCGTCATGCGCGATCCCACGCCGCCCGGCGTTCCGGTGGCGATGACGTCGCCCGGGCGGAGCCAGGTGAGAGTGGAGCAGTAGGAGATCAGGGTGGGAATGTCGAAGATCATGCGGCTGGCGTGGGAGGTCTGGCGCTCCTGGCCGTTGACGAAGGTCTCCAACTCCATGTCGCGGGACCCGACCTCGTCGGGGGTGACGATCCAGGGCCCCATCGATCCCGTATGCCAGAAGTTCTTGCCGGAGGTGACGCTGTGCTTCTGGTACTCGCGCACGCTCCCGTCCATGAAGCAGCTGTAGCCACTGACGTAGGACATGGCCTGGTCCTTGGCGATGTGGCGCCCGTCGCGGCCGATGACGAGGGCGATCTCGCCTTCGTAGTCCAGCGTCTCCGATACCGTCGGGCGGATCACCGGCCGCCCATGGGCCACCAGGGTGTCCAGCGTACGCTTGAAGATCACCGGACTGGTCGGCTCGTCGACGCGGATTTCGGTCAGGTGAGCGCGATAGTTGAAGCCGGCGCAGAAGATCTGGGCGAGCGGATCGATGGGGACGGCAAGCGACACGTCGGCGAACGCGACGCGCTCCTGCGCCCGGCCCAGGAGGTCCTGCAGCTCCGCGACCGGCTTGGCTCCAAGGGTGAACGGCGCCTTGTCGGCCGGGCCGGCGCGCCAGCCGCCGATCACGCTCAACACCTCGCCATCCAGCACGCCCTCGGCGCACGAGCCGTTCCGTTCAAATTTGACGAGCTTCAACATTTTCTCCAAGGGCTTGAGGCCAAGCAGGCTCAACAAACCACGGGATCGCCTCGACAGGCAAGGCAGGAAGCCCGCGTCAATGTCTTCAAAGGCTGATATCGTCGATATTATGCTTGAGTCACCACAATCCACGGGTATGTTGGCCACGAAGGCTTGGTCGGCTGAAGTATAGCCGCCGTTCCGGGCCCGCCGGCCTTGCCCGCCCCTCTCCAGGGAGCGTCCTGGTCGCTGCCAAATTTGGTCGACGTTCACGAGCATGAGTATCGCCACAACAGAGTCGGTCCCCGCGGCCCTTGCGGCTGATCCCCGGATAGTCCTTTCCAACTCGCCCATGAGCGCCTTCCAGTGGGCGGCGGTCTTGACCACCTTCGCCATGAGCGCGCTGGACGGCTTCGACGTGCTGGCCGTCACCCTCGTCGCTCCAAGCTTGGTCCACCAGTGGCATTCCAGCCCGGCGGCGCTAGGACTGGTCTTCTCCGTGGGGCTAGTCGGCATGGCCTTCGGCTCCTTCATCGTAGCGCCGCTCGGCGACGTGGCGGGGCGTCGGACGCTGGCCCGGATCGCGCTGGCGATCATGACCGCCGGGATGTTCCTCAGCGCGCGCGCCGACGGCGTGGCGATGTTGGCCTTGTTCAGGCTGATCACCGGCGTAGGGATCGGGGCGGTGGTCGCCATCATCAATCCGCTGGCGGCCGAGTACGCTAACGTCCGCCGCAGGGAACTGGCGATCGGCCTGATGGCGGTCGGCTTCCCGCTTGGCGGCGTGTTTGGCGGCTTGTCCGCGGCCTACCTGCTGACGCATGGCGGATGGCGCGCCGTTTTCGTGGTGGGCGGGGTGTTCGGTTTGGTCCTGGCCGCGGCCTCGCTGGTCCTGCTGCCCGAGCCCATCGCCTTCCTGGTGGAGCGGCAGGGGCCCAACGCCCTGGCGCAGGTCAACCGCTTCCTGCGACGGTGCGGCCACCCCGCCGTGGAGAGCCTGCCGCAGCGGCCGCAGGCCAGGGCGGCGATTCGGCCGTTCGAGATTTTCCACGTCAGCCAGCTGCGTGGCACCGCGCACATGTCGGCGATCCTGTTTCTGTTCGTCATCACCGTCTACTTCTTCCTGAGCTGGATACCACTGATGGTGGCGGCCGCGGGGTTCACCCCATCGGTGGCGGCGCGGGTGGCGGTGATGGCCAATGTCAGCGGAGCGGTCGGCGGCTCGCTGATCGGCTGGGCGGCCGGGCGCTTCCCCTTGAAGCCGCTGTCGTTCACCGCCGTACTCGGCATGGGGCTCGGGGCCATGGCGTTCGGCTATGCGGGCGCCCATCTCGCTGCGCTGACGCTGACGGCAGCCATCGGCGGCTTCTTCGCCCATTCAGGCATGGTGAGCATGCACTCCCTGATTGCGCGCACCTTCCCTAGCCACATGCGCGCCAGCGGCGCAGGCTTCACCCTGGGTGTCGGCCGGATCGGCAGCGCGCTTGCGCCCGCCGTCGCAGGCTATCTGTTCAACAGCGGCATGAGCCGGGGACAGGTCTCGGTGGCGATGGGGACCAGCGCGTTCCTTGCCGCTCTTCTGCTGCTGACCTTCCATGTCCGTGGACGCGCGATGGTGGACACGCTCACCACCAGTGAAGACCTGGGCGCAGTCGCCCCGGCGGTCTAGAAGGCGGCGGCGTGTCGCCCTTTCATGCGGCCGGCGCCCACCCCGCCAACATCCTCTTCAGCCCCTGATCCCGGGCCTTCAGCCATGCACAGCTCCACCACCCTCGACCCCGCCGCTCCGGACACGGCCCGCGCGCCTTCTTCGGAAGACGTCGCCCACCTCGAGATGCTGGAGACCCGGCTCCGCTGGCTCTCCGCCTGGACCATCCACAACGCCAACCACCTGCGCGAGAGCCGCGACGGGTTGAAGGTTGGCGGCCACCAGGCGTCGTGCGCCTCGATCACCGCCATCATGGCGGCGCTCTATTTCCATGCGCTCCGCCCTCAGGACAAGGTGGCGGTAAAGCCCCATGCTGGCCCTGTGCTGCACGCCATCCACTACCTTCTCGACGAGCAGTCGCAGGATCAGCTAGAGGCGTTCCGCGGCTTCGGCGGCGCCCAGAGTTATCCCTCGCGGACCAAGGACAGGATCCCAGTAGACTTCTCCACCGGTTCCGTCGGCCTAGGTGTCGCGATCACCCTGTTCGCCAGCCTGGTGCAGGACTACCTGATCGCCCACGGCCGCATGGGCGAGGCGGACGCCGGGCGGATGATCGCCCTGATGGGCGATGCGGAGCTGGACGAGGGCAACATCTACGAGGCCCTGATCGAGGGCTACAAGCACAGCCTGCGCAACTGCTGGTGGATCGTCGACTACAATCGTCAGTCGTTGGACGCGACCACCGCCGACCGGATGTTCAACCGCTTCGACGACATCTTCGCCACCTGCGGTTGGCGGGTGGTGACACTGAAGCACGGCCGGCTGCAACGCGCAGCCTTCGCCAAGCCGGGCGGGCAGGCGCTGGCCTCCTGGATCGATCAATGCTCCAACGCCGACTACGCCGCGCTGACCTACCAGGGCGGCGCCGCCTGGCGCGAGCGGCTGGCGTGCGACATCGGCGACCTGCCCCACGTCTCCCAGCTGCTGGCTTCCTACGCGGACGCCAACCTTTCGGCCCTGATGACCAACCTCGGCGGCCATTGCCTGGAGACGCTGGCGGAGGCCTTCGACGGGGCGGACGACGAGACGCCCACCCTGTTCATCGCCTACACCATCAAGGGCTACGGCCTGCCCTTCGCCGGGCATAAGGACAACCACTCCGGCCTGATGAACCCCACCCAGGCCCATGCGCTGCGAGATTCTCTCGGCATCCCCGAGGGCGAGGAATGGGCGCCCTTCGCAGGGCTTGGCGCCAACGCCGCCGCCTCGCTCCGGGCGTTTATGCAGGCGTCACCATGGGTGGCGGGGCGACGAGACTGCGGGGCGCGCGCCGCCGAATCCATCGTGCTCCGCGACCGGCTGCCCGCGCCGGAAGGGACCGAGCAGTCCACCCAGACCGCCTTCGGCCGCATCCTCCTGGAGATCGCCAAGACCGGCGGGCCGCTCGCCGACGCCATCGTCACTACTTCGCCCGACGTCACCGTCTCCACAAACCTCGGCGCCTGGGTGAACCAGAAGGGCCTGTTCCGCCATGCCGAGCTGAAAGACGTGTTCCGGGCGGCCAAGATCCCGTCCGCCCAGCACTGGTCCGGCGGCGGCTCAGGCCAGCACATCGAACTCGGCATCGCCGAGCACAACCTCTTCTTGCTGCTGGCGGCGCTCGGGCTGTCGGGGCCGACCTTCGGCAGCCGGCTGCTGCCCATTGGCACCGTCTACGACCCCTTCATCGCCCGGGGCCTCGATGCGCTGAACTACGGCTGCTATCAGAACGCCCGCTTCATGCTGGTCGCGACGCCCTCGGGCGTGACGCTCGGGCCGGAGGGCGGCGCGCACCAGTCGATCAACCCGCCCCTGATCGGCATGGGCCAGCCGGGCCTGACCTATTTCGAGCCGGCTTTCGTGGACGAGTTGGCGGCGATCATGACGTGGTCGTTCGACCACATGCAGGCCGATGACGGCGGCTCGGTCTACCTGCGCCTCACCACCCGGGCGCTCGCCCAGCCGGAGCGCTCCAACGACGCCTGGGAAGCCGATGCGCTACGCGGCGGCTACTGGCTGCGGCCGCCGGGCGAGGGGGCCGGCGCCGCCATCGCCTACGTCGGCGCCATCGCGCCGGAGGTGCTGGACGCCTTCGCGCAGATGAGCGAAGACCTCCCGGGTCTGGGCCTCTTGGCCGTCACCTCGCCGGACCTGCTGCACCGGGGCTGGAGCGCCGCGCGCGCGGCGCGCTGGGCCGGCGAGGCGTTCAGGCCGAGTCATGTGGAGACCCTGCTGGGGCGCCTGTCGCCTCAGGCGGGGCTGGTGACGGTGGTGGACGGGTCGCCGTCGGCCCTGTCCTGGCTCGGCGCGGTCAAGGGCATGCGGGTCAGCCCGCTGGGCGTCGACCGCTTCGGTCAGACCGGCGACCTGCCCGACCTGTACCGCGCCTACCGATTGGACAGCAACGCCATCGTGGAAGCCGCCGCCGACCTGTTCCTGGGGAGCTGAGATGTCGATCGAAGTGGCCATGCCGGCCCTGTCGCCGACCATGGAGGCGGGCACCCTCGCACGCTGGCTGGTCAGGGAGGGCGACGTGGTCGCCGCCGGCGCCCTGCTGGCCGAGGTGGAGACCGACAAAGCCACCATGGAGCTGGAAGCCGCGGAGGGCGGCGTCATCACCCGCCTCCTCGTGGCGGAGGGGACTGAGGACGTGCGCGTAGGCGCGCCCGTCGCCCTGATCGCGCCGGTTGGGGAGGGCGCCTCGGCGCCGCTCACCGCACTGACGCCTGCCGTGGAGAGTGCGGCTCCGGCCACACCGCCGCCGGCGCCCGCCCCCATGGTCGAGGCGGCGCCGGTTGCGGCGGCCGCCGTCCTGCCAGCCGAGCCTCCGGCCAGCCTGAGAGTCTCCCCATTGGCTCGGCGCATGGCTCGGGCCGCTCGCATCGAGCTTTCAGGCGTGACGGGATCGGGGCCCCGCGGCAAGATCGTCGCCGCCGACCTCGGCCAGCCGCTTCGCGCAGAAGCCCTCGCGCCATCACCCAGAGCCGCGCCGGCGCCGGTCGCCGCTTGGGCTGAGTCTCCGCCGCCCTCAGCCCCGCATCGGTCGGTGAAGCTGAGCGGCATGCGCAAGACCATCGCGCGCCGCCTTACCGAGGCCAAGCAGACGGTGCCCCACTTCTATCTGGGCATGGACATCCGCATGGACTCGCTCTTCGCCTTTCGGGCGGAGCTGAATGCGAGCGCGGGCGAGGGTGGCGTCAAGGTCTCGGTCAACGACCTGATGATCAAGGCCCTGGCCACAGCCCTCGAGGACACGCCGGACGCCAACGTCCAATTCGCCGGCGACCGTCTGCTCCAGTTCGACCGGGTGGACGTTTCGATGGCTGTGGCGGTGCCGGGCGGTTTGGTGACTCCGGTAATCCAGGACGCCGGCGGCAAGCGGCTGAACCGCATCGCTGCGGAAGCTAAGGCGCTCGCCGAGCGGGCGCGGAAGGGCCAGCTGGCGCCGGAGGAGTACGAGGGCGGTACGGTCTCGCTCTCTAACCTCGGCATGTTCGGGGTGACCCAGATGACCCCGGTGATCAACCCGCCCCAGGCGCTGATCCTCGGCATCCCAGCGGCAGGCGAGCGGCCGTGGTCGCAGGACGGGCAGATCGTCTCGGCCAAGGTCATGACCGTCACCGCCAGCTTCGACCACCGGGCCATCGACGGCGCGACCGGCGCCGCCTTTCTGGCCCGCTTCAAGCAGCTGGTAGAGCGCCCGCTGGCCATCCTCGCCTGACCCGCGCCAGCTCGTTTCCCCAGCAGAGTGGGGGAGGTGGTCGCGAAGCGGACGGGGGGTGTCCAGCTTGACGCGACAGCGGCGGCTACGCCTCCTCCACCACCCTGCGGGTGGTCCCCCTCCTCCGCTCCGCAGGGGAGGAGGAATTAGCAGACTGGAAGCGCTTGAGCGCCGACGCTGCGCGGGCGGGGTCGGCCTTTTCGCTCGCGTCTACATAGGTCTGCAGCCGCGCCTTCAGCTCGTGCATGGCGTCTTCGCCCAGCGCCTCGGCCATGCGTCGCTCAGCCTCGGCCACGCCCTCGCGGAAGCGTTCGAGCATGGCGAGGCCGGCGGGCGTGAAGGTCACGATCTTGACACGGCGGTCATGCGGGTCGGCTTGGCGAGCCACCACGCCGAAGCGCTCGGCCTTGTCCACCAGCTCCTGCATACTCTGCTTGGTGATCCGTGCGCGCGCCGCCAGCTCGGTCAAGCGGGTCCCGTCCAGGTCGAGGTTGCGGAACAGGGCCAGCTGCACGGGCGTGACCCAGGCGAACTCGCCCTGCTGCAGGGTGCGCAGCACCTCCCCCTCGAACAGGGCCGAGGCGAAGGAGAGCGCCCGGCCCACATTCTCCACCCGCCAGCTCGCCTCCCGATTCGACATCACCTCTCCTCTTCCGCCGCAGACCCTAGCGATGCGGGCCTGCGGCGGTCAAACCGGCCCTCACACGGGCAGAGGCATGCGGCCGCGGGTGATGGTGGTGAGCTGGATCTCGGTGAAGTCCTCCACCGCGTAGCGGCCCGAGCGGCCCCAGCCGCTGTCCTTCACCCCACCGTTGGGCAGGGAGGGCTCGCTGGCCATGGTGGGGCCGTTGATGTGGACCATGCCGCAGTTGAAGCGCTGGGCCAACTCGAGCCCGCGGTCCTGGTCGCCGGTCACGATACCGGAGCACAGGCCGTAATGGCTGTCCGAAGCCTGGGTCAGCGCCGCCTCCGCGCTCGCCACCGCCTCCACCACCATCACCGGGCCAAACGTTTCCTCCCGATTGATGGGCGCGTCGGCGGGCACGTGGGTCAGGATGGTGGGCGGATAGATGGTGCCCTGCGCCTCGCCGCCGGTAACCAGGGTGGCGCCGCGCGCGACCGCGTCCTTCACCGAGGCGTCCACCGCCTTCACCGCCCGATCGTGGATCAGCGGGCCGATGAAGACGCCGGGTATGGTGGGGTCGCCGGCCTTGAGGGTGCGGGTCTTGGCCGCCAGCCGCTCCACGAAGGCGTCGTGCAGCGGCTGCTCCACCAGGACCTTCCGGGCGTTCATGCAGATCTGGCCCTGGTGGAAGAAGCCCGAGAAGGTGGCGAGGTCCACCGCCAGGTCGAGGTCGGCGTCCTTGAGCACCAGCAGCGGATTGTAGCCTCCGAGCTCCAGCACGATGCGCTTCAGCGACTGGCCGGCGCGCCCCGCCAGCATGCGCCCGATGGCCGAGGAGCCGGTGAAGTTGATGCTGCGCACCTCCGGCCGCTCGAAGAAGACCTCGGTGACCGCTTCATGCTCGCCCGGCGCGTGGGTGACCACGTTCATCACCCCCGGCGGGAAGCCGGCCTCGTCCAGCACCTCGGCGAGCAGCAGGCCCGCTGAGATCGGCGCGAACTCCGAGGGCTTGAGCACCACGGTGTTGCCGAACACCATGGGCAGCACCACGGTGCGCCAGGCCAGGCTGAAGGAGCCGTTCCAGGGGGAGAAGCCGGCGACCACGCCGAGCGGCTTTCTCACCGCCATGGCGAAGCGGCCGGGCACGTCGCTCGCCAGCACGTCGCCCACGGGCAGATAGCCCCAGCCCGCCGCCTGGCGCAGCATGTCGATGGACCAGCGGATCAGGAAGCCGCTGAAGGCGGCGCCGGCGCCCGTCTCCAGCGCCATGGTGGTGGCGAACTCCTTGGCGCGGCGCTCGACGATGTCGGCGGCCTTTAGGAACAGCGTCTGGCGCTGGCGGGGCGTCGCCTCGGCCCAGGCGGGGAAGGCCGCCGCGGCGGCGTCGACGGCGGCCTGCGCCTCCGACCGGCCGCCCGCCGCGATCGTCGCGTAGAGCGAGCCGTCGAAAGGATTATAGTCGGGGAACGTGCGGCCGCTCGTCTCTGTCCACTGGCCATTGATGTAGTGGGTGGTGCGTCCGGTCGATTGCCGGTTCGGCGTCATGTCGTTCATCGCTCTCTCCCTCTGGCTTATGGGGAAGCTGGCGGACGCGGCGCAGGGCGAAGCTGCGGGAGCCGCCCCGATCCAGGCTTCAGCTTGGACGGTCGATTGACACCGTCAGGTTGTCTGACTATTCCCAGTGAGCGGATTATGCAACACGGCGCGACAGAGACGCCGTGAGCGGGAGGCCGAGGTGGTTCCAGTCTTGCCCCTGCCGCGCCTGCTGTTCGGCGCCGGCGCCCTGTCCGGTCTGGCCGGCGAGCTGACGCTGCTGGGCGTGCGCAGGCCGCTTCTGCTCAGCGATCGCGGGCTGGAGCGGGCGGGGGCGGTGGCCGCCGCCCTCAAGGTCCTGCCGCCGGGTGTCGTGGCCCACCTCGACACGCCCGAGAACCCGACTGTGGCCGGAACGGACGCCGCCTATGCCGACTACCGGCGGGGCGCTTGCGACGGGGTGGTGGCGCTCGGCGGCGGCTCGGTGATCGACACCGCTAAAGTCCTCGCCGCGCTGGCTGGGACGGATATGTCGAGTTCGGCCGAACTGCTGGGCCACCCGGAGCGCATCAGCCCGGCGGTGGCGCCGCTGATCGCCATCCCCACCACTGTGGGTACAGGTAGTGAGAGTTCGCCCGTCTCCGCGCTGCACACCGAGGCGAGAGGACCGGCGCTCGGCACGCGCAGTCCCTTCCTGGTCCCGCGGGTGGCGATTTGCGATCCCGACCTGGTGCGCACCCTGCCTCGCCGGCTGATCGCGGCCACAGGTGTCGACGCGCTCTCCCACTGCCTGGAGGGCTTTTTTACCGAGCCCGCCAACCCCGTGATCGACGTCCTGGCGCTGGACGGGATCGCGCGGGTGTTCGCCGACATCCGTGCGGCGCTGGAGCCGGACAGGGACGCGGCGCGCGCCTCGCTGATGGCGGCCGCCTTCGCCGGGGGCGCGGCCATCCACAAAGGGCTTGGCCCCGCCCACGCCATCGCGCTGGTCTGCGGAGACCAGGACCTGCACCACGGGACCCTGATCGCGGCGGCGCTGCCGGTCACGACCGAGCTGCTGGCGCGCCATGTCCCAGGCAAGGCGGCCCGGGTCGCCGCGGCGCTCGGGCTCGCGGGCGGCGAGGCGATCGCCCCGGCGCTCCGCGCGCTGATGCATGATCTCGACCTGCCGGCCACCTACAAGGCGGCGGGCTACAAGGCCGGCCTACTCGACAAGCTGACCGACGGGGTCGTGGCCAGCCACTTCAACCGCACCAGCGCCTATGTGCCGACCCGCGAGGAGTACGCGGCGGCGCTGCAGGAGCTGGTCGCCTGAGCGCGCCCCGTGTGGCGACAGGAGCCCGATCCAGCATGCGTCTGATCGCCACCGAGGAGGCCTTCGCCCCCCGCGAATACTTCGCCGAGTACCTGAAGCTCGCCGAGACGCTGGACACGGCCGAGGCCCGCTACCTGAAGATGTACTACAAGGGCCCCCTGGTGGAGCGGCTGTCCGACCTGGACATCCGCCTGGCCGAGATGGACCGCTTCGCCGTGGACATGCACCTGCTCGGCATCACCGCGCCGGGCGTGCAGGCCTTCGCCCCAGAGCTGGGCGGTGACATGGCCGAGCGCGCCAACGACGAGCTGGCCGGAATCGTCAAGGCGCACCCGACACGCTTCGCGGGCCTCGGCGCGGTGGCGCCGCAGGGGCCCGAGCGGGCGGCGCGCGAGGTGAAGCGCATCATGACCGAGCTGAAGCTCAGCGGCGTGATCATCAACTCCCACACCCAGGGTGAATTCCTTGACGGTGAGAAGTTCTCGCCCATGCTGGAGGCGCTCGTGGCCCATGACGCGCCGCTCTATATCCACCCCAACTTCCCCGCGCCCTCCATGGTCGGGCCGTATTCCGACTACGGCATGATGGGCGCGCTCTGGGGGTTTGGGGCGGAATGCTCGCTTCACGTCGTGCGCATGATCATGGCGGGGGTGTTCGACCGCTTCCCCGCGCTGAAGGTCGTGCTCGGCCACCTCGGCGAGGGCCTGCCGTTCTGGCTCGACCGACTGGACAACCGCTACGCCAACATCCTGCGCCGCGGCGGCCTGGAGCCGCTCGGCATGAGGAGACTGGACCGGCTGCCAAGCGAATACTTCCGCACCAACTTCCACATCACTACCAGCGGCATGAACACGCAGGCGCCGCTGGACTTCGCGCTGAAGATGTTCGGTCCCGAGCGGATCATGTTCGCCATCGACTACCCCTACGAGCAGACCGAGGATGCGGTGGGTTTCATCCGCTCCACCGCCCTCGAGCCCGAGGCGATGGCCAAGATCACGCACGGGACCGCCGAAGCGGTTTTCAACATCGCTCCAAAAGGGTAGAGTTTCGGCTTGAAACGCTATGATCGCCTGCTCTGAAGGCGGCGGTTGGGCTCGGTCAATGGTGGAGGAGGCGCATGAAGGCCCTCGGTCTGGTCAAAATCGGTCTTCTCGCGGCGACGGCCGCCTTCGGCGTCGCCGCCGCCCAGCCCAGCAACTTGAACGAGCACTGGCCGCCGGCCGGGGTTTCCTATGACGGCGACCTCAAGGCGCCCGACATCTCCGGGTTGTGGCTCGGCGTCGCCATGGGCGTGCCCGGGCACGGCGTGGCCAACAACAACGGGACGACCGCCGATGGGCGCCCGCCCGTCTACCTGCAGCCGTGGCCGCTGCCCTACACTCCCGCCTACCAGAAGATCGCCGACGAGCGCGCGGCGGCGACCAAGGCCGGCCACGCGCTGGGCGACATCTCCTCGCGCTGCCTGCCGTTCGGCCTGCCTCTGATGCTGGTGTCCAAGAACTATCCGGACGAGATCACCCAGACGCCGGGCGAGGTGACCTTCTGGATGTACGCCACCTTCCCGGTGGTGATCTGGACGGATGGTCGAGGCCACCCCAAGGCCCTGAAGTCGAGCTACAACGGCCATTCCATCGGTTACTGGGTGGGCGACACGCTGTTCGTCGACACCGTGGGCATCAACGGAAGCACGACGCTGGACGGCCAGCGCGACCCCCACGGCCCCAACCTGCACATCAAGTGGAGCGTGCAGGAGGTCGCGCCCAACATCCTGCACACGCACACCACGCTCTATGACGAGGACGCCTTCACCCAGCCGGTCACCCTGACCAACATCTGGGAACGCAAGACCGAGCGGAAGTGGGAGCTGCTGGACGACCAGTCCTGCTTCGAGAACAACGGCGCCTTCAAGGACACCAAGGTCGAGCCGGGCTTCATGAAGTTCTGATACTTCAACGATAATTCTGGAGGGCGACGATGCTGAGCAGCCATATCGGGCGGGTCGGCGGTATCGAGATCGGGCGTGTCCTCGACAGCTACATCCTGGGCGAGACGATGCAGGCCTGGTTCCCGGACTTCGACCGGGAGGCGGTCCGCCCGCACGAGCACTGGCTCTGCCCCGACCATTACGAGCCGGAGAGCGGCCATTTCGTCATGCCCGTTCACAGCCGGGTGTTCCAGAGCGGCGGCCGGACCGTGCTAATCGACACCTGCATCGGCAATGGCAAGACCCGCCCTCTGCTGCCCGAGATGCATCGGCTCGACACCTGCTATCTAGACAGGCTGGCGGAGATCGGCATACGGCCGGAGGAGGTGGACTTCGTGCTCTGCACCCACCTGCACGTCGACCACGTGGGCTGGAACACGCGGCTTGATAACGGGCGCTGGGTCCCGACCTTTCCCAATGCTCGTTACGTCTTTTCCAGGCGGGAGTACGAGGCCGCCAAGGTGGACGCCGCCAAGCCGGAGGCCCTGCGGTTCCTGCGCCACGTGTTCGAGGACTCGGTCCACCGATCGTGGAGGCGGGCCGGGCCTACATGGTGGACGAGGACGAGCACGAATTGCTGCCAGGCCTCGTCCTGCGTTCGGCTCCCGGCCACTCGCCGGGTCACATGCGCTTCGAGCGGCGCTCCCAAGGCGCGCTCGGCGTGTTCCCCGGCGACATGATCAACTCGCCGGTCCAGGTGCCCTTCCCGCAGTGGAGCAGCCGGGTGTGCTGGGACAAGGCCATGTCCGCCCGCTCCCGGCGCGAGCTGCTGGAGTTTTGCGCCGCGGAGAACGCGCTGCTTTTGCCCGGACACTTCCAGGACCCCTTCGTTGGACGCATCCGGGAGAAGGACGGGACCTTCGCCGTCGATTTCGGCTAGTAGCGGAGCTACCGGACACCCTCTTTGCCCGGGCTTGTCCCGAGCATCCAGAGCATCCAGAGAACTGCGGCCATCCGGCTAACGTGCCGCCCTGGACCTCGGGACAAGCCCGCGGGAGAGGGAAATGGGGTCTGCAGTCTGAAGTCAGCGCGCCCTACCGCTTCAGCGCCGCCGCAAGCTTGATGCGGGCGCGGTAGATGCGCACCTCCACCGCCTTGGCGCTGAGGCCGAGCACTGCGCCTGCCTGCGCCTGCGACAAACCCTCCAGGGCGGTGAGCACGAGGGGATCGCGCAGGCCGTGGGGCAGGGCGGCCAGCGCCGTCTCCAGCGCGCGAACCTCCTCGCGGGCGATCAGTCCGGCCTCGCCGCCGGCGCCAGAGTCGGGCGCGTCCTCCACCCCGCGGCCCGCGCTGTCGAACAGGCCGGAGATGACGCTGCGCACTCTCGCCCGCCGGCCGTGGTCGCGGCACTTGTTCAGGGCGATGCGGCGCAGCCATACGTCGAACGGCCGCACCGGATCGTAGCTCGACAAGGCCCGCCAGGCCGAGACGAAGGTCTCCTGCAGCACGTCGGCGGCGGCGTCAGGATCGCGGATGTAGCGGCGGATATAGCCGTGGATGGGACCCTTGTGCCGGCCCATCAGCCGCGAGAAGGCGGAGCGGTCGCCCGCCAGGCTCAGGCGGGTCAGCTCGGCGTCGCCAGGATCGCCGCCGGTCCGGCCCATCTACATGATGTCGGCGATGATGCGGCCGTCGAAGATCTTCTGCTGGTCGGGGGTCAGGACGTTGCGGATGTCGACGATGTAGTTGACCGTGGAGGTCTGCATCTGGCCGACGTTGAGCTGGATTTCCTTGATGGCCGTCTTGGCGTCGTCGTTCAGCGACATGTCGTTGGCGAGCGCTGCGGCCAGCTCCGAATTGGAGGCGTGCAGGTCGGCCAGCGCCAAGTTGTAGTCGAGCGTATAGTTGTGGTCGATCAGCTCCACCCGCTGCTTCTGCTGGGGCGAAAGGCGCATCTCATCGGACAGCATGACGTCCACCCGCTCTCGAAACTGGACCAGGCGATAGTCGGGGTTGGGGCGGGACGGCCCGAGCCCCGCGGGTATGTGGCCGGCGAGGCTGGCGCCGAGCAGCCCGCAGCAGAAGGCGATCGCCGCGGTGAGCAGCGAGCGCGTGACGAGCGAGCGCGTGAGGGGGGGCTTCACCGCATGACCTGGAAGGTCCCCGCCTCCGCCACCGTGCTGCCGTCCAGGAGCCTGAGGGAGGGCGCCGGGTCGTGCGGCGTGGCCAGGACGGAGCCGCGCTGGTAGGCCTGATAAGAGAAGCCCATGAGCAACGCGCAGACGCCGATGGCGCATTGCTGCCCGATGCTGGACCTCAGCTGGCTCCGGCCAGCCTCCCGCGCGTCGACGCGCCGCCAGACCGCCGCTTCCACGCCCTCCGGCGAGTCGAAGCCCGGGCCGGACGCCAGTTCGCCTAGGAGGTCGTCCAGTCGATCGCCCATGGTCGCCTCCCTAGGTTCGGCTGAGCTAGGCCCGGTTGAGCCGCTGTCCCTGTACGCGGCGAAACACCGCTCCCCTCAGGCGCGCTCACGCCTGCGACGGACGAATGCTGAAGCTGCGGCTTTCGGCCGTCAAGCGAAGCTGCGGCCGACGAACCAGTAGACCCCGATCCCGACCAAGCAGGCGGCGGTCACGTCCACCACGATGGGGCGGGGCGGGGTGAGCTTCAGCTTGGAGAGCAGGAAGACCGAGGCGGTGAGCAGCACCACGACGGTCAGTTGCCCCACCTCCACCCCGAGGTTGAAGCCGACCAGGAGCTCCGCCAGGCGATTGGGCGGAAGGGGCTCGCTCAGCAGGTCGGCGGCGAAGCCGAAGCCGTGGATCAGGCCGAACACCAGGGTCACCACCAATCGCAACCGCGCCGCGTCTCGGATGTGGCCGGAGACCATCAGGTAGTTGGAGGCGAACAGCCCTGCGCCGAACAGCAGCAGCGGTGGCAAGAGGCCCACGCCCATCAGCCGCAGCGCCGTCATCAGGAAGAGGGCGCCGGCCGTCCAGAGCGCGAGCAGGCCGGGGCGGTGGGTCGCTACCGAGATGTTCTCGATGCCGATCAGTGCGATGGTCAGCGCCACCAGGGCGTCGATGAACTCCGCATGCGGGCGGATCACGCCGGTGAAGGCCAGGGCCAGGGTCAGGCTGTGGCCCAGCGTGAAGCCGGTGATGACGAAGGTGAGGTCGCGGAAGCGGCGGGAGATTAGCACCAGTCCCAGCAGGAAGGACATATGGTCGACGCCGGTGAAGATGTGCATGATCCCCATGCGCATGAAGGTTAGGAAGCCTGCCTGCGCCAGCTCCCCGCCGTTCTGGGCGGACATGTCGATGTCGTGGTCGCCCGCGGTCAGCACGTCTTGGACGTAGTCGCCTTTGGCCGTCTGGATCTGGGCCAAGTTGAAGTGGCTGGGCACGAGGTCGAAGAAGGCCGAGTTGTGCAGCACCATCTTCCTGGTGGAGGGGCACTCGTAGAGGAACTCGATGCGGCGATAGCCCGGCGCGGCGGCGATGGAGTGCGGCGGCACGGCGCGCGGGCAGGGCGCGCCCTGGGCGGTGACCCCTTCGCGCGCGTTCAGGTAGGCGATCAGCGCCCGGTCATCGGGCGGTCGGCCCCTCGTAATGCGCGCCGCCTCGCCGTCGGAGACCGAGAAGGTTAGGTGGACCGCCGCGCCGTCCAGCAGCCAGCTCGAATGCGACTCGCTGCGCGTGTGGGCGGACGTCGGCGCGGCCCAGGCGAGCGCGAGAAGGGCGGCGATGAGAAGGAGGGCGCACCTCACTTGAAGTCGCCGGCGACCTTGATGTCGGCGCGGCGGCGCAGAAAGCGCTCGTTGCCGGCCTGCAGCCGGGCCACCTTGGCCGCCAGGAAGTCGCGCAGCACGCGGTGGTGCGCGTCCTGGTAGCTCGTCGGCAGCGGGATCTGGTTGTGGGTCATGACCAGGATGTGCGTCCCATCCGGCTGGACCACGGGCGCGGAAACCTCGCCATCCTTGAGCTTGCGGGCGACGGCGAACAGCGCGTCGCCCAGGTGGATCTTGGCGGCGAAGTAGAACTGGGCGTCGTCGGTCATGCGCCCCGACCCCTTCAGCTGCAGCGATGCGGGAGTGGAGCCGCTGCGCAGCGCCGCAACGATCTTGTCGGCGCCGGTCGCCTGGGCGGAGGGCAGGCGAAAGTCCTGCACGGTCATCTGACCCTCACCGGCGTAAGTGTCCTTGTGGGCGTCGTACCAGGCGTGCAGCTCCTCTTCGCTCGGACGCGAGGTCAGGGCGTCCTGGGCGACGACCGCCTCGGTGCCGGCGACCAGAGCCTGGCGCACGTCGATGTCGTCGGTAGGGGCGCCAAGCTCCACGCCGCGCTGGACGTAGAGCTCCTCGCGGACCATGTCGTCGAGCACCTTGCGCTTCTGCGCTGGCGTGGCCTCGCTGAGCGAGACGTCGTCCAGCGCCCGAAGCTGGCCGATGACGTCGGCGCGCAGGATCGGCACGCCGTTCACCGTGGCGGCGTCCTCCGGCGGCACCACGAAGGTGCGCGTGCCCTGGGCGGTGAACAGGCCGAAGCCTGCGATCAGCAGGCCCGCCAGCGCGCCGATCCCGCAGAGCAGCAGCGAGCGGCGGGCGTTCGGCTGGCGCGGATTCCACAGGGCCGGGTGGCCGACCTCCAGCGGCGCGTTCTCGCCATCGCTGGCCAACTCGGGGCGGTGCTCGACGTCGGCCTCGTTCATCGGGACTCCGAGGGCCTGGCGTTGGAGGGTTCCAGCGAGGCGACGTAGGCGGCCACGTCGCGAAGTTGGGCGGCGTTCAGGATACGGCCAAAGGCTGGGCTGGTCCCCGCCCGGCCGTGTTCAAGCGTGCGGTAGATGTCGTCGTGGGAGCCGCGGCCGTACAGCCAGACCTCGTCGGTTAGAGCGGGCGCGCCGATGGCGTCGTCGCCTTCACCATTGTAGCCATGGCAGTCGTAGCAGCCGCCATAGTCGCGGTAGAGCGCGCCGCCTCGCTGCGCAGCCTGGGGGCTCGTGGCGCGCCCGGTGAAGGCCAGCAGATACTGAGTGAGGTCCTCCATCTGGCCCGGCGTGAGCGAGGGCAGTGGCTCGGCCTTGTAGGGGTGGGGCGTGCCGAAGGCCGGCATGGAGGCGAGGTCGAAGCCCTGCTTGTCGTCGGCGCGGATGCCGTGCCGGGCGATCTCCTCGATCTCCGCCACCCGGCCCTGTCCGAAGAGGTGCGTGCTGTCGGTGAAGTCCGGGACGCCGCCGCCGTGGTCGCCCTTACCGTCCGGGCCGTGGCAGCCGGCGCAATAGCGCTGATAGACGGGCTCGCCGCGGGGGATCGCCGTGCCGCGAAGCTCCGGCGTGGTAAGGATGGCTTCGGGATCGCTCCGCAGCACCGCAGCCTGGGCTCGAACCCGCACCACCTCCAGGCCGAGGGCCCCTACGCCGATCATTAGGAGGAGGGCGACGCCGAGGCGCCAGCGCCGACGGTTCGTGGGAGCCATGAAAGGACTTCTGATCGGTGACGGGCGATCCTCCTGCAGCTCGCCGAAGGAGGAACGCCTTACGATAGCAATACGCAGCGAAGGTCAGGAGCCCTCACGACCTGACCCACCACCGCATCGTCAGCGGAGAGGCGCGCCCGCCGTCCCGCGCCGTTGTCAGGTGACCTTCACGAAGGCGCCGCTGAGGCGCAGCGTCACCTCGTCGCCGATCACGGGCACCAATTTCAGAACTCCGAAATCGCTGCGCTTGATTACGCCCTCGGCATCGAAGCCCACCGTGTAGGCCTTGCTCAGCGGATTTACGCCCGCCCCGTTGAACTTGACGTGCAGGGTCACCGGGCGGGTCACACCGTGCAGCGTGAGCTGGCCCATCACGTCCGCTTGGCTGGCGCCGGTGGGCGTCACCTGGGTGGAGACGAAGCTTGCGGTGGGATACTTGGCCGCGTCCAGCCAGTCGGGCTCCCTCAGCTCGCCGTCAAGCTTGGCGTTGGTGGTCGTCACAGATGCAGTCGGCAAGGTGATGGAGAGCCGGTCGGCCGCGGGATGGTGCGGGTCGAGCGTGAGCGAGCCGCTGGCCCCGGTGAAATCGCCCCACCAAGTCGAGAAGCCCATGTGCGACAGGCTGAACTCGATGCGGGTGTGACCCGGCTCCACCTTGTAGGCGCCGGGCTGCACGGCGGCCGGGTCGGTATTGGCGGGACCGGCCGCGTAGGCGGCGCTGGAGACAAGCAAGGCCGCGCCGGCCGCGGCGATAAGCTTGAGGGAGGCCATGTAGGAGTTCCTTTTCTCTGAGATCTTAGGGGGGCGATGAACGGGAGCGGATCAGGCCCTGGCTGGCGCCGGGGCGCCGCGCAGGTCCTGATTGGGCAGTGACGTGACCGAGGCGAGAGCGCCGGCCATGAACAGGGTGCACACGACGAAGCTCCACTCAATGGCCTGTCGGTAGGCGCCTATGAAGCTCGTCTGCTGCAGGGTCGTCAGGTGAGGGGCGCTCTTGACCGCCTGGTTCACCAGGTCGTGCACGTCCAGGCCAAGGTGCTCGCCGCCCAGCACGATCTTCAGCACCAGCGTCACGACGCCTCCGGTCAACGCCACGCCGGCCGCGCCGCCGAGGGAACGGACGAAGCCGAGTGCGCCGGTGGCGACGCCCATCTGCTCGCGCGGGATAGCGTTCTGCACAGCGACGATGGCGTTGGGCATGCCCATACCCATTCCGAGGCCCAGCACGAAGCTCACGGCCGCAAATGCCCAGACCGGCGCGGTCAGGGCTGAGCCGGCGACCAGTTCCGCCAGGGCCAGCGTCTGCAACGCCACGCCGATCAGAAGGAAAGGTTTTATGCGGCCGGTGGCGGTGACGGCGCGACCGCCGACGAAGGAGCTGAGGACCATGCCGACGATCTGGGGGGTGATGATCAGCGCCGCCTGGATCGGCGAGCGCCCGAGCACAAGCTGCAGGTACACGGGCAGGAGCACCAGGGCGGAGAAGAGGGCGAAGGCCATGGTCGCGGTGGTCACCGCGCCCACGACGAAGGTGCGGTTGCGGTAAAGATCAAGGTTGAACATCGGCTCGGCGACCCGCCGCTCCCGCCTGACGAAGCCGTAGCCTGAGAGGGCCGTCACGGCCGGCAGAGCGATGAGCGCGAGCCGCCGCTCGATCTCCGCGCTCATGCTGAAGAGAAGGAGCAGGCTGGTCGTCGCCACCGTGAGGAGCCCAGCGCCCAGATAGTCGATCCGACGGCGGTGCGTGTTCGAGCTGGCCGACAGTCCGCCCATGATGAGGCCGAGCGCCACAGCGCCCAGCGGCAGGTTGACGTAGAATATCCAGCGCCAGGAGAGATAGGTGGTCAGCGCTCCCCCAATCAGGGGACCCGCCAGGCTGGACAGGGCGAACACGCTGGTGAACAGGCCCTGGTAGCGACCCCGTTCGCGGGGCGCGACCAGATCGCCGATGATGGCCTGGGCGAGCACCACCAGACCGCCGGCGCCGACGCCTTGCAGCGCCCGGAACAGGATCAGCTGCGTCATCGACCGCGCGAGCCCACACAGCACCGAGCCAGCCAGGAACACGGTGATGGAAATGGTGATCAGCCGGCGCCGCCCGTACATGTCTGACAACTTGCCGTAGAGCGGCGTGGCGATGGTGGAGGTCAGCAGGAACGCCGACACCACCCAGGTCAGCCTGGACAGGCCGCCGAGCTCTCCCATGATCCGCGGCAGCGAAGTGTTGACGATGTTGGTGTCCATGACGGCCAGCGCCATGACCGTCATCAGACCCGCGAGGACGACCCGGAAGCGCGCCGCCGTCAGCGCCTCGGGCGCATGCAGGACAGCAGGAGATGCTGAGCTCACGACGCTTTTGCCTGCCACAAAGGCGGACTCTGGGAGGCGGGGCGGTGAGGCCGGCCTAGCCGAGGCCAAGCGCCATGCTCGATCATCCTCCCAGTGCTCCGCCTGACCAGCCCGGCTCCAGGGCGCTGCAGAAGCCACCATCCTAGAGGATACCCGCCGATGCAAAAAGCCATAATCCAATCCATTATCTCCTTTCTGCATCGAAGCTGCGGCGGTGATCAGCCTATTCCCGGAGAAATCACTATCGGAGATCGCTTCTATCCAGAGACGGAGACCATCGTGAAAATGCCACGTTGGTTGATACCCAAACCCAAGCCACAATGTTAGCAACTTAGCTGAGGGCCTTGTCTAAGATATCAGAGCCAACTTCCAGGTATGGTGCCGATCAAGATAGATATTCACACCGCCCCCTCCTTGTTGGTTACTCACCCCCCACTTTTGCTATACTCGTCGCACTTGGCTTGCGCGCGCCAGCCTTGCGGGGTCCCGCGACTCCTTGCCGCCAGTCTATCCGTTCGGCCGGAGAAAAGTGCGGCGGCGTTGACAAGTTCGACGAAACGGGAAAAGATTTTTAGCTAAAACATAATTTAGGCGCGGGCGGGTGTCTCGGCGCTCTGGGGAGTTGATAAAAATGCTGGGACGACTCAGGATCGGCGTGTCTTTGGCGGCGCTGATGGCGGTGGGGGCTGCTCATGCTCAAACGGCTGCCTCTGCTCTCGAGCCGGCTGCCTCGGCCTCGCCTCTGGGTCAGCCGGCGCCCGCTGCGCAGCCGGCGGACGTGCCTGTCGGGGTGCAGGAGGTGGTGGTCACCGCCACGCGTCGCTCCGTCGACCTGCAGAAGGTCTCGGGGACGGTGGAGGCGTTGCCCGCCGCGGCGCTGAAGGCGCTGGACATCACCAGCGTGCTGCAGTTGCCCAACCTCACGCCGGGCCTGAACGTCCTGCCTTCGGGCGGCAACAACGTCTATCTGCGCGGCATCGGTTCGGCCAGCACTGGCTACAACGAAGAGCAGGTCGCCACCTATATCGACGGCGTCTACCTGGCGAATCCGGCCACCGGTATCTTCTCGTTCAACAACGTCGACCAGATCGAGGTGGTCAAGGGTCCGCAGGGCACCCTCTACGGCCGCAACGCCACCGCCGGCCTGATCTCCGTCACCACGCGCGACCCAGACAACCGCCAGCGCCTGGACGCCACGGTCGGGGTCGGCAACTACGACACCACCCAGGAGAGTTTTTACGCCTCCACGCCGATCACCGACACCCTGTCCACCAATGTGTCGGTGTTTCATCAGGAGCAGAACCGCGGCTGGGGCACCAACGTCTTTACTGGCGACCGCATCGACAAGGGCAACGAGACGGGCGTGCAGGCCAAGGCGAAGTGGACGCCGACCTCGACGACCAAGGTCACCGGCTCCCTCATCTACGACACCAACAACCGCAACCTTGGCTACGGCTATGAAGTCGCTCCCGGCACCCGCGCCAACGACGAGACGTCTTACCTTGGACACTACAACGTCTCCGACTACATCGATCCCTCGTCTCCGTTCACCTCCTATCTCGCCTCGCTGAAGGTCCAGCAGGATTTCGGCTTCTTCAACGCCCAGAGCCTGTCAGCCTACCAGACCAGCCACGAACTCACGCTCTTCCCCGGCGCCTCGCCTGACCCGGGCGCGCCTGTTGTGGCCACCATCCCGATCCAGCCGGGGATCCCGAAGGCGACGACGATCAACGAGGGCGTAACGGTGGACGCCTTCCGCGAGAACAACCGGACCTGGAGCGAAGAGCTGCAGTTCACCTCCAAGCCGTCGAGATCGCCTCTGGACTGGGTCGGCGGCTTCTTTTTCTTCCACAACAAGGTGGAGGAGCAGCTGTCGACCATACCGACCTGCTTCGGGGCCTTGGCGGCCGACTGCTCCAGCGGCACGCCCATCACGACCACGGGCTATCCAACCGACACCTCCTATTCAGGCTACGCCGACGCCACCTACCGCATCTTCGACTCCACCCACGTAACGGGCGGCCTGCGCTACACCAGCGAGTCGATCACTCTCAACGGCCTGGTGACGCCCTTCCCGGGACGTCCCGACTCGGTGCTTGCCCTGCCGGCCACGACCGTCACCTTTCCCGGCGAACCGTTCGCCGGCTTTCCGAACGGCATCCCAACCACCGAGCACTTCGACAAGTTGACCTACCGCGCGGTGGTGGCGCAGGACTTCGGCCGCGACATCCACGCCTACGTCTCGTTCAACCGAGGCTTCAAGTCCGGCGCTTTCAACCCTGACCTATTCACCAATCCGCCAGCCTCGCCGGAGGTGCTGGACGCCTATGAGGGCGGGATAAAAACGGAGCTGTTCGACCATCGGGTCCGCTTCAACGCGGCCTATTTCTACTATGACTACACCAACGTGCAGGTGCGCTCCACGCTCGGGGCGCCTGCGGGCAACGCCTTCCTGGAGAACGTGGGAACCGAGCACGTCAAGGGCGTGGACGCCGACGCCACCTGGGTCGCCACCCGTGAGCTGACCTTCAACGCCAACGCCGAGTTCCTCGACGCCAAGTACGACCAGTATCCCGGTACGTCATCGGCGACATACGAGACGGTGATGAGCAGCACCGGACAGCTTCTCGGCCGCGTGGTCAACACGCCGGCCAACTTGGCCGGGCGCGACGTCGCCTTCGCCCAGCCAATCACCTTTTCGTTGGGGGCGACCTATAAAAGGGATACGCCTTACGGCGCGTTCGCCATCACCGGCAACGAACACTATAACGCCCGCTATCCGCTGACGCCGGACAACGTCATCCACGCAGGCGCGTACAATCTGGTCGACTCCGCCGTGATTTGGACAGCGCCGAACAAGCACTACGATGTCCAGGTCTACGTCAGGAACCTGTTGAACCAGTACACCTTCATCAATGCGATGGAGACCTCCGCCGATGAAGTGACCCCCGGGGCCCCGCGCATCTTTGGGGTGACGTTCGGCGCCCACTTCTGAAGAGGGCAAAGGCGCCAGGCGGGACCATCCGGGCCGCGACCTCGCGCGGGTCTACGGACCCACGGCCTGGTAGGTGAAACCATAGCTGTGGGCGCGATCGATGGCGGGTGACGGAGGACCGCCCTTCAGGATGCCCGCGAAGACGGCGGGCAGGTCGCTGGTGGCGATGCGCAGCAGCATCAGATAGGGCGGGCTGGCCTCCGACGCCGGGCCGAACTGCACTTGGCTGCGCTCGCCCCTCTGGCCGCTGACCACGCCGGGGTTGGCCAGGAGCTCGGGAAGGTGGACCGTGTCGTACCAGCCGTTGAAGCTGTCGTCCTGGCCCGTCACCACCGAGTGGAAGGCCAGCACGGCGTAGCGGGTGGCGGGGCCGGACGTCGCGCCGACGGGCTCGCCGCCCACCCCCTTGGCCGCCGGGGCCAGGGCGGTATAGGTCGCGGTCCTGACCGTGGCGACGTCCGAACCGGGCCAGGCGTCGCCGGCCACTCGCAGCCGCGTCACGGTGTCGGCGGTCGCCTGCGGCTGCGCCGTCGTCACCGTGTAGAGCACCAGGTCATGAGGCGTCTTCATCGGCGCGTGGCGAAGCTCGGGTCCCGGTATGTAATGCTCCACGTCCATGACGCCGGGGGCTTTCGCCGCGCGCTCCAGGTGTCGCCGCTCGGCGAACCAGCGAGCGTAGGCCGCTTCCTGGCCGGGCCGTGGATCGCTGAACGCGAACAACAGATAGGTCGTTGGAGTGGCGGTCGGCACAGCCGCCGGCGCTGTCGCCAAGCCGCCCAGGATCAGAAGGCCTAAGGCCGCGCTTGCCGCGAGAGATCTACGCGTAACTGCGATGCGGAACATCATGGGCTTCCAACACGCGGGAAGAAAAAGTATTTTCAGAGACTTCGTAGCCTCTCGCCGCCCCTCTCGCAACGGCCGTGTCAGTACAGCCCCATCGCGCGCGCCGTCAGAAGGTAGCTGTGACGCTGAAGCGGGCGGAGAGGGGCTCCAGCGGATGGAAGGTCGGTCCGGTCTCGACGGGCGACGTCGGCGCCAGGCGGTAGCTGTAGTAGTAGGCCGCCGCATTGGCGTGGGTGTTGGTCAGGTTGAAGACGCTCACCTGAAATGTCAGGTGGCTACGGTAATGGTAACCGATGTCAGCGTTGAACTCGCTGTAGCCCTTGTCCTGAGGCAGCGCTTCGCCGTCGTCGATCGGGTAGGGGCCGAGCTCTCGCCACTGCAGGCCGCCGAACCAGGGGCCGAGGTCGTTCAAGATCATGCCGAAAGAGCCGATGAAGCTCGGCGCATTGGCGATGTAGGTGCCGCCCAGGCCGAAGCTGGCCAGCGAGGCCGCATCGCCTCGGTAGCGCGCCCGCGACCAGGCGAGGTCGGTGTTCAGCTCCACCCATCGGAAGGGGTGGTACTGGCCGGAGACCTCCACCCCGTGCCGGCGGCTGGGGGCCGAGGCGCTGTCCTGGCCCACGTCGGCGTCATAGGCCAGCTCGGATTTGAAGTCCTCCTGAAAGGCGGCGAACTGGGCGTTGAGCTTGGGGACGATGTTGGTGCGCAGGCCCACCTCTCCCCCCGTGGCTGCGGCGAGAAGCGGCGTGCGGCCCGCTTGGCCGCCCGCGCCCTCCAGGCCGACGGTGCCGAACACGCCGCGTACATCGTCGGAGTGAAAGCCCTTGCCGGCGCTGAGATACAGCTCGGTCTTCTCGAACGGACCGAAGATCAGGCTGCCCTTCGGCTGGAACAGGGTCTGGCTGGTGGAGCCCTGGAAGCCCGAGATGAAGCTGTGGTCACTGGCGGTATAATATTCCTCTCGCAGGCCCACCACAGTGCGCAGCCACGGCAGCCAATGGGTGGTGTTCTCCAGGTAGGGGCCGAGGTCGCCGAGGTGCACGCGGTCGGCGTTGCAGGCCCCCTGCACCGCGTCATACTCCGTGACCGACCCGTCCGCCTGCAGCAGGTTGCAGACGGGCAGCGTCATCTGATCGCGCGTATGGCGGCGGTCGACATAGGCGTCGTCGTAGCGGCCCTGGACGCCCAGGCTGGTGTCGGTAAGGATGGACCCGAGGTGCAGGGATAGCGTGTAGGTGGCCATTCCCCCCCAGGTGGTGCGCGTCTCGTCCTGCTGCTCCTGGTCGCCGTTCACAGGATCGATCAGATAGTGGGTGAAGTCGTTCCACAGCGTCATGTGGCTCTGGATGTAGTAGGCGTTGGAGGCGAACCGCCAGTTCGAGCCGCGCTTGTCGAAGTCGCCCGACAGGCTGAAGCGCTCCGACCGGCTGGCGTCGGAGGGGTCAAGCGTGCCGTAGCGGCTGATCAGCCCCTGCTGGAAGGCCTCCACCGGCTGGTCGGTCGTGAGCAGGCCCCGGCTGTGATAATAAAGCGCGGTCAGGCTGTAGCCGTCCAGCGGAGTGCCGTGGCTGTAGCGGAGCGCTGCGTTGATCTTGTGGAAGTTTTCCGAGGGGTCCCACGGACCGTCGAGGTGGCCATAGTCCATCGCCGCCAGTAGCCGGGCGTCGGCGCCAAATTCATGCGTCCCGGCGACGAAGGCGCTCTGGTCCCCAAGCGTGCCGGCGCTAAGCGACACCTGATTCGGAATGGCATCAAGCAAGCGGATGTGGGCGGAGATCACCGCGCCGAAGTCGCCGACCGAGGCGTAGTAGGGTCCCTTGGTGTAGTCGAGCCCGGCGGTCATTTGGGGCATGAGGAAGTTCATGTCCGAATAGCCCTGGCCGTGGGTGTTGGTCGGCCGGTTCACCGGCATGCCGTCCACAAAGATGGCCGCGTCGGTGCCGTGGTCGAGGTTGAAGCCGCGGGCCAGGTACTGGTTGGCCTTGCCCTCGCCGGAATGAATGGTGACCACCATGCCCGTGGTCTCCAACAACTGGCCGACGCGGTACACCGGGCGCAGGGCCAGCTCCTGTTGGGTGACGGAGCCCTGGCTGGCCGTCTGGGCCGTGCCGACAAGGTTGAGGCGCGAGGCGGTGACAACGACCTGAGAGGCTACGGTGACACCCCCCGGCGAGGGTGGCGCGCTAGAAGGAGGGGCGGCTGGCGTGAACTGGGCCTGCGCCGCCCCGGTGACGGCCAAGCTCGTCGAGACGGCGGCGAGCGCTAAGGCTCGAAGGCGCCCCGCAGGGCAAGACCGGACGAATGGCATCTATCCCCCAGGCACGCGGTCGCCTGGAGCCGTGATCCGGCCTCTTCAAAGCGTCGCATGCCTGGGTACGCGGCGACCTGGACGACCCCTCACGTCAGCGGGCGGCTTCCGGGTGCGACACGGCGCAGCCGCTTGCAGAGACGGCGAGATCGTTGCGTCGCTTGATCCGCTCATCCCGGCACCGAAACCGGAGCGCTGAGTCCCGTAGGATTAAGCCTCTTTTGCCAGACCGCAGCGCTCAAACGGCCATGCCCCCTGACGTCAGGCGTCCGCCCGTTCAGGGCGACGTGCAGGCGCGGTGGACGCCAAGGCTGGAGTCGCGATCTTCTCGCTCGATCAGCCGCTCCACGATGCGGCGGGCCTGCAGCGCGCCCGCATCGGCCTGGAGCGCATGGGTCCAGCTATCACCGTGCTCCAGGATGACCTGCTTCTGGGCTTCCAGCACGGCGCGGTCCTCCTCGAAGGCTTCCCCGACCTGCTGAAAGAACAGGGCGTCGGCCTGCGGTCGCCCAGCGCGTGGGTACGCACGGACGCCCAGAAATAGTTGGTGGTCGTCTCCGTCTCCGGGGTCATGGCGTTCATAACCCACAGGTTCAGCCCGTGCTCGTAGCGGCCCTTCAGGGCGCCGGTCCCCACCTCCGCGCCGCCTACGTGGATGCGGATGAAGCAGGGAGTGGACTTGCCCCACTTAAGTGGAGAGCCGCCGGCTCACTGGGCTGCGTGTCTTTCGAACGCGGCCGGGCTGACGAAGTCCAGCGCCGAGTGGCGGCGGACAGGGTTGTAGAAGCTGTCGATGTACCGGCCGATGGCGCCTGCCGCCTCGGCCCTGGTAAAGAAGACCGTCCTCCAGACCAGCTCCGACTTCAAGGTCTTGAAGAAGGTCTCAACCATGGCGTTGATGCTCCTATATCGGTCAAGCGGCTTTCAGGAGCTCCTGCGACGGCTTCGGGGCGCAGAGGTAATGGTAGATCTCGCGAGCCACGTAGCGCTTCAGGCAACGGATGATTTCCGGTTTGCTCTTTCCCTGTTCGGTTCGCCTCTTGACGTAGTCCTGCGTCGGCCGGTGTCCGCGCATGCGCACGATGACGACACGGTACAGCGCGGCGTTCGCCTGTCGGTCTCCGCCACGATTGAGCCTGTGTCGGTTGGTCTTGCCGCTGGACGCCGGAATAGGGCATGCGCCGCAGAGCTTGGCGAAGGCCGCCTCGGAGCGGATGCGCTGTGGATTGTCGCCGACCAGGATCAGCATTTGAGCCGCCGTGCCGGCGGCCATGCCGTGCGCCTGGACGAGCTCGGGCGCTTGCTCGGCGGTGAAGGTCTCCAGCTGCGCCTCATGGGCCTTGATCTCGGCGTCCAGCGCCAGCCAGCGGCGGGCGATCGCACGCAGGCTGGCCTTGGCCGAGGCCGTCGTGGTGGTGATCGGGCCGGGTCGCAACGCTGCGAGGCGGCGCACGAAGGCCATCTTGCCGGCGATGTGATCGAGGTCTTCACGCAGGGCGTCGGGAGCGCTGACGATGACAGCCTTCATGATTTGCATGGCTTGGGTTCGCGCCTTGACGGCGGTGTCGCGCGCCACCTTGAGATGGCGGATCATCTCCACCACGCTATCGCCCGACTTTGGCGAGGCCGTGGCCTGGCCGCTCGATGACACGAGGTCGATCGTAGCAAGGGTCAGGCCTCCAGGCAGCGCCCACACTCTCACAATCGTAGCAGTCGCCTTTGCCTGACATCGATATCTGGATGCCATGGCGGCGCAGCTCGGCCTGGTAGTCATTGGAACAATATTGACTGCCGCGATCTGAGTGGTGGATCAGGCCACGCGCAGGCCGTCGGATGGCCAGGGCTTGGCCAAGAGCTAGCTAAGGGCGAGACGACGGTGTAACCGATCGCCGACGGACCAGCCGACGACGCGTCGTGAGAACAGGTCGATCACCACGGCCAGATACAGCCATCCCTCGCGGGTCCAGACGTAGGAGATGTCCACGCCCCACTTCTGGTTGGGCGCGGTCGCGGCGAAGTCTTGGTCGATGAGGTTTGGCGCGATCGGCCAGGCGTGCTCGCTGTCGGTCGTGCGCTTGAAGCGTCGCTTCTGCCGAGCCTTCAAGCCATTGTCCCGCATCAGTCGCGCCGTGCGGCGGCGACCCACCTGCAGGCCTTGGTCGCGCAGCTCGTATGTCATCCGCGGGCTGCCGTACGTGCCGTTCGAGCATGCGAAGGCGGAGCGTACGTGGGCTCCGCTCGCACCATGTCCTCACGTTGGCGCCGGCTAGCCGGCCGATCTCTCCAGGCAAAGTAGCCGCTCTCGCTGACGCCGAGCACCTTGCAGAGCCTCTGGACAGGGAAATCCTTCTTCGCCGCATCGACGAGTTCAAACCTCATCGACTTCCCTCCTTGACGAAAAAAGCCGTCGCCTTCTTCAGGATGTCCCGCTCCTGGCGAAGGATCTCGTTCTCCCGTCGAAGCCGCTTCAACTCGACGGCCACGTCCTCACCCGGCGGCGGTCGCTCGGGCGCTTCCATCTGCCGGTCCCGGCTGTGGGCCAGCCAGCGTGTCAGCGTCGACACCCCCACGCCGAGATCATCAGCGATCTCCCGCTTGGTCCGGCCGCTCGTGCGGACCAGCCGAACGGCCTCCCCCTCAAACTCCTTCGTGAATCGCTGCGCCATGGTGGCTCTCCTTCCTCATCGGGAGCTCTCCACTTTTCCGAGGCAAGTCCAATCGCTTCCAGTGGAACCGCGGGTAGGCGCAGCAGCTGTTCGGCGACAGGGCCGCTGACGCCTACATTGACAGGACTCAGTCCGTTCCCGATGGGGTCGATCAGAACCGGCGGCGCGACGAGCGCGAGGACCGCCGCCTCGGGCCCATCGCGGCCGCCTTGGCGAGTTGCACCGCCTGGAACTCCGCAAGGCCGAGTTCGGGCGTGATGTAGGTTCAGCTGGCCGCCTTGACAGGGTCGAGTATGGAGAGCGAGACAGTCGCGACCATGCCGCACTTTGCCCAATTTCGGGCAGTTCTTAGCCGCGAAATCGCACAGGAAACGCAGGCCGGGCCGAGCACACCCTAAGGCCCTCTATATAATTCAGATTTCCTCGCTTCGGTAAATGATTTGAAGTTTATATTGCCAGCCTTCATAGGTCAGCATCAATCTCCCGAGCTCCTCCCAGGATAAAGTCTGGCCATCAACGACCATGAGCGGACCCTCTGGACTCCAGTCGATCTGCCCACGTACTACGGAGCCTGCAATCGACGGGTGGCCAGCCTCAGTGGTCAGATGTTGCCTTGAGAGCGCGCGACGCATACGCTCAGTCAGCCTGGCAGCTAGGTCAAAGGCGTCGGCATCCCCGTTGCCGAGCATCTGAAACTGGTACCGCCTGGTACGCCATCGATAAGTTCAAAGCTCTCTAGGCTAAGCCGATCGCCAAACAGCTGAAGGCGAAGAATAGAACTGGTGAACACCCCCGGCCTGTTCGGCCGATTTCTATCGGCTCGAACTTCACGTCGTGAAGTTCGAGCCCATTTAGTTGCGCCATTTCGGTGTCGAAGCAGCGGATGCAAAGGTCACGGTACCCGGCTTCGAGGGAACCCGCAATGTACGCTGTTGTAGCCCTCAACTCCAGTGTCACAGCTATCGCACCGGCGATCGTCCATCTTCAGCCCACTATCGCGCCAGAAGCTGCCTCGACATCGCGTTCTTAGAGCAGACATCAATCTACTGATAGCCTACAGCCAACGCCATGCTCCGCAAGGGCGGAGTGGACTGATCGAGCGCAAACCGCCGGGCAGCCGCCGCGTCTGGGGGCGACCCATCACGCCGCTTTGATCAAGATGATCGAGTAAGGCCCAGACGTGCAAGTGCATGGCGTGGTGCGTTGGCGCTTGATCGATCTGGTCCGCAGACTGGAGGATGACTTCCAGCTTGAGGTTTCCGTACAGACTTTGAGCCGTGAGCTGCGGCGGCTGGGCTATCGAAAGCTGTCGGCGAGGCCCCGCCATCAGGCTCAGGACCCGCTCGCTGTTGAGGCGTTCAAAAAAGGGGCTTCGATGCAGGCCTTCTGAAGGTGAAGGCGAGCCTCGCACCTGAGCTGAAGCTGGAGATCTGGTGGCAAGACGAGGCCCGCGTCGGTCAGAAGAACAAGATCACGCGCCGGTGGTCCAAACGCGGGGTGAGGCCCTCAGCCCCTCACAGGTTCTAGTTAGCGGGATTGGTATTTAGTGAGCGTAGCTGCGTGGGGGATAGGCGAAGGTCAGGCTCGAGAAGGTGGTCTCGAAATCGGCCTGGGGATCGCCCTTGATCGGCTGGGTCCAGATCACGTTGACCAGCCACGTGCCCACCCGCGGCACCTTGAAGGCGGCGCGGCCGTCCTTGTCGGACAGGTGCATCTCCAGCGGGCGCCCGTCGAACTCCAGGTTGGTCAGCTTGACCAGGGCCCCTGGCAGGGGACGGCCCTGGTAAAGCACCTGGACCGGCAGGGGCGCGTCGGCCGCCAGCAGGTAGGGGTTCTTCTCCGGCACGATCTCCAGCGAAAGGCCGATGGGTTTGGTGACCCAGGGCGAGTTGGCGCCCGGCAGCCCCACCTGCACCAGCGCTTTGCACCGCCGGCTGTAGCGTTCGCGGCCGGGCTGATCGGTGGTGTGGGTGCGGGTGCGGTAGTCCAGCGCGGGCGTAAGCCCCTCCACCTTGGCGTAGTCGTTGTAGCGGATGAAGGGCAGGTTGCTGAACGCCGGCGTGGTCTGGAAGGCCAGGATGTAGGTCCCCGGGCCGCCGAAGCGCAGGGCGGCGACGTCCAGCCCTGTCGTGGGCTTCAGCTCGCCCCGGATGTCCTGGACGCCGTCCGGCCCGACGCTCTGGAACAGCACGACCCTGGACGGGTCGAACTTCCAGCCCTGGCGCGCCACGCCGTGGCCCACCTGGATTGACATGCCGATCAATGCGTGCGGCGCGAGCGAGAAATTGTCAGGCTGGAGCCAGAAGTCGTGCGACAGGGCGGGCGCGGCCCAGCACAAACCGACAAACAGCAACCCGGTCCGGCTGGCCCTCCTGCCAATCTTTTTCACTTTATTAGCCACGCATGACGCCTTGCTCGCTGGCCGGCGCGGATGCCGGACGATCGTCTTCGACACCGATCGTTCTATTCCATTTTCCCGCAATTGACACACCCAGGCGCTGGGGCGAGGAGTGCTTTCGAAAGCGGCGAGCGATTTGACCCCATGAACCGTTCAAGATTGGCGCGCGCCGGCGGGGCGATGGTCGCGTCCGGCGCGGCGCTGCTGGCGGTCTCGCCGGCGGCGGCCCACACGGGTACGGGACTGCCCGGCGGGTTTGTGTCGGGGTTCGAGCACCCCCTGACCGGGTTCGACCACCTGCTGGCCATGGTGGGCGTGGGGCTCTGGGGCGCATTCCTGGGCCAGCCGCTGATCGTCGCCCTGCCGGTGATCTTTCCCACCGTGATGGTGCTCGGCGCCTTCCTCGGTATGCAGAACGTGCCCATGGCGCCCACCGAGATCGGCATCGCCTTGTCGGTGCTGGTGCTAGGCGTGGTGATCGCGGCCAAGTGGCGCGCGCCGATCTGGGCGGCGTGCGTGATCGTCGCGGTGTTCGCCCTGTTCCACGGGTACGCGCACGGCCGGGAGCTGCCTTCGGCCGCGGACCCGATCGGCTATGCGGTGGGCTTCGTCCTGGCCACGGGCCTGCTGCACGTGGCCGGCATAGGGCTTGGCACGCTGCACGCCCGGCCGGGCGGGGTGGCGGTCACCCGGCTGATGGGGGCCGGCATCGCGCTCGCGGGCGTGGTCTTCCTCTATCAGGCCCTGGTGAAGTGAGGGGCGGGGCGCTACCGCCCGCCCTGCTGTGCGCGGCGTTGGGCTTCGCCCTGGCCTATGCGCCGCGGCGGGCCTGGATCGCGAGCCTGCTGGCGCTGGCGCTGGTCGCTACGGTCGTCACCTTCGTGCCCCCTCCGATCGCCTGGCGCGATCCGGCCTTTGTGGGCTGTTGGGCCAGCATCGTGGCCACCGCACTATGCGTGCACCTGCCCCGGGGCGTGGGGCCCCGTCTGGCTTTCGCCCTGGGGCTGAACGGTGGCTTATGGACCGGCGCGGTCATCGCGGTGGCGGGGGCGCGGCTGGATCTCGTCAAGGCGCTGCCATGGGCGCTGTTGTGTCTGCCGGGTGCGTGGCTGGTGGCGACGGGTCGCGGCCTCGCCATCAAGGTCGCCGCAAGCTGGCTGATCGCGGTCGCGCTATTGGCCGCAAGCCTGATGCTGGTGCCCACTCCCGGCTACGTCCCGGACCACATGGACTGAAGCCCGCATCGCTCCGCAGTCGGATCAGCCGGGCGGGTGCGCGGGCTTCGACGGCGCCTTGAAGGGGACGTTGTTCTTGGCGTCCACCGCCATGGGCGGCGAGTTGATCTCGTTGCCCTTGCCTGCGGACCGCGTGATCGCCTCTATGCCCGGCACAGGGATGTAGACGATATCGTTGTTGTCGCCCGAGGCGAAGATGTAGCTGTCGTCCATCAGCTTGGCGCGGATGTGGTTGCGTTGCCCCACCACCTCGATGCCCCGGCAGTCGGCCACCTGAAGCGTGTCGTTGTCGCCGGCCACGATCAGATCGTGTCCGCCGCAGTTCACGCTCCGCTTGACCCCGTTGTTCAACACCTTGACGGCGTCATCGTCGAGCTTCGGCCCCGCCTGCACCGGCCCCGGCGCCTGAGCGGCTCCGACCGAAGAAACGGCGGCCAGGATCAGCAGGTCTGAGACGATCTGAAGCATAGGCGCACCAGATCAGAGATCGAGGAGGGAGGCAACCGGACTCCCGCTCAGAAGGTCGCCGTCACCGCAAAGCGCGCCGAGATCGGCTCGATCGGATGGTTCTGGTGATCGGCGACGCCGTCCAAGGGCTCTCCCTGAAGCCGTGACGTGTAATAATAGGCTCCCGCATCCGCGCGGGCGTTGAACAGGTTGAACACCTCGATATCCAGCTTCAAGTGCGGGTTGATCTTGTAGCCGAGATTGATGTTGGTCTCGGTGTAGCCGGCGTCCTTTTCGGTGTTGTCGTCCACCAGCGGGTACTGGCCGAGCGCGCGGACCTCGATTCCCCCGTAATAGGGGCCGAGATTGTCCAAGATCGCGCCGAACGAGCCGATGAAGCCCGGCGCGTTGGGGATGTGGTTCCCGCCCAGGCCGAAGGCCGACAGGTTCCCGCCGGTGAAGCGGGCGTGGCTGGCGGTCAGGTCCGTGCTCAGCTCCAGGAACGGGAAGGGGTGGTACTCCGCCGACACCTCCGCCCCCTCCCGGGCGCTCGGGGCGCTGGCCTGGTCCTGGCCCTGGTCCTGGTTGTAGATCAGCTCCGACTGCAGGTCGATGTTGAATACCGCCACCTGCAGCTTGACCCTGGGGATCAGGTCGGAGCGCAGGCCCACCTCCTCCCCGTCGGCGCGCACCAGCAGGGGCGTGGGGCCGGCGGCTGACGGAATGCCCTGGATCGGCACCGTCTGGGTCACGCCCCGCACGTCGTCGGAATGGAAGCCGCGCCCCGCGCTCACATAGACCTCCGTCTTCCACCACGGCCCAAACACGAAGTTGCCCTTGGGCTGGAACAGGGCCTGGAAGGTCGAGCCGTCGAAGTTCGCCGTCCCGTCGAAGCCCGGGAGCAGGCTGTGGTCGTAGCCGCGGTAGTATTCCTCCCGCAACCCGAGGTCGGTGCGGAACCAGGGGGTGAAGCGGGTGGCGTTCTGGACGTAGAAGCCCAGGTCGACCGTCTGCACCCGGTCCTCGCTGCAGGCTGGATCGCCCACCGAATAGGCGATGGCCGGCCCCGAAGGCTGCTCCTCCTCGCAATAGTCCAGCACCTGGCGGTCGTGGGTGTGGCGGCGGTCGATGTAGATGTCGTCGTAGCGGGCCTGGGTCCCAAGGGTCGTGCGGCTGTCCAGGCCGAACAGGGGGCGGTCCAGGGTCAGGGCGAAGGCGCCGCCCGCGGTGTCGCGGTTCTCGTCCTGCTGTTCCTGGTCGCCGTTGACGGGATCGTCGAGGAAGTGGGTGAAGTCGTTCCACAGCGTCTGCTTGCTCTGGATGAAGTAGGCGTTGCTGGTGAACCGCCAGCCCGTGCCCAGGGTGGCGTAGTGGCCGGACACGCTGAGCCGTCCGTTATGGGCGCCGTCGGCGGGGTCCAGCGTGCCGAAGCGGCCGATCAGCCCCTCCTGCACCGCGCGCGCCGGCTGGTCGGTCGTGAAGTTGCCGTCGCCGTGATAGTAGAGCACGCTCAGGTCGTAGCCGTCGGTCACAACGCCGTGGCTGTAGCGCAGGGCGCCGGCGTACTTCTGGTAGTTGTCGGAATGGTCGAAGGGGCCGTCGACATGGCCGAGGTCAAAGGCGGCGAGCACGCGGTCGTTCTGGCCCAGCGTCCGCGTGCCCCCCAAAAAGGCCTCGTCGTCGTTCAGCGTGCCGGCGCGCAGCGAGATCTGGTTGGGGATGGCGTCGGGCATGTGCATGTGGTCGGAGACCACCGCCCCGAAATCGCCGACGGCGGCGTAATACGTCCCTTTGGTGTAGTCCAGGCCGTCGACCAGTTCGGGCACGATGAAGTTCAGGTCGGAATAGCCCTGCCCGTGGGCGTTTGTCGGGCGGTTGATCGGCATGTCGTCGTAGAAGTTGGCGATGTCGGTGCCGTGATCAAGGTTGAAGCCCCGGGCTAGATACTGGTTAGCCTTGGCTTCGCCGGAGTGGATCGTCACCACCAGCCCCGGTATGGTCTCCAGCAGCTGACCCACGCGATAGGCGGGCCGCAGGTCCAGCTCCTCCTTCGTCACCCTGCCCTGGCTCGCGGTGACGGCGACGCCCAGCAGGTCCGCGCGGGAGGCGGTGATCACCACCTGCGACACGGTCGTCGAGCGCGCGGGGTCGTTGGCGGCGGCGATGGACTGAACCGTTTGCGCGTGCGCGGCGGGCGTGGCCAGCAGCCCCAGGGCGATCCCGCACTGGAAACGCACGGCCAGCCATCGATCCCGCCGAGTTCCCAACCTGGACGAACGCGGCGACGATGGCGGGATGCGCGCGAGCCAATCCATGAGTAGGCAGTTTCTCCCCTTTGTGCATACGGACGTATGACCAACTTCAACTCAAGAACGTCGGCGCAGCAAAGCGACGGCAGGGAGACAAATGCTATCTTGGCGAGTCTCAGCTTAAGGCTGTCAGGTGCGGATCGAACCGGAACGGTGGACCCTTCATGCAGCGCGTAACGATCTCGATCGACGAGACCTTGGCGGCGAACTTCGACCAGCTCGTGGACGCCCGCGGCTATCAGAGCCGGTCGGAAGGGGTGCGCGATCTGGTGCGCGAGGCGGTGGAGGCTTGGCGCGCAGAACAGACGGGCGAGGCGCATTGCGTCGCCAGCCTCTCTTACGTCTATGACCGCAGCGTCCGGATGCTGGCGCAGCGGCTGTCAGAACTGATGCACGAGGCGCACGATTTGGTCGTCGCCGCCACCCAGATGCCCCTAGATCACGACCACACGCTAGAAAGCGTGCTGCTCCGGGGAGCGGCGGCAAGCGTGCGCGCCTTCGCCGACCGGCTGAAGGCCGAACGCGGCGTGCGCTTCGGCGCCCTGAACCTGATCACCGTCGACCCCAACAACGCCCACCACGAGAGCACCAGCCACCACCACGCAAGCCCCACCCACCTCGCGCCCTCGCCGGGGTGAGCCGGGCGCGGTCCGCGCGACCCGCATCGGTTGAAGGCGGACCGACAACCTGCACCTGCCGGCTTTCACAACTGCCTGTATCGCCAACGGGGGCCGGTAGCGGCCCTCGCCATGAGCCATTGTGGGAGGGAGATCGCCAGGCGACGTTAAGCGCCGGTCATATCGCGTTAACTTTTCTTGTACTCAATTCAAATATCAAAAGCTATTCAAGCTTGAGATTTGGAAGCGTCAGCGATAAGCATCCGTCGCCGCGAGTTGGTCATCGCCGCCGCCATGATGACAGCAGGAGGTGCTCTACACGTTTCATCCCTTCCTCCCCAGTTGCTTCTGCCTTCAGGGCGCCGCTTACGACAGGCGCTACAAGTACGTAACCGGATTGTCCTACCCACCCCGTATGGAAGAACGTGACGCAGTGCTCCAAGCCAGCCGGGAGAACATCCAGGCGGATATGTCGCTGAGCGCTTCGGATCGCGAAGCCCTCGAGTCATCGCTTTGTGAAGAACTGGCTTTTTCTTCAGATATCCCGGATGCGAATCCGGTCAGGACAAGTCCTGGATCGACGCGCAGTTCGGCCTGGTCGAGGCTTGGGCCAACGGCTGCGGCGTTCCCGTCTCCGCGATATACGTGGGCGAGTGGGGGGCGGTGCGTCGAAACGAGTGGCGAGACAGTGCAGGCCGCCGCCAGGGGGCCGATCAGGAGAGCCGCCCCCGCTACTATTCAGATGTCGCATCGATCATAGCCGGACACCATTTTCGAAGCGCGCTGGATCATCTGGATACCTATGACTATGGCGTCACCTCCGGCTCCGGAGCGCAGATTGCTGAGTTTGATCCTTACATTATGAATGTGCTCCAGGATCAGCTTGGCTTGCGAGTTGTCGCGTGACCGCGATACCTCTGTCGCCATTACCGCTGAGTTCGGCGAGCCGCGCTCAAAGATCAAATCCTATAACGCGAATTCCGCCACGTCACGTGCGCGGGTCTGCTTCAGCAGGTCGTCGAAATAGGCGATGGTTTTGGTCAGGCCTTCGCGGAGCTGAACGGTGGGTCTCCAGTCGAGCAGCTCTCCGGCCAGGCTGATGTCGGGGCGGCGCTGCTTGGGGTCGTCCTGGGGCAGGGGGCGGTGCACCAGCTTTGAGCGCGTGCCGGTCATTTCGATCACCTGCTCGGCCAGTTGGCGGATGGTGAATTCGCCGGGGTTGCCGAGGTTGACGGGGCCGGTGACGTCATCGCCGGTCGCCATCAGCCGCACGAAGCCCTCGATCAGGTCGTCGACGTAGCAGAAGGAACGAGTCTGATCGCCCTCGCCGAACACGGTGATGTCCTTGCCCTGCAGCGCCTGGACGATGAAGGACGAGACGACGCGGCCGTCGTTGGGGTGCATGCGCGGGCCGTAGGTGTTGAAGATGCGCGCCACCTTGATGCGGAGCGCATGCTGTCGATGGTAGTCGAAGAAAAGCGTCTCGGCGCAGCGCTTGCCCTCGTCGTAGCAGGAGCGGGGCCCGATCGGGTTGACGTTGCCCCAGTAGCTCTCCGGCTGGGGGTGCACCGCCGGGTCGCCGTAGCACTCGGAGGTGGAGGCCTGGAAGACACGCGCTTTCACCCGCTTGGCCAGGCCCAGCATGTTGATGGCGCCCACCACCGAGGTCTTGGTCGTCTGCACCGGATCGCGCTGGTAGTGGATGGGCGAGGCCGGGCAGGCCAGGTTGTAGATCTCGTCCACCTCCACATAGAGCGGGAAGCTCACATCGTGACGGATCAGCTCGAAGTGCGGATTGCCCATCAGGTGCGCCACGTTGGCATGGGCGCCGGTGTAGAAGTTGTCCGCGCAGATCACGTGCGCCCCGGTCCCCAGCAGCCGCTCGCACAGGTGCGAACCGAGGAACCCCGCCCCGCCGGTGATCAGGATGCGCTTCTCTAGGTGCATGGATGGCCTCCGGGCTCGGCGCTCGCCAACGCTCTTAACTGTGGGCGCTTTGAACGGTGTTAACGTCCAGGCGCCCCGACGCAAGAACTGGCGCAGGTCGGAAGGTTGCGATAGCGCACCTGCAGGTTCAACCCAAACGGACGCAGATGCCCGGCGGCCTGACCATCAGCCTGAGCGGTGAGGTATTTGGTTGGGCGCCGACGCGTCGCTGGCCGTCGAACGGCTGGGTGGACGTGCGTGTAGACGGCCGTCACATCGCCCGCGTCAGGGCCGAGCGCGTCGGGCGAGGGGCGGTTGACGGCTGGGCGAAGTTCGCCCTCCAGTTGCCAGCAGCCTACATGGATGGGCGGCTGCACGAGGTGCGGGCCCGGCTGGCCTGGGGCAAGGAGCTGACAGGCTCGCCGGCGCCTTTCGAAGCCCCGAGACATGACGCGCCGCCGGGCGCCTTCGTCCTGCGACCGGCTACTGAAGGCCAGGCGCAAGCGTCGGTGGGTTTCCTCGCCGCCGAGGGCCGCTGCGCGATCCTCTTCGACCGAAAGCCGGCCGACGTCGGCTTCGAGGCGCCTGCGGGATCACTGGTGCAGAATCGGGCGGACATCGGCGGCCTGCCGGAGCATCGCAGCTACCGCCCCTGGCCGTCCTATGTCGCGGCGTTCCGCGATCACTACGTCGATCCCGGGTATGGCGGCGTCTATCGGCCGGACGGGGGCGCGGTCTGGCAGGGCTCGACCTACCTCTTCAATACTTTGGCGCAGGAGCGCGCCTGTCTGCAGGTGCTGGCCGGCGTCACCGCGCCGCCGCCCGCCCGGCGATGCATCCTCTTCTGCAACTCCGTCCGGGACACCTATTTCCATTGGCACCTGGATTGTCTGGCGGGATTGCTGATGGCGCGCGAGCGCCTGGGTCCTGAGCCCAGGGCCATCGGACCGCGGCTCAACAGCTGGCAAAAGGCCTCGCTCGCGCTTCTGGGCGAAGACGTGGTGGAGCTCGACGCCGCCTGCCGACCTGAGGAGGTCTTCGTCGCCAGCCACATCGACGGCCGCGGCATCCACCCCGACCATGCCGTGCTCGACCTCTTCGCGCGTCTGAAAGCGGCCCACATCGCACAGGGGCGAAATGGATCGCCGATAGGGTGCGGTGAGCGCGTCTTCGTCTCCCGCCGCGACGCCGGCCACCGCGTGTTGGCGAACGAAGACGAGCTCTGGGCGGCGCTGAAGCCGAAGGGCTTTGTGCGTTTCACCCCCGGGGAGGCGAGCTATGGCGAGCAGATCGACGTCTTTTCCACCGCGGAGATCATCGTCGCTAGCCACGGTTCGGCCCTGACCAACACGGGCTTCTGCCGCCCCGACACCTTGATCGTGGAGATCCTGCCTTCGGACTACCTCAACGGGTGCTTTCGCTACCTCGCCATCGCCGCGGGATTGCGCCACGCCTGGTACGCCACCGATCGGGTGTCGCCGTTCGAGGTCGAGGTCGGCTCCTTCATGGACTGGTGCGCGGCGCAGGCCCTGTTTTGAAGACGACAAGGCCGCCGAGATGTTGATCGCCGTCGATGGACCTGCCGCCTCGGGCAAGGGCACGATCGCTCAGGCGCTCGCCCGCGCGTACGGCCTCCCCTACCTGGATACCGGACTCCTGTACCGCGGCGTAGGCGTCCTGTCGCAAAGCCGCGCGATGGAGGCGGACTTCCAATCCGTCGCCGAGGGGATGGCCGATGGCCTGGAAGGCTCCGGAATCCTGGATGATCCGACTTTGCGCACCCGCAGTGCAGGGGAGCTGGCCAGCCGGGTGGCGGCCTTTCCGGCCGTCCGCGCCGCGCTGTTCGACTTCCAGCGCCGCTTCGCCGCCCGGCCGGAAGGCGCGGTGCTCGACGGGCGAGACATCGGCACGGTGATCGCGCCCGAAGCGCCGGCCAAGCTGTTCGTCAAAGCCACGCCCGAGGTGCGCGCGGCCCGGCGGTGGAAGCAGCTCACAGGCCAGGGCGAGACGGTCGGGTTGGACGAGGTGCTGGCCGACATCCGGCTTCGGGACGCCCGCGACAGCGGCCGGGCGTCGGCCCCCTTGATCCAGGCGGCCGACGCCGTCTTGCTCGACACATCCGAAATGGTTATATCCCAATCCGTCGAGGCGGCCTGCCGCATCGTCGAGGCGGCGCGCAGCCGGTGGGAGACATCCCGCTCCGGCTAATCCCATCGCACCCCTCTCAGGACATCCATTACGGTCCAAGAGCTTTTCCGGCGTCGGCCTCGGCTGCACACCTGACGGCGATTTTCCCATCAACCTTGAACGGCGTCCTCGACCGACCGCGATGCGGCGTGTCCGACGGCGCCTGCTACCGGAGTCTGCATGGCTGACGATATGAGCTTCACTCCCTCGCGCGACGATTTCGCCGCACTCCTCGACGAGAGCCTCGCCGGGCGCGATCTGAACGAGGGCACCGTGGTCCACGGCATCGTCGTCGGCCAGGAGAAGGATTTCCTTATCGTGGACGTCGGTCTGAAGACCGAGGGTCGCATCTCGGTGAAGGAGTTCCAGCAGGGCGACGGCAAGCCGGTCCCCAAGATCGGCGACACGGTCGAGGTGTTCCTGGAGCGTGTGGAGAACGCGTCGGGCGAAGCGGTCATCAGCCGCGAGAAGGCCCGCCGCGAGGAGGCCTGGACCCGTCTCGAGGTTGTCTATGGCGAAGGCCAGCCGGTCATGGGCTCCATCGTCGGGCGGGTGAAGGGCGGCTTCACCGTCGATCTCGGCGGGGCCTCGGCCTTCCTGCCGGGCTCCCAGGTCGACATCCGCCCCGTGCGCGACGTCGGCCCCCTGATGGGCAAGGAACAGCCCTTCGCCATCCTGAAGATGGACCGGCCGCGCGGCAACATCGTCGTCTCGCGTCGCGCCATCCTGGAAGAGGCCCGCGCCGAGCAGCGCACCGAGCTGGTGGCTCAGCTGCACGAGGGTGAGGTGCGTGAGGGCGTGGTCAAGAACATCACCGACTACGGCGCCTTCGTGGACCTGGGCGGCATCGACGGCCTGCTGCACGTCACCGACATGAGCTGGAAGCGCGTCAACCATCCAAGCCAGGTGCTGGCGGTGGGCGACACGGTGAAGGTGCAGATCGTCAAGATCAACCCGGACACCCAGCGCATCTCGCTGGGCATGAAGCAGCTGCTGGCCGATCCGTGGGACGATGTGGAGGCCAAGTACCCGGTGGGCGCCCGCTACACCGGCCGCATCACCAACATCACCGACTACGGCGCCTTCGTGGAGCTGGAGGCCGGGGTCGAGGGCTTGGTGCACGTGTCCGAGATGTCCTGGACCAAGAAAAACGCCCATCCTGGCAAGATCGTGTCGACCTCGCAGGAAGTGGACGTGGTGGTGCTGGACGTGGACGCCTCCAAGCGCCGCATTTCGCTCGGCCTCAAGCAGGCGCAGCAGAACCCGTGGGAGGCCTTTTTGCAGGCGCATCCGATCGGGTCCGTGGTCGAGGGCGAGGTCAAGAACACCACCGAGTTCGGCCTGTTCATCGGGCTGGACAACGACATCGACGGCATGGTGCACCTGTCCGACATCGACTGGAACGCCACCGGCGAAGAGGCCATGGCCAAGCATCACCGCGGCGAGATGGTCAAGGCGCGGGTGCTGGACGTGGACGCCGAGAAGGAGCGCATCTCGCTCGGCATCAAGCAGATGTCCGGCGATCCGATCGCCGGCGACGTGTTCCGCCGCGGCCAGATCGTCACCTCCACCATCGCCGAGGTCACCTCGGGCGGTCTGGAAGTGACCTTCGGCGAGGAGGATGCGCCCATGCAGGCCTTCATCCGCAAGTCCGACCTGTCGCGCGACCGCTCCGACCAGAACCCGGAGCGCTACAGCGTCGGCGACCGGGTGGACGCCATGATAACCAACATCGACAAGTCCGCGCGTCGCGTGTCCCTGTCGATCAAGGCGATGCAGCAGGCCGACGACAAGGAGGCGGTGGAGCAGTTCGGCTCGTCCGACTCCGGCGCGTCGCTCGGCGACATCCTGGGCGCCGCTCTTCGTGAGCGCCAGGGCCGCGGTGAATAACCTCGGCTTCGAGGTCTGACGATCAACCCCGCGTGGCCCGCCACGCGGGGTTTTTTGTCGCTCCTCTCTGGATGGGGATCGAGTCGGCTTGAGCCTTTGGCGGCTTTCGCCCATGGTCGGCCGGGGGCCCGAACGCTAAATGATAAGGTCGGAACTGATCACGCGCTTGGCGGAGGAGAATCCTCACCTGACGCTGCGCGATGTCGAACGCGTGGTCACGGTGATCCTGAACGGCATGTGCGACGCGCTGACCGAAGGCGGCCGGGTGGAGCTCCGAGGCTTCGGGGCCTTTTCCGTGCGTTCGAGGCCGGCGCGGTCGGGCCGCAATCCGCGCACCGGCGAGGCGGTGCAGGTGAAGGCCAAGGCGGCCCCCTTCTTCAAGAGCGGGAAGGAACTTCGGCTCCGTCTGAACGCCACAGGCGACGGCTGAAGGCCCGCAGGCGAACAAGGTCTGACGGATTGGTCAGGGCCAGCAGGTAGAAGCCTGCGATGCTCGCCAGGAGGCCTGCCGCCGTCCAGATCGCGGTGGGCCAGTCGTGCGCGCCAAGATGTTCCGCCAGACCCCTCCAGGCGAAGGCCAGGGCGAGGCAACCCGTCGGCGCCGCCAGATCGCCCCACCCCATGTCGAGCCCGCCCATGACCCGGGCCGACAGGGCGGTCCGCACGCCGTTGACCAGGACGTATCCTCCCAGCGTGGCGAGCGCGACGCCGACGCCGCCGTAGCGGGGCGCCAGCGCCAGGCACCCGCAAAGGCTGGCCAGCGCGCCGGTGACCAGCACGCCGAACTCCAGCCGGTGGCGGCCGGTCATGCTGAGCGAGACCGACATCGGGCCGAACACCCCGCTGACATAGGCGCCGAGCGCCAGCGCCGCGCACAGCGCAGGATCGAAGTGGAACCGCCGCCCGAACACCAGGTCGAGCCAGGGGCCGAACACCGCCACCCCCGCTAGCAGGGGCGCGCAGATCAGCGAGGCGCGGCGCAGATAGAGGGCGAGTTCGCGCCTCACCCCCGCCGGGTCGCCCTGGGCGTAAAGGCGCGCCACGGTCGGCCCCAGGGTCTGGCTGAGCGCGGTCGGATAGAGGCCGACGAGCTGGGCGATGGCCGCCGCCGCCGCGTATTCTCCCACTTCCCGCGCGGGGCGGGCGTGGCCGAGCACCAGGATGTCGAGCAGCTTCAGCGCCCCATAGGTGAGCAGCATGGCCGCCATCCAGCCGCTGTAGCCGAACAGGCCTGCCAGTCCGCCCGGTCCGGCCGATCCTTGCGACGCCGCCTGGCGATCGCTGCGCAGTCCCGCCGCCAGCATCGCCCAGAGCGCCAGGTCGGCTGCGACGAGCCCCACCCCCGTGGCGGCCAGCACGCCCCGTCCGGCGAGCCCCAGGCCCAGCAGCGCCGCGAGCGCCAGGGTCCGCGCCACCGGCTGCAGATAGAGCGAGGCCGCCGACGCCCAGGCCACTCGGCCGAGCGCGCGGCAGGCGGCGGTCAGGATGGCCAGATCGGCGGCGAAGGGGAGGGCGGTGAAGGCCACGTCGAGGTCGACCGCGAACCCAGGCCGGCGATAGACGTGCGCCTGCAGCCAGGGGCCGCCGACCCAGGCCACCGCCGCCAAGGCGAGAAGGTTCGCCGCTAAAGTGATGCGCCGCAGCCGGGCCACCTGGGCCAGCTTGTCGGCGCGGGAGGCGTCGCTTTCCCCCAGGTGACGCAGCAGCGAGAGGTCAAGGCCCAGGGGCGCCAGGATCACCGCCACTCCGTACAGCGCCCGGGCCAGGCTGACCTGTCCATAGCCCTGCGGGCCGAGCCAGCGCGCCACCGCGATCCCGACGACGAAGGCGACGGCCTGCTGGAACAGAAGCCCCCCGGCGTACAGGCCGACATCCCGGGCGCGGGTCACCCGACGCGCACCGGACAGATAGCCAACCACGGGTCTGGCGTGCGGGCGGCGGCGGCCATAGCGGCGGCCACGATCCCGGCGGCATCGCGCCAGGCGAACGGTCCCGCGGCGAGGTCGCTCGCTCCCCGCGCCAGTTCGCGGGATCGGCCCAAGGCCTGTTCCAAAGCGTAGGCGAGGGCCTCGGAATCGCCCGGCGGCGCGAGCAGGCCATTGACGCCGGGGCGCACCACGTCCGTCAGGCCCCCGATGGCGGAGGCGACCAGCCCGCGCCCGTTGGCCAGCGCCGCCGCCGCCACGCCGCTCCCGCTGGCGTGCAGATAGGGGGCCACGACGACATCGCAGGCGGCGAGCGCGTGCAGCAGGTCGTCCCGCGAGGCGTAGCCGGTTTGCAGGCGGCAGTTGGAGAGGGCGCGAAACTGAGGCGCGAGCCGCTCCAGCTCCGGGCCGGCGCCGAGCAGCTCGAACTGGACGCGCGCGCCCCGCGCATTCAGCCGCCGGCCGGCCTCAAGCAGGACTTCCAGTCCCTTGTAGGCTTCCATGCGCCCGAACATCAGCACCCGCCCTTCGCCCGGCGGCGCCGGGGGTGGCGTGGACGGGCGCAGGATCGGGCCGTGAGGAAAGCTGTCGACCGCCCGTCCCGTCGCCTGCCTCAGACGCTCGGAGCAGGCGACGCCATGGGTGAAAAGCCGGCTCGCCAGGGAGCGCTGGGCCGCCGTCTGCTTGGCGCGCAGGCTCGCGAACGCTGTGTCGCGCCCGGGATGGGCCTCGGGATCGTGCACGATCAGCCCGATCGGCGCGACCCGCGCCAGCAGGGTGAGCAGGGCGGTGAGGTGCGGGTGCGGGTGCTCGTGGGCGAGGATGGCGTCGGGCCGCCATCGCGCCATGGCTGAGGCGAGGGCGACCACGCCGGCCCAGCGCGCCATTCGGTGCGCCTGGCTGAAGCTACGCACCTCCACGCCAGGGGGCGAGGCCGCATCGCCCCGCTCCCGCGCCAGGCTGGGGCGGTCCGCCCAGACGGCGACCTGATGGTGGGCGGTCAGCGCCCCCGCCAGCTCCAGCGAATAGTCGGCGAAGCCGCTGGCGAGCAGGGCGATCCTCATCGGGGCGCGCCGGTCGCCAGCCTCGGTGGTCGCAGCGGCGCGCGCCACGCCGGCTGGAAGTGGAACACCGGCCGCCGGAACGACGTACGGGCCGCCTTCAGGCCGTAGAGGCCGAGGATGGCGCAGAGGCCGAACTGCGCCATCGGCCCGTCGCTGCGCACCGCCATGTCCTCGGTCAGGCCGGACAGCAGCCAGCCTGCGGCGATCAGGCCTAGTGTTGCGCGGCCCGCGGCGGAGGCCGACGTGGCGGCCCTCGCGCCGGCCCATAGCGCGCCGGCCACCGCCAGGGCCAGCAGGCCCACGCCCGCTGCGCCCAGGTTGATGAACACGTCCAGCAGGGCGTTGTGCACGTGGTTGACGCCGAACAGGGCGGTCAGCCGCGCGGCCACCTCCGGCGAGACGGAGTAGTTCAGCCCCCAGCCGGCGAGCGCATGGCGGGGTGCGAGCTCGGCGGCGGCGCGCCAGATGGCGGTCCGCCCGCTCAGCGTCGCGTCACGGCCGAGCGCGGCGAGCCCTGCGGCCAGGATCATCGCGCGCCCGGCGAACGCCGCCGCCATCGCAGCCAGGACGAAGCCGCCGATGGCGAGCCGCGCCATGCCGCGCGGGCGGATCAGCAGCTGGTCGATGATCGGCAGGCCGAGGGCCAGCGTCAGACCCGACACCGAACGCGACGCCGCCACGCACGCCACCGCCGCAGCCAGTCCGGCCCAGCGCAGCGCCGCCGGTCGCACCAGCCGCCCGCCTCGGGTGGCGAGGCCGGCCGCCGCCAGCCCCGCCACATGGCCCAGAGTGTTCTTGTGCAGATACAGTCCGCGCCAGTCGCCGGGGGCGCTCGCGCCCACGACGTCGTGGGGGCCCGCCACCGCAAAGTGCGGCAGCCACAGGACGGCGATCAGGCTGCCGAGGGCGCAGAGCGCCAGCGCCAGCAGCAGGGCCTGGGCCAGGCGGCCCGGACGCAGCGCGACAGCTGCGCCCGCCGCCGTGACCAGGGTCGGCGCGGCGGCCATCAGACCCTGGACCGAGGCGTTGCGGTCGTTGGACCAGAGCCACGACGCCGCCGCGTAGAGCAGAAAGGCCCCCAGCGGCCACGCCGCCCGGGCCAGCCGCAGCGTCGCTTCAGGCCTGCGCGCCAGCGCGAGCAGCGGCAGCAGGGCGCAGGCGTAGCGGGCGTATCGATAGAGCGGCGTCGTCGCCTGGGCCGCGGCCGGCGCGCTGGGATCGACCCCGGACAGATACAGTTGCAGCGGCGAACCCATCCACACGATCACCGTCGCCCACAGCCATAGGCGCGCCGTCAGGAGGCTGCGCCCCGCGCGTCGCCGCACATGCGTGTAGGCGCCTGAGCGGCGCCCGATGGCCTGCCGGGCGCCCAGGCTCGTCGGCGCGGCGGTGATGACCGTTGGTGTGAAGATGAGCCGCTCCCCCGCGCCCAGCATCGCCGATACAAGCGCAAGCCGCGCTTGCCTACAAGCCAGACGTGCATCTAAGGTCGGGCAATCTGGAGTGCGGCGTCTTACGCGGTGGGGGCTGCGTCCATGTCTGACATCGGACTCGCGGAGCGACCGCGCCTAGAGATCGTCCAGGTGGTCCGCCGCATGCATCCTCAGGGCGGCGTCGGCGGCGTCGCGTGGGCGCTCGACCACGAACTGCGCAGGTTGGGCGTCAGCGTCGTCTCGATCACCGCCGACAGCCTGTGGGGACGGCCGGCCATCGGAACGAGTGGACGCCTAGCTGGCACCCTGGAGATCGCCCGCTTCACCCTGGCCGCCACATGGGCGGCGCGATTGGCGAGGGCCCGGGGCGCGGTGGTGGTGGTCCACGGCGATGCCCTCGGCGGCGACATCTATGTGGACCATGGCCTGCACAAGGCCCTGCTGGCGCGCCGCCCTTGGCTACTGCTCCATCCGCTGCACCTGTTCATCTGCGCGCGGGAGGAGCTGCGCCACGCGCTCGGCGGCTATGGGCGCCTGGCCTGCTTGTCGCAGGGCGGCGAGGCGGCGCTCCTGCGGGCTTATCCCTGGGCTCGGCGGGGGCGTTTGGCGCGGCTCTGCAACGGCGTGGACGTCACTCGCTTCCGCCCCGATCCGGCGCGGATGCGACGACCGCTCGACGCGGCCGATGCGCAGCTGGTGTTCGTTGGCCACGAGTTCGGGCGCAAGGGGCTGCGCCACGTCATCGACGCCTTGGTCCACCTGCCGGATGGGGTGAGGCTGCGCGTTGCGGGCGGCGGCGACGTCGCCTGGGCGCGGCGCTTCGCCCAGCGGCGGGGCGTGGCGGCGCGGGTCGATATCCTCGGCGCCCGGCGCGACGTCGACGCCCTGCTGCGGCGAAGCGACCTGCTGGTGCTGCCGTCGGTCTGTGAGGCCTGGCCCCTGGTGACGCTGGAGGCGATGGCGAGCGGGGTTCCGGTGCTGATCAGCGACATCCCCGCGGCGGCGGAAATCCTCGGCGACGGGGAAGGGGGCCGGGTGACGGCGCGCTCAGGCCGCGCGATCGCGCAGGCGATCAAGGCGATGATCGTCGATCCCGACGGCTTCGTCGCCCTGCGCGCCGCCGCCTGGGCGCGGGCGCAGCGCTTCGCTTGGCCGCAGGTCGCTGAGCGCTATCTCGATCTGGCCCAAGACGTGCGCCGATCCCGGGCACGGCCGGCGTGAGGGTGCTGATGCTGACCCGCACCCTGCCGGCCCACGGGCCAGGCGGCCTCGGCGCGGCGGGATGGGACCTGGCCAAGGCCTTGGCGGGCGCCAGCGCTAAGGTCACGCTGTTCACCACCGCGGACGGCTTGGCGGGCCCCGCGTCGCGGGACGTGACGGTCCGCGCGCTCCCGGCGCCGGCGGGGCGTTATTCGCGGGCTTGGTGGCGGGAGTCGCTTCGCGCCTATCGGGCGCTGACCGAGGGGCGCTTCGACGTGGTGCTGGGGGTCAGCGCGGCGGCCAACGCGCTGGCGCGCCGCCCCCGCCCTCCCGCTCCAGTGTTCGTCTTCCAGGCGCACGGGACCTCGGCGGGAGAGGTCGCCTCCAAGCTGCGCAGCCGGCGGCCGCGCGGGGTGCTCGGCGCAGCGCGCAACCTCTACTGGGGTCTGGCGCGCGACCATGCCTACACGGATTACGACGCGGTGGTGGCCGTGGGCGAGGCCGTCCGTCGCCAGCTCACGGCCTGGCCGACCTCCACCCTCGTCGCCGGCACGCCGGTCAGCCTGATCCGCAACGGCGTCGACGCCGCCGCCTTCCGCTTCGACGCCGAGGCGCGCATGCGCCTGCGCGCAGAGCTGGAGATCGCGCCGGACGCGCCGCTGGCGCTCTACGCCGGGCGGCTGCAGGCGGACAAGGGACCTCACCGGGCGATCCATGCGCTCAGCCTCGCCCTCGGCTCACGGCCCGAGCTGACCCTCGTTCTCGTGGGCGACGGGCCCGAGCGCGAGCGCCTGGCGCGCCTAGTCGCGGGGATTGGCCTGCAGGCGCGGGTGCGCCTGATCGGCGGCGTGGCGCGGCGCGAGCTGACCGGCTGGCTCAGCGCCGCCGATGCGCTGGTGTTTCCGACCTGCCGGTCGGAGGGACTACCCCTGGTGGTGCTGGAGGCCCTGGCGAGCGGACTTCCGGTGTTGACCACCCCGCAAGGCGCGGGCGATCTCGAGCTGCCGTGCGAGCGTCGCCCGGCCGCCGACCTCCAGGGCCTCGCGGCCGCGATGACGCGCCTCGCCCCGTCCCAGCCCCGCGCCAGCCGACTGCCGCACGCCTTCCACCTAGATCACGTTGCGTCTGCTTATCTCACCCTGTTCGACCGTCTGCTCTCCACGGCTCCGAGGCGGCCGGAATGAGGCTGGTCTTCGTGCTGGAGGACCTGCTCACCGGCGGCGCCCAGGTGCTGACGACCGATCTCGTGCTGCGGCTGCGCCGTCGCGGCCTGGACGTGCAGGTGTTGGTTCTTGGCGCCTGCGTCGCCCCCGCCCTGGCCGAGCGGCTGGGCGACGGTATGGTCGTCCTGGGCCAGTCGGGCCTCAAGCGCCCTGCGGAGTGGCGCCGTCTCGCCCACGCCCTGGTCGCGGCGAGGGCGGACGTCGTGTTCGCGGTCAATCCGGTGGCGACCTGCGTGGCCGCGGCGGCGAGGGCCTTCGGCCTGCGGGCGCCGCTTGCGAGCGTGGTCCACTCCACCGGCCTGCAGGGCCGCGCCGCCTGGGTCCGCGTCGCGCCGACGCTGGCGGCGATCCGCATCTGCAACGCCCTGGTCTATGTCAGCGAGCGCCAGCGGCGGCACTGGCGTCGCCGCGGCCTGGGCGCGCGCCAGGTGGCGGTGATCCGCAACGGTGTCGATCTCGCCCGCCATGTCCCGGTCGATGCGGCGACCCGGACGGCGGCGAAGGCCGCCCTGGGGCTGGACCCGCGGGCCTTGACGCTGGGGTGCGTGGCGATGTTCCGCCCGGAGAAGAACCACCCCCAGCTGCTGGGCGCCCTTGCGGCGCTTCACCGCGCCGGGGTCGCCGCTCAGCTGCTGCTGGTGGGCGACGGCCCGACCCGAGTCGCGGTGGAACGACAGGCCGGCGCGCTCGGGATTACATCCATGGTCAGGTTCTGCGGCGAGCAGGCGGACGTGAGGCCCTTCCTCTCCGCCCTGGACGTCGGCGTGCTGTGCAGCACGTCGGTGGAGACCCTGCCGCTGTTCGGCCTGGAGCTGATGGCGGCGGGCGCGCCGCTGGTCGCGTCCCGCGTCGGCGGGCTCGACGAGCTGGTCGAAGACGGGGTCGACGGCCTGCTGTTCCCGGCGCGCGACACCGCGGCCCTGATTCGCCAGCTGAAACGCTGCGCCGACCCGGTGGTGCGTGCGCGGCTGTCGGCGGGCGCACTCGCCAAGGCGCGGGCGTTCGACGCCGAGCTCATGGCGGAAAGCTATGCGGCCCTGGCTCGCAGCCTGGTGCGGCGACTCGCGGCGTGACGGACGCACCGACGACTCCAGGTTCGCCGCTCTGGGTCGGCGTGTTCCGCCTGCAGCTGTTCAAGCCGTCGGAGACCTTCATCACCGCCCAGGCCGGGGCGCTGGTCCGCTACGTCCCGATCTTTATAGGACGGCGGCGGTTTGGGCTGGCCCCTGCGGGCGTGGAGGCGGCGATTCTGGCGCCGGGCTGGGCGGCGGCGCTGCGGCTCGTCCTGTTCCGCGACGTGGCGGGGCTGGTCGAGGCGCTGGGAGGGCGGCGGATCGACCTGCTGCACGCCCATTTCGCCGTCGACGCCGTCTACGCCCAGGTGTTGGCGCGACGGCTGGGCGTGCCGCTGGTCACTACGTTGCACGGCTTCGACGTCACGCGTCGGCGCCGCTCGATGCTGCGGTCGCTGCGGCCCGCCCTGGTGCACGCCGTTTGCGGCTGGCGCAGTCTGGCCCGCGATGGCGAGCTGTTCCTGGCCGTCTCCGACCGTGTGGCCGAGGCGGCGCGGGATCGCGGCGTTCTGACCACGCGGTTGCGCCGCCACGCGATCGGGGTGGATGTCGCGCGGATGCGGCCCGCCGGAGAGGGCGAAGCCGGACTGATCGTGCACGTGGGCCGACTGGTGGAGAAGAAGGGGACGGCGGATTTGATCGACGCCTTCGCCGCCATCGCCCACCGGCGGCCCGACGCGCGTCTCCTGCTGATCGGTGACGGTCCGCTGCGGGCGCGGCTGCAGGCGCAAGCGCGGCGGACGGGCCTGGCGGATCGGATCAGCCTGCTAGGCGGCCTAGCGCATGAGGCGACGCTGGCGTGGCTGGCCCGCGCCGCGATGGTGGCGGTTCCCAGCCGCATCGCCCGCAATGGCGACGCCGAGGGTCTGCCGACCGTCCTGCTGGAGGCGGCGGCCCTGGCCCGTCCGATCGTCGCCAGCGATGCGGCCGGCGCTGAGGCGCTCGACCACGAGGTGAGCGCGCTGGTCGTTCCCGCGGGGGATGTAAGCCGCCTCGCCGCCGCCCTCGATCGGTTGCTGGACGACCGAGGCTTGGCCCGCGAGCTTGGCCGCGAAGCACGACGGCGCGTGGTGCGCGACTACGACCTGGCCCGCCAGACCGCACGGCTTGAGGATTTGTACGACGATCTGATCGCGTCCGCGGCCCAGCCGGAGGCCGCCGGGTGACGACGACCGAGCGGACGGCGCACCCACGGACAGGCGATGCGGCGTTCGCCGACATCCTGCTGATCTCCACCGCCGATTGGGACAACCCGTTCTGGACCAACAAGCAGCACGTGGCGGTCGAGCTAACCCGCCAGGGCCGACGAGTGCTCTACGTGGAGTCGCAGGGGCTGCGCCGGCCGACGCTCGACCGCGCCGATCTCAAGCGGATCGCGCGAAGGCTGTGCCGTGCATTCAGCCCTCCTCGCCAGGTGCGTCCGGGCCTGTGGGTGTGGTCGCCGGTGACCCTGCCCTGGCAGGGGGTGGCGGCGGTGCGTGGGCTCAACCGGCTGGCGCTGCGCCTCGGCACGGCCGCCGCGTGCCGTCGGGCGGGTCTGGCGCCGCGAGTGGTGTGGACCTACTCGCCGCTGACCTCCCGGCTCTACGATCTTCGCCGATTTTCGCGCGTGATCTACCATGCGGTGGATGATGTCGCCGCCCAGCCCGGCATGCCGGCCGAGGCGATCCGTTCGGCGGAAGGCGAGCTGGTGCGGCGCGCTGATCTCGTGTTCGCCACCTCGCCGGCGCTCCAGGCGACCCACGCCGCCGCCGGCGCCAAGTGTTGTTTGTTCATGCCCAACGTGGCGGACGCCGACCACTTCGGCGCAGCTCTCGCGCCCGGCGTCGTTGTCCCCGCCGATCTCGCTGCGCTGCCAGAGCCCAGGATCGGCTTCGTCGGCGCCATCAGCGGCTATAAGCTCGCCTTCGCCTTGCTGAGGGCGGTGGCCCAGGCCCGGCCAGACTACAGTTTCGTGATGATCGGTCAGGTGGGCGAGGGCGACCCGTGGACCGACGTGACCGCGCTCCGCGGCCTGCCCAACCTGCACCTGCTGGGTCCTCGCTCCTACCGCGCGCTGCCATCCTATCTGGCGGGGCTGCAGGTGGCCATGCTGCCGAGCGCCGCCAACGCCTATACCGAGGCCATGTTTCCGATGAAGCTGTTCGAATACCTGGCGGCGGGGCGGCCGGTGGTGGCGACGCCGCTTCCGGCGCTGGCGTCCTTCGCCGAGCTGATCCTGACCGCGCCGCCCCAGGCGAACGCCTTTGCGGCGGCGCTCGATCTTGCGCTGGCCGGGGGCGGGCCGCCGCTCGCGGTGCGGCTGCAGGCCGCGCGCGCCCGCACCTATGTGGGCCGGACGCGAGAGATGCTGGCGCACCTGGACGGGTTGGATCAGTCCGCATAGCCGCTGACCCGCAGGCCTCTCATCGCGACAGCCCTATTGGCGGGCGCAGCGGGAGGATCCAGGCCGAGCAGGGCCCGCCACTTCCTGGCGAACACGTCCGGGGCGAAGGCTTGCGCGGCGCGCACCGCGTCGGCCGGGCGAAAGCCGGGCTCCCAGGCCTCGAACTCGCGGATGGCCGACTGCAGGGCGAGGGCGTCCGCGCCGGGATATAGCACCCCTGTGCGCTCGTGCTGCACGCTGTCGAGCACTCCGCCCCGGGCCTGGGCGATCACCGGGCGCCCGGTCCCCAGCATCTCCACCGGCGTGATGCCGAAGTCCTCCACGCCCGGGTTCAGCAGCGCCCGACTCCGGGCCATCAGCGCCAGCAGCTCGGCCCGGGACATCCGGGGGCGCAGCTCTACGCCGCGATCGGCGAAGCCGCGCACATAGGCCTGGTCCGGGCCTTCACCCACCACCACCAGCCGCCGCTTCAACGCCACGCAGGCGTCCACCGCCGCCCGCACCGCCTTGTAGGGCACCAGCTGGCCGACGAAGAGGTAGGCGTCCTCAGGCGGCTGAGGCGCCGGCGCGTCGTCCAGCCGCACGGGGGGGTGGATCACGGTGCTCTCGCGACGGTAGATCTTCTCGATTCGCCGCGCTACGAAGCTGGAATTGGCGACGAACTCGTCCACCCGATGGGCTGAGACGACGTCTTGCACCCGCATCCGCTCGCCGATGGCGTCGTAGAACGGGTGCGCCAGGGCGGGCGTGCGACGGCGGTAGGCATGCCGCTGGTCCCACAGGTAGCGCATCGGCGTGTGGGTGTAGCAGATGTGGCGCGCATCGATCGACGGCATCGCCCACTTCGCCGGTCCGGCCTCGCTGCTGATCACGACGTCATAGGCGTCCAGATCCAGCCCGCTGAGGGCCGGCGCCATCAGCGGCATGTAGATCGGGTAGAGGTGGGCGGCGAAGGGCAGGCGGTCGACCCAGGTGGTTCGTGGCCGCGCCCGGCCCGAGAACAGGGCTTCCATCGCCTGCGGCCGATAGACGTTGGTGTAGACATCGGCCTTCGGGAAGACCGACATCAGGTTATCTAGCACCGCCTCGCCGCCCCGCATCTGGACAAGCCAGTAGTGGATCATGGCTAGCCGCATACCGAAGGCCCGGTGAAGCTTTGCGAGGCGAACGAACCGCTTCGATCTAAACCGAAGTACAACCTATGAGTGTTTTCGAAATGAGACCGCTGCTTGTAGCTGCGTGGTAAGAGTTTTTTCATTAATCCCCAGCCTCCCCAGGATAGCTTGCACTTCGGGCCTGGCTTGTACAGCAGGTTGTAACCACGTCCATTACACGCGGAGAGAGTCGGTGTCCTTGGCGTTTGCAGTGGGACTGGCGCTCGGCTCCGGGCTGGTGATCTTCGGCCGGGACACTGCGGCCGGACGCGGGTTGCTGATCCGGTTGCACGTCCTGCTCGCGCAACTTCGGCGCTGGCGGCGGGGCCGGCGCTGATCGTGGAGGCGCCGTCGTTCGCACCTGCAGCACGAGGTGGGTTAAAGACCCGCCGAGGATATGCTAGAAGCAATTATTAAGACCAACCGCCCAGGGCGCCGCACGGCGTTGGGCCGACCCTCAGTCCCAGTGGGCGAGACGTATCCGATGCCATCCTTGCACGCGCTGACGGCCTTTCTGCGGACGCGCACCGGCTTGGCCTTGGGGGCCTTGGTCGTGGTGACGCTCGTGGTGGCGGTGGGCGGCGGAGCCGCGCTCGTGATCTCGCACGCCGAAGCCGCCTACGCGTCCGTCCCCCGGGCGCAGACCGGCGCGTCGCCAGCGCTCCGCACCGCCCTGATCGTGCCGCCCGCCATCTCGCCCCTGCCCGAGGTTGTGGCGTTGCAGGATTTGACGCCGCAGGAGGCCCTGGCGACCAACCAGGCGATTCCCTTCTCCACCCTGCCGAACCCCGCCGCCAAGCCGTTCAACATGTCCGAAGCGGCGGAGGAGGATCGTACGCGGGCAGAGACCTGTCTGGCCCAGGCGGTCTATTACGAGGCGGGCTTCGAGCCCCTGGCCGGCGAGCAGGCCGTGGCCCAGGTGGTGCTGAACAGGTTGCGCCACCCCGTCTATCCCAAGACCGTGTGCGGGGTGGTGTTCCAGGGGGCAGAGCTCAAGACCGGCTGCCAGTTCACCTTCACCTGCGACGGCGCGCTCGGTCGCACGCCGGAGCCGGTGGCCTGGGCGCGCGCGCAGGGGGTGGCCGATGCTGCGCTGAACGGCTTCGTGATGAAAGCGGTGGGGGAGGCGACGCATTATCACACCCAATATGTGGCGCCGTACTGGAGCCCGAGCCTGATCAAGCTGACCCAGATCGGCCAGCATATCTTCTATCGCTGGACCGGCGCCTTCGGTCAGCCGCCGGCCTTCGGCGGCCAGTACGCCGGCAACGAGCCGGGCGCCGCCACCGAGGTCGCCTCGATCCCGGTGCTCGTGCCTCTACAAAAGCTCGCCGTGGACTTCGGCGCACCCGTCTCCCCCGCATCCGCCCCGACCGCCAGCAACGGCGGCGCCGCCAAGACGCCCGCTGCGGGTCAGACCGCCGGGGCCGATACGCCCGATACGCCGGTGCAGCTGGCGCGCGCGGAAATCGCCCCTGTTCAGGCCGCCGCTCCCGAGGTGACGACGGTGAAGAAGGTCTTCCTGCCGGCGGAAAGCCTGCTGCCGCGCCCCAAGTGGAAGGCGTTCTGAACCGCCCTCCGCCCCGATGACCGTGGCGCCCCTGGAGCGTTTCCGTTTCCTCCAACGCCCCCTCTGCCCGGCGTGCGGCGGCGCGGCCTCGGAGCGCTTCTCCCAACCCTTCGCCGAGGGCGCCGCCTGGGCGTTTCTCGACCGCTATTACGAGGGGCGGATCACCCGGGCGATGCTCGGCGACGCCTGCTACCAGATCGCGGCTTGCGAGGTCTGCGGCCTACACTTCCAGCGCCACGTGCTCGACTCCGCCGGCATGGAGCACCTCTACGAGATCGCCATCTCGCCGCAAGGCTCCCTCGCCAAGCGCGAGGACGCGGGGCCTGCCTATTTCCTAAGCCTGGTGCGCGATGCGCGACGGGTCGGCGCCCTGCTTACCGTCGCCCGGGCCCGGGACCTGCGCGTGCTCGACTTCGGCATGGGCTGGGGCCATTGGGCGGCGGCGGCCAAGGCGCTCGGCTACAGCGTCCAGGGGGCGGAGATTTCGCCGCGGCGCATAGCCTTCGCGGCCGGTCTCGGCGTGCCCACGACCGATCCGGCGACGCAGGCGGCCTCATCCTTCGACTACATCCACGCCGAACAGGTGTTCGAGCACCTGGCCGAGCCCAACGCCGTCCTGACCCTGCTCGCGCGCCTGCTGCGCCCAGGCGGGGTGATCCGGATCGCTGTCCCGGACGGGGAGGGCGTCCCCGCCAAGCTCGACGCCGGATGGCGCGCCGCCAAGGACGAGCTGCACCCGCTGGAGCATCTGAACGCCTACACACGCCGCAGCCTGGACGGCATGGCCGCGCGCCACGGACTGACCCCCGTCCGGCCGGACGGCCTCACCCGCCTGAAGCGGATCGTCAAACCCCGGCTTGCGGCGCCGGGGGGCTACTATCGCAAGCAGGCTTGAAGCCGCCCGCTCGCGCACCGCTCAACGGACGTGGATGGCGCACACCAGGGGGAGGTGGTCCGAGCCCAGGTCGGGGCCAGGGCTGCAGCCCTCCACCGAGATGCGGCGCGAGACCGCGATGTGGTCGTCGTTCAGGCCGAGCAGCGGGATCGGAAGCCGCCCCAGCGTGTGGGTGGTGGGAGGCAGCAGGCCGGCGTCGCCGCGCCTCAGCCCGGTCTGCTCGAACACATCGGCGTAGAAGGGCGACCAGGGGGTGATGTTCCAGTCGCCGAGCATCATGGCCGGCTGGCCCGCCGATTGGCTCGCCACCCACTGCGACACCAGGCCCAGATACTGGTTGCGCTCCGCCCAGCGGGTCTGGCCCGTGGCCTTGTTGGGGTCGATGACGAAGACCTGCACCGGCTGGCCCTCGATCAGCACGGTGGCGTGCACGGCCGTGCGACCGCCGGCGGGCCGGTAGACCGAGGCGTCCAGGATCGGGAAGCGGCTGAGGATGTCCTCCTTCACGCCGTCCTGGTGGTGCAGGGCGCTGGCGCTGAACGGATAGACGTCGGCCAGTTGGGCGATGCGGGTGCGCCAGGGATTGGTCAGGTTCTCCACCCCGATCACGTCGGGCTGGGTCTTCTTGTCCCGAACCCAGGTGGTGAAGTCCGGCAGGCTGTCGTCGGACACCACGTCGAAGCTCGCGACCCTGACGGCAGCGCGGCGGGCGCCGGACGCCACAGCCGTGGGCAGGTCCAGCGTCGGTCGCACCAGCAGGTAGGCGTTGGCGCCCACCAGCAGCACCGATGCGGCAATCAGGACGACGGCGCGCCCGCCGATCGCCAAGCCGGCCACCACGATCGCCAGCAGCAGGACGGCGGGGCGGAACAGGTTGACCACGTCGGCCAGCCAGAACGTTCGCGACCCCCACCAGCTCGCCGTCAGGACCAGAACGACCAGCGCCCCGATCCAGCCGGCGCCGCGCATCCACCGCACCTCGCGCCGGGCCGGCGGGCGGGCCCTGCGCCGGGAGGTCTGCGGCGGCGGCCGATAGCCCGACCCGCCGGAAAAGCCGGTGGGCTTGGGGCGCGGCGCGGCGCCCGGGGGCTGCGAAGCGTCGCTCACCGGACCCCCGACCGCCGCCGCAAGCCTTACTTCTCCAGATAGTAGTTGGAGTAGGAGCGGAAGTAGTAGCCGCTGTCGCCGTAGCCATAGGCCGCCTGAGCCTTCAGGTTGACCTTGGTCAGGGCGACGCCCAGCACCTTGCCGCCGACCGATTCCACCGCGGCTATGGCGTACTTGACCGCGCGGGCGGCGGTCTTCTGCCACTGCACGAGGATCAGCACGCCGTCGACCACCTCGGTGATGGTGCGGGTGTCGGCGACGGCCAGCACCGGGGCGCAGTCCAGGATCACGAAGTCGTAGTTGGCCTTCAGATAGGCCACCAGCTTGGCGAAGGCCTGGGTGCCGAACACGTCGCGCGGGGTGAACTTGGACGCGGTGAGCGGCAGGATGTGGCAGCCCGACGCCTTGTCGACGATGACGGCGTCCTGCAGGCTCGCCGTGCCGGCCAGCACCTCCAGCAGCCCCACCGCCGGCTTGATCGCCAGCATGGTGTGCAGCGTGCGCCGGCGCAGGTCGCAGTCCACCGCGATCGTCCGCTGGCCGCCAAGCGCGATGGAGCGCGCCAGGCACATGGAAGTGGTCGACTTGCCCTCGCCCGGCAGCGCGGAGGTCACGGCGAGCGTCTTCACCGGGCTGTCCAGATCGGCGCGGCGAAGCGCGGCGCGGAGTTGGCGGAAGCTCTCCGCGAAGGCCGAGAGCGGGGTGTCCACCAGATACTGCGCTGGCGGATGGTTGGTGGCGCCCTTGGTCGTCGGCACCGACCCGATGGCGGGCACGCCCAGCATCTTCTCCACGTCCTCGGAGGTGCGCACCTCTCCGGACCACATCTCCATGGCCACCACCGTCACCGTGCCGGCCAGCAGGCCGAAGACGATCCCCAGCGCGATATCCAGCTTCTTGTTGGGCGAGCTGGGCTTCAGCGGGATCTGGGCCGGCGAGACCACCTGGGCGTCGGACTGCAGCGAGCCGTCCTGCACCGAGGTCTGCTGGAAGCGGTCGAGCAGCGACTTGTAGACTGCGCTCTGGGCGTCGGCGTTCATCTGCAGGCTGTTCATGCCCACCTCGGCGCTCTTGCTGGCGCCGAGCGAGCCCTGGGCCTGGGCGAGGTCGGACTTGATCGCCGCCAGCCGCTGGGCCGAGGCGTTCACGTCCGACTGCAGGCTGGCGATGATGCGGTTCACCTCGCCCTGGATGTCGCCCTCGATCTGGTGCTGGGTGTTCTCCTGGGCGATCACGTCGGGGTGGCGCGGGCCGTACTTGGCCAGCAGCAGCTGCTGGGTGTGGATGGCGTCCGACAGCTTGACCCGCAGGTCCTTGATGAGCGGCGAGTTCAGCGCCTCGCCCAGATCCTGCCCCGTCCCGCCCGCGGCGATCTGCTGGCGCGCGGTGGTCAGCCGGGCCTGCTTTTCGGCGAGGTCGGCGGCGGCCTGGCTCTCCGACGCCTGCAGCTGGGCCACCCGCTGCTCGGTCAGGCTGGAGCCCGTCGCCTGCAGCAGGCCCTTGCTCGACTGGTAGCTGGCGACCGACTGCTCGGCGTTGGTGACGTCGGAGCGGAGCGCGCCGAGCCGGCCCTGCAGCCAGCGGTTGGCGCGCTGCGTCGCCTCGAACTTGGCGTCCAGCTGCGCGGTCAGGTAGCGGTCGGCCACCGTGTTGGCGAGCAGCGCCGCCTTGGCCGGCGACACCGAGGTGACCGAGATGTTGATGACGTAGGTCAGGCCCTTCCGGTCCACCTGGATGCGGTTGATCAGGGCGTCGATGGTGGCGTCGCGCTGGCGGCGACGCTCGTCCTCGCCGTTCGCCACGGGCTTGGCCTGCCCGAACAACGAGAAGCCGGGCTTGCGCAGCGCTTTGTTGAACTCGGGGTCGGTGGTGAGGTTCAGCGCATCGACGACCCGGCCGGCGAGGGCGCGGGAGCGCATGATCTCGACCTCGGTGTCCACCACGCCGGTGGCGTCGGGCAGATCGGACAACACCTGTTGCTGATCGGGCGTCACATTGTGGTGGCGATCGTCGATCATCACGCTGGACGTCGCAGTATAGACCGGCGTGGCCGTGGTCGCGTGCAGCACCGCGGCCAGGAACACCAAAAGGAAAACGGCCGCGAAGACGACCCTGTAGCGGCGCAGCGTCGCCCAGAGCCGGCGGAGATCGACTGGCCCACGCACAAGCGCGGCGGCCCACGCCGGTGCTGTGCCGGAGGTCGGGAGGGTCATGGCCATAAGCGAGCCCTTAACGCATCTAGCGGGTGAGCCGAAGAGTCAGGCCGAGGCGATTGGCGGTGTAGGATCGCCGCAGGGCCACGGTGGAGGTGTAGCCCGTATAGGTGTACTGCAGGTCCAGCGACACCAGCCGGTTCAGCAGGTAGGTCGCCCCGACGCTGCCGCCGTAACCGACATCGGTGCGGTCGATCGGTGCGTTGTTGATCAGGAAGTTGCGGTACTGCACCTGACCCGCCTGACCGCCCGCGCTGACGATCAGGTTGCGCAGCAGCTCGTGGTCCACCGTGACCGATCCGTCCAGGCTGATGCCGCCGGGGGACCCTGCGACGCTTGAAGGGGCGGTGCGACGCTCGCCGGTGATGCTGATCGTGGTCAGCTGGGTGGGGAAGTACTGCAGGTTGGCGCTGAACGCGACGCCGGAGTCCGAAGGCGTATTGGGCGTGCTGTAGCTCTGGTAAAGATACCCGAAGGCGACTTCGCCGCGCGCCAGGCGGCTCAAATCGAAGTTCACCCCAGCGGCGACGTCGCCGCCTTGCGAGTCCTGGTTCTCGTTGTCGAATTTGGGTCGGTACCCGTCGCCGTACTGGGTGCCGAGGAACACCGCGACCGCCGGCGAGATGCCGTAACTGATCCGGCCGCTATAGCTGGTGTAGGTGCCGTTGCGACCGCTGAAATCATAGATCCCGCCGCCGGGCGCCCCCACCGAGTTGTAGTCTTCGTTGCGCACCGCCACGATCCCCTGCAGCTGGAACAGCGGCAGGGTCTTGGTGATGGTGCCCTGGAACTCCTGCCGGTCGTACTCGGCAGGTCCCAGGCTGTCGATCGGGACGTCCGGGTCGGTGCGGGCCAGGACCAAGTGCTGGTCGCCGGCCCGGGCGTCCACGGTGAGGTCGTTCAGGACATCGAGGCGCCCGGTCCCCGTGACGCCGTACTCGGTGGAGTCGTCCTCACTGTCGCGGACATATTCGGTCTGGGCCACAAAGGCCTGCAGGCCCAGTCCGTTGCGGGTCCAGTTGGTGCCGAGCTGCAGCGCCGGCTGGATGCGGAACGAGACGTCGCTGCGCGCGTCGGTGGTGGCGAACTTCTCGTTGTCGTTGAACAGGCTTGTGACGCTGACCTGCGGCTGAAGCGTAAGGCCGCCGAAATCCAGGTCGATGGGCGCCCATTCGGGATGGGGGCGCTCCCGCACCGCGGTGTTGAAGCCCCGGCTGTATTGAGGGGCCTGCTCGATCCCGCCGAAGTCCTGAGCCAAGGCCGGACTGTAGGCCGCGCCAAGCGCGCAGCAGGCGAGTCCGGCCGCAGAGGCGGAACGGTTTAAGCGCATTGATCCCCAACTGTACTAGACGTTCATCCCCACCTCACCCTAGGTCATCCGGCCAGGGGCGAGTAGCACTCGCGCGCCATCGCGACCAACGAACGCACCCGCCGCGGGCGCGAACCGATCGCGCTGCGGCTTAGAAGAAGCGCTCCTTTATGACGATCGTGTCGCCGGGCCCTACCGGGGTGACCGCGGTCAGCCGGGTCGGGAGTTCCTGGGTTCCCCCAGCGTGTCGGATGGTGACGTTCTTGGTGTTGGCGCGATAGCTGAAGCCCCCCGCCGTCGCCACCGCGTTCAGCACCGTCAGTCCGGTGGTGTAGGGATATTCGCCAGGCTTCTGCACCTCACCGAGGATGTAGAACGGCCGGTAGTTCTCCACTTCCGCCGAGACCCTGGGGTCCTTCAGATAGCCGTCCGCCAGCTTGGCCCGCAGCGCATCCTGGAACTGCTGGACGCTGAGGCCGGCGGCGTGGACGTTGCCGATCAGCGGGAACGCCACCTCGCCGGTGTCGGAAATCACGAACTCCCCCGACAGGCTGGTCTCGCCGAAGACGATGATGCGCAGCTTGTCGCCGGTGCCCAGGCGGTAGTTCACGTCCGCCGGCTTGACGGACCCCGCCGGCAGGTTGGTGGGCGCCGGGGCCCCCGCCTGCGCCCCGGCCGTGACCGGAATCAAGACGACGGACGCCGCCAGCCCTACCGCGAGGGTCCTGAAGCCTTTGATCCCTCTGCGCATACGACTTTGTCCCCTAGGCCCTGCGCCGTTCGACCGGGCGCACAATATTGACGTGATCCACAGAACTCCGACCGCCGGAGACCTGGGCCCGGATCAATCTGCGCTCCAAACCTTCCAAGACGATGGCCGTCAGCTTGCCGGTGGCGTAGGCGCCCGTGTCGACGCCGATTCGACGGTCGCTGACGAAGGCGTCCTCCTCCGGGGTATGGCCGTGGACGATGGTCTTGGAGAATGTGGCCGAACCGCGCAGGAATTCTTCGCGGATCCACATCAGGTCGTAGGGGTCCTGATCCACCAGTTCCGCGCCCGGACGCACGCCGGCATGGGTGAAGAAGTAGTCGCCATACTCCACGCTTGGCTCCAGCGCCTGGAGCAGGCGCAGATGGGCCGGCGGAAGAGCGGCGGCGAAGGATTGCCGGGCCGCCTCCCAGGCCGGCGCATCGTCGTTCATCAGCGGGGCGACCACGCCGTAGGACTGGAGCGTCTCCGCCCCACCGAAACCGCACCAGGTCGGACCCAGCGTAGGCTCTTCCAGGAAGCGAAGGAGGGTGTCTTCGTGGTTGCCGCGGATGAAGCGGGTCTCCAGCCCTGGGTCCTCTTCCAACTCCGTCAGTCGCTGCAGTACGCCCCGGGATGCCGGCCCGCGATCCACATAGTCGCCGAGCATCACCAGGATGGGCCGCCGCTCCGCAGGCGTATCCAGCCGGATCGCCGCGAGCAGCGTATCCATGACGTCCAGCCGCCCGTGGACATCGCCGATGGCGTAGACGCTCACCCCGTCCGGCGCCGCGCGTATCAGGGGCGGCTTCTTACGCTGGAGGAAGTTCAGCATCGGTGAAAATTAACTCACTTGAGCGCGAGGATGGGCGCCGGACCCTAGGCGCGTCAAGCTGTCGGCGCGATGCGCGCCTAACAGGACCCTCGTCGCAGCAAAACCGCAGGCACGGTCCTGGCCAGGATCGCGGCATACAACCGCAGCGAGGCGCGGCGCGCATACAGCGTGTCGATGGCCACCCGACGGCGATAGCTGAGATCGCTGCGGCCGCTGACCTGCCAGAGCCCCGTGAGGCCAGGTCGGCAGGTGCAGTAATCGTAGAAACGTGAGCCGTAGCGCCCGACCTCGGCCACCACGATGGGACGAGGACCGACCAGACTCATCTCGCCCCGCAGGACATTCCAGAGCTGGGGCAGTTCATCGAGGCTGCTGCTCCGAAGCAAGCGCCCGAGCCAGGTGATCCGAGGATCAACCTTCAGCTTGTGATCGCGCGCCCACTCGGCGCGGGCCTGCGCGCTATTCCCAAGCAGCGCGGTCAGCACCGCGTCCGAGTCGGTGACCATGCTGCGGAACTTCCAGCATTGGAAGGTACGACCGTGCCGCCCGATCCGGGTCTGGGCGTAGAATGCGGGGCCGCCGTCGTTGACCCAGACTGCGAGCGCGATCAGGGCCAGCACAGGCGCCATGAGGACCAGCAGCGGCGTCGTAAGCAGCAAATCCACCAACCGCTGCCGGTTGGCGGCGCGCGATGACGCGGCGGAGCCTTGCTGAGAAGCTATGGCCTGGGGCGCAAACGTGGCGTTCATCTGCATGCTCACGAGCCTCCCCACCAGGAACGTTCGCTCTAAAGACACAAACCGCATCAGATCAAAAGGGCTAATAAAAAGCTTCGCAGACGAGCGAGGCCGTTTCCCGCCTGCAGGGCGCCGGGACCACGGTGAAACCTAATTTACAGGCGCCTTTGTCCTGGATCACTCCGCCCTGATCGCGGCGCTGAGGAGCCGGACGTTGAAGCGGGCGTAGGCCTCATGCACGGGCGCCGAGGCGAAGCGCTCGGCGATCATGGCCCGCCCCAACGCCGTCATTCGCTCCAGCCGCGGCCTATCCCCTAGCAAGTCCGCCAGACGCCGGGCCGAGGCGTCCACATCCGCTTCGGTTTCGTCGAGGAGATGCACACCCGCGCTCGGCCCATAGTCCCGCAGCCCGCCGACGAGGGGCGCTGCGACCGGCAGGCCCGCCGCCATCGCCTCGAGCACGGAGATGCAGAGGCCCTCGTGGCGGCTGGTCAGGACGAACAGGTCCGCGGGCGTGCGCCACCAGTCCTCCACGTGACCGGGGAGGGCGACGAGGTCGGCCACGCCCTCTTTCGCGGCCTGGGCTTCCAGCGCGCCTCGCAGCGGACCTTCGCCGAACAGCGTCAGGCGCGTCTCTACGCCCTGGCGGCGCAGGGCGGCCAGCAGAGTGATCAGCCGTGCCTGGTTCTTGGGCGCCGCCAGGCGTGCGGCGCTGATCAGGTGCGCCGGCTCGTCCGCGGGGGGGCGACGCACGGGCTCGGCGAGGCGCTCCGACGCGAAGCTGACCAGCGGCAGAACCTCGGTTTTGAGCGGAGGGCGGCGGTAGAGCCGAGCCGCGGCGTCCTCGGCGGTGGCCGGGCAGTCGGCCAGCAGCCCGTCCACCCGGCCGGAGCTCAGCCTGTAGCCGATCTCGTAGAGCCGACGCGCCAGATGGCTGTTGTGTTCGAACGACAGCACCAGCGGTCGGGGCCGCGCGGGCCGCAACGCACGTCCGAGCAGGTTGGCGTGGGGAAGCGACAGCACCAGCACCTGAGGCTTCAGCCGCCGCATCAGGCGGCGCAACCGCACCGCCGCGCCCAGCAAGGCGACAAAGCTCAGCCTGCGGCTGTCCCAGAGGATCAGCGGCGGATGGCCGATGCACGTCAGAGCCTCGGCCTGGGCGCCCGCGCCACGCACGAGCGCGACTACGGTGACCTCGAAGCCTGCAAAGGCGCCGCCCTGCAACAGGCTCACCAGCCCCCACTCCGCGCCCCCGGCGTTGAGGCTGGTGACGAGGTAGAGCAGACGCGGCCGGGCGGCCGGCAGGTCAGTGTCCATGCAGTCGCCTGCGCGATCGGAGCCGGCCCTCCAGCGCCCCTCGCAGAGGCTCACCCCCCGCCAGCAGCGCGGCGAGCAGCATGGCTCTAGGCGTCCACCATCTCAAGGCGCGCGCCATAGCCGCGTGGCCGCGTGCGGCCTCCAGGTCGCCGGCGTAATAGGCGACCAGGCCCAGGCGCGCCGCCCGCTCGGCCAGTCGGCGCGGCACCAGCGGAGTCAGATCGGGGTCCAGCGCGGCGCCGCGGAAGGCCACGAAGGCGTGGTGGGCCATCAACCCAGGACGCGGCGCGCTGAGGCTGTCGGCCCGATAGCGCTTGCGGATCAGCGGATCGGGCAGACCTTTCAGCTGTGCGACCTGGGCCAGGCGCAGGAAGAAGTCGGTGTCCTCGAACACCGTCACCGTCGGGTCGAACCCCCCGAGCGCCTCGAACGCCTCGCGCCGCATCAGCACCGAAGAGGGCAGGATCGGCGGGTCACGCAGGAAATATCGTCGCGCCGCACGGTCGTCGCCTGACAGGTCGTAGACCCGTCTCGCCTCGCCGTTGTCGGCGCCCGCGGCGAGCGCTTCATAGCCCGTATAGACCAGCGCGATCGCAGGATCGGCTTGGAGCACAGAGACCTGGCGGGCGAGCTTGTCCGGCGCCCACAGGTCGTCGGCGTCGAGGAAGGCCAGCAGCGGCGCCGACGTCGCCGCCACGCCACGGTTGCGCGCGCCGGACACGCCCCATCCGCCCGGTCCCCGCAGGAGGCGCAGGCGAGGGTCGCGCCCCTCCAGCCGGTCCAGGACCTGCGAGGTGGCGGGGGGCGAGCCGTCGGCGACCAGCACGATCTGGGCGATCCGGTCGGCGGCGCCCTGGGCTAGTACGCTGTCGAGCGCCGCCTCCACCACGTCGCCCTCATCGAAGCAGGTGATCACGACGGCGACGTCGGTCATGGTCGCCCGGCCGCAGCGGCGCTCTGGAACAGGGTGAGCAGGCGACGAGCGACCCCGTCGATGCCGAAGCGGGTCATAGCCTCCGCATAGGCGGCGCGGCTCACGGCGGCCCGCTGTTCGGGCGAGAAGGCCAGGACCCGGCCGATGGCGACGGAAAACGCCTCGGCGGTCGGGGCGACGGTGATCACGCCCGTGCGGGGGTCCTCGACCAATTCCGCTACGCCGCTGGCCTTCGCCGCCACGGGGATGACGCCTGCGGCCAGCGCTTCCAGCAGGGAGTTCGACTGTCCTTCGTGGACCGAGGCGGTGAGAAAGGCGTCGTGGTCGATCAGTTCTGAGGTGACATCGTTAAGGGCGCCCAGGAAGCGCACCCGATCCACGGCGCCCAGCCGTAGCGCAAGGGCTCTCAGCGCCGGCTCTTCCGGCCCATCGCCGACCAGCGTCAGTTCGGCCTGCGGCTGGGCGGCGACAGCCTCGATCAGCACGTCGACATTCTTGTCGTGCACCAGCCGGCAGGTGGAGATGAAGCGGCGTCCGTTCCGCCTCGCCTGCGCGGCGTCCAGTCGGTCTGCGTCGACCAGCTCGACCCCGTTGGGCTGCCGGTGGATGCGGTCCGGAGAGACCCCGGCGTCTTGCAGGTCGACCTCGACCTGACGGCTCACGGCGACGAAGCCGGTGGTCCAGCGCAGGAGCAGCCACGCGATGACGTGGCCGTAGAGGTATCGTTTGCGGCGCAGGCGCCGGTGGTCGGCGCTCTCCCCGCCGGCGCCCGGCTTCACGAAGATCGGGAGCCCCGCCGCGCGCGCGCCGAGCAGCGGGCCGGCCACGTGCAACCGGCCATGGAAGACGTAGACCACGTCGAACGCCGCGCGCTCCCGCCAGATCAGGCGCGCCGTCTTCCAGGTCCAGGCGAGGGTGGAGGCGAGATAGCGACCGCCTCGGGCGGGGAAGTCCTTCAGCCCGATGCGGCGCACCTCGCCGAAGGCGGCCGGCGTTGCGCCCTGCGCGTTCGGCCGCAGGGTGGGGGCGAGCAGGGTGACATGCACGCCAAGTCGGCCGAGCGCCTCGGCCAGGATGCTGGCCTGACGCTCGGCGCCGCCGTAGATGTCGGGATAATAGCTGGGGACGAGCAGCAGAAGCCGCATCGTGCGCGTCTGCGCCTTCAGGGCTGCAGCACCGGTGTCGGCGGCGTGAGGGCCGCCGGGGCGGCAGGCGGGCCGTAGCTTTCGAGACCCCTCAGCCGCGCGGTGGCGACGCCGAGGTCGTGAGCGATGAGCGCCGCGCGGGACTGGGCGGCCAGGGCTTGCGAGAGCGCGGCCCCGGCCAGGACGAGCGCGACGATGGGCAGCAGGGTGTCGGCCCTGAACACACGAGACAGCGTGCGGCTGCGCGCCCCGCTGCGCCGCTCCAGATCGCGCCTGCGCCAAGTGGCCATGGGGCTCCCATCCTTTCGGGACTACGCCTAATCCGCGCCGATCCGCCTCGCCTCTACAGGGCGAAATCAATCCCGTACACGCCTGAGCCCGCCGTCGGGCCGCGCCTTTCGCCGCAATTGCAAGAGCCGCCGCGATGCTGCTTGGTGCGCGCGTTCAAGACGCGAGTTCGATGCCCTTTTCCTTCGTTGAGACTTTCGCCGGTCGCGTCACCGTGGGCGTCATCGGCCTAGGCTATGTCGGCCTGCCCCTGGTGCACGTCTTCTGGCGCGCGGGCCTGGACGTGCTCGGTTTCGACGTCGATGGCGTCAAGGTCGACAAGCTGAACGCCGGCCGGAGCTATATCGAGCACTTCGCCCCCGCCCTGGTGGCGGAGATGGGGGCCTCGGGGCGGTTCCAGGCGACCACCGATTTCGACCGGCTGGGGGAGGCGGACGCGGTGCTGATCTGCGTGCCCACGCCGCTCGGCCCGACGCGCGAGCCCGACCTGCGCTATGTCGAGGCGACCGCCCACGCCATCGCGGCGCGCCTGCGGCCGGGCCAACTGGTGGTGCTGGAGTCCACCACCTATCCCGGCACCACCGACGAGGTGGTCGCCCCCATCCTGTCCGCGACCGGCCTGCGCCTGGGCCAGGACGTGCTGCTGGCCTTCTCGCCCGAGCGTGAGGACCCGGGCGGGGCCATGGAGACCCGCGCCATCCCCAAGGTGGTCGGCGGGGCCGATCCTCTCTCCGGCGAGATCGCCACCGCGCTCTACGCCCGCGCCTTCGACCAGGCCATCCAGGTCAAGGACGCACGGACCGCGGAGGCTGTGAAGATCACCGAGAACATCTTCCGCGCCGTCAACATCGCCCTGGTCAACGAGCTCAAGACCATCTTCCACGCCATGGACATCGACGTGTGGGACGTGATCGAGGCGGCCAAGACCAAGCCGTTCGGCTTCATGGCCTTTTACCCTGGGCCGGGCCTGGGCGGCCACTGCATCCCGATCGACCCCTTCTACCTGTCTTGGCGAGCGCGGGCCTTCGACATGGACGCTCGCTTCATCGAGCTGGCGGGCGAGGTCAACCGCGCCATGCCCAAGCTGGTGGTCCAGGCGTTGGCCGACGCGCTGAACAGCCGGTTCGGTAAGGCCATGAAGGGCGCGCGCATCCTGGTCATGGGCGTGGCCTACAAGAAGAACGTGGACGACCTGCGCGAGAGCCCGTCGCTGAAGCTGATCGAACTGATGGAGGCCATGGGCGCGTCGGTGGACTTCCACGACCCCCACATCGTCGAAATCCACACTCAGCGCGAACACGTCAGGCTGGATGGGCGGCGCGGCGTCGGGTTCGATCAGGCGACGGTGTCGGCCTACGACGCCGCGCTGATCGCCACCGACCACGCCGCGGTGGACTATGGCGCGCTGGTCGCCTGGTCGAAGCTGGTGGTGGACACGCGAAACGCCGCCCGCGGCGTTACGACAGGCGCCGAAAAGGTCGTGCGCGCCTGAGGTCCACGAGGAAAGCGGCTATCAGTCCCACCGATTCGCAAACGTCCCTGGGGAAGCCGGCGCAATGATCATCGTCACCGGGGCGGCGGGCTTCATCGGCTCCGCGCTCTGCGCCCGCCTGCTCGCCCGGGGAGAGGATGTCCTCGGCGTGGATATCTTCAACACCTATTACGACGTCGGCCTGAAAGAGGCGCGAGCCGAGCGGCTGGGGCGGGACCGCCGCTTCCGCCTCGTGCGGACCGACGTGGCCGACGCCCCCGCCTTCCAGCAGCTGGTCCAGCAGAGCGGGGCGGACCGGATCGTGCATCTCGCCGCCCAGGCCGGCGTGCGCCACTCCCTGGAAAACCCCTTCGCCTACGAGCGCGCCAATGTGGCGGGGCATCTTTCGGTGATGGAGGCCTGCCGGCACATCGCTGGGGTGAAGCACCTGGTCTACGCGTCCTCCAGCTCGGTCTATGGCGAGCGCCCGATCGAGCGGGGCTTCCGCGAAGACGACAACGTTGATCAGCCGGTCTCGCTCTACGCCGCCACCAAGCGGTCGTGCGAGCTGATGAGCACCAGCTATTCCAAGCTGTTCGACCTGGCTCAGTCGGGGTTGCGGTTCTTCACCGTCTATGGGCCGTGGGGGCGCCCCGACATGGCGGCCTTCCTGTTCACCCGCGCGATCCTGGAGGACCAGCCGATCCAGGTGTTCAATGGCGGCCATATGATGCGCGACTTCACCTTCGTGGACGACATCATCGAAGGCGTCCTGGGCGTGCTCGACCATCCGGCCGAAGCCGGCGAGGCGCGCATCTTCAACATCGGCGACAACCGGCCGGTGGCCCTGATGCAGATGATCGGCGCGATCGAGTCGGCCCTCGGCCGGGAGGCGAAGAAAGACTTCCTGCCCATGCAGCTCGGCGACGTGCCGGCGACCTTCGCCGATGTCAGCCGGCTCCATGCTCTGTGCGGCTACCAGCCCAAGGTGATGCTGGAAGAGGGCATCCCACGCTTCGTTCAGTGGTATCGGGAGTATTACGCCGTTTAGAAGATGCTCTTTCGCTGGGGAGCTGTCGGCGAAGCGACTGTGCGGGCTCCAGACCGGAACCGTCGGCGCAGCCCCCTCTCCCAAGAGGGGAGATCTAGGCGCGCCTCACCGCTCCCGTGGCGATTTCAGGTCGATGGCCTCGAAGCCGCCCGCCTCGCTGAAGCTGTGCACGCCGGTGAAGGGGCCGAAATCCTCGCCGCGCCAGCGCGACGCCGCCCCCTCGCGATAGGCGTCAGGCGTCAGCTCAACCACCTCGCACCAGGCCAAGCCCGCGCCATAGCCCGCCTCGCTGTCCTGGGCGGGCCGGTAGAGGCGCTCTCCCCGACGCACGAACGCTCCAGCCGGTCGCCCCGCCCGCACGTCGGAGACGAGGGGGTTGCGGGGGTGGGGCGTCCAGGGTCCCAACGGCGAGGGGCCATGCCAGCCGAACAGTTCGTCCTGGCTGGCGCCGCCATAGCTCGCCACCGAAGCCATCATCCACCACCGACCTTCGTGCTCCAATACGGTGGCGTCCGCGATCCGCAGTCCTTCCAGCATTGTGGCGACGCGCTCCCAGCCGCGGGGAAAGGCGGTGGCGCGGTAAAGCTCCAGCCGGTGCGCCGCGGCCGTCTCCGGCAGCATGTAGGCTTCGCCGTCGTGGGCGAAGACCTGGGGATAGGAGAGGTGATGAGCCGCCTCCAGCACCGTCTCGAACGGGCCAGGCCGGCCTTCAGCGTCCAGCCTGGCGCAGGCGATGACGCCTTTGCGTGTCGCCCAGGGATAGGCCTCCACGAACAGGAAGGTCTCGCCATGGTGGGCGAACAGGAAGGGGTCGGCGTGGAAGGCGTCCGCGGGTCCGGCTTCGACGGTGAAACCTGGCGGCGAGGGTGGGGCGTCACCCGCGACGGCCGGGGCGGGGCGGAGGGCGATCCGCCATTGCTCCTGCACGCTCCGTCCGCGCGAAAGCTTGGCGCCCAGCTTGGCGGCGAGCGCGCTGGACATGAATTCGCCCAGCCCCGCCCGTCTGCGGTGCTGGGCCGGCGGGGGTGGCGATGCGGGACTGGCCAGACCTTGCACGGCCCGTAGCAGCAGGGCGATCAGCCTTGCGTGGACGTAGCCGAGTTCGCGGCCGAGTTCATCGCGCACCTCCAAGGCGGGCTGCGACGCCGCCACCACCCTGACGCCGTCCTCCACCACCTCGAGCCGGGGTGCGCGACGGGCCTGGAGGGCGGCGAACATCGCCGCCTCATCGGTCTCGCCGTCGTAGCGGACCGACAGTGTCCGCGATGTCGGCGCAAGATTTGACCCGCTCAGCTCGACGATCAGGTCGTAGGCCTCGCCGTCGGGCGGACTCACGGGCAGGCCCAGCGCCGCGGGCCCGATCGGCGAGGCGTGTCCACGCCGGCCGAACATCCGCCGCTCGAACGCCAGCCAGGCCCGCAGGGCGGGCGGATAGGCCGGGCCAGGATGGAGCCGGATCTGAAGCTCGCCCTGTTCGGCTAGCGCCTCGACCAGGACCGCGTGCCAGCGCCAAAGCCGCCGCTCGGGCAGAACGAGCACGATGTTCAAGCCTGCAGCTCCTGTGCTCCGGCGCCTGCGGCCTGGGAGCGACCTTAGAGTCGCATGCGGTTCGCCGTCATCTTAGCATAGGGTCGGCGAATCCTGCGGCGGGGCCGCCCCGGATGGCCCGCCTCCTATGACCCACCTCGATCTCCGGCAAGAGAGAGCGTTGCGAGGCCGGGTATCTGCGACCATGCGGATCGCAACCTGGCGTCTTCGCCCAGCCATGTCTCGCGCCTGACGATCTCAGACACAGCCGCATCCGAACCGACGGTCCCTGCCGCCGCCGTCTACGGCAAGCTGGTCGGCGGCGGGGTGGGGCGCAGCGTGTCCTGGCTGCTGGGCGCCAGGGTGGTGTCGATGGCCACCAGCATCCTGACGGCTTCCATCCTCGCCCGCCTGCTCAGTCCGGCCGACTTCGGCACCCAGGCCATCATCGGCATCGCCTTGCTGCTCGCCGCCGCGCTCTCGGACGGCACGTTCGCGGTGCCGCTGATGCAGCGGGCCGAGATCGATCCCGCCATGGTGTCGAGCGCGCTGTGGCTGTCGGTGGCCGGCGGGCTGGTCTGCATGGGCGCCCTGATCGCGGCGACCCCCTGGATCGGGCGGGTGGCGCACACGCCCCGGGTCGGCGCGCCCATGCTGTTCACCGCCCTGGTCCTACCGCTGCGAGGTCTGAGCTCCGTCGGCGTGGCGATGCTGGAGCGCAACCGGGACTATCGCGCCATCAGCATGGCCAGCATGGCCGGCAACGTCGTCTACATGATCATCGCCATCGCCATGGCGGTGGCGGGTTACGGCCTCTGGGCGCTGGTCATCCCGACCCTGGTCCAGGTCGTGCTGGAATCGGCCCTGAATACGCTGCGTGCGCGACTGCCTCTCCGCACGCCGCCGACGCGGAGAGGCGCTTCGTCCCTGTTCCACGCCGGTGCGGCGACCACCTTGACCCAGATCCTGAACTGGGCGGGGCTGAACGCGCCCAGTCTGATCACCTCCAACCTGCTCGGCGCCTCGATGCTGGGCTTCTATGCGCGCGCGGCGAACCTTCAGAACAACGCGCTCCAGCTTTCGGGAGGCCCGGTCGGCCGGGTGCTGATCCCGACCTTCGCGTCGCTGCAGGGATCGCCCGACAAGCTGCGCGACACCTTCAAGCGGTTCCTGGGCGCGGTGCTGCCGCTGAACGCGCTGGTCACCACGGTCGCGGTGGTGCACTCCGAGGCCATCGTGCGGCTGTTGCTGGGGCGCAAGTGGTTCGCCGCCATCCCCATCGTGCAACTGCTATTTCTGGGGTTCCTGCCGCGTTCGGCCTACAAGGTCAGCGAGGCGCTGGCCCTGGGCGCGGGAAGGTTCAAGGGCGCAGCCTTCCGCCAGGCCATCTACTTCGTCGCGGTATGCGTCGGCGCCCTGGCCGGAGGCCGTTTCGGCCTCCCGGCCCTGGCGCTCGGCGTCGCCCTCGGGCTCTGGGTCTTCTACGTCTTTTCCCTATCCCTGGCCGAAGGCCTCACCAAGGTCGGATGGGGCTGGATAGGACGCGCGCACCTGAACGCTTTGATCCTGGCCCTCATGGTCGGCCTGCCGGACTCGGCGGTGGTGTATGGCGTGAAGCAGCTTCACCATCCCTCCCATCCGGCGAGCTTCAAGGCGCTGATCCTGATCCTGGGGGCCCACAGCGCCGGCGGGCTTTTGGGGCTGGCGGTGTTCGTCCTTATCGTCGCGCGGTCAGGTGACCGGCTTGGCCCTGAGATCGGTCAGCTTCGCGAACGCGTGCTCTACGCCTATGACCGGGCGACGCGGTGGGTCACGCCGCTTCGTGCGAGACGATGAAGTCGCGAACCTTGGGATAGATCTCCTCCCGGAACCGCCGGCCGTTGAACACGCCGTAATGGCCGACCTGCGGCTGCACGTAGAGTTCCTTCATCGCGTCGGGCAGGTTGGGGCACAGGGCGTGAGCCGCCTGGGTCTGGCCGACACCTGAGATGTCGTCGTTCTCCCCCTCCACCGTCATGAGCGCGATGTCCTCGATGGCCTCGAGCCTGACCGCCTCGCCATGGTGTCTCAGCAGGCCGCGGGGCAGCAGGTGGCTCTGGAAGACGATGTCGATGGTCTGGAGGTAGAACTCCTCCGTCAAGTCCATGACCGCCAGGTATTCGTCGTAGAACTCAAGGTGCTTGGCGGCATGGTCGCCATCGCCCTTCACCAGATCGGCGTGGTATTGACGGTGGGCGTCTTGGTGGCGCTCGGCGTTCATGCTGATGAAGGCGGTGAGCTGGACGAGACCGGGGTAGACCCGGCGGAAGGCCCCGGCCCACGGCGGCGGGACCGTATAGATCAGGTTGGACTTGAACCAGGCGAACGGCTTTTCCTCCGCCATCCGGGTGGGGGCGGTGGGCGACAGTCGGGCGTCGAGGGGTGAGCCCATATAGGTCATGGACGCCGGGCGGCAGGGGTCGTTCTCCGCCGCCATCACCGCGCAGGCCGCCAAGGTCGCCGGTCCCGGCTGGCAGACCGCCAGCACGTGGGCGCGGGGCCCTAGCGCCTGCAGCATAGCCCGGACATGGTCGATATAGTCGTAGAAGTCGAACCGCCCGTCCAGGATCGGCACTTCGCGCGCATTCATCCAGTCGGTGACGTAGACCTCGTGGTCCTGCAGGAAGGTCTCCACGGTGCCGCGCAACAGCGTGGCGTAGTGGCCCGACATGGGGGCCACGATCAGGATCGCCGGCTCCGGCTCGGTCCGCCCGGCGCGGCGCAGGTCAGACGCATGACGCGAGAAGTGCACCATCTTGCACCAGGGGGAGCTCCACGCGACCTGCTCGGTCACCGCCACCGGCGTCCCGTCGATCTCCACGCTGTCGATGCGCCATGCAGGCTTGCCGTAGCGTCGCGTCAGGTTGGCGAACAGGTCGGCCGAAGCGTAGAGCTGTCGGCCCCAGGGCGTATCGGCGGCGGGGTTGAAGGGCGAGTGCCAGAAGTCCCGGGCGGCGCGAGCGGCGAAACGCCATGGCGTCACGACGTCGTAACCCAGCTCACTCAGGCCATAAAGCATATGTCAAAAGTCCCAGCCGTCGCCCGCAGACTAGGCGGGACTTCTTAACGTATACGTCCATGTGAAGGTTCAAGCGGCGCCGCGTGGAGGGGCGGCGTGCGCCTCGTCGGCTCGATCCGATCAGCCGCTCATCGCGGACTTGATCTGACCGGCCAAGCCTGCGGGGCCCTGCGCCTCGTCCAGCGGCTTCACGAAGCCGCCATGGGGGTCCATCAGATAGATCGCGGCGCTGTGCTGCATGAGGTAGTTCGGCCCGTCGCCCTGCTTGGCGTAAGAGGCGCGGTACTCCCCCGCCACCGTCTTCACCTGGGCGGGCGAGCCCGTCAGCCCCAAAAGACCGCCGGCCGGATAACCCTGGCTGGTGTCGTACAGTTTCATTTCGGCGGGGGTGTCCCGAGCGGGATCGACCGAGATGAACACCACCTGGAAGTCCTTGCGGGCCGCGCCGAGTTTCTGAGCGGCGGCGTTCAGCGCCTGCAGGGTGGCGGGACAGGTGTCGGGACAGTTGGTGTAGCCGAAGAACACCGCGCTCCACTTGCCGTCCAGGACATGCTGGTCCACCGCCCGACCTTCGGCGTCGGTGAGGTGGAAGGGGCCGCCGATCGAGGCTTGGCCGCTGCTGACCACCGCTGTGGAGACGCCCGCCCGGGGCAGCAACACCGCCGCAGCGAGGACGGCGGCGATCAATCCGAGGACGCCGAGCCCGGCGGCGCGGGCGAAGCTCCGGCTGGAACGCCTGGACGGCGAAGGGGCTTTCGCTGCGGCGTGGCGTCGGCCACCCTGGGCGTTCTCTCCGGGGGAGACTTCCCCTGGCTGCTCGAGCATGATCGGTGCGATGGCCTCGCTGCAAGACGCCCCCAGCCCCAAGCGCCGTTCCGATAGGCCTCGCCTGTCCCTGTGGCAAGCGACCCCGCCGCGCCCGGTGATCGGCGGCGCGGGCGACGGGCGGCTGTGGGACTGGGCCCAGGCGCGCCGGGGCCTGAGGCTTCGGACCCTGGTGCTGCTGCGCTGGGCCGCGATCGCCGGCCAGCTGATCACCGTCCTCTTCGTCGCCTACGGGCTGGGTTTCCACGTGCCGGTGGCGTGGTGTCTGGTGGTGATCGCGGCGGCGGCTTGGCTGAACCTGTCGGTGACCCTGTCCTGGCCGGGCGTCAGGTTGGCCGGCGAGCGGGAGGCGGCCCTTCAGCTCGCCTTCGACGTGGTGGAGCTGGCGGTGCTGCTGGCCCTGACCGGCGGGCTCGACAACCCCTTTATCCTGCTGCTGGTCGCGCCGGTGACGGTGGCGGCGGCCACCCTGCCGGTCCGTTTCGCGATCGGCCTGGGTCTGCTGGCGCTGGCGGCGACGGCGGCGCTCGGCCTCTGGGCGGCCCCGCTGCCCTGGGTTCCCGGCCAAGCGTTCGAGCTTCCCAGGATCTATCAGGTCGGCGAGGGGGTCTCCGTGGCCGCGGGGATCATCTTCACCGCGGCGTATGCCTGGCAGGCGGCGGCGGAGGCCCAGCGGATGGAGCTGGCGCTCGCCGCCACCCAGGCGGTGCTGGCGCGCGAGCAGCGGCTGTCGGCGCTCGGAGGACTGGCGGCGGCCGCCGCGCACGAGCTCGGCACGCCCCTGGCCACTATCCAGGTCGTGACCAAGGAGATGGCCCGCGGGCTGGAGCCGGGGCAGCTGCTGGAGGATGTGCAGCTGCTGATCAGCCAGGCCTCGCGCTGCCGCGACATCCTCAAGAAGCTCGGCCAAGCGCCGGACACCTCCGACGCCCACCACGCCCGAATGGGCCTGTCCCAGCTGCTCGACGAGATCGCCGATCCCTATCGCGGCGGGGTGATCCTGATCGACGGCCAGGTCAGCTGCGCGCCCACCGCCGCGATCCTCGAGGTCCGGCGCCTGCCCGAGGTCATGCACGGGCTGTCCGCATTCGTGGAGAACGCCACCGACTTCGCCGGGTCGGTGGTGGAGCTCACCGCCTACTACGACGCCGGCCAGCTTCAGATCGACGTGCGCGACGACGGGCCGGGCTTTCCGCCCGAAGTCCTGAGCCGCCTCGGCCAGCCCTACGTCACCACCCGCAGCCACGGCGAAAACTCGCGCTCGTCGCACCAGGGCATGGGGCTGGGCTTCTTCATCGCCAAGACCCTGCTGGAGCGGACCGGCGCGCAGGTGGAGTTCCGCAACGCCAAGCGCGGTGGAGCGATCATTTCCGCGCGGTGGCCGCGGGAGCGCATAGAGGCCCCCGAAGCGACCTGATCTCGCCTCTTATGTTGCGCTGGCCGGTCCTGCGACATATTGACGACGCTGGCGGCCAGCTCGCCGGCCACCTCAGGAGCCCTGGATGACCGACATCTCCGCCTCGATCGCCGCCTTGCCTGAGAAGACGGTGTTGCTGCTGGACGACGACGCGCCGCTGCGCACGCGCCTCGGCCGCGCCTTGGAGAGCCGGGGTCTCGAAGTGGTGTCGGTCGGCACGGTGGCGGAAGCGATCGCCGCGGTGAAGGACAAGTGCCCCGCCTTCGCCGTTTTGGATATGCGGCTGGAGGACGGCAACGGCCTGCAGGTGGTGGAGGTGATCCAGACCGTGCGGCCGGACGCGCGGGTGGTCATGCTCACCGGATATGGCAATATCGCAACCGCCGTGGCGGCGGTGAAGGCCGGGGCGGTGGACTACCTGCCCAAGCCCGCCGACGCGGACGACGTCGCGCGCGCCCTGCTCGCCGCCCGGGAAGGCGGCTCCCCCGCGCCGCCCGACAACCCCATGTCGGCCGACAGGGTGCGCTGGGAGCACATCCAGCGGGTCTATGAACTCTGCGGCCACAACATCTCCGAGACGGCCCGCCGGCTGAACATGCACAGGCGCACCCTGCAGCGCATCCTGGCCAAGCGTGCGCCCCGTTAGGCCGTCGCCTTTTAGGTCACTCGACTCAAAACATCCTGCGCCGCGGCGCAGGCGATGCTAAGCTCTTCCGGCGTATAGGGGTCGGCATCGCCGAAGCCCCACACCGGCCCCGGCCACGCCGGATCATCCTCGCGTCGACCGACGACGTGGATGTGTAATTGTGCCACCAGATTGCCGAGCTGGCCGTGGTTCAGTTTGCGCACGGGCCGTCCCAGCGCCGCCGCCGCCGCCCCCACGGCCTCGCCCGCCGCCAGGGTCTCGTCCAAAAGTTGCAGCCGCTCGCCGGGGGTGGGGTCGGCGAGCTCCACCAATCCGGGCCGGGCAGGGATGAGCACGATCCACGCATAACGCGTATCGTCCTGCAGCCGCGCCTCGCAGAGCGGCAGCCGGGCCAGCAGGTGCGATCCCGATGAAAGGCGTGGATCCAGGTGGAAGGTCATAGTCTGCAGGGCTCCCGGCCTCGCCGTTTCAGGGTTTCAGTCCCGACCGATTGCGCCTTCCTCCTAAACCCTTCCGTCCCTCATCGACAAAGAGCGTCTCTGGGCGCCGCGATGACGCTCGTCGCCCGGCGTTCGTCGCGATAAAAGCCACCCATCGCGGCTCCAAGGAACCCATCTTGATGCGACTACGATTGCTGTCCGCGTTCGCTGTGAGCCTCGCTCTCGCCGGTCCCATCGCCGCGCCGCGGCCGGTCCAGGCGAGCCCTGCGGTGGAGCTGGACGCCGGTCAGCAGGCGCTGGTGCAACGCGCGACCGACTATCTGCAGACCCTGAAGTCGGTCACCGGCCGCTTCACCCAGAGCGACGCCAACGGTGGGACGTCCAGCGGAACGCTCTATCTGCAGCGGCCGGGCAAGGCGCGGTTCGAGTACGATCCCCCCTCCGGCCTGCTCGTCCAGTCCGACGGTCAGTTCGTCAGCGTTTCGGACACCCGGCTGAAGACCTTCAACGAATATCCTCTCGGCCGTACGCCCTTGTCGGTGCTGCTGGCGCGCCAGGTGCGCTTCGACCATGGGGTCACGGTCACCGGCGTGGACCAGACCTCCGCCGGCTTCTCCATCACCGCGCGAAGCGGCCAGGCGGCGGGACGCCTGACCCTGCTGTTCGGCGACCAGCCGATGGCCCTGCGCGGCTGGAACCTGGTGGACGCTCAGGGTCGGCGGACCGAGGTGCGGCTCGGCCCCCTGACGCCGACTGGGCGTCTGGCCCCCGGCCTGTTCTACATCCGCGACCCGCGTCACTGACTTATGACAATAATGCAACGCGCAAGAGACTTCATCTTTCGGTTGACAATCCGTCGCAGTGTGGCATCTATAACTCGCGTTGGCCTCGCGATGTTTCGCGTAGCCCCAGCCTGGGTCGGATCATCCCCTCCCGTTCCAGGCGGTAAAACTTGAAGCCCGGTCGTCCCCCCGCGACTGGGCTTCTTATTGTCTGCGCCCCGGCGTCGCCGACGGGTCGGAGGGCGCGATGCGCCTGAGGGTGGCGACCTGGAACATCAATTCGGTCCGTCTGCGGCGCGAACAGGTCGCTCGCTTCGTCGCCGAGAGCGGAACCGATGTCCTCTGCCTGCAGGAGATCAAGTGCCGGGAGAGCGAGTTCCCGCGCCAGGCCTTCGTGGACATGGGCCTGCCGCACCTGGCGATCGCCGGGCAGAAGGGCTGGCACGGCGTCGCTATCGCCTCGCGCCTGCCGATCGAGGACGCGCCGGGGCTGGACGTCTGCCGCGAGGGCCACGCCCGCTGCGTCTCGGCCGTGATTGCAGGCGTGGAGGTGCAGAACTTCTACATCCCCGCCGGCGGCGACACCCCGGATCGGGCGCTCAATCCCAAGTTCGACCACAAGCTGGACTTCTATGAGAGGCTGACCGGCTTGATGGCCGCCGGCGATCCGTCCAAGCCCCTGTTGCTGGCCGGCGACTTCAACATCGCGCCGGGCGAGCACGACGTCTGGAGCCACTGTCAGATGTCCAGGATCGTCAGCCACACGCCCATCGAGGTGGCGGCGATGGCGGAGCTGAAGGCGTCCCTCGGCTTCACCGACCTGGTGCGCGAGGCGATCCCCGACCCGCAGAAGCTGTTCAGCTGGTGGAGCTACCGCGCGGCCGACTTCCGGGCGTCCAATCGCGGCCTGAGGCTGGACCACCTGTGGGGATCGCCGGGGCTGATGGGGGCGGCGCGGGTGGACGGGCGCGTGTCGGCGCAGGTGCACGACGCGGTGCGGGCGTGGGAGCGGCCGTCGGACCATGCGCCGGTGACGGTGGATTTGAACGTCTAAGCCCTGCGGGCCCCCTCCGTCGGCTTCGCCGCCACCTCCCCCGGAGGGGGAGGATCAAGGACTGCGCCTAGATGCTCCCCCACTGTGGGAGTTGTCGCGCGGTACGCGTGACCGAGGGGGCCTGCAACCCACCCCCTCAAAGCGCCAGCCGATACCCCCCCGTATCGGTCAGCAGCAGCCGCGCTGACCCCGGCTCCGGCTCGATCTTCTGGCGCAGGCGGTAGATGTGGGTCTCGAGCGTGTGGGTGGTGACCTCGGCGTTGTAGCCCCAGACCTGGGTCAGCAGCTCCTCCCGCGGGACGGATTTCTCCCCGGCGCGGTAGAGGTATTTCAAGATGCTGGTCTCCTTCTCCGTCAGGCGGATCTTGCGCTGGCGGTCGTCGGTGAGGAGCTTGTGGGCCGGGCGGAAGGTATAGGGGCCGATGTGGAAGACGGCGTGCTCGGACTGTTCGTGGCTGCGCAGCTGGGCGCGGATGCGGGCCAGCAGCACGGCGTAGCGGAACGGCTTGGTGACATAGTCGTCGGCGCCGGCGTCCAGGCCCTCCACGGCGTCGGCGTCCTCGCCGGCCGCGGTCAGCATGATGATGGGCGCGGTCACCCCGTCGCGGCGCAGCTCCGCGCAGGCTTGGCGGCCGTCCATGTCGGGCAGGTCCACGTCCATCAGGATCAGGTCGGGGCGATCGGCCTGGGCGCGCGTGATCCCGGCGCGAGCGGTGTCGGCCTGGAGGGTGGTGAACTCGTCCTCCTCACCGATCTGCTCGGCCAGGGCGCCGCGGAGGTCCTCGTCGTCGTCGACGATCAGGATGGTTTTCTGCTGGGCCATGTCATTGCATATGGCGCGCGCCCGGCGTCGCGCAAAGCGGGCGGGAGGCGCACGGCTTGATCTTCACCGCATGGAGCGATGGCCGCCTGCAGCTCGGCGGCCGAGAGGTCCGGTGTGCTCTGGGCCGCAGCGGAGTGATCGCTGCGGCCGACAAGCGCGAAGGCGACGGGGCGACGCCGCTCGGGGCGTGGAAGCTGCGGCGGTTGCTCTATCGCGCCGACCGGGTGGGCGCGCCGGTGACGGTGCTGCCCAGCGCGCCGCTGGCCCCCGACGACGGCTGGTGCGACGCGCCGCGCGATCCCGCCTACAACCGCCAGGTCAGGCTGCCCTATCCGGCGAGTTGCGAGCGCATGTGGCGCGCGGACGCGCTGTACGATCTGGTCTGCGTGCTCAGCCACAACGACGACCCGCCGGCGCCAGGCATGGGGTCGGCGATCTTCCTCCACGTGGCCCAGCCCGACTATGCGCCCACCGAGGGGTGCGTCGCCCTGGCGCGGCCGGACCTGCAGGCCTTGCTGGCGATCACCGGACCCGGAGACGTGCTGAACGTCGTGAGCGCCCCCGAACCGGCGCCAGAGGCCTAAGCCGAGGCGCCGACGGACGGCTGACGGCTCAGGCCGGCCCGTCCCGGGTGGCGCCCAGGTCCCTCACCAGCCCGTCGGCCAGGGAATAGCACCAGCCGTGGATGGTCAGCGCCATCCCCTCAGCCCAGGCGTCGGTGACAAAGGGGTTGGTGGCCACGTTGTCCACCTGGCGCAGCACGTTCAGCTCGCACAGCCGATCCAGCCGCGTCGCATCGTTCGGCAGGGCGTCCAGCTCGGCGGCGTTCGCCCGCGCCAGGGCCCGGATCGGCGAGAGCCAGTGGTCGATCAGACCGAGCCTCAGGCCCTGCAACGCCGCGCGTACGCCGCCGCAGCCATAGTGGCCCACCACCAGGATGTGGCGCACCTTCAGGACCTGCACGGCGTACTGCAGCACCGACAGGAAGTTGGCGTCCTGGAGCGGGGCGAGGTTTGCCACATTGCGGTGAACGAACATCTCGCCTGGGTCGAGGCCAACGATCTCGTTGGCGGGCACCCGGCTGTCGGAGCAGCCGATCCACAGGTAGGGCGGCCTCTGCTGGGCCACGAGACGCTTGAAGAAGCCCGGATCGGCGGCGGTCTTGGCGTCCGCCCAGGCGCGGTTGCGCGCCAGCAGGTCGGGGATATCGGGCTGGTGCGTCTCACACATGCCAAGGACTCATGCCGTCGACCCTCCGGGCTTCGGAGTGGTGCTAGCGGGTTCCGGCCAAGCTTTCCACCAGCTGGATTACCGGGTCTTCACTTGCGCCTCTCCGTCTCGACATGCAGCGTCCGCGTCAGGCCAAGGATCCGCCCGGCATGCTCCAGATCGACGACTTGACCCACGTCTATCCTAACGGGGTGCGGGCGCTGGACGCAGTGACGCTGAACGCGCCGAGGGGGATGTTCGGCCTGCTCGGCCCGAACGGGGCGGGCAAGTCGACGCTGATGCGTTGCATCGCCACCCTGCAGACGCCGACCTCGGGCCACATCCGCTTCGACGACATCGACGTGCTCAAAACGCCTGAGCGGCTGCGCGCGACGCTCGGCTACCTGCCCCAGGACTTCGGTGTCTATCCGCGCGTCTCGGCCTACGACATGCTGGACCACATGGCGGTGCTGAAGGGCCTGGCCGAGCCCAAGGCCCGGCGTGGCGAGGTCGAGCGGCTGCTGGAGCAGGTGAACCTCTACGGCGTGCGCAAGAAGGCGCTGGCGGGCTTTTCAGGCGGGATGCGGCAACGCTTCGGCATCGCCCAGGCCCTGCTGGGCGGCCCCAGCCTGATCATCGTGGACGAGCCTACTGCGGGCCTGGACCCGGAGGAGCGCAACCGCTTCCTGAACCTCCTGGCCGAGATCGGCGAGAACGTGGTGGTGCTGCTCTCCACCCACATCGTCGAGGACGTGTCGGACCTCTGCCAGGCCATGGCCATCATCGACGGCGGCCGGATCGTGCGGCAGGGCCAGCCCCATGCCCTGGTGCAGGAGCTGGACGGCCGCATCTGGACCAAGACGATCGACAAGGCCGACATTCCCGCGACCCGCGAGCGCTATGAGCTGATCTCCACCCGCCTGTCAGGCGGTCGCACGGTGGTCCACGTGCTGAACTCCGATGATCCGGGCGAGGGCTTCGTCCGCCATCGCGGCGGGCTGGAGGACGTATACTTCTCCAGCCTTCACATCGCGTGCCAGGCGCCTGCACCCCGGGCGGCCCCGCCGCAAGCGGCTTCACCGCGAGCGGTCTGAAACCATGTTCGCCGCCATCGCGGGCTTCGAGCTCCGCTACCAGCTGAAGAACCCGGTGTTCTGGGTCTCCGGCCTGCTGTTCTTCCTGATGACCTTCGGCTCGGTGGCCAGCGACACCATCCAGCTCGGCGCCACCGCCAACGTGCATGTCAATTCGCCGAGCGCCATCGCCACCACCCAGCTGATCTTCAGCATCTTCTTCATGTTCGTGGCCACCGCCTTCGTCGCCAACGTGGTGGTGCGGGACGACGACACCGGCTACGGCCCGATCCTTCGCGCCACCCGCCTGCGTAAGGCGGACTACCTGTACGGGCGGTTCCTGGGCGCCTTTGTCGCGGTAGCGCTCTGCTTTCTGTTCATCCCCCTGGCGATGATCGTGGGCGCGGCCATGCCCTGGGTGGACCCGGAGAAGCTCGGCCCGCTGAGGTTGGGGGCCTACGCCTACACCTATGTCGCCCTTGTGCTGCCGACCCTGTTCCTCATTTCGGCGGGCTTCTTCGCCCTGGCCACAGCCACCCGGTCGATGATGGCGACCTATGTGGGCGTGGTCGCCTTCATGATCGTCTATCTGGTCGCCGTGGCGCTCGCGGCCAAGCCGCAGTTTCGCACCTTGATGGCCTATGTGGAGCCGTTCGGGGTGGCGGCGTTCGGAAACGCCGCGCGCTACTGGACCGCCACCGAGCGCAACACCCTGCTGGTCCCGCTCGCGGGCCCGCTGCTTTGGAACCGGCTGATCTGGACGGGGGTGGGGGTTACGGCGCTTGCGGCGGCCTACCCCTTGTTCCGCTTCGAAGCGCCAGCCGGCAAGGTGAAACGGCGAGAGGCGGAGCGGCAGGAGGCGGTGGAGACTTCGGACCTGCGTGCTTCGAGACGCGGGCCTCCGCCCGCTCCTCAGCATGGCGACCGCTTGTTGCAGCCCTCCCACCTTCGTCATCCTGAGGAGGGTCCGCGCAGCGGACTCGTCTCGAAGGATGCAAACCCCGTTCTCGCCCAGCTGCTCGCCCGCACGCGCCTCGATATGGGCCAGGTGTTCAAGAGCCCGGCCTTCTTCGTGCTGCTGGCGCTGGGCGTCTTCAACAGCGGCGCCGGCCTGTGGTTCACTACATCCGACGGCGTCTATGGCGACAACATCTTCCCCGTCACCCGCGTCATGATCCAGGTGCTGCGGGGCAGCTTCACCTTCCTCCCCCTGGTGGTGTCGATCTACTACGCCGGCGAGTTGGTCTGGCGCGAGCGGGACCGCAACACCGACGCCCTGGTGGACGCCACACCCACCCCCGACTGGGTATTTGCCGCCCCCAAGGTCGTGGCGATCATCGGCGTCCTGTTCGCCATGCTGGCGCTCAGCATCGCCGCCGCCATGGCGGTGCAGCTCATCCGCGGTTTCGCGCAGTTTCAGCTCGGCGAGTACATCGGCTGGTATCTGGTCCCCGAGACCGTCAGCGCCGCCCTGATCGCGGTGCTGGCGGTGTTCCTGCAGACCCTCAGCCCCCACAAGTTCGTCGGCTGGGGCCTAATGGTGGTGTTCATCGTCGCCATCATCGTGGCGCCCAAGCTGGGACTGGAGGACAACCTCTATCTCTACGGCGGCTCGCCGGACGTGCCTCTGTCGGACATGAACGACCAGGGCATGGCCGGCCTCGCGCGAGACTGGTTCCAGGCCTATTGGAGCCTGGTCGCGCTAGGCCTCTGCGTATTGTCGGCGGTGCTGTGGCGGCGCGGCGCGGACGCCAGTCTGAGGCCGCGCCTGCGTCGGCTGCCCCGCCGGCTGGTCGGGCCCGCCGGCGCCATCCTCGCCGTCGCGGGGGTCGGCGCTGTGGGCGTCGGTGGCTTCATCTACCTGAACACCCATGTCTGGAACCCCTACCGCACGCGGCTGGAGCAGGACCGCTTTTCCGCCGACTACGAAAAGGTCCTGCTGCCCTATTCGAGCATCCCCCAGCCCAAGGTCACCGACATCAAGCTGAACGTGGATGTCTTCCCCGACCACCACTACGCCATCAGCCGCGGCGTCTATGTCTTCCAGAACAAGACCAAGGCCCCCATCCGCACCCTGCACGTGCGCTTCGACCGCGACCTGAAGGTCCAGGCCCTGTCGGTGGAAGACGCCCGGCCGCTCCGAACCTACGACCGCTTCAACTATCGCATCTTCGCCTTCGACACGCCGCTGCTACCCGGCGAAAAGCGCAGCCTGAGCTTTACGGGGCGGATCGGCCAGCACGGCTTTCGCAACCGCGGCGACGACACCCTGTCGCCTGGTGGATCGGCGCTGGTGGTGCGCAACGGGACCTTCCTCGACAACTTCGCCATCGCGCCCCTGATCGGCATGGACCAGCAGGGCCTGCTGAAGGACCGCGCCAAGCGACGCAAATATCACCTGCCCGAAGACCTGCGGCCGCCCAAGCTGGAGGACGATAGCGCCCGCGCCTTCAACTTCGTCACCCATGGGGCGGACTGGGTGAACACCGACGTCACCGTCTCCACCACCGCCGGCCAGACGCCCATGGCCCCGGGCTACCGCGTCGCCGACCGCACCGTCGGCGGCCGCCACACCGCCGAGTTCAAGAGCGAGGCGCCGATCCTGGACCTCTTCTCCATCCAGTCCGGGCTCTATGCGGTGAAGCGCGTCCCCTACAAGGGCGTAGACCTCAGCGTCTACTACGACGCCGCCCACGCCTGGAACGTGGACCGGATGATCCACGCCCTGGAGGTCGGGCTGGACTACGACCAGGCCAATTTCAGCCCCTACCAGTTCCGCCAGGTGCGGATCATGGAGTTCCCCGACTACAGCCAGTTCGCCGAGAGCTTCGCCAACACCATCCCCTATTCCGAGGGCATAGGCTTCATCATCGACGCCGCGGACCGCTCCAAGATCGACATGGTGACCTACGTCACCGCCCACGAGCTCGGCCACCAGTGGTGGGGCCACCAGATCGCGCCCGCCGACATGCAGGGCGCCGCCATGCTGACCGAGACCTTCGCCCAGTACACAGCGCTGATGGCCATGAAGCACCTCTACGGCCCCGACCAGATCCGCAAGTTCCTGAAGTTCGAGCTGGACAGCTATCTCCGCGCCCGTGGCGGCGAGGCGGTGGAGGAGCTGCCTCTGGAGCGGGTGGAGGACCAGGGCTACATCCACTACCGCAAGGGTTCACTGGTCATGTACCGACTGCAGGACGAACTCGGCGAGGCCGCCGTGAACCGGGCGCTCCGTCATCTGCTGCACGATTACGCTTTCAAGGGCGCGCCCTACCCGGCGTCCAAGGACTTCGTCGCCGACCTGAGGGCCGAAGCGCCGGCCGACAGGCAGCAGCTGATCACCGACCTGTTCCAGAAGATCACCCTCTACGACCTGCGCGCCGTGCACGCCTCATCGAAGAAGCGCGCCGACGGCCGCTATGACGTGACGCTGCAGGTCTCCGCCAAGAAGCTCTACGCCAACGGCCAGGGCAAGGAGACCGAGGCGCCCCTGGACGAGCCCTTCGACATCGGCCTGTTCGACAAGGAGCCAGGCAAGGCCGACTTCGGGTCGAAGGACGTGATCCTGTTCAAGCACCTGGCGGTGCGCAGCGGCAAGCAGAGCTTCACCTTCACCGTGGACCGCGCGCCGAAGTTCGCGGGCGTCGATCCCTACAACAAGGCCATCGACCGCAACTCCGACGACAACACCGTGCCGGTCAGTTAGGCATGCGGATCAGCACGGATTGATGCTAAGGCCGCGACTTGAGGAGTAAGGCTCATGCGCACGACCATCGTCCTGGACGACGATCTCGTCGCAAGAGCCCAGGAGTTGACGGGCCTTAAGGAGAAGTCGAGCTTGATCCGCGAGGCTTTGACGGCCCTGATCCAGAGGGAGGCTTCCAGGCGGCTGGCGTTGCTTGGAGGCAGCGACCCGGACTTCTTCGCAGCGCCACGGCGGCGCTTCGATCCGGAATGATCCTGGTCGATACCTCCGTCTGGGTGGACTATATCCGCGCTGGCGACGATGTGCTTACGTGGTGGCTGCAAAACTCGCGCGTTCTCGCCCACCCCCATGTCATAGGAGAAGTGCTGCTCGGCGGACCAAAAATGAACAGCCCCATCGCCAAGCTGCTCTTCAGTCTCCAGAAAGCCCAGGTCGCGACCGACGACGAGGTCTTGGGCCTGATCTCGACGCACAAACTCGCCGGGTCCGGCATCGGGTATGTCGATAGCCACATCATAGCCGCTGCGCGCCTGACGCATGGAGCCAAGCTCCTGACCCGCGACACGAAACTGTACGTCGCAGCCGCAAGGCTCGGCGTCGAGGTCGCAGGCTCGCTGCACTGATGCAGCCCAGGGCAAGGGAAGCGGCGGCAGGTCGATCCTGCGGGAGGCGGGAGCGTCAGGCCCCGAGTTAGACGTGATCGGGCGTTGCACGCAGGGCAGGCCGCAGGCTCGAGCAAAGAAGCCTCGGCGGTCGGACCCGACAGCCCAAGAACGTCTGCTTACAGCAAGTGTGCCAAGGCGAGAGAACGACCCAAGGCAGACATTCATAGCTCTGAGATCGAATGTCTGTTGTCTGCGCACAAAGCAGACATAGATCGCGATGGCACAACGATTGGGTTCTGAGTACGCTCAGCGGCTCAGTCAGCGGGCCTGCTAGTAGGGGACAGGAACGTTCTTCAAGGTTGGATAGGAAAAGCCCACATCGTTAAAGGTGGGAGCGCGCCAGATTCCCGTAAAGTCAAATCCTGGATAGCTACCGGCCTCCTCAGCGCTTCTGCCCGTCACACCTCCGATAGCCGCGTTCGTCGAGGCCGCCGCGCTGGTGTTGACGCCGAACTCCGTGGTCTGATTTGTCGCGTTTGACGAGGTGTCAAAGTAGACGTCGCTCACGGAGCCAGCGTTGGACCCTGCGACCCCACCTGTTGCACTCTGGCCGGAGACTGGACCCGCCGCGTAGGCCAGGGATAATGATCCGCCCGCGCCGTTTACGCCGACAAGGCCGCCGACGAACGACTGTCCAATCGCAGGCGTAGTGGCGAAGGCGTTGCTGATGGCGCCCAGATTGATCCCCACCAGACCCCCGACGTCATGCGCGCCAGTCGGCGTCAATATCTCTCCGTACCCTACGTCGAACGAATTTGGAGAGCCTACCCCACTGGATGCTTGGTTGATCACCGCGCCGGCCTCGTTGGAGCCCGCCAAGCCTCCCACGATTGTCTCGCCGGTCACCGATCCGTACGCTGCGGACGTGGTGATCGAGCCCTGGTTGCGTCCCACAAGGCCGCCCACGTGGTCTGATCCTGTGACCGAAGAGATGCTGTAGTCAGTCTGGACCAAGCCCTGGTTATAGCCGACCAGACCGCCGACGTTGGTCGAGCCCGTGACGGGCGCCTGTGAATAGGCGTTGACGATGTAGCCGAGGTTCATCCCCACAAGGCCGCCTGCCTGGCTGCCGGTCGCGGTGACCGGTGCGTTGTCGTTGGAGCTGTTGATGACGCCGGCGTTATAGCCGGTCAGGCCGCCGACCTCATCGCCACCAGCGACCCGGCCCCCGACGTTGCCGGAGTTCTCGATCACGCCTGTGGTCTCGTTGGAGCCCGCCAGACCGCCGACGAAACTTGACCCGCTTGCCGTGTTCTCAGCCGCGGCGAACTCGATCATGCCGTCATTAAACCCGACCAGGCCGCCGACATGATTGGAGCCCGCGGTCGCTGCGCCTTGGTAGGCCGTGACGTTGGTGACAACGCCCGTGTTGTAGCCGACCAGCCCGCCTGTCGCAAACTGGCCGCTTACCGGCTGCTGGCTGTAGGCGTAGCTGACAGAGCCGGCGTTGTAGCCGGTCAACCCGCCGATATAGGTCCCGCTTCCTGTCGTCGCGTCGTAGGTGTTGGAGTTGTCGATACGGCCGAGATTGATGCCGACCAGCCCGCCCACGTAGCTCGAGCCGCTGGTCGAGCCGATAGCGGCCGAGTTGGTGAGCTGCGCGCCCACTTCGTTCGAGCCCAGCAGGCCGCCAGTGTAGATCGCCCCGCTGACCACACCCGTCGCGCTGTCGAAGTTTACTGAGCCCTTGCTGAAGCCCGCGAGCGCACCGGTGTGGTTTCCGCCTGTCACCTGCACGTTGCTCAGAACAACGCCGTCCACCACGCCGCTCGCACCGATCGCACCGAATAGGCCGACCGGGTCCTGGGTGGGTCGATTGATAAAGAGGCCGGAGACGGTATGCGAGCCGCCTTCAAGGCTGCCGGTGAACATGGCGGAGCCGTCGCCGATGGGCACGAAACCGGTGGCGGGGTTCCAGACATCTGCCGGGTTCTGCGTACCAATCAGGTCAATGTCGCTGGCCAGCGTGAAGCTGCCGCTCAGGTCGAGGGCGATGAGCTGAAGCTGGTGGGCGTTGGTGGCGGTCGAAGAGGCTTCAGTCTTCAAGATCGGGCGCGTATCGCCTTCGAAGATCACCCAAGGCCCGCTGCTGCTAAAATCGAAGCTGGCGTAGGTCGATTGGGCGTAGGCGCTGAGGCCGGTCATGCCGCCGATTGCTACCGCGCCTCCGCCGCCACCGGCGATGGCCGCCGCTTGGCCGGTCGTCGCCACGTCATAGTAGTCGCTCTCCAAGGCGGGCGCCGTCGCTCCGCCATAGCCCACCAGACCGCCGGGATTGGTGTTCCCGGTCACCTTGCCGGAGGCGTAGCTGACCGTCACTTCGCCCTGCGAGCTGAACGGAAACGGTCCGTTGTCAGATTGCGCCGTGATCACGGTGTCGGTGACCTGACCGACAAGGCCGCCGACGTTGACGTCGCCCGTAATGGCGCCCGTCGAGTAGCTGTTGGTCACGCCTGCGGGGGCCACGGAGTAGAGAGCTTCCTCACGTCTGGAAAACCCGAAGACGTAGGTTCCTGCCGCCAGTTCGCCAATCAGGCCGCCGGTGTTTTGGCTGCCGGCGCCATCGGAGACTGCGCCGCCGGCGTAGGCGAACTCGGTCAAAGTGTTCGGACCTTGCAGTCCGATCAGACCGCCCAAATTGGAACTACCGCCGGCGGCCGACACCGCACCGGTCGCTGACACGCTCTGAACGACGATCGGGTCATACCCAGGGGATGTCCCACCTGCGGGTTCAACGGGCGGAGATACCTGCACCAAGCCGATGAGGCCGCCCACGTCGGTCGACTGAGCTCCCACAGTCACCGCACCGGACGCCGAGCTATTGATAACCTGAGTGAGATAGGCGACTTGGACCGCTCCATTGGAGCTGAGCGCCGTTGTAGGCACAGGCTCTAGATCACCGATAAGGCCGCCGACGCGCACCCCGTTGACAGCGGTGGTCACGGTCGCGCTGCTGGTGACGTTCTGGATGATGCCAAGTTGGCCCAGGCTGATGCCGGAAGAACCTGCCGAACTCAGACCAACTGCGCCGCCGACTGCAAAGGCATTCGCTCCCACTGTTACGGACCCAGAGACCGTGCTGTAGCTCGCTGCGCCGTAGCCGACCAAACCGCCCAGAGCGACAGCTCCGTCCAGCGCCTGTACCGAGCCGGAAAACCTCGACTGCGTCACCAGGCCGTAGCCCACGAGACCGCCGACATCGCTCGCATGGTAGTTGGGCGGTGTCAGACCGATCACGGTGGCCGAAGCCGATCCGTTCGTCAGAGTGAGCGTGGGTGGGCTCGAGGAGCTGAACTTAGAGGTCGATCCCAGCTCTCCGGCGCCTGCAATTGCGCCGACCTCTTGAACACCTTCGATCGTTCCAGAGACGCTGACGTTGGAGAGCGAGCTGGAGCTGGGTGAATATCCCGCTACGGCGCCCACCTCGGCATAGCCTAGGACATCGACGTTGGTCAGGTTGACGTTCTTGATGACGCCGTTGTTTGACCCGAACAATCCCACCGTATTGGTATTGGGATGCAGGCTGGTCAGATTGGCGATGGTATGATCCTGCCCATCGAAGCTGCCGTAGAAACCATAGTAGAACGAGCCGATCGGGTTGAAACCGGTGGCTGGGTTCCAGACGTCCGACGGCTGGGTCACAGCGCTAAGATCCAGGTTGTTGGCCAAAGTGTAGGTCGCGAAAGGGTTAAGGGCGGCGAGTTGGAGCTGATGGGGATTAGTGATTGTGGTTGAATATTCGGACATGAGGAGAGGCCGCGTGCCTACCGCACCGCTTGAGTTGTTCAGGCTGCTATCAGTATCGACGCTCACCCAGTTTGCCCCCGAGCCGAGCGTCCCGAAGCTGAACCCCGCGTAGGTCGCCGTTGCGTAAGGCGACAAGCCCGTGTTCCCGCCGACCGCGGTGACGCCGGTCTGGCTGTCGAAGCTGGCGCCCACTCCTACCACCTGGCCGGTCGTGCCCTGGTCATAGTAGCCGTTGGTGATTGACCCTGCCTCGTAGACCAGGCCGCCGGCGAACACGCCGGTCACCCTGCCCGTCGCATAGGCGTTCGTGATGCTCCCTCCGCCCGAATAAGCCGCGAGACCGCCGGCCACACCGGCGGCGACCGCGCCTGTCGCATAGACGTTCGTAAGACGCCCGTCGTTGGAGCCGACCAAGCCTCCGGCGTCGCCAACTGCACCTCCGGCCGCGCCGTCAGCCGTTACGGAGCCGGAGGCGTAGCTGCTGGCGATCAGGCCGCCGTTGACGCCGATCAGCCCCCCTGCGTACCCCTCACCTCCCAGGACGGCGCCCGTGGCGGACGCGGCTGTGATCGTCCCGATGTTGTCGCCGACCAAGCCCCCAACGCCGCCGTTGATAGTCGTCGGAGCAGAGATGGACGCGGAGCTGGAGACGTTCGTGATCGTTCCAACATTGTTGCCGACGAGCGAGCCGACGAAGAGCTCGCCGGACGGACCGGTAACCGCGTTCACCCCCCCGCCGCTGAGCATCAGGTTTTCGATCAGCCCCTGGTTTCCGGCGAAGAGCCCAACGGAAGTCAGATTGGCGGCTTGTATGCTCAGTCCGCTGACCATGTGGCCACCGCCGTTGAACACGCCCGAGAACATTGATGCATCGTTGCCGATCGGCGCGAACCCGGCCCCGCCGTTCCACCCCGCCGTGACGCTCGCGTCTATGTCCCGGCCGAGCGCATAGGTTCCGTTCAGGTTGTTCCGCACGTTCTGCAGGTCGTAGACGGTGTTCACCAGCATGTAGCTGTTCAGCGCGCCTGTGGCGCTCGCCCCACCCGTGAAGAACGGCGCATAGTTTGTCGGCATAGTGTAGCTGGTCGTGTTGACCATCGCGGCGTTGTCGCCTGCAGGATTGTAATAGAGGTCTAATACACCGCCCGTCGAAACATGCCCGCCCGCGCCGAGCGCCACGGTTCCCGTCCCGGTCCCGGTGTTGTCCGCACGAAGCGTCACGGCACCGGCGCCGCTGGAGGTGATGGTCGCGTTCACGTCCACGTTGCGGTAGGCGGAAAGCGTCAGGCCTGCGGACGTCGACCAGGTGAGCGGTGCGGTCAGGATAATGTCGCCATTGCCGTTGGTGTTCGCCGTCCCCACGCCGCTGACGCCGGTGGCGGTGGTCTGTTCCGCCACGCTGGTGCCGGCGTTCAGCGCCATGTCGATGGCGGTGGCGGCGGCCTGGTCGATGGTCAGGTCTTCGGGGTCCACCAGCCAGGTTCCGCCGTGCGCGTCGATACGCGGGGCCTGGATGCTCACCGTCTGGCCGGACGTCTCCACAGCGCCGGGCGCACCGCCCGGGCCCTCGGCGTCGATGGTCCCGGCGAGGTCGAGCGTGCCGCCGTCGGCGACCAGCCAGACCTTGCCACCGCCGCTCTTGACGCCCGTGGCGCGGATCACGCCCGCGGTGTCACCCGCCAGGGCGTAGACGTTGCCGCCCTCGGCGCGAAGCTCCGCGTCGGCCGAGGCGATAAGGCCGGTGTTCGTCACGCTTGTCCCCGCACCCCCGACCAGGACGGAGAACCGTCCCTCGTCCAGGGCGGCGTCGCGCAGCATGACGCTGTAGCCGGCCGCAAGTCCGGCGCTGCCGTTGCGTGCGCTCAGCGTTCCGTCGTTCTCGACCCTGGCGGCGATCAGGGCCACGTCGCCGCCCAGGCTACCGATCTTGCCATAGTTGACCACTGCAGCGCTGGAGGCGCCGGTAAAGCTAAGGTCGCCGCCGGCCAGGAAGCTGGGGTTGGACACATCCTGGGTGGAGGCGACGAAGGTCCCGCCCACATTCACCACGCCGGACTTGCCCACGATCACCCCATTGGGATTGATCAGATAGACCGAGCCCGTCCCGCTCAGCAGCCCGTCGATGGACGACAGGCTTGTCCCCGTCACCCGGTTCAAGGTGGCGCCTGAGCCGTTGTTGAACTGGACCTTGCCGCCCTGGCCGATCAAGAAGCCTTGCCAGTTGATGATGGCCTTGGAGGAACTCTGCGTGATGGTGAGGCCGGCCGGCGTGCTCGCGCCGATCGTCGCTTGACCCGCCTGGACCCGGCCGCCGACCGGGAGGGCCGGCGCTCCCGCCGCATGAGCCGAGGCGAGCGGCAAAAGCGAAAGGGCGAACACCGGGAGAGTCAAGAGCCTTGCTCGAAGAGTTCTCGTCAGCCCGGACATTAACAGCTACCCTACGCGCTAAGCGTGTTTCCGCTCATTTCGCTTTTTTTTGACAGAGTTGAAGCCGACGGTCCACCAGAGCCTTCCGGCGTCCGCCTTCATAGGTAAAAGATCGTCTGCTTTGGCTTGGCGGACCGGACGTTCTGCAGCATCCCAAGGTCGGTCCGCTCTCCACCGAGGCTGTGTGAGAACGTGTTGGCCGGGTGGAGCAGGGGCGAGGAGAGTGCGGCTGTTGAAGCCCTTCCTCAGGCCTGTATCGATGAGATCAGCGGGCGGACGCCGAGGATGGCGATTACACGCTTCAGATTGTAGGCCAGAACCTGCAAGCTCATCTCAGCAGCGACGTTCTTCAGTCGTTTGGTCTTGAAGTGGGTCGCGCCCATCCAGGCTTTCAGCGTTCCGAACACGTGCTCCACGGTCTGGCGGCGGATACGCATGGCGTCGGGTTCACGGTCGAGCCGCTGCTGCATGGCGTCGATGATCGCCTCATGCTCCCAACGGGTGATGCGGCGGTGCAGGCTCGTGGTGCATTGGCCCTTGATCGCGCAGGCCCGGCAACTGGCCAGGTCCCAGTAACGGTGAAGCGTCATCCCGTGCTCAACCGTCGCCATGTGCCAGGGCAGCGTCTGGCCCGCCGGGCAGCGATAGACGTCCCGGTCAGGAAGGTAGACGAAGTCGGCCTTGCCGAAGCGCCCCTCCGCCTTGGCTCCTGAGGTCAGCGGCTTGGGCACGTAGGGCGTAGCGCCTGCCTGTTCGCAGGCCAGGATCTCTTCACCCGAAAAGTAGCCTCGGTCCGCCAGCACGCGTAGTTCTTCGCTGCCCGTCGCCGCCTTGGCGTGGCGGGTCATGTTGGCGAGCTGGCTGCGGTCGTGGCCCTGGTTGGTGACCTCATGGGCGACGATCAGGTGGTGGGTGGCGTCCACAACGGCCTGGACATTGTAGCCGACCATGCCCGTTCCCTTGCCGTTGGTGGCCATGGCGCGGGCGTCGGGATCGGTAAGGGATATCTGGCGGTCGGGGGCGGTCGCGAGGTCCGCCTCCACCACCTGCAACTCACGCACCTGGCGCCTGAGCGAGACCAGCCGATCCTTGATCCGTCGCCCGCGCAACTCGGCGGTCTCACCGTCCTGACGGTCCGCGGTGTCGAGCGCCTGAAGGTAGCGCGCGATGCTCGCCTCGGCCTGCTCGATGCGCCGACGCACCGCGCCGGGGGTGAAGTTCTTGTCGCGCGTGTTCACCGCCTTGAACCGGCTGCCATCCACCGCCACCACCCCGCCCGCGAGCAAGCCCAGCCCTCGACAGATCGCTACGAAGGCGCTGCACGCCGACCGGATCGCCTCGGCATTGTCGCGTCGGAAGTCGGCTATGGTCTTGAAGTCCGGCGCGAGCTTGCCCGTCAGCCACATCAGCTCAATGTTGCGTCGCGCCTCCCGCTCCAGCCGGCGGCTCGACTGCACCTGGTTCAGGTAGCCATACAAGTAGAGCTTCAGCATGCATCCCGGCGAGTAGCCCGGCCGCCCGGTCGACGCCGGCTGCACGCGCTCGAAACCGAGCGCAGCAAGATCCAACTCGTCGACAAAGACGTCGATCACCCTGACCTGATCGTCTTCGTCAACGTAGTCATCAAGCAAGGCAGGCAGGAAATCTGCCTGACGCCGGTTTACACCTTCGACAAACCCAGACATTTGCAGCCCTCCACGAAGCAACTACAGTCTAGCAGACTAGCGGGTTTTCACACAGCCTCCACCCATAGCCGACCCGGCCAGCGTCCGCTCCCCGGCATGCCGTCACCGCGCCGTCGCGCGACCCGTTCGCCTCTTGCCCTGCAGGCTCGCGCCCGCAATGTATCGGCCATGAACGCGCTCTCCCCCACGCCTTCCATCCTCGAGACCTCGCAGGTCGACACCGCCGACGCCCTGGCCATCCTGCAATCCGCCCTGCATGGCGCCGACGACGGCGAGCTTTTCCTGGAGCGGTCGGAGAGCGAGATGCTGGTGTTCGACGATGGGCGGCTGAAGTCGGCCAGCTATGACGCCACCGAGGGCTTTGGCCTGCGCGTTGTGGCGGGCGAGAAGGCCGGCTACGCCCATTCCAGCGAGATCAGCACTGCCGCCATCCGCCGCTCGGCCGACGCCGCCGCCCACGTCCGCCAGGGCTATGAAGGCCAGGTCGCCGACGCGCCCCGCCAGACCAACACCAAGCTCTATGGCGAGGACGACCCCCTCGCCCACCCCGTGTTCGGCGACAAGGCGGCGTTGCTGCAGGAGATCGACGCCTTCGCCCGCGCCCGCGACCCGCGCATCGTCCAGGTCAGCGCCTCGATCGCCGGCGAGCGGCGCGTGGTGGAGATCCTGCGCGCCGACGGCCGGCTGCTCCGCGACGTGCGCCCGCTGGTCCGCGTCAACGTCTCGGTGACGGTGGAGCGGGACGGGCGGCGCGAGAACGGCTCGTCCGGCGCGGGCGGCCGCAACAGCTTCCATACCTGGGTCGCGCCCGAGCACTGGCAGGCCCAGGTGGACGAAGCGCTGCGCCAGGCCCTGGTGAACCTGGACGCCGTCGCCTGCCCCGCGGGCGAGATGGACGTGGTGCTGGGCCCTGGCTGGAACGGCGTACTGCTGCACGAGGCCGTCGGCCACGGCCTGGAGGGCGACTTCAACCGCAAGGGAATCAGCGCCTTCTCCGGCCGCATCGGCGAGCGCGTCGCCGCCCCTGGCGTCATCGTCATCGACGACGGCACCGAGCCTGGGCGCCGCGGTTCGCTCACCATCGACGACGAGGGCACCCCCACCGAACGCACCGTGCTGATCGAGGACGGCGTGCTGGTCGGCTACATGCACGACCGCATGAGCGCACGCCTGATGGGCATGGCGCCCACCGGCAATGCGCGCCGCCAGTCCTACGCCCACATGCCCATGCCGCGCATGACCAACACCGCCATGCTGGGCGGCGGCCACAGTCAGGCTGAGATGATCGCCTCGACGAAGCGTGGCCTCTACTGCGCCAACTTCGGCGGCGGCCAGGTGGACATCACCAACGGCAAGTTCGTCTTCCAGTGCACCGAGGCCTACCTGATCGAGGACGGCAAGATCACCGCGCCGGTGAAGGGCGCCACCCTGATCGGCGACGGCCCCACCGCCCTGACCAAGGTGCAGATGATTGGCGACGACTTCGCCTACGATCCCGGCATCGGGGTCTGCGGCAAGTCCGGCCAGGGTGTCCCGGTCGGCGTCGGCCAGCCGTCGATGAAGCTCGGCGGCCTGACCGTGGGCGGCACCGCCATCGGGTGAGCGGGCCCCTAGGGTTCGTCTCGGGAGACCATCAGCCCATTTCGGTGGAAGGCTCCGCTGCGTCCAGCCAACCTGCAGACCGCAGCGTGGCGACTGACGTCCGCGAGACCGGCGCTTCGACGCCGTTGACGAGGCGCAGTCGGGCCGCCCGCCCGTCCATGACGATCTCCGTCACCGCCTTGCGCGAGACCCACCATGAGCGGTGGACCTGCAGACCCTCGAGATCGGCCACCTCGGCGATCGCCGCCTTCAGCGGCAGCAGGACCAGCTCCGAACCGCTTCGCGTGTGCGCCCGCACGTAGTGGTCCTCCATCTGCAGGCAGAGGAGGTCACGTCCCACCCGGCCAGACAGGCGATCCACAAACACGGTCTGCGGTTCAGTGGGGCTGATCGGCGGCGCTGCCGGCGCGGCCGGGGCTGACGCCGAAGGGGCGCAGGCGTCTGCACGGGTCGAAGACGCCGCTTCGCGTTGGCTGACGAAGTAGAAGCCGAAGGCGCACGGCTCGGCGATGGCCAGGGTCTGGCCGTACCAGGTGAGCAGCGGCCCCATCCGCCCTTGGACGCCTGGCCAGAAGCGGGCGGAGAAGAGGTCCAGCGCCAGGGCGAGCGGCGCCACCCCGACGGCGACGCCCGCGGGCAGCGCGAACCAGACGGGCAGATCGAGGCGACGACCGATCTGAACCGACAGGCGTGCGACCACGGCGATCGACGCGAAGCCGATCCACAGGTTCGCCACCCAGTAGAAGATGCGCAACTCCATCGGACCGCCGTTGAAGCTGCCAAACGGGCCGATGATGCCTAGGAACACGCCGATCCCGGTGGCGATGGAGAGGTCCCGAGCCCAGTGCCTGGGGTGACCTAGAAGCGTCTGCATGTCGCTCATTCCTCCGATCTAAGCCGCCCCGGTCCGTCCACGCAATCGCGACGATCGGCGCTGACGACCGGCCGCCTGTTCGCGTAGCCGTTCGCCCGTCCACGCAGGTCGCGTAGCGGCCGGGGCCGAAAGGTCGCCTTTGGAGGCTGCCGAAACGGAGCCTCACATGTCCAGTCTCACCACCTTTCCCCATCAGCCGGCCGTCGTTCGTGTGGCCACCTGCACTCACCCCTTGATCCACGCCGCCAAATGGATTGCGGCCGACCTGGTCTCGACCCTGGCCTTCGTCGGCCTCTATGCGCTCACCCACAGCGCGCTTGCAGCGACGGTGGTCGGCCTGGCCGCTGGGGTGGTGCAGATCGCCTATGTCAGGCATCGTCATGGCTCGGTCGACGCCATGCAGTGGACGAGCCTGGGGTTGGTCGTGTTTTTCGGAGCGGCCTCGCTGCTGACCCACGATGGGCGCTTCATCATGGTGAAGCCCACCTTGATCTACGCCGCCATCGGCTTGGCGATGCTCAAGCGCGGCTGGATGGGCCGCTACATGTCGCAGGTGGTGCTGGCGCGGAGCGCCGACCTGGTCAACCTGTTCGGCTACGTCTGGGCTGGCGCGATGTTCGCCACCGCCGCCCTCAATCTCGCCATCGTGGCCACGGGCGACAGGCAGGCCTGGGTGTGGTTCATCAGCGTGTTCCCGCTCGCTTCCAAGCTCGCCCTGCTTTTGGTCCAGTACGGCGCCATGCGATGGGTGACGGTGGCCCGCAGCCGCCGGATGGCCTTCGCGCCGGCCTGAGGCGCCGCCGCCATGCGCCCTGAAAGTCGCCGCGATTGACTTTCCGCCGCCCAGAGCAGACACCGCTTGCTTCCGTCCCCGGGCCTCGCCCGGGGACCTTTCGCTTTTGGGGTGGTCGTATGGACTCCCAGTCGCCGACCCCCGCTCAGGCCGTCCCAGCCGACCACCTGATGGGCGTCTACAACCGTGCGCCGCTGGCGTTCGAGCGCGGGGAGGGCGTGCGGCTCTACTCGACCGAGGGCGAGGCGTATCTGGACTGCTTGGCGGGGATCGCGGTGAACGCGCTGGGCCACGCCCACCCCAAGCTGGTCCAGGCGGTGAAGGACCAAGCCGACAAGCTCTGGCACACCTCCAACATCTTCCGCATTCCCGGACAGGAGGCGCTGGCCAGGGCGCTGACCGACGCCAGCTTCGGGGACGTGGTGTTCTTCACCAATTCGGGTTCGGAGGCGGTGGAATGCGCCCTGAAGACGGCGCGCAAGTTCCACTCGGCCAACGGCCAGCCGGAGCGGATCGACGTAATCGGCTTCGACGGCTCTTTCCATGGCCGCACCTATGCCGCCATCAACGCGGCGGGAAATCCCAGCTATGTCGACGGCTTCGGCCCCGACCTGCCGGGCTATGTCCACCTCAGCTTCGGCGACCACGAGGCGCTGAAGGCAGCGGTCGCCCGTCCCACCACCGCGGCGGTGATCATCGAGCCGGTGCAGGGGGAGGGCGGGGCCCGCGCGGTTCCCGACGTCTGCCTGCGCGGCCTGCGCGATCTGTGCGACGAGCACGGCGTGCTGCTGATCTACGACGAGGTGCAGTGCGGCCTGGGGCGCACCGGCAAGCTGTTCGCCTATGAGTGGTCGGGGGCGGCTCCCGACATGATGGCCCTGGCCAAGGCGCTCGGCGGCGGCTTTCCCGTCGGCGCGTGCGTGGCGACGGCCGAGGCCGCCAAGGGCATGACGGTGGGCGCGCACGGCTCCACCTATGGCGGCAACCCCCTAGCCATGGCGGTGGGTCTGGCCGCGTTTGAAGAGCTGAACAGCGAAGCCCTACTGGACAACGTCAATGCGGTCGCCGGCTATTTCACCCAGCAGCTGCAGGGGCTGAAGTCGCGCTTCCCCGACGTGGTGCTCGACATCCGGGGGCGTGGCTTGCTGATCGGGGTGAAGCTCGTCACTAACAACCGCGCCTTCATGCAGCTCGCCCGGGACCAGCGCCTGTTGGTGGCCGGTGGCGGCGACAACTGCGTGCGGCTGCTGCCTCCGCTAGTGATGACCCAGGCCGAGGCGCGCGAGGCGTTGGAGAAGTTCGAGGCGGCCTGCGAAGCGGCCCGCGCGACGCTCGAGAGCACGCCCGTTCCCGCCTGACGCCGGCCTGGCGGCCGATCCGTAACAGCCCTGACAGCCGGAGTCCTCCGTGAGCCCCGAGCCGATCCGCCATTTCCTCGACCTGTGGCGCCTCGACGCCGCCACCCTCCGGGCGATCCTCGAGGACGCCAGGCGGCGCAAGGCCGCGCGCGAGGGCTGGACCCGCGGCCGGGTGGACGCCGATGCACCCGCGGCCGGGCGAACCCTGGCGATGATCTTCGAGAAGAACTCCACCCGCACGCGCTTCTCCTTCGACGCGGCGATGCGCCAGCTCGGCGGCGAGGTGATCATCGCGAATGCGGCCGACATGCAGCTCGGCCGCGGCGAGCCGCTGGAGGACACCGCCCGCGTGCTCTCGCGCATGGTGGATGCGGTGATGATCCGGGCGCGCCGGCACGACGATCTGGAGCGCTTCGCCCAGGCGGCGGAGGCGCCGGTGATCAACGGCCTGACCGATCGCAGCCATCCCTGCCAGGTGCTCGCCGACATCCTCACCATCGAGGAGCAGTGCGGCCCGATCGCGGACCAGACCCTCGCCTGGATCGGGGACGGCAACAACGTCTGCGCCAGCCTGATCCATGCGGTGGGCAAGCTCGGTGGCCAGCTTCGCATCGCCTGCCCCGCCGACTACCATCCCGACCTGCACGACCTGGCGCGCGCGGGGAACGCCGGGTCGGTGGAGATCGGGCATGAGGCGCGGGCCGCAGTAGCCGGCGCCGACTGCGTGCTCACCGACACCTGGGTCTCCATGGGCGACACCGATCACGACGCACGCGTGGCGGCCTTCGAACCCTTCCAGGTGGACGAGGCGCTGATGTCGCAGGCGAACGAGGACGCCATCTTCCTGCATTGCCTCCCAGCCCATCGGGGCGAGGAGGTGACGGACGCCGTCATCGACGGTCCGCGCTCAAGGGTGTTCGAGGAAGCGGAGAACCGCATCCACGCCCAGAAGGCCGTGCTCGCTTGGTGCTTCGGCGGGGTATGCTGAGCAGTTTGCCGCGTTTACCCTATGATGACATCTGTGGGACAGGATCACTGAACAGTGAAGCCGGGTCGACGGTTATGTCGAAGAAAACCCGGGATTGTCATAAGGGTGTCACTCTGATGAGCATCACCGCCGATCAGGTGGAGCAGGAACACCGCGCCGCTCTGGCCTCGCTGACCGAGTCCCAGCGCCGTGCCCTGCAGCGTCTGCAGCAGGCCAAGCAGCGTTGCAGCTTCAATGGACGTTTTCCCACCGACAATCTGAAGCTCATCTTCGAGGCCGAGGCGGAAGACCGCACCCGCCAGCTCGCCGCCTGAACCCGGCGGACAACATATGTCACTCGTTTCGCTTTAGTTTCAGCATGACCGGCGTCGTCTTGACCGCAGGCGGACTGAAGCCAGCCGGAAATCCGGTGCTATAGTGACGCCGGCGCCTGCTCGGCGCAGGTAGGGCCGGATGGATACAGTTGCCGCACGAAAGGCCAGGGTCGCCTCGCTCAAAGCGCGGCTGGATGCGCGCCTGATCGAGATCGCACCGCCGGGCGCGCGACCGTTGGGGTCGGCCATGCACTATGCGCTCTCGACGCCCGGCAAGCGGATTCGGCCGCTTCTGTTGCTGCTCACCGCGGTGCAGCTGGGGGCGCAGATCGACGTGGGCTTGAACGCGGCGTGCGCCGTTGAAATGGTCCATGCCGCTTCGCTCGTGCTCGACGACCTCCCTTGCATGGACGACGCCGCCACCCGGCGCGGCCAGCCCTCGGTCCACGTTCGCTTTGGAGAGGATGTGGCGATCCTCGCCGCCGTCGCCCTCCTCAACCTCGCCTATGGACTGCTGGCGCGTTCCGGAGAGATGAGCGCACAGGTGCGGCTGGAGATGATCCAGGCCCTGTCCGACGCGGTGGGCCTGGACGGGCTGGTGGCCGGCCAGGAGCTGGACCTGCACGACCCTTTGGCGAACCTGGACAGCCTGCGCGAGGCGCACCACCGCAAGACTGGGGTGCTGTTCGTGGCCGCCGTCAAGATGGGCGGCCTGCTCGGCGGCGCCACGGCTGAAGAGCAGCTTGCCCTAGAAAGTTTCTCCGCCGAGTTCGGACTGGCGTTCCAGGCGCGCGACGACGTCTCCGACGCTCAGGAGGCCGAGCCGGGCGCCGCGGCGACGCCGCGATCGACCCTGATCTCGCTCCTGGGCGCCAACGGGGCGCGGCGGGAGGCGGAAGGCCGCATGGCCTCGGCGAGGTGCGCCCTGGCCGAGAGCGGCCCTAGGCTGGAGCCGCTTTGCGCCTATGTGGATCTGTTGCTGGGCGAGCGCGGACGCGTGGCGGAGACGACCTCGTCATGACGCTCTCAACCGATTTGGCCGACGCGGGCCTTTTCCTGTTCGCCCTGGTGGGAACGGAAGTCGTCGCTTGGCTGACCCACCGTTTCCTGATGCACGGCCCGCTCTGGAGCCTGCACCGCAGCCATCACGAGCCGCGCGCCGGGCGCTTTGAGCTCAACGACCTATTTGCGGCTTATTTCGCCTTGCCGTCCATAGCCCTGATCTTTTGGGGACGGAGCTGGCCGCCCGCCATGTGGCTGGGCCTTGGGATGACGGCTTACGGCGTGATCTATGCGCTGTTCCACGACGGACTCGTGCACGGTCGCTTCCGCTCGCCCCTGCCTTTGAAGCTGATGAAGCGGCTGGTGCAGGCGCACCGTCTGCATCACGCCGTCCACACCAAGCACGGAGGCGTATCGTACGGCTTCCTGTGGGCGCCGTCCGTGCGGGGGCTGAAGGTTCGGCTGCAGGAGCTTCAGGGCGCCGAAGCGATGCGGATATCGGCGGCGAAGGCCGAGCCCGCCGGCTGAGCCTTACTTCTTCCGGAACTTGTCCAGGGAGACGATCTTGGGACCGTCATCCTCGGGATCGGGCTCGTCTTCGTAGGACGCCGGCTCGACGCCTTCGTTACCGATCGTCTCGCTCGGTGCGGCGAGCTCGGGACGGCGCAGCGGCACGAGTTCGCCCGAACCGCCCGACGCCCCCGCCTCGGGGGGTTCGAACTGCAGCAGGAACTGTACGCTCGGATCGTAGAAGCGGGTCACCGCCTGGTAGGGCATGGAAAGCCGCTTGGGCTGGCCCCCGAAACGAAGGGTGACGGAGAAAAACGTCTCCCCCGGCGCCAGGTCCCAGAACTGGTGCTGCACCACGATGGTCATTTCGTCGGGATACTTTTCCACCAGCTCCGGCGGAATGGAGACACCCGGCGCCCGGGTCTTGAAGGTCACGTAGAAGTGGTGGTCGCCCGGAAGGCCGCCGGGGCCCGCCGCACGTTTCAGCGCCGCCTTGACCACGCCGCGCAACGCCTCCTGGGCCAGGGCTTCATAGCCCATCTGGTCCTGATCATTACGGTCCTGGGTCATCCTGTACGGGCTCGATCCGCGAGTTGGGTCAGGGTTCGGAGAGGGTCAGCCCAGACGCCTGACGCGGTGCGATTGGGCGATAGTGCGACGGACTGCAAGCAGGAATTGGCCGAACCCCCATTCCCTTGACCGCCGCACGGTTCCTCGTCTCAGGACGACGGCGACGACCGATGGTCTGTAAAGGGAAGGTGGAGGGATTCTGTTGCCAGGCTCCCTCCCGGCCCCGCCTACGGGGGCTAACCCGCAGGGCTTAGAGGCGAAGTCTACCTAACCGCATTACGCGGCGAGGCGGACCTCTTCAGCGAAGTTATCGTTCGCAGTTACAAAAAGGCCGATTGCGGAGGCCCAAACCGAGAGAAAGCCACGTCTTTACACGTCCGTCGATGCTGATCGGCCCCATGCTCCCCTGGATAACTCAGGGTGAAGGTGATGGTGGAGCCGCCGGGAATCGCACCCGGGTCCAGTCCGCTTATTACCCGCGCATTTATCCCCATAGTCCCACCGTCGCGAGACAAATCGAATATGGCCTTCGGCGTCCGCTTCGACAAGCTACGCCGACAGCGCTTCACCCGAAGCGGCCGAACGCCCATATCGGGGGCGAAGGGCGGCTTCAACCGTCCCCCTCCCTCTCTTGAGACCCCCATGGCCCAAGACGCCCCCGATCCTGTCGTCATCGCCTCCTACGCCCGCACGCCCATGGGCGGCTTCCAGGGGGCGTTGTCCTCCGTGAAGGCGACAGAGCTGGGCGCGATTGCGGTGAAGGCGGCGCTGGAGCGCGCGGGGGTGGCGGGCGACAAGGTCGAGCAGATCATCATGGGCTGCGTGCTTCCCGCCGGGCTCGGCCAGGCCCCTGCGCGCCAAGCGGCCCTGGGCGCCGGCTTGCCGATGAGCGTGGAGGCGACGACGGTGAACAAGATGTGCGGCTCCGGCATGCAGGCCGCGATCATGGCGCACGACGCTCTGAAGGCGGGCAGCGCCGAGGTGATCGTGGCCGGCGGCATGGAGAGCATGTCGAACGCCCCCTACCTGATGACCAAGCACAGGGGCGGCGCGCGCATAGGCCACGACGTTATCTCCGACAGCATGTATCTCGACGGGCTGGAGGACGCCTACGACCCCGGCAAGCTCATGGGCACCTTCGCCGAGGACACGGCGCGGGAGCGCCAGTTCACCCGCAAGGCCATGGACGACTTCGCGGTCGCCAGCCTCGCCAAGGCGAAGAGAGCCTCGGACAGCGGCGCTTTCGACCACGAGATCGCCCCGGTGGAGGTGAAGACCCGCAAGGGCGCCGAGACCGTCAGCCGTGACGAGCAGCCCGGCAAGGCCGACCCCGCCAAGATCCCGATGCTCAAGCCGGCCTTCGCCAAGGACGGCGCGATCACCGCCGCCAACGCCTCCTCCATCAGCGACGGCGCCGCGGCCTTGGTGATGACGCGGGAGAGCGTGGCCAAGGCGCTGGGCATGCCCATCGTCGCCAAGGTCGTGGCCCACGCCGCCCATGCCCACGAACCTTCCCAGTTCACCACCGCGCCCGTCCCCGCCATCCGCAAGGTGCTGGAAAAGGCCGGCTGGAGCGTGGACGACGTGGACCTGTTCGAGGTCAACGAGGCCTTCGCCGTGGTGGCCATGATCGCCGCCGAGGACCTTGGCATCCCGGCCGAGAAGCTGAATATCCACGGGGGCGCCTGCGCCCTCGGCCATCCCATCGGGGCGTCCGGCGCCCGGGTGATCGCCACCCTGATCTCGGCCCTCGAGCAGACCGGCGGCAAAAAGGGCGTGGCCGCGCTCTGCATCGGCGGCGGCGAGGCCACGGCGATGGCGGTGGAGCGCGTCTAGAGCCGGATGACTTGAGGCGGTAATGCCAGCCGTCGCCTCATCCTGAGCCCGTCGAAAGACGAGGCGTCCACTAGGCGTACCGCGGCCTCGTCCTTCAATGGGCTCAGGATGAGACCGGGTGTGAGGTCGTTGATGCCGGCCACTTTTAGCCGAACGCGTAGCGACCCTGTTCTCCCTGCGCCGAGGGTGTCAGAGTCCGAGTCGGCGGGCGCGGCCCGCTATGCTCAGGGCGAGGCGCTCGCTGATCAGGTGGTCCGGCGCGCCCGAGGACTTGCAGGCGCGATCCGCGTCCAGCACCTCGGCCTGGAGCCTGTCCAGTTCGTCCAGGCTCCAGGATTTCATCTGGCGGGTGAACTCGCGTTCCTGCTTCCAGAACACGCCCGCCGACTTGGCGGCTTCGGCGGCGCCTGCGCCCGAGCCGGCCAGCACCAGGGCGCGACGTAGTCGGTTCAGGTGCAGGCTGAGCGCGCGGACGGTCGCCGGTCCGCCTTCGCCCTCCGCCCTGGCACGTCTCAACGACGCGTGCGCAAGCCCGGCGCGACCGCCGAAGGCGTCCGCCGCCGCCTCCGACAGCGACGCCTCCGGCTCCACGCCCAGATAGTCGACGAGGTCCTCCGGGCGGGCGGTCGCGCCTGAGCCGGGACCCAGATACAGCACCAGCCGCTCGATCTCCTGGCGCGCCACGCCGCGCTCCTTGGGCAGGCGGCTGACGAAGACGGTCAACGCTTCGGGATTGAGCCCCACCTTGTCGGCGGCGAGCGCCTCGCGCACGAAGCGCGCGATGTCGCCCACCTCGTCCTCATAGACCGGCAGGCTGACGGCGCCGGACTTGGCTCCCTCCGCCGCCTTGCGCAGGGCCGAGCCCCGTTCCAACGCGCCGGCCTCGATCAGGAAGAAGGCGTCGGGGTTGTAGCGTCCTTCGGCATGGAGCTTCACCGCCTCGCCCGCGGCGCGGTCCACAGCGGGCTTTTCGCCGGTGAGGCGCAGGCGCACCAAGCGCCGGCCGCCCAGCATGGAGATGGCGCACAGCTCGTCGGTCAGGCGCGCCCCGTCGCCGTCAATGTCGGCCTCGGTCAGCAGGGCGGCGTCGAAGGGGTCGTCGGGGTTGTCGCAGACCTTGGCGGCCAGGCCGTCGGCGCGCTCGCGCACGCCGCCGCGGTCACGTCCCCAGATTACCGCGACGCGCACGTCGGACGGGGGGCGGGCGAGGAAGCGGTCGGCGTCGGCCCGCTTGGCGAGGATCACGGCCGCGCTCGCCCGCCTGCGCCCACCCGGGTCAGCCCGGCGTCGCCTGACGGTCGAAGTAGCGCGACAGGGCCAGGCGGATGCGCACCGCCATCTGCTCGGCCGCGCGCTGTTCGCCGTCCTGGTTGGCCGCCACGCCTGCATAGGGCGGGTCGGCGGAGTCGTAGGAGACCTCCACCGTCGAGGCGCCGGTATAGAGGATGCGCGCGGTGGAAGCGTCGGACAGGCTGTAGCTGGCGGTGGCGTCGATCTCGTATCGGTTGGCGACGTTGTTAACCCGAACGCCTTCGGGGATGCGGAACTCGTTCAAGGTGATGGTCAGGCGATAGTGCGCCGGCTCGTCGATGTCGCGCCCCAGCTCCTTGCCGAGTTGCTCCTTCAGCAGGAACCCCGTGCGCGAGGTGCCGGGCAGCACGAACTCCACCGAGGACAGCGCCGGAGTCACCGCGGGCGTGGCGTAAAGCGGGGTGAATCCGCAGGCGCCAAGCGGCGCTGCGCCCGCGGCGAGCATGGCGGCGGCGACAAGTTTGCGGACCATCGGCCTCATCCCGCCCAATCAAGCCGCCACGATGTTGACGATGCGGTCCTTGACTACGATGACCTTGCGCACCTGCAAGCCCTCAAGGTGACGCGCCACGTCGGCGTCGTCCAGGGCGATGCGGCGCACTTCGGCTTCCGCTGCGCCCGCGGGCGCGCGGATTTCGCCCCGCCGCCTGCCGTTGACCTGCACCGGCAGGGTCAGCTCGTCATCGGCGGCCAGCGCGGGATCGAAGGCCGGCCAGGGCTGGTCGACGGCCATGCCGTCTCCGCCCAGCCGTTCCCAGCAGGCCTCGGCCAGATGCGGGACGAAGGGAGCGATGAGCAGGGTGAAGGTCTTCAGGGCCGTCTGGCGGGTTTCGCCCTGCGCGCCCTCCAGCCGCTTCAGCGTGTTCAGGAACGCGTAGAACTGGGCCACCGCCGAGTTGAAGCGGAAGTGTTCGAGGCCGTCCGTCGCCGCTTTCACCAGCTTGTGGGTGGCGCGCAGCAGTTCATTCTCCTGCGCCCGGACGTCGTCGGCGGATAGCTTGGAGAGGAGCGCCGCGTCGCCGCCCTGGCCCTCGACTTCGGACCAGACGCGATTGACGAAGCGCCAGGCGCCTTCGACGCCGGAGCTGGTCCACTGCACGTCGCGCTCGGGCGGGCTGTCGGAGAGGACGAACAGGCGCGCGGCGTCCACGCCGTACTGGTCGAAGATGTCCTCGGGCGCGACCACGTTCTTCTTGGACTTGGACATCTTCTCCACGCCGCCGACCTTCACAGGCGTGCCCGTGGCGATCTCGACGAAGCCGGTCTGCGGGCCTTCGGTGCGGTAGTCGACCTCGGCCGGAGACAGCCAGCGGCCGTCCTCCGAGCGGAAGGTCTCGTGGGTGACCATGCCTTGGGTGAACAGGCCGGCGAAAGGCTCGGCCACGCCCACCATGCCTTCGTCCCGCAGCGCCCGGGTGATGAAGCGGGCGTAGAGCAGGTGCAGCACGGCGTGCTCCACCCCGCCGATGTACTGGTCCACCGCCAGCCAGTAGTCGGCCGCCGCCCGGTCGATCGGGGTGGGCGAGGTGGGGTCGGTGAAGCGGGCGAAGTACCAGCTGGAGTCCATGAAGGTGTCCAGCGTGTCGGTCTCGCGCTCCGCGGGCCCGCCGCAGTCTGGGCAGGTGGTTTGGCTCCAGCTCGGGTGGTGGGCCAGCGGGTTGCCCGGCCGGTCGAAGCTGACGTCGTCGGGCAGCAGCAGGGGCAGTTGGCTGTCCGGCACGGCGACGACGCCGCATCTGGCGCAGTGCACGATGGGGATGGGGCAGCCCCAGTAGCGCTGGCGCGAGACGCCCCAGTCGCGCAGGCGATAGACGGTGGAGCCCTGGCCCTGGCCCGCGGCCTCGATCCGGGCGATGGCCTCGATCTTGGCCGCCTCGATCGACAGGCCGTCCAGGAAGCGCGAATTGTAGATGCGGCCGGCGCCTGTGTAGGCCTCCGTCCCCACGTGGAAGTCGGCGGCGGTGGCGTCGGGGGGCAGCACCACGGGCAGGACCGGCAGCTCGTACTTGCGGGCGAAGTCCAGGTCGCGCTGGTCGTGCGCCGGGCAGCCGAAGATCGCGCCCGTGCCGTAGTCCATCAGGATGAAGTTGGCGATCACGACGGGTAAGCGGATCGAGGGGTCGAAGGGGTGGACGACCTCCAGCCCGGTGAACAGGCCCTCCTTCTCCGCCGTCTCGATCTCGGCCTCAGTGGCGGCGCCCCGGCGGCAGGCCTCGGCGAAGGCGGCGATCTCGGGCCAGTCGCGTCCCAGCGCCTCGGCCAGCGGGTGGTCGGCGGCTATGCCGACGAAGCTCGCGCCGAACAGGGTGTCTGGCCGGGTGGTGTAGACCTCGATCCCGTCGAAGCCTTCCGGCGCGTCGCCGGCGAAAGCGAACTTGAACCGCAGGCCCTGGCTGCGCCCGATCCAGTTCTCCTGCATCAGCCGCACCTTGTCGGGCCAGCGTTCGAGCGTCTTCAGTCCGTCGATCAGCTCGTCCGCGTACTGGGTGATCCGCAGGAACCACTGGGTGAGCTTCTTCTTCTCCACCGGAGCGCCGGAGCGCCAGCCGCGGCCGTCGATCACCTGCTCGTTGGCCAGCACTGTGTTGTCCACCGGGTCCCAGTTGACCGTCGCCTCCTTGCGGTAGACCAGCCCGCGCCGGAACAGCCGGGTGAACCAGGCCTGCTGCTGGCCGTAGTAGGCCGGGTCGCAGGTGGCGAACTCGCGCGACCAGTCGATGGACAGGCCGAACTGCTCCAGCTGGCCGCGCATGGCGGCGATGTTGGCGTAGGTCCAGGTTTTGGGGTGCACGCCCCCCTGGATGGCGGCGTTCTCGGCCGGCATGCCGAAGGCGTCCCACCCCATGGGGTGCAGTACGTTGAAGCCCTGCGCTCGCTTGTAGCGCGCCACCACGTCGCCCATGACGTAGTTCCGGGCATGACCGATGTGGAGCTTGCCCGAGGGGTAGGGGAACATCTCCAGGACGTAGTATTTCGGCTTGTCCCCGGCCTCGGCAGGGCTGCAGGTCAGGAAGGTCTGAGCTTCACGCCAAGCGTCGCGCCAGCGCGGCTCCTCGACCTTGGGATTGTAACGGGTCATGGGCGGGTTGGAGCCTGAGGGAGGACGAGGCGTCAAGCACGCTCTTGATTCTCCCCCTCTGGGGGCGGGGACCCTGCCCAGCAGTGTAGAGGGGGCGACACCGCGGCGTCCGCTGGAGCCCCCTCCATCGGCTTCGCCGCCACCTCCCCCAAAGGGGGAGGATCGGGTCAGCCCCGGGTGTTCAGGTTGGACAGGCGGATCTGGCGGGCGCGGGTCAGGATGGAGTTCTCGATGTCGATGTCGGTCTGACCAGCTACGGGCGCGTCGACCCACTGGCCGGCGGCGTCCTTGGTCTGCTTGAACACCGTGACGTTCAGCCCGTCGGCGCGCAGGCGCGTATCAAGGATGTAGACGGTGGCCTTGAAACGCTCGTCGGGCTTTTCAGGATTGGCGTACCAGTCGGTGATCACCGTGCCGCCGATGGGATCGGCTGAGGCCAGGGGCATGAAGGCCAGGGTGTCCAGCGTGGCCCGCCACAGATAGCTGTTCACGCCGAGACCGGCAGTGGCCTGGGTCTGGGCCGCCGTGATACGCCGGACGCCTGACGCGTTCCCGTGAGCGCACCCGACCAGCAAGGCCGCGCCGGTCATCGCCAAGGCCGCTTTTCCAACAGCAGACATTATGCGTGCTTACCCGTTCTCGTACTCGGCTGGAGCTGACCGCGCCAAGGCTGGCCAGCGATCCGGAGGTCACCGCGCGCGTCCCGGAGCGGGGCGCCTGCAGGTGTATTTCGCCGCTGTATAGCAACGCCTGCGGCCGGCCAACAGGTCTCGCGTGACCGGGCGGCCACAGGTCGCACGCTCCGGGCTTGTGTGACGCCCTGTTGATTGACCCGGCCGGACCCAACCCCTTTAAGACTCCTTATATAGCCGCGGTAAGACGGCGCGCCCCTGGGCTGGGGGCTGAGCGGCAGGACGATGACGGGCGGACGGGCGGCGATTGCAGGCGGGCTGGCGGCGGCGCTCCTCCTTACGGGGGCGAGCACGGCTTTGTGCGCCGAAACGCCGATCAGCCAGAACCCCAACGCCTTCGACGGTCCTGGTACGCCGCATAAGAGCCTGCAGCTCGACGCTACGGGCCGCTGGACCCTGCGCCTCGATATCGCGCCCTCGGTCGGCGAGCAGGTCAGCGGCATCAAGGACGTGGAGGCCGGGGCCTTCTTCCATATCACGCCCTCGATGCGCGTCGGCGGGTCTGTCGGGCTTGGCGATCGCCAGGCCGACGTCCAGAGAATTCTCCCGCAGGATACAGAGTCACCGCGGGTCCACCTGGAAACCAAGTTCAAGTTCTAGACGGCTCGCGACGGCGGGACGTCCCGCTTGGCCGCTTGGCGACGGTCAGCCTGCTGGTGGCGGAAGTGACGTGTCCTTCCGGTCGGTCCGAGGTGCTTTCGGCGCAGGCGTCGCATAGGTGAAGGTCAGGTCTCCGCGGGCCACGACGTGCCCCGACATCGCCTTCTCCACCGCTGCGAGCTCAGCTCCAGGGCGGGTGCGCAGAGGCCGGTCCAGGGCGAACACCTGCAGGTGATAGTGGTGCGGGGCGTCCTGGGCGGGGGGCCGCGGGCCGGTATAGCCCAGACTGTCATGGAAATTGCGGCCCTGAGCCGAACCCAGCGGATTGGTCGGTTCGGCGACGTTGCGCATCCCCCGCGGCAGGGCCACGACCGAAGCGGGGACGGCGTAGACCAGCCAGTGCAGGGCTGGCTGGGGCGCGTGGGCGTCGGCGTCCTGCATCACCACCGCGAAGCTTCGGGTGGACGCAGGACCGGCCGTCCAACTCACCGGCGGAGAGAGGTTGCGGCCGTCGGCGGTGTAGTTGATCGGCAAGGGACCACCTTCGGCCAGACCCGGAACGCTGACCTGCAGCGAGGCGGGCGCCTGCAGCCCCGGCTGGTCGAAGGCGATTCCACCGCCGGCGAGCGCCGCGCCGCCTGCGCCGCCCCAGACGAGGATCGCCATGAGGGCGGCCCGAAGCTGGGACCGACGTATCGGCGAGAGGGGCCTTGCTGAGCGGTTCGAGGTCAAGGTCGTCTCCTTCGTCCGGCCGTTCGCTCAGAGGTGCAGGACGAGCAGGACCAGCGAAACCGCCCCGGCCAAGCCGCAGTAGATGGCGAAGGGATCGAAGGCCTTGAACTCCTGCCGCTTGAACCACCGCATCAGCGCCCACAGGCTGACATAGGCGGTGACGCCGGCGATCAGGCCTGCGCCCCAGGCGACCGCGCCCAGATGACCGCCGCCGTGGTGGAGCTTCGGCACTTCGAGCACGGCGGCGCCGAAGATGATCGGTGTCGCCGTGAGAAACGAGAAGCGGGCCGCGTCTTCATGGTCGAGGCCGGACAGAAATCCTCCCGCCATGGTCATGCCGGAGCGCGAAATGCCGGGGATGAGGGCGAAGCACTGGCAGACGCCCACGAACAGGGCCTGCAGCCAGCTCATCTCGTCCAGCTGAAGAAAGCTGCGTCCCGGCGAAACCGGCCGCTTGAGCCGCTCGGCCACAAACAGCACCAGCCCGTTGACCACCAGGAAGGCGGCGGCGATCTCGGCGCTGGCGAAGATGTGGCGGAGCAGTTTCTCGAACACCGCCCCCACGATCACCGCAGGGAGGGTGGCCACGACCACGCGCCAGAACACCCGTCGCTCCGCGGCCGGCTGCGGCCCGCGGTTGGCCAGCACCGCCAGGGCGAAGTTTAGCCAGTCACGCCAGAAATAGGCCAGCAGGGCGACCGCGGTGCCCAGGTGCATGACCACCAGAAAGGGCAGGAAGCCCGGGCCGTCCTGCTCCACATTCCAGTGCAGCAGGGTCGGCACGATCACCGCATGGCCGAGGCTGGAGACCGGGAAAAGCTCGGTGACGCCCTGTAGCACCGCCAGAAGAATGACCTGTATCGCCGACAATGCGCGCCCCTAGGTGTTCGAACCTCCTGGCGCTTCTAGCCCGGTTTGAGCGCGGCGCCCCGAGAATTTCTAGCCGGCGGTTTCTGGGCGGAGGAAACTGGCGGGAGGCGGATCGCCGCGCTAAAGACCCCCGATGACGCGTCTGCTCTCCCGCTTCATCCCGCTCGCCGCCGTGGCGCTTTGTTCAGGCGCTGTCCAGGCGGCGGGATTGGGGTCGATCGCCGCCAGCAGCGTATGGAGTCGGCCGGAAACGCCGGGGCTGCCTACCGGCGTCGCCTATCTGACCCTCACCAACCATGGCCGCACCGCCGACAGGCTGGTGAGCGCGTCGAGCCCGAAGGCCGCGAAGGTCGGCCTGCACCGCTCCACCATGACCGGCGGGATGATGAGCATGGCGGCCGTAGATGGCCTTGACCTGCCTCCAGGCCGCCCGGTCAGTCTCGCCCCTGGGGGTTACCACCTCATGTTGGAGGGCTTGAAGGGTGGACTGAAGCTCGGCGATCACTATCCGCTGACGCTGCGATTCGCCCACGCGAAGCCTGTCACCTTACAGGTGGACGTCCGTCAGAGCGCCTATGCGACAGCTGACACGCAGACGCGCTGAGCGCGTCCCGAGAGACTGAACGCCGCTTCAGGGAGCGATCGGCCGGGGCGTCGGTATGGTGGTGTGGACACCGGCGGCGGCCGGCGCTGCATCAGCGTTGATGGGATAGGTTTCGGAGTTTGGCGTCCAGCCCTTCTCGTGCCCGGCGGGCTTGTGCGCCACGACGCGCCAGATGAGTGCGCCGACCACCACGACGACCACGATCACCACGATGGCCCAGAGTTCAGCGCGCGTACGCTGCGCCTCCGGGTCGCGCATGTGGGCGTAGTCCTTGTCGTCGCTCATCCCGCATCCCCTCGGTTCAGCTAGAGCGGAGTAACGCGCAGGCCCCCGCCACGCTCCACCCACTCGTCCGGCGTGCCATAGAAGGTGATGCGCCCTGCATCGAGCACCAGCACCTTATTGCAGATACGCTTGACCATGTTGAAGTCGTGGGTGCCCAGCACCACGATTTTGGCCTTGTCGACGAAGGAGAACATGCGGTCGCCCGCCTTGTGCATGAATTCCGCATCGCCCGCGCTCAGCCATTCGTCGAGCACCAAAATATCGGCCTCGAACTCGGTGGCGCAGGCGAACATCAGGCGCGCGATCATGCCGGCGGAAAAGGTCTTCATGGGCAGGCGGACGAAATCTCCGAGGCCTGAGAACTCCACGATAGACCCGATCCGCTCGTCGATCACCTTGTTCGGGATCATGCGCATCGCTCCGAGCTTGCGGATATTCTGCAGGCCGGTAGCCTCGATATCCATGCCGGCGCCGGCCGCGATCATGCTGGTCAGGCTGCCCTGCACCTCCACCCGCCCGCGTGCGGGGGCGTAGACGCCGGCGATCACCTTCAACAGCGAGGTCTTGCCGGACCCGTTGTGGCCGACCAGCCCAAGGCGATCACCCTCCTTTAGCTCGAAGCTGATATTCTCCACGGCGCGAACGACGGTGACGTCGCCCTGGTCCTTGTACAGCTTCCCGCCGACCGCGAGGTTGAAGACCGCGTTGCGGAGCGACTGAGCCCGCACGCTGTAGACGTAATAGTCCAGAGTGACGTTATCGAGGCGAAGGGAACAGCTCATCGAAGACGCACCCTAGATCCAAAACACGACGCGCTTGCGGAACAAAGCCAGCAAGGTGACCGCTACGACGGCGAAGATCGTCATCATCGCTAAGCTCCACTCCCAGTCGGCCAGCGCCGGCGCCTTACCGAGCAGCGGCTGGCGGATGAGTTCGAGCAGGTGCGCGAACGGGTTGAGTTCGAAGATCAGACGACGCTTGCCATGCATCTGCGCCGGAACCCAGAACACCGGCGTCAGGAAGAATAGGATCTGGACCGCAAAGCCCACAGTCTGGTTCACGTCGCGGAAGCGCGTGGAGGGAATGGCGACGATCATGCTCAGAAGCGCCCCGTCGATCAATACGATCGCGAGCCCGGGCAGCAACTGCCAAGTCGGCAACGCCCCCAACTTAAGCACCGCCAGCACGATCCACAGCGCGATGATCTGCGCCAGGAAGTTGATGAAGTTCCGCATCATCATCAGCAGGATGTGAAAGCTCAGCGGCAGCTTCATCGTCTGCATGAGGCCGCCCGAAGAGATGAAGGTCCCCGCTGCGTCGACCAGAAGGGCGCCGACGATGCTCCAGGCCAGGATGCCGGAGATGATCAGCGCAAAGTTCGAGCGATAATCCTGTCCCAGCAGGCCGCCGAACACCAACGAAAGGGCGAGGGCGGTGGCCAGCAGGTTGGCGGTGAGCCAGAACGGCCCCAAGATGGTGCGCCGAAACCGTGCGACCGTCTGTTCCCACGCCAGCCGGGTCCACAGCGGGTAGAGTTTCACACCGTCAACAATGTCGCGGAACGCGCCTTCGACAGCGTCCATGGAGTCCCGTTCCGAAGCTGTGTCACACTATGGCCGGCTGGCCGGGGGTCTGTCCGGGTCGAGACGGGCGATTTCAAGGCGGACAACCCCGCCCGCCAAAGCTGTCTCATCGCTCCACGCGGGAGCGCACCCTACAGGCGAGCCGGGGAGCTACCAGATCGATCGCCCACGTACAAGTTGGGCGCCGCCCCGCGGGCGCGGCTGGAGTCTAGGCGGTGGACGGGTCGCGCGCGAGGCGGCCCTGGTATTCCAGACTCGTCATCAGCTGCAAAATCACCGTCCGCCAGCCGGTCTCCGCGCCGAGTTGGAGGATGACCTCGCTGTAGTGATGAACGGCGGCAGGGTCGGCCGGGCGACGGAGCAGGGCCTCGAAGGCCTGCGTCACCATGGCCTCGGCCCTGCGGCGTTCACGCAGCGCCTTGTCCCGTCGCAGCCCCAGTCGGCCGCGACGGGCCGCCGGCCCGTCGGCCGCCAGCACCGCGTCGACATGCCCGCAGATCACCCGCGTGCGCTCGGCGAGATCGGGGATAGCCTCGCGCACAATCTGGCGGATGAACCGCGCGTCCACCGCATTGAACAGCTGGGCCGGCTCCAGGTGGACGGCCCCTGCGATTTCGGGATCGGCGAGGATGATCTCCTGCAGCATCTGCTGGTCGTTGGGGTTACTCCACTCCTTCAGGGCCCAGAGCGCTGCATCCGGCAGATGCGCCTCGAAGGCCGCCTTCCAGCTTTCCACCAGCCGCCGCCCGAGGGGATGACGCAGGTTGAACATCAGCACGCCGCTGTTGACGTCCCAGGGGTGCGGCGTGGCGTTGGAGTGCGCCATCACCGCCGCACGGTCGGCCATCCCCGACAGGTAGGCGTCCAGGTCGAAGCCGAGGTCGGCTATGAAGGCGTCGGCGTCCATATAGACCGCCCAATCCGTCCAACCGCGTCGGACAAGTTCTTCGAAAATGTAGATGCGGTTGAAGCTCGCCTGCCAGGGCCAGTAGCCCCGCTTGACGCCGAGAAACGTCTCCTGGGCGTAGCCGCGGGTCTGCACGTAGCGACCCACCGTGCGCGACGTCGCCAGCAGCAGATCGCGGTAGCGCTCCGTGTCGGCGGTCTGAAAGAAGGTGACGTTCATTATGTGCAGGCAGGATCAGCCGGGGCGGCACCCCTAGCAAGGGTCTCATGCGGCGGCCAACGCTTTCATGCGCCCGTCGGCGGTGGAAGGCGGGGTCGGCCGCGACGAAGTTCGAGCGACGCCAGGTTCATGGCGTCGAGGTCGGCTTCCCCCGCCAGGATCGCATCCGCATAGCCGATCGCCGCGTCCAGCTGATCGGAAGAAAGGCTGCGCCAAGCTGGAGCCGCCAACACCTCTCGCCACCGCGCCCCGCAAACGGCGTCCAGGATCACTCGGCCAAAACAATGGTCGCGCCGGATCGGCCACTCGGGATGGGCTTGGGCCGCGGCCGGGAGGTCCTCGCGCATCCGCTTGAGCCAGAGCGCCTGCGTGGCGGTGGGCGGCGGAGCCTTCAGGCCGCCGCGTCCCGCTGCATGGCGTGCAGGTGGTCTCGCAGCGCCTCGATCTGGCCCCAGGGCATGTCGCCCAGGGGAAAGTGACCGGCCAGCATCAGCGTGACGGCCACGTTGGCGGCCTTCAACCGCTGACGGACGGCTAGGTCCTGCGGCGCGGCGCGCAACGCATGGCGAAGCCGGTCGCGATAGGCGCACATGGGCACGGTCGCCTCAGTGAACGCTTGCGCATCTCTTTGGGGCCGCGCCGCGATGGCCCGGTCAAGGGCCTCCAGCGAGGCGTCCAAATGCGGGTCGCTCACGCCATGTCCTTGATGCGATCTTGAACCGGCAGTCGGCCGGCTCGTATGGCGCAGGTGAGCGCCTTGGTGGTGTGTATGGAGGTGTTGACGTCGGCGGTGATGGACAGCAGCGCGTTCACCGCCGCGCCCGAGGCATAACCCTTCCAGCCGAACACATAGGGGACGCCGATCTGGTGGAGGGTCGCGCCATTCACATGGAAGGGCCGCAGCCGCTCGGTGACCATGGCCTTGACCTCGATCTCGTTGCGAAGGGTGGAGATCACCGTCCAGTCCAGGTTCCTCACCCCGATCTCCTCGGCCAGTTCGGGGGATATCTCCACGAAGGCCTCGGGCTGCAGCTCGGCGGTATGGGGCATGATCCTTGTCGGGATGCCGCCGCAGTGCAGCTCGGTCAGGCGGTAGGTAGTCAGGATGTGGGGGAAGCGGGGGTCGGCGATCTCGTGCAGTTCGTTGCCCGCGCGGGGGTAGCGGCGCGCGGTGGGGTTGGCCTGTTGGGTGTAGAATGGGTTGCGGGTGGGGCTTTCCAGCGGCTCGTAATAGGTCGGCAGGGGCCCGTCCTTCAGCCCGGTGGGGACGAAGAGGGCGCAGAGGCCATCCGGCTCCATGATGAAGGGATTGTCGCCGCCGATGGCGTCCATGCCCTTCGGCGACTTGGACCAGTCCGGGCGGTAGTCCGGCCGCTTGTCCGGGATGAAGTCGGGGATGTCGAGGCCGGTCCACTTGGACCCCGCCTCGTCCCACCAGACCATCTTCTTCTTCTCGGACCAGGGCTTGCCTGCCGGGTCGGCTGAACAGCGGTTGTACATGGTGCGGCGGTTGAACGGCCAGGCGAAGGCCCAGTCGGCGTGGCTGCCGGGGCCATCCGGGCCGTCCGGCACGCGCATGCGCGACTGGTTCCGGTCGTGGCTGGGATAGACGCCGGTGTAGATCCAGCAGCCGGACGCGGTCGATCCGTCGTCCTTCAGGTCCTGGAACTTGGCCACCTGCTGGCGGTCGGCGACCGTGTAGCCGTTGATCTCCTTCAGCACCTCCTCGGCGTCGGGCTCCTGGCGCTCGCCCTTGACGGGGTAGGTCCAGGTCAGGGCCCGGATGGCGGCGTCGGCGGGGTCTTCGCTGCCGGCGTACATGGCCTTCAGCCGCCGGCCGAGATGGTAGACGAACCAAAGGTCGGAGCGGCTGTCGCCCGGGGCCTCGCACACGTGGTCGTGCCATTGCACCATGCGCGAGGTGTTGGTGACGCTGCCTTCCTTCTCGCCGCCCAGCGCCGCGGGCAGGAAGAAGACCTCGGTGGCGATCCTGTCCGGCGAGGTCAGGCCCTTCTGCACGCGACGGCCGTCGCGCCAGAAATCGCCGGTCTCGGTCATGGCGAAGTCGCGCACCACCATCCATTCCAGGTTGGCCAGACCTTCCTCGACCAATTCGGCGTTCACCGCGCCGACCGCCGGGTTCTGGCCGAACATGAACTGGCCCTTGACCACGCCGTCCGGCATTGAGAGGGTCATCGGCTCTTGCGACACGTCGCCGGTGAGCTTGGGCAGGAACTCGTAGCCGTAGTCGTTGTCTCCTGTAGCGGCGTCGCCGTACCAGGCCTTGAGCAAGGAGACGACGTACTTGGGCGTGTTGTGCAGCCAGCCGGTGGCGGGGGTCTCGACCTTCAAATAGTCGGCCAGGGTGGCGTGGTCGTGGAAGGCGTTGGGCTGGGCGAGGTAACCGGGCAGCAGATGCGACAGGGTGGGGATGTCGGTGGAGCCCTGGATGCTCACATGGCCCCGCAGCGCCATGATCCCTCCGCCGGGCCGTCCCACATTGCCCATCAGCCCCTGCAGCAGGGCCGCCGCGCGGATGATCTGCACGCCGACCGTCTGGTGGGTCCAGCCCACCGCGTAGCACAGCGCGGTGGTGCGCTCGCGCCCTGAGGCGGCGGCGTAGGTCTCGGCGACCTTCAGGAAGGTCTCCTTGGGGCAGCCGGTGGCCTGCTCCACCATCTCGGGCGTGTAGCGGGCGTAGTGGCGCTTCAGGATCTGGTAGACGCAGTTGGGGTGCTGCAGCGTCGGGTCGCGCTCGGGCGGCCCCTTGCTCATGGACTCCGGCTCGGGGGCGTCCTCGGTTTGCGCATCCAGCGGGGCGTCGGACAGGACTGAAGAGTAGGCCTTGCCCTTGTACTGCCAGCTGTCGGCCTTGTAGCTGGCCGTATCGACGTCGAAGCCGGAGAACAGGCCGTCGAGCTGTTCGGGGTCCTGGTAGGCGTCCTCGATGATGTGGTCGAGGTTGGTGTAGGCCAGCGCGAACTCCTTGAACCACAGGTCGTTCTCGATGACGTAGCGGATCAGCCCGCCCAGGAAGGCGATGTCTGAGCCCGAGCGCATCGGCGCGTGGATGTCGGCGAGCGCCGAGGTGCGGGTGAAGCGCGGGTCAATGTGGATAACCTTGCCGCCGCGCCGCTGGGCCTCCACCACGAAGCGGAAGGCGATCGGGTGGTTCTCGGCCATGTTGGAGCCCATCACCACCACGCAGTCCGCGTTGGCGAGGTCCCACAGCGCCATGGTGGCGGCGCCGCGTCCGTAGGTGGCGCCCAGACTGGGCACCGATGAGGAGTGTCAAATTCGAGCCTGGTTCTCGATGCTGATCATGCCGAGGCCCCCGCCCATCAATTTCTTGATGAGGTAGTTCTCCTCGTTGTCCATCGTGGCGCCGCCGAGCGAGGCGACGCCGACCGTCTGGTTGATCACCGTCCCGTCGGGCAGTTTATCCACGAAGGTCTCGTCGCGGGTCTGCTTGGTGAGGAAGGCGATGCGGTCCATCGCCCACTCGAGTGGCTTCTCCTCCCACGCGTCAGCGTATGGGGCGCGGTGGAGGACGGTGTTCACCCGCTTGGGGCTCAGCAGCATGCCGAGCGTTCCGCCCCCCTTGGGGCAGAGCGTGCCCTTGTTGATCGGGGACCGGGGGTCGCCCTCGATATGGATCGGCTTCTTGTCCTTGACGTAGATCAGCTGGCCGCAGCCCACCGCGCAAAAGGGGCAGACGCTGGTGCCGACCGCGTCCGCCTGCTCCAGCCGCGGCCGCAGCTCCTTGGACGAGGTGCTCTTGGAGGCGGTGGAGAAAATGTCCTGGCCGGCGAGCTGGCGCGGCAGGGTCCAGTCGGCAAGGAACCGTTCGGCGCGCCCGACGACGGACTTGGTGAGCTTCTTGGCCAAAGCGCGTACTCCGGTGCTGGGCGGCAAACCGGCTTAGCTCGCGTGGAGTTCCGCCGCCGCCTCATAAGCGTTTGACGTCAGAATGCCGCAGGCGCAACCGTCAACCAGCTCGGCTGGTTAGCTCGGTGAGGCCGGCCGTCACGGCTTCATTAGGCCTCGTCCTGAGCCTGTCGAAGGACGAGGCCGCCCCACCGCCGTGCGACGCCTCCTCCTTCGACAAGCTCAGGATGAGGCGGCTGAGAGGGCGGCGCTGGGCCGCTGCGGTTTGGAGAGGGGTAAACATCATGCCGGACATGGAAGGCGTGGTCACCATCGTGCAGGAGGGGCGGTTCCAGCTCACCGACACCGGGGGCGTCTCGCACCACTTCGTGCTCGGTCGCCACGCGCTGTGCGAGACCGAGCAGCTCCCCAAGCTCGCCCACGAACAGGCCTTCGTGCGGGTCAAGTACGCCCAGGCCAAAGGCATCATCGCGTTCGTGGCCAAGCGCATCACCCTGCTGGACGCCGCCTGATGACCATGGTTGATTTCGACGTCAGCCCAAGAGCTCGCGACTACACCCAGTCCACGCTCAAGGGTGTGATCCCCAACGAGTCCGAACTCACCTCCGGTTGCCTGATCGAGCCCGGCAAGAGTTACGGCTTCTTCACCGACACCACGGTTTGCATCGGCTGCAAGGCCTGCGAGGTGGCGTGCAAGGAGTGGAACAACCTGCCCGCCGACGAGGTGGGGCTGACCGGACAGTCCTACGACAACACCGGGGCGCTTTCGGCCAACACCTGGCGCCACGTGGCCTTCATTGAGAAAAAGCAGGCCGATCGTGCGGCGGCTGAGACTGGATACGGCGTGCGCGACAACGAGCAGCCCGCCTTCCAAAGTGGCTGGCTGATGATGAGCGACGTGTGCAAGCACTGCCACCATGCGCCCTGCATGGAGGCCTGTCCCACCGGCTCGCTGTTCAAGACCGAGTTCGACACGGTGGTGGTGCAGCAGGACATCTGCAACGGCTGCGGCTACTGCGTGCCGGCCTGCCCGTTCGGGGTGATCGATGTCTCCACCACCGACGGCAAGGCGCACAAGTGCACCCTGTGCTACGACCGGCTGAAGGGCGGGCTGGAGCCCGCCTGCGCCAAGTCCTGCCCCACCGACAGCATCCAGTTCGGCGAGCTGAGCGACCTGCAGGCCCGCGCCAAGCTTCGAGTGGAGGAACTGCATGAGCGCGGCGTCACCACCGCCTATACCTACGGCGCGCCGGGCGATCTCGGCTCCACCGGCGACATGCAGTACCTAAACGCCTTCTTCCTGCTCACCGATAGGCCTGAGGCCTACAACCTGCCTTCAGCCCCCACCCGTCCCTCCAACCGTGTGAAGCCTGCGCTCACCGCCGGGCTGATGGCCGTGGCCGCCCTGGCGCTCGGCGCCGTCGCCGCCTTTGCCGGAGCGCCGCGCGATGCACGTTGACGCCAAGGCGCGCCGCTGGACGGAGAGTATAGCCGACGGCCACGGCAGCCACTTCGACAAGAAGGCGCTGCGACCCTACGTCGAGACCGCCTCCGAGGCCAGCCAGCCCAGCAAGTGGGAGGGCCCCACCTATTACGGCCGCTCCCAGCTCAAGGCCGCGCCTTTCAACAATTACGTGGTGGGCGGCTACATCTTTCTGGCCGGGCTGTCGGGCGGCGCGGCCGTCGTGTCAACGATCGCGGAAGCGGTGAGGGGGGAGCGCGCGTACCGCGTCGGCCGGCGGGGGCGCTATCTGGCGACCATGGCGCCCACGATCGGCGCCTTGCTGCTGGTCTGGGACCTGCACACGCCGCAGCGGTTCTACAACATGTGGCGAATCGCCAAGCGCACCTCGCCCATGTCGATCGGCACCTGGATTCTGACCGCCTTCATCCCGAGCTCGCTGCTGGGGGCGGGCGCTCAGGTTCTGGCCGACACCTTTCCCGACAGAGGCTGGTTGAAACCCTTGGCCCGGTTGGGAAGCGCGCCATCGGCGGTCACTGGGGCCGGGCTCGCCACCTATACCGCGTCGCTGCTTTCGGCGACCAGCACGCCTTACTGGGCCGCCGCGCCTCGGGCGCTGGCGGTACGGTTCGGCGCGTCCTCTATCGCCTCAGGCGCCGCGGGGCTATCCTTGGGCGAGCGCGACGACGCCATGCTCACGCCGCTCAACCTGATCCTTGGCGCCGCTTTGGCGGTCGAACTGGCCGCCACCGTGGCCCATCATCATCAGGCGAAGACTAAGGGCGTAGGTGAAGTGCTGAAGACCAGGTGGGGGAGGGTGGAGCAGATCGGCGCGGAAGGTCTCGGCATCCTGCTGCCCATGGGCCTGCACGCCGCGAGCCATCTGGTGACGGACCGCCGGGCCAAGGCCGCCCTGTCAGACCTCGCCGCGCTCTTCGCCCTGGCCGGCAGCGCAACGCTGCGCGTGGCGACGCTCAGCGTGGGCGCGGACTCGGCGCGCCGGCCGGACATCAGCTTCCGCTTCAGCCAGCCCGAAAACCTGCCGGAGATGTCCAGCTAGACGCCGGCCGGGAAGCGCCTTCAGTCGGCCCCGTACAGGATCATCGCCGGCGTGACGCTCAAGGCCTGTGCGTACGCCCTGGCCACCTCGTCCGGGATGGTGTGCTCCCCGTTCTCATGCGCACGCACCGTGCCCATATTCACCCCGCAAAGCTCCGCCAGCTGGGAACGGGTTCGCCCGGTGCGCTCGCGCAGCATCTTGAGCCGCTCGCCCTGGGTTCCGCTGGCGATCCTCGCCTTTTCGCCCGTACTCACGCCCAGCCGCTTGGCGGTGGCGGTGATGATCCGCACCGCCTTGGCCACGCTCTCCTGCTCGGCGTCGAAGCCGTACTGGCCTAGCAGGACCTGAGCGCGCCGCAGGATCTCGAAGTCGTCCATCCCGCCATCCTAGCGGCAGCCCCGTAGGATGGAAACCGAACGCCCACGAGGCGCGCCGCCTCAAGCATAGCGCTAAGCCTCCGCATGGCCAAAGTCGGAGGGGCGGCGTCCCGGACCCGTTCTGGCGCCGCGTCGAAGGGCGGTTTGCACGCGATCGATGAGTTCGTTGCGCTTGTAGGGCTTGCCGAGGACGTCGAGACCGACGCCCGCCGGCCCGTCCATGGCCATCTCGTCGCTATAACCCGTGGTCAACAGGATCGGCGTCGCGGGATCGCGGACGCGCAGGCGTTCGGCCAGGACAAGGCCGTTGTCCCCACCCGGCATCAGCACATCGGTGAAGACCAGCTGGAAGGCGTCGAGCCGCGCCTGCGCCTCCTCGAACCGCGCCAAGGCTTCGTCGGCGCTGTGAGCGACGACGACCCGGTAGCCGAGATCGCTCAGGGCCTCCCGGGCCAATTCCGCGATGTCATGGTGGTCATCGACCACAAGGATCAGCGGAGGCGCGGTCGGGTCCAGAGGTTTCGGGTGGTAACCCTCGACCGATGACGCCGCCTCCACCTGGGGCAGTTCTTCGCGCTCCTCAAATCTTGGGAAGTACATCCGAACCGTTGTGCCGCGTCCTTCTTCGCTCTCCAGGTCGAGGCGACCTTTGGACTGCTCGGCGAAGCCTTGCGCCATGGCCAGGCCGAGACCCGTCCCGTGACCGAGGCCTTTGGTCGTAAAGAACGGCTCCGTAGCCCGCGCCAGGACGTGGGCCGGCATGCCCGCGCCTTCATCGCGCACGCAAAGGACCACGTAGTCGCCAGGTTTGAGATGAGTGGCCAGAGCATCGCCATGACGCAGGGACAGCTGGCGAGTGGAGATCGTGATGTCACCCCCGTCGGGGGACGCGTCGCGGGCGTTCAAGACGACGTTGAGGAGCGCCATCTCCAGGTAGGTGGGGTCGACCCGGGTCAGCGGCAGGCGGCGCTGCAGGCTGAGATGCAGTGTCGCCTTCTTACCGACCGAAGTATCGAGAAGCTCGGCGAAACCCTGTATCAGATCAGTGAGGTTGACACCCTCGGGCTCAAGCCGGGTGCGCCGGGCGAAGGCCAGTAGCTGTTGCGTCAGCTTGGCGCTTCGCTCGGAGGCTGCGGTCGCTGCGGCGTGATAGCGTTCGAAGGCGGCCTCGTCGTGCCGGCAGTCCTTCATCCTTTCCAGGCTGCCGTTGACGATGTGAAGCAGATTGTTGAAGTCGTGGCCCAGGCCGGCGGTCAGCTGTCCGATCGCCTCCATCTTCTGGGCCTGCCGCAAAGCCTGCTCACTCTCGCGACGCTTGGAGACGTCCAACTGGCTGGCGAAGAAGAAAAGCAACACGCCCTGCTCATCGAACACCGGGCCCAGGAAGATGGCGTTCCAGAAGGGGGAGCCGTCACGCCGGTAGTTGAGGATCTCCAGTGCAATGGCGTCGCGTGCCGTGATCGCATCGCGCATTTGCTGAACAGACGCACGATCGGTGCCTGCGCCCTGGAGGAAGCGGCAGTTGCGACCGATCACCTCCTCGACCTCGTAGCCTGTGAGGTCGAGAAAGGCGTTATTGGCGAAAACGATCGGGCAATCTTCCTGGCGCGGATCGGTCAGGATCATAGGCATGCGCGTCATCTCGATCGCGGCGAAATACACGCTGCCCTGATCGGCCAAGCTCGTATTGGTGATGGTCGCCTGCCGCCAATGCCTTATGCCGGGTCGACCCAGCGGCTCCATGCCGCCCTGCTCAAGCTCTCCATCCGCCGGCTGGCCGTGATCGGGGGAGAGGCTGGTTATGTCGGACATCATTCCTCCAGGCGCGCCATGCGCCTGAACATGGTTCGCCCTTATGGCGCCTCTCGTCACCGCAGGTAAGGGCGATTATGCGCTACTTGACTGGTTTGCCGAACGCGGGCACGGTCAATGAGACAGGCCGGCGCTCTACTCTTCGTACTCATAATCGGGATCGTCTACGGGGTAGAACCGGGCCGAGCCGTTGCGATGGAGAAGCTGGCGACAGAAAGCGGTGCGCCTCTTGGCTCCGTTGTCATCCATGTAGCTAATCCATCCCATGACATAGATGTGCGGCCCCTCATCCCGCCCTATGGGGCTACTCATGTAAAAGTGAGGCTCAATGAACTCGCCGTGCGTCGAGTCTCCTGCACCAAGCGGGAAGGCGTCTACAGGGTCGTTTCCAGCCTCCCCCTCATAGGGCCGACGCATAGGCAACCCATTTACGTTCCAAAGCACCATACAGTGACTTTTGAGTATGATTGCTCGTACGCCGCCCGTGTTGGACACGTAGAACTGGCCAGATACCGGCCGGTTGTTGATAAAGCCGCCGTCAATAACAACGTTTCTGACGTGAAGACGGGGGCGGTGCATTCTGACGCGAGCGTCGGAGGCCTCCTTGCCTTGCGCCCAGGCGGTGTCCGCGGCGAGCTTGGCGGCCCTGGCGGCGGTATCGGCAGACTGCCTCGCGGTCTCGTCGGCCTTGATGAGAAAGTATACCTGAAAAAGCGAGATGCACCCCAGGGCAATTGTGACGGCTGCGAGGACTTTAGTATACCTCGCCACAACTATCTGAGAGGCCTCGTCTACAGCATGCTCTTGGGCGGCTTCGGATCGATATTTCTGTGTTTGTGCATGGTCAAGCTGGTCGGGCGAAAATGAAAAGCAAAGTAGAACGAACAAAACAAACCCAATTGTTCCCAGAGGCCACCAGTGCCTCGCCGCGAGGAGTCTGCTTAGCACGTGCTAACTGCCGTGCCGAAGATGTCTGCGTTGTCACGGTTGTTATACCGAAACTCGAACTCGGCGACGTACAGCGGCAGATATTTGGCGCTCACCTTGTGGAACGTGCCGACCATGCCGCGCTTAAGGATGCTCCAGAAACCTTCAATGGTGTTCGTATGAACCGCACCGACGACGTACTGGCCCTTGGAGTGGTCGATGTTGGAATGAGGGAAGTCGGAGTGAAGGCCAAGGTAGCCCTTGTGCTGGTCGGTGCAGAGCAGGCTCACCCGATCCGATACGCTCTCGCGCACGAAGCGCTGGAGCGTCGTAGCGCGGGTGTTGTCGATGACGCGGGCGACGACGTTGCCCTTGCGGCTCACGGCCCCCACGACGCATTCCTTGGCCGATCCGCCACGAACGTGAACCCGCTTATCCCAATGCCGGTTCTTGTCCTTGCCGCCCACGTAGGTCTCATCGACTTCGACAATCCCCATGAGCTTGTTGAACTGCTCATCGGCCAAACCGGCGCGGATGCGGTGACACATGTAATGGGCGGTCTTGTAGGAGCCGAAGCCCATGACGCGCTGGACTTGAAGCGCGCTAACGCCCTTCTTGCTGGTCAGCATCATGTGAATGACGCGAAACCACTCACGAAGGTCCTTGTTCGTGTTCTCGAAGATGGTTCCGGTGATCTCAGAAAAGCGGTATCCGCTGGCGGGCGTGCAACTATAGCACTGCCACTTGAATGCCATGGTGGACACCGCAGAGACCTTTTCGCTCGCGCCGCAGCGGGGGCAGTGGACCCCGTCAGGCCAGCGGCGGCTCACCAAGTAGGCCGAGCACGCATCCTCATCGGGGAACATCGCCTCAAACTGGGGGATCGTCATTTGCTGAATGCGGGCCACGTCGATCACTCCCTAGCGACAGGAGCAATCTATGCCGTCTGAGACCACCAGTCAAGTACGGGATAATCGCCCAGGTAAGCGGTGTCCCCGGCGGAACTCGGCCCTCGGCTTTCAGATCGCGGCGGGCTTCCGGACCTGCGGACGATGCGCCGGATGAGCTTGCGGACCTACTTGGCGACACCCCCGGCGCGCTGCCAGAAAACGGCTCTGGCGGCTCCGACGCCCATGGCCGCCGCACGGCGGTCGCGTGTCACCCGCATGTCGGCTTGCCAGCGGATTAGGTTGAGTTGACCGTCGGGGGTCTCCGCGGCCGCGCTGCAAGTTTCCACCCAGTCCCCACAGTTGACGTAGGCGACGCCGTCGATGGCTCGCGCGGCGGCGCTATGGATGTGGCCGCAGATCACGCCATCGAAGCCTCGTCGGCGAGCCTCCGCAGCGAGGGCGGTCTCGAACCTTTCCACCACCCGGCGGCCGAAAAGAGGATGACGTTTGGCCTGAGCAGCCAGGCTGACCTCGCCAAGACCGAGACCTCGGCAGGCCCAGCGACCGGCGCCGTCCAGCCGCATTAGGCCGCGGTAGGCGATGTCACATGCCCAGCGCGTCACCGTGCTCCTCTGCGCGCCGGGGTCATAGGCGTCGCCGTGCGCCAGGAGATAGCGGCGGCCGTCGGCGGCGAGATGCTCCGCCTCTTCCACGATGCTGACACCGCCCGCGCTAAAGCCGTCGTGGCTGCGCGCGAAGGCGTCGTGGTTGCCGGGCACGTACGTCACGGCCACGCCCGATCTGGCCATGGCGAGAATGCGCTCGATCACCGCCGCATGGGTCGCGGGCCAGAACCAGCGTCGCTGGAGCCGCCAACCGTCCACGATGTCGCCGAGCAGGTACAGTCGCTCGCATTCGATCCCGTCGAGAAAGGCCAGCACAGCCTGCGCCTTGCAGGTCCGCGCGCCCAGATGGACGTCCGAAAGGAAGACGCTGCGATAGCGGCGATGAACCCTCGACATGACCATGCGCCCCTGCTCCAGGCGGTTCGGACCAAGGGGCGAATGGCCTGACTCGGTGACGTAGCGATGACGGCCTAAGCGAGGGGTGTGCGGAGCCTGCACAGGGCCTTGCTGCTCCCTGTCCGCAGCCCGAGGCCAACAGCGCCTCGGTGCGCAACTTCGGCTTTTTTACCGGCCGGGCCTTCGGCGCCATGCCCTCCCCGGCGGGCTTGCGGCCACCGTGCGCCCTCTCGGCGCGCCCATGAAGGCAATCGCCGCCAACGCTTGCCGCGCTTCGCCGCCGCCCATGGGCCGCTCAACCCGACGATATCCGCGCCGACGACGGCGAGATCGAACGATGAGTCCGTCGACATAGTATGCGTGGGGAAAGGGCGGCGGAGAAGCCGTTCAGCAAAGGTCCGTGACAGTCCGAAGACAGTATCTTCGTGTGAGATTCACTCCGACCCCACCTGTCATCTATCTGTTATGTCCGCATCCTAGTCTATACATGACTTAGCGCGCGTACTCGGAGGATGACATGGCGGGCAGGCTGATGCGCAGCCTGACGAAGGCGGACCCTGTCGTCTTCATCCTCGTCGCGGGACTGGCGGGATTTTGCGCCTACTTCTCCATGTACGCTTTCCGCAAGCCTTTCACGGCCGCCACCTTCGATACCGTCCGGGGCTGGCCCTTCGCCCTGGACTACAAGATCGCCCTGGTGATCGCACAGGCGGTTGGTTACGCCCTGTCCAAGCTGATCGGGGTCAAGGTGATCTCCGAGATCGATCCGGCTCGGCGCGGCGTGGCGATCCTGGGGCTGATCGGGATGGCCTGGCTGGCGCTGATCGCCTTCGCCATCACGCCCGCGCCTTGGAATGTCGCGGCGCTGTTCTTCAACGGCCTGCCGCTCGGCATGATCTGGGGGCTGGTGTTCGGCTACATGGAAGGGCGGCGCGTCTCCGAGGTGCTCGGCGCGGTCCTGTGCGCCAGCTTCATCCTGTCCTCCGGCGTGGTGAAGTCGGTGGGGGCGTGGCTTTTGGACACTGCGCACGTCTCGCCGTTCTGGATGCCTGCGGCCACCGGCGCCCTCTTCTTTCCCCTGCTCTTCATCTCGGTCTGGGTGCTGGGCCAGCTGCCGCCGCCGAGCCCGCGGGACGAGGCGGAACGCGTCAGGCGCGAGCCGATGGACGGCCGGCGGCGGGCCGCCTTTCTGCGGGAGTATGCGCCGGGCCTTGTGCTGCTCGTCCTGTCCTACGTGCTCCTGACCGCTTTCCGGGACTTCCGCGACAACTTCGCCGCCGAGATCTGGACTGCGCTGGGCTACGGAAGGGAGGCGGGCGTCTTCACCGCCAGCGAGCTTCCCGTCGCCGCCGTGTCCCTCTTCGCACTCGGCGCGATCATGATCGTGCGCGACAATCGCCGGGCCTTGCTGGTGATCCACGGCATCGTCCTTGCAGGTTTTCTGCTGCTGGGCGGTTCCACCTTGGCGTTCCAGGCTCATCTTCTTTCGCCTCTGGCCTGGATGATCCTCTCTGGAGCGGGGCTCTACATGGGGTACACGCCCTTCAACGCCATGCTGTTCGACCGGCTTGTGGCCTTTAGCGGACGCGTGGCCAATGCGGGCTTCCTGATCTACGTGGCCGACGCGTCGGGCTATTTCGGCAGCGTGTCGCTGCTGCTCTGGCGCAACTTCGGCGGCATGAAGCTGGACTGGCTGCAGTTCTTCACGCTCAGCGCCTACGCCACCAGCTTAGGGGGCGCGGTCCTCACGGCGCTGGCGGCGCTCTATTTCTACGGCAGGGGCCGCGGTGACGTGCGGAGCGGCGCCCGGATCGGCGCGAACCTGGCGGCGACCTCACCCTAGTCCCTATAGCGCGCCATCGCATCGCCGAGTTCAGCCTTCAACGGCTGCAGCCAAGGTTCATAGGCCTTCCATTGATCCAAGCCCTCGCGGAAGATCGGCCGTCGCACCTGCTCGGAACTGGGGGTCCGCACGCTGCGCTCGGTCTTGTGGAACTCCAAGCACGCGGGCTCGAACGCCAGACCGCAGTGGTCGAGCATCCGTCGAACGCTTCCCTCGAGGTCGGCCACCACGTCCTCATGCTGAACGCGCAGCACCCGGCCGGGCAGCGCCGCGTCCCAATGCGCCATCAGCTCCAGATAGGTCCTGTAATAGCGGGCGATATCCTCGAAGCTGTAAGTGAACTCCTGCCCCTGGGCGAACAGCTGCTTAAGGTTGCTGAAGCAGCAGGACATAGGGTCACGCCGGGCGTCGATGATCTTGGCGTTGGGCAGCATCAGATGGATCAGGCCGATATGGCGGAAGTTGTTGGGCATCTTGTCGATGAGGATGGGCTTGTCCGTCCGGTAGATCCGGGTGTCGGCGAGGTAGGTGTCGCCAAGCCTGGCGAAGTCCTCCCGCCTCATGTCGGCGAGCACGGCGGGATAGCGGGGGGTGTCGAGCTCGGGGTCGCGGCCTTGCAGCTCCAGCACGATCCTCTGGACGTCCGCCAGCTCCTGGGTGCCTTCCACCTGGGAATGGGACGCCAGGATCTGCTCCAGCAGGGTGGACCCGGACCGCGGCAGGCCCAGGATGAAGATCGGGTCGGGCCGCGGATCGCCCCAGCCCTGGCGCGCCTCGAAGAAGCCGCGGGTGCAGACCTTGATCTGCTTTTCTGTATTGCTCTCGATGAGCTCGGGGCGGTAGCGGCTCTCCGACCGCTTCAAGGCGTTGCCCGCCGTGTAGTAGCGCCAGGACTCCGCTGCGTCTCCCCTGTCCTCTAGGGCTTTGCCGAGCGCAAAGCAGAGGTGTTGTCGGTCGGGGAGACCTACGGCCTCCGACGCCTCCTCGGCGCGCATGCGCGCGATTTGCTCGTCTGCGAACCGGTAGGACTTAAGGTTGGCGAGACTCCAGTAGGCGTCGCCGAAGTCCGGCCGTGCGGCCGCCGCTGCGCGGTAGGCGTTCACCGCCTCGGACGTGCGGCCCACCGTCTTCAAGGCGTGGGCGAGCCAAAGGTGCACGTCCGGATCGTCGGGGCGATCGGCCAGCATGTCTTCGTAGAGCGCGATCGCGATGTCCTGCTCGCCAAGTCCCACAGCCGTCGTGGAGGCCAGGGCGCGGTAGTCGGAGTTGGCGGGCTCAAGCTGCAGCAGCCGTGTAATCTGCGCGCGGGCCTGCACATACTTGTGCCGCTGCACCAGCGTCTGGGCGTAGTCGTAGCGGGCCGCATGATAATCCGGCGCCAGCTCCAGCACCGCCTCCAGCAGCACCTCCGCATCGTCCAGCACGTCGCGCGCCATGCCGATGCGGGCCAGCAGGCGCATCGCTTCCGTGTGGTCGCCGTGGCGCAGCAGATAGGCGCGGATGACCTGCTCCGCCGGGGCGAGGTCGCCGTCGTGGAAGTGCGAGGTCGCGCTCACGATCTCCGGCGGCAGGCGCTTCAGGGTGGCGACATGATCGCTGGCGGTGGCGGCGTTCGGCGCGTCGCGGGTCAGTCGGTACAGGCCTTCGAGCATTCCCCAGGCTGCGGGCAGGGCCGGGTTGATGTTCACCGCCCGCAAGAGCGCATCGATGGCGCCGGGCGCATCCTTCAGGGCCACGCGGCAAAGGCCACGCTCCTGGTGCAGGCGACTGAAGCGCGGCTGTAGCCGCTCCAGCCGATCGAGCGTGGCCAGCGCCTCGGGGACGCGGAAGAGGTGACGCAGGCTGATCGCTGCGATCATCAGCAGGTCGCGGTTCTCGGGCAGCTTGCTGAGCCAGGACTGCGCGGCGGCCAGAGCCTCGCCGTGGCGCCCATCCTTCTGCAGCCTGTTCAGCCGGGCAATGTCCGTCTCCACGGAAGGCGACGGATCGAGGGCGGCGTTCAAGGCCATGGCGTCCAAGCGTGAAGGTGCGGGCGTCTTCACCCGCACCCTTATCTTAGCTGAAAAACGCAGATCAGAAGCTGGCCCCGATCTTCAGGCCGAAGGTGCGCGGCCGGATCGGCACCTCCGACTTGATGAACTGGGCCGAGGAGGTGAAGGTACTGGCGTGGGAGTCCAGCAGGTTGTTGACGAACAACTGGGCGTACCAGTGGTCCTTGCCGACGCCGAGCGTGGCGTCCTCGGTGACGTAGGCCGCCTGCAGATAGCGCAGATAGGTGGTGTTGGGGATCGCCACCCCGGCGCCCGAGAGATACGTCGCCGGCTGGTTGTACATGCTGCCGGTATAGCTGGCCCCCAGTATGCCGTAGGCCTTGTACTCCAAGATTTGCCGGTCGTAGCGGGCTCGAAGATTGCCCTGGAACTTTGGCGAAAAGGCGGGGGTGGTGCCGACCGCCCCGAAGGGGTTCTGGAAGGGCAGGCCCTTGACCTCGGTGATGCATTGATTGAACCCTGGGGACGTCTTGATATTGTCGACCAGGCACGGCGAGTTCGACTGGGTGTCGTCGTCATAGGTCGCCGACCCTTGGAAGCTCAACTCCTCGGTGACGCGGCCCACCACCTGCGCCTCTACGCCCTTGATGTTGTAGTTGGGGCCGTTGACGCCAAAGGTCGTATTGCCGAGCTGAGTCGGATTGAAGAACAGGAACTGGACGTTGTCCCAGTCCATGTCGTAGGCGGACAGGTTAAGCTGGAGACGGCGGTCGAACAGCTCCGTCTTCAGGCCGATCTCGTTGTTGGTGAGCGAGTCGGGCGCATAGCCGTTGGGTTTCTGGTACTGCGCGTTTCCTGAGGCGTCCTTGGCGACGCCGCTGGTGGAGCGGTTGAAGGCGCCCGGACGGAACCCTTGCGAGAAGGTGTAGTAGACCAGCGTCCGAGAATTGATGTGATAGGTGATGTTCGCGCGACTCTTGAACCCGTGGTAGCCGATCTTGTCGTTGGCGTTGTTGATGTTGACCAGGCCGCCCGTGCAGTCCCCGTTGGGGACGTCCACGCAGCCCGCTCCCGTGCCGTATTGCGAGCCGACCTCCGACTCACGGTAGTTGAAGTAGCGCGAGCCGCCGCCGATCGTGAGGACGTTCGGGATGATGTCGAAGTCGACGGAAGCGAAGGCGGCGGTCTGGTTGTAGCCCCGCTGGGTGTCCTCGCCGAAGGCGGTGTTGTCGCCGCGGATGCCGGGCTGGTTGGCGGTGGAGCCCGGCGCGGTGCGCACGTCCGCCAAGCAGATCGGGCCGCCGCCCTGCGCCAGGGCCAGGTTGGCGGCGTTACAGGCAGGAACGGTCTTGTAATCGAAGTTCTGGACGTCGTCGATCTTGAAGTGCTCATAGTAGACGCCGGCGATGCCGCGCAGACGCCAGTCGTCCGGCGTACTGAGGCGCGCTTCCTGGGTAAGGTGCGTGTTCTTCACCGTGTCCTGCCAATAGCCCTGCGGGGAGTAGCAGGTGATCGGCTGCCCCATGCCGGCGCCCAGCAGGCTGCTGGCGGCGCCGCCGCCGGAGCACTGGTAGTAGATGCCGCCGCCGGTGCGCGAATAGTTGGTGTATTCCATCTGCTGGGAGATGTGGCGGTCCAGATAGCCGCCGGTGTAGATCGCGCGCAGGGGACCGATCTTGCCGTTCAGGGTCCAGGAGGTGTTCTCGAACCGGTCCTTGTCGTAGGAGGGCGAGAACGAAGTGACCTGCAGCGCCTTGAGCGGCTGGAAGTCCGACCCCGTGGGGTATTCGGCGTACAGGCCCTCCGCGTCCAGGTCCTGGAAGCTCTGCTGGATCAGTATGTTCCAGTCCGGGTTGATGTCGTAGAGCGCCGAGATGCGCGCGCCCTGGTAGGTCGTGGGGTTCTGGTCCTTCTGGGCGATGGCGTTGTTGTTGATCTGCGACTGAGGCGAACTGCCGAGCGTGCACCCGTTGGCCGCCGTCCCGGGCAGCTTGTTGGGGCAGACGCCGTTGGTCGGCGCAATGCCGAAATAGTAGTTGCCGATGTCGCTGTTGGAGCGGGTGAAGGTGCTGGGCACGTTGTCGATGTAGCCGCCGCGGCGCTCGTCATAGACGACGGCGCGGATCGCCAGCTTGTCCCGGATCACCGGCACGTTCAGCGTGGCGTTGACGCTGCTGTTCTCCGCCCCGCCGCTGGTGCCGCCAAAGCTGCCTTCGGCGTTCGCCTCATACTTGGTGGGATTGGGCTTGTTGGTGATGTAGCGTATCGCACCCGCTTCCGCGCCGCCGCCGAACAGGGTGCCCTGGGGACCTTCCAACACCTCGACCCGGTTCATGTCGGCCACATAGATGTCGATGTTGCGGGCGGGGAACTGGAAGGACTGGTCGTCGAGATAGATCGCGACATTGGGGAAGTTGCCGGCCGTGGCGCTCGACTGGCCGCCGGCGAAGCCTGCGCTCAGACCGCGGATGAAGATGTTGCCCTGGCCCGGACCATTGTTCCCGTAGGTGACGTTGGGTGTATACTTCAGCAGGTCGTCGAGTGTGGTGACGTTCAGCTGGGACAAGGTCTTGCCGGTGAAGGCCTGGATGGTGAGCGGCACCTTTTCAATGCTTTCGTTGCGCCGCTGAGCCGTCACCACGATCTCGTCCACAGGCGCCGGTGCGCCGGCGGCGTCGACCGCTCCCGTGGCCACCGCGGCCCCAGACCCCACCGCCGACGAGGCTGCGCTGGAGGCCGTAGCCACTGGACCCGCAGCGGCGTCCGCCGCGAAAGCGGCGCCCCCGCCCCCGCTCAGGATCGCGGCGATCGCGCAGGAAGCTATATACGTCGCTTTCATAGGTTGCCCCCAACCCTCAGCCAAAGGTTTCAGACGCCACGAAGCAAAAGCCTCGAAAAGCTCCAAATATCATCCGTACTGAGATCATCGTTCGCGGCATGTCCCCGCCGCAAAATTAACATAGGTTGGAAACGTGAAGGGGAAGCGACAGTAAAGTCTCAGATGAATGACTGGCCTAAATGTCGCAACGGATTGGGCCAAGTCGTTGGCGTTTCAGCTTTGGCCAGCTATTTTGCCGATCTGAAAACGAAATCGCGGCAAGGGCGGGAAGTGTGACGGTTCAACCGAAAGGAGATTTAGCTGTGACCGCGAACAATATCGTCGACGAGGTATTCGACCTGTTCGAGCAATTTGGCGGAAATAGTTACGGCGAGGATCTCTCGCTCGAGGCCCACATGCTTCAGTCCGCCGCGCTCGCGGACTCGCTGAACGCGCCGCGCCATGTCGTCGTCGCGGCCCTGCTCCACGACGTGGGTCATTTGCTGCCTTCCGAAGACGAGGCGACGTTGGACTACGGACGAGAGCTGGACCACGACTCGCTTGGGGCGGCTTGGCTCGCGCGCGGGTTCGGCGAGGACGTCACCGCGCCGATCGCGCTGCACGTGAAGGCGAAGCGTTATCTTTGCGCCGTCGAGCCCCGTAATGCCTGAGAGCAAGTCACCTTCATCCAAAGCGGCTCGCGTTGAACCTGTAAATTGACGAGACCGGGGAAAATACTGGGGGAGCGCGCGACCTTGTCGATCGTAGACGGCGCCGATCATGGCTTCCACGTCCCCGCTCGATCTCATCGCACGGACCAGCAGCTCCTCGACGACATGCTAGATGCCGCGGCCGGATGACTCAATCGTTTGAGCAGAAGCAAATATTGAGAGACACGCGAGCAGAAAAAATCAGGGAATATAAATTTGGATAAAATCATTAAGGCGTTTAGGTGCTGCGGGCATCGACAGACATTGCCTTTTGACAGCCAGTCTCTATTTCTCTGGATAATCTACTAAGGTCCACGCCATGCCTCATGAGACTGTCCACATTGTCCAGGGTTATGCGGCAGGGCGAGGCAAGGCTCTGCAGGCGGAGCAACCGATCGGGTGCAAGGATGCGGCGGAAGCCGTTCGCAAAGCGGAGCGGTTGGCCCCTATCCGCGAGGGCGTGATCGCCTACACCGTTTCCGCCGACGTCGAGATGGGAGAGTACGACGAGACCCCGACCCTCCTCTTCAAGGCCGGGCGCTTGCCTGCGCCTTGGGACGAGGTCGAATGAGTTATGTCGTTTAGAGAAGACGCCGGCGGCACCATAGCTTGCAGGTACGCATAGGGATCGGTCGCGCGCCAAAGCGGCTGGTCTCCGGTGTCGGTTTTGAGGGGAATATGGATCACGCCATCCTTCTGCTGATCGCGGGCGTGGCCGTGGCGGGCGTTGCGGCTCAGTGGCTCGGCTGGAGGCTTCGCGTGCCGTCCATCCTGGCCCTGCTCGCCTTTGGGCTTGTCATAGGTCCCGTCTTCGGATGGGTGCGACCGTCCGCCATCCTCGGCGAGGTCATGAGCCCCGGCATCGGAATGGCGGTGGCCATCATCGTCTTCGAGGGGGGGTTGAACCTAAATCTACGCGAACTCCGAAGCGCGGGTTCCGGCATAATCCGGCTGGTCTTTCTAGCCCTGCCTCTGAACTGGGCCCTGGGCGCGATCGCCGGGCACTATCTCGGCGGTCTCGCCTGGTCGGTTTCGGTGCTCTTCGGCTCGATCCTCGTCGTGACGGGCCCGACGGTGATTATGCCGCTCCTGCGCCAAGCCAAGCTCGAACCGCGCGCAAGCGCCTTCCTGAAGTGGGAGGGCATCGTCAACGATCCGATCGGCGCGACCCTTGGACTTTTGATGCTGGGCTTCCTGGTGGCCCTGCGAGAACAGGGCGACCACGTCAGGACCATTTCGGTGCTTGTCGGGCGGGCGGCGTTCGGCGCTCTTGTCGCCGGCCTTCTTGGTTTCGCCCTGCCGTTTGTGCTCCGCTTTGCTTTCAGACGGGACCTCGCGCCCGAATATCTCAAGACACCCATCCTGCTGGCCGGCGCCCTTGGCGTCTACGCGGTGGGAGAAGCGATCCAGGCCGAGACCGGCCTCGTCGGCGCGACCATCTTCGGCGTCGTGCTGGCCAACATCGAGGTGACCGGTCTTCAGGAGCTCCGCCGGTTCAAGGAGAGCCTGACCGTATTCCTTGTGTCGGGATTGTTCATCCTGCTGACCGCCAACATAGATCCGGCCGTCGTGAGGCACGTGTCGTGGCCGATCGTGCTGACGACCGCAGCCATCCTTTTGGTCGTGAGGCCGCTCGCGATCGGGCTTGCGACGATCGGGGCCAAAATGACGTGGCGCGAGCGGCTGCTGGTGGGCTGGATCGGGCCCCGCGGGGTGGTCGCCGCCGCGGTGGCCGGGTTGGCGGGGGCGCAGCTCACCGCTGCGGGTTATCGCGACGGAGCGCTCGTGCTGCCGATGGTGTTCTGCGTCATCGCCGCAACCGTCGTCCTGCACGGGCTGACGCTTGGACCCCTGGCGCGTGTCCTGAAGCTGGCGTCGCAGGCTCCTCCTGGCATGCTTATCGTCGGCGCCTCTTCTTGGACCATCGCCTTGGCGCTGGCATTGCGCAGCTTGGGCGTTCCCACCTTGCTGATCGATCCGTCGTTCGAGGCCCTGCGGCCGGCTCGCCATGAAGGTCTAATGACAGCGCGGGTGGAGATCCTGTCAGCCGTCGGGGAGCATCTCGTCGATCTTCGCGACCTTGAATATCTCTACGCCGCGACCGACGACGACGCGTATAACGCTCTCGTATGCACCCGCTTCGCCGGCGAGATGGGCCGCGAACGCGTGCATCAACCGCCCCCCGTCGCCGAACGAGAGCAACTGCAGACCAGCCGGGAGTGGCGGGGCAAGTACGCGCCGCACGTCAGCCTGAACCATATCCGATTGAGCGAGCTCATCGATGATGGATACGGCTTCGTAGCTCACGAGGGCGCCGGACCAATCCAACCATCGATGCAGCCGGAGGAGCGATGGCCGGTCCTTTCGCTCTCTACCAATGGATCACTGAGCTTCCGGTCTCCCGACGATGACTTCGAAACGGAAGATTCCATGGACCAGAAGGTTCTATGGCTAGAGCGCGTACGTCCGCTCGTTCAAAAGACACGACGCCGCAAATGGCTGAGACCGCGACTTCGCTCTGCTGCATGAGCGAGGCGACCTAGCTCCGTTAGTCTTTGAATGTTCTGCACTAAACCCGGTTTGACCTTTGCTGTATACGTTGAATATGATTCATAAGTGCTTTAGACATATTAAAACCTGCTCAGGTCGACCTGCTCATTTACCGGTGTTTCCGTCACGTAAGATTGCACTCGTACGCCTCCGCGATTAACCTCGCGCTTGCCGACCAGCCGCTCCTCGATGAGTTCGATGTTGTCGTCCCTCCTTACGGGTGGGGCTTGTCGGCCATAGGTTGCGCCGAAGCGCCGCCCCAACCCGACCCACGCCATTCATCTTGCTTCTTCTCGGAGTCGACCGCGCCGCTGACGTCTAGCACGCCGATAGCCTCATCCGTCCTGGGCTATCGAAAGCTGTCGGCGAGGCTCCGCCATCAGGCTCAGGACCCGCTCGCTGTCGAGGCGTTCAAAAAAGGGGCTTCGATGCAGGCCTTCTGAAGGTGAAGGCGAGCCTCGCACCTGAGCTGAAGCTGGAGATCTGGTGGCAAGACAAGGCCCGCGTCGGTCAGAAGAACAAGATCACGCGCCGGTGGTCCAAACGCGGGGTGAGGCCCTCAGCCCCTCATGACCAGAGAACGGCGTCAGCCTACATCTTCGGAGCGATATGCCCCCAGCACGGCAAGGCGGCGCATCGCGATCCATTAATCAAGTAAAATCAAAGCCATAACTTTATACCCGTTTCCGCGACCGTACTTTCTAGATAAGAGCATACCTTCGTCAGTCATATCAACGAGATAGAATAGGGTGAAACAATCCCAAGACATCCGCGCACGGCGATCATGGCCGAGTTCCAGAAGGCGGCAGGACGATCCTGCGGTAAGCGTCCAGGTCGCCACCGAAGGCTCGGTGGCGACCGCCGCCTCACCGATGCGGCCGGCCTTCACCGCCGCCGTCAAGGCGGCCATGGCCAGCGTCTATCCGAATGTCCCGGTCTTCCCAAGCATGGCCTCAGGGGCAAGCGACAGGCGGCCCACCAAAGCGGGCCTCGCCTGATCGCAACCACCGCTTAGCTGGAATAACAGCTGGTCTGGGAGTTGGTGCCGCCGTTGGCCGTCGCGCCGGTATAGACCACCTGAGCGCTCCGGCGCGGCTTGAAGTAGGACAGATCGTCGAACTTGACCAGGTTGTTCAAGATGTTGACCGGGAATGAGAAGCTATAGACCGTCTCCGCCATCACCACGCTATCGCCTTGGGTGCTGACCAGGTTGGCGGGCAGGGTGACGCTCTGTCCGGGGGTATAGGCGGGGGTGCCCACCTGATTGGCCGGCACCCGGCTCCATTGGACCTTGGTGGTCCCGTTGGCGTCGGTGACCACCACGCTTGTGACCCGCTGGTTCAGGATCGTGGTCGAGATCGGCAGCGGCGCCATGATGTCGGAGGCCGCTGCGAAGATGTTGGTGAGATCGGCGTCGTTGATGTTGGAGCACTGACCGACCAGATCGCCCAGCGACGACGTCGAGTGATTGGCGTGCCGGCTGGCGATGATCGCCGACGACAGCTCCGTCATGCCGAAGTAGAGCAGGATCATGATCGGTGCGATCAGCGCGAACTCGACCGCCGCCACGCCCTGACTGTCGCGCGCCGTTCGGCGGCCGAAACGCTTGAGTCTCAGAAGCGGGCTCAGCATTGGGTGGACGACGGGTTGGTCTGGCCGTTGGGCTCCACCTGGAAGACTTCGGTGGCGCGAAGTTCGGTGACGCCGCCGGCGAAGGTCTGCATGGCTTGCATCAGGAAGGGAGTGAGCAGTTGCCAGCGGTAAAAAGCGCGCATTTCGACGGCGCTGCCGGCCGCCCCCGAATAATAGCAGAAGTTCGCATTGTTCATGGCGCCGTTGGACGTCATCGACGGCGCTGTGGAGCTGTTGCTGTAGCTTCCGAGTTGGCGAACGTCGACCACCAGGTACTGCATCCCGTTGCTGCTTGAGACGCCGGATTGGCATTGCGCCTGCAGCCACGACATGTTGCTGCACACCGCCGACATGAATTGGGTCTTGCCTGTAGTGTCGCTGTTGCCGTCGGCGACGATCTGGCCGGTGCGAAGCTGGCGCGCCGCCAGAGCGGTCGCATTGTCCAGCGTGACCTGCACCATGAAATAGATCGCGACCTCGATGATGGCGAAGATCATGAAGACGAACGGGGTGGCGATCATCGCGAACTCGACCGCGGTCGCGCCCCGTCGATCCCGCAGGCCTGCGCCTGCGCGTCCGGCGATGCGCCGCACCGCGCGCGCCATCATGACTGAGGCGAACGGCGCCACGGCTCAGTGAGCCGCCGAGAAGGATAGGGTGGAGCCGCCCGCGGCCGGAATGGCGCCGTTCAGCGGGACGCCGCTGTTCTGCTGGACCGCGGTGCAGTCCGGTGCGCAGGCGAAGTCAGACCGCACCAGACCCCGGTACACGGCGACCCCGGACGAAGGCCGCACGACCGTCACGTCGCCGGAGTAGAGGGTGCGGCCGGCGCGGTCGTTGACGACGATGGCGGTAGTCCCGTAGGCGCGCCCTTCAACAAAGACAGTATGGCCATCCACCACCGTCACGTCGGCGATCTTGTCGTCGCCCACGACCACGCTCGCCGCGCCTTGGACGTTGAGGCGAGACGCATGATTGAGCGCCACCGAAAGGCTTTCAGCTCGCGCGGCGCCGGCCACCAGCAGCGCCAGGGCGAGGGGAATGACGGGATAGAGCGAGCGCATGAGGACCTGCTGGCTGATGCGACCCAACATGGCGGCAAACCGTCAACAAACCCTCAAGGCCGATTTCGCGCGGGAGTCTCTCTATAGGGCTGAACGAGCCGCCGCCGGGCGCACGTTCAAGTAGGCGTCTGGATGAGTCGTGTTGTTCTCAGGGTCGACAACATGGTAAACGGACGTAAACACAAAAACTTTCATCTCTTTGCTTGTTTTCATCTGACATTAAGGAGCTCGCGGCATTGTGAGCATGTGTTCGGGGTCAAGCGGGCGGAAGTGCTCGGGACCCACTTCCGCTTGCTAACAACAGGAGACTACCAAATGTCGAAGTTCGTCACGCGCTTCATGAAGGACGAGTCTGGCGCCACGGCCATCGAGTACGGCCTCATCGCCGCCCTCATCGCCGTCGTCATCATCGGCGGCGCCACCACGCTGGGCACCAAGATCGGTGGTACCTTCAACACCATCGCCAGCAACGTCAGCGGCTCGGCTTCCTAAGTCGCTTCTACACTTTGCTTGATAGGGGCCGCGGCGCATCATGCGCCGCGGCCTTCTTCATTTGTGGACTCGACGTCGGAGCCGTCTATCGAGACGACCCCTTGGGCCGAGGCTGAGAAAGCTCTATCCTGAGCGTTAGAGGTTCAACGCTTCCTTCACGCTGACGACGCACGGTGGGCCGACGCTGGATCCGGAGCCCACGCGATGTCGCCGCTCATCCCAACTCTGATGCTGTCGCTTTTTCCTGCCGGCGTCATCGCCGCAGCGATCACCGATGCGACCAGCTACACCATCCCGAACCGCCTCTGCGCCGGACTGGCCCTGGCCTTCGTCCCCGTGGCGCTCGCCATCGGGTTGCCGTTGACGAGCTTCGCCCTCTGCGCCGGGGTCGGGGCGGCCGCGCTCGCGGTCGGTGTCGCGCTGTTCGCCTTCGGCTGGATGGGCGGGGGCGACGCCAAGCTGATGGCGGCCTGTCTGCTGTGGCTGGGCCCCACGGCCATGGTCTCCTTCCTGCTCTGGACCGCACTTGCGGGTGGGGGACTGGCGGTGAGTCTTCTGTTCGCGCGCAAACTGCCGCGCCTGGCGACCGCGGCGGGCCCGGGATGGGTGGGCCGGCTGCTGGAACCGGGCGGCGACGTGCCCTATGGCGTCGCCATCGCAGCGGGCGCCCTGGCGGCGTTTCCCCTGTCGCCGCTGGCCCACTTCGCCCACGGGTTTTGAGCCGACGCGCTTCAGCGACGCCGACTTAGGCCGCCGTTAACTAGGCTTCGGGCAAGCTCTCACGGACAAGCCAGCAAGATCGACGCGTCGCCAGACCGGCGCTCGCCGCGGGGAAGACCAGGCATGAACACGGCCCGCATGGCCATCCTCGGCGTCGCCTCCCTGGCGGGGATATGCTGCGTCGGCGTGCTGATGCATGGTCTGGCCGGCGCCAAGCCGCCGCCGCCCGCCACCATCGTCCAGGTCGCAGCCCCCGCGCCCACCACGCGCGTGCTGGTCGCCAAACACGATCTGCCGGTCGGCCACGTGATCCAGGCCGACGACATGGGGTGGCAGGCGTGGCCGGCCGATGCGGTCAACGTGGCCTACACCACCGACGGGGCCGGGGTGAAGACGGCGGCGGTCAACCAGGGCCAGCTCAGCAAGACGGCCGGCAAGCTGGCCACGGTGGCGGGCGACGCGGTGTCCAACCCCGCCGAAGGCCGCGGTGCGAACTTCCTGGGCGCCATCGTGCGCGACCACATCACAGCCGAAGAGCCTCTGATCGCCTCCAAGGTCGTGCGCGCCGGTGCGTCGGGGGTGATGGCCGTGACGCTGGATCCCGGCATGCGGGCGGTGGCGCTGCCGCTGACGGCCGAAAGCGCTGCGGGCGGTTTCATCCTGCCCGGCGACCATGTCGACGTCCTGCTCACCCGCCAGGTCGATAGCGGCGCCTCCGTCGGCGCGGTGGCCGCGACCAGCCCCACACACGGGTTCGTCACCAGCACGGTGATGAAGAACGTGCGCGTCCTAGCCATTGACCAGACCATGGCTTCCCAGAAGACCGCCTCCGCCATCGGCGCGACGGCCACGGTGGAAGCGACGCCGAAGCAGGCCGAATACCTCGTGCTCGCCAAGTCCTCCGGCACCCTGACCCTGGCGCTCCGCTCCTACGCCGACAGTGCGGGCGGGGCCGAGGTGGGCGCGGTGAGCAAGGACACCAGCAGCACGATCCGCGTGTTCCGCAACTCCACTTCCTCGCCGGTGATGGTAAGCCAATGACGCCTTCGCCCAAATCCCAGTTTCCACTCAGGTCCGGCGGCTTCGGGTCGGCGCCCCTGCGCACCGCGCTGGCGCACATGAGCGGGGTCGCGATGGTCTCCGCCATGCTGCTCGCCGGTGCAGGGCACGCTCGGGCACAAGCCCCCCGCGCCTGGCCCAACCTTTCCGGCGGCCCGGGCGGCCAGACGGTGAATGTGAGCCTCGCGGGGCAGGGCGGCGCAAGTCGCAACCTCTCGCTGCCCAAGGGCAAGTCGGCGGTGATCGAACTGCCGGTGGACGCCCGCGACGTGCTGGTCTCCAACCCCAAGGTCGCCGATGTGGTGCTCTCCACGCCCCGCCGCATCTATGTGCTCGGCCAAGCGGCCGGCGTCACCGACGCCACGTTCGTGGACGGCATGGGCCGCCAGATCTTGCACCTGAACGTGCGGGTGGACGGCGACACCGGCGCGGTCGCCGAGACGTTGAACCACATCCTGCCGGGCTCCTCCATCCATGTGGAGGCGGTGAACGACCACATCATCCTCAGCGGCGAGGCGCCGAACGCCGGCGACGCCGACAAGGCCATGCGGATCGCCTTAAGCTTTGTTGAAAAGCCCGAGCAGGTGATCAACATGATCTCGGTCGCCGGGCCCGAGCAGGTCATGCTCAAGGTCCGCATCGTCGAGGTGAATCGGGAGGTCATCAAGCAACTCGGCGTGAGCCTGCAAGCGATGCTGGCACAGATCGGCAACAATAATACTTTCAGCCTCGCCACCCAGGCGATTTACGGGGTCAACGGCTCGGCGCTGGGCGGTCTGACCGCCAGCGCCAACAACCACTTCGATCAATACGGCAAGACCGGGTACTATCAAGGCAATGCAGACGGCGTACTGCAGGCTTTTGAACAGACGAGCTTGGTGCGCACCCTGGCCGAACCCAATCTGACGGCGGTCTCTGGCGAAAGCGCCAAGTTCCTCGCGGGCGGGGAGTTCCCCGTGCCCGTCTCCGAAGACAACAACGGCCGCGTAACGGTGGAGTTCAAGCAGTTTGGCGTGGGCCTGGGCTTCACCCCTGTGGTGCTTTCCAGCGGTCGCATCTCCCTGAAGCTGTCCACCGAATACTCGGAATTGACCAACGTCGGCGCCTTGACGCTGAATAGCGGCACAACGACGACGACCACGGGTTCTACAAGCGCCGGCGTCTCCTTGTCGGTGCCGGGCTTGAACGTGCGAAGAGCCGAGACGGTGGTCGAGCTGCCGTCTGGCGGCGCCATGATGATCGCGGGGTTGCTTGAGTCGACCAACAAGCAGGCGATCTCGGGTTTGCCTGGGTTGAATCAGCTTCCAGTTCTTGGCGCGCTGTTCCGTTCGCGCGATTACCAGCAAGGCGAGACTGAACTGGTCATCATCGTAACGCCCTACATCGTCAAGCCCACCCGGCCCGACATGATCCAGACCCCCGCCGATGGCCTGCAGATCGCCGACGACGGCTCCTCCTATCTCCTCGGCAAGTTGAACCAGGGCTTCGACCGCCCCGCCGTGCCGCTGCCCGGCAAGAGCTATCAGGGACCGTTCGGCTATGTCGTTCAATAAGGCGATGATGCGCGATGGAGCGCTGTGGGCGGCCCTGGCGGCCGGGTTGGCGCTGTCAGGATGCGCGGCGGACACCAACCCGCAGAATCTGTCGCTGACGCCGACCGAACACTACGGCATCGCGGTGACAAGCCACCCGGAGCAGATCGCGCTCGGCCTCCACGCCAGCGGCCTGTCGACCGCCCAGATGGCGGCGCTCGGTCAATTCGTCAGCCGCTGGCGAGACGACGGCGGCGGGACAGTGAGCGTGCGCGCGCCCCTCGCCATTGGCGATGCGGCGACGGGCCGGCGCATGCAGACCCAGACAGCCGCCTATCTGACCAAGCTGGGCGTGCCGCAAGAGCGCGTGCAGATGGCGGGGTACGATGCTCGCCAAGCGTCAGGCGCGCCCTTGCTGGCGAGCTACGAACGCTTCAGCAGTCAAGGGCCCAACTGCAGCGGCGGCTGGTCGGACCTGACGGCTACCGGCCACAACTCCACCTTCAGCCACTTCGGGTGCGCGGTGACCGCCAATATCGCCGCCCAACTCGCCGACCCGCGCGACCTGATCGCGCCGGCGGTGATGACGGCGGCGGATGGGCCGAGGCGAGCTACGGTGCTGAAAAAGTATCGGGACGGCGACGTCACCTCTTCGGCCAAGGACGATCAGGCCGACGGCAAGGTCTCGAGCAACTCGCAATGATGTCGCATAGCATGAGGGCAGGAGCATGACGGTACAGTCCGCCCAAGTCGATCTGGACGACGCGTTCGCCGGCTTCGACGCCGACGACGAGTTCGGGCTTCCCGGTGTTCCGGCGATCGCCCTCGACGCCGACGACCCCGACTTTCCGCTGATCTCGGCGCCCCGGCCCCAGGTCGTCACCGAAGCCACGGTCGTCCCGGACAACGCGCCCAACCCCGTCGGCGTGCTGCTGGCGAACACCGAGGCGGCGCTGGGGGAGGTGACCGTCCCGCGCATCAGTATCCACATCTTCTGCCAGCGCAGCGAGACCACCGCCATCGCCGAGCAGGTGGCGGCCGACCGCCGACTGGCCCGCGCCACCACCATGGTGAAATCTGGCGGCCTCGCCGAGGCCTTGGCGCTCTACCAGAACCAGCCCACGCCCTCGCTGGTCATCGCCGAGAGCGCCGACGACGCCACCCTGTTGCTCGGCCAGCTCGACCAGTTGGCCGAGGTCTGCGACCCAGGCACCAAGGTGGTGGTCATCGGCGCCCACAACGACATCCCGCTCTACCGCGAGCTGATGCGCCGCGGGGTCAGCGAATACCTGGTGCCGCCGATCAGCGTGCTGCAGATGATCCGCTCGATCACCACGCTGTACTCCGATCCCGCCACGCCCTTCATCGGGCGGACGCTGGCCTTCGTGGGCGCCAAGGGCGGCGTGGGCTCCTCGACGCTGGCGCACAACATCGCCCATGCGCTGGCCGAGCACATGCAGTCGTCCACCGTCATCGTGGATTACGACCTGCCGTTCGGGACCGCCGGGCTCGATTTCAACCAGGACCCGCTGCAGGGCTTCGCCGACGCGCTGTCCAAGCCGGACCGGCTGGACCCGGTGCTGCTCGACCGCATGACCGCGCGCTGCACCGAGCGGCTGAGCCTGTTCGCCGCCCCCGCCTCGCTGGACGAGGATTACGAGCATAACGCCGACACCTATGAGGAGGTGTTGAACAAGATCCGCGCCACCGCGCCTTATGTCGTGCTGGACCTTCCCCACCTTTGGTCAGGCTGGATGCGGCGTACGATTCTGGCCGCGGATGACGTGGTGGTGGTGGCGACGCCCGACCTCGCCTCGCTCCGGAACGCCAAGAACCTGCTCGACCTCGTCAAGAAAGCGCGACCCAACGACAGCCCGCCCTTCCTGATCATCAATCAGGTGGGCGTGCCCGGCCGGCCGGAAATCCCGGTCAAGGACTTCGCCAAGGCCCTGGGCTTTGAGCCCGCCATGGTGCTGCCCTTCGACGCCAAGCTGTTCGGCCAGGCCGCCAACAACGGCCAGATGGTCCAGGAAGTGAATCCGAAGGCGAAGGTGGCCGAGGGCGTGGTGCAGTTCGCCCAGCTGCTTTCCCGTCGCGAAGCGCCGGCCGCCAAGCCCAAGCCGGCCTCCATGGCCACCTCCCTGATCGAGCGCCTGCGCAAGCGCGGCTAAGGACGGCAGCCCGATGTTCGGCAAGCGCAGTGCAACCGGGGCCGACCCCGAAGCCCCTCCGCCCGCCCCCGCGGGCGGCGCGGACATCGCCACGCGTCCCCAGCGGCAGGAGCCCCCCAAGCCCGCGGAGAAGCCCCGCGCCGAAACGCCCAAGCCCAAGGCCGTGGTCGAGAGCACCGGTCCTCGCGAAACCGCCGCTTTTGAACAGCTGAAGGCCGCCCAGGGCGGCACGTCCCAGCCCGGCGCGATCACCGAGATCGTGCGCGAGCAGAGCGATTATTACCACGCCACCAAGACCACGATCTACACGGCGCTGCTGAACACCATCGACCTGTCCCAGCTCGCCCAGCTGGACATCAAGGCCGCGGCCGAGGAGATCAGGGACATCGTCGCTGAGCTGGTGGCGATCAAGAACGTCTCCATGTCCGGCGCGGAACAGGAGCACTTGGTCCAGGACATCATCAACGATGTGCTGGGCTACGGTCCGCTGGAGCCCCTGCTGGCCCGCGACGACATCGCCGACATCATGGTCAACGGCGCCGGCCGGGTGTTCATCGAAGTCGGCGGCAAGGTCCAGCTGACCAACGTCCGCTTCCGCGACAACCAGCAGCTGATGAACATCTGCCAGCGGATCGTCAGCCAAGTCGGCCGGCGCGTGGACGAAAGCTCGCCCATCTGCGACGCGCGCCTGCCCGATGGCTCCCGCGTCAACGTCATCGGTCCCCCGCTTGCGCTGGATGGTCCCACCCTGACCATCCGGAAGTTCAAGAAGGACAAGCTGACCATGCGCAACCTGGTGGAGTACGCCTCCATCAGTCCCGAGGGCGCCCGCGTGCTGGGCGTCATCGGCGCCTCCCGCTGCAACGTCCTGATCAGCGGCGGTACGGGTTCCGGCAAGACCACCTTGCTCAACACCATGACCGCCTTCATCGACCCCTCGGAGCGCGTCATCACCTGCGAGGACGCGGCCGAACTGCAGCTGCAGCAGCCCCACGTGGTGCGGCTGGAGACCCGCCCGCCCAACCTGGAAGGGCAGGGCACCATCACCATGCGCGACCTGGTGAAGAACTGCCTGCGCATGCGTCCCGAGCGGATCATCGTCGGCGAGGTGCGCGGGCCCGAGGCCTTCGACCTGCTCCAGGCCATGAACACCGGCCACGACGGCTCCATGGGCACGCTGCACGCCAACAGCCCGCGCGAGGCCATCAGCCGGATCGAATCGATGATCACCATGGGCGGCTACGGCCTGCCTTCCCGCACCATCCGGGAGATGGTCGTGGGTTCGATAGACGTGATCATCCAGGCCGCGCGCCTGCGCGACGGCTCCCGCCGCATCACCCACATCACCGAGGTGGTGGGGCTGGAGGGCGACGTGATCATCACCCAGGACCTGTTCCTCTACGAGATCACCGGCGAGGACGCCCAGGGCAAGGTCGCCGGCCGCCACCGCTCCACCGGCATCGCCCGCCCGCGCTTCTGGGACCGCGCCCGCTATTACGGCCTGGAGCGCGAGCTGGCCGAAGCCCTGGACGCGGCGGAGTAGGGCGATGTTGCTGATCCTCGGCGTCCTGCTCGCGGCCGCCAGCGCCGGCGGCCTGGCCTTCGCCTTCGCCTGGAGCGACGGTTCCCACGCCAAGGTGGTGAAGCGCGCGCATGGCCTGGCTGGAAGCTCCAAGGTGGATCGCTCCCGCCGCAACCCCCAGGACCAGGCGGGCAATCGGCGCAAGCAGATCATGACCAACCTCAAGGCCATGGAGAAGCAGCAGCGGAAGCAGTCGCTGACGCTTGAAAGCCGGCTGCAGCAGGCCGGTCTCGCCTCCAATGTGCGCGGCTTCTGGATCGCCAGCGCGGTGACTTCGGTGGTGGTGCTGCTCGTAGGGTTCGTCATCTCCCGCAGCCCCTTGGTGGCGCTGGGCATGAGCTTTGCGGCGGGCCTCGGCCTGCCGCGCTGGGTGCTGGGCTTCCTGTCCAAGCGGCGGATGAAGAAGTTCACGTCCGCCTTTCCGGACGCGACCGATGTCATCGTTCGCGGCATCAAGTCCGGCCTCCCGGTCCATGACTGCCTGAAGATCATCGCGACCGAGGCGCCCAAGCCCCTCAACGAAGAGTTCCGCCAAGTGGTGGAGAACCTCGGCATGGGCATGTCCACCGACCAGTGCCTGGACAAGCTGTTCAGCCGAATGCCCACATCCGAAGTCCGCTTCTTCGCGATCGTGCTCAGCATCCAGCAGAAGACCGGCGGCAACCTGGCCGAGGCGCTGAACAACCTGTCGGTGGTGCTGCGCGCGCGCAAGCTGATGACCGAGAAGATCAAGGCCATGTCGGGCGAGGCGGTGGCGTCCGCCGGCATCATCGGCGTCCTGCCGCCGGCGATCATGATCCTGGTCCAGATCACCACCCCCGCCTATATGGCGCCGCTCTACAGCGATCCGCGCGGGCATATCCTGCTGATGATCGGGGGCTTTTGGATGGGCGCCGGCATCTTCGTGATGCGCAAGATGATCAACTTCAAGTTCTGATCGGGAGGCGCGGTCCATGTTCGACGTCATAAGCGTCCTCGACAACCCGCTGAACGTGGCCGCGGGCGTGACGGCGCTGCTCTGTTTCGGCACGGTGGCGAGCATCGCCGCCCCCGCCATGCGCGGCGACAAGCTGGAGGACCGGCTGAAGTCGGTGGCGACCCGGCGGGAGGAACTGCGCCGCCGCTCGCGCCAGCAGATCAAGGACGCCAGCCTGCGCCGCCAGGACAACAGCGTCCTGAAGACCATCATGGAGCGGCTGCAGGTGCGCAAGCTCCTGGAGGACCCCAAGGTCATCGACAAGCTGGCTCAGGCCGGCTTTCGAGGCCCCAAGCCGCTCACCACCTTCTATTTCTTCCGCTTCGTGACGCCGTTCGTGCTCGCGTTGCTGGGCGTCATCTACTTCTTCGGGCTGAACGGCGTACACTGGCCGCCGATGATGCGAGTGGTGGCCTGTTCGGTCATGTTCATGATCGGCTTCTATGGCCCCAACATCTATGTCAGCAACGTCGCCACCAAGCGGCTGGCCTCGATTATGGCTGTCTTTCCGGACGCCCTGGATCTGCTGTTGATCTGCGTGGAATCAGGCATGTCGATTGAAGCGGCTATTCAGAAGGTATCCGCCGAGGTGGGCACCAGTTCGATAGAGTTGGCCGAGGAACTGGTGCTGCTCAGCGCGGAACTCAGCTACCTCCCCGAACGGCGTCAGGCCTACGAAGGCTTCGCCAAGCGGACCAACCATCCGGGGATCAAGTCGGTGGCGACCGCCATGACCCAGGCCGAGCGCTACGGCACCCCGCTCGGCACCGCGCTGCGCGTCATGGCCAAGGAAAACCGGGAACTCAGGATCGCGGCGGCCGAGAAGAAGGCGGCCCAGCTGCCCGCCAAGCTGACCGTGCCAATGATCCTGTTCTTCCTGCCGGTGATCTTCATCGTGATCTTAGGGCCTGCGATCATCAAGGTGCAGGACATCAGCAAGTCCAACGCCTCCTCCGCCGCGCCCGCCAAGCACTGAGGCCGGTCTAACGTGGAGCTGGAAGCGCAGGCTGCGGCGTGACGGCTGGCGTGGGGGCCGCCGGAGCTGGAGCTGGAGCCGGCCCCGGGGCCGGTATCGCCCCCTGGCGAGCCGCTTTGGGCTGAGCCCGTGCCCTGATCTTTCCCCTGACCGCCTGTTGACGGGCCTCCCGAGCGGCTTGCGCCCTGGCGTCGCGTAGCTGGTGGGAAAGCTGGTCGCACAGGTCGTCGAACGCCCCGTATTCCCGACTGGCGCAACTCTGGTCATAAAGCTGCTGCAGCCCGTCCAGGCTTGCGGCGGTGTCGTCGGGAGGCGGGTCGCTTGTCGCCAAGGCCAGGGCCGCCAGCAGAACCATCATCACCCAAGTCTCTCCAATCAGCCCCCCACTCGCCGGCCGCCGTGGCGCTTCGAAGGCGGAGCGGGAGGAGGCCGAGCAACGAGCCACGGACCGTTCCAGAAAACGCCTGATGGGTGTAGACCCACCTCCCGTCCTTAACGCCTTTTATCCTGCGCCGCGTGACCGCGATGTTCCGTCGCGACGCCTTTCACCAGTTCCCCGCCATGCCCGATCCCACCTCGTCCGAAAACTCCGCCCTTTCGGGCGACCGCGCCCTGGTGCTGTTCTCCGGCGGCCAGGACAGCTCCACCTGTCTGGTGTGGGCGCTGGAGCGGTTTGATCACGTCGAGACGGTAGGGTTCGACTACGGCCAGCGCCACGCCGTGGAGATGGTCGCACGCCAGAAGGTGCTGGCGGGCGTCCGCGCCGCCTCGGGCGCCTGGTCGGAGCGGCTCGGCGAGGATCATGTGCTCGACCTTCGCGGGTTCGGGGCGGTGGCGCAGTCGGCCCTGACGGCGGATCGCGCCATCGAGATGACCGAGCGCGGCCTGCCCTCGACCTTCGTGCCCGGGCGCAACCTCGTCTTCTTCGCCTACGCGGCGGCGCTGGCGGATCGGCGCGGCTTGGCGCGGCTGGTCGGCGGCATGTGCGAGACCGACTTCTCAGGCTATCCCGATTGCCGCCGCGACACCCTGGACGCCACGCAGGCGGCGTTACGGCTCGGCATGGCGCGCGACTTCGTTATCGACACGCCGCTCATGTGGCTGACCAAGGCGCAGACCTGGGCTCTCGCCCATCGGCTCGGCGGCGACACGCTGATCGAGCTGATCCTTGAGGAAAGCCACACCTGCTATCTTGGAGAGCGAGGTGAGCGGCACGCCTGGGGCTATGGCTGTGGCGCGTGTCCGGCGTGCGAGCTTCGCGCCCGCGGCTGGGTCGAATGGCGGACGGCCGCGTGAGCTATGCGGTCAAGGAGCTGTTCCTCACCCTGCAGGGTGAGGGCGGGCAGGCGGGACGCGCGGCGGTGTTCTGCCGCTTCTCCGGCTGCAACCTGTGGAGCGGGCGTGAGCAGGACAGGGCGCAGGCGGCCTGCAACTTCTGCGACACCGATTTCGTGGGCATGGATGGCGACGGCGGCGGCCGATTCGAGACGGCCGTGCGGCTGGCCGCGGCCGCATCGGCGATCTGGCGAGGTCCCGCGGACCAGCCGAAGCTTGTGGTGTGCACGGGCGGCGAGCCGTTGCTCCAGCTCGATCCCGGCCTGATCGCCGCCTTCCACGCAGAGAGTTTCGATGTGGCGGTGGAGACCAACGGCACCCTGGTTGCGCCCGACGGGCTGGACTGGATCTGCGTCAGCCCCAAGGGCGACCAGCCCCTGGCGCAGAGGTTCGGTTCCGAGCTAAAGCTCGTCTATCCCCAGGCGGGCGTCGATCCCGTCAGCTACGAAGGCCTCCAGTTCGACCGCTTCCTGCTCCAGCCGATGGACGGGACCGCCCAGGCGGAGAACACGAGGGCGGCGGTGGCCTACTGCCTGGCGCATCCCCGCTGGCGTTTGAGCGTGCAGACCCACAAATACCTTGGCCTGCCCTAGGACAGCATCAAACAACCATGTCCGAACCTGTCTTCGAGATCACCAAGGCGGCGAGCTTCGACGCCGCCCACAGCCTGCCGCATGGTCCGCGGGGCGAGTACCGGCGGCTGCACGGCCATTCCTTCCAGGTGGAGGCGAGCCTGCAGGGGCGGCTCGACCCTGAACAGGACTGGGTCGCCGACCTCGGCGCGCTGGAACACGCGTTGAAGGCCGTGGCCGCTGAGCTGGATCATGGCCATCTCAACGAGACGCCGGGTCTGGAGACGCCGACCCTGGAACGCCTGTGCCAGTTCTTCGCCCGGCGGCTCAAGCCGCAGTTTCCGGGGCTCTCGCGCGTCGTCGTGTCCCGTCCGACGGTGCATGAGCGCTGTGCGCTGACGCTTTAAGGTTGGCGCACGGGGCGGGTGCGCCTCTTCGCGGGGGGTCAGTTTCCCGTCGCGGTCCGGACCACGGCCCCGGTCGCCTTGGCGCCGACGCGCACCACCGCGCCTGTCGCCCTCACGCCCGTCTTCACCGTCGTCGCGGCGACGCCGATGGCCGCTCCGCCGACTGTACCGACGACACATCCGCCGAGCGACAGGCAGACGCTGCAGAGCAGGGCCGTTTTCACGCTATTAAACGAGTGGCGAGGCTTGGTCATCACGCGTCCAAAACTCCCATAATTTCGAGGGCTCAGGCAAGACGCTAGTGAAACGTGGGCGCGGGGCTCAGCGCGGCTTCATGGCCTCTATGGCGAAGGCTTCCAGGGCGTCGATCCGCACGCCATCCACCCCGGCTTCACGTTGCAGCATGCGGGGATGACCTTCGGCGTCCTCGAACACGGGCTGCATCCAGTGCGCGGCCCGGCCGAGCTTGAGCTCCGCAAAGCCCGCGCGACGCAGCTCATCGCCCAGCTCGTCTGCGGTCCAGATATAGGCGTGGCCGTATTCCCGGAAGACGATGTTGATCGCGTCGCACCAGTTCAGGCTGTCCTGACCGTGGAATTTGCGCAGGAAGGCCAGGTACTCGTCATCCGCCGGATCGCCTTCGCCCACGATGTGCGAGGCGAAGCGGCGCAGGTCGGGGGTCACCACCCGAAGCCAGCCCCCGGGACGGAGCGTGCGCAGGGTCTCGCCCAGGATGAAGCGGCCGAGCGGCTTTGGCACGTGCTCGATCATGTGTTCGCACAGGGCGGCGTCGAACACGTCGTCGGCGATCGGCCAGGGCCGGCCGGCGTCGAGCCAGACCGCGCCGGGACGGGGCTTGATGTCGATGTTGAGCCAGCCGGGCAAGACGTTTCGCCCCGCCCCGATATTGATACGCCGGTCCTCACGCCTTGCGAAGTAGGCGCGCCTGTCGAAGTCGGAGCGCGCCCGCCCGTAGTGGGCGTAGATGTTCTCGAACGCCCAGCGCTTCAGCGTCACCCGGAACGGCTTTCGCTCTGCGATGTGCGGGCGGGAACAGCTGAGCAGCGCGCCGGGGTCATCCGTGTTGGACGGCGGCCATGCGATAGCCGCCGTACCCGAGCGGCTGGGTGGCGTTGGCCACCGCCTGCTCCGGCCGGGTGCGCAGCGGTGGTCGGTCGTCGCGGCTCATGTTGATCTTGCCGATGAAGCCCATTGCATACTGCATGGCCTCCACCAGCAGGTTCGAGCCCTCGAAGGAGGTGTAGACCAGCAGGCTCAGGAACCACAGGATCACGATCCGCTGCTCGCCTGAGGTGCGCTGGGCGCGAAGCTCGGGCGTGAACAGCTGCAGACCGGAGGTGACGATGAAAACAAGATAGACGCCGAAGCCCAGTACGCCATCTTCCACCAGGACGCGAAGCGCCTCTCCGTGGATGCCGATCTGGGAGAAATCGCTGGCCGCGTAGAGAGACTGCGACAGGTGCAGGAAGCCGTTGGTGCCAACCCCGAAGAGCGGGTTCTGGCGCAGGAACAGCAGCCCCAGGTGGATCTGCCAGGCCCGTTCGGTGCTGCTGATGCTGTCCGGCATGGGCCCGATGCCGATGGTGGCGAGCAGGGTCTGGATCTGGCGGGCCACATAGTCTGAGCCGGACAGCTTCACCCCGACATAGACGAGGACACCGGCAAGAAGGGGTACGAGATAGGACCCGGCGTTCTTGGGGTTGAGCATCAGGGCGATGGCGATGATGAAGGCGATGTAGGCCTTGCGCTCGCCCGACAGCAGGATGATGCCGCCCGCCAGCAGCATCAGGCCGAAAGCCATTAGCAGGGGGAACTTCTGGCGGGTCAGCAACCAGGCTGTGATCATCAGCGGAAGAAGATCGAACAATGCCTTGGGATTATAGAGCCGCTTCCACATGTAGTAGTAGCCCTGGCCGACATGCCAGCCAATATTATAGAGCATGATGGCCGCGGCCATCGGTGCGAACAGGATGTAGAACCTTCGGATCGACGCCCGGCTGTAACGCGCCGCGAACGACAGCACGAAGGCGAAGACCATGCCCGACTCGATCAACTCCCGCACGCCGTTGTCCATCCCGAGGCGGAAGGCGGAGGCGACGTGCATGACCACAAAGGCCAGCAGCGCCCAGTTCATGGTGGCGAACAGGGTCGAGCGCTTGGCGAAGCCGATCAGCGCCAGCACGCTGGTGAACACCATCAAAGGCGCGTTCAAAGGGGCGCGGATGTGCACGTCCCGATAGACCTGCAGATAGATTTCCGCGTGGAAAAACAAGGTGGCCGCACCGCTGGCGAACAGCAGGTCGATCAGATAGGAGCCTGTGGTCCGGATGGGCGGACCAAGGCCTGGCGTCATCTCGGAGCTGGTCATACGCGCGTGGCATCCGCGGCCGGGCGCCGCTCCTCAGCTTCACGTCGTATCGCAAAAGCTAGGCGCGCGAATGCGGCTTTACGTCCATCGTTCGGAGCCCAGACGAAGGGCCGCTCACGAGGCGGCGAACGGGCGGGCATGGGGTGAACCTAGAGGGTGTCCACAAGCACCACCTCCGCATCTTCGAGCGCTGTGACCTGCAGGCTCGTCTCATCTGTGATCGCGGCCCCGTCGCGACTGTTCAGGCGCACGCCGTTCACCTCGACGCTCCCCCGTGCGACGACGAGATAGGCATGGCGCCTCGGATCGGTCTCGTAGCCGGCGGCCTCGCCGGTCTTGATCGAGGCCCCGAGCACCCGCGCATCCGCCCGGATCGGCAGGGCGTCGTCATCACCGTCGACGCCGGACGCCAGGGCCACGAAGCGGCCGCTTCGCTCGCCCTTCGGGAAGGGCTTGGTCGCCCAGGCGGGCTCACCGCCGCGCCCGCTCGGCAAGATCCATAGCTGGAACAGCCGGGTGGTCTCGCCCTCGCGATTGAATTCCGCATGACGGACGCCACGACCCGCAGACATGACCTGCACATCGCCGGCTTGTGTGCGCCCTGTGTTGCCGAGGCTGTCCTGATGAGTGATCGCGCCTTCACGTACGTAGGTGATGATCTCCATGTCGGCGTGAGGGTGGGGCGGGAAACCGCTGTCGGCGGCGATTTCATCGTCGTTCCACACCCTCAGCGCGCCCCACCCCATGCGATCGGGATCGTGGTAGCCTGCGAAGGAGAAGTGGTGGCGCGCGCGCAACCAGCCGTGTTCCGCGCCGCCTAGAGTGTTGAACGCCCGCAGTTCGATCATGTCGTCCTCAACTGCACCTGCTACTGTTGCAGACATATGGCGGCTGAACCGGCATTTCAACGGGGTGGAACAGGGGTCAGCCTGCGGGGTTTGTTGGTTGTGCGGTCAAGCTTAGGCCTGGGGCGCGCGTGGTCGGGGCGCTCGATGAAATCACCGTTTGACCGATCTTCCTTCAAGGCCCTGACGCAGGGCGTGCTCGGACGCGGCGGCTTGCCTGCGCTTCTGGAAAGCACGTTGGTGGGGTGGAGGGCGGCCGAGGCGCTCAGGGGCCGCAAATCCAGCGGCAAGACCAAGAAGGCGCGGCGGGGACGGGCAAAGTCCAGCAAGGCCGATCACGCCAAACAGCCGGTCTCGCCGCCCAAACCTCGTCACGGATGGCTCGAGGCCCTGGGTTGGTTCCTCGTCGCGGGCGTCGTGCTCGCGTGGCCGCGGGAGCAGTCGCCCTTTGATTGGTCGTTTTTAAAGCGACAGCTGACGCCGCCGGTCACCCACGCCGATGAAGTTACTGCCGCCGGCGTGGCCGAGCCCGGACGCGGACGCATGGCCCGCCATCCTGGTGAAATTCCACTCCGCGGCTGGCGCGACATCTTCTGGCGGGCCTGGACGGAGTTCAACCGAGACAACATCCCCCAGGTGGCGGGGGGAGTGACCTTCTTCGGTCTGCTGGCGGTGTTTCCGGCGATGGCGGCCTTCGTCTCGCTTTACGGCCTGTTCTTTGATCCCACCACCGTCCAGAAGCAGATCAATGTGATGGCCGGCATCCTGCCCTCCGAAGCGCTCGGGCTGGTCACCGACCAGCTGACGCGTCTCGGCAATGCGCCGCACTCCGGGCTCGGTTTAGCCTTCGCCTCGGGCCTTCTGCTGTCGCTATGGAGTTCGAACGCCGGCATGAAGGCGCTGATGGTGGGGCTGAACATCTCCTTTGAAGAGAAGGAGAAGCGCAAGTTCCTGCGGTTAAATCTCGTTTCCCTCGCCTTCACCTTCGGCGGCCTCATCTTCGTGCTTCTGGCGGCGGCGGCTGTGATCGTCGTGCCGATCGTCCTCGACTTCATCGGCTACAAGGGCAGCGTACTTACGATCCTGCGCTGGCCCGCCCTGCTCATCGTCGCCATCGGGGCGTTGGCGGTGCTTTACCGCTACGGGCCGAGCCGCAGCCTCGAAAAGTGGCGGTGGGTGACGTGGGGCAGCACGCTCGCCGCCGTTCTGTGGTTGACCGCATCTCTGATGTTTTCCGTCTATGTCGCCCACTTCGGCAACTACGACAAAACCTACGGATCCCTCGGCGCCGTAATCGGCTTCATGAGCTGGATCTGGATTTCCGTGATCACGGTGCTGTTTGGCGCAGAGATCAATTCGGAGATCGAGCACCAGACCGCGGTGGACACCACGACGGGCCGGCCGCACCTGATGGGCGAACGCGGCGCGTTCATGGCCGACACCCTGGGGAAGGCCCGACCCACGACCGAAAAGGCCAAGGCCGAAGATAAACGTCACACGCCGGCCACCGCGGGGTAGGGCGGCGGTGTTGAACCGCCGTTGATCAATGGCCGGAGAGATGCTCCCTCGCTGGGGGAGCTGTCGGCAAGGCCGACTGAGGGGTTCCGGTCCGGAACCGACTGCGCAGCCCCCTCCACCAGCTTCGCTGGTCCCCCTCCCCCAAAAATGGGAGGATCAAGTCTCAAGATGCTAAGCCCTTGGGGGGCTGTCGGCGGATGCGACTGAGGGAGCTCCAGTCTGGAACGGACGGCGCAGCTCCCTGCCTCAGAAGGGGAGGATCGTCCGCCGGCCGCGAAGAGCTATTGCAGCCTGCTCGCCAGTTGCGCGGTCGCGCGATCGATCGAGGAGTCTGAGGCCATGCCATCGAGGCGGCCGCGGACGATCTGTTCGGCGATATGGGCGGCGAGTTCGGCGGCGGCGGCCTTCACCTCGACCGCGGCCTGCGCCTCGGCCTGAGCGATCCGGCGGTCGGCCAGGGCCGTGCGCCGGGTGATCTGCTCGTCGAGCTTGACCTTCGCCTCCGCCTCCAGCCGCTTCGCCTCGATCTCGGCGTCCTTCAGCATCTGGGCGGCCTGCGCTTCGGCTTCGATGCGGCGGGCCTTGAGCGAGTCGAGCAGGGCCAGGGCGTCTGTGCGCAGTCGCTCCGCCTCATCCAGGGACGCCTGGATCTTGGCGGCGCGGTCGTCCAGCGCCTTGGTGGCGGAGGACGGCACCTTCAGGAAGGCGATCAAGGCGACGAACAGGCCCAAGCCGACGAAGACCCAGAGTTCTGCATTCTGTAATAAGGCCATGGGCATATCCTTCAACCTTGGCCGCCGGTTGCGCGGTTGAGTTCCGCGTCCGAGGCGGGCTGGCCGGTCAGCTTGGAGGTTAGGACGCCGGCGATCTCGGACGCGATGCCGCCGACCTGTCCCATGGCCTGGTCGCGCCCGCCCCGGATGCGGTCTTCCGCCGCCGACAGGCGGACGGAAAGCTCAGCCTCCAGTCCGGCGTTCCGCTTGGCGGCCTCGGCTGCAGAGCGGGCCTTGGCTTCGCTGGCCGTCCGCTGGGCCCGGCCACGCGCCTCGGCGGTTTCAGCCCTGGCGATTTCGGCCTGAGCCTCCGCCTCGTCACGGAGCCTGCGCGCCTCGGTCATGTCGCCATCGATCCGGGCCTGGCGACCCTCCATGGTCCCGCGGATGCGGGGCAGGAAGCGGGCGCGCATCACCAGGTACAGGACCAGGAAGATGACCAACGCCCAGACGATCTGGCCCGGCCAGTTGGCGAACTCTAGCTGCGGCATTCCGGGGAACTCCTAAGGGAACGGCCTAGGAGACCTTAACGAACAGCACGAGGAAGGCGATGACGAGGGCGAAGATGCCGAGTGCTTCGGTCAGCGCCATGCCCAGGAACAGCATCGGGCGCTCGCCGGGCGCGGCCGACGGGTTGCGCAGGGCGCCGTTCAGATAGTTGCCGAACAGGATGCCCAGGCCGATGCCGGGGCCGATCATGCCGAGCATCGCCAGGCCCGCGCCGATGTACTTGGCGGCTGTCACGTCCATTGTCGTAGTCCCTTGGTGATTGGAGGTTGAAGGCTGACAGCCTCAGTGGCTGTGCAGGTTGACGACGTCGTTGAGATAAACGCAGGCGAGCGCTGCGAATACGAAGGCCTGTAGGAAGGCCACGATGAACTCCAGTGCGATCAGCGCCACCACGCTGCCGAGCGACAGTGCCGAAATGGCCCAGGCCATGGAGGCGAGGCCGCCGCCCAGCGCCAGGATCGCCAGCGAGACCACGAAGCTGCCGAAGATGTTCAGCACCACGTGACCGCCGATCATGTTGCCGAACAGCCGCAGCGCCAGGGTCAGGGGGCGCACCAGGAAGGAGATGATCTCGATCGGCACCATCAGGATCAGCAGGTACCAGGGGACCCCTGACGGAACGAACAGCTTGAAGAAGCCCAATCCATTGCGCGCAAAGCCGACGATGATGACGATGGCGATGGTCAGCAGGGCCAGCGTGGCGGTGATGGCGAGCTGGGAGGTGGCGGTCGGAATGAAGACCATCATGCCCAGCAGGTTCATCGTCGCGATGAAGGCGAACAGGGTGAAGACCAGGGGTACGAAGGTCTTGTACTCGTGGCCGATGATGGAATGGGCGAGGTCGTCTATGAGTTCGAAGAGCAGCTCGCCGACGCTCTGAAGCCGGCCCGGCACCACGGCGGGCTTGGCCGCCAGGGCGAAGAAACCGCACAGGACCACCGCCGACCCGAGCATCGCCAGGGTGACGTTGGTGATCGACAGGTCGATCCCTGCAATCGTCGGAAGCTCGACGACCCGGTGGATCTCGAACTGCTCCATAGGCGCGGCCATGCGCGATCGGTCCTTTACTCGGGCCCCGGAAGGGGACCTTCTTCCTCTTTCGCCGGCGCGGAGGCCGTCATGCGGGCCGCGGTGCGGACCACCAGATAGATCGAGGCCGCCGTGCCGATCAGCACGCCGCCGATCAGGCCGAACGGCGCGGTGCCTGCGATCCGGTCGACCAGCCAACCCAGCCCCAGCCCGGTCAGCACGCCCCCGACCATTTCGCCGATCAGCCTGTAGCCAACGCCGGCGCCTTCGTCAGCCCCATAACGCTTCCGTACCCGAGCGCCCGACGCCACAGCCGCATCGTACCGTTCGTCGAAGCGCTGAAGCGCCTCGTCGCGCGGATGGGGCGGCTCGGACATGGAGCGGACACAGAAACGACCGCGACGATGACGTCGCGGTCCGCGGAACGAGGCGGAAACTACAGAGACCCCGCCGGAGCGTCAAGCGATGCAGTCAGGGCGTGTCAGCCTGTGCGCAACCCGCCCTATGCTACCGGCCGACGACATTGACCTGTGCATTGATCCCCCGCAGATGCTCCCTTGCTAGGGGACCTGTCGGGGAAGCCGACTGAGGGGGCTCTTAACGCCGGACGCCGCAGCGTCGCCCCCTCCACCACCCTGCGGGTGGCCCCGCCCTAGGAGTGGAGGATCGAGGCGGTCAGCCTCGGCAGGCACCGACGTTATAGCGACACGCCAGCTCTAAGCCTCCTCCATCCCGCGCCCAGGACCCAGAGGGCGGCGATCATCGGCAGGAGCCAGACGATACGGGCCTGATAGCGCGGGAAGGGTCCTGAAAGCGCGCCGCAGACCACTGCGTTCCCCAACAGCAGGACGACGACCAGGCCGGACGCTGTGAGCAGCCGCACCCGCTCGTCCCGCCAGCCTGCGGCCGCGCGGCGGCCGAGGATGGCGCGGATGTCCGGCGCGCTCACCCGCCACGTGAGGATCAGCAGGCTGAGGCCGAGCCCGACGCCTTCCAGTAACAAGCTCGTCCGCTCGCCCACGCGGGGGCCGCAGGCGCCTGGGGCTCTGCAGCGGCCGGCGTTCGGGATGATGCGGGGCAGCGACGTTCTGCGCCAATAAGGGTTGACCACATAGAAGCCCTGAGGTTTCAGCGGGTCCTCCACATCCGCCATGACCAGTTGTTGCAGCGCGTTCCAGGCGGAGGCCTGGGCCTGACGCCACGGCGCCGTCCTGACCTCCGCCTCGGCGAAACTAAAATCCTGGCGTTCCATGACGAGGCGGGTGGGGAGGTCGGCGGCGAGGAAGACGGCGGTGCGCGGCGCGTGGGACCAGAGGATCTGGTCGCTCGTGGCCATGGGCCGGGTCTTGAAGGCGCACAGGACGAAGCGCGGGTGCGGCCCGGCGCAGGTCTGGCGCAGGAAGACGCGTCCCGGCCCGTCGGCCAGCACCCGGGCGCTGAGGAAGGGCGGGGCGCCGATCGGCTCCCCCGCCTTCGTCCGGATAGGGACATAGACGAGGGCACCCGCCGCCGCCGCACCCACGCCGAGGGCGAGGATGAGGGCGAGCCGTCCGAGCAGCCGTCGGCGCTCCAGCCCGGCCAGGGCCAGCAGCAGGGCGGCCCCGCCGGTGACCGCGACCGCGTCCAACAGGTTGGAGCGGTGCACCGCCAGCCCAAATCCAGTCATCACGCAGACGGCGGCCAGCCGTGCTGCGCCCAGCCGGTCGGCGTACACCAGGATAAGCATGAGCCCACACCCCGCCACGCCCGCGAAGACGTCCGGCATGATCCAGCTGGCGAAGAACGGCAACGGGCTCAGCGCCGCCAGTCCGGCCATCAGCGCGAGGTAGCCTGCGGCGCCGGCCCGGGGCGCCGCGGTCCGGCAGAGCCAGTAGATCATTCCGGCCGCAGCCCAGGCCTGCACAAAGGCGGCGAGCCACAGGCCGCCGAGCCTCTGCAGCGCATAGATCGCGGCGCCGTAGAGCGGCGAGCGCGCGCCATCGATAGCCGCGGTGACGCTGGGCGCGCCGGGGGTGGAGGGGAGGGCGGAGGGATCGTTGGGAGGGCTGACGGCGTGGGCGGGCGAGACCACGTGCAGCGCCTCGAACAGGTATTCCCCTTGCGCGTAATAGAGCGCGGTGTCGGTGAACACGGGCGGTCGACCGTTGATCACCGCCGTCCACATCAGCAGGGCCGCGCCAAGGGCCGACAGGCCCCAGCTCTTGAGGCTCAGCCTCTCGAATGACCGCGCGAACGCGCGGGCGGTCATCGGCGTAGGGTGAACACCGAGGCGAGGAAGCCCGAGGCCGCCAGCTGCACCCCCACCGTGATGGCGGTGAGCGACAGGATCAGCACGCGCATGATGTGGTCGTAGACGATGGGGCCGAAGCCGCTCGAAGCCCACGTCCACCCGGCCCAGACCGCGCCGACGACGCCTGCGGCGAACACCACGCCCGCGGCCCGCAGCACGGTCTCCAGAGTCAGGCCCAGCACAAGCTTGCGCATGGTCTTGCGGGTGGCGGGCAGGAAGCCCTCGATCTCGCCGTAACGCCTGGCCAGCGCCCCGAACATGACCAGCTGAATGCCGAGGATGATGGCGAAGCACGAGGCCAGCATGGAGTGCACGTCGATCGACACGTGCGAGGTCAGCCGCAGAGGACCGGTCGCCAGCATGGCCGATAGCAGCACGCCGAAGGCGATCAGCGCCGCCCCCGGATAGATGAACAGCCACTTGGGGCTGTGCAGAAGCAGGAAGCGCAGGTGGCGCCAGCCGTCGCGCCAGGTCTTCAGGTGCGGCGCGCGCGAGCGGCCGTCGGGCTTCAGCGTGGTGGGCGCCTCGCTCATCGGCAGTCCGTTCAGCGCGGTCTTCACCACCATCTCGCTGGCGAACTCCATGCCCGAGGTGGACAGGTTCAGATCCAGCATGGCCTGGCGCGAGAAGCCCCGCAGCCCGCAGTGGAAGTCGTTGACGGGGATGGCGAAGAACAGCTTGCCGAGGAAGCTCAGCACCGGATTGCCGAGATAGCGGTGTAGGAAGGGCATGGCGCCCTTGGCGATCCCGCCCTTGAACCGGTTGCCCATGACGAGCGCGTCGCCCGCTCGCAGCCGCTCCATGAACGGGTCGAGCGAGTCGAAGTCGTAGCTGTCGTCCGCATCGCCCATGACGACGTAGCGGCCCTGGGCCGCGCGGATGCCCCCCATCAGCGCGGCGCCGTAGCCCTTCTCCAGCACCATCACGACCCGGGCGCCCGCGGCAACGGCCATGGCCTGGGACCCGTCGGTGGAGCCGTTGTCGGCCACCAGGACCTCGCCCGCGATCCCGGTGCGATCCAGATAGCCGCGCGCCTTCCGGACGCAGACCTCGATGGTCTCCGCCTCGTTCAGGCAGGGCATCAGGATGGTGAGTTCGAGCGGGACGTCGTCCTGGACCAGGACCACGTCGTCGTTCCAACGCTCCAGAAGGGCGGCCATCTGCAGTTCCTCGCCTCTCAGCGGCGCATTGATAAAGCCGGGACCCTTGCGGTTGGGTTAGCGTGCCGCGCGCGCTCGCGGCTATACACTTGAGACCGTTCGCTCACGTCGTCGTGACGACAAGCTGTCATGGATGCAAGGCGACCCTAGGACGCGCGATCGGCTGATCTCCCCCAAAGCGTGGGGGAGGGCTGCCCCTTCCGCGCTCCGCGCGTCCACTCCGTCGGCTTCGCCGACACCTCCCCGCGCTTCGCGCTGGGAGGATGATGGGCGTCACTCCGCCGCCATGGCTTCCGCCTGCCTCAGGTCGACCGACACCAGGCGGGAGACGCCGCGTTCGGCCATGGTCACGCCGAACAGACGGTCCATGCGCGACATGGTGACCGGATTGTGGGTGATGGCGATGAAGCGGGTGTCGGTGCGGCGGCGCATCTCGTCGAGCATGCGGCAGAAGCGGTCCACATTGGCGTCGTCCAGCGGCGCATCCACCTCGTCCAGCACGCAGACGGGGGCGGGGTTGGCCAGGAAAACCGCGAACACCAGCGCCATGGCGGTCAGGGCCTGCTCGCCGCCGCTCATCAGGCTCATCACCGCCAGCCGCTTGCCCGGAGGACAGGCGTAGATCTCAAGCCCCGCCTCCAGCGGGTCGTCGTTCTCGGCCAGCTGCAGCTGCGCCTGACCCCCCTCGAACAAAGTTTGGAACAGCGCTTCGAAGCTCTGCGAAATCTGCGTGAAGGCGGCGACCAAGCGTTCGCGGCCTTCGGCGTTCAGCGTGTCGATGCTGCGGCGAAGCGTGGCGATGGCGTCGGTCAGGTCCGCGCGTTCGGTTCGCAAGCCTCCCAGCCGGGTGGCCTGTTCGGCGGCCTCCTCCTCGGCGCGCAGGTTCACCCCGCCCAGGGCGTCGCGATCGCGTTCAAGCGATCTCAGGTGGGTGTCGAGGGCGGTCGGATCGGCGGGGATGGCCACGGCGTCCGCCGCGATCCGCTCCGCCAGCGCCCCAGGCTCCAGCCCCGAGGTCTCGCGCACCTGTCGGGCGGCGGCGGCCAGCTGGTCGCGGGCGGCGTCGAGGCGCGCCGTCGCCGCCGCGCGATCCTCCCGGATCGAGGCGGCGGCCTGCTCGGCGCTACGCGCCGCACGCTCCAGGGACACGGCGTCGGCCTCCGCCTGGAGCAGGGCCTTGGCCGCGGCGTCCCGCCGCCCCGCTGCGGCCTCCAGCCGGGTCTGCAGCTCGCGACGCTGCGTCTCCAGGGCGGCCGGCGCGTCGGCGGCGGTCCGGCGCGCCTCGATCAGCCGCGTCCGTTCGCCTTCCAGCACATCGGTTCGCCGTCGGGCGAGATCGGCGCGCCGGGTCCAGTCCTGCTGGTCGCGGATCAGCGTCTCGCGGCGGCGCAACCGCCCCTCCCGGGCGCGGCGCTCGGCGTCCAGGTCCGCCCGAGCCCGGGCTTCGGCCTCCCGCGCAAGGGCGCCGAGGCGTCTGGCCTCCGCCACCCGGGCGGAAAGCTCGGCCGCAGGTGCGCCGGGCGCCTCGGCCTCGGCCCGCGCCAGGGCTTCGGCGGTTCGGGCGACATCGGCGCGCGCGGCGTCCAGTCCGGCTTCGGCGACCTTCAGCTCGGCGCGGTCGCGGGCGGCGGCCTCGTTCAGCGCCTGGGCCCGGGCCTCCTGCCGGGCGGCGTCCCGGGCGTAGCGTTCCACGGCCTCGCGGGCGGGGGCGAGGGCGCGCTCGGCCGCCTCTGGCGCACGTCGGACGACGGGGAGGGCTGCGTCGGCGGCCTTCAGCTGCTCGCCGGCGGCCCTGTGGGCCTCCAGGGCTGCGGCCGTCGTAGGCGCGAGTGCGGCTAGGGCCTGCTCCACCTCCAGCAGGCGTGCGCGCTGGGCCAGCCGCTTCGCCGCGGGCCTGGGCGCCGCCGCCGTGGCGACAAAGCCGTCCCAGCGCCAGAGATCGCCTTCCAGGGAAACGAGCGCCTCGCCGGGCGCCAGGCTGGATTGAAGCGCCGGACCTAGCGCCTGCGCGACGAGCCCGATCCGCGCCAGCCTGGCCTGGAGCGCGGCCGGCGCCTGCACCGTCTCGACCAGGGACTGCACGCCTCCGGGCCAGGCCGGGGGCGCGATCGGATCGGCCCGCTCCGTCCAGAAGGCCGTTGCGCGGGGATCGAGGGCGGCGTCAAGCGCATCCCCGAACGCCGCCGCCACCGCCGTCTCCAGACCCGCCCTGGCCCGGGTGGCGTCCAGCACGGGCGGATAGGGGCTCTTTCCGCCTGCGGAGGCGGCCAGCTGGACCAGGCCCTGCGCCTCCGTCTTCAGCCGGCGCAGCTCGTCGTCTGCGCGTCGGGCGGCGTCGCGGGCCAAGGTTTCAGCCTGGGCCGCGGCGGCGCGCTCGGCCTCCGCAGCGGCCAGGGCGGCGCGCGACGCGGTCAAGGCCGCCTGGGCCCGCTCCAGCGCCGCCTGGGCGGAGGCTGCGGCCGGATCGGCGCGGCCGGCGAGGCGGCCCGCTTCCTGCTCGGCCTGGAGGAGCGCGGCTTGCAGGCGTCCGACCCGCGTCTCGGCCTCCTTGCGGCGCGCGTGTGCGGCCTGGTCCAGGCTGCGGGTCTGGGCCAGCCGGTCCAGCGACGCCTGTCGACGCTCGGCCTCGGCCGCCGCTTCCGCCGCCAGCCGCTCCACAGCCGCATCGGCTTCCGCCCTCCGCGCCGCGGCTTCGACCGCAAGGCGTTCCAGCTCCGGCGTGCGCTCGGGCGCTGTGGCCAGCGTGTCCTCGATCTGCGCCAGATCGCGCCCCAGCCGCTCCAGCACGCCCGAGGCGTCGGCCAGGGTCTGGCCCTCGCGGGCTGCGTCCGCGCCGTTACGCTCGATCTCGCCGGTCAGCCGGCTGACCTCCGCCTGGGCCAGGGCCGCGTCCCGGGACAGGCGCTCACGCTCGATGTCCAGCCGCTGCAGCACGGCTGCGGCCACCATCTGCTCTTCCCGGAGCGGCTTCAGCGCGTCGGCGGCGTGGGTCGAGGCGGCCTGCGCCTCGGCGGCGGCGCGCCCGGCGTCGGAAAGGGCGGAGGAGGCCTGGGCCACCGCCTGCTCGGCCGACTCCAGCCCCTGCGCCGCCTGCGACCACCGCGCGGCCAGCGCCGCCCACTGCAGGGCGCGGATCTGGGCGGAGAGGCGCTTGTAGGTCTCGGCCTTGCGCGCGTCCCGCCGCAGGCGGTTCAGGCCGGCCTCGATCTCGGCGGCCACGTCGTCCAGCCGCGCCAGGTTCGCCTCGGCCGCATTGAGCCGCAAGGTGGCCTCGTGCCGGCGGGAGTGCAGGCCGGAGACGCCCGCCGCCTCCTCAAGGATACGCCGGCGGTTGGAGGGTTTGGCGGCGATCAGCTCGCTGATCTGGCCCTGGCGCACCAGGGCGGGGGAGTTCGCGCCGGTGGAGGCGTCGGCGAAGAGCATCTGGACGTCCCGGGCCCGGGTCTCCACGCCGTTCACCCGATAGGTCGAGCCGGCGCCACGATGGATGCGCCGCACGACCTCGATCACCGCGTCGTCGTTGAAGCGGGCGGGGGCGCGCCCGTCGGCGTTGTCGATTTGGAGCGAGACCTCGGCCAGGTTGCGCGCGGGACGAGACCCCGTGCCGCCGAAGATCACGTCGTCCATGCCGTCGGCGCGCATGGCCTTGGCGGAGTTGGCGCCCATCACCCAGCGCAGGGCTTCGAGCAGGTTCGACTTGCCGCATCCGTTCGGGCCCACCACACCGGTGAGCCCGGGCTCGATGCGCAGCTCGGTCGCCTCGACGAAGGATTTGAAGCCCGAGAGCTTCAGGCGCTGGAAGCGCACCGCGGCGGCCTCAGGCCGGCTGGATCACTGCTGGGGTCACTTCAGCAGCGGCTGGATGGCGGCGTCCAGCTCGGCCATGGTCTTCTCTCCGGGCGGCAGCTTCCGGCCATTGATCAGGAAGGTTGGCGTCGCGTCGATATGGGCCTGGTCCTGGGCGGTCTGGACGCGCTGGGCCAGCGCCTTCAGCGCCGCTTCGTTCTGGACGCAGGCGTTGAACTGCGCCTCGCTCAGCCCGGCCGACTGGGCGATGCGCAGCAGCACCCCGTGCGCGTCGCCGGTGGAGAACATCTCAGGCTGAGCCCTGAAGATGGCGTCCACCACCTGAAAATATTTGTCCTTGCCGGCGCATCTAGCCAGCAGGAAGCCGGCGGCGGACACCTGTTCCGGGGGCGTCAGGAACTCGCGAAACACGTAATGGACCTTGCCCGTGTCGATGTACTTGGCCTTGAAGGCCGGAAAGGTCTTGGCGTTGAAGTCGGCGCAGTGGCTGCAGGTATCCGACGCGTACTCGGTCATGGTGACCTTTGCGCCCGCATTGCCCATGCTCATTTCGGGCGCGGTCTGGGCGTCGCCGCCGCCGGCGGAAGCGGCGCCCTGGTGACAGGCCGCGAGCAGGCCGGCCGTGGCGAGAGCGAGGAGGAAGCTGCGACGCGGGCGCATGGGCGATGATCCTGTGGGCGGAGCGAGTCTAGCGGCGATTCTGCGCTTTGCCGAGCGGACGCACGACCGCTGCGCGGCGGCGGCGTGGCCGGGCGCCAGCAAATCTTCGGCCTGGTTCAGTTTCTCGTGAGTGGACGCAGGACGTTTTCGCGCACAGGTTCGAGCGGTCGAGGCGGCGAGGATCTGGCAGTGACCCACCGCATAGCGAGAGTCGATCCGCGTCCGCTGTTCACCCCGCGCGGGGTGGTGGTCGCAGCCGCGCTCTTCGCCGTCAGCGCATCGATCATCGCGGCCCTGGCCGTCTACCATTCGGGCGGCGCGGCATCGGGTCTGGGCGGCCTGCGCATCAACCCGCTCTATGTGCTCTCGGGGCTCTTCGTCGGGATCATCGTGGGGCTGACGGGCGTCGGCGGCGGGTCCTTGATGACGCCCCTGCTCGTGCTGCTGTTCGGCTTCCATCCGGGCACCGCGGTCGGCACCGACCTGCTCTACGCCGCCGCCACCAAGGGGGTGGGCACGGTGGTCCACAACGCCAACAAGACGGTGGACTGGCGGATCACCCGGCGGCTGGCCCTCGGCAGCATCCCGGCGACCCTGGCGACCGTGGCCCTGCTTTACATGCTGCACCTCCATGGCGACGCGACCTCAAAGCTGATCTCCACGGTCCTGGGCTATGCGCTCCTGCTGACCGCGGTCAGCCTGATCTTCCGGCGGCAGCTGACCCAATGGGCGGAGAGCCGCTCGCTGGAGTTCAGCCCGGGCGCGACCCTGGCGCTCACCGTGCTTCTGGGCGCGATCCTGGGCGTGCTTATCACCCTGTCGTCGGTGGGCGCGGGGGCCATCGGGGTCACGGTGCTGATCTTCCTGTATCCCCGGATGCCCATGTCCCGGATCGTAGGGTCCGACATCGCCCACGCCGTGCCCCTCACCCTGATCGGCGGAGCGGGCCATTGGCTGCTCGGCTCGGTCGACCTGGCCCTGCTCGGCTCGCTGCTGATCGGGTCGATCCCGGGCATCGTGCTCGGCAGCCAGCTCACCCCTCGCATTCCCGAAGGCGTGCTGCGCCCGATCCTGGCGGCCGTCCTGATCCTGGTTGGGGCCAAGCTGGCCTTCTAGGTGGCGACGCGCGGGGCTATAGCAGGCGTCCAGCCAGGCCTTCCGCCTCGGCCGGAGGGGCGAGGACGAGGTGCTGGAGCTGTGGGGCGGTCACGAATGCACGGTGAACCGCGTGCGCGATCGCTTCCGCGACCAGACCCGGGAGACCGGCCATCAGGACCGGCCGAGCGACCTGGACGCCTTCGCGGCCATGAACATCAAGGCGCTGCGCTATCCGGTGGTGTGGGAGCGGATCGCGCCGGAACGGCCTGACCGCTTCGACTGGCGCTGGACCGACGCGCGGCTGGATCATATCCGCCGGCTCGGCATGCGCCCCATCGTCGGCCTGCTGCACCACGGCAGCGGGCCGCGCTACACCAGCTTGGTCTCCGACAGCTTCGTGCCCCTGTTCTCAGACTTCGCCCGTGCGGCGGCGGAGCGCTATCCCTGGGTGCAGGACTGGACTCCGGTCAACGAACCGCTGACCACCGCACGGTTCAGCGCGCTCTACGGCCACTGGTATCCCCATGCCAAGGACGAGCGGACCTTCTGGCTGGCGCTGCTGAACCAGATCGACGGCGTCCGCGCCGCCATGGGCGAGATCCGCAAGGTCAATCCGGCCGCTCGCCTGGTCCAGACCGAAGACCTCGGCCAGACCCTGGCGACCGATCCGCTGGCGCAGGTGGCCGACTACGAGAACGCCCGGCGGTGGATGACCTGGGACCTGCTCTGCGGGCGGGTGCAGGCGGATCATCCGCTCTGGTCGCGGCTGGAGGGGTTCGGCTTCGCCGAGCGGCTGCAGACCATGGCCGACGACCCTTGCCCCCCCGACGTGATAGGGGTGAACCACTATCTGACCAGCATCCGTTTCCTGGACCACCGGTCGGAGCGCTATCCGAACTGGATCATCGGTCCGGGCGAGCACGCCGACATGGACGCCGTGCGCATCCTGCAGCCCAACCTCGTGGGGCTGCAGGCGCTGCTGCGGCAGGTCTGGGATCGCTACGGACGCCCGATCGCGGTCACGGAATGCCACAACGGCTGCACCCGCGAGGAACAGATGCGCTGGCTGTTCGAGGCCTGGCGCACCTGCGCCGACCTGCAGGCGCAGGGAGTAGACGTGCGTGCGCTCACCGCCTGGGCGCTGCTGGGCGGCTATGACTGGAGCAGCCTGATCACCAAGGACGCCGGAAAGTACGAGGTCGGCCCCTTCGACGTCCGCTCGGGCGAGGCGCGGCCCACCGCGATCGTGGACATGCTGACCCGGCTGGGGGCGGGCGAGACGCCGGAGCAGGTGCAGGCGGCCTTCCCGTATCTTGAGACCCCCGGATGGTGGCGGCGGGACATCCGCCTGGAGCATGAGCCCCACGCCTGCGGAAACGACGTGGCGGGCCCGGGCCGGCCCGATCTGGCGCATGGCGCGCCCATCCTCCTCGTCGGCGACGACCCGCTGGGCGACAGCTTCATCGCCGCCTGCGAGCTGAGGGGACTGGCGTGGACCCGCGTCGACGGCGCGATGTTCGAGCTCGGCCGCGCGGAGATCGTGCGACGGATCGGGGAGATCGAGCCGCTCGGCGTGGTGGATCTGACGAGTGAGAGAGCGCTTCACGCGCCGGAAATCGCGGAGGTCGACGCCATCTTTGCAGATCGAGGCGTCGCTTACATCAGCATCTCGGCCGCGCCTGAGACGGCGCGCGGTGGTCCTGAGGTCGGGACTTGCGACGCTGAGGTGGACGCCGATCTGGCGCGGTCAGTGCTGGACCGGCTCATCGACGGGGAGAGCGGCGTCGCGGTTCGGGGTGGCCCGGGCCGGACGGCGCCCCCCGATCCTAGAGCGGGATGACTCTTAACGTCGGCGCCCGCAGTCGCCTCATCCTGAGCTTGTCGAAGGACGAGGCGTCACACCGCGGCTCACGGCCTTGTCCTTCGACAAGCTCAGGATGAGGCCGAATGTGAGGTCAGCGACACCAGGCTCAGCAATCCGCTCTACCGTCGCGTCATGTTCTTGACGACGCCGGAGAAGCTCAGCATCGGGCGACCCTCGGCGGTGAGGAGGCCGCGCACGAACACCAGACTCTTCCCCGCCTTGGTGACGTCTCCGGTGGCCTCGATCCGGTCGCCTATGTAGGCGGGGCCGAGGAAGTCGCCGTTCAGGTTCACCGTCACGGCGGGACCGTCGCCGCGCTGTGTTCGGCTGAGGGAGAACAGCGAAAAGTCGGCGAAGCTGAGCATGCAGCCGCCGTGCATGGCGCCCATGCCGTTCATGTGGCGCGCATCGGCCCGGAAGGCGCAGCGCACCACCCCCGCTTCGTCACGGCGGGAGTGAAACGGCCCGATCAGGCTCTCGAACGCGTCGCGCCCGCTGTAGCGCCACCAGCCGGCGAACTCGCCTTCGGTCACCTTGTGTGGGCCGTCCGTGCCACCGTCTCCCCCGCCGTCCATCGTCGCTCCGCTAAAACCGCTTGGCCACGCCCATATAGCCTTGGGCGGCGGCTGTCTGGGGGTTGAGGCCGAGGTTGGCGCCCATGTCGAGCTGGAGATCGTTGGGCAGCCCCAGCGCCAGGGCCACGTCGGCCGAACACTGGGTGACCACGCCTGCCGGGTCCTGCTGCTCCCTGGCATAGAGCTCGGTGGAAAAGGTCAGATTGGCGGGCAGCGACCACGCGAGGTTGATGATCTCCACCGGCTCCAGGTGCACGCCGCCGCCGACCCTGTCCTTGCGCACATCCACCTCGGGGCTGAGGTTCAGGATGATCGACTTGGTGATGGCCGCCGCCACCGGCACGATCACGCCGCCCTCCCAGGCGCCGTCACCGATCCCCGCGCGCGCCGTCGGCGCCTTCACGAAGGGGAGCACGGCCACCGCCAGCGGTCCGCGATAGTCGCCGAAGACGTTCTGCTTGACGCCCACGGTCAGGTCTCCGACCCCGTACAGGGCGTGAGAGCCGCCGGCGGAAGGGTCGTGGGTCAGCACCTCCTCGTAAGGTGTGAGCGTGACCTCGACGTCGGTGCGGTTGGCGAGCCCGAGCTTGAGCGTCGGATTGGTGAACAGGTAGGTGTCGCTGATCGTGCCGCCGCTGCGGTCGTAGGTGGCGTTGAAGACGTCGCTCTCGAGCTGGAAGTGGCCCGCATCCACGGTGCAGGGCAGGGTCGCCTGGGTCGGCCGGTCGACGCAGAAGGCCCGCAGCTTGGGCTTGTCGGTGGGAATCGAGTCCGCAGACCCAGGCGAGGCGCCGCCTTGCGGGAGGGCTTCGGTCTGCGACTGCGCGCTCGCCACTGAAGCCGCAAGGATCGCGCCGGCGATCAGCACGGCCGCTCCAAGGCGCGCGATCAAAATATGCCCGCCCATAGGTTGATCGTCAGGGCCACCACGATGGTGTTGAAGGCGAAGGCGAGCAGGCTGTGCACCGTCCCGATCCGGCGCAGGGTGCGCGAGTCGAACGCGATGTCCGCGGTCTGGGCGGCCACGCCGATGATGATGCTGAAGTGGAGGAAGTCCCAATAGTCGGGCTCGCCGCCTTCGGGGAACTTCAGCCCCTTGCGTAGGGCGTGGGGCGGCTCGTCGGCGACGGTGTAATATTCGTGCGCGTAGTGGATCGCGAAGATCAGCTGGGCCACGAACCACGATGCGATGACGGTGGTGAAGGCCATCAGGACGCGCAGGCTCTTGAACAGGCCGTGGTCGGCCTTGGCGAGGGAAAGTTCCAAGCCCACCGCAGCCAGGCTCGCCGCCGACGACAGGAGGACCAGGCCAAGGATCATACCCCGCCCGTCGTCCTGCCGCGCCGCGCTCTGCTGGATGTCGCGACCTTTCTGGCCGGACATGCCGACCAGGCTGGCCACGATAAACCAGAGACAGCCCACGTCCCAGGCCAGGATGACCCGCGTGCTGAGCCTGAGCTGGTTCGGAACCACCGCGAGCAGAACACCGGCCAAGGCGCACGACAGGATCGCCCCCACCAGCCGCGGACGCGACGCGAAGGGGCCGATCGGCAGCCTGGCGATAAAGCCGCGATCGTCCGCCATCACCGTGCCCCGCCCCACTTAGCCGGGTTTAGGGCGCAGGGGTCGTATTGCAAAGCTTTCCGCGAGGGACTCGGTGACGCCTGCGAAGGCTACTCAGCGCGAAGGCTGGGCGCGGGCCGGCGCGAGAGCGCCACGACGGCCGCGACCGCGCCTCCTCCGGCGGAGATGGCCGCGACGCCCGCGAGCACCGTCAGCAGCGCCGGCCAGTCCACGCTCCAGCGAAAGCGGAACACCAGGGTCACGATCGGCCACGCGGCAGCCATCCCCAGCAGCGCCCCCGCCCCGCCGGCGATCACGCCGACGGCCAGGTATTCCACCATGTAGGCGACCAGCACCTGCCCCCTCGCGGCGCCCAGCACCTTGAGGATCGCGGCCTCCCGCACCCGGGTGCGCGCGGTGGCGGCCAGGGCGCCGATCAGCACAAACAGCCCGGCGAGGCCCGCCACCGCCGCCGCGCCCCGGACCGCCAGCGCCAACTGGTCGAACAGGGTGACGGCCGCGGCCAGCTGCTCGCGCACGCTGATCACGTTGACCAGCGGGAAGCTGCGCCCAAGCGCCTTCAGCACCAAGCCTTCCTGCGCCGCCGAAGTCTTGGCGATGGCCACTTGGCGCAGGTCCGCCCCCGCCACCGCCGCCGGGTCGATCACCAGGGCGAAACTGGCGCCGAACCCTCCCCAGTCCACGTGCCTCACCCCGGCGATCCGCATGTCCAGGTCGCGCCCGAGCAAGGACAGCGTCAGACGGTCGCCAGGCTTCAGCCCCGCGCCCTTGGCGATGTCCTCGTCCAGCTCCACCAGGGGCGGGCCGGAATAGCCCGGCTTCCACCACCGGCCGGCGGTGAGGTTGGCGTCTGGCGGGGCGGCGGCCAGGGCGGCGACGCCGATGTCCTGGTCGAAGGCCCAGCGCTGGTTGGGGGCCACGCGCTTCAGGTCGACCGGGCGCCCGTCGATGCCGGTGATGCGGCCGGTGGCGAAGGGCGCGCGCCGGTATCGGCTGGGCGTCAGCGGCCCAAGGAAGCGCGCCAGCTCAGCATCGAAGGCCTGGGCCCGGTCCCCAGGGATCTGGGTGAACACCATCGAAGGCGCGCTGTTGGGGGCCACGTCGCGGATCTGGCCGACCAGGCTGGCCTGGACCAGCACCACGGTCGCCAGCAGCGCCACGCCGAGGCCTATGGCCGGCGACGCCGTGCGCGCCGCCGACCGGGGCCCGGCGAGGTTGGCCAGCCCGATCCGCACCGCACCGCGGAAGAGGCCCCGCGCCCGCCCGGCCAGGGCCGCCGCGCCGCGCCCGATCAGCCACAGGATCGCAAAGCTGGCCGCCACCCCCGCCACCATGGCCAGGGCGGTCGTCTTGGTGGGGGAGGTCAGCACGGTTAGCAGCACCAGCGCGATCGCCGCGAGCCCCGCCGCCACCGCCTCCGGCCCAAGCGCGACACGGCCTGTCAGGTCCTGGCGGAACAGGGCGGCCGGCGGGGTGGTGCGCGCCCGCGCAAGGGGTATCAGCGAGAACACCGCCGCGGTCAGCGCCCCGAACGACGCCGCACGCACCAGCGGGCCGGGATAGATGGCGAATAGCGCGGGCACCGGCAGCCGGTCCTTCACCAGCTCGCCGAGCCCCAACGGCGCCACGGCCCCCACCATCAGCCCCAGGCCGACGCCCAGCGCCGCCAGCGCTGCGATCTGGATCAGATACAGGTTGCGGATCAGTGCGGTGTCGGCCCCCAGCGCCTTCAGCACCGCGATGCTGGCCTTGCGGCTCTCCAGATAGCTGGAGACCGCGGTGGAGACGCCGAGCCCGCCGGCGATCAGCGCCGACAGGCCGATGAAGCCCAGGAAGTACTCCAGCTGGTCGATCAGCTTGCGAAGGCCCGAGGCGGCGTCGTTGCGTCCGCGCAAGCGCATCCCGGCGTTGGGGAACCGGCGCTGCAGGGCGGCGATGGCGGGCGCAGGGTCGTGGGCGTCGGCGAAGGCTATGCGCACCGTGTCCGCGGCCAGGGCGTCGCCCTTGGCCAGCCCCGTCCGCTCCAGGGCGGCCCGGGCGACGATCACGCTCGGGCCGAGCGCGAAGCCGCGGCCGAGCCGGTCGGGCTCCTTGGCGATCGTCCCGCCGACCACGAAGCGCGCGTCGCCCAGCAGCACGGTGTCGCCGACATGCAGCCCCAGCCGCTGCATCAGCGCCGGCTCCAGCACCGCGCCGGGGCCTCCCGGCCGGTCGGCCAGGGCGTATCGAAGGTCTGGCGCGCCGGACAGGCCGAGCTCGCCCACCAGGGGATAGGCCGTGTCCACCCCGCGCAGCTCGGCGAGTCGCCGGGCCCCGTCCGGTCCCTCCGCCATGGCGCGCACGCGCAAGGTGTCGCTGGTGCGGCCGAGGCTCGCAAAAGCCGCCTGCTCGGCCGGGGTGAAGGTGCGGCCCTCCACCGTCGCCGACAGGTCGCCCCCTAAGATGTTGCGCGCCTGCGAGGCCAGCCCCTCCCGGAAGGCCTGGGCGGTTGAGCCCGCCGCCGCCAGGGCTGCAACGCCGAGCGCCAGGCAGGCCAGGAAGATGCGAAAGCCCGCGATCCCGCCGCGCAGCTCGCGCCGGGCGAAGAGGAAGGCGAGCCTCACGCCGCAGGCCGGAGCTGGCCGTCGGCCATGGTCAGCGCCCGGTCGGCGCGGGTGGCCAGGCCCGCATCGTGCGTGACCAGCACCAGGGCCGCCCCGGTCTCCGCCAGCAGCTCGAACATCAGGTCCGCGACGCCCGAGGCGTTTACGGCGTCCAGGTTGCCGGTGGGCTCGTCGGCGAACAGCAGCGCCGGGCGCACGCACAAGGCCCGCGCCAGGGCGACACGCTGCTGCTCGCCGCCGGAGAGCTGGTGGGGATAGTGGCGAAGTCGCGCCTTCAGGCCCACGCGCCCCAGCCAGTCCCGGGCGGCGGATAGGGCGTTCGCCCGGCCGTCGATCTCCAGCGGCGCCGCGACGTTCTCCTCGGCGGTCATGTTGGGGAGCAGGTGGAAGGCCTGGAACACCAGCGACACCCGCCCCCGGCGCAGACGCGCGCGGCCGTCCTCGCCCAGATCGGCCAGGTCGGTCCCGAACAGGCGCACCGCGCCCGCCGTCGGCCGCTCCAGCCCCGCCGCCACCGAGATCAGCGACGACTTGCCCGAGCCGGAAGGGCCGGTCACGGCCACCCGCTCGCCCGGCGCCACCGTCAGGTTCGCCCCGCGCAGGATGTCCACCTCGCCGGCGCGGGAGGGCAGGGTGAGCGCAACCTCGCTCAGGACGAGCGGCGCTGTCGTGTCGGTCATGCGGGGGAGGCCGTCTGTCGAAAGGCGAAGGACGCCCTACATGGGGACGACCACCATGTCAGTCGCCCCCCTTCACCGCCGAACCCTGCTGCTCGCCGCGCCCCTGACGGTGCTCTGGGGAGGGTCGGGGTTCGCCGCGCCGGGACCGCCGGTGGTGACCGTGCTGGGGGACTCCATCACCGCTGGGCTGGGCCTGCCGGCGGCGGACGCCCTGCCGGCCCAGCTCCAGGCGGCCTTAGCGCGGCTGGGGGTGCGGGCGCAGGTGCGCGGCGCCGGCGTCTCGGGCGACACGACCGCGGGCGGGCTGGCGCGCACCGACTTCAGCGTCCAGCCGGACACCGCGGTCTGCGTCATCGAGCTGGGCGCCAACGACTACCTGCAGTCGGTCGTTCCGGCCGAGACCGAGCGCAACCTGCGCGCCATCATCGCCAAGCTGCAGACGCACCGCATCACCGTGGTGCTGGCCGGGGGGCGGCTGTCGAGCCGCACCAGCGGTTCCTACGGCCGCGAGTTTACCGCGCTCTATCCGCGGGTGGCGCAGGCGACGCACGTGGCCCTCGTGCCGGACTTCCTTGCGGGGGTGGAGGATCAGGCCAAGCTGAAACAGGCCGACGGCCTGCACCCCAACGCCGCCGGCGTGCGCCTGATCTGCCTGAAGCTCGCCCCCGTCGTCGCCCGGGCGCTGAAAGGGCGCTGATCAGATGCTCCCCCGCTGGGGGAGCCGACTGTGGGGGCTCCAGTCCGGCACAGGCGGCGCAGCCCTCGCCGCCAAGGTGCGCTTGGTTCCCCTCCCCAGAGGGGGAGGATCGAGGCGCCCCGGCTCTACCCCTCCACCAGCTCCCGGATGCGGCGCGCCAGGCTGTCGATGGTGAAGGGCTTGGTCAGCACGCTCATGCCGGGGTCGAGGTGGCCGTTGCCGACGACGGCGTTCTCGGCGTAGCCGGTGATGAACAGCACCTTCAGGTCCGCGCGGCCGATGCGGGCGGCGTCGGCGAGCTGGCGGCCGTTCATGCCTCCCGGCAGGCCGACATCGGTGACCAGCAGGTCGATCCGGCGCTTGGACTGCAGCACCTTCAGCCCGCCCGCGCCGTCCGTCGCCTCGATCGCGGTGTAGCCCGCCTCTTCCAGCACCTCGACCACGAGCATGCGCACGGTGGGCTCGTCGTCGACCACCAGCACGGTCTCGCCTGCCCGGGCGTGGGCCGAGCGCTCCTCCGCCGTGGCCTTGGCGTCGGCCTCTTCCCCATCGCCCTGGTGGCGCGGGAGATAGAGGCACATGGTCGTGCCCTCTCCGACCTCGGAATAGACGCGCACCTGGCCGCCCGACTGGCGCACGAAGCCGTAGATCATCGACAGGCCGAGGCCCGTGCCTTCCCCTAGCGGCTTGGTGGTGAAGAAGGGATCGAAGGCCCGGGCGATCACCTCGGGCGTCATGCCGGTTCCGGTGTCGGTGACGCACAAGGAGACATACTGGCCGGGGTCAAGGTCGCGTTCCTGGGCGATGCGCTCGTCCATCCACTTGTTGCCGGTCTCGATGGTCAGCCGGCCCCCTTCGGGCATGGCGTCCCGGGCGTTGATGCACAGGTTGAGCAGGGCGTTTTCGAGCTGGCCCGGGTCGATCAGGGTCGGCCACAGGCCGGTGGCCCCCACCACCTCGATCTCGATGCTGGGGCCGACCGTGCGCCGGATCAGCTCCTCCATCCCGGTCACCAGGCGGTTCACGTTGGTGGGCTTGGGGTCCAGGGTCTGGCGGCGGGAAAAGGCCAGCAGCCGCTGGGTCAGCGAGGCGGCCCGGCGCGCGGCGCCCTGGGCGGCGTTGACATAGCGGTCGACGGTGTCGAAGCGGCCCTGCGCCAGGCGCGACTGCAGCAGCTCCAGGCTGCCGGTGATGCCGGTGAGCAGGTTGTTGAAGTCGTGGGCGAGGCCGCCGGTGAGCTGGCCCACCGCCTCCATCTTCTGGGACTGGCGCAGCGCCTCCTGCGCCTTCTCCAGCTCGGCGGTGCGTTCGCAGACGCGCTGCTCCAGGGTCTCGTTCAGGCGGCGCAGATGGGCTTCGCTTCGGCGAAGGTCGTGCTCGGCGCGGCGGCGCTCCACCGCGATGCGGGTCCGCTCGGCCACCTCTTGGATGAAGGCGAGTTCGTGCGGCGGGAAGGCGCGGGGCTCGGCGTGGTTCAGATACAGCATGGCGACGGTGTCGCCCTGCTCGGTCACCGGCATGTTCACCGCCGCCACGGCGCTGATCGCTTTCAGCCGGTCGGCGGTGTCGACGGTGCGGGGATCCAGGTAGGCGTCTTCGAAGACGACGTTCTCGCCGCGCTTCAGGTTTTCGATATAGCTGCCGTAGTCGCGAAACTGCAGCACCCCGGCCAGGGTCTGAATACCCGGCGCGTTCCAGTCCCGCTCGACCGTAAAGGTCTCGGCCCGGGTGTCCATGGCGCCGTATCCGACCCGGCTGACGCCCAGCGTCCGCCCGATCAGCTCCGCGGCGGCGAAGGACAGGTCGGCGGTGTCGCCGATGTTGCGCAGCCGCTCGGTCAGCTCGGTCAGCGCGATGCGCAGCGTGTCGGCGTATTTGCGCGCGGTGATGTCGACCACGAGGCCGACGGCCCGCAGGCACCGCCCGGCCTCGTCGAACACCCCCTGGCCGCGAGCCTCCACCCAGCGCGTGATCCTGTCCTCGCCCAGGGCGCGGTATTCGACGTTGAAGGGGATGCGCCGCGCCGGATCAAGGGTGGCGACCATCGCGGTCCGGACCGGCTCCACATCGTCGGGGTGCAGCCGGGAAAAGAAGTCGGCAAGATTACGCGCCTTGTCGACGGTGGTCCCGAAGGTCGCCCGGGTCGTCTTGGACCAGGTGAGCACGTCGTCGATCAGGTCGAGGTCCCAGGCCCCGACGCCCGCAGCCTCGGTCGCCAGGCCGAGCGTATGCTCGCTGATCTCCAACCGGGCGCGGGTGGCGCGGTCCTGCTCGTCATCGGTGCGCTTCAGGTGCAGCGCGCGGCGCAGGGCGAGATGGCTGACGACTTGGCGGCCCAACGCACGGAGCACCTCGACCTGGTCTTCGCTGAAGCTGCGCGGCTTGCAGTCCAGGGTGCAGAGCGCGCCTAGAGGGACCCCGCCCTCACCCCTGAGGATCACCCCGGCATAGGCGCGAATGTAAGGTGGTCCGGTGACCTGAGGATTGGCGGCGAAGCGGGGATCGCAAGTTGCGTCCTCGACCAGGAGCAGTTCGTCCTGTTTCAGAGTGTGCACGCAGAACGAGTCCGACAGCGGAGTCTCGCGGACCCCTAGCCCGACTTCGGCCTTGAACCACTGCCGGTGCTCGTCGACCAGGTTGACCAAGGCTATGGGCATGTCGAGCAGGCGCGAGGCGAGCTGGACGAGGTCATCAAACTCCGCCCCGCAGGGCGTGTCGAGGATCGCATGGCTCGCCGGCGCGGCGCTGCGTTCGGCGGGGCTCCAGGCGCGGTCCGACATCGACAGCGGATGTAGAGCGATGCGGCGCGGATCGGAAGGGCCTGCGACGCCTGCGCGCCCGCTCATTCAATCAAAGCTCAAATGGACGTCTGCGCCTGCGTTGCCAGGCTTTTCAGGATGCCCGCCTGCTGGTCGAGCATCTTCGCCAGAGCGCCGGCCTCGATGGCGTCCAGTCGGTCGTGCAGGCGCAGGATTTCCAGCTCCGCCCGCAGGTTCACCGCATAGTCGTGCTCAGCCGAGATGCGATCGGTGGAGGCGGCGCGGTTCTGGCTCATCATGATGATGGGCGCCTGGACCGCGGCGATGGTGGAAAGCATCAGGTTGAGGAAGATGAAGGGGTAGGGGTCGAACACGACGCCCAGCGGCTTCATCATCGGGCTGTTCAGCAGCATCCAGCCGAACAGCACCAGGCCGAAGACCAGGATGAAGCCCCACGATCCGCCGACGCGCGCGACCCTGTCGGCCAGCCGGTCCCCGAACCGTGGCGTCTGAAGTTCGGGCGAGACGTCGGTTGGCGACTCCCTCGCGACGGCGTCGATCACCTGCTGCTGCACCTGCGGCAGGTCCGCGTAGGGCTTGTGCAGCAGGGTCTGGGACAGGTGCTCGCAAAGAGGAGTCGTCATGCAGCGGTCGGCCCCGGCGGCGCTTCGATATCCGCGCTTCTACAACTCGCGTGAGACTTCAAGAACCTTCGCGGGCGTGACATGGGCGCGCGAAAGGCGCGGTATGTCGATCAAGATGAGCACGCTCCAGCACCGAACCGTCGACGCCAACGGCATCCGCATCCACTTCGCCGAGCAGGGAAGCGGTCCGGTCGTACTGTTCTGTCACGGCTTCCCGGAGACCAGCTGGTCCTGGCGGCGACAGATGCTGCCCCTGGCGGACGCGGGCTATCGCGCCATCGCCCCGGACATGCGCGGCTATGGCGAGACGGAGCGGCCGTCGGCCATCGACCAGTACACCCTGTTCCACCTGGTGGGCGACATGGTGGGGCTGCTGGATGCGCTTGAGGTCGACCAGGCGGTGATCGTGGGCCACGACTGGGGCGCGCCGGTGGCGTGGCACGCGGCCCTGATGCGCCCCGACCGTTTCCGGGCGGTGGCGGGACTGAGCGTGCCGTACCGTCCCCGCGGCAAGGTCCGGCCCGCCACGGCGATGCCCCGCACCGAGGATGCGATGTTCTACCAGCTCTACTTCCAGGCCCCAGGCGTGGCGGAGGCGGAGCTGCAGCACGATGTCGCCCGCACCATGCGGGCTGTCCTGACGGGCGGGTTCGAGGCGACCGACGCCGCGGCGGCCCCGGGGATGGTGCGCAATGGCGCGGGGTTCCTGGACGGCCTGCGGGTTCCGGCCGAGCCGCCCGCCTGGCTGTCCCAGGCCGAGCTGGACGTCTTCACCGCCGCGTTCGCCCGGAGCGGGTTCGCCGGGGGGCTGAACTGGTATCGTAACATCGACCGCAACTGGGAGCTGCTGGCTCCTTACGCAGGCTCTCCCGTCACTGTTCCCGCCCTCTACATGGCGGGGGACAAGGACCTGGTGGTGCGATTCCCCGGCATGATGCGCGCCATCGAGGGGCTGAAGCGCGACGTTCCGCTGTTGCGCGAAACCATCCTGCTGCCGGGATGCGGCCACTGGACCCAGCAGGAGCGATCCGAAGAGGTCAATTCGGCCCTGATCCGCTTCCTCGGCGGGCTTTGACGGCGGCTGAAGTCGCCGACCTCACATTCGGCCATGAGGCGACGGCTGGCGTTATGCTGAAAGCTATCCCGCTCTATGGGAGATGCTTCCCCGCTGGGGGAGCTGTCGGCGAAGCCGACTGAGGGGTTTCTCCACGCCGGACGCCGCAGCGTCGCCCCCTGCACCACCCTGCGGGTGGTCCCCCTCCCCCAAGAGGGGAGGATCGAGACGGTGAGCCTCGACCGCCGCGGGTGTCAGACTCCCGTCCAGTGTCGGACCGCCGCCACGTCGACGTGCACGAAGTTGGATACGGGATAGAAGCCGACCCCGCCGGCGCCCAGGCTCATAGCCGCCCGGTGCAGGTTGGTCAGCTCCACGCCCTGCAAGCGGATATCGGAGGCCTTGCCCAGCATGTGCTGGCTGTGGGCGGCTACGCCGGAGCTGCGCTCGTGCATCATGGCGTTGGTTTCGGGCGAGCGGTAGCCGGAGATGATCTGGAACGGGACCTTGGCGTCCAGTTTGGTGTGGATGGCGTGCAGCACGTCGAACAGGCGCGGGTCCATCACGTGCTCCTCGCCGTTGCGCCAGTCGCGCAGCACCCGCATGGCCTCGGCCAGGGCGTCGGGGACGTAGCGGCCGTTCTCGTAATAGACGGCGTCCAAGGTGTCGCCGGTGTGCAGGTTGTGCAGGTAGGCGCGGCGCTGCTCGACCATGCGGGTCGGCCACAGGACGCTCGCGACCCTGGCCGCCGCCGGCTCGGCGCGCGCCGCTACGGTCTGCATCGCGGCGCCTGCCGCCCGGTGCGGCTGCAAGGCGAGGGCGCCCATGGCGGAGGTGGCGCCGGCGACGAGGCCGAACTGGAGCAGGTGTCGACGCGCGAGGCTCATTCAAACGCTGAGGCCGCCCGCAGAGTGCGCGAGCCGCCAGGTCCTTGTGGGTGATGACGTGCGTGTGGCCGTTTTGCACCGCAGGCTCAACCTTGGCCGCAGGGTGCTGCGTCCAAATGACGCCACCGGGTCTAGTCCTGCTTCGGCGCCGGCTTGGGGTCGGCGACGTGCTTCTCGATGAGCAGGAAGGCGCAGGCGGAGGCCACCGCGCAGACCACGGCGCCGGCCAGCGCGGCGGTGTGGAAGGCCGCGATCAGCCGGTCGTGCGGGGCGGCGAGGACGAAGGCCAGCAGGGCCGTGGCCACCAGCCCGCCCGTCCGCGCCACCGCGCTGTTGAAGCCGGACGCGGAGCCTGTGTGGCGCGGATCGACGGAGCTCAGCACCGCGGTGGTGAGCGGCGCGGCCGCCCCGCTCATGCCGACCGCGATCAGCAGCATGGCCGGCAGCACCCCGGTCCAGTAGTCGACGCCGGCGCCGATCCGCAGGGCGAGCAGGAAGCCGCCGCCCACGATCAGGGGCGCGATGGCCAGCGGTATGCGCGACCCGATCCGACCCGCCACGCTCCCCATCATCGGCGACGCCACCGAGATCACCAGGGGCAGGGGCAGCAGCGCCGCGCCCGCCGCGGTCGCGGCGTAGCCGGACGCCTTGATCAGCACATAGGGCAGCAGCACCAGCAGCCCGCCGAGCGCGCCGTACAGGCAGAAGGTGAAAAGGGTCAGGCCCACGAAGGTGCGCGAGGCGAACAGCGACAGCGGCATCATGGCCCGCTCGCCCCGCCGCTTCTCCAGCCCCACGAACAGCGCCAGAAGGACGACCGCGCCCCCGGCCGCGCCGAGCGCCTCAGGCGTCCAGCCGCTTCGGCCCGTCCCCACGATCAGCGACCAGGTCAGCGCGCCCAGGCCGAGAGTCGCCAGCACTCCGCCCGGCGTGTCCAGCGGCTGGTCGCGCCCGTTTCGGTCGGCGGGCACGTATCGCCAGGCCAGGAAGACGGCGGCGGCGGCCAGGGGCAGATTCAGCAGGAAGATGGCGCGCCAGCTGACCGCATCGATGAGCGCGCCGCCGAGCACCGGGCCGACCGCCCCCGCCACCGCCGCCGTCGCCGCCCACACCCCGATGGCCCGCCCCTTGGCCTCGCCGGAGAAGGTTTGGCCCAGGATCGCCAGGCTGTTGGGCATCAGCATGGCCGCCCCGATCCCCTGCACCAGCCGGCCGGCGAGCAGGAAGGGCAGGCTCGGCGCGAAGGCGCAGGCCGCGGAGGCGAGGGCGAACAGCACGATCCCGCCTATGAGAAGCCGTCGCCGGCCGAAGCGGTCCCCGGCCGAGCCGCCGAGCAGCAGCAGCGCGCTCAGCGGCAGCAGGTAGGCGTCCACCACCCAGGGCAGCATCCCGGGGCTCGCCGACAGGCTGCGTCCGATCGCCGACAGGCCGACATTGACCACCGAGCCGTCGACGAAAGCTAGGCTGGAGGCCAGGATACTGGTGGCGAGCACGAGGCGGGGATGGCTCGGCCGGGCGTCGGTGTTCGGCGCCGCGTGAGCGACCGGGGCGTCGCGGGAGGCGTGGGCGTCGGCGCTCATGGCCGCCTTCTAGACGCGCCCGGAGGCCGCAGATAGCCCGAGCGTCGGACCCTCAACGCTCGCAACGCCAGCGAATTTCGCAACTGCGAAGCGCGCAATGCGTCTTGACCAAGATTGCTGAGCTGTCAGGGATAGCGCGTCGCATCGACGGAGGGGCTCGGCGGCTACGGCGATGTTGTGTGCCCGTCCGCTCAGAGCGAAAACCAGGCTTCGGCTCCGTCAGGCCTCAGGAGAAAATTATGAATCAAGCCGAACTCATCGCCAAGGTGGCCGAGACCGCCGATCTGGATAAGGCCCAGGCCGGCCGCGTGGTCGAGGCCGTGCTGTCCGGCGTATCCGACGCGCTGAAGGCTGGCGACAAGGTCAGCCTGTCCGGGCTCGGCATCTTCGAAATCTCCGACCGCGCCGCGCGCCAGGGCCGCAACCCCGCAACCGGCGAGAGCATCCAGATCCCGGCCAGCAAATCGGTGAAGTTCCGCCCGACCAAGAGCCTCAAGGAAGCCGTCATGCCCGCCGCCGCCAAGGCCGGCGCCAAGCCGACCAAGGCCCCCGCCAAGAAGGCCGCCGCCAAGAAGTAGGCCGGCTCGCCTGCCTCTCGCCCCGCAGGCCGTCACGGCCGCGAGGCGAGGGGTTTCGCTCAGGCGTCGACCGCTCGGGCTTTTTAGGGGCGGTTAGCTCAGCTGGTCAGAGCGTCTGGTTTACACCCAGAAGGTCGCGGGTTCGAACCCCTCACCGCCCACCATTCCCGAGCTGTTCTCTAGGCGTTGCGGGCGGGCCGGAGCCGCGCGCCATCCAGATCGCCGCCGCCTGCGAGGGCCGGTTCGGACGGCTCAGGAGCTTGAAAGTTTAAATCGGATTAGGCCCCGCGCCCTCCGGCGAACCGGATGGCCGCTACCCCGTTCGGATGGCGCGCGCGCCCCGCGTCTTTGTCGCGCAACCCACGCTGCATGACCCAGAGGTTACATGCCCCGATCCTGCTCGCCGCTGTTTGACGTCTTCGAGGCGAGGCGTCTGGCCCGGTCGGCCGGCGTGGCGGCCTTGCTTGCGGCGGGCCTGGGCGGTTGCGCCCTGCATCCCGGGACCGTCGGCTATCTGGTGCGCAGCCCCCAGGCGCAGCCGGACGTAGTGGCCACCGTCGACGGGCCGGTGCGCGGGGTGGCGACGCCGCAGGGGCGGGCCTTCCTGGGCCTGCCCTTCGCCGCGCCGCCGGTGGATGCGCTCCGCTGGCGCGCGCCCCAGCCGGCCGCGCCCTGGGTCGAGACGCGTGACGCCACCCGGGCCGGCGCGCTCTGTCCCCAGAAGGCCATCCCCGGGTCCGGGCGCCAGTCTGAGGATTGCCTGACCCTGAACGTCTATACGCCGACCACAGCGCCCGCGGGCGGGCGGCTCCCGGTCATGGTGTGGGTCTACGGCGGCGGCTACGACATCGGCTACAACACCCAATACGACCTCAGCCGCCTGGCCCAGCGCCAAGGCGTGGTCACCGTGGACATGAACTATCGGCTGGGCGCGCTGGGCTTCCTCGCCCATCCGGCGCTGAGCGCGGAGGGCGGCGGCTCGGGCGATTACGCCCTACTGGACCAGCAGGCGGCGCTCCGCTGGGTGCGGGCCAACATCGCCCAGTTCGGGGGCGACCCCGCAAACGTGACCCTCTTCGGCGAGTCGGCCGGGGGTTGGAGCGTGTGCGAGCAGCTGGCGGCGCCGGCCGCGCAGGGCCTTTTCCAGCGCGCCATCATAGAGAGCGGGGCGTGTACCTCGCCGGACTCCACGATCCGGGAGCACGTGGCCGAGGAGGGTGGCGTGCAGATGGCGGCCGATCTCGGATGCGCCGATCCGGCCACCGCCGCCGCGTGCCTGCGCGCCCTTCCCGTGGAGAGGCTGCTGAAGGCCAAACCCCACCGCCGCGGCCTGTTGGGGAAGGAGTCCTGGACCAACGCCGACGGGACCGCCGCCCTGCCGCTGTCGCCGCGCCAGGCGTTCGAGCAGGGCCGCTTCGCCGCCGTGCCGGTGATCGACGGCACCAATCACGACGAGGCGAGGCTGTTCCTCGACCTCGACCGGCTCAAGTTCGGACTTTACACCTACGGTAGCTACAAAAAGATCATCAGCGACTTCTTCCTCGACCAGACCCCCCAGGTGCTGGCGGAGTATGCTGCGGAGGCCGCACGTTCGCCGGGGCTCGCCTATGCCGACGTCGTCACCGACTCCACCTTCGCCTGTCCCGCCCTCACCACCAACGCCCTGTTAGAGCGGCGTGTCCCCGTCCATGCCTACGAGTTCGACGACCCCCACGCGGTCAACGACCTCCCGCACGCGCTGTTCACGCCGCCGCTGAAGGCGTTTCACGGCTCCGAGATCGTCTACGTGCTGCAGACGCCCTGGGTCGCGGCCAACCCGGCCAAGTTCGATCCCGCCCAGCAGGTCCTGTCCGACCGGATGCAGGCCTGGTGGGGCGCGTTCGCCCGGTCGGGAGAGCCGGTCGTGGCGGGAGCGCCGGCCTGGCCGGCGGATCACGGCGGCGGCCCGCTGCAGCTCCGCCCCGACGGCGTCTCGATCACGAGCGACTTCGCCGTGCGTCACCGCTGCGCCTTCTGGAACCGGCTCGGCTATTGAAGGCCAAACTGTGGCGCGAAAGTCGCGGAGGCCCGACGTCCCCCCGCTTGTTACAATAGTGTCGTCTAAGCGTAGCAAGAGCATCACGCAGCAACGGTAACGCCCCTTCTCAGCGCGACGGACCCGTCCGCGCCGGGGACAGGGGACTACACCTATGACGACCAAGACCTCGCTGATGCGCGGGGCCACGCTGGGCGCCGTACTGGCGCTGAGCGCTGGCGCGATGGCTCAGGCGGCCGTTCACAAGAAGGTGGTCCACAGACACGAAGGGGGCGGTTCTGAACTGTCCTCTCTGCGCGAAGAGGTCCGGGCGCTGCGCGATCAGCTGAACGCCCAAGGCGCCATGCAAGCCCAGACCCAGGCCCAGGCCGCCCAGGCCGCCGCCTCCGCCCAGGCCGCTTCGGAGCAGGTCGAGTCCGCCCAGGCCGCCGACGCCGACGCCACCGCCGCCATCATCCAGTCCATCCCGGTCGCCGTGGCGGCCGAGGCCGACAGGCTGAAGCCCAAAAACGACGGCATCTACTTCAAGGGTGTGAAGATCACCCCCGGCGGCTTCATCGAAGCGGCGGGCGTCTATCGCGAGCACAACCTGGCGTCCGACGTCGCCACGCCCTTCAACGCCATCCCCTATGCGATCACCCGCGCCGGCCACGCCGAGGAACTGCGCGCCACCGCCCGCCAGAGCCGGATCACCGGCCTGGTGGAAGGCGACGTCAATCCGGACCTGAAGCTCTCGGCCTACGCCGAGTTCGACTTCCTGGGCGCCGCCCAGACCGCCAACTCCAACGAATCCAACTCCTTCAATCTGCGTACCCGCGTCATATACGGCACGATGGACTGGGCCAAGGAGGGCGTTCACCTGCTGGCCGGCGACGAGTGGTCGCTGGTCACCATGAACAGCAAGGGCATCACGCCGAGAAACGAAGTCCTGCCGCCTAACATCGACGCCCAGTACAACGTCGGCTACGTCTGGGCGCGCCAGCCGCAGTTCCGAGTGACCAAGGACTTCCTGAACAAGACCTTGTGGGCGGCCGTGTCGGTTGAGAACCCGCAGACCACCTTCGGCGGCTCCGCCCCGGCGGCGGCGGGCGTGATCACCAGCATCAACAACGGCGCCAACTTCTTCGGCGGCGACACCGGAACGCTCGCGACCACTACCGTCAACGGCGTGGTGACCGCGGTCAGCGGCGTAGCCCCCGCCACCCAGTCGCTGAACCACGTCCCCGACGTGGTCGGCAAGCTGGCCGCGGAAGAGGACGTGTTCGGCCACCACCTTCACGCGGAAGTGTTCGGCCTGTACCGTTCCTTCTACGAGCAGTTCGGCACGACCCTGAAGTCCAACACCTTGAACGTCGGCAGCATCGGCGGCGGCCTGGCCACCCAGATCGTCCCGGGTCTGCTGGACGTGCAGGTCACCGGCATCACCGGCAAGGGCGTAGGCCGCTACGGCACCAGCGGCCTGCCCGACATCGCCTTCACCCCCAGCGGCAAGATCACCGCCATCCAGGAGACGGCGGGCCTGGTGACCGCCACCCTGCACGCCACCAAGACGCTCGACCTCTACTTCGTCGGCGGCGAGGAGCAGGACGAGCGGCCGGACGGCGGCAAGGGCAGCTATGGCAGCTTTAATGCGGTGAACCTCGGCTGCGGGATCGAGGCCTCGACTCTCACCTGCACCGGCAACACCCGCAGGCTGTCGGAACTGACCTTCCAGGCCTGGGACAAGGCCTTCACCGGCCCCTGGGGTCAGATCCGGTTGGGCCTGCAGTATTCCTACGTGGCCCGGGAAGGCTTCAGCGGGATCGGCGGCGCGCCGGAAGCGCACGACAACCTGATCCTGACCAGCTTCCGCTACTATCCGTTCTAAGGTTTCTCCCCGACTTCTGCAGGGCCGTATCTCAGGATGCGGCCCTTTCTTTTTGGAGCCGACCCCGGGACGAGGTGCGGACAGTCCCATGGGAGGGATGCTGGAGTGGGATGATGGGCGAACCGCTGACTTCACACTCGGCCTCATCCTGAGCCCGTAGAAGGACGCGGCCGCGGCACGCCCAACGTACGCCTCGTCCTTCGACAGGCTCAGGACGAGACGACTGCTGGCGTTTACGCCTAAAGTCGTCCGACTCCAGACGTCACGGCGGGGGCGCTTTGAACCGAGTTAGCAGAACGCCGCTGCCCCGGCCCTTTGCGACCGGAACAGCTCGGCTCAGACCGCCTTCGCCAGGGCGTCGGGCTCGCGCGAGGCGAGGACCCGTTCGAGCACCGCCTGCAGGGCGTTCAGCTCGATGGGCTTGGCCACATGGCCATCCATTCCGACGCCGAGATATTCGCTGACCTGATGGTGGAAAGCGTTGGCGGACAGGGCGATGATCGGAGTGCGCCGCCGGCCGCTCGCCGCCTCCTCCGCCCGGATGGCGCGGGTGGCCTGCACCCCGTCCATCACCGGCATCTGCACGTCCATCAGGATGGCGTCGAACGCCTGAGCGCGGCAGGCCTCCACCGCCTCCGCACCGTTCGACACCACCGTCAGCTCGACGCCGAACACCTGCATGATCGTGGTCAGCACGATCTGGTTGGTGGGGTTGTCCTCCGCCGCCAGCAGCCGGAGCGAGGTGAGCGGCCTAGCCGAGCGCTCGGCGCCGCCTATCTCGCCCGTCTCGGCGTCTAGGTCGCACACGTAGGGTAGGCTGAGCGAGGCGTAGAAGGTCGAGCCTTCCCCCTCTACGCTCTGCGCCCAGACCCGCCCCTGCATCAGGCCCGCCAGCTCCTGACAGATCGCCAGGCCGAGCCCCGTGCCGCCGAAGCGGCGAGTGGTCGAGGCGTCGATCTGGGAGAACTTCTGGAACAGCAGCGCCATCTTGTCGGCGGCGATGCCGAGCCCCGTGTCCTTGACCGCCAGCTGCAGGCCGTCCCGGCCCGTCTCGCCCAGGCCCTCGATGGAGATGCGCACCCCGCCGCGCTCGGTGAACTTCAGGCTGTTGGAGACGAAGTTGGAGACGATCTGGCGCAGACGGGCGGGATCGCCTCGGCGAAGCCCGCGTGCTTGCGGAGCGATCTCAAGCCAAAGCTGCAGGTCCTTGCGTTCCGCCTGGGCGGCGAAGGCCGCGAGCGTACTCTCCAGGACCTGTTCGGGATCGAACTCGACCTGCTCCAGCTCCAGCCTGCCGGCCTCGATCTTGGAGAAATCCAGGATGTCGTTCAGCAGATGGAGCAGGTCCTGGCCCGACTGGCGCACGATCGAAAGCAGGTTGCGCTGATCGCCGCCCAGTTCACCGTGGGACATGACCTCCGCCATGGTCAGGATGCCGTTAAGGGGCGTCCTGATCTCGTGGCTCATATTGGCCAGGAACTCGCTCTTGGCCTGGCTCGCCGCTTCGGCGCGCAGGCGCTGCTCGATCAGCTCCATCTCCACCGCTCTGCTGCGGGAGATGTCCTGGCGTGCGCAGATCATGCCCACGACGACCCCTTCCGCGTCGCGCACCGCCTCGAACCGGCAGGCGGACCAGAGCATCGGCGCGCCCGGACGGCGGGTCAGCCCTTCGATCCTGGCTGGCTCTCCTGTGGCGAGATGCTTGTACCACGCCGCTCGGAACGCATTCCGATGCTCGGGCCCGACCCGGTGGAGCGCGTCCTCGAAGCAGCTGACAGAGCTCGCCGGATCAATCCCCCGTTCGGTGTGAACCGCGCCGGTCTGAAAGTCGGCGTAGAAGGAGGTCAGGTCCGCGTGATCCGCCGCAAGCTGGCGGCGTCGGTGCTCGATCTCTGGGGCCAGGACCAGCGCAGCGGGCGAGGGCGGTGGGGCGGATGGCATGGGCAACGGGGTTGTCCGGGCTCAGATACTACAATCTAGCCGCGCGGCTGTTAGCAATGTGCAAACGGCGACGGGTCGCTGGGATCAGTTCACGCCGCCGTCGTCGTAGCCGCCGCCATCATCCCCGCCACCGTCATCGTATCCGCCCTGGTCGTAGCCCTGGCCTCCACCGTCGCCGTATTCGTTGATCGTGACGTTCTCGACCGGCTGGCCGAAGCCGCCGCCCATGCCTCCCATGCCTCCCATGCCGCCGAATCCGCCGCCATAGCCGCCTCGTCCGCCGCCGAACAGGTTATGCAGGCCGCTGAACAGGAACTCGCCACCGGCGACCCCCGCCGCGGTCGTGCCCGCCTGGCGCATGAAGCTGCCGAAGCCGCCGGGCTGGGCCGGCTGTCCGCCGCCGAACAGCCCGCCCAGCATCCCACCCCGTTGCGGGGGCTGCGCCGAGGGGGCCGGATCGTATCCGCCTGCGGGGGCGTAGCCGGCCTGGGGACCTGGCTGCTGGGCCGGGGCGTAGCCCTGCGCCGGACGCGCGCCAGCCCACGGGCCGGCGCCGAGGAAGGAGCCGCCCGACTGCGCGCCGGGCTGGCCGCCCTGCATCTGGCTCTCGAGCTGCACGATCCTATCCTGCGCCGCATGGAGGGCCTGATCGGCGATGATGGCGTGCTGGACCAGGAGGTAGGCCGCATCCGGGTTGGCGCGGAGCGAACGGTTGATGAGGTCGGACGCTTCCGCATCCTTCATCCCGCCCCTCGACTGGGTCAGGTCCTGGAGGAAATGTCCGAGCAGGTTGCGTTCATCAGGGGTCATGACGCGTGCGGGTCCAGACTGGAGGCGATCCTCGGCCTCCACCCCTATGTGGTCGCCCGTCTCCAGCGCTTCCAGTCATGGCCGAGTTAAGCTTCGGTCATCCGCGGGAGGCCGCCCGCAGCCGGACCTCGGCGGCCTCGCGCGCGGCGGGATCGCCGACGTGCATCCACTCCCCCTGCAGTTCGACGCCGTAGAGCCGCCCCTCGGAGGCCAGCCGCCGCCAGATGCGCGAGGTGGAGAAGACCGAATCGGGCTCCGCCGCCGCCAACTCCGGCTTGAACACCTGCACCCCGCAAAAGGCGTAGGGCGCGTCGGGGGCCGCCTGGCGAAAGCTCAGCCGGCCGTCCCCGTCCATGAAGAAGTCCCCTGGGCCGTCCAGTCCGAGCGCCTCGTCCGTGCGGGTGACCAGCAGGCAGGCATCCATCCGCCCGGGGTCGAAGGCTCCGGCGAGGTCTGCGAGCGCCGGTTCGCCTCGCTCGATCCAGACCGCATCGATGTTGGCGGTGAACACCGGCGCCTCGCCCAGCAGTGCTCGCGCGGCCTTGATCCCGCCGCCCGTCTCCAGGAGTTGGGCGCGTTCGTTCGAGATCACGATGTCCGGCGCCCCGCCGCGGCCGCGCAGATGGGCCTCCAGACGATCAGCGAAGGCGTGCACGTTGACCACCGCCCGCCCCACCCCCGCGTCGGCCAGCCGGCCAAGCATGTGGTCGATCAGGGGGCGGCCGGCCACCTCCACCAGCGCCTTGGGCCGGTCGTCGGTGAGCGGCCGCATCCGCGTGCCCAGCCCCGCCGCCAGCACCATGGCCGTGGTCGGCGGCGGCGTCATGCGCGCGCGTCGGCCGGGACGTAGCGGTCGATCCAGGCCTTCAAGGAGGCAAGGTCGGAATGCGCTAGGTCGCGCTCCAGCATCCGCCACATGCGCGGCAAGAAGGCGCGATACTTCTCCCGGCCGAACGCGCTGATCTGCCGGGCGAAGATGGGGCCAAGGATACGCAAGGCGTTTAATGCGCCGAGCGCCGCGTAGTCGGCGCGGAAGGCTGTGGCGTCCAGCTCTGGCCGGGCCGCGAGGTAGCGGTCGAGCATGGCCGCCTCTAGCTCTTGCGGCACCTCCCGGCGCGCATCCTGCAGCAGCGAGACGAGGTCCCAGGCCGGGTGGCCGCGGACCGCGTCCTGGAAGTCGAGCAGCCCGACCCGGGCGGCCCCGGCACGGTCCGGCAGCCACAGCAGGTTCTCCGCATGGTAGTCGCGATGGGTGAACACCGAGGCGCCCGCCTCGCCCCGGGCGAGCACCGGCGCCCACAGCTCCGGCCACGCCGCCCGCGCCACGGCCGGCGGCGCCGTCATGCCGACGAGCGGCGGCCACCACTGGAGCCAGAGGTCCAGCCCCATCTTCAGCGCCAGGGTGTCGTAGGTCGGAAGCGCCCAGACGCCGCCCCCCGGAATCGGCAGGGACGCCGGCGGCGGTTCGGCGTGCAGGTCCACCAGCAGGTCCACCGCCTGGCCATAGACCGCCGCAGGGTCCGCCCCTTCGTCGAGCCGGTCGCGGAACAGGTCCGCGCCCAGATCCTCGATCACCGCGAACCCCTGCTCCGCCTCCAGCGCCACGACCGCGGGGGCGGAGAGGCCGCGGGCGCGCAGGAAGGCGGCCACCGCCGCCCAGGCGTCGACCCGCCCGGCGGCCAGGCGGGTGACGGCGTTGTAGCCGAGGGAGATCCGCTGGTCGGGGGTGGCGTCGGCGGGCGCCGGCGCGCTCTCGGCCGCCGGGGGCGCGTCCATCAGGATCAGGGGCGGCCCGCCCGGGGGGTGCAGCCGCGTGTAGGCCCGAGTCGACGCGTCGCCGGCCAGGGGCTCGCGCGCAGCTTCGCCGAGGCCGTGCGCCTTCAGAAACGCCTCTCGCGCGCCGGGACGCTCGGACAGGTCGAGCGGGGCGGCGTCAGCCCTGCGGGGATCGGAGAAGATCGTGCTCACGCCCGGTCCATACGCCATGTCCCTGCAGAGTCGCGAGCCGGCCGCCGCCCTCTGCGATCTCCAGCCGCACGTCGAGGCGATCCGGCGGCAGGGCGTCGCCCAGCCGCTCGCTCCACTCCACCACGGCCGCGCCCACATCAAGGGCCTCGTCCAGGCCGAGCTCGAACGCCTCCTCGGCCCGCTTCAGCCGGTAGAGATCGAAGTGCGCCACGGGGAAGTCGGCGCCGTCATAAGTTTGCATCAGGGTGAAGGTCGGGCTCGGCGCCTCCTGATCGGGATGGGTCACGGCCCGGATCAGGCCTCGCGCAAAAGTGCTCTTGCCCGCCCCGAGCGGACCGAACAGACACACCGCCTCGCCCGTCCTCAAGTCCGCCGCCACCCGGGCGCCGAACGCCTCCAGCCCCTCGGCGGAGGCGAAGCGGGCGCTGGGTCTGCGGGTCTGCGGGCCTTGCATGGACGCGCGGTTTCCCATGCGCTATCGAGCCCGGCAAGCCGGAGGACGCCGGCGCGAGGGAGCGGGGCCAGCTTGGCGAGGACGGACGGGCGCATCCTGATCCTGGGCGCCGGCCATGCGGGCGGGACGGCCGCGGCGCTCCTGCGCCAGCAGGGCTGGAACGGACCGATCACCCTCGTCGGCGACGAGCCCATCGCGCCTTACCAGCGGCCGCCGCTCTCCAAGGCGTGGCTCAAGGGCGAGGCCGACGCGGCTTCGCTCGCCCTACGCCCCGACAGCTTCTACGCCGAGCATCGCATCGAGCTTCGCCTGGATGTGCGCGCGACCCGGATCGTGCGCCGCGAGGCGGGCGGAGAGGTGGAGCTGCAGGGCGGCGAGGCCCTGGCCTATGACGAGCTGATCCTGGCCACCGGGTCGCGCGCCCGGCGCATCCCCCTCCCAGGCCTTGAGCTGGACGGCGTGATGGAGCTCCGCACCGCCGCCGACGCCGATCGGCTGAAGGCCGCGCTCACGCCTGGGGCCCGCCTGGCGGTGGTGGGCGGCGGCTATATCGGGCTGGAGGCCGCGGCCTCGGCGCGGGCGCTCGGGGCCGAGGCCACGGTGATCGAGCTCCAGTCCCGCCTGCTGGCGCGGGTGGCGCACGAGGTGCTGTCGGCCTTCGTGCACGACTATCACCGCGACCGCGGCGTGGTGTTCCAGCTCGCCGCAGGGGTGGCGGCGCTGGAAGGGGAGGGCGGGCGCGTGGTCGCCGTGCGCCTGTCCGACGGCCGCAGGATCGCCTGCGACGCGGCGCTCGTCGGCGTCGGCGCGGTCCCCAACGCCGAGCTGGCCGCCGAAGCCGGCTTGACCTGCGACAACGGCGTGGTGGTCGATCTAGCGGCGCGCACGTCCGATCCCGCCATCCACGCCATCGGCGACTGCACCCAGCGACCGCTGCCGCTCTACGGCTGCATGGGGCGGCTGGAGAGCGTGCCGAACGCGCTGGAGCAGGCCAAGCAGGCGGTCGCCGACCTCTGCGGGACCCGCATACCCGCGTCCGAGACGCCCTGGTTCTGGTCGGACCAGTACGACCTCAAGCTCCAGATCGCCGGGCTTCCCTTCGACGCGGTCCGCACGATCGTCCGGGGCGAACCCTCCACCGCCCGCTTCGCCGTCTTCCACCTGAACGCCGAGGACCAGCTCCAGTCGGTCGAGGCGATCAACGCCGCGCCGGAGTTCATGGCCGGCCGTCAGCTCATCGCCTCGCGCAGGCCCATCCAGCCGGACAAGCTCGCCGACATCTCCGTCTCCATGAAGGAGGTGGCGGCCTGACCGCCGGCCTCTCGAAACCCCCACTCCATCGGACGCCATGGCCAAGATCACCTACATCGAACACAGCGGGACCGAGCACGTCATCGAAGTGAAGCCCGGCCTGACCGTCATGGAAGGCGCGGTGAAGAACAACGTGCCGGGCATCGACGCCGATTGCGGCGGCGCCTGCGCCTGCGCCACCTGTCATGTCTATGTGGACCCGGCCTGGACCGACAAGACGGGCTCTCCCTCCGCCATGGAGGAGAGCATGCTGGACTTCGCCGAGGCCGTGGAGCCCAACTCGCGCCTTTCGTGCCAGATCAAGGTCACCGACGCGCTGGACGGCCTGATCGTGCGCATGCCCGAGTCCCAGCACTGACTTGGCGGCGAGCGGCGAGCGGGGGCGCTTCCGCGACGCCCCGAAACGCGATACCTCCGTCGGCGTGGCCCGGTAGCTCAGCAGGATAGAGCAGCGGTTTCCTAAACCGGAGGTCGGGGGTTCGAATCCCTTCCGGGCCGCCACCTGTTGAGGACCGCCGAGGCAAGGGGTGTGCGCAGCTGGTCGTTGGCCGCACGCTAAGCCTGGGGCGCGGTGACGAAGCGGCCGGCGAGCGTGCCGTCGCGCAGGTGGATGATCAACTCCGCACGCTCACCGACCTGGGCCAGCCGATCCGCAAGATGTCGGGCCGCCCGTTCGGCTTGGGCGCCGGTCTTGAACACCATGGGCGCGTCGAGCTGAGCCATCTCTACGCTCCAGCCGGAGGTCATGGGGCGGATGGTGATCGTCTGCAGCATTGAACAGGGACCTGGAGGGCGGGAAGCGATGTAGGCTCGAGGGTGTGAGCCTGGGATGTGAGCCTGGGGTGTGGCAGGGCGATGGCTGCGGCCGGCGGCAAGATGTGCACTCCGCAATGAGCCCGCCACAAAGGTCTCAGGCGCGACGCCGCGCTACCTCCAGACTGAAAATGTGCCGTGATCGCGCGGTTTCGCCGAGACGCTCCCGGCTACGCCGCCGCCCTCCCCGGAGACGACGCCACCAAGGCCCAGATCACGCCGGCCTCTCGCTGAGGCTGGCCGAAACAGGGGTCATGTCACCCTCCGATCGCAGCCGTTGGTCAGCGACCTGAAGGACAAGAAGCACATTCCGCCCGCCGCCGCCCACCGGCCTGTCGGACATGTACGTGAGCGTGCCGGTGGTGATCGGCGCCGGCGGGGTCGAGCGCGTCATCGCGTTCCCGATGGACGAGGCCGAAAAAGCCATGTTCGCCAAGTCGGTGGACTCGGTGAAGGGCCTGGTGGAAGCCTGCAAGGGGATCGACGAGAGCCTGAAGTGTTAATTTGAGGGGCTCCCTGGTGCGGCAGCCTTAGAGTGAAGTCGGAGGCGATATGGCTGCTGTCACTTCGACCAGTCGACCGGTACGAGCTATCCACTGAACTTCGTATGTGGTGTTGGACATACTTCGGTTTGTGATGAGCGCTACATGATGCGCATCAGGCCGGCACTTCTCGTTGGCCGTAGTAATTGGGTCGGAACAGCCAAAGGAAGGCTTGAAACCCTCGGCAGTCAATTCAGCGGTGAGCTTTGATTCGTCGGACCCGCTTGGATAAAGAGCCTTCATCCGCTGATCGAATTTTCGACTGGTGTTTGGTTCATAGCCTACGCCTTCTATGCCGCGAGCAAGACGGGGAGGCTTGTCGCAGCTGCTCAGGAAAAGGCAGATAACTACCAAGGCTTTCAGCCGGCGGGTCATGACGGTCAGATAGCATGATCGGGACGGTCGCTCACCTATCCGTCCCACGTCAGATTGACGGCGGCGGCCTTATCCGTATATTGCGCCGCTCATCGCTCGCGGGGTCACTCGCGGGCGCTTCGTTTTTGCAGGCCAGGCGTGGCCCTGCCGACTGACAAGGTTCCTCTCCCATGTACGCGGTGATCAAGACCGGCGGTAAGCAGTACCGGGTGCAGCCGGGCGACCTGCTGGTTGTCGAGAAGCTGGAGGCGGGCGAGCCCGGCTCGGAAGTGTCCTTCGACCAGGTGCTGATGGTCGGCGGCGCGGACGGCGTGACCGTCGGCGTGCCGATGGTGGAGGGCGCGGTGGTCACCGCGACCTTCATCGAGACCCGCAAGGGCGAGAAGGTCTACACGGTCAAGAAGATCCCCCGCCAGGGCCACCGCCGCCACAAGAACCACCGCCAACAAGAGTCGGTGCTCCGGGTCGTCGGCCTGTCGGCCTCGGGCGTGGACGAAAAGTGGGACGGCGAGGTCGACCTCACCACCCGCGCGACGCTCCGCGAGCGCGCCCGCAACTTGGCGCCCCGCGCCAACGCGCCGATCCCTGAAGATCACGCGCTCGTCGAAGCGTAAGCAGGAGATACAGCAATGGCTCACAAGAAGTCCGGCGGCTCCTCCCGTAACGGCCGCGATTCGGCCGGCCAGCGCCTCGGCGTAAAGAAGTTCGGTGGCGAACTTGCGCTCGCCGGCAACATCCTGGTGCGTCAGCGCGGCACCAAGTTCTGGCCGGGGACCAATGTCGGGCTCGGTCGCGACCACACCCTGTTCGCCACTGAAACGGGCGCGGTGAAATACACCACCAAGCGCAACGACCGCACCTACGTCTCCATCGTGCCGGCCAACGAGAACACCTCGACCGACACCGCAGCCACCATGGCCGCCGAGTAGAGCACGCGATCCGCCGTTCGGGTCGCCACCGGCGATCCGGACCGCAAGGTCAGTCCCGCGGGGGAGTCCGGATCACCGGGCTCCCCCGTTTGCGTTTCCCCTCGGGCGGTGACGAGCCGGCAAGGCTCGAGAGGGGGAAGGATGTGTGCGGAGCAGCTGGCACTTAGGATCGAGACCGAGCGGCTGGTGCTGAGGCCGCCACGGCTCGCCGACGCCGTCTACATCGCCGAATTGGCCAATGACGTGGAAGTGGCGCGGATGACGACACGCGTGGCTCATCCGTATCGTCTTGCAGACGCTGAGGCCTTCCTAGGCCTGATGCAGTGGGCCAACCCGAAGGCCGACCTGCCTTTGCTGATCGAGCACCGCACCTTTGGTCCCGTCGGCATGACCGGTTTTCATCGGGCCGAGGACCGACACGCTGAACTTGGCTACTGGCTCGGCCGCGCCTTTCGGGGCCGGGGCTTCGCCACCGAAGCTGTCCGTGCAGCGCTGACGTGGGCGAGAGATGACTGGGGGCGGCGCGCAACGCTGTCCAGCCACTTCGTGGACAATCCCGCATCCGGGCGCGTGCTCGACAAAGCGGGCTTCCTCTACACCGGCGAGGTGCGGCGGCGCTTCAGCCTGGGACGGGGGCAGGACGTGGAGACGCGGATGATGGTGTGGCTGGCGTGAGCCGCTCCCCGTCAGTCGATCCCGCACGCCTCGAAGATCGAGGCGAAGCCATCGGCTCGCAGACGCTTTGCGAGGTCGTGCTTCAGCCGATGGATCAGGCCCGGACCGTGGTGGACCAGTGCGGTGTAGATCTGCACCGCGCAGGCCCCGGCGCGGATCTTGGCGTAGACATCGGCCCCGCTGCCCACCCCGCCGGCGCCGATCAGCGCCAGGTTTGCGGTGGCGTTGGCCTCGTGGAAGCGTTTCAAGGTGCGGGTGCTGAGCGTCATCAGTGGCGCCCCCGACAGCCCGCCCTCCTGGCCGCGATGGCGCGAGCGGAGCTCGTCAGGGCGGCTGACGGTGGTGTTGGACACGATGATGCCGTTCAGCCCGGCGTCCGCTGCGACATGGACGATGTCGGCCACCTCGCCGTCCTTCAGGTCCGGCGCGACCTTGAGCAGCAGCGGGTAGTTCCCCGTCAGCGCTTCCCGCGCCTCGCGCAGGCGGCCCGTCAGCTCCTCCAGCGCCGTGCGCGCCTGCAGGTTGCGCAGCCCCGGCGTGTTGGGCGAGGAGACGTTGATGGTGAAGTAGTCGCAGCATCCCCAAAGCCGCTTCAGTCCGGCGACATAGTCCCCGATGCGGTCGGTGGAGTCCTTGTTGGCCCCGAGGTTCGCGCCCACGACGCCCGAGCGGGCCTTTCCCAGGTTGTGGGCGAAGGCCTCAAGGCCCGCATTGTTGAAGCCCATCCGGTTGATCACCGCCTTGTCGCGGCGAAGCCTGAACAGCCGCGGCGGTGGGTTGCCGGGCTGGGCCAGCGGCGTGACCGTCCCGCATTCCACAAAGCCGAAGCCCGCCGCCAGCATCGGGTTGAACACCTCCGCATCCTTGTCGAACCCCGCCGCCAAGCCGATACAGTTGGGGAGGTCCAGGCCGGAGAGCTGGACCGCCAGACCCGGATCGCCCAAGCGGTCGTCCCGGGGACCGAGGCCCGCCTTCAACGCGCCGAGCGTGAAGCGGTGGGCGGTTTCGGGGGGCATCAGCCGCATCGGGCGTGCGGCCACGTCGTGCAGCAGGCTCATGGCTCCAGCTCGCCCGGATCAGGCCAGCCCTCGGCGTTGAGGTCCAGCGGCTGGCTGCACAGTACCGCAGCCGGGTCCAGCTCACCGTAAAGGTGGGGAAACAGCTGGCCGCCGCGGGAGGGCTCCCACCGCAAGCGCGCGCCGAGGTCCTCGCCACGGATCTTCAGCAGCACCAAGGCCGTCATGCCTGCAAAGTGCAGCCGGGCCGTCTCCCGCGCTTGGTCGGCCGCGGAGAGATGGATGTAGCCGTCCCGCAGATCGATGGCCGACCCCGCGAAGACGCCCCGGTCCTGGGCCGCGATCCACTCGGCGCGGGGGAGGATCTTATAGACGTGGCGGGCCTCCGCATCGGTCATCCCGTCCGCTCCGCCGGCCCGAGCACGCCGAGGCAGGCGGTCTGGCCATGGGCGAACTCGAACGCTGCGGCGGTGGCGGTAGGGAAGCCCCGTTCGACCCTGGCGCGATCCTCGACCCCGACCGCAATGCTCGCCTCGATCAGGCTGAGCGCGAGGGCGTGGACGCCGGGGTTATGGGCGACCACCATCACCGTCTGCGCGCCGGAGGTCTCGGCCGCCGTCCGAAGCGTCTCGGCGGACGCCTCGTAGAGCTCGGGTCGGACATCGAGCCGTACGTCCGGGAGTTCGCCGGCTAGGCTCGCAAAGGTCTCGCGCGCCCTTGCAGCCGTGGAGACCAGGGCGAGATCGGGGACCAGGCCCGCGGCCGCCAGCACATGGCCGAGCGCCGACGCGTCAGCCCGCCCCGTCTGCGTCAGTACCCGGTCGACGTCGTCGCCGCTCTGCGCCCGGCGCTCCGTCTTGGCGTGGCGCACCAGGATGAGACGTTTCATGAACGCTACATGCCCGGCTTCGCCGCTGCGCGCCAGGGGGCTCGGGCGTCGGTCGGGCGCTACCCCGTCGCATGGCGGGCTGGCGGGGGTCGGAGCGCCTGAACCAGGTCGCGGAAGGCGTCGCCGCGAACCTCGAAATCGAGATACTGGTCAAACGACGCACAGGCCGGCGAGAGCAGCACCACCGCATCGCCGCCCCGGGCCGAGGCGTCACGCCAGGCGTGCTGGACAGCGGTTTCCAAGGCGCCGCAAACCTCCGCAGGCGCCGATCCGTCCAGCGCGCGGGCGAAGTCGTCGGCGGCCTCGCCGATCAGGTAGGCCTTCTCCACCCGCTCGAACAGGTCGCGCAGAGGCTCGATCCCCCCCGCCTTCTCGCGCCCCCCGGCGATCCAGTAGAACTTCGGGATCGCGCACATGGCTTGACGGGCGGCGTCGGCGTTGGTGGCCTTGCTGTCGTTGATGAAGCGCACCCGGCCGATGGAGCCTACGTCCTCCATCCTGTGCGCCAGACCCGGAAAGCTCATCAGCGCATCGGCTGCATCGTTGGGCGAGACGCCGAGCGCCACGGCCGCGGCGTAGGCGGCGGCCGCGTTCTGCCAGTTGTGCCGACCGGGCAGACCGGGCGCGCGGCTGAGATCGCACACCTCCACCGTCCGCTCGCCCGTGGCGTCGTAGAGCAGTCCCTGCAGGGCGTAGTAGCCCCGCCCCATCGCGCGGCCCGACGAGATCGGGCGGATCGTGCGCCGGTTCACCGCCAGCAACTCCGTGCAGATGGTCTGGCCGCAAGTGTCGTCCACACCGACCACGGCGGTGTCGCCCTTGTCCTGGTTGAGGAATACCCGGCGCTTGGCGGAGACGTAGCCGTCCATGCCGCCGTGACGGTCCAGGTGATCGGGCGAGATGTTGAGCAGCACCGCCACGTCGGCCTTCAGGCTGGAGGTGAGCGCGAGCTGGTAGGACGACAGCTCCAGCACATAGACCGCGCCGCCGTGCATCCCCTCCAGGCCCAGCACGCCCGCGCCGATATTGCCGCCGATCAGGGCGTCCTTGCCGGCGGCGTTCAGGATGTGGCCGAGGAGCGCTGTGGTGGTGGACTTGCCGTTGGTGCCGGTGATGGCGGCGATCTTGGGCCGGCGCCAGGGCTCGGCGGCGTTCACCGTGCGGGCGAACAGCTCGATATCGCCGATCACCTCCACCCCGGCGTCCGTCGCCTTGCGCACCACCCAGTGCGGCTCAGGGTGGGTCAGGGGCACGCCGGGCGAGACCATCAGGGCGTCGAAGCGGGTGAAGTCGGCCGTGCCGAAGTCCACCAGCGGCAGATCTTCCGCCGCGGCCTTGGCCCGGGCGTCGGCGTTCTCGTCCCACAGCGCCACCCTGGCGCCGCCGGCGACGAGGGCGCGGGCGGCGGTGAGGCCGGTTCGCGCCAGGCCGAACACCGCGACCGTCTTGCCCTTGAAGCCTGTGACCGGGATCATGTCCGCCTACCTCAGCTTCAAGGTGGCGAGGCCGGCCAGCGCCAGCAGGATGGAGACGATCCAGAAGCGGATCACGACGGTGCTTTCCGCCCAGCCCAGCTTCTCGAAATGGTGGTGGATCGGCGCCATCAGGAAGACGCGTTTGCCGGTGCGCTTGAAGTAGCCGACCTGGATCATGACGCTCAGCGTCTCGACCACGAACAGCCCGCCCACGATCACCAGCACGATCTCGTGCTTGGCGACCACAGCGATGGTTCCCAGCGCGCCTCCGAGCGCCAGCGACCCGGTATCGCCCATGAATATCTTGGCGGGGGGCGCGTTGTACCAGAGGAAACCCATCCCGGCCCCCATCAGCGACCCGCAGATCACCGCCATCTCGCCTGCGCCCGGAATGGGGTGGACCTGCAGGTAGTCGGCGAACTTCAGGTTGCCGACGATGTAGGCGATGAAGCCGAAAGCGGCGGCGGTGATCATCACCGGCACGATGGCCAGCCCGTCCAGTCCGTCGGTAAGGTTCACGGCGTTCGAAAAGCCGCCGATGAATACCATGCCGAAGATGACGTAGAACCAGCCGAGCTTGAGCAAGGCTTCCTTGAAAATCGGGAAGGCGACCGCGGTGCGCACCGCAGGTTCCGGCATCTTCTGGCCGAACTGCACGATCAGATAGACCGCGACCGCCGCCACCAGAAACTGCACCACCAGCTTCATGCGCGAGGAGACGCCGGCCACCGTCTGCTTGGTGACCTTCTCGTAGTCGTCCATGAAGCCTAGCGCGCCATAGGCGGCGGTGACCATCAGCACCACCCAGACATAGACGTTCTTCAGGTCGGCCCAGAGCAGGGTGCCGACCAGCAGCCCCGCCAGGATCATGAAGCCGCCCATGGTGGGCGTGCCCTTCTTCTCCAGGATGTGGCGCTCGATCCCGTCGGTGCGGATGGGCTGGCCCTTGCCCTGCTTGGAGCGCATCCAGCGGATGAAGCGCGAGCCCATGGCCACCGCCACCACATAGCCGGTGATGAAGGACAGGCCCGTGCGGAAGGTCAGATAGCGCAGCAGGTTCAGCACCGGCACGTAATGGTGGTGCGCGTCCAGCGACTGGAAGATCAGATAGAGCATTTAGCGCGATGCTCCAGACGATGGGGGTGCGGCCTGGACCAGGGCCTCGACGATCAGCGACGCCCGCGAGCCGTGGGAGCCCTTGACCATCACCGTGTCGCCGGGGCGCACGGCGGCGAGCACCGCCGGCGCCAGTTCGGCGGCGTCGTGGGCCCAGACCCCGCGGTGACCCTGGGGCAGGGCCTCGTGCAGGTGGCGCATGGACGGCCCGGCGAGATAGGTCGCAGCGATGTCGGCGATCCGGATCGGCTCGGCCAGCTCGGCATGGTGGCGGGCGGCCTCGGCGCCCAGCTCCAGCATGTCGGTCAGCACGGCGATCCGGCGGGGCGGGGCCTGGGCCAGGGTGGCGAGGGCGGCGCGCATGGAGACGGGGTTGGCGTTGTAGCTCTCGTCCACCAGGGTGATCTCGCCGCCGGGGACGGCGACCGGGCGCGTGGCCCCGCGGCCCGCGAGGGGGGCGAAGCTCGCCAGCGCTTCCAGGGCGCAGGATATGGGCGCGCCGAGCGCCTCTACAGCCAGCAGCACCGCCAGGCTGTTCGGCCCCCAGTGAGCGCCGGACTGGGCGATGGGGAAGCTGATCGGTTGGCCATGGAGACGGGCGTGGACGCGAGCCCCCTCAGTCGGCTTCGCCGCCAGCTCCCCCAGGGGGGGAGCATCTAGCGTGACTGATCCTCCCCCGCTGGGGGAGGGGGACCGCGAAGCGGTGGAGGGGGCCTCCCGCTCGAAGCTGACGAGCTGTGCGTCGCAGGCGTCGCTCCGCCCAAAGCTCGCCACCTTCGCGCCCGCCGCCCGTGCAGCGTCCGCCAGCAGCTCGAACCAGGCGTCGTCCGCGTTCAGCACGGCGACGCCGCCGGAGGCCAGCCCTTCGAACACCTCGGCCTTGGCGCGGGCCACGCCGATCTCGCCGTCGGGGAAGTTCTCCACGTGGACGGGGCCGACGGTGGTGACCACCGCCGCGTGCGGGCTGACCAGGCGCGAAAGGGGACCGATCTCGCCGGCATGGTTCATGCCGAGCTCGAAGACGGCGAACGGCGCATCCCGCGGCAAGGCGGCCAGGGTCAGCGGCACGCCGATGTGATTGTTGAAGGACTTCACCGGCGCATGGCTGCGGCCGGCGAGCTTCAGCGCGGCCGCGATGGCCTGGGTGACGCCGGTCTTGCCAACCGAGCCGGTCACTGCGCATCGCCGGGCCGGCGAGCGATCCCGGGCGGCGGCCGCGAGGCGCTCCAGCCCTCTTAAGGTGTCGTCAACCCTAACGGCGGGTAACGTGTCTTCTCCTCCGTGGGGAGGAGAAGACACGAGCGCTCCGGCAGCTCCTGCATCCGCCGCGGCGTCCAGGTAGTCATGCCCGTCCCGCTCGCCCACCAGCGCCACGAACAGGTCGCCGGGCTTCAGCGTGCGGGTGTCGATGGCGAGGCCCGACACCTCGAAGGGCGCACCGATGCTCTCGCCGCCCGTAGCAGTGGCGATCTCATCGGAGGTCCAGAGCGCCTCAGGCATGGACCGCCTGCAGCGCAAGTCGGGTTTCCGCCACGTCGTCGAAGGGGTGGGTCACCCCGGCGGCGGTCTGGCCCTGCTCGTGGCCCTTGCCGGCGACCACCAGCACGTCGCCTTCGCCGAGCTGCTCCACCGCCGCGCGGATGGCGGCGCGGCGGTCGCCGACTTCCAGGGCCCCGGGGGCGCCGGCCAGCACCGCGGCGCGGATGGAGGCGGGGTCCTCGGAGCGGGGGTTGTCGTCGGTGACGATGCAGATGTCGGCGAGGTCGTGGGCCGCGCGGCCCATCAGCGGGCGCTTGGCGCGGTCGCGGTCCCCGCCGGCGCCGAACACCACCAGCAGCCGGCGCTTCACGTGCGGGCGCAGCGCCTCCAGCACCGTATGCAGGCCGTCGGGCGTGTGGGCGTAGTCGACATAGGCCTCGCCCCCGGTCGGGCCGGAGCCCACGCGCTGCAGCCGGCCGGGCGCCCCGGTCAGGTGTTCGAGCGCCGCCATCACCGCCAGCGGGTCCTCGCCCGCCGCGATGCAGAGGCCTGCGGCCACCAGGGCGTTGGAGGCCTGGAACCCGCCGGCGAGCGGCAGGCGCAGGTCGAAGGGCCGCCCCAGCACCTCGCCGGAGAGCCTCTGGCCGAAGGGCTCTGGCTTTCGCGCCGTCAAGCGGATGGCCGAGCCGGTCTCGCCCACCGACATGACGCGGAGGCCGTGGATGACGGCGGCGGCGGCGAAGGCGGGGAAGTCGGCGGCGTCGGCGTTCAGCACCGCGGCCCCGCCCCGGGGCGTCAGCTGCTCGAACAGGCGCAGCTTAGCGGCGCGATAGGCGTCCATGCCGCCGTGATAGTCCAGATGGTCCTGGCTGAGGTTGGTGAAGCCGGCGGCCTTGATGGTCAGCCCGTCCAGCCGGCGCTGGTCCAGCCCGTGGGAGGAGGCTTCCAGCGCCAGGTGGCTGACGCCGCGGCGCGCCAACTCGGCCGCCAGCCGCGCGACTTCGGCGGCGTCGGGAGTTGTGAGGCCAGGGGGCGTGAGCGCCTCAGTGCTGTCGCCGTCCTGCGCCTGGACGCCGAGGGTGCCCATGCTGGCCGCGTGGCGGCCGAGACGGGCGAAGATCTGGCGGCAGAAGGTGGCGACCGAGGTCTTGCCGTTGGTGCCGGTGACCGCGACCACGGTCTCAGGCTCGGCCGGCTGCAGCCGGCGGGCGGCCAGGGCGTAGAGCCGGCGGGCGTCGCAGGCCCGGATCAGGGGCGTGCCGGTATTGGGTGTGTCCTGCGGCGCAAGCACGGCTGCGGCGCCGGCGGCGAGCGCCTGCGGAATGAAGGCGCGGCCGTCTGCGGCGGCGCCCGGCAGGGCGGCGAACAGGAAGCCGGGACGCACGGCGCGGCTGTCGGCGGTGACGCCTTCGATCAGCGGGTCGGCGTCCGAGGGCAGTGTGCGGGCGACCAGGGCGGAGAGGCGCGCGCTCATGCCTCTTGTCCTCCCCTGCGACGCGGGGGAGGTGGCGCGGCGCGCAGCGCCGTGCCGGAGGGGGCTCCAGCTTGACGGCGCGGCTGAATCCGAAGCGCTCTACGAGCCCCCTCCACCACGCTGCGCGCGGTCCCCCTCCCCCGCCGTGCGGGGGAGGATAAGGTTGCTACACCGCTCATTCGGCCATGTCCGAGGGCTTGGCGGTCTGGCCGGGCAGGGGGCTGTCGGCGGTGATGACGCGCTTGACGCCGACAAAGGGCGCGATGCGGTCGATCACGGCGCCCGCGGTGGGCGCCGCGTTCCAGCCGGCGGTGATGAAGCCGAAGCTGTCCGGCGTCACATGAGGCGAATCCAGCGTGATCATCACGAGATAGCGGTCCGTGTTGATCGGTCCGTCGGTGGGGAAGACGGCGACGAAGGAGGAGACGTTGTCCTTGGAGTAGTGGCCATGCTCCGGCTTTTGAGCTGATCCGGTCTTTCCGCCAACCCTGAGGCCCAAGGCGTCGGCCTTGTGGCCGGAGCCCTTGGGATCGGTGTGCACGTTCATGCGCATCAGCTGCAGCATGGTGTAGGAGGTCTGCTCCGAGATCACCCTAGAACCCTGGCGCGGATGGGCAGGATCGGCCTTCTTGATGGTCAGCGGCAGGTAGAGGCCGCCGTTCATCAGGGCGGTGTAGCCCGTCGCCAGCGCCAGCGGACTGACAGAAATGCCCTGGCCGAAGGCGATCTGGGCCAGGGTCTGGTCGGTGAACTGGCGGGGCAGGATCGGGCGGGCGGACTCCAGCAGCTCGCTCGGCGCGGTCTTGAACAGGCCGTAGCGCTGGAAATAGGTCTTCATCCGGTCCGGACCGGCGCGCATGGCCAAGGTCGCGGCGCCGATGTTGGAGGAGTGGGTGAAGACCTGCCAGAGCGCCAGCTGGCTGTCGCCCTTGTCGAAGTCGTGGATCAGGTGGCCGCCGACCATGATCGGGGCATGGACGTCGAAGGTCGAGTCCAGGTTCACCACGCCCGTGTCCAGGCCCATGGCGATGGTGAACGCCTTGAACACCGAGCCCAGCTCATAGACCGAGGCGGCCTCGTGGTTGGTCAGGTTAGGGATGGGGGAGTGGCCGGGCGCGTTGGGGTCGAAGTCGGGCACGCTGGCCATGGCCAGGATTTCGCCGGTGTGGACATTCACCACCATGCCCTGGGCGGTGAGGGTCCCGAACTTGGCCTGCGCCTTTTCCAGCTCGTCCTGAAGGGCCGCCTGGACCCGCAGGTCCATGGCCAGCTGGACGGGCTGGCCTGAGCCGGCGGCGGCGTGAAGCTCGCTGTCCAGCGCCTTCTCCGCGCCGGCCAGGCCGCGGCCGCCGGCGTCAGAAAAGCCGATCAGGTGCGCGGCGGTGGAGCCCATGGGATAGACCCGCCGGGGCTCCTCCTCGAAGCTGACCCCGGGCAGGCCCAGGTCGTGCACGCCGGCCATCTCCTGGGGCGTCAGTCCGCCCGCTAGGTATTCGCGACGGCCGCTCTTCAGCGCCTTGTCCAGCCGCTCCAGCGACAGCTTGGGGAAGGCGGCGGGCAGCTTGCGGCGAATCTCGTCGGTGTCCCAGATCTCGCGCGGGTTCAGATAGAGGCCGTAGTGCGTCAGGTCGACCGCGAGTAGGGCGCCGTTCCGATCGGTCAGGTCCGCCCGCGCGCCGGCGAGCGGCGCGGCCTCGTGGCCCACCGCCTCGGCCGGCGCGAACAGGGCGGCGCGGGTGGCCCGCAGGCCCAGGGTCGCAAAGGCCAGGGTGAAGATCGACATGACGAAGAAGATGCGCAGCCGGGTGTCGTCCACCGCGCGCCCGGAGGCCTTGGACTGCTCGAACGCCCGCTCGATGCTCCAGACGGCCTCCACCATCCAGCGCCACAGCTGGGCCGGGCCGTAGGGTTCGCGATAGTGGGGGTAGTCGACGGAGCCGACGGGATCGATCGGGCTCACAGGGGCGCTCCTGGCGAGACGGCCGCTTTCGCAAGGACGGCCGAGGGCGGTGAGGGCGGCTTGTGGGGCGCCGAGGTCGTGGAGGTCTTGCCGACGAGGGCGGCGGGCTCGCTGGCCTGACGGGCGATCTCCATCAGGCCGGTGTCGGGGGTCTCGTGCTTGGCCGAGATCGGCGCCAGGCCGAGATACTGCTGGGACAGCTGCTCGATGCGGGCGGGCTGTTCAAGGTGGGCCAGTTCGGCGCTGAGCAGGCGGACGTGTCGCTGGGTGTCGATGATCTGCTGGTCCACGTCCCCGATCTCGGCGGTCTCGTGGCCCGCATGGGCTTTGGAAAAGTAGACCCCCAACACCAACAGGATCAGACAAGAGAAGGCCGCGATCTCGATGATGCGGAACCCGCGGAAGCGCTTCTCGAACAGGAAGGCCAGCGACATCAGGCGGTCCTCGACGGTGCGGGCCAGGCGGGGGCCTCGGTGCGCACGGCGGCGCGGAGCCTAGCCGAACGCGCGCGCGGATTTGCGGCGGTCTCGCCGTCCGACGGCGCACGGGCGCCGTTGAACAGCAGCTCGAAACTCGCCGCCGGGCCCTCGGGCGAGGGGGGCGCGTGGCGGGAGCCTGCCGGCGTGCGGCCCGAGCGTTCGGTCAGGAACGCCTTGACGATCCGGTCCTCCAGCGAGTGGAAGCTCACCACCACCAGCCGCCCGCCGGGCGCCAGCCCGCGCTCCGCCGCCGCCAGCCCGGCGTCCAGTTCGTCAAGCTCGTCGTTCACCGCGATCCGCAGCGCCTGGAAGGTGCGCGTCGCCGGATGCACCGGCGCGCCGCGACGGCCGCCGAGCGCGCGCTCCACGGTCTCAGCCAGATCCAGGGTGCGGGTGAAGGGCTCCACCTCGCGCCGCCGCATCAGCGCCGCCACGATGCGCCGGGCCTTCGGCTCCTCGCCATAGAGCCGGAGCAGACGCACTAATTCGCCCGGCTCTGCGGTGTTGACGAGGTCTGCGGCGGTGGGTCCGTCGGCGCCCATCCGCATGTCCAGCGGCCCGTCGCGCATGAAGGAAAAGCCGCGCTCCGCCTCGTCCAGCTGCATGGAGGAGACGCCGATGTCGAACACCGCCGCGTCGCAGCGCGCCTCGCCGCCGTCGGCCAGGGCGGCTTCGAGCTCGGAAAACGGCCGCTGGACCAGGTGGAAGCGCGCTCCCCCGGTCTCCCCAGGCCCCGGCGCGAAGCGAGCCGCGCTCGGATCGCGGTCGAGCGCCAGCACCTCGGCCCCGGCGGCCAGAAAGGCGCGGCTGTAGCCGCCGGCCCCGAACGTGGCGTCGACCACCCGTTGGCCGGGCGACGGCGCGACGGCCGCCATCACCTCGTCCAGCATGACCGGAAGGTGGGGACGATCGCTCAAGCGGGCGGCGTCCGGGTCCGCTGTGCGGTGCGCAGCGCCGCCAGCCCGTCGCGGGCGGTCTGACGCTGAAGCTCGCGATGGGCGCGGTAGGCCGCCTGCGACCAGATTTGGAAGCGGTCGCCGAGCCCCACAACCGCGACCCAGTCGCTCAAGCCGAACTGCTCGCACAGCGTTTCGGGCAGCACGATCCGCCCCGCCGTGTCGAAGGCGAGCTGGCGCATCTGGCCGAGCACGGTGAACTCCAGCGCCGAGCGTAGCGGATCGCCGAACTGAAGCTCGTCCATCAGGCCTTGATAACGCTGCAGCAGGGCATGGCCGCCGCCTTCCAGGCAGTCGGCCTCGATGGAGGGAAAGCAGAACACGCCGTCGAAGCCGGCCGCGGCCGGCCCTGCGGCGGCGCGAAACTCCTGCGGCACGACGATCCGCCGTTTCGCATCGAGCTGCTTCTCGAAGGTTGAGAGGAACACTCGCCACCCGATCCCCCGGCCCTGCGCCGAACCCGCCTCCGCACGGAAGCACTGGGCTATTTTGGGTTAACACGGGATTATCTGGGCTGCAATGACACCAGATGGCCATTTTGACGCGACGGATAGTCTAGCCAGCAAGCCGCCCAAGTTCTGAACAAGTTATGAACAGAACATACATAGAACAAAGTGTGTGCGCCATAAGGCGCGCGCGCGACTGCTGGAGTGCGACGGTGGGCCAGACGGCCTGTAAGCCGGGTTCTGTGCCGCGCCCACGCGAAGGCGGACGCGCGACGACCATTCCTCTGGACCGCCCATTGCTGGACGGTTCTCGCGACCAACCCGGACGACAAAGGCCTGCGACAGCCCTGCCTTCGCGTGAACGAAGGCGCATCGTCCCTATTCGGTCTTGCTCCAGGCGGGGCTTGCCATGCCGTCCCTGTCGCCAGGTCCGCGGTGCGCTCTTACCGCACCCTTTCACCCTTGCCCTGCGCTTAACTCACGCGCGCGGGGCGGTTTGCTTTCTGTGGCGCTATCCCTGGGATCGCTCCCGGCGGGCGTTACCCGCCGCCTTGTCGCTGTGGAGCCCGGACTTTCCTCCCCTTGCGCGAACGCAAGGAGCGGCCGCCCGGCCGTCTGGCCCGTCGCTCAATTGGGCCGGAATGACACCGTGGTCAACGGGCGGCCAGGCGCAACAGCGCCATCAGCCGGGCGCGGGTTTCGCCGTCGACGACGCCGTGGAAGTCCGCCGGCCGCCAGTGTCGCTGGAAGGCTTCGACGAGGGTCCGGGTGGCGGGGTCGAACTCGCCGGACGGCGCGCAGTCGTAGCCGAGCCGCTTCAGTCCCGCCTGGAACACGAAGACCCCCAGGCCGCTGTCGCCCTCGCTCAAGGGTGGGCCGGGCGCGGGATCAGGCTCGGTCCACAGGCCGTGACCGGCTTCGGCGAGCCGCCGCCAGGGGAAGCGCTCGCCGGGATCGACCTTGCGGTCCGGGGCCACGTCGGAGTGGCCGACGATGTCGGCGTCCGCGATCTGCCAGCGTTCGCGCATGGCGTCGAGCAGGGCCGCCAAGGCCGACAGCTGGGGCTCGGGAAAGGGCGTGTAGCCATGCTCGTGGCCCGGGTTGACCAGCTCCACGCCGATAGACCGCGCATTGATGTCGCGCTCGCCCTTCCAGAACGAGACGCCCGCATGCCACGCCCGCTTCTCCTCCGCCACCAGACGGAAGACGCCGCCGTCCTGCCCGATCATGTAGTGGGCCGAGACCTTGGCGGCCGGGTCCCGCAGACGCTCGAGCGCCGCCTCGCCGCTCTGCATCCCGGTGTAGTGGACCACCACCATGTCCGGCGGCGCTATACGCGCGTCGAAATTGGGGGAGGGCGCTTCGATCATGTCGGCGAGGGTCGCGCCGGCGGGCTGAGCGGTGCGACAGAACCTGTATTGCCGCAGCCCAACTGCAGGTCCGCGACGGAGCGCACGAACAACTTATCCGCGGCGAGGACGCTCCAAGGTGTACTCCACCCAGGCATGTCCGCCGCGCGGCTGCACGACCACCGAGCGCTGGACCACCGCGCGCGGTCGCATCCGCCAGGCCAGGGCGGAAAGTCCGAACAAAACCGTGGCCAGCGCGGTGACCACCGCCAGTGTGGCGGCAAAGATCACGGCGATGGCGATACAGGCCAGCAGCGCGAGCACCATGACCAGCCCGCCCGCAGCCCCAGCCACGCCCGACCTCAGATCGACGTGCATAGACCGCGGCCGGCGGGGCCAATGCGATGCCTTGTCCATCATCATAGCGTCTCCGGCGATCCGAACGCAGACGTGCAAACCTTGTCGCCGGTCAATGTCGGTTCCATGACGCGCGACGTCAACGGGAATCGCGTCAGCTTGACGGGCGCCGCCTGATGCCCTCAGTTCGCTGCGGGGTTGAGAGGGGGATCTAAAGTGCCTTTGGATGTCAGGGCCGTCTTTATAGCTGCGGCGATCGTTGTGGGGTCATCCAGCGCCCATGCGGCTTGTAAGATCGGGGTGTTCGCCGATCTTACTCTGCAGCCTAACCCTGAAAGAGCGCTGGTCGACGGCGCGGTGAACGGTCACCCCACCAAATTCATCATCGATACAGGCGCATGGGCGAGCACCATGCCGTTCGCCGACGCCGTCCGGTTGGGCGTAAAAGTCGATCGATCCGGCTTTGCGTACATGGATATAAACGTGAAATCCGAGGGTATCGGCGGCACGCAGGAAGTCGGGACAGTCACCTTCAACATGCAGCTCGATAAGATCGATCTGCCCAAGGAGGTGATGACAGCGATACCCATGCGGCCGCTCGACAACAACGCCGCAGCGCTCGTCGGAATGGATCTGATCGGGCAGCGGGACATCGAGCTCAACTTACCCGGAAACAACATAAAGCTGATCAAGGTCGAGGGCTGTACGACACAGGAGCTGGCCTATTGGGACAAGCCCTATTCCCAGGCAAAGTTGGAGTCTGACGGGTCAGGGCGTTCATCCATTCGCGTGAATGTCCTGCTGAACGGCCACGTCGTTCCGGCGATGGTGGATAGCGGGGCGACGCAGTCAATCGTGACGCCCGAAGCGGCGCGCATGGCCGGGCTCGATATCGCCCAGGCTGAAGTCAGCGGCGATATCGGAGGCATAGGGACGCGCAGGGTCAGCGCTCAGGTCGCGACATTTAACACGTTCACCTTGGGTGACGAGACAATCAAGAACGCAAAGCTGCTCGTTTCCGCAATGTGGAAATACAATAAGGCCGACGAGACGGGGACACGTCTTGGATCGCACACCCAGTCTCTCGAACAGCCCCGGATGTTGCTAGGCTCCGACTTTCTCCGAGCCCATCGGGTTCTCGTCGCCAACAGCATGGGCATGATGGTGTTCAGCTACATGGGTGGTCCCGTGTTCGACGTTTCTCAGGCTCGACCTGATCCTGGACAGACCGCGCCTGGGAAAGCCGCGGGGCCTGCCCCTGCCCATTGACCGCGGGGCCAAGCAAGCCGCAGCTAGGCCTTGCCTGGCGGGCGTAGCGCAATACAAGGCGGGCGGACGGCGCATCGGCGCAGGTTGGATGCCACCATGCTGGTCTATATCTTCGCTCTCGCTCTTGCTCAGTCCGACCCTGCGGCGGCGGCGCCCCCCGTAGCGCCCGCCGCCTCATCTCCCGCCGCCCTCGCCGCGGCGGAGGCTGAGGCGGATACGCCCAAGGGGGCGCCGGCGCAGGATTACGACTTCGTGGCCTGGTGCCATGGGGCGCTGAAGGGGCACATGGCGCTCTATGACGAGGTCAAGCCCGAGCTGAACAGCATCGAGCGCCAGGGCGAGGCGGCGGAGAACGCCAAGACCGACAAGGCCCAGATGGAGGCCGGGCGCGAGTACCTGGCCCTCTACACTCGCGCCTTGAATGGTGTGGACAAGAGCCACGCCGGTCCCCTCGACGAACGCCGCAAGGCCGCCGAGGCGCAAGGGGCGTCGATCTGGACCCCCGCCCGCGCCGCCGACGCGCGCACCAAGATGTGGTCCTGGCTGCTTTGGGATTTGCCTGGGCGCTGCGAGACGGCGGCCAAGTCGTTGCAGACCCGCGCCGGGATGCAGGCCGCCCTGCACAGCCCGGCGCCCACAATCGATGCGGCCGCAAGCCAGGCGAGCGTTCTGGCCAGCGACCCTACGGCGGGCGCCGCCCCGGCCCCAGCGCCGGCGAACATAGACGACGCCCTGAGCACCAACCCCGCCGGCGCCGCCCGGCCTGCGCCACCCTCCGACGCCGCGCCGCCCCTGCGCGGGCCTCAGTAGCCCCGCCGCCGAGGGACATTCCATGCCGCTGCAATCGCCGGCCCTGAGCCGGGTCAAGCCCTCGTCCACCATGGCGGTGAGCGCCAAGGCGAGGGCGCTCCAGCGCGCAGGGCGCGACGTGATCGCTCTGGCCGCAGGCGAGCCGGACTTCGACACGCCGGAGAACATCAAGGATGCGGCCATCCGCGCCATCCACGAGGGCCGGACCAAGTACACCGACGTCGACGGTTTGCCCGAGCTCAAGGAGGCCATCGCCGCCAAGTTCGCCCGGGAGAACGGCCTGACCTACACGCCGTCCCAGGTGAACGTGTCGCCCGGCGGCAAGCCCGTGATCTACAACGCCATGGTCGCCACCCTGGCCCCGGGGGACCAGGTGGTGATCCCCACGCCCTACTGGGTGTCCTATCCCGACATGGTGCTGCTGGCCGGGGGCGAGCCGGTGTTCGCGCCCACCACGGTCGAGAGCGGTTTCCTGCTGACGCCGGAAGGTCTTGAGCGGGCGATCACGCCTCGGACCAAGTGGCTGATCCTCAACTCGCCGTCCAACCCGTCGGGGGCGGTCTACTCCCGCGCGGCGCTGAAGGGTTTGGCCGAGGTGCTGCTTCGCCACCCCCAGGTCTGGGTGCTCACCGACGACATGTACGAGCACCTGATCTATGACGGGTTCGAGTTCTCCACCATCGCCGAGGTCGAGCCGGCGCTGTACGAACGCACCTTGACCATGAACGGGGTGTCCAAGGCCTACGCCATGACCGGCTGGCGCATCGGCTATGCCGCAGGCCCTGAACCGTTGATCAAGCTGATGGGCAAGGTCATGAGCCAGTCCACCTCCAACCCGTGCTCCATCTCCCAGTACGCCGCCATCGAGGCGCTGAACGGGCCGCAGGACTTCATCCCCGAGCGCGCGAAAGCGTTCGAGCGGCGGCGGGATCTGGTGGTCTCCATGCTGAACCAGGCTTCGGGCCTGCACTGCCCCAAGCCCGAGGGCGCCTTTTACGTCTATCCTTCGTGCGAGGTGCTGATCGGCCGGCGCGCGCCGTCAGGGAACGTGGTGGGCTCGGACCTGGACTTTACCAACGAACTGCTCGACGCCGAGGGGGTGGCGGTGGTGCAGGGCGAGGCGTTCGGCCTGTCGCCCTTCTTCCGCATCTCCTACGCCACCTCGGACGCGGTGCTGGAGGAGGCCTGCACCCGCATCCAGCGCTTCTGCGCGAGCCTACGCTGAGCGACGCCCTGGCCGCCCGACGCGTCCTTCGAGATGCCGCTTTGGGGCGCTTCAGGATGACGAGGGCGGTGGGCTACGCATGCTGCTGTACCCGGGCGCGCTTCGCCAATCCTCGCCATACTGAGGAAGGCTCCTTGGGAGCCTGTCTCGAAGCCCGCACCAGCCGGTCGGTTGCGACGTGGTCCTAGCCTACGCCCTCGGCGCCCTGGTCGCCCTGCTGGTCTCGGCCGCTCTGTCGGGGCTGGTGGCGTGGTGCGGGCCGGTGGATCCGCCGCGGGCGCGGGGCGCCCATCGGCGGCCGACGCCGACCTCCGGCGGCTTGGCCATCCTGGCGAGCGCGAGCGTGGGGGCGGCGGCGACCGCGACCCTGCTGGCCGGTGACGCCCGGCAAGGTTTGGCCGCCGTGGCCACGACGATGGCGGTGGCAGGCGGCCTGGGACTGCTCGGGGCGGTGGACGACGTCATCGACCTCGGCGCCCGGTTAAAGCTGCTCGTTCAGATGGCGGTGGCCCTGGTCTTCGCTCTGACGGTGGCGCGGGTGCAGGTGGTGCCGCTGTACGGCCGCAGCGTGCTGCCGCTCGGCCCCTGGGTCGGCGCGGTCGGCACCGCGCTGTGGATCGTGGTGGCGACCAATGCGGTCAACTTCATGGACGGCGCCAACGGCGTGGCCGGCGGCGCGCTCGCCGTGGCGCTGGCGGCGCTGGGGCTGGGCGCGATCGGCGCGCACGAGCCCGCCGTCGCCGATGCAGCCTTCGCAGGGGCGGCCGCCAATGCGGGCTATCTGCCCTGGAACCTCGGAGGGCGACTGTTCCAGGGCGATGCGGGGGCGCTGTTCTCGGGCTTCCTGTTCGCAGGTCTGGCGGTGGTGGCCGAGCGGGGCGGCCAAGGCCTCTACGTCTATTTTGGTCCCCTCGTCCTGTTGCCCTTCCTGACCGATGTGCTCCTGACCCTGCTCATCCGGGCTCGCCGGGGGCAGAGCCTGCTGGAAGCGCATCGCGACCACCTCTACCAGCTGTGGCTGCACACGACCGGCAAGCCGCACGCCGCGCTCGCCTGGCGGGTGGCCGTCATCATGGCGGCGTTCGGCGGCTATGCGCTGATGGTCCAGCAGGCGGCGGCGGGGTTTCGCCCGGCTCTGTTCTGCGGCGGGCTGGTCGTCTGCGTGATGGGCTGGGTCGCCTTGCGGGCGCGGCTTGAGCGTCGTGACGACGCTCCGCGAACCCTATAGGAAGGCGCTTCAGCCTCGGAGAACCCCGTTGTCGTCCCCCTATCTGGATTTCGGCCTTGGCGAGACGGCGGACGCGATCCGCGAGACGACCGAGCGCTTCGCCCGTGAGGTGATCGCGCCCCGCGCCGCGGAGATCGACGAGAGCAACGCCTTCCCCCGCGAGCTGTGGCCGCAGATGGGCGAGCTCGGCCTGCACGGGATCACGGTGGAGGAGGGTTTCGGCGGCCTGGGCCTTGGCTATTTGGAGCATGTGGTGGCGATGGAGGAGGTGTCCAGAGCCTCGGCCTCCATCGGGCTCAGCTATGGCGCGCACTCCAACCTGTGCGTGAACCAGATCCGGCGGTGGGGCTCGGACGCACAGAAGCGGCGCTACCTGCCCAAGCTCATCAGCGGCGAGCACGTCGGCGCCCTGGCCATGAGCGAGGCGGAGGCGGGCTCCGACGTGGTGTCGATGAAGCTGCGCGCCGAGAGGCGCGGCGACGTGTACGTGCTGAACGGGACCAAGTTCTGGATCACCAACGCGCCTCACGCCGATACGCTCGTGGTCTACGCCAAGACCGATCCGCAAGCGGGGTCCAAGGGGATCACCGCCTTCCTGATCGAGCGCGACTTCAAGGGCTTCCGGGTCAGTCCCAAGCTCGACAAAATGGGCATGCGCGGCTCCGACACCGGCGAGCTGGTGTTCGAAGACTGCGAGGTGCCTGCCGACAACGTCATGGGCCCGCTGAACAAGGGGGCCGGCGTGCTGATGAGCGGGCTAGACTATGAGCGGGCGGTGCTGGCGGCGGGGCCGCTCGGCATCATGCAGGCCTGCCTGGACGTGGTGCTGCCCTATGTTCGCGAGAGGAAGCAGTTCGGGCGACCGATCGGCCACTTCCAGCTGATGCAGGCCAAAGTCGCGGACATGTACGTCGCGCTGAACTCGGCACGGGCCTACGTCTATGCGGTGGCGCGGGCGGCGGACGCCGGCAAGACCACCCGCTTCGACGCGGCGGGGGCGATCCTGCTGGCCAGCGAGAACGCGGTGAAGACCTCGCTGGAGGCGATCCAGGCCCTGGGGGGCGCGGGCTATCTCAAGGACTTCCCCGTCGAGCGCTTCGCGCGCGACGCCAAGCTGTACGACATCGGGGCGGGCACCAACGAGATCAGGCGCTTCCTGATCGGGCGCGAACTGGTGGGCGAGCCCGACGTGGTGGTGCAGGGGTGAGGGCGCGCTTTTCCCTCTTAGATGTTCCTCCTTTGGGGGAGCTGTCGGCGCAGCCGACTGAGGGGACCGACGCGGCACGCGGCGGCGCAGCCCCGTCCACCCGCTTCGCGGGTCCTCCTCCCCCAGGGGGGGAGGATCGAGCGCCACCCAAGCGTCTGGAGGCTTGATGCCCAAGCTCGCCTCCGCTCTCAGCCCGGCCTCCCCCGTCTTCCAGGCCAACGCCGCCCATAACCGCGCCTTGGTGGACCAGCTGCGCGCCCACACCCTGGAGGCCGCGCTCGGCGGCCCCGAGGCGTCGCGCACGCGCCACGTCTCCCGCGGCAAGCTGCTGGCGCGGGAGCGAGTGGAGCGGCTGCTCGATCCTGGCGCACCGTTCCTGGAGGTCGCGCCGCTGGCGGCGCATGGCCTCTACGCGGGCGAGGCGCCGGGCGCCGGTCTGATCACGGGCGTCGGGCGCGTGTCGGGGCGCGAGGTGATGATCGTGGCCAATGACGCCACGGTGAAGGGCGGGGTCTACTTCCCCATGACGGTGAAGAAGCACCTGCGCGCCCAGGAGATCGCCCTCGAGAACCGCCTGCCCTGCGTCTATCTGGTGGACAGCGGCGGGGCCAACCTGCCGCACCAGGCCGAGGTCTTCCCCGACCGCGAGCACTTCGGCCGCATCTTCTACAACCAGGCGAACATGAGCGCCAAGGGGATCGCCCAGATCGCCTGCGTCATGGGCCTGTCCACCGCCGGCGGGGCCTACGTCCCGGCCATGAGCGACGAGACGGTGATCGTGCGGGGCCGCGGAGACGAGAGCCAGGGCGCCATCTTCCTGGCCGGCCCGCCTCTGGTGAAGGCCGCGACGGGAGAGGTCATTTCCGCCACCGAACTCGGCGGGGCCGACACCCATGGGCGGCGCACCGGCGTGGTGGACCATGTGGCGGTGGACGACGATCATGCGCTGCAGATCGTCCGCTCCATCGTCGCCCGTCTGGGCCCCGTCCACACGACCGACGTCAACCGCCGCGATGCGCGACCGCCGGCCTTCGATTCGTCTGAGCTCTACGGCGTGATCCCGCCCGATCTTCGCACCCCCTACGACGTGCGCGAGGTGATCGCGCGGATCGTCGACGGCTCCGAGCTCGACGAGTTCAAGGCGTTGTACGGGACCACGCTGGTGACCGGCTTCGCCCGCATCTGGGGCTATCCCGTCGCGATACTGGCCAATAACGGGGTGCTGTTCAGCGAGTCGGCCCAGAAGGCGGCGCACTTCATCGAGCTGGCCTGCCAGCGGACCATCCCGCTGGTCTTCCTGCAGAACATCTCCGGCTTCATGGTCGGGGGCCGTTACGAGGCCGGCGGCATCGCCAAGGACGGCGCCAAGATGGTCACAGCGGTCGCCACCGCCAACGTGCCTAAGTTCACCGTGCTGATCGGCGGCAGCTTCGGCGCCGGCAACTACGGCATGTGCGGGCGCGCCTATCAGCCGCGCTTCCTGTGGAGTTGGCCCAACAGCCGCATCAGCGTCATGGGCGGCGAGCAGGCCGCCAGCGTGCTGGCCACGGTCAAACGCGACAATCTGGAGGCCAAGGGCGGGACTTGGCCCAAGGATGAGGAGGCCGCCTTCAAGGCGCCGATCCGCGATCGCTACGAGATCGAGGGCGACCCCTACTTCGCCACCGCACGCCTCTGGGACGACGGCGTCATCGACCCGGCCCAGACCCGCGACGTCCTGGGCCTCGCCATCGCCGCCAGCCTCAACGCCCCGATCCCGGAGCCGCGCTTCGGCGTGTTCCGGATGTAATGGACCCACCGGCGCACCCGAACCTGCGCGCTTGGCGGGACGAGGACGCGGAGCCGTTCGTCGCCCTGCACACTGATCCGGACGTGGGATACTGGCTGGGCGGCGTCTGGAGCGAGGACGGTGCTCGCGCAGCCTTCGAGCAGGCACGCCGGAAGCGGGAGGACGGACTGGGGCCGTGGCCGATCATCGACGAGGCGGGGGCGCTGGTCGGCGTGGGCGGCCTTGCCAGGGTGCGGGCCGAGCTGCCGCTCTATCCGGCGGTGGAGGCGGCGTGGCGCTTGGCTCCCCACGCGAGGGGGCGTGGGCTCGCCACAAAAGCCCTGCGGCCAATCCTGGCGCGGGGGTTCGAGGTGGCTGGACTGAGCGAAATCGTGGCGTTCACCGCTCGCTCCAACGTCCGCTCCCAGGCGCTTATGCGGCGACTTGGCTTCGTCGCGAGCCCCGAGGCCGATTTCGACCACCCTGCCTTGGCGGATGACCATCCCCTCAGGCCGCACGTGGTCTATGTCCTGCAAAAGAGCTGAGAGGCGAAGTGCTGAAACGTCTTCTCATCGCCAACCGAGGCGAGATCGCCCGGCGGATCATCCGCACCTGCCGCCGCATGGGCGTGGAGACGGTGGCGGTGTATTCCGACGCCGACCACGACGCGCCCTTCGTGGCCGAGGCGGACCAGGCCGTGCGGCTCGGGCCAGCCCCGGCGCGCGAGAGCTACCTGGATGCGGACAAGGTGCTGGCGGCGGCGCGCGAGGCGGGCGCGGACAGCGTGCACCCCGGCTACGGCTTCCTGTCGGAAAACGCGGAGTTCGCCGAAGCGGTGATCGCCGCCAGGCTGATCTGGGTCGGGCCGCCCGCCTCGGCCATCCGCGCCATGGGGCTGAAGGACGCCGCCAAGGCGCGGATGACGGCGGCCGGGGTGCCGGTCACCCCCGGCTATCAGGGCGAGGACCAGGGCGAGGCGCGGCTCCGCGTCGAGGCCGACCGGATCGGCTATCCGGTGCTGATCAAGGCGGTGGCGGGGGGCGGCGGCAAGGGGATGCGCCGGGTCGACGCGAGCGCCGACTTCGCCGCGGCCCTGGCCTCCTGCCGGCGGGAGGCGGCGGCGAGCTTCGGCGACGAGCGGGTGCTGATCGAGACCTACGTCACCCGTCCCCGCCATATCGAGGTGCAGGTGTTCGCCGACACTCATGGCGCCGCCGTGCACCTGTTCGAGCGCGACTGCTCGCTGCAGCGCCGCCACCAGAAGGTGATCGAGGAGGCCCCCGCCCCCGGCATGGACGCCGCCACCCGGGAGGCGGTGTGCAGCGCAGCGGTCCGCGCCGCGACGGCCGTCGGCTATCAGGGCGCGGGCACCATCGAGTTCATCGCCGACGCCAGCGAGGGCCTGCGCGCCGACCGCATCTGGTTCATGGAGATGAACACCCGGCTCCAGGTCGAGCACCCCGTCACCGAGGCGATCACCGGCCAGGACCTGGTGGAATGGCAGCTCCGCGTCGCGTCGGGCGAGCCGCTGCCGCTACGACAGGATCAACTTTCCATCTCCGGCCACGCCATGGAGGCGCGGCTGTATGCGGAAAACCCCTCGTCCGGCTTCCTGCCGTCCACGGGCGTGCTGGAGCATCTGCAGCTGCCGACCGATGTGCGGGTCGACAGCGCGGTGGAGGAGGGCTCCGACGTCACGCCCTTCTACGACCCCATGATCGCCAAGCTGATCGCCCACGCCCCCACGCGCGAAGCGGCGGCGGCGAAGCTCGCCAAGGCCTGCGGCGAGGTGGAGGTCTGGCCGGTCAAGACCAACGCCGCCTTCCTCGCCCGCTGCCTGGTGGAGCCGGACTTCGTCGCGGGCGGAGTGGACACGGGGTTCATCGGCGCCCGCCTTGATCGACTCGTCCCCGCGCCCGGCGAGCCCGCGCCTGATCTGACCGCGGCCGCCACCGTCGCCCGGCTGGCCCAGGGTCGCGCGGGTGCGACCTCGACTTCGCCCTGGGACGCTCCGCCCGGCCCGATGGTGGGCTTTCGGGTGAACGGCGGCGGCACGCCGGTGCGGTTGGCGTTCGGCGGCCAGATTCTGGAAGCGCGGGTGGGCGCGGAGGATGCGCGTCGCTGGTCGGCGGATTTCGGCGCCTGGTCCTTCCCGGTCGAGGCGATGGCGGACTCGGTGACGGTCGAGGGGCGTCGCTACGGCTTGATCCGGTCAGGCGATGCGGAGACGGCGGCGTGGGTGCTGTTCGCCGACGGGGAGGCCTTCGCCTTCACCGATCCCGTCGCGGCGGCGCAGGACGAGGCGGCAGCGGGAGACGGCGCGGTCATCTCCCCGATGCCCGGCCGCATCGTCTCGGTGCAAGTGCGCGCAGGCGATACGGTGACCAAGGGTCAGCCGCTGCTGACCCTGGAAGCCATGAAGATGGAGCACGTGCTCACCGCGCCGTTCGACGCACGGGTGGCTGATCTCCATGCCGAAGCCGGCGGTCAGGTCGCCGAAGGTGTCGTGCTGGTGAAGCTTGAGCCCGCTTGAACCGAGGCGCCGGCGGTTGGGTCCGGGTCTTGATCCCCGGGGGAACAGGACGGCGACCCGACCGCTGATACTGCCATGAGCGTGGCGTTCACCAAGGAGCAGGACGGCGAAGCGGCTGCGGCGCACCTGCTGGATCGCCCTGTGTCGGCCCATCCGAACCTGGTCACCGAGGCGGGCCTCCAGGCGCTGGACGACGCTCTGGCCCAGGCGCGGGCCGACTATGGCGCCGCGCAGGCGCAGGGCGACATCCAGGCGGATCGGACGGCCATGGCCAGGGCGACGCGCGATCTGCGCTACTACACCGCGCGGCGGGCCTCAGCTCAGCTTGTGATTCCCGATCCGGAGCGGATGGGCGTGCAGTTCGGCTCGCGCGTAGGCTTCGTGCGCCGTGACGGCCGACGACAGACTCTGCAGATCGTGGGCGAGGACGAGGCGGACCCCACCGCCGGTCGGGTGTCCTACGTCTCGCCCATGGCCCGAGGTCTTCTAGGGGCCGATGTCGGCGACAGCGTCAGGCTAGGCGCGGACGAACTCACTGTGCTCACCATCGGCTGACGATCTCGGAGGCCCCTGATGAGCATGAGCACCTGCGATCTCTGCGACCGGTTCGGCGCACTTGCGCGCGTCCCAGATGTGGTGTGGCGTGACTACGGGGCCCGGCGGGTCTTCGACGGCCCGGTTGCGACGGTGAGGTGTTTCGAGGACAACAGCCGCATCAAGGAACTCAGCGGCCAGCCGGGCGAAGGCCGTGTCCTGGTCATAGAGGGAGGGGCTAGCCTGAGTTGCGCCCTGGTCGGCGACATGATCGCCGGCGACCTGGCCCGGAACGGCTGGGTGGGCGTGATCGTCTGGGGCGCCGTGCGCGATGTCGAAGTGCTGGCGACCCTGGATTTCGGCGTCAAGGCGCTGGGGGCGAGCCCACGCAGGTCGGTGCGCCGCGGCGAAGGTCAGCTCGGCTCTTCCCTCTCCTTAGGCGGCGTGGACTGCAGCCCGGGAGACCACGTCTATGCCGACCTCAACGGCGTCGTCCTGCTGCCCTCCGGCACGAAGGTCGCCGATCTCGGCTGACGCGCGCCCTCGGCCCTTGAGCCGGCGGGGCGGCGGCGTCTTTCTGTTTCACCTGGAGCCGGATCGGGCGCCTGCTAAGATGGTGCGCAGATTTGAACCGGAGTTCTCCTCATGACCGACTACACGCCCCCAAAAGTCTGGACGTGGAACAAGGAGAATGGCGGACGGTTCGCCAGCATCAACCGTCCCATCTCCGGGTCGACGCACGAGAAGGACTTGCCGGTCGGTCGTCATCCGCTTCAGCTCTACTCCCTGGCGACGCCCAATGGCGTCAAGGTCACCGTGATGCTGGAGGAGCTTCTAGCGCTCGGCCATACGGGGGCCGAGTACGACGCTTGGCTGATCCGGATCGGCGACGGCGACCAGTTCGGCAGCGGGTTCGTTAAGGCCAACCCCAACTCCAAAATCCCGGCCCTGGTGGACCACAGCGGGCCGACCCCTGTCAGGGTGTTCGAGTCCGGCGCCATCCTGCTCTACCTCGCCGAGAAGTTCGGCGCCTTGCTGCCCGCCGCGCCAGAAGCGCGCGCCGAATGCCTGTCTTGGCTGTTCTGGCAGATGGGCTCGGCGCCCTATCTCGGGGGAGGGTTCGGCCACTTCTACGCCTATGCGCCCACCAAGATCGAATACGCCATCGACCGCTTCGCCATGGAGGTGAAACGCCAACTTGACGTGCTGGACCGGCGGTTGGCCGATCGTGAGTATCTGGCCGGCGAGTATTCCATCGCCGACATCGCCGTTTGGCCCTGGTACGGTGGTCTGGTGCAGGGCGTACTGTACGACGCAGGCGAGTTCCTGCAGGTGCAGACCTACGAGAACCTGCGCCGCTGGAGCGACGCGATCGCCAAGCGTCCGGCCGCGCGGCGGGGACGCATGGTCAATCGCATCTTCGGTGAACCGTCCAGCCAGCTGCACGAACGCCATGACGCCGCAGACTTCGAGACGAAGACGCAGGATAAGCTCGACAGCGTAGCATGAGACTTGGGCCGCGGTGGCCCGACCGCGGCGCGGTTACCAGGCCAGGTTTTCGTCGCGATAGTTGACGAAGGCCACCCCGCCTGCGCCCCGACGTTTCTGGAGCATGTCGACGAGGGACGGGATGCTCTCTTCGATGGACAGGGTGGCGTTTGCCCCGCCCATGTCGGTGCGGACCCAACCGGGGTCCACCGCCAGATAGGTCCGGCGGTCGGATCTTCGGGCCGCCAGGCTGCGCAGCCCCATGTTGAGCGCCGCCTTGCTGGTCCGATAGGCCTCCCAGCCGCCGCTGCCGTTAAGCTCGATGCTGCCGAGGCTGGACGACATCGCCGCCACGATCCCGTCCGCCACCACAAGGTCTGCGAACAGGTCCAGGAGACGCAGAGGCGCCAGCACGTTGACCAGCATCATCTGGGTGAACTCTGCGGGCGGCGCCTTTCCGATCGGGGCGGTCGACGGTCCAGCGATCGCGGCGTTCACGAACACCATGTCCAGCGGACGAGCCTCCAACTTTGCTTTCAGCGCATCCACGCCATCCTCGTCCGTCGTCTCCAAGGTTTCGATCATCAGCTTCGGCTGCTTCAGCCGGCTGAGATCGGAGGGATGGCGTTCGGTCGCGATCACCTCCCAGCCCCGCTTCAGGTGCTCTTCCACCAGGGCGTAGCCCAGGCCGCGGGAGGCGCCGACGATCAAGGCTGTGGGCATGTCGATCTCCTATGAGTCTGCTGAGTCAGAGGGCGGCGCATTGCGACAGGCTCACACCCGGCCGGTTCGCTGCGGGCCGGGTCGGCCTGTTCGCCCACCGTGCCGCGCCTGCGCGTTTCGCGAGACGACGGATATCGCTTTCCTCGACGAAGTCGCTGCGCATAACCATCTGCACCAGCGGATCGGAAAGAAGCTGGTCGAGGTTGAGATCAGGTTTGCACATCTTGGCGCCTTTTTTCTTTGAGTTCTGAAAGGTCTCGGCAGCAGATCAGCTGCCTTCGCCCGAGATCGAAGCGCTTCGCACGAGGCTGATCTTCTCGACCTTGAACGAGCCTTCCGGGGTCTTGATGTCGTGTTCGATCATCGCGCTGTCGGGACCCGTGCGCCGCATGTGGATGGAGGCCTGGCGGCCGCTCACCACGGGGGCGACGATCACCACTGCGCCGGCTGCGTCGCGAGACCCGGCCACCTGCAGCCGGGCGCCGCCCACCGAACTCGTAGAGCCCGCGCCGGCGAAGGAGATGTCATAGACGCCGCGCGCCACCTCCACCCCGTGGCGGGTCTCCACCAACTCGTAGGACAACCCCGTGTCGTCGTCGCGCGTCACCGTCACGACAGCCATGTCCGGGGCGGGCCCGGTCACGGCTTCCTGGAAGCTGGAGCTTTCGGGCGCCATGACCCATCGGCCTTCCAGGTTGGACGTCGCCGCATAGCCATGGGCGCCAGCGCCCAGCGACAAGGCCACCCCGGCCGCCAGCCCGCGCCACGCGCGTCCGGCCCGCCGGCGTGGCGGTATGACGGCGGGTGCGTCCTCCGCCAGCAGGTCGGTCAGCGCCGCCGCGGTGGGCGACGGGTCGGCCCGCAGCGCCTCCACCAGGGAGAGGGGCAGACCGAAGCGTGGGTCATTGGTCATGGGTCGAATCCGGTCGGCAGAGGCGTCCATGCCTTTTGTACCGACGAGTAGGGATTACGATCGACCTCCTCGGTGGGTCAAGAACTATTTGTACCGTTCAGTATGGTCAGTGTCGACTTTCGCCTTCCGGCGTTGATCGACGGAGGACCAGGGCTCGACCTATGGACGAAGGTTGTCTCGTCTTCTATATTGGTCGGTATGGAAGTCCAGGGCTCAACCCTCAGCGACGTGATCGGCCGCGACGCGAGCGTCAGCGACGGGACCGTCAGCGAGGGGACCGTCAGCGACGTGACCGCCAAGGACACGACCGCCTGCCGGGGTCGCCCGCGCGAGTTCTGCGTGGAGGCGGCCCTGGCGGCGGCGCTCGGTGTGTTCTGGAGCAAGGGTTACGAGGCTACATCGCTCAGCGACCTGACAGAGGCCATGGGCGTGACCCGTCCCAGCCTCTACGCGGCGTTCGGCAACAAGGAGGCCTTGTTTCGCAAGGCGCTGGACCTCTACGAGCGCGAAAAGCTCGCCTTCATGCGGGCCGCGCTGGAGGCCCCGACAGCGCGGGGTGTGGCCGAGCGCATCCTGACCAACGCCCTGGCCATGCAGACGAGCAGCTGCGGGCCCAAGGGATGTCTGAACGTCATCAGCTCGGTGGCCTGTGGCGCGGAAGCCGAGTCCATCAAGTCCGAAGTGGTGGCGCGACGAGCATCCTCCGAAGCGGCGCTTGAGCGCCGGTTTGAGCGCGCCCGGCTTGAGAACGATTTTTCCAGCGACGTGACGCCAGCCGCCCTGGTCCGCTATCTGATGGCCGTCCTGCAGGGCATGGCCGTCCAGGCGGGCTCAGGCGTTCCACGCGAAAGCCTTCAGCAGCTGGTGGCGACAACCCTTTCCATCTGGCCGAGCCGCTGAGTCTCAGACGCTCTTATCAGCGCTTGGGGCAAGGTTTAGAGCCCGCTGAACCAGTTGAACCCCTGCTTTTCCCAGTATCCGCCGGGAAAAGTGTTGGTCACCTCCATTGACGTGATCCATTTGGGGTTCTTGAAGCCGAGCTTGGTGGACGTTCTCAATCTCAACGGATAGCCGAAAGGGTCGGTGATCGGCGCGCCTGCATAGTTCGTGGCCAGCAGGGTTTGCGGGTGCAGCGCGGTAGCCATGTCGATACTGCTCGGATAGTTGTCGGCGGTCTGGAACGCGACATACTTGGCTTTCAAGTCTGCGCCGATGCGGCGCAGGAAGCTCCCGAGCGGCACGCCAGACCACTGCCCGATATAGTCCCAGCCCTCCACACAGATATGGCGGATGATGATCTCCCGCTGCGGCAGGGCGGCGATCGTCTGCGTGGTCCACGGCCGCTTGTCGGCGATCAGGCCGCCGAGTTCGAGCTTCCAATGCGTGCCATCGATAGGCTGGACCTTGGTGATGTCGTAATAGGCGTTGAAGCGGGGCGGTTTTAGCACCTTGGAGGCTGGATAGGTCGGGGCCAGCTTGTTCGGGTCGAAGATCAGCGCCTGGACCCGGTCGTTGAAGACCGAGATCGAGCGCAGGGCGGCGTCGATCTCGGGGTCCTTTTCGGGGCTGCAGCCGGTCAGCAGGGTCAGGAGGCCGAGGGACAGGCCGCCCCGAAGCATGAGCCTGCGCTCCACCTCGCGGACACGCGGGCGATGATTGTCGAGTATGCCGGCATCAGGCGGCGTTGCGGGCCTGTGGAGCGAGTTCATGCCTTCTCCACCCTGGGGCCCCCGGTCAGCATCGCCCACAAGGTCTTCGGGACGGCGAGCGCGAGCAGGACGTGCACGACCAGGAAGCCGACGATCACCGCCATGCCGATGAAGTGCGCCAGGCGCGCGCCCTGGAAGCCGCCGAACAAAGCGGTCAGCCAGGAGAACTGGACCGGCTTCCAGATCGCGACGCCGGTCACCACCTGCGACACCCCCGCCAGCATGACGATGATGTAGAGCAGCTTCTGGACGGCGTTGTAGCGGGTCAGGTCCTCGTGGGCCAAGTGCAGGCGCAGCGTCTCGCCGATCGTCTCCAATAGCTCGCTCGAGCGGATCGGAAGCAGCTTGCGCCGGAACCGTCCCGTCGTCGCGCCATAGATCAGATACAGCAGTCCGTTCACGCCTAGCAGCCACATCGCCGCGAAGTGCCAGAGCAGACTGGTGGCGGCCCAACCCCCGAGCCTGAGCCAGTCCGGGAAATACAGCCAGCCAAAGATGGCGTCGTCGTCGTAGATGCCCCATCCCGAGGTGAACATGACGATCATGGCGAATGCGTTCAGCCAGTGCATCACCCGAACGGCGAAAGGATGAAGCCGGGGCCGGCGGAGGTCTGGAACGGTAGCCGCCATCGCGCTCCCAGCGGCTGAGCGCTGACCGACGTCTTCCGCGACGCCGGACTCTGCGTCCTGGCCGAGCCCAACCGTTTCGCTTTTGATGTTCCGCCGTCCCGCCGCTGCAGGTTTAATCAGAAGGCCGAATTTCAAAGCGCCGGATCCTTTCATGCCTTCCGTCGTCCACCTGTTCAGTTACCGTATTGGACGACGTTAGCATTCACAGCAGGCATGCCAACGCATTATGGACGGCTTGAAAGACGCGGCGGCAAGACAACTGAAGAAATGGCAATCCCGTGACAGGCTGGTGAAAGGCCGCACGGCCTTTGGTCGTCAGCGTCGTTTTCAAAACGGCCGGCTTGATGCATTACAACGCGAATATCAGACAGCTCCGCTTCGGACAGGATGAGCATCGCGTTTGCAGGGGTGACCGCAGCGCGCCGGCGCGCTGCGGTCGAACGGAGAGGTTGAGGCGATTGCATACCAAGATGTCCTTGAACGGTGATCGGGCCGCAGCCTCTCGAACCGGCGTCGTGGAGCGCAACCTGGTGTTCCGCGCCGGAGAGGCCGAGCGCTCCGAGCCCCAGGCCGGGAGCGTAGAGCCTTTGCGGCCTGCGCCGATCCTGGAGCACGACGACCCCGACTCACCGTCCATGTTCACCGCCAAGGCGATGCTCAGCCTGGCGCGGCAGCGTAAGGGCTTGGTTCAGGGCGAGGTGCCGGGAATCTGCGTGCTGGATCCCGACGGGGACTTGGAGCGGCACCTGCACCACCGGGGCGAACTGAAGGACGACGAGACCTGGGGTTGTTTCCACACCCGCCTGGCCCTTCGCCAGGGCCGGGACGGAGACTTCGGGATCATCGGGCGCGCGGTGGGCGCGGCCTTTTCGGTCCTGCTGGCCGAGCAGCTCTTTGCGTCAGGCTGCCGCTTCCTCATCAGCCTAAGCTCGGCAGGACAGGTCACCGACCTTGGACCGCCCCCTTATTTCGTGGTGATCGACCGGGCGCTGCGCGACGAGGGGACGAGCTACCACTACCTGCCGCCGACGCGTTTCGCCGAGGCGGACGGACGGCTTCTGAACCGGGTGCTTCCTTCGCTCATGCAGACGGGCGTGCCCCTCCACGTCGGGGCCAGCTGGACTACCGACGCCCCGTTCCGCGAGACCGAAGCCAAGGTGGCCAAACGCCGGAGCGAAGGCCTGCTGACGGTGGAGATGGAAGCGGCCGGCCTCTACGCCTTCGCGGCCGCCCAGGCCAAGCCGGTCCTGTGCTTGGCGCAGGTGACCAACCGACTGAATTGCGAGCCCGGCGATTTCATCAAGGGCGCCGCCGAAGGCGCCGAGGCGGCGCTGAAGCTGATCGCGGCTGCGGCGGCCTCCTGGGAGGCGACGCCTGTCGCCGCAGAGGGCCTGCGCGCCCACGCCGCCGAAGCCCGCGTCGTAGGTGAGTAGCGATGTCGTCCCCATATACAACCTGTCGCCCATCGTGCGCTTTCGCCGCTCCGACCTCTCCCGCCGCTCAAGGAGCCTGTGAATGACCACGCTCGCCCCGACGCTGAACGATCCGCGCCGCTATTTCGAGGTGGCCCCTTCCAGCGGCGCCGTCGCCGAACGGCCGCCGGTGTGCCTCTATCTGGAGGTGACCAACCGATGTAACCTGCTGTGCGAGACCTGCCCGCGCACGTTCGAGGAGCTGGAAACCCCGGCGGACATGAGCTGGGAGCTGTTCACCCGTATCGTTGACCAGGTCCCCGACATCGCCCGGGCCGTCCTGCACGGCGTGGGCGAGCCCATGCTGGTGAAGAACCTGCCGCGCATGATCCGCTATCTCAAGGCGCGCGGCGTCTATGTGCTGTTCAACACCAACGGCACGCTACTCCGCCCGGCCAAGTTCCAGGAGCTGATCGAGACGGGGCTCGACGAGCTGCGCGTCTCCTTGGATGCGGCGGACGCCAAGACCTACAAGATGGTGCGGGGCAAGGACTTCTTCGGTCGGATCGTGCGCGATGTGCGCAAGTTCACCCAGTACCAGCTCGAACACGACGCCTCGACGCCGCGGGTGTCGCTGTGGCTCACCGGCATGAAGGAGACGGTGCAGGAGCTGCCGGAGTTCGTCCGCCTGGCCGACTCCATGGGCGTTCGTGAAGTCCACCTGCAGCGGCTGGTGTTCGACGACGACGGCTTCGGCATGGCCCGCGCCGACAACTCGCTGTTCGAGCAGAGCCAGGCGGACGAACAGTCCGCCATCGACGCCGCCCAGGCATTAGGGCGCCAACTCGGCGTCACCCTGGACGCGTCGGGCGCGACCGATGCGGGGGAGAGCCTGAAGAAGCCCTCGGCTGGATCGGCGGGCTCCATGTGCCGCAGGCCCTGGTCGCTGATGTATTTCACCGCCCACGGCCGCGCCCTGCCGTGCTGCATCGCGCCTTTCTCGGCGCGGGGCTACGAGAACTACACCCTGGGCGACGCGACCCAGCAGACCCTGCGCGAAATCTGGAATGGTCCGGCCTATCAGGCCTTCCGCCAGAGCCTGACCAGCGACGCACCCCCCAAGCCTTGCCAGGGATGCGGTTTGAGGTGGAGCCTGTAGAGCGGGAAGACCCTCGGCATAGCCGCCCGTGATCAAAGGATCGCTTGATGTTGATCCATAAGCTTACGGCGCGCGCCAAGGTTCTGTTCGCCTCCTGCCTGGCGGCGGGCGCGCTGTCTTCGGTCTGCTGGGCGCAGATCGGTGATGGGCCGCCCGATCCGAACCTGAGCCTCAAGCAGCGGCAGGAGATGCGCTTTCCGCAGCCCGTGCGGGTGGGGTCCCTTAAAGGGGAGCACGTCATTCAGGCGGGCAGTCGCCTGAGGCAGCTCGGGACCGTGGTGGGGGTGTTCAGGTCCGGCGACGACGACCTGTCGCTGGTGTTTCGTTATGGCGGGGTCTTCGGGATCGGCGCCCGCACGATCGCACCGGACCTCGATGATGTCGATCTGGTCGGACCCTACTTGAAGATCATCGACCTGGACGCCGAGGACCTTCAGAAGCTGCCGACCTTCACCGGCGCCGGCGGTGCTTTCCTGAAGCCGGACGAGTCGATCCGCCTGGGCGTCGACCGGAAATACTGATCCAGGCGAGCGAGGGGGCGGCGTTCCGCTAGCGCGCTCCTGGGGGGGCGGGAAGGGGAGCAGTCGCCTTGTATATCCGCCACTCGTCCTCCCGTTCGTCGACCAGGCGGTAGTAGGGGCTGTTTGCGAAGGGGTCTTTGTCCCAGGCGCCGTCATTGGCGTCGACCACCACGACCTTGCAGCCATAGTCCTGCGCCATCTGGCGGATGTCGTCGGCGTCGCCCTTGCCGTCGAACACCTTGATGAACTGGGCGTCAATGGCGGCGATGCGGTCCTTGGACAGGTCCACATAGGCGCGGCCCGTCTCCCATCCCGACCAGCACGAGGCGCGGTTCGACAGCATCGCCCAGGAGGGATTGACTGGCCAGTCGGTCAGGTCGTCCAGGAACAGCGGGTTGTTGGCGACGCGGTCGCTCGGGCCCGCATATCGCCGCACCGCCGACCAGAGGGCGGGGGAGGCGGCGAAATCGGGCGCGTTCTCCGTCGGCTTGCCCTTGAGGTCGCCGAACACCAGCGGGTCCGGAACGCTGACGGCGAACAGGAGGAAGGCCAGGGCGGCGGGGACGTAGGCCCGCGCTCCGATCCAGCGCGCCAGACTGGCGGCGGCGAAGGGGGTCAGCACCATGACCCCCGGCAGGATCGCACGCCATCCCAGGTCGTTATTGGCGATGGTGCTGGCCAGCAGCCAGGTGATGCAGAGCCCCGAGACGGTCAGGACCGCAAGGCTCACCACGTGGGGAGCCGCTTCACGTCGCTTTAAGCCGCCAACCACGTAGAGGGCCAGGGCGACCATTCCCACCGGATAGATCGCCGGCAGGTCGATGGGGAGCAGGACTAGCCAGTAGGCCGGAAAGTCGAGCGCGCGGCGCACGCCCGAGGGGATGGCGTCTCCCAGCACCTCGTAGGGGTGGAAGCCGATGGGGGGGCCGCCATGCCGGTTGGCGAGCGTCCCGAACTCGCCGTGCAGGAACGGCAGGGCGAGCACGATCGCCACCACCGCCGCGGCCACGGCGCTGAAGAGGAAGACGAGCTTGTGCGCGCCCCGGGCGTAGACCAGCCCGACGATCCCGATGCCTAGCGCGGCGAGCGCGAAGCCCACCCCGCCGATCCAGGCCGAACAGCCGAACGCCGCCGCAACCGTGGTCCCCAGCATCAGCACCGCGCCGACGCTTCGCCTCTGCATCAGGTCGGCGAGCAGCAGGGCCGCCACCACCACGCAGCAGGCTGAGGCCAGATGCTGCGGCACCCAGCTCGCCTGCACCATCCAGCCAGCAAGGCCGGCGTAGTTCTGCGTGATCAGCCGCCCCACGAGCTTGGGGCCGAGCACCAGCTTGAGCACTGGACCCAGCGTTCCGGTGAGACTGAACAGGGCGACCCACACCATCGCCGCCCGGGGGCGAGCCCGTCCCGCCGTCCCGTCCGGCGAGCGCGGGTCGCCGAGGCGGCTGGCGACGCCCATCATCAGCAGGATCGAAGAGTAGGCGGTGAACCCGGTCATCGCCGCGTCGGCTTCCCAGCCCGAAATCCGCGTCAGGATCGAGAGCTGCGCTGCACCGAAGTGCCAGAGGTAGTAGTAGGAGAGCGTCGAGCGCGCACCGTGCATCCCGAAGAACGGGTTGCCGACCGGCAGTCCCAGCCGCGTCATCTCGTCGACCATGGCGATCTTGGAGTGGTCCGACGACACCGTGCCGAGGATCACGCCGCCGTCGGCGTGCTTGGGCAGGAGGGCGATGAGCGGGATCAGGGCGACCGCCCCGGCCAAACCGTAGGCCCAGGCCGGCAGCGGCGCCGAAAGCGCGCTCGTAGCGCCCCGTGAGCGTGCGAGCACCACCCCGCTGGCGACCAGGGCGAGGAGCGCGAGAACGGCGGTGGAGGCCTGGGTGAAGCCTATGAGAGTCTGGATGGCGAAACCGACGGCGGTGGCCACGCCCCATCCCAGCGCGGGGGCGAGGCTGGCGGCGGGGGGCCAGGTGAAGCGCAGCCACCGCGTCAGCGCCAGTCCGAGACAGGAAAAGTAGAGGATGGCGCCCAGAGCCGCGAGCAGGACGATCGGAGGCGAGGCCATGGCGGCGTCAGGCGCGGCGGGACGGCCGAGGCGCGTGGAGCCGGCGGCGGCTCCAGTCTCGGCGGTGATCGCAGCGTGTCGGAAGCTCGGGCATCTGCGACCCCTGATAGCGCTCGGCCCCGCCGGTGAACATCCTGTTCGCAGAGGGAGGTGCGACGAGGTCGGCCTTCGGGGCGAGCGCGGCCGGGCGGCGCGGCGGCCCAGCGGACCTTGACCGTTGCACGCCCGGCTTCCTATGACGCTGGCGTGGGCGGCTGGCCTTCGCTTTCCGGGTCGCGGCGAGACGCTCGATGCTGTCCACTCCCGCGCTCCCCTGCGCCATCGCCGTCATGGCCAAGGCCTCCGCGCCCGGCCGGACGAAGACGCGCCTCACCCCGCTGGTCACGCCCGAGCAGGCGGGAGAGCTGAACACCGCCTTCCTGAAGGACATCGTCGCCAACATCGCAACGGCGGCCCGGCGCACGCCGATGGCCACCTACATGGCGTTCGGGCCGCCGGGCTCGGAGCCCTTCTTCCGCGAGCATCTGCCCCACGATGTCGGCCTGATCGAGGCCTGGCAGGGGGAGTTCGGCAAGTGCCTGTTCGCCACTGTCGAGGCCCTGCTCGCCAGGGGGCACGTCGCGGCCTGCGTCTTGAACGCCGACAGCCCCACGCTGCCCACCGCGGTCATCACCCAGATGGTGGAGGCGCTGGCGGCCCCGGGCGATCGCGCGGTGCTCGGCCCCGCCGACGACGGCGGCTACTATGTGCTCGGCCTCAAGACGGCTCACCGGCGCCTGTTCGAGGACATCGCCTGGAGCACCGAGCGCGTGGGCGAGCAGACCCTGGCGGGCGCGGCGGAGATCGGGCTGCCGGTCGAGCTGCTGCCGAGCTGGTACGATGTCGACGACCGGGACGGCCTGGCGCGCCTCTACCGTGATCTGTTCGAGCCGCCCCCCGTCCTTCCGGGGCGACCCGAGCCCAGCACGCCCGAGCACACGCGCCGCCTGCTACGCCAGATGATGGAAGGCGGCGATCTCCGCCAGCGCCTGCAGCAAGGCTTGGCCGGGGCCAGATGATGCAAGACGTCGCCGTCGTCATCCCGACGCTGAACGAGGCCGAATCGATCGGCCCCGTGGTGATCGAGCTTCGTCGTTACGGCGTGCAGACCATCATCGTGGCGGACGGCGGCAGCACCGACGGCACGGGCGAGGTGGCGACCCGGGCGGGCGCGCAGGTGCTGGCGGCGGGCAGGGGGTACGGCCGCGCCTGCCTGGGCGGCGCCTCGCTCGCCTCCGCGGAGTTCATCGTCTTCATGGACGGGGACGGGGCGGACGATCCGGTCTGTCTCGCCAGCCTGCTCGATCCGGTGCGGTCGGGCGCCTTCGACTTCGCCATCGGGTCACGTTGGCGCGGCCGGCGCGAGCCCGGCAGCATGTCGGTGCACCAGATCGCGGCGGGCCTCGGCATCGGCGCGGCGATCCGGCTGCTCTATCGTGTCGGCTATACCGATATGTGCGCCTTCCGCGTGATCCGGCGCGACACCCTGATGGCGCTCGATATGCGCGAGATGACCTATGGCTGGAACCTGGAGATGCAGCTCCGCGCCGCCCAGAGCGGGCTGCGCATCCTCGAAGTCCCGGTCTCCAACCGTCGCCGGATCGGCGGCGAGTCCAACGTCTCGGGGAGTCTCAAGGGCAGCGTGCGCGCCGGGCGCCAGATCCTGGAGACCTTCTACCGGCACCTGACGGGCAAGAGGCCCGCGGCCGTCGGCGCCCCGCCCGTCGCCTGACCGCCGGCGCCTCGGCGCCTAAGCGCATCGGCTTTCAGGGTCGGTGCGAGGCGCCCTGGCCCAGGAAGGCGAGCACCGCCGCGTTGAACTCGGCGGGGTTCTGCAACATGGCGAAGTGGCTGACGTCGGGCAGGATCACCAGCTCTGCGCCCGGAATGCTGTGGGCGAGATACTCGGTGTGCGCCCGCTTGATCGCCTCGTCGTGGTCGCCGTCCGCGATGGCCACGGGCACGTGGATGCGGCCGAGATCGGCTGCGGTATAGTTGGGCTCGGTGTCCCACATCCGGCTGATCGCGGCGTGGAAAGCGGGGAAGCCCGCAGGGGTGGGCGAAACGCGGGCGTAGTCCTGGGCCGCCTCGCCTTCAAAGCGGGCGAAGGTCGGGTTGGTCTCGGTGTCCGGCTTGACCCCGCTCGGGTCCATGTTGGCGGCGAAGGCGAACACGCGGGTCAGCCGGTCCGGGTCCTTCATGGCCATGACCAGGCCGATGATCGCCCCGTCGCTCCAGCCGACCACCGCCGCCTTGGCGATGTGCAGCCGGTCCATCACCGCGACCACGTCCGAGGCCATGAGTTCGTAGGTGTAGGGCCGCGCGTCCCGGGTGCTGCGGCCGTGGCCCCGGCTGTCGATCAGGATGACCTCATAGCCCCCCTTCAGCAGGGCGGGCTCCTGGTCGCCCCAATAGCGCTGGTTAGCCAGACCGCCATGCAGCAGGATCACTGGCCGCCCAGCTCCATAGACGGCGTAGTAGATGCGGGCGCCGTCGTGGGGGACGTAGCCGGACGCCGCGGGCTGAGGCAAGGCGGCCGGTGCGGGAAGCGTGCGCCAGGGCTCCACGGCCTGGGCGGGCGCCGAGGCGCCGATGCAGGCGAGCGCCAGGGCCGCGGCCGCAAGTCTGTTGATCATGCCGGCTCTCCTTAACGCCTAGCTTAGCGCCGGATGACTTCAGGCGTAAACGCCAGCAGTCGCCTCATGCCTTCCGCTGCGACCCGATCCTCCCCTTCTGGGGGAGGGGAACCAGGCGTAGCTTGGTGGAGGGGGTCGCGCCGCGGCTTGCGCGCGTGGGGTGGCCCCCTCAATCGGCTTCGCCGACAGCTCCCCCAGCAGGGGAGCATCTCGCCTGGCTTCGGCGGTCAAGCTTAAAGGCCGCTGGTATAAGGTCGGCAGGCCCGGCCATCATCATCCCGCTCTAGCCGCCGAAGCGGGTCGGCGTTCTACGGGGCGTGTGCTCAGGCCTTCAGCCGCCAGCTCGCCACCCCGCCCGGACCGTCCAGCACGTCGACGTTCAGCGCCGCGAGTTCGCCCCGGATACGGTCGGCCTCGCTCCAGTCCTTAGCCTTGCGCGCCCCGGCGCGCCTGGCGATGAGCGCCTCGACCCGTTCGCTCAGCTCGACGTCTGCGCCCCCCTTGAACCAGGCCTCAGGATCGGCCTGCAGGAAGCCGAGGAGGGCGGAAGCTTCGAGCAAGGCTTGGAGCGCGATGGCTGGAGAGCTGTCGGCGGCGGGGGTCGCGCCCTTCGGCAGCAGTCTTGCGCGAACCTGGTCGCCCAGGCGGAACAGTTCGCTGATCGCCGCCGGTGTGTTGAGATCATCGTTCAGCGCCGCAAGCACCGGTGCGGCGAGCCGATCGACCTCGCCTCTCAGACCATGATCGCTGAAGTCGTAAGGCGTGCGGATGACCCGCCGGGCGTCGTCGATCACCTTGTACAGGCGGTCGAGCGAGCGCCGCGACTGTTCCAGCAGATCGCCTGTCCAGTCGAGCGGCGCACGGTAGTGGGCCGACAGCAACGCCCAGCGCACCACCTCGCCCGGGACCTTTTCGACCAGGTCGTGGACCAGCAGCACGTTGCCCAGGCTCTTGGACATCTTTTCGGCTTCCAGCGTCAGGAAGCCGTTGTGCATCCAGTAGCGGGCATAGCCCGCGTCGCCGTCCTGGGCGCAGAGCCCCTGAGCGCAAAGTCCTTGCGCGATCTCGTTCTCGTGGTGGGGAAAGATCAGGTCGTGGCCGCCCCCGTGGATGTCCACCGGAAAGCCCAGCTGCGCCTCGATCATGGCGGAGCACTCGATGTGCCAGCCCGGCCGGCCGGGACCGAAGGGGCTGTTCCACGTCGGCTCGCCCGGCTTGGAGGGCTTCCACAAGGTGAAGTCGGCGGGATTGCGCTTGTAGGCGGCCACCTCCACCCGCGCGCCGGCGATCATGTCCTCCACGCTGCGTCCCGAGAGAGCGCCGTAGGCGGGAAAGCTCGACACGTCGAACAGCACGTCGCCCTCGACCTGATAGGCGTGGCCGCGCGCGATCAGGGTGGAGATCATCTCGATCATCTGCGGCACGTGGGTGGTGGCGCGGGGCTCTAGCGTCGGTTTCAGCACGCCGAGCGCCGCCATGTCCGCCTCGTAGATGTCGGCGAACTTGGTGGTGAGCGTGGACATGTCGACGCCGTCGCGCTCGGCGGCGGCGGCGATCTTGTCGTCCACGTCGGTGATGTTGCGCGCATAGATCACCTCGCCCTCGCCATAGGCGTGGCGCAGCAGGCGGAACAGCACGTCGAACACCACCGCGGGGCGGGCATTGCCGATGTGGGCGTAGCTGTAGACCGTCGGCCCGCAGACGTAGAGCGTCACGCGGGAGGGGTCGACGGGGGTGAACTTCACCTTGGCGCGGCGCAGGGTGTCGTGGATGTGCAGGGTCATGGAAAAGCTCGAAGGATGTCGGACCGCCCTCGTCCTTCGACAAGCTCAGGATGAGGGCTGCTGACGCGCTTTGCGGATTGGTGGACGGCGACAGAACTCGGACGGAGCCGCCTCATACAGCAGCGGCGGTAGAAAACCTCATCCTGAGCTTGTCGAAGGACGTGGTTTTCGGTCCTCCGCCGCCGACCGACCCTACCGCTCCTCCTCGAAGCGGTCGGCGATCAGTTGGCAGAGGCCGTCCATGGCGGCCTGGGCGTCGGCGCCCTCGGCGCTGATCTCGAGCTGGGAGCCGGGACCGGCGCCCAGCATCATCAGTCCCATGATCGACTGCGCGTCCACGGTCTGGCCGTCCCGGGTGACCCGGACCTGCGCGTCGTACTGGGCGGCGGCCTTGACGAACTTGGCCGAGGCGCGGGCGTGAAGCCCCCGGGCGTTGACGATCTCCACCGTGCGCGTGAGGAGCGCGCCGCTCACTTCTCCCCCGCCAGGACATAGGAGGCGACCGAGATATACTTGCGTCCGGCTTCCTGGGCCCAGGCGACGCAGGTCTGCAGCGGCTCGCGAGTGCGCACGCTCGCCAGCTTGATCAGCATGGGCAGGTTCAGCCCGGCGATCACCTCCGCATGGGCCTCGTCCATGGCCGAGATGGCGAGGTTAGACGGCGTGCCCCCGAACATGTCGGTGAGCAGGATCACGCCCTTGCCGGCGTCCACGCCGTGGGCGGCCTCCACGATCTCGCGGCGGCGCTGCTCCATGTCGTCTTCGGGGCCGATGCAGATGGCGCGCACCGCGCTCTGCGGACCGACCACGTGCTCCATCGCCGAGACGAACTCCTCGGCGAGCCGTCCGTGGGTGACGATCACCAGCCCGATCATGCCTTCCCCTTGCGCGAGCCCCGCCCCTCAGGGCCGGCGGCCCCGCGCCTGCGCGTTGCGCTAGATACCTTGGCGGCGCATCGTGTCAAAGCGCAGCCTGTCTCAGGGTGGCTAAAGGGACGATCCGGCCTTGCCGGCGCGCAGCACCGCGTCCAGGGCCCGCTCCAGCTTGGGCAGGACGGACGGCTCGCACATCGCGAGGCGGACCTGGCGCAGCGAGACGCCGAGCAGGGTGATCGCTGCGACCTCCGGCATCCGCTCGACCGGCGCGGCGTGCGTTGCGGCCTCTACGGCCAGGCTCAGGCGGGCGAACGGCAGCGCGGGCTCCGGCAGGACGCCCAGCCCTCGCGCCTCGATCAGCCCAAGGAGCGTCGTCGGGGCTGAGCCGTAGAGGCGGCCGCCGCTAGTCCAGAGGCGCACCCGGTCGTCCGCGACCAGACGCCAGCCGCCGGCCATGGCGCGGAGCGCCAGGTCGCTCTTGCCCGCGCCGGACGATCCCTGCAGCAGCGCGCCGCACCACCGGCCTTGCCGGCGGGCGGCTACCAAGGTGGCGTGGACGAGCGTCGGAGCGGCGCCCTGGGCCCCGGACGGACTCATCCTCGCGCGGCCGGCAACTCCACCCGGAAGCGCGCGCCGAGGATCGCGCCGTCTGGACCGAGGCGGTTCTCCGCCGCCATGCGCCCTCCGTGCGCCTCCACGATCTGGCGCGCGATCGACAGGCCCAGCCCCGAATGCCCGCCGAAGGCCGACCCGCCGGGCGCCTGGCCCTTGGGGCGGTTGGTGTAGAAGCGGTTGAAGATGCTCTCGAGGTTCTCGACGGGGACCCCGGGGCCGTCATCGTCCACGTCGGTGACCACGAAGGACGCCCCCTCGCGCCGCACAAGGTGCAGCCGCACCCGGACGCCGCCGCTAGCCGGGCTGAAGGAGCGGGCGTTGTCGACGAGGTTGCGGAACACCTGCCCCAGCGGCCCCTCGCGTCCGGCTACACGGTAGGGGGCCGAGGCGTCGGCCAGCGTCAGGCGAACCGCGCCTCCTTCGCCGCGATCATCGTACAGCGCCACGACATCGGCCAGGAAGCGGGCGAGGTCCAGCGTTCGGGGATTGTCGCGCGACAGCTCCGCATCCAGCCGCGAGGCGTTGGAAATGTCGGTGATAAGCCGGTCCAGCCGCTTCACGTCGGCCGCCAGCACCGCCGCCAGCCGCTCGCGTCCGGCCGAGCCGGGCGGCAGCATCTCCATGGTCTCCAGGGCCGAGCGCATGGAGGTGAGGGGGTTCTTGATCTCGTGGCTGACGTCGGCGGCGAAGCGCTCGATGGCGTCCATGCGGGTGGTGAGCGCGGTGGTCATGGCGTCCAGGGACCGGGCGAGGTCTCCCACCTCGTCCTGGCGCTCGGCCATGTCGGGTAGGGAGATCGCGCGCGCGCGCGACAGCCGCACGCTGTCTGCGGCGCGGGCCAGCCTTCGGATGGGTTCGGCCACCGCCCCGTTCAGCAGGATCGAGGAGCTGAGCACCGCCGCCACGGCGATCAGGATGAAGGGGATCAGGGCTTCGCGCTGCTTGGCCACGATCTGGTCGACGTCGGCGGCCTCGATGGTGAGCACGCCCAGGACCGCCTGCACGTGCTGGATCGGAACGGAGACGCTGACCAGCCGTCCCCCCGCCTCCGCCGCGCGCACCTGGGCCACCGGCTGGCCAGTGAGGGCGCGGGCGACCTCCGCCTGTTCGGCGACGTGTGCGCGCGCCTCCCGCTCCGCGCGGTGGAACATGGGCGACCAGGGCCAGATGATCGGGGCCCCGCCGGGCTTGGAGGCGGGGGGCAGGGCGCGCTCGATCACCTTGTCGGCGATCACGTCGGTATCGGCGATGATCTTGCCATGGGCGTCGTAGAGGCGTGCGCGCTCGGTGCGCGGGATGGCCAGCAGCTCCAGGATCTCGCGCGCCGCGTCCGCATCCAGGGTCGGCTCCGGGTCGCCGGTGGTGGCCGCCTTGACGATGACGTAGGAGATCAGCTGCGCCTGGGTCGACAGGCTGTCGATGCGCGCCTGCACCAGGCCGCGGCTGAACTCGTTCAGCACCAGCGCCCCCACAACCAGGATCGCCAGTCCGAGCAGGTTCATGCCCAGGATCAGCCGGCCGAGCCTTGAACCCGCCATGCCCAGCCTCGGGCGCGGCTCGGCCGCCGTGTCCGGGCGAACCCGTCGCGAGAGCCCCGCCATGGCGTCGCTCACGATCAGGGGCGCCAGGACGCCGCCCCGGCGCCGCGGATAGAAGGATCAGGTCTCGCGATAGCGGTAGCCGACGCCATACAGAGTCTCGATGGCGTCGAACTCCGGATCGACGACGCGGAACTTCTTGCGCATCCGCTTGACGTGGCTGTCGATGGTGCGGTCGTCCACATAGACCTGATCGTCATAGGCGGCGTCCATCAGGTTGTCGCGGCTCTTCACGAAGCCGGGGCGCTGGGCCAGCGACTGCAGCAGCAGGAATTCGGTCACGGTCAGCTTCACCGCCTGTCCTTCCCACAGGCAGTCGTGGCGCTGGGGATCCAGTGTCAGCTTGCCCCGCTTCAGCGGCTTGGCGGCGGCGGCGGCGGCGGCCTGGGCGGCGGTGGGCGGGGTGTCGGGGTCCTCCTCCGCGTCGGCCCGGGCGCGACGCAGCACCGCCTTCACCCGCTCGATCAGCAGGCGCTGGGAAAAGGGTTTGTGCATGTAGTCGTCGGCGCCGAGGTTGAAGCCCAGAATCTCGTCGATCTCCTCGTCCTTGGACGTCAGGATGATCACCGGCATGTCCGAGGTCTGGCGCAGCCGGCGCAGCACCTCCATGCCGTCCATGCGCGGCATCTTCACGTCCAGGATGGCGACGTCGGGCGGATCGGCCTCCAGGCCCTGCAGGCCCGACACGCCGTCGTGGAATATCTTCACCACGTGTCCGTGGCTTTCGAGCGCCAGGGACACCGAGGTGGTGATGTTCTCGTCATCGTCGATGAGCGTGATCTTCGCCATGCCTGGAAGGTGATCCGTTCTGAACCGAGCCGCAAGACGCGCTTACGATCTCCCATATCGGGCGAATTTAAGCCAAAATACCGCTTTGCACGCCCGTGAGTGCGTTTTGGATTTGTCTCGGCCTGATGTGGATCGCGTGCGCGGGGCCTCCACGCGCCCCTCAGCCGCGGCGGCCGTGCATCAGCTTTCCGAGCTCGCCCTCGTAGCCGACCAGCCGCCACGTGCCGTCCTCGTTGTGGAAAACCAGGGTGCAGGGGCCATCGCGCCGGGTCACCACGCAGACCGACCCATCGCCGATGGAGCGCAGGAAGGCGTCGATCTGCAGGCGATTGGGGATCGGCTGGTCGGGGGCGTAGCCGAGCTGGATCGCGACCGCGCGGAAGGTCTCCGGCTGAACCAGCGCCTGGACGCCCACATCCACCAGTGGGCCCGCCAGGACGGCGCCCAGCGCCTGCCAGCTCCCGCCACCATGGCTTTGCGCCTCGCCGGCGATCAGGCGCGACCTGAGCTGGGCGGACAGCGCCGGCCGGTCGACGTGGTTGTCGAAGCGCTGCTGGTCATCGTCGCGGATGGACACCAGGAAGGCGTGGATGTCCCCGGCCGCTTCGAAGCGGGGCACGGTCGCGCACCCCGCCAGAGCCAGGGCGAGGACAACGGGGGCAGCGAGACGTCGGAGCAGGCGCATGGGCTCAGCTTCTACGCCTGTTCCGGCCGATGTGGGTCCGAGCTTTCGGGCTCCCGCTCCCCGATCTCCTCCGGCGGCGCCAGCACGATCCGGCCCTCGCCGACCAGCACCCGGGGCGCAGCCTCTCGTGTGAAAGGGATCAGCCGGGTAGGGCGGCCTTGACCCGGATCGAGTTCGAGCACGTCTCCGGCCCCGAAGTTGTGCACCTGCCTTACGCGTCCGAGCGGCGCGCCCTCCACGCTTTCCGCCGCCAGACCGATCAGGTCGGCGAGGTAAAACTCGTCCTCGTCCTCGGTCGGCGGCAGGGCGTCGCGCGCGACATAGAGTTGAAGACCGCGCAGTGCATCGGCGGCCTCCTTGCTGGAGACCTCCGTCGCGCGCGCGACGATCGCCCCCTTTTCGGCGCGGGCGGTTTGCAGCGTCAGCGCCGGGACGCCATCCTCACGCGTCAGCACCTTGTAGCGCAGCAGCGAGAGCGGGGCCTCGGTATAGGCGGTGATACGGATTTCGCCGCGCACCCCGAACGCGCCTGCCACCCGACCGACGAGGACGCGCGTCATGTCAGCATACCTCCCTCCCCTTTCGACGGGGGAGGGCCGGGGCGGGGGTGGTCATGTCCCGAGGTCTGCGGCGGCGGTTCACCCTCACCCCGGCCCTCTCCCGTCGAGGGAGAGGGAGAGGTGCGCGTTCACCGCCGCGCGGGACATCAGGCTTCGGCCGTCTCGGCCACGGGCTCTTCCACCGGCTCGACAGGCTCGGGCGCAGGCGGCGGGGCGGCGGCGGCTGTGGCCATCGCTTCGGCGCGATCGGCGTCACGCTGAGTGCGCTCGGCGGCGCGCTCCTCGGCCTTCTTGCCGGGCTTGCCCTTGTTGGGGTTGTTGCCGTGCTTCCACTCCACCATGCCCTGGGTGGACAGGAAGCGGGCCACGCGGTCGGTGGGCTGGGCGCCCTTGGACAGCCATTCCTGCACCCGCTCCAGCTTCAGGGTGAAGCGCTCGGGGTGGTCCTTGGCCAGCAGCGGGTTGAAGGTGCCCACCTTCTCGATGAAGCGGCCATCCCGGGCCGAATGGCTGTCGGCGATGACGATGGAATAGTAGGGGCGCTTCTTGGCGCCGCCGCGGGCGAGACGAATCTTCAGCATTTCAGTCTTGGTCCTTCAGGCGTTTGTTCAGTTCAGTTTTTCTCACCTCCCCCACATCGTGGGGGAGTACCGGTGAAGCCGGGGAGGGGGTGGCGCGGCGGAGCCGGGCGGAACGACGGGAGGTGGTGAGGGCGGCGTCTTCCGCGCTTCGCGCGGCCCTCCGTCGCCCCTCGGCGACACTTCCCCATCCGCGATGGCGAGGATCAGCTCGTCGGATCGCGTTCATTTCTTCTTTGGATCGCCGGGCAGGCTCTTGCCGAAGCCAGGAAGGCCGCCGAGGCCGCCCGGTAAACCGCCGCCCAGACCCTTCATCATGTCGGCGAGGCCTGCGGGCATCTCGGTCTCCTCGCCCATACCGCCGGCGCCCATGCCCTCGGGCAGCTTGCCGCCGCCGAGCGCCTTCAGCATGTCCAGGTTCATGCCGCCGCCAGGACCTGCGCCGAGGCCTGCGCCCTTCATGCCGCCGGGGGGCGTGTAGCCCTTGGGCAGGCCGCTCCCGCCGCCGCCTCCGCCGCCCATGCCGAGCGCCTGAGCCATGGCGGCCATGTTCTTTCCGCCGCCGCGGCTCATCATCTTGAAGGCGTCGGCCATCTGGCGGTGCTGCTTCAGCAGGCGGTTCAGCTCCATCACCTCCACGCCCGCGCCCTTGGCGATGCGGCGCTTGCGGGACGCGTTCAGGACATCGGGCTTCTTGCGCTCCACCTTGGTCATGGAGCCGATGATGGCTACCTGGCGGTCGAAGATCTTGTCGTCGATCCCGCTCTCGGCGATCTGCTTCTTCACCTTCTGCACGCCGGGCAACATGCCGAGTATGCCCTGCATCCCGCCCATCTTCTTCATCTGGCGCAACTGGTCGGCGAGGTCGTCCAGGTCGAACTGGCCCTTGGACAGCTTCCTAGCCATCTTCTCGGCCTTGGCTTGGTCGAAGTCGGCGGCGGCCTTCTCCACCAGGGCCACGATGTCGCCGGAGCCCAGGATGCGTCCCGCCACGCGGTTGGCGTCGAACACCTCCAGCGCGTCGAGCTTCTCGCCCGCGCCCAGATACTTGATCGGCAGGCCGGTGACGTGGCGCATGGACAGCGCGGCGCCGCCGCGGCTGTCGCCATCGGTGCGCGTCAGCACCATGCCGGTGAGAGGCAGGCGATCATGGAAGGCCTTGGCGGTGCGCACCGCGTCCTGGCCGGTGAGGGCGTCGGCGACCAGCAGGATTTCCTGCGGCCTCGCGATCCGCGCGATCTCCGCCGCCTCGCCCATCATCTGCTCGTCGAGTGTCGTGCGCCCGGCGGTGTCCAGGATCAGCACGTCGAAGCCGCCGAGACGTGCGGCGTTCAGGGCGCGCCGCGTGATGTCGGGCGCGGTCTGGCCGATCATGATCGGCAGCACGTCGACCTCGACCTGCTGGCCCAGCATGGCCAGCTGTTCCATGGCGGCGGGGCGGCGGGTGTCGAGCGAGGCCATCAGCACCCGCTTGCGGTCGTAGTTGCGCAACCGCGCAGCCAGCTTGCCCGAAGTCGTGGTCTTGCCGGAACCCTGCAGGCCGGCCATCATCACCACCACCGGCGGCGTAGCGTTCAGGTTCAACCCCACGGGCTGCGGGCCGCCCAGCATGTCCACCAGCCCGTCATGGACGATCTTGACCACCTGCTCGGACGGCTTGACCGCGCGCAGCACGTCTTCGCCGGTGGCCAAGTCTCGGGCCTTGGCGATGAAGTCCTTGACCGCCGGCAGCGCCACGTCGGCGTCGAGCAAGGCGAGGCGAACTTCGCGCAGCGCCTCATCGATGTCGGCGGGCGACAGCACGCCTCGACCGGTCATCCGGTCGAAGACGGTCGTCAGCCTGTCGCCTAAGCTCTCGAACATGCGAAAACCTCATGCCGCGCCGGCCCTGCTCGTCGCCGAACGCGCAAGCGCCAGCGACCCCCGTGGACGATCACGTCGACGGGGGGCCTCGCCGCCCTCGTCCGGTCATCCCGCGTGGCGGGGCCGGGGTCGTGGCGGTGGAGGGCGCGATCAGGGATGGCGCCGAAGGGCGATGCTGTTACGCCACCTGCCCTACGCGGTCAACCTGGCGCCGGACTGGCTTGCGGCCAAGCTTTGAGTGCGGCAATTGTTTTCCTGCTAGCGTCGTGCGTCGCTCCAGCCAGGAGGTCGAGGCCATGCAGACCGCCGAACCGGCCGCGCCGACGGGCAGGCGACGCCGGTTGCTGACGCTGATGTATTCCGCCGGCTCCCGATGCGGTCTCGCCTGCGACCTGCTGATGCTCAGTCTGCTGATCCAGCTCGGACTGACGCCGGCCTGGGCCAGGGTCGGCTCGCTGTTCTTCGACATGTAGGTGACCTGCTGCATCAACGGCTTCCTGGTTTTCCAGAGCCACGCGGAGCGGGCCGCCAAGGATATTGCCGCCGCTTCAGGCATTGAGGGCAGAGTTCAAAGTAGAGGCTGGGAGGTGCGAATGAGGCGTTTCATCATGGCCTGCGCAGGTGGCGTCTGCGCCTTGGCGTGTGTGGCGGCGGCCTCCTCAGAGCTCGCGCCCGCGTTCCAGGGAACGATCGTGTCGACCTATCCGGACGGGCGCAAGACCGAGCTGTGGCTGAGCAAAGATGGGACCTACCGGGCCGAAGGCCGCAAACACGACCTGTCCAACGGCATGTGGAAACTTAAAGGTTCGAACCAGATCTGCTTACGGCAGAAGAAGCCTGCGACCCTGCCGCTGAGCTATTGCACCGCGGTGCCGCACGGGGGAGTCGGCGCCGCCTGGACCGCCAAATCAGTGTTTGGCGATCCCCTGCAGGTCAAGCTCATTGCGGGTCGCTGACCCGGCGGCCCGCCCGTCAGACCGCCCCATCATCGGCCTGAAGCCGGTCCCAGGCGTCGAGCTCATGGGCGATGCAGCGGTCGATCAGGGTGCGCCAGACCGGCTCCACGATCGCTTCGGACAGCCCTTGCGTTCGCGCAGCGGCTTTAACCTTCGCCACCACGTCCTCGATCCGGGCGGCGTCGTAGACCCGGTTTCGATCCGTCTTGATGCGGGCGGCGGCGTCCATGTAGCGCTGGCGCACCGCCAGCAGAGCCACCAGTTCGCGGTCGAGCGCATCGACGCCTGTGCGGACATCGCTCATGTCCTGACACGCCTCGGGGGGCGGCGGTGCGGATGGGGACACGTTGGAGGCTCCGGGCGGGCGGGTTTGGTCGCCGTCGCCGTTCCGGTATAAGTCGGCGATGGTCAACCTTCTTCTGGGGCGCTCCGGCGATGGCTTGGCGGTAGAGCTTGGGTCGGCGCCCGCGCGCGTGCGAACCGGACCCGTCGGGTGAGCGAGTCCTCGCGCCGGGAGGTGCGCACCTTGACCGTCGAGGCGGCCGAGGATGGCGTCAGGCTTGACCGCTGGTTCAAGCGGCGCTGGCCGGACCTGAACCACATCGCCATCAACCGGCTGGTCCGCTCCGGCCAAGTGCGGGTGGACGGCGGCCGCGCCAAGGTGGACACCCGGCTTGCCGCCGGCGTGCAGGTGCGGGTCCCGCCCCTGCCCGATGCGCCGTCCGACGAGGAGATGAAGGCCGGCCTGTCGGACCGCGACGTGGCCTACGCCCACTCCCTGGTGCTGTATGAGGACGACGAGGTGCTGGCCCTGAACAAGCCATCGGGCCTGGCGGTGCAGGGCGGCACCAAGACCACCAAGCACGTCGACCGACTGCTGAGCGCCTGGGGGGAGGGGATGGACCGACCCCGCCTGGTGCACCGGCTGGACCGCGACACCTCCGGAGTCCTGCTGCTCGGCAAGAGCCCGGCCGCCGCCGCCAGCCTGTCGGGGGCCTTCGCCAAGCGTCGCGCCCGCAAGATCTACTGGGCGATCGTGGCGGGCGAGCCCAAGCCGCACGAGGGCATCATAGAGCTGCACCTGGTCAAGAAGGGCGTCGGCGACCGCGAGATGGTGGTGCCGGCGGACGCAGGAGAGTTCGGCGCCGAAACGGCGGAGACCGAGTTCGTCACCATCAACCGCGCCGCACACCGCGCCGCCTGGATGGCGCTTCAGCCCCACACCGGCCGCACCCACCAGCTGCGCGCCCACATGAAGGCCATCGGTCATCCCATCCTGGGAGACCATAAGTATTGCGACGAGAGTTCCGCCGCCCTGGCCGCCGGTCTGAAGCTGCAGTTGCACGCCCGCCGGCTGGAGCTCCCCCATCCGTCCAAGGGCCAGCTGGTGCTGGAGGCGCCGCTGAGCCCGGAGATGCGCGAAGGCTTCGCCCGTTTCGGCTTCGACGAGCGCGAGGCCCCGGCCGACCCCTTCGCCCGCCAGCGACGCTCCGGGCCGAAACCTGCACCCCCAAAAAAGCCTCGCAAGCCGTGAAGGCCGCGGTGTTCGATGTGGACGGCACGCTGGTGGACAGCCGCGCCATCCTCAAGCAGGCGTCCGACGCCGCCTTCACCGCGCTCGGCCTGACGCCGCCGCCCTATGACGAGCTCCGCCAGATCGTGGGGCTCAGCCTGGCCGAGGGCCTGGCCCTGCTCGCCCCCGATCACGCGCCCCAGGTGCTCGAGCAGCTGGTCGCCTACTACAAGTCCAGCTTTGGCGACCTGCATAGCCAGCCCGGGTTCGTCGAGCCGCTTTATGAAGGCGCCGCGGAGCTGCTCGGCCGGCTGAAGCGCGAGGGCTGGAAGATCGGCATGGCGACCGGCAAGTCGCGCCGGGGCGTGGACATGATCGTGGCGATGCACCGGTGGGCGGACCTGTTCGACAGCACCCACTGCGCCGACGACGGCCCCGGCAAGCCGCATCCCGCCATGCTGATCGAGGCCATGGCGGCCCTGGGCGTCTCGCCCGCCTGCACGGTCATGATCGGCGACACGGCCCACGACATCCGCATGGCCAAGGCTGCGGGCGTGCGCGCCGTCGGCGTCACCTGGGGCTTTCACACCCGAGACGAAATCGAGGCGGCCGCCGCCGACGTGGTGGTGGACACCTTCGCCGATCTGACCGCCGAGCTGGACGCGTTCGCGGCCCGCTGACGAGGGGCGCCCAGACCTTCACCGCCGCTGGAATTCCGGGCTCATCAACAGCAGGGTCATGGCTTCGGGGCGGGTTTCGGCCCGCCTGATGGCCAGGGCGGTCTGCGGCGACAGGCGCGCCCCGAGCGCCGCGTCGGCGAGCTGCACGGGGTCCGCCGCCGGGTGGGCGCTGGCGAAACCCCGGGCCCAGACCATCCGCTTCAGCACGGCATCCGGCGCGGCCCAGTCTTCGGCCTCGTCGGACCAGCCGTTGGGCTGCGCGGCGTAGAACGGCCGCTGGCCCAGGCCGCCGAGCGGGCCATAGACGTCGCGCCGAGCGTCGACGGGGACAAAGCCCGCCGCGCGGTAGCTGGAGATCAGGAACTCGTTGGGCGTCTTCAGCTTGGCGGCCTGGGGCGACCAGGCCTGCGGCGCGGACACGAGCGCCGACGCTACAGCCGACAGATCACCCTCGCTGGCGCGATAGGCGCGATCTAGCCTCGCCACCAGCGCGGGCGGCGGATCGTCGGCGACGAAGTGGGCGGCGATCTTGCGGGCCAGGTGGCGGCTGGTGTGCGGGCTGGCGGCGAAGTCGGCTAGGGCGGCGCGCGCCTGTCCCTGCTCCCCCGGCGGGTAGGTGCGGCCGAACACATGCCGCTCCCCGGGCTCGTGCAGCTCAGGCTTGTAGACGAAGCCGCCCTGCTGCTCGACCGGGGCGCCGCCGCCGCCCATGGACCAGCCTGTCAAGGCGCGGGCGAACTCGGTCACGTCGGCCTGGGAATAGCCGGCGTCCACGCCCAGGGTGTGCAGCTCCATGATCTCGCGGCCGAGGTTCTCGTTCAGCCCGGCGCCGGGATGCCTCAAGCCCTGGGGACTGTTCGGCCCGGCGGAGCCCTGCTGGTCCAAATACATCAGCATGGCGGGATGGGCGGAGGAGGCCGCCAGCATGTCTTCGAACCGGCCGAACACGTGCGGGCGGACAGCCTCGCGCTCGAACCCCGCGGCGGTGGCGTTCAGCTCCTCGCCCTTGATCGTGGACACGCTGAAATGGTTGGCCCAGAACAGCGCCCAGCGCTCCCGGAACGGCGCCGGCGTGGTGACCGCCAGCACAGCGCGGGCCAGGCCCTCCGCGTCGGTGCGGTCGTGCAGCGGCTGCATGGCCGCCTTGCGCGCGACCTGATCGGCGCCGGCCGCCTTCTCCGCGGCGCGGGAGGCGAGGAAGGCCTGATAGCCGTCCTGGGCGCTGGCCAGCGGCAGGGCTGTGGCGGACACCGGCAGGTCCGCGCCCTCGGTGCGTATCTGCTCGCGCAGCCAGCCCTGCGGGTCGGCCCGGACCAGGGCCAGTTCCCCAGGTCGGGGGCCGAGGCCGAAGCGCGTGACCGAGATCGCGGCCGCCTCATCGAGATCGGAGCCGAAGCTCATGGCGCCCCCATCGCGTCCCGGCTTCCTCGCCGCTACATCTCCCCTAAGGTTTATCAGCTGACGGGAGCATGAATGCGGCAGACCTCTTCGGCCGGCGTCGACCGCCCTCGGCGTTTCTACGCCCAGGCGACCACCGCGCCTCGGGACGGCGGCTTCACGGTCCTTCTGGACGGGCGGGGCGCCAGGACGCCCGGGGGGGGGCCGCTGGTCGTGCCCGTTCAGCCCTTGGCCCAGATGCTGGCCGACGAGTGGGCGGGGCAGGGCGACGAGATCGATCTGGCCGCCATGCCGGCCAACCGGCTGGCCTCCACGGTCATAGACCGCACGGCTGCGGCGAGCGCGGCGGTGGCGGCGGAGGTTGCGCGCTACGGGGCCTCCGACGTGCTCTGCTACTTCGCCGAGGCGCCGGACGCCCTGGTGCAGGCCCAGCAGGAAGCCTGGGGACCGGTGCTGGACTGGGCCAGGAGTGCCTTGGGCGTCGACCTCCGCCGCGCCATCGGCGTCGTCCACCGCCCGCAGTCGCCCGAGGCGCTTGCGCGGATCGAGGTGCTGACGACGGAGCTGGAGCCCTTCACCCAGGCCGGGGTCGCGTTCGCGACGCCTCTGTTCGGCTCGGCGGTCCTGGCGTTGGCCGTGCAGCGGGGACGGCTGGAGGCAAACGCGGCGTTCGAGCTGTCGCGCCTGGACGAGGCCTTTCAGGAAGGCCGCTGGGGCGTAGACACCGAGGCCGCCGCGAGAACCGCGGGGATGCGTGACGAGGCTCGCCTCCTTGGCCGCTGGTTCGAGGCGCTGGGACCCGCCCCTGCGTCAGGGTGACCGTTAACCTGTGTTACTGTTGCGGCGGCTTCTCTTCCCGGCGATGCTGGCTGCAGTTAGGGAGTAACCGCTTGGCGTTGGCGTCTAAAGCTGGGGTGGTCGAGGCGCCTGAAGTCCGGACCTTTTTCGGCCATCCTCTGGGTCTGGGCTTCCTGGTGTTCGCGGAGGCCTGGGAGCGGTTCTCCTATTACGGGATGCAGGCGCTGCTCGTGCTCTATATGGGTCAGCAGCTGCTGCTTCCCGGTCATGTGGAGCACGTCGCAGGCTTCGCCTCGTTTCGCGCCGGACTGGAGCACGTCTACGGACACCTCTCCCCGGTCGCCCTCGCCTCGGTGATCTTCGGCCTCTATGCGGGCGGGGTGTATCTGACGCCCCTGGCCGGCGGCTTCATCGCCGACCGGGTGCTGGGCCGCACCCGCACCATCGTGTTCGGCGCGGTGCTGATGACCTTCGGCCATTTCCTGATGGCCTTCGAGGTTTCCTTCCTCGCCGCTCTTGCGTGCCTTCTGATGGGGGTAGGCTGCTTCAAGGGTAATATCGCCAGCCAGGTGGGCGAGCTCTATGCGCCGGGCGATCTGCGCCGGGCCGACGCCTTCCAGGTGTTCCTGCTCGGCGTCAACGTTGCGGTGATCGTCTCACCGCTTGTCTGCGGGACCTTGGGTCAGAAGGTCGCTTGGCATTGGGGGTTTGGAGCCGCCGGGGTCGGCATGGTCCTTGGCCTGACCGTCTATCTGCTCGGCCGAAGGTGGCTGCCGCCAGACCCGCCGGTGGGCCGCAAGGCCCGCGCCGAACCCCGCAGAAAGCTGGCGCGCGGCGAGCTTGGAACGGTGATCATCCTTGTCGCTCTACTCGTGCCTCTGGCCTTGGCTTCCCTCGGTAACCAGGAGATTTTCAACGCCTATTTGGTTTGGGGAAACGCCAACTACAACCTGACCTTCTTCGGACAGACCCTGCCGGTGACCTGGCTGATCTCGCTGGACGCGTTCATCTCGTCCGGCACGATTATCGCCTCGATCGCCTTTTGGCGGTGGTGGGCCACATTCCGGCGTGAGCCGGACGAAATCGTCAAGCTCGGGGTAGGCGCCTTCATCTCGGCGGCTGCGCCCTTGCTGCTCGCACTCGCCAGCGCGCGAGAGGCCTCCACGCATCATAAGGTCGGCCTGGCCTGGGGCATCGGCTTTCACGTCATCAACGACATTGGCTTCGCCAACGTGTTTCCGGTCGGCTTAGCGCTCTATTCCCGAGCTGCCCCTAAGGCGTTGGCCGGAGTAATGATCGGTATCTATTACTTGAACCTGTTCCTGGCCAATATGGGCGTAGGCTGGCTTGGCGGCTTGGCGGAGAAGATGAGCGGCGCCTCATTCTGGGCGCTGCATGCCGGGCTCGTGGCGATCGGCGGCGTGGCGATCCTGGCGTTCGCTATCCTTTTCCGGCGCAATCTCGTGCCCACCATCGATCCGGAGTTGGCGGCGGCGGCCTGATCCTTTCGCGTCTAAACCGCATCTTCACTGCGGGAGCCCATAACCCGTTGGCGGGGCGGGTGGCTGCGCGTGACGGGGACGGGTATGGCCAAGACGGTGCTGATCGTGGACGACGATCCCACCCAGCGCCGCCTGATCGGGGCGGTGCTGGAGCGTGAGGGTTTCGCGGTCGCGCTTGCGGACGGCGGCGATGCGGCGCTCGACCGCATCGCCACCGGGTTGAAGCCCGACGTGGTGATCCTTGATCTCGTCATGCCCCACACCCCGGGGCTTGAGGTGCTCAAGAGCCTGCGCGCCGGCGGCTTCAACGCCCCCGTCATCGTCCTCACCGCCACCGGCGGCGTCGACACGGTGGTTCAGGCCATGCAGGCCGGGGCCCAGGATTTCTTCATCAAGCCCGCGAGCCCCGAACGGATCATCGTCTCCATCCGCAACGCCTTGCAGATGGGCCAGCTGACCGCCGAGGTGGACCGGCTGTCCAAACGCGCGGGCGGGCGCACCAGCTTCGACGATCTGGTCGGCGCCTCCGCCGCCATGGCCCAGGTGAAGGCGCTGGGCCGCCGGGCCGCCAAGTCCTCCATTCCCGTCCTGATCCTGGGCGAGAGCGGCGTCGGCAAGGAGCTGATCGCCCGCGCCGTCCACGGCGAGAGCGAACGCGCCGGCAAGCCCTTCGTCGCGGTCAATTGCGGCGCGATCCCTGAAAACCTGGTCGAATCCATCCTGTTCGGCCACGAGAAGGGCAGCTTCACCGGCGCCCACGAAAAGCATTCGGGCAAGTTCCTGGAGGCCAGCGGCGGCACCCTGTTCCTGGACGAGGTGGGCGAGCTGCCCCTCGACATGCAGGTCAAGCTGCTGCGTGCGCTGCAGGAGGGCGAGATCGACCCGATCGGCTCCAAGCGGCCGCTGAAGGTGGACGTGCGCATCGTCTCGGCCACAAACCGCGACCTGGCCAGCCAGGTGGCCGCCGGCCGCTTCCGCGAGGACCTGTTCTACCGCCTTAACGTCTATCCCATCGAGGCTCCCGCCCTGCGCGAGCGCCGGGGCGACGTGCCCGCCCTGGTCGAGGCCTTCGTGCGTCGCTTCAACGTGGAGGAGGGCAAGCGCGTGGCCGGGGCCTCCCCCGCGACGCTCGCCATGCTCACCGCCTTCGACTGGCCGGGCAATGTTCGCCAGTTGGAGAACGCAGTGTATCGCGCCATCGTGCTGAGCGACGATCCCCACCTGCAGCCCCACGATTTTCCCTCCATCTCGGGTCTGTCGACGCCGCTCCTCGCCGCCTCCGACCATGCGGCGTCTCCAGTCCCGGAGACTGACGCCGAGGCGCCCGCCGGTCCGGTCAGCGTGCTGGACGAGAAGGGTCACGTGCGTCCGCTGGAGGAGGTCGAGCGCGACCTGATCCAGCTCGCCATCGAAATCTACGCAGGGCACATGACCGAGGTGGCCCGCCGCCTGGGGATCGGTCGCTCGACGCTGTATCGCAAGGTCCGCGAGCAGGGGTTGGAAGGCGTGCTCACCGAGGCCGGGTGACACAGGGGCCACAACCGCCCACCTTACAGATTATCGGGGATGTGAGCGCTAGTCGCGACATGCCGTCGCAGCTACATGGATTACCTGCGCAGCCGCATTGGCGCGCCCGCATCGAGGTTCCCCCCATGAAGTTCAACGTCATCGCCCTGGCCGGCGCCTTGCTGGCGCTCACCGCCGCCGCCGCACAGGCGTCGCCTGCGAGCGTCATTCCCGACACCGGGCACGCTATCGTCCGTGGCACGGGCCAGATCATCCACGGCACCGTCGAAGGTGTCGGCCATCAGGCCAAGCATGACTATCGCGCCGGCGCCCGCACGACCCATGATGTGATCCACGGAAGGGTGCCCGATACTCACCATCATTATCACCACCATCACTACTACCATCATCGCCACTATTATCATCACCGCACGACCCACACGCAGACCGTGCAGCACGAAGGCTGATCCTGCCCGCACGGACCGGGCCGGGAACCGCCAAGCTTTCGCAGGGCTTTAGCCGCCGGGTCGGGCGACGCTGAAGGACTTGAAGATGAGCAAGACGGCTCTCGGCCTGGTCGCCCTGCTGGGCGCCACCCTCATGACGCAGGCTCCGGCCCAGGCGCGCGAAGGGGGCGTCAAGGTCGGCACCCTGACCTGCAGCGTCGCCGCCGGTTGGGGAGCGGTGATCGGCTCCTCCCACCGGGTCAACTGCCTCTTCTCACCCGCCAACTACGCGGCGGAACGCTATGTCGGCCGCATCACCAAGATCGGCATGGACATAGGCTACCGCCGCTCGGGCACCATCGTCTGGGGCGTGTTCGCCCCGACCGACAGGCTCGGTCGGGGCGACCTGCACGGCAGCTACGGCGGCGTGACCGCCAGCGCGACTGTGGGCGTAGGGCTCGGCGCCAACGTCCTGGTCGGCGGTTCCGACCACACCGTCGCGCTGCAGCCGCTCAGCATCGAAGGCAGCACGGGCCTGGACGTCGCCGCCGGCATCGGAGGGCTAGACCTCTACTACGTCCCCAACCGTCCCATGCGGCGCTTTCACCGCCATCATCGCTACGGCTACTGAGCCGCAACGACGTTTCGCCTCCAACCGATCGCTGGAGACGAGCTTCGGCACGATTTCTATCGGCGGATGACTTGAGGCGTAACCGCCGGCATTCGCCTCATCCTGAGCTTGTCGAAGGACGGGGCGTCCACCGTCCGAGCCGCGGCCTCGTCCCTCGACGGGCTCAGGATGAGGCCGGAAGTGAGGTCATCGATTCTGGCCACCCTCATCCCGCTCTAGAATGTCGTCACATTGTCAAACGCCGGTGAGGGTTCCAAGCGTTCTTCAAATAAATCAACGTGAAGGCGAGTTAACCAGGACGGCGCCTTCGGCCTTCATCTTGCTGATAAGCGCGCGGACCGCTGCGTCTGGATCATGTTGGGTCAAATGAAGCTGCATCCGCGCCTGTCGCGCGCCGCGATCGAGCTGGTCACCCGGTTCGAGACCTTCCAGCCGCAGGCCCAGCCGGCCGCGGCGGGCGGCTGGACCTTGGGCTATGGCCACACGCGCTCGGCCCGGGAAGGTGCGGGCGTCAGCCGCGCGGACGCCGAGGCCCTTCTGCTCTACGATCTCAGCGCGGCAGCGGAGGCGGTGACGGCGGCCCTGTTCGCCCCGGTCACCCAGCGCCAGTTCGAGGCCCTGACCGCCTTCGCCTTCAACATCGGCGTGGACAACTTCCGTCGCTCCAGCGCCCTGGCGTGCGTCAACGCCGGCGCCGAACTGGACGCCGCCGACGAGATCGAGCGTTGGCGCCGTGCGGAGCTTGGCGCCGGGGCGCAGGTGGTCGACGCCCTGGTGCGGCGGCGGGCGGCGGAAAAGGCGCACTTCCTGGGTCTTCCCGAAGGCTTCTCCAAGTCGCCGAGCGCGGTGTTGCGCCCGCTCGCAGCCGCCGGCGGCGAGGCCCTGGAGCCGCCGCCGCCGCCGGTCGAGGTCGCCGCGCCCTCGGCCACCCTGCACGCGGCCAACAGCGTCCAGGCCCGCCTGCGCGCCCTGGTCCCCGAACCCGAGCAGCCGCAAGCGCCGGACTCGATGTCGTTGGAGGCCCCGCCGTTCGACGAGCCCGACGGCTATCTCTCCGGCGCCGATCCCGACCCCATGTTCGACTTCGAGACGCCGCTCGCCGGCCAACCTGTTGTGGCCAAGGACATCATCTATCCCGTCTCTCCCGAGCCCGAACCGATCCCGTTAACCTCCGAAGGCGAGGCGGTCCTGCCGCTTCCGCCGCCGCCCCCGCCGCCTCCCGGCGGCTTGGCCGACCTCGCTTCGCCCAAGGCCCACGCGATCATCGAGCCCGAGCCGGTCGCGATGACCATGCCGTCCCGCCCGCTCGCCGCCCGCGCCAGGGTGACGGCCCGGGCCCTTTTCGCCCTGCTCACGGCCTTTGGCGCCTGCCTTTTCGTGGCGGCCGCGGTGCTGATCCTGATCGGCAAGCCCGGCTTCGGCAACCTAGCCCTCGGCGTAGCCGGGGCGCTGATCATGACGCCGGGCGTCTACGGCCTGCTAGGCCCGGGCCCGGCCGAGGCCGCCGCGGTCACGCGCTAGGTCGCGCCGCCTCGAAAGCCCCGCGGGCGATGGCCCGGGCGACGCAGTCGGCGGCGGCCGAGCCGATCCTTGCGACATCCAAGGCCCGGTTGGCCCCGAGCTGGCCCCCGCCCTTCGCCGCCACGAACACGATGTCGCCGTCGAACGGCGTATGCGCCGGCCGGATGGCCCGGGCCATGCCGTCGTGGGCCATGATCGCGACGCGCTTGCAGTCGGGCCCGCTGAGGTCGGCTGACACGGCGACAACGGCCAGCGTCGTGTTCGTCCCTGGGCGGGCGCGTGCGCGCAGGCGTGAAAAGTCCGGCAAGGGCTCAGGGTCGGTGGCGCCGCTCTCCGGGCGCCGGCCGCCGAACTCGCCGTCGATCTCGAACGGCCAGGCCCAGGGCGTCTCCCCATCGGCCATGTAGACGGAGCCCAGCGGGTTGACCGCCGCCAAGGCGCCCACCGTCAGGCCGTCCCCGAGCGCGATGGACGCAGAGCCGAGGCCGCCGGGGCGCGAGCCGGCCCTGGCCCCGCGGCCGGCGCCGACCCGCCCAAGCGCAAACGGCTCGGTTGCGGCGCCGACCGCCTCGACGCCCAGACGTCGATAGGGCGGCTCCAGCCCCCACGCCTTGTCGCCCTCGCCGAGGTCGTAAAGGATCGCGGCCGGGGTGATCGGGATGACAGGGTCGGTCGGGCTCAGCCTAAGCCCCTCGCCGGTCTGCGCCAGGGCCACGGTCACGCCGTCCGCGGCGGCCAGGCCGTAGACGGACCCGCCGCTCAGCACGAAGGCGTGGGCCCGGCCTACGAGGTTCTCCAGCCCCAGAACGGAAACGTCGCGCTCACCGGGACCGCCGCCCCGCACGTCCGCCGCCGCCTTCCATCCGCCCGGCAGCAGCACCACGGTGACGCCGCTCTGCGCCCGTTCATCGGTGGCGTGACCGACCTTCACGCCCGCCACGTCGGTGATCAGGTTGAGCGGACCTGGGCGGATCATGCGGGTTCTCGAAGATGGGTCGTGGCGCGAGTTAGGACGACGAAGCTGGATAGCTTGCACCGTCACGGAACGTCGAGGGAAGCGCTCCGTTCGTCAGCCATGACGCCCAGCTTTCGCCCCATCATCGCCCTAATGCTCATCGCGTCAGCGTCAGGACTGCTGGCGGGATGCGCCGGCTACGGCCCGCTTGGAGAACCGCCCAAGGGGGTCGCCGGCCTTAAGGCCGCCGAGCAGCAGCATGAAACGGCCAAGATGGGCAAGCCGGGGTTGACGCCGCGAGGCGGCGGGTCGCCCGAAGCGCCGACCGGCCCTGAGGGCAATCCGACCGTCGGCCCGACCGACTCGGTCGGGCCGCAGTAGCTCTCTCTCTACCGGAGAGCGATTACTCCGCTGCCTGCAATTCCGGCGCTTGCTCAGGCGCTGGCTCGCTGCGCGCGAGGTTGCGCAGGACGTAAGGCATGACCCCGCCAGCCTTGAAGTAGTCCAGCTCGGTCTCTGTATCGATGCGGCAGGTGACGGGGAAGCGTGCCACCTTGTGGTCCGAGGGGCGGAACAGCTCCACCATCAGCGTCTTGCGGGGGGCCAGCTGGTTCAGCCCGCGGATGGTGATGATCTCCTCCCCGGTCAGGCCCAGGCGCGCCCAGCCCTCCACCTGGAACTGCAGCGGCAGCACGCCCATGCCGACCAGGTTGGAGCGGTGGATGCGCTCGTAGGTCTCCGCGATCACCGCGCGCACGCCCAAGAGCTTGGTGCCCTTGGCCGCCCAGTCGCGCGACGAGCCGGTGCCGTATTCCTTGCCCGCGAACACCACCAGCGGTCGCCCTTCGGTCTGGTACTGCATGGCGGCGTCGTAGATCGCCATCACGTTGCCTGACGGATAGTGCTTGGTGACGCCGCCCTCGATCTCGGGCGTCATCTTGTTGCGGATGCGGATGTTGGCGAAGGTGCCGCGCATCATCACTTCGTGGTTGCCCCTGCGCGCGCCGTAGCTGTTGAAGTTCTCCACATCCACGCCATTGGCGATCAGGTACTGGCCGGCGGGCGAGGTCTTGCGGATATTACCGGCGGGCGAGATGTGGTCGGTGGTGATGCTGTCGCCGAAGACGGCCAGGATGCGGGCCTCCTGGATGTCGACGACGGGCTTGGGGGTCATGGTCAGACCCTCGAAATAGGGCGGGTTCTGCACGTAGGTGCTGTCGCCCTCCCAGGCGTAGGTCTCGCCACCGGCGATCGGGATGCCCTGCCAGTGCTCGTCGCCCTTGAACACGTCGGCGTAGCGGGTGGCGAACAAGGCGTTGGTCACCACCTCGCGCTGCATCGTGGCGATCTCGTCGGAGGTCGGCCAGATGTCGCGCAGATAGACCGGCTGGCCGTCCGAGCCGTCGCCTAAAGGTTCGCGGGTGACGTCGTGCAGCATGGAGCCCGCGAGCGCATAGGCCACCACCAGCGGCGGCGAAGCCAGGTAGTTGGCCCGGACGTCCGGATTGATCCGGCCGTCGAAGTTGCGATTGCCGGACAGCACGCTCACCGCCACCAGGTCGTCGGCGTTGATGGCGTCGCTGACATTCTGCGGCAGAGGCCCCGAATTACCGATGCAGGTGGTGCAGCCATAACCCACCAGGTTGAAGCCGAGCGCGTCCAGGTCCGCCTGCAGCCCGGCGTTGGTCAGATAGTCGGTGACCACCTTGGAGCCGGGAGCCAGCGAGGTCTTCACCCAGGGTTTCACCTTCAGCCCCTTGGCGTGCGCCTTGCGCGCGACCAGACCCGCGGCGATCAGCACCGTCGGGTTTGACGTGTTGGTGCAAGACGTGATGGCCGCGATCACTACGTCGCCGTGGCCGACGTCGAACGCTTCCTGCCCTTCGTCCACCTTCACCGGAATGCGGTGGTGCTCGTGCCCGGCCTTACCGAAGTCGTTGGCGAGATGTTCGGCGAAAGCGGTCGAGGCTTCGCTCAGCAACACCCTATCCTGTGGCCGCTTGGGACCGGCCAGGGAGGGCATGACGGTGGAGAGATCGAGCTCCAGCGTGTCGGAGAACATCGGTTCAGGGGTGTCGGCGTCGACCCAGAGACCCTGTTCCTTGGCGTAAGCCTCCACCAGAGCCACGCGATCTTCGGTGCGGCCGGTCTCTCTGAGGTATTTGATGGTCGCGTCGGAGACCGGGAAGAAGCCGCAGGTGGCGCCGTATTCTGGGGCCATGTTGCCGATGGTGGCCTGGTCCTCGATGGTCAGGTGCGCCAGCGCGTCGCCGAAATACTCGACGAACTTGCCGACCACGCCCTTCTTGCGCAGCATCTGGGTGACGGTGAGCACCAGATCGGTGGCCGTGGCGCCTTCGGGCAGCTTGCCGGTCAGCCTGAAGCCGATCACTTCGGGGATCAGCATGGGGATGGGCTGGCCCAGCATGGCCGCCTCCGCCTCGATCCCGCCGACGCCCCAGCCGAGCACCGACAATCCGTTGACCATGGTGGTGTGGCTGTCGGTGCCCACGCAGGTGTCGGGGTAGGCCAGCACCGCGCTGTGCACCTGGACGGGCTCGCCCGTCTCGCTGTCGGAGAATTCGCCGTCCTCGACCTTCAGCGACTCACCCTGTTCGGTGGCGGTCCACACCGTCTGGGCGAGGTACTCCAGGTTCACCTGGTGGCAGATGCCTGTGCCCGGGGGCACCACGCGGAAGTCGTGGAAGGCGGAGGATCCCCAGCGCAGGAAGCGGTAGCGTTCGCCGTTGCGCTCGTATTCCTGGTCGACGTTCTCGCCGAAAGCCTGCGGCGTGCCAAAGTGATCTACCATCACCGAGTGGTCGATGACCAGGTCGACGGGGTTCAGCGGATTGATCTTGTCGGGGTTGGCGCCGAGCTTGTGCATGGCGTCGCGCATAGCGGCGAGGTCCACCACCGCGGGCACGCCGGTGAAGTCCTGCATCAGCACGCGCGCCGGACGGTAGGCGATCTCGTGTTCGGTCTTGCCCTTGTTGTCGAGCCAGTTCCTGAAGGCGTGCAGGTCGCCTTCGGCCACCGTGGGACCTTCGTTCCGCAGCAGGTTCTCCAGCAGCACCTTCATGCAGACGGGCAGGCGCGAGATGCCGTCCAGTCCGTTCTGCTCGGCGGCCTTCAGGCTGTAGATCGCGTAAGTCTTGTCGCCCACCTGAAGGTCGCGGCGGGTGTTTAGGCTGTCCTTGGACGGCATGGTCGGTCTTCCCTGTTCGGCGGGCTCGCGCGCTCGACCGCGGGACGCACAGGTTCCCGCCGAGCGCCGCGGGGGCTCCCGCAAGCCTGCGCTTCATAGCGCCCGCCTGCAGTTCCGTCCATGCGAAGCACGTGAACTTCGGGCGCTCTACTTGCGAACGACTTGCAAATGCTTGGGGGCGCTGGCGGGTGGGGCTTGGCTTTTCGCCTTCTCCGCCCATTCCAGCAGGGCGTCCCGGGTCCAATACATGCCGTAGCAGACGGGCCGGTAGGCGCCGCTCTGCACTAGTTTCCGGCGGGTCGGCGAGCGGGCGACTGCAAGCGCGGTCTGCACGGGATCGGCCTTCAGCCGGATCAGCCGGCCGCCGCCGTCCTCGGCCGTGCGACGCACGAAGGCGAGGTTCGGACTGACCTGGGCGACCTGGGGATCGTACAGCCAGCTCGCTCCGTACACGCCCGCGAGGTCCGGCCGCGTCCGCAGCAAGGCTGCCAGGCGGTGGTAGCAGCGCACGAAGCCCTCGGCGCTGAAATCCTCCAGGTTGCGCACGTCGACATGCAGTTCGGCCCAGGGCCGTGCGCCGACCTGTGCCAGCCAGGCCCGGGCGGGCTCGGCCCCGTACTGCAGCACCTGACGGCAGAAGGCCCCGGCTGCGCGGCGGGCGCGGGGCGGCAGGGTGTCTGCGCCGGCGGGTGGGGGCACCGTGACCGTCAGCGCCCCCGCCGGCGTCGAAAGCCCCGCGGCGAAGGCCACGTCGCGCGAGAAAGTCTCCGCATTGTAGGGCCGTCGCGCCGTCAGGAAGGCCGCCAACCGGGCGTGAGCCGCCGGATGCAGCGCCTTCAGCTCAGCCGGCCAGCCCACGATACGCGCGTCGAGGCCCAAGGCCAGCGTCGCCGCGGCGGCCCGGCGGAGCGCCTCATCGTCTTGCCGGAAGGTTGACTTCAGCCAGAAGGCCGCCGCACGGCCTGGAGCGGCGATGTCGGGGCTCCGCGCCGCCGCGCGACCGATGTGGGCGACGAGCGCTTCGCCGCGCGCCTGTAGAAGGGCGCTGCGATGCGACCCCGCCGCGCGCTGCACCGCCTCGTAGACCAGCCTGCAGGCCAGGGGAGTCATCACCGGCGGGCGCCGGACGATCTCGATATGGGACACTGGCGTCTCCTCTCTCCAAAAACGAGAGCGGAGATGCAAAACTCTACCCAAAGTAGATCAGACTTCCTGGTTGTAGGAACCCACTTCGGGGTGGACGGCGAGGCGGGTCTTCACCTCGTCGCGGAACAAGGCGCGCATGTCGTCGGCGGAGCGGGTGCTCTCCACCACCACCACCAGTTCGGGCTTGTTGGAGGAGGCGCGCACCAGCACCCAGGACCCGTCCTCCAGCGCCACGCGCACGCCGTTGACGGTGATCACCTCGGTGATGGCGCGGCCCAGCACCTTGCCCCCGCGCGCCGCCAGCGCCTGAAACTCGGCCACCACCTGCTCGACCACGCCATACTTCCTGTCGTCGTCACAGTGCGGACTCATGGTCAGCGAAGTAAAGGCAAGGGGCATTTCGCCCTTCAGCTGGCTCAGCGTCTTGTCCGGGTTGCGCTCCAGCATGTTGAGCACCGCGCCCGCGGCCACCAGCCCGTCGTCATAACCGCGCCCGAGCGGCGCGTTGAAGAAGAAATGGCCGGACTTCTCGAAGCCCGCCAGCGCGCCGATCTCGGCGGTCTTGCGCTTAATGTAGCTGTGGCCCGTCTTCCAATAGAGGGTGCTGGCGCCGTTGGCCTTCAGCACCTCGTCGGTGGCGTAGAGCCCGGTGGACTTCACGTCGACCACGAACCTGGCGCCCCTGTGGGTCTTCGACAGGTCGCGGGCCAGCATCAGCCCGATCTTGTCGGCGAAGATCTCCTGGCCCGTTTCGTCCACCACGCCGCAGCGGTCGCCGTCCCCGTCGAAGCCGAAGGCGAGGTCGGCGCCCTCGCGCTTCACCGCATCGGCCATGGACATCAGCATCTCGTGGTCTTCGGGGTTCGGGTTGTACTTCGGGAAGGTGTAGTCGAGGTCGCAGTCCATGGGGATCACCTCGGCCCCCATGCGGGTGAGCGCGTCGGGCGCAAAGGCGCCCGCGGTGCCGTTGCCGCAGGCGGCGACCACGCGCAGCCTTCGGGTCAGCGTCGTACGCGAGGCGACCTCGGCGATGTAGCGCTCCATCACGCCTTCCATGCGCACCAGCTTGCCGCCGTCGCGCTCGACCCCTTCGCCGCCGAGCACGATCTGCTTCAGCCGGCCCATCTCGTCGGGACCGAAGGTCAGCGGCGGGGACGCGCCCATCTTGACGCCCGTCCAGCCGTTCTCGTTGTGGCTGGCGGTGACCATGGCCACGCAGGGCGCGTCCAGGTCGAATTGCGCGAAATAGGCCATGGGCGAGAGCGCTAGGCCGATGTCCAGCACCTCGCATCCGGCGGCGATCAGGCCGAGGCTCAGCGCCTGCTTCACGTTGATCGAATAAGACCGGAAGTCGTGGCCGACCACCACGCGGGGGTGCACGCCCACTTCGTGGATGTAGGTGCCGAGCCCGACGCCCAGCGCCGTGACGCCGAGATAGTTGATCTCCTGGCCCAGGATCCAGCGCGCGTCGTACTCGCGGAAGCCCTGCGGCTTCACCAGGGGTGTGACCTCGTAGTCCAGCGTATTAGGGACGAGGTCGGCGCGCGGGCGGGGCAGGGGCATGAGGGTCCTCAGGGGGGCTTAGGCGACGCCGGTGCGTAGCAGATCGTGGACGTGCAGGATGCCGACAGGACGCGCGTCCTCCAGCACGAACAGCACGGTGATGCGGCTCTCGTTCATCTCGCGGAGCGCCTCCGCGGCCAGGGTGGCCGGGCCGACGGTGTGCGGCGCCGGAGTCATGATCTCGGCGGCGGTGTGGCTCATCAGGCCGGCCATGTGGCGACGCAGGTCGCCGTCGGTGATCACGCCCAGCAAGCGGCCGTCGCCGTCCACGACGCCTGCGCAGCCGAAGCGCTTTTCCGTCATGGTCAGCAGCGTCTCGGCCATGGAGGCGCCCTGTCCCACCAGGGGCAGCTCCGCGCCGCCGTGCATCAGCTCGCCCACGGTGCGCAGCGCCGCGCCCAGCTTGCCGCCGGGATGGTAGAGCTTGAAGTCGCTGTGGCCGAACCCCCGGCGCTCGAGTAGCGCCACCGCCAGCGCGTCCCCCAACGCCATCTGCAGCGTGGTCGAGGTGGTGGGCGCGTTCACCGCGTCGGCGGCCTCCGCCACATCGGGGAACAGCAGCAGATGGTCGGCGGCGCGGCCAAGCGCGCTGTCGGCCTGAGCGGTCATGGCCAGCAGCGGGATGCCGAAACGCTTCGCGTAGGCCACGACGTCCGCCAGCTCCTTCGTCTCGCCGGAGAGCGAGAGGGCCAGCACGGCGTCGTCGGGCGAGATCATGCCGAGATCGCCGTGGCTGGCCTCCGCCGCATGGACAAACATCGCCGGCGTGCCTGTGGAGGCGAGGGTTGCGGCGATCTTGCGCGCCACGTGGCCCGACTTGCCCACGCCTGTGCATACGACCCGGCCCCTCAGGGCGAACACCGTCTCCGTAGCCTGAGTGAAGGGGCCGGCAAGCCCTTCGGCCATCAGGCGCAGGGCGTCGGCCTCGGCGGTCAGCACCCGACGGGCGACCTTCAGCGCGTCGAACCGCGTGGACGAGGGGGTGGACGCGCTCACAGGATGCCGGGCTTCTTCGGCCGGGCGTTCAGCTGTGGGCGAAGCTTCGGCTGGCGGGCCAGGGCGTCGGCGGTGGTCTCGTGGCCGAACGGCGCGGGCGAGCGGCGGCCCTCCCCCTGGGGAAAGACGAGCGCCAGCGCCACCATGGCCACAATGGCCAGCGCCGTCAGCGAGAAGAACACCCGGTCCGACATGGGGCGGCTGTTTAGTCCGCATCTCGGCGAAGGGAAACCGCCCGGCTTAAGAGCGGCGTTACGACGGCTTAGTTCGAGGGGCCGGGGATGCTAGAAGGTAGGCCAGTCCGAAAGGCCTCTCCGTGGCGCCCCAGATCGTCCTCGTCCTCATCGTCCTTCTCGGCGTGGTCACCCTGCTGAAGGGCGTGGGGATCAACCAGGAGTACCAGCGCGCAGTGATCTATCGCCTTGGCCGGCTGGGCGAGACCAAAGGGCCGGGGCTCTACTGGCTGATCCCCTGGGTGGACCGGGCGGTGAAGGTCGACCTGCGGATCATGACCGTGTCGCTACCCACGCAGGAGACGGTGACCAAGGACGGCGTGGCGGTGAAGGTCAACGCCACGCTTTGGCACAAGGTGGTCGATCCGATCCTGGCGGTGAATGCAGTGCTGGAGCGTGACGTGGCGGTGCTGCAGGCCGCCGAGACCTCGCTTCGCGACGCCATCGGCCAGCACGAGCTGGACGACTTGCTGAAGAACCGGCTCGGCGTCAACGCCAAGCTGATGGAGATGCTGGAGCGCGCCGCCATCAAGTGGGGCGTCGGCATCGATGCGGTGGAAGTGCGCGACCTCGACATCCCCGAACAGATGCAGCGCGCCATCGCCCGGGAGGCGGAGGCGAGCCGCGAAGCCAAGGCCCGTGTCATCAAGGCGGAGGGCGAACTGGCGGCCGCGCGCACCCTGGTGGAGGCCGCCCGCTCCATCGGCGCCATGCCGGGCGCGCTGGACCTCCGCCGGCTGCAGACGATCGCGGAGGTGGGGGCGGAGCACAACTCCACCATTGTCATCTCCCTGCCCGACACCATGGCCGCCACTGGCGCCCAGATCGGCGCGGCGCTGGCGGCGCGGTCGGTCTAGGCGCCGTACCAAGCTAATCTTCTGACCGCTCTCCCCCTGAGGGGAGGGTCAGGGTGGGGAACACCGCGGCTTCCCGCCAGACTCAATAGCGGTTCGGCCACTCCACGCTCAAACGTGGCGGCGGCGGCCCACCACCCTGACCCTCCCTCAAGGGAGAGGGAGAGGGAGAGGGAGAGTGGGCTTCGGCGCTGACCTGAGCTCGTCTCTTCGTAGCCCAGGCTTGACGTAGCACCGACGCGCCCACACCACATCACCCCGAACCGTCCCAAGGACCACCGATGCCCACCCTCGTCCTGCTCCGCCATGGCCAGAGCGCCTGGAACCTGGAGAACCGCTTCACCGGCTGGGTGGACGTAGAGCTCACCGAGCGGGGCGTGGCCGAGGCGGTGCGGGCGGGTGAGCTGCTAGCGGCTCAGGGCTTGGCGTTCGATCGGGCCTACACGTCGGTGCTCACCCGCGCGATCCGTACCTGCAACATGGCGCTGCGGGTGTCGGGGCAGGCCTTCGTGCCGGTGGTGAAGGACTGGCGGTTGAACGAGCGGCATTACGGAGGCCTGACGGGCCTCGACAAGGCCCAGACCGCCGCTGAGCACGGCGAGGAGAAGGTGCGAGTCTGGCGGCGCTCCTATGACATCTCGCCGCCGCCGCTCCAGCCCGGCGGCCTCTACGACTTCCACGCCGACCGTCGCTATGCGGGGGTGAAGATACCCAACACCGAGAGCCTGAAGACGACCCTAGATCGAACGCTGCCCTACTGGGAGGTCGAAATCGCGCCCAAGCTTGCGGCCGGGGATACGGTGCTGGTCGTTGCGCACGGCAATTCGAACCGCGCCATCCTCAAGCACCTGTTCGCCGTGCCCGACGATCAGATCGTGGCGGTCGAGATTCCCACCGGCAACCCGCTGCTGATCGAGCTGGACGCCGCGATGAAGCCGACCGCGGCGCGCTATATGGACGAGGCGCGCGCGACGGCGCTGCCTGCGGCGGGATAAACTTCGCGCCCTCTCCCGCAGAGGGAGAGGGATTCTAGCTTAGGCTCATCAAGGCAGCCGGCGTGAACTCGCCTAATTCGCTAATCCTGCGGTCGCGGATTTTGGCGGCCCAGGCCGGGTCTTGCAGCAGGGCGCGGCCCACGCCCACCAGGTCGAACTCGCCCCGATCGAGCCTGCGCAGAAGCTCGTCCAACGACGCCGGCTTGGACGACTCGCCCCCGAACGCGGCGATGAACTCGCCCGAAAGCCCGACCGAGCCTACCGTGATGGTGGGCAGTCCGGTGAGCTTCTTGGCCCAGCCGGCGAAGTTCAGCTGCGGGCCGTCGATCTCGGGAAACTCCGGCTCCCAGAACCGCCGCTGGGAGCAGTGGAAGGCGTCGGCGCCCGCGGCGGCCAACAGGCCAAGCCATTGTCCCATCTCGTCGGGAGTGTGCGCCAGCCGCGCTTCGAACGCCTGCTGCTTCCATTGCGACAGGCGGATGATCACCGGGTAGTCCGGGCTGACCGCCTTGCGCACGGCGCGCAGGATGTCGGCGGCGAAGCGGCCGCGCTCCACGATCGACGAGCCGCCATAGGCGTCCCCGCGCACGTTCACCTCGTGCCAGAAGAACTGGTCGATCAGATAGCCGTGCGCGCCGTGCAGCTCTACCGCGTCGAAGCCCAGCCGCTCGGCGTCGGCGGCGGCGCGGGCGAAGGCGTCGATGGTGTCGGCCACGTCCTCTTCGCTCATCGGTTCGCCGAAGTTCTTGCCGGGGGACGACAGTCCCGAGGGGCTGTCGTATGGGCCGGGCGGGCTCCAGTCCTTATCCCGGCTACGCATCGCGCCGACGTGCCACAGCTGCGGCGCGATCAGGCCGCCCGCCCCATGGACTTGATCCACCACCACCTTCCAGGCTGCCAGCTCCTTTTCGCCGTGGAAGCGGGGGATATTGGGATCGTTGAGGGATGCGAGGCGCGCCACGCCTGTCCCTTCGGTGATGATCAGCCCGACGCCGTTTTCGGCCCGGCGGCGGTAGTAGGCTGCGACCTCCGGGGTCGCCACGCCCCCCGGCGAGAAGGAGCGCGTCATCGGCGCCATGACGATACGGTTTGGCAGGGTGAGCGACTTCAGCCGATAGGGGCTGAACAGCAGGTCGAGGTCGGTCATGAAGAAGCGCTTCGTGTGGCTCGGTTTCGCCTAGCTAGGGCGCCTCGCCGGCGATGCAAAGCGGCGCCCGGGTCGACGGCGCTCATCCGGCGGGGGCGGAACAGCGTAGCTTGACCGGAAGGGTGGAGTGATGAGGTGGCGATAATGGACTGCTGCTCGGGGCGCCGCACCTTGTTGGGCGCGGGGCTCTGCCTCGCCTCGCCGCTGCGGCTGCTGGCCCAGACGTTGACCCCTGCCCTGGCGGCCAGGGCGCCGCTCGCCTTCCAAGTCTGGCGCGGGGGTCAGCAGATCGGCCGCCACGCCGTCAGCTTTCACGGCGGCGACCAGGACTTCACCGTGGCGATCCTGGCGGAGATGCTGGTCAAGCTCGGACCCATCCCAGTCTATCATTATCACCATCAGGCCACCGAGGTCTGGCGTGGCGGAAAGTTCTACAGCCTGCAGAGTCAGACCGTGGCCACGGGAAGCCGCCAACAGGTCTCCGCCGTCGCCTCCGACAACGCCGTCGTGATTTCGACCCAGGGCGGCCACAGCGTGCGCGCGCCGGCCGACGCCCACCCCCTGACGCACTGGAACCCCGCGGTGCTCGACGGCCCGCTGTTCAACCCCCAGACGGGCGAGATGGTGCGAGAGCGCGTCTCGCGCACGCCGGACCAGACGGCCGAGCTCGCCAACGGGCGCAATATCGAGGCGACCCGCTACGCGCTGGTGGGCCAGGCCGACATCACCGACTGGTATGACGAAGAGGATGTCTGGGCGGCGCTGCGGGGCAAGGCGCCGGACGGCTCCTATATCGACTACCGCCGGGTGGCCTGAAGCGGGTAGGGCGCGCCCACGCTCACCGGCGACTGGGGTGCAGGCGGCCCGCCGCGCAGACGCAGGCCCTTGGCGACCAGCTTCAGCGCCTCCCAATGGATGCCCACCATCACCTTCAGCGTGAGCAACGGGTGCTTGGCGCAGGCGGCCAGCAGGTGCGCGTCGGTCAGCTCGCTACGCACGCCTGCAAAGCTCGCGGCCAGCAGCAGGCCCTCCGCATCGAAGGTGTCGATCACCACGCGCACCTTGTCGCCTGGTGGCCGCACCCGAAAGTCGTAGCTCAGCGCCATCTCCATGAAGGGCGAGACGTGCAGTCGCTTGGCCGCGCTCTGGCGCACGTCGTGCGGATCGTCGCCTGCGGGGATCAGATAGGTATGCCGTTCCCCAAAGGTGGAGCTGACCTCGTAGAGGATCGCCGCCAGCTCCCCGCTCGGCCGATGGCAGAAGTACAGGCTGATCGGGTTGAAGACGTAGCCTAGCACCCGCGGCAGGCAGAGCAGCCGTATTGCGCCGCCGTCGATCGGACAGCCCGCAGTATTCAGGTGCGCCTCAACCTGGACCCGCAGCGGGCTGGCCGAACCGTCGCCATGGTCGCGCGGATGGAAGCTCAGGAGGTTGAAGCGCTCCAGCGAGAACCAGCGCAGCCGCCGGTCCAGCATTGGCGCCTCGTCCAGGTCCAGCAGCAGCATGAAGATGCCGTAGCTCAGCCCGTGCCGACGGGGCCGTAGCCGTGTATGCCCCACCCGGCCGGTATAGAGCCCCGACCGCGTCGGGCTCACGCCGCGACGTCCTCTGGGGCGATGCGCGGCGCCTCGAGAAAGATGCGGCCCGACTCTGCGGCGACGCTCCAGGGGCGTCGCACGCCGCCGAGCTGTTCGGCCACCGCAAGGCCCGACTGCAGGCCATCCTCGTGGAAGCCGGCGCCGAAGTGGGCCCCGCAGAACCAGACGCCGCCTTGTCCCTGCAACGACCACAGCCGCCGCTGCGCCCGTCCGCTGGCGGCGTCGAACAGAGGATGGTCGTAGCGGTACTCGCCGAACACCGTGGCGGGGTCGGGCGCCCGCACGGGGTTCAGGGTGACGAAGACGTCCTGGCTCTTGGGTAGGGACTGAAGTTCGTTCATCCAATAGGTGACGCAGAACCCACCCGCATCGCCACGCTTGCCGATGTGGTTCCAGGCCGACCAGGCCGCCCTGCGGCGGGGCATAAGGGCCGGATCGCTATGCAGCACCGCCAGGTTCTGGCTGTAGCGGAAGGCGCCCAGCACGGCATGCTCGTCGGCGGTCGGCCGGCTCAGCAAGTGCAGCGCCTGGTCGGCGTGGGTGGCGAGCACGACCTGATCATAGCCCTCTTCGCCGCCCGCGGCGTCCTGAACCACGATGCTCCCCCCGACCCTCCGGACCGACCTGACCGGCGCGCCGATGCGCGTTCGTCCCGCAAGCGCCTGCGAGAGCTTCGCCACATAGGCCCGCGAACCGCCCGCCACCGTGCGCCATTGCGGCCGGTCGAGGATTTTCAGCAGGCCGTGATTGTCGAAGAAGCGGATCAGCGCCGCCGCAGGATAGTCCCGCGCCTGCTCCGCCGAGCTGGACCAGATGGCGCCCACCTGGGGCAGCAGGTGGTCCTCCTGGAAGGCGCGTCCGTAGCCCCCCTGATCCAGCAGTTCGCCCAGGGTGAGGGGTTGCAGCTCCAGGGCGTTCAGGGCCTGGGGCGCCTCGCGGTAGAACCGGATCAGGTCCTTCATCATCGACCAGAAGCGCGGCTTGAGCAGGTTGGTCGGCTGGGCGAGCAGGGCGAGCGGGTGGGCGCTGCCGTATTCCAGCGCCCCGTCATCGAGGGACACGCCGAACGACATCTCGGCCGCCTTCGTCTCCACCCCAAGATGGGCGAGCATGGCGGTGAAGTTGGGGTAGTTCGCCTCGTTGAAGACGATGAAGCCGGTGTCCACCGCCATCGGGCCGTTCGCGTCGGAAACGTCCACCGTGTTGGAGTGGCCCCCCAGCCGCGTATCGGCTTCGTAGAGGGTCACGTCGTGCCGGTCGTTGAGCAGCCAAGCGCAGGACAGACCCGCCACGCCCGACCCCACGACGGCCACCTTCAGCCGCACCGCGCCGGGGCGGGGGCCAGGAGTGGAGGGTGAGGGCATAAGGCTTTCCAAAGTCAGAGACGCGGCTGTCTAGACGATCTACGAGGGGGGCGGAAAGTGGGATGCAGCCCCATCCCGCCCAGCCCGTTGTGCGTAACTGGGCGATAATATGTCAGGAGGGCGTGGTGCAGCGGGTAGGCGTTAGGGCGGGCGCACGGCTTGGCGTCGCCGGACTCCTTGCCCGGATCGCAGGTGCGCTAGGGGCGGGCTCCTTGCTGGCGGGCTGCTCAAGCGTTCAACTTTTAAACATCCTGACCCCCCAGGGTGGCGTGTCGATCGTCCACGACGTCGTCTACCAGCCGGGCCCACGGGGCGGGCTCGACATCTATCGGCCCTCCAGCGCTCCCTCCAATGCCCCGGTGGTGGTTTTCATCTACGGCGGGTCGTGGGACTCGGGCCGGCGTCAGGAGTACGCCTTCGCCGGCAAGGCGCTCGCGGGCAAAGGCTTCGTCACCGTCATCCCCGATTACCGGGTCTATCCCCAGGTGGTCTGGCCGGCCTTCCTGCAGGACAACGCCCGTGCGGTGGCCTGGACGAGGGCTCACGTCCGAGACTATGGCGGCGATCCGCACAGGCTATTCCTGGTGGGCCACTCCGCTGGCGCCTACAACGCCGTCATGTTGGGGCTGGACCCGCGCTGGCTGGCGGCCGTCGGCATGGATCCCCGAAAGGATTTGCGCGGCGTCGTCGGGCTTGCGGGACCCTACGACTTCCTGCCGCTGGAGAGCGACGAACTGAAGGCGATCTTCGGGCCGCCGGACGGACGGCCCGCCACCCAGCCGATCAACTATGTGCATGCCGACGAGCCGCCGCTGTTCCTGGGCACCGACACGGCCGACAAGGCGGTGAAGCCGGGCAACACCACTCGTCTTGCCGCCAAGGTGCGCGCGGTTGGCGGCCAGGTGGAGGTGCGGGAGTACAAGGGGCTTAGCCATGCGCTCCTGGTCGCCTCGCTCGCCGCGCCGCTTCGCTTCCTGGCGCCGGTGTTGCGCGACGTGACCGCCTTCCTCCACGAGCATGCAGCCGCCCCGACGGCTGCGGAGACCTCGTCATGATCGTTCTCGTCCTCGCCGTGCTGATCGCCATGGCCGTCGTCATGCTCAGCGGGTGGGCGTTCCAGCGGACGCGCAACAACGGCGGCTGGACCGACGTGTTCTGGACTTATGGCACAGGGGCGACCTGCGCCCTGGCGGCCCTCGTTCCCTTCGGCGGCGATGGCGGACCGACGTGGCGGCAGGGTCTGGTGGCCGTGATCGTCGCAGTCTGGGCGGTGCGGCTCGGGACCTATGTCGCCGTCCGGGTCGCCAAGGGTCCTGAGGACACGCGCTATGCGGAACTCCGCAAGGAGTGGGGGGCATCGTTTCAGCCGCGAATGTTCGGCCTGCTGATCGTGCAGGCCCCCGCGACGGCGCTGCTGAGCATCTCCGTGCTCATGGCCGCGCGGGTCACCGATCCGCATCTTCGTATCGTGGACGTGCTGGGGGCGCTGGTGCTGGCGGCGGCGATCCTGGGCGAGAGCTTGGCCGACCGGCAGATGAAGGCCTTCAAGGCCGACAAGTCCAACCACGGCAGGGTCTGCGACACGGGCCTGTGGGGATGGTCACGCCATCCGAACTACCTGTTCGAGGCGCTGGGCTGGGTCGCCTATCCCGTCATTGCGCTTGAGCCGTCCAAGCCCTGGACATGGCTATCTTTGATCAGTCCGGTGGTGATGTTCGTCATCCTTAGGTTCGCCACCGGCGTACCTCCTTTGGAAGCCGCAATGGTGAAGTCCAAGGGCGACGCCTACCGGGACTATCAGGCGCGGGTCAGCGCCTTTCTGCCGCGACCACCCAGGGGGACTGCATGAGCGCCATCGCCTCCGTCATCACCGCCTTCGAAGGCGCACCGCTGCCTGACGGCGTGCGTCGCGCCGCGGTTCGGATGTTGGTGGAAGGCGCGCGGCGCAATCTCGCCGATGCGCCTGCCGATGCGGACGCCGCCTTCGCCCGGGACATGGCGACCCATCCCATCGCCGAGCACACCAAGGCCGCCAACGACCAGCATTACGAACTGCCGGCCGAATTCTTCCAACGGGTGCTCGGGCCACATCTGAAGTATTCCTGTTGCCTGTACCCGACGGGCGAGGAGACCCTGGGCGAGGCGGAAGCGCTGGCGCTGAACGAGACCAGCGGGCATGCCGACCTGAAGGACGGTCAGGACATCCTGGAACTGGGCTGCGGCTGGGGCTCGTTCAGCCTTTGGATGGCCGAGGTGTTCCCGAATGCGAAGATCACGAGCGTGTCCAATTCCGTCTCACAGAAGGCCTTCATCGACGGGCGGGCGGAGGCTCGTGGACTGGACAACCTGAAGGTGGTCACCGCCGACATGAACGACTTCGCAACCGAGGGTCGTTTCGACCGCGTGGTGTCGGTGGAGATGTTCGAGCACATGGCCAACTGGCGCGCCTTACTCGCCCGGGTCAGGGGCTGGCTGCGCCCAGACGGACGGCTCTTTCTGCACGTATTCACCCACCGTTCCACCCCCTACCGCTTCAACGCCGCCGATCCCAGCGACTGGATCGCCCAGCATTTCTTCACTGGGGGCCTGATGCCCAGTCATGACTTGATGCGCCAGTTCGCCGAGTCGTTCGTCGTGGAACAGGACTGGCGCTGGAGCGGCGAGAACTACGCCCGGACCGCTGAGCAGTGGCTAGACAACTTCGATGTCCATGCCGCGGAGATCGGCAAGGTTCTGCGGGACGTTTACGGCGCTGACGCAAAGCTGTGGGGACGCCGGTGGCGGCTGTTCTTCCTCGCGACCGCGGGTCTGTTCGGCCATGCCGGCGGCCAGGAATGGGCTGTCAGTCATTATCGGCTGCGACCGGCGTCTTGAAACACGATTGGAGCAAGCCTTGACCAAGCTCTTCCCCCAGCTGGCGGTAGCCTACGTCGTCACCGGACTGGTTTTCCTGACCATGGACGGCGGGTGGCTGGCTCTGGTGGGACCCCGCCTGTACCGGCCGGAGATCGGAAGCCTGCTCGCCGAAAAGGTTCACGTCGCGCCGGCGATCTTGTTCTATCTGATCTATCTGGTCGGCCTGATCTACTTCTGCGTAGGGCCCAACCTCGAGAAGGGTTGGGTCAAGGCGGCCGTGTCCGGCGCGATCCTGGGCCTGGTGGCTTACGGGGCCTACGATCTGACATGCCAGGCCGTGCTGAAGACCTGGTCCACCAAGGTCAGCGCGGCCGATATGTGTTGGGGCGCGTTTGCCAGCGCAGTCGCCTCCGCCGTCGGCGTCCAGGCCACCCGCGCCTTGACCAAGGCGGGCGCCTGAGGTGACCAGCCTTTCGCTGCACGCCGGTGTCGATGCGGCGTCGCCCCGCCGCCAGATGCGTCGGCTTGGCCTTCAGGCGCTACTGACGGGGCTTCATCGTTGCTGGAGCGTGGGGTCGCTCACGGTGGTAGGGCCGGATGGGGTCACCGACCGGGTCGAAGGCACCGAGCCCGGGACCGACGCCCGTTTTGAGGTCCGCGATGCGCGCTTTGTCGGCCGGGTGCTGCGCGCCGGCGACGTCGGCTTTGCTGATAGCTATATCGCAGGCGAGTGGGACAGCCCTGATCTGGCCCGACTGCTGACCGCGATGTCGGCGAACTTTGACGCCATGGCCCGGCTGATGGAGGGGAACCGCTGGCTGCGGGGACTGAATGCGGTCGCGCACGCGCTGAACCGCAACAGTCGACGGGGATCGCGCCGCAATATCCACGCTCACTATGATCTTGGCGACGACTTCTATCGCCTCTGGCTTGATCCAGGCATGAACTATTCCTCGGCCCTGTTCACCGAGGATTGCAAGGGTGATCTGGCCTTGGCCCAGCGGGCAAAGCATGCCGCCTTGGCCGAGGCCATGGGTTTAGAACGCGGGCAGAGCCTGCTCGAGGTCGGTTGTGGCTGGGGGGACTTCGCCCGCTTCGCCGCCACTGAGTACGATGCGCGCGTCACCGCCATAACGGTTTCCAAGGCCCAGCACGCGGCGGCCTCCCAGATGATCCAGGCTGAGGGCCTGGGCGAACGGGTCAAGGTGAAGCTTTGCGACTACCGCGACCTGGCGGGCCAATTCGACCGCATAGCCTCCATCGAGATGTTCGAGGCGGTTGGGGAAGCCTACTGGCCCACCTATTTCAGTAAGCTGGCGATGCTGCTGACGCCCGCTGGTCGTGCCGGGCTGCAGGTGATCACTATTCGCGAGGATTTGTTCGAAGGCTACAAGCAGCGGCCAGACTTCATCCAGCTGAACATCTTTCCCGGCGGGATGCTGCCCAGCGACCGTCGTCTGCGTGAAGAGACGGACCGCGCTGGTTTGAACTGGACCGGTGTCCGTCGGTTCGGCCAAGATTATGCAGACACCCTGGCGGAGTGGGCTCGCCGATATACCGGCCATATTGGAGACGTCCGGGTCCGCGGGTTCGACGCCCGGTTCGATCGTCTCTGGCGCTACTACCTCGCCTACTGTGAAGCGGGCTTTCGAACCGCAAGGACAGACGTCATCCAGCTAGGTTTGGCGAAGTCCTGACGTAGACTCGGGCCCTAACGCGACTGTCCGAGAAGCGGGTCAAACGGGTTGCCCCGTCTAAACTGTCCGACGACTTAGAGACGTGTCAGATGGCCGGTCGCGATGACAGGACCGGTAGGCTGACCGGTGGTCGATCCGCCCTGCGGCTCAATTGAAACCGCCAGAACGCCGCTTTGCACGCCCATAATGCTCGCGGCCGGGATGAGCTGAACCGAGCTTTTGAACGCCGCAACACCGAGCGCGATGGGTTTGCCGCCGGTGGGGATGAGCCACAATTCGGGCGACCTATCGGGCGCAGCGCTCACAGACGCCGGGGTCAGCACGATTGCATGCCGATCTGGATCGTAGAGGGCCACAAAGACGGCGGGTCCCGTACTGGACGCGGCCAAGCGAGCGGTCAGTACGGGCTTGGGCGCCGGCTGCGCCTTTGGCAACACAAGCACCACCGCAAGGGCCGCCGCCGCAGCTGCGGCCACGGCAGACGCCGAGCGCCAAAAAGTCAGGCTCCGCCTTAGCTGAAGCTCCACCACGCCGGGCTTATCACCCAGCCGTCGCTGCACCGCGCTCCAGACGTGTGCGGGGGGCGCCTGAGAGACGACCTCGTCGGCCAATGCGGCCAGGCGAGACTGCCACCCCTCGACCTCCTGGGCGAAAGCAGGCTCGGCAAGGACGCGCCGCTGGGCCTCGGCGCGCTCGGATGCGTCCAGCACGCCCAGGGCGTACTCCGCCGCCAACGAAGCTTCGTCTGAGATTTGATCCGAGCCGCGTTCGCTCATCGCTCAAGACAACTGCGAAGGCGCAACAAGGCGCGGCGGACCCAACTCTTCATCGTGCCGAGAGGAGCTCCGGCCGCCTCGGCCAGGGTGGCGTAGGTATGCCCGTCGAAGAAGGCGGCGCGGATGAAAGCGGCATGGTCAGGCTCCAATTCATCCATGCAGCCACGGAGTTGCCGGTGCGTCTGGTCCATCTCCACCGCATCACTGGCCAACGGCGAAGCATCGGGCATCTGGGCGGCGAGTTCGAGAGGCCGGCTAAGATGGCTCTTGCTGGATCGCAGCCGATCGATAGAACGGTTCCGCGCGAGCGTCGCCAGCCAGGTGATCGGACTAACCCCCCGGTCCGGGTCGAACGACCCGGCGCGTCGCCAAACGGTGACGTACACGTCCTGCAAGACATCCTCGGCTTCGCTTCGATCACGCAAGATACGGACGCAGATGCCGAAAAGTTTCGCCGAGGTCTGGTCATAGACCAAGCGAAGGGCCAGCCGGTCCCCGGCCGCAACCTGCTGGAGCGCTGAACTTAAACGCTGTCGATCCGTCGCCGCGTCCACGAACCTACCGCTTCGCTCCCTGAAGGATTGAACATGTACACGCTGCCTACACGCTTGCAAATCGGTGTTCTAGTGAGCGTTGATGCAGGCGCCGCCCTTGCCGGCTAAGCGTCGTCCTGCTGAAGGCTCGCGGGTCGCGGCTGAGCCATGCCGCAACCACGAACCCTAGTTGCGATAGCCTCTTGATGCTCGCAAAAAGCGATATAACCTGATCAACGCGGCTTGAAAAAAGGCGGAGAAACGGTCGATCAAGGCCGCGCGGGGACGCGGGTTTGGGAGGACCTAGGATTGCAAAGCGTAGACCAAGAAGAGCGAACAACGACCGTAGCTGATCTCGTAAACTCCGAAATGGATGCTGAGTTTGAATTCGATGCTGTCTCGCTAGAATCAGATTCGATGGTCATCTCCGCCTCATCCTCCAATGCAAAGACGCTGCTCATCGCGGCGCCGCTCTACCGATCGCCCGAGTTGATCGGGCCGCTGTTCAACGCTCTGTCGCTCCTCAGCGATGAAATCGCCGCTTTGGGCGCTCAGATCGTCCTGATCAACGACTCCCCCGACGACCTGTCGCTTCGGTCCGTCTTGGCGGCGCAACTCCCATCGTTGCGACGAAGGATCGGGGTGGAGTTGCTGGTGAACCCAGTCAATCTGGGCTTCGTAGGCAGCGCTAACCGGGCGCTCAGGCTCGGATGGGCGCGCCATGCCGACGTGATCCTGTTGAATTCCGACGCCCTCCCTACGCCAGGCGCCTTTGCGGAGATGGCGGCGGTCGCGCGTACCGATCCTATGATCAGCGTGGTCAGTCCTCGTTCCAACAACGCCACCCTCTGCAACTCGCCCTATCCTGATAGCTTCCGCAGGTTGAGCGGCGCCGCCGCCCTGCGCGCGCACATGGCGGTGGCCGAATACCTGCCAAGGGTCACCTATGTGCCCACCGCAGTCGGCTTCTGTCTCTATGTCCGCTGGCTGATGATCGAAGAGTTCGGTGTTTTCGACGACATCTATGGCGGCGGGTATAACGAGGAAAACGACTTCATCATGCGATGCAACCGGGCCGGCTATCGCGCCGTCCTGGCCAACCACGCGTTCGTGCATCATCTGGGAAGCGTATCGTTCAGCCAGTCCGATATCTCCTCATCAACGCGTGAACGCACAAACAGCCTGATCCTGCGCGAACGATATCCGCACTACGATCCGGCGGTTAGGAGGTACTTCGCAGGCGTCGAATACCGTACGCAATGGCTGCTGGCAGGTCTCGTGCCGGACGCCAGCGGACGGCTAAAGGTGCTGCTCGACGGCCGCAACATCGGCGCGTTTCATAACGGGACCTTTGAACATACCCGCAAGCTGATCAGGGCGTTCGTCAAGGCGCATGGCGACGAGTTCGCCATCCATCTTGTATGTTCGGCGTCTGTCGCGGCGTTCCATGGTTTCGATCAGATAACGGGCCTGAGTCTTTGCGTTCCCGAGAGGGTAGGGGACGAGCCGTTTGCGGTGGTCTTTCGGATCGCGCAGCCGTTCAGAATTTCTCATCTCACAGATCTTGGCGAGCTTAGCCCGTTGCCGGGTTTCCTCTTCTTGGACACCATTTCGATGGACTGTCTTGATCTGGACACGGCCGATCATGGTCGCCTCTGGAGCTTGATGGCTCAGACAATCGCGATGATCGGCTTCAACAGCCGGTTTACCGAACAGCAGTTCAGGCGTCGCTTCGAACTGGCGTCCGACGTCGTAGATTTCGTGTCGATGTGCTCCACAGACCCTGCGGAATACAGTCAAAGAAGGATCAGGACAAGGCGTGAGGGCTACATCCTGATCGTAGGCAACCACTATGCACATAAGCACGTCACCCAGACGATTGCGCGACTGCGGGCGCACACAGACAAGCCGCTTGTCGTCCTCGGAGGTCCCGCCGGGCTGATCCCGGACGCCCGGATGAAGGTCTACAAGGCCGGGGAGGTGGAACAATCTATTGTCGATGGGTTGTATGATGGGGCGGATGTCGTTGTATTTCCCAGCCATTACGAAGGTTTTGGCCTGCCGATCCTCCAAGCCTTGGCCAGGGGCAAGCCGGTGATCGGCCGCGACATCCCGCCGTCGCGCGAGATAGAGGCCCGCTGCGGCGACGCTGTGAACCTGCATCTGTACGAGACCACTGAACAGATGGCGCAGGCTGCGGCCAGCGATCTCGCGTGGCGCGAGCCGAGTTCGCGCCCTGCGCCTTGGACCTGGGCCGATGCGGCGCAGTCCCTGCGCGACGCGATCCTGAAGGCGGTCGAAAGGTGCGACTACACCAGCGTCCGTGCGCGGGTCGTTCGGCTTGACGCCCTCGCTCAGCGAGCCCCGGCTGAGGAAGAGGTCGCGCGGCCGGCATCGCAGCTGACGACCGCCGTCAGCTTGGGACAGCTTCAGGCCAGGGCGCGAGGCGTCACTGCTGGCGCCGGGGAGGGCGCACCGCTTTCCGCGCGTGGCGGAAAAATCGAGGTGGAGTTGGGAGTTGACGAGTCTGATCTGATCCTGACCACGCGACTGCTCCGCGCAGCCGATGATCTGGGCGAGTTCGACTCCCTCGTTCTCGACATTCCCTTTGAGGCGTTTAGTCGAGAGCGCGCCCGGCTGCTGCTCATCTCGGCCGGTCTGGCTCCGGACGACGGCGAACAAGGCGAGGATCGCCAGCGCATCGTGGCCAGACCGTTCGTCCGTTGGGCCGAAACCGTCGACTTTGGTGGCGATGATCTCACCTTCATCGAGAACGCCTACAAAGCCGCCCTTGGTCGTTCAAGCGATCCAGGGGGGCGAGCCAACTATCTGGGCGAGCTTGCCGGCGGCCTTGATCGCCGCGCCATGTTGATCTCGATGTTCGCCTCACGGGAACGCCTTCACCTGGTGGCTCAGATGCACGGTTACGTCGTGGACGCCTATGGCGCGATTTCCCCTGTCCGGGTGGACACACTTGGCCGCCTAGGCGTTGGTCGCGTAGCGGCCGCAGCTTGAACGTAGGGCGTCCCATCAAGGGGGTCGGGCCGGGAGACGAGTAGCATGGCGGATGACCGGTCCAACTTAGAGCTGCGATCGCTGATCGACAGCGACGGCCGGTTGGAGCTCTCTCTTGTTGAAAGGCCACTACCGGAGCCGGGCGAGGATGAGGTCGTAGTTCAAATCCAAGCGACGCCGATCAATCCGTCTGATTTGGGCCTTCTGTTCGGCCCCGCCGACATGAAGCAGGCGAAGACGACGGGGACAGGCGTTTCGACGATCGTCACCGCCCCCGTGCCCGCTCAATTCATGCGCGGCGTGTCTGCGCGGATCGGGCAGTCGATGCCGGTGGGCAACGAGGGCGCAGGCCTCGTAGTCAAGGCGGGCGGCGGAGCCCAGGCCCAGGCCCTGCTTGGACGCACCGTCGCCGTCATAGGTGGCGGCATGTACACGCAGTACCGCAAGCTGAGACCGACCGATTGCATGGCGCTGCCGCCCGGTGCGAGCGCCGCAGACGGGGCGTCGTCCTTTGTCAACCCTATGACGGCTTTGGGGATGATGGAGACCATGCGCGACGAGGGGCACAACGCGTTAGTCCACACCGCCGCCGCCTCGAACCTTGGACAGATGCTGAACAGGATTTGTTTGGCTGACGGCGTTGCATTGGTAAACATCGTTCGTAGTCCCGCACAGGTCGAAACCCTGCGCGCGCTCGGGGCCGCGCACGTTGTCGACAGCAGTGAGGCCGGCTTCGTGGACAGGCTGGTTGACGCCTTGAAAGCCACCGGGGCGACGCTGGCTTTTGATGCGATCGGTGGCGGCAAGTTGGCGAGCCAGATCCTCTCGGGCATGGAAATCGCCGCCAACGCGACGGCGAAAAGTTATAGCCGCTACGGTTCCAGCGTCTGGAAACAGGTGTACATCTACGGCGCTCTGAACACCGGTACGACCGAGTTGAGCCGCAACTTCGGTTTCGCCTGGGGTGTGGGAGGTTGGCTTCTCACCCCCTTTCTGCAGAAGGCAGGAGCCGAGACGGTAGGCAGGCTCAGGGGTCGCGTGGCGGCGGAACTGAAGACGACGTTCGCCAGCCATTACACGCAGACCATCTCTCTGATCGACGCTCTCCAGCCAGATGTTCTAGCCGCCTACAGCCGCCGTGCCACAGGCGAGAAATACCTCATCAATCCAAGCCTTGGTTGACTCGCCGATGCGACGCCCACCGATAAAGTCCTCTGGGTGATAAGGGTCTATCTAGCCGGGGAAAGTAATAGTCATTTGTTCTTTCCCGGTGGGGTTAGGAAGTCACGCCCAGCAGGCACGGGCTTAGGCTTTTCCGCTTTGGGCTTGCGGACTTCCTTGTTGGTCTTTTTCTGGCCCTTTGCCATGTCGATCTCCAAGGCTATGGATTAGCATCCCGATGCGTCCGGCTGGATGCGAAGTTTAGTCTGGCAGGACGACCAGAGCGCTGGCCGCAGTGTCGCCCTCCACCACCTTGACGCCAAGGTAGGTCATGGCCCCATCGATGAAACTGATATCTTCGATCAGGACGGTGCTGTCGCGCTTCAGCTTTGAAGCATCACTGCGGGTCAACTGGAGGATAAGGTCAGACGGCGCGATCCCGCCGTCCTTCGCCTTCTCGATCTCAGCCCTGAAACGCCGACCCGGCGGGACGGGCTTTTGCGGAACTGGCGGACGAGGTGGCATCCAAACGTCTCCTGCGAGCGCGGCTCGAAGTCGCGACGGGACCCCGCTCATTAGAGCGGCGCGCGCTGAACGACGCAAGCTGATTGCAGGATTGAGGCGGAATGCCCTTCAGCCCCCCGTTCGCCGTCGCCGGAACGGTTGTCGGACGGCAGGCGGAAGCTGGCCGAGGCAAACTTTTCACGACGCATCACCGTCTTTAACGCGTGCTTGGCCCACAATGATTTCAGCGAGCATCCCTAGCAATGCTGCGGTGCAGCATACATAGTAGAGGGTGAAGATAGGAGACGCGGCTATGGCTGGACTCGGCGAGGCGATAGCGGCGCTCCGGGCAACTTCGCAAGGGTTGGGGCTTCAGCCGGGCCAGGTGGGCGCGGCCGGAAGGCTGATCGAGGTTCCTTCGTTCGGTCCTAATCCCGGCGCGTTGCGGATGCGGGTGTACGTGCCTGAGGGGCTGTCATCCCTCTCGCCATTGGTCGTGGTGCTACACGGCTGCACCCAGACGGCTGAGGCGTATGCGGCAGGCGCCGGCTGGCTGAGCCTGGCAGACCGGTTTGGATTTGCGGTTTTGTGTCCGGAGCAGACGCGGGCCAACAATCCCAACCTCTGCTTCAACTGGTTCGAACCGCACGATATTGCGCGTGGGGGGGGCGAAGCAGCCTCCATTCACGCCATGGTCGTGCATGCCTTGAGGAGCCATGACCTGGATCCTGCTCGCGTCTTCGTCACCGGCTTGTCGGCGGGAGGGGCCATGGCCAACGTGATGCTCGCCACCTATCCAGAGACCTTCGCCGCCGGTGCGCTGGTCAGCGGCCTGCCCTACGGCGCCGCGTCGAACGTTCAGGAAGCGATGGCGGCCATGAGGGGCGCACAGAGCCACTCGCCGAGAGTGCTGGGCGATTTGGTCCGTGCGGCGTCAGAGTCGTCCGGCCCCTGGCCCCGGATCGCCATCTGGCAGGGCGAGGACGACACGACCGTACGGCCCGCCGTCGCCGACGAGCTGGTGCGGCAGTGGAGCAATGTGCATGGCCTTGATCCATCGGGCGGGGAGGCGCGCCCCTCTTCAGCGCAGCGGCGAGACGTGTACTGGCGCAAGCCCTCTGGTGAGATCGGCGTCGAGTTGCACAGGATCGTCGGCATGGGCCACGGCGCTCCGCTCGGCTGCAATTTGGAGGACGGCTGCGGAACCCCTGGCGCCTATCTGCTGGAAGTCGGCGTCTCTTCCAGCCTTGAGATCGCAAGGTCGTGGGGCCTGGCCACAAGCGCTCGGAGCGCCGCCACGCCCACGGTCGCAAAGGTGGAACCGGGATCGGCGCCGCGGACCTACGTGACGCCTTCGGCCCATGCGCCCGACATCGGCGCCATGATCTCTGATGCGCTGCGGGTCGCGGGCCTGCTCCGATAGCATTAGGCTCGCTCTCGCCACGCGTTGAAGAGAGTGAGGCCGTGCATGAATATCTGGGCGGGTTCGTGCGTTGTGGTGGACGTGATGGCGATTTGGCCATCCCAGGAGGGACCCGCATGCCGACCGGCACGGTAAAATGGTACAATCCCGAGAAGGGTTTCGGCTTCATCGCCCCCGTGGATGGCGGGGCCGACGTATTTCTCCACATCAGCGCGGTGGAAAGCGCCGGCCATGGTGATCCCTACGAGGGGGACAGGTTGAGCTATGACCTGGAGAAGGACCGCAATAACCGCCTGTCGGCCGTGAATCTCCGTAAGGCGGAGTCCTGACGGTGTCGCAGACTGATCATGCGCCGCAAGGCGCGAGGCTCGGCTGCCGGGCGCTTCTATGCTATAGGGTAGGTTATGGACGATACGCTCGATGACATGCCAGCCGCTAAGTCCGCTACCGAGGTGATGGCCGAATTGGTGGCTCGCCGCCGAGCGGCCGGCCCGCAGGGTGCGGCCGCCTTCGGTGGTCGGCAACGTGCGGAACGCGCTGCCGCAGCCCGCTCCGCATCCAAGTCGAAGCCAGCGATGAAGAAGCCTTGAGCGGACTTACGTGCCGGGTCTGAAAGACAAACGTGGCTTTATCGACAAGGATCGTCTCGACCTTTCGGAGCGCCAGGCGGTGGAATATTGGATGAAAAGGTGGGGGGTCACTCGTGACCAACTGACCGCCGCGCATCGAAAGGCAGGGCGCATGGTCAAAGATATCGCGTCGGAACTTGGTAAAAAGCGGTAGGGCGGGGTGACCTAACTTCGCATTGTTTCCGCCTCCCTGCAGCCAATCTATCCGGTTAACGTTGTTCAATGCTGTTTTCAGCCAAATGTGTATGAGGTCGACGGCATGGGGCGTGAGTGGGTGGACAGCCGGGAGGTGAGAGTAGAGTTGGATGAAGCTGTTCTCGGATCAGTATTACAGCGACTGACGCTTGGAGATGAGGCCTCGTCTCTGGGCTACTCTGCTTTGATGGATATGGCCACACCATCCAAATGGTGCGCCAAAGGAGATTGCATCGTCCAGGATGGCCGGAACGGAGGGGCGCTTTCCATTCTTTGCGAAGGGATCGCGGTGAGTAGCCGCATATTGGCGTCTGGTCAGCAACAGAATCTGGCCATCTTCGTTCCCGGCGACATCGTTAACTACGAAGAGTTTCTCCTAAAGCAAGCGACGTCTTCGGTGTGGGCCCTGACACCCATTCAGGTGATCAACATTCCCCACGCTAGTTTGAGCACCGCAATCGAAAAGTTTCCTGGGATCGCTCAAGGGCTTTCGAGGGACATGGCGGCCGGCGCACGCATTATGCAGGAGTGGATGGTGAGCATGGGACGCCGTCCGGCGTACCAGCGAGTCGCGCACTTCTTGTGCGAAGTGCAGGTGCGGTTCCGCGCGGCGGGACTGGGCACGGAATTCGAGTGCCTTTTTCCGCTCACCCAAAGCGAGTTGGCCGATACGCTTGGCTTGTCTGTCGTTCACATCAACCGCGTGCTGCAGCAATTACGACGGGAGCAGTTGGTCCATCTTGCCCAGTCCAAGTTGATCATACGCGATTGGCGTGGCTTGGTTCAGGCTGGAGACTTCGAGCCGGCCTATCTTGGCCTGTCGCCTCGGGCTTGAGCACCGATGCCCAGGTTCTACTTCGATTTGGCTAGTCCGGCAGGTATGGAGCGAGATGAATTCGGACTCTTGTTTGAAGGCATAGAAGCTGCCTACCTGGATGCCTGCAGGGCGGCATTGGAGATCAGCTTGGATATGCTGAAAGCTCGCCAGGATCCTCGACACCACCACTTTGAGATCAAAGATAGTGCGGGCTGTCTTTTAATGGATATTCCCTTTGTGGAAACCGTTCGGCCGTCCTTGAAGGCGAGCCGACCCGTGATGACGAACCCAACTCTTGTTCGCATCAACGAGAACGTGAAACGTGCACGGGTGCTTAAAGATGAGCTTGCACGTGAAATCGTGCGGGCGCAGCAGACGATCGAGTCGGTTCGGACGACCTTGGGCCCTCTTCACGCCCGACCCTAAAGCCGCCCTCCGCCCCGTGGCCGCGCACCTAAGTCGAGCGGAAGGTCTAAGTCGACACCAAGTCCTTCGGCGCGCCACGTGATCGTAGCGTGACCGCCTAAGCCGTAAGACATCTCCCGCTGGATGAGTTTCAGCCCAAACCCATGCCGGTCCGCCTGCACGACCGGCGGGCCACCGCTCTCGCGCCACTCCAGCCTCAGTTGCGGCGGAGCCTCGCCGACAATGGACCAGCTCACCCGCACGCGGCCCCCGTCTGCCGAGAGCGCACCGTACTTCATCGCATTGGTCGCCAGTTCATGCAGGACCATGCCGACCGAGAGCGCCTGCTTGGGCTTCAGCATGACCTTGGGCCCCTCGATGTGGGTATGCTCGGGGCCGAATGGGGAGAGTTCCTGACGGGCCAGTTCGTCGATCTGGGCCTCCGTCCAATTCTCACGCGAGAGGAGTTCGTAGGATCGCGCCATGCTCTCCAGTCTGAGGACCAGAGCGTCTGCGAACACCTGGGTGGAGGTCGCACCTTTGGCCGTCTGGCGCGTGATCCCCACCACCACGGCCAGCATGTTCTTCATCCGGTGGTTCAGTTCAGCGATCAGAGACCGCTGGTGCGCCTCGGCTTCGGTCAGGCTGGTCACGTCGACAAAGGTGGCGATCATTCCGTCGATCTCGCCGTTCAGCGCCGTATAGGGCCTGAATTGGCAGAGATAGTGGATTTGCCCATTCTCGCTGCCGACCTGTTGCTCGTGCGGCTGGCCAGAGGCTAGGCTGTCGGCCAAATCGTCGTAAAGTCCTCGATAGGCGAGGCGGCTGGTGAAGTCGGTGAGCGGACGCCCCTTGTCGGTCGGTAGTATGTTGAAGAGCCGCGACAGCGGCGGGGTGAAGTTGCGGATCAGCAACTCCCGGTCCAGGAACACCGTGGCGACCTGAGTGCTCTCGAACAGGTTGTGAAGGTCACTGTTGGACTGGTTCAGCGCGTCAACCTTCAGGCTCAGCTCGGCGTTGACGGTCTGCAATTCCTCGTTCAGCGATTGAAGCTCTTCCTTTGAGGCTTCAAGCTCCTCGTTGGTGGACTGTAGCTCCTCGTTCACCGAGACGAGTTCTTCGTTGGAGGACTTGAGTTCCTCAAGCGCAGTCTCGTACTCCTCGATCATCGACTGGAGACGATCGCGCGTCTCCCTCAGTTCGAGTTCGAGTTGGGCCACCGTCTCGTCCAGATGGCCGCGAGAGCGGCTGAACAGCATTTCCCTATCGAGGGGCGGTCCTTCGTCGGCAAAGCTTACCAGGAAGAGCGCGTCCTGCTCGCTGCGCTCTCCGATCGGCTCAACCGTCAGGGTGACCATCTGGACGCGTCCTTTGTCGGCGTCCATGATGACGCCCTCGCGCACGCTGCGCCGGCGGCTCTCCGCCGCCTCATGCAAGGTGGATCGCAGGTCTAACCGCAATCCTTTGCGCGCCATGGTCATGATGGCGCGCGAGGGGGCGCCCGGCGCGGCTTCCAGATACTTTCCGGTGTGCGTGGAATAATAGACGACGTCGCCGTCGCCGTTCACCACGACATGGGGGGGCGCATACCGCTCCAAAATGAGCGCCTCGACGCTCTGACGCAGCGATCCGCCATTGGCGCGCAGAGGCGCGGTGGATGGCGCGGGCGCCGGTTGCGGCGAGGCTAGGGTCAGCGGGATGCGAAGCCGGCTTCGGCCATCCTCACGGGCGCGGAAGATGCGGTTCGACTTGTCTATCGGCGAGAACAGGTCGGCGTGCTGGCTGACATTCTCCGAGTTGCCCAGGAACAGGAAGCCGTTCGGTCTCAGCGAATAGTGGAAGGTTGGGATGACCTGCGCCTGGATGTCGGATCCGAAATAGATCAGCAGGTTTCGGCAGGACACCATGTCCATGCGTGAGAACGGCGGGTCCCGGATCACGCTGTGGGGTGAGAAGATGCAAAGATCGCGCACCTCTTTGGTGACCACGTAGGCGCCGCCGTCCAGGGTGAAAAAGCGCTTGCGCCGCTCGTCCGAGACGGTGTCCATCAGCGCCTCAGGGTAGCGCGAAGACCGGGCGGCGACGAGCGAGTGATCGTCAATGTCGGTGGCGAAGATTTGAACGCGTGGCAGGCCGCGCAGCCCGTCCATGTGCTCGCGCATCAAGATGGCGATGGAATAAACTTCTTCCCCGGTGGCGCAACCGGGAACCCAGACGCGCACGGAGTCTTCGGCGCCCTTGCCCTCGAACAGCTTGGGGATCACCACCGTCTCGAGCGCCTCAAAGGCGTCCGCATCGCGGAAGAAGTTGGTGACGTTGATGAGCAGGTCGCGGAACAAGGCCGACACCTCGCTCGGGTCCTGCCGCAAGCGATCGACGTAGCCGTCGACGGTGTCCAGGCCGACCACCTGCATGCGTCGGTTGACACGGCGGTTGAAGGTCCGGGTCTTGTAGCCGCTGAAGTCGTGGCCGATCTGCTTGCGCAGCAACTGGTAGATTTCCTGGCGCGCGGTCTTGAAGTCCGCCGGCTCGGCGGCGCGTTCCGCGTCGGCCAGATCGTCCAGGATGTGTAGGGAGCGGGCGAATTGGGCGAGCTTTTCGCCCATCTGCTCAGACGGAATAGCGAAGTCGACAAGGCCGGTGGCGATGGCGCTTTCCGGCATGCTAGCGTGGGCGGGCCCATGGCCGTCGGCGGTTTGGGCGAGGGTCAGGCCCCCACGCTCCTTGATCGCCTTGACGCCCAAGGTGCCGTCGCCGTCGCCTCCGGAGAGGACCACTCCAACGGCGCATTCGCCGAGGTCTATGGCGAGGGCGCTGAGGAAGATGTCGATGGGCTTCCGCTCGCGCCGGCCGGGGTCCGGCCGATGCAGCTGCAGCCGACCATCCTTGATGTTTACCAACGCATCCTCGGGCAGGACATAGACGCAGTTGGGGGCCACCTCCATCCCATCGCGGACCGGATGCACCTCCATGCTGGTGAAGTGGCGAATGATTTCGGGCAGCAGGCTCTCACGATCCGGCGAGAGATGGGTGACGATCACGAACGCCATGCCGGTGTCGCACGGGAGGTGCCGCAACAAGCCGTCCAACGCCTGGATGCCGCCGGCCGACGCGCCGATCCCTACGACCGGGATGCGGCCTTGTCTTCCGCCCATGATGCGCCCTCCGCTCCGCGCTCACCCGGAGAGACCCCAAGGCGCAAGACGATATTATAAGGCGCGACGCGTCCTCCTCGTTCAACACTCTTTGATGGTGAAGCGCCGCCGGGCTCTAGCCTCGATCTTGCACACCCCTCCGCCGCAGGTCGGCGCTCGCCCGGCCGGAGGGATCGAGAATGCAGGTTTCCGGCGCAAGCAACCTGACTTGGCTCCAATCCGTCGGATTGGCGGGCCAAACCGGCCAGGCGCCGTCTGCCGATGGGCAAAGTTTGTTCGACGATGCATCGGGCGCGGAAGCCTCTTCGGCATCGCCCTTGGCCGTCCTTCAGAGCCCAGGCCAGCAGTTTTCCGCCGATGGCCTGAGCGCACTCATCTCCGCCCAGGCCGGCGAAACACAGGACGCCCAGACCCAGGACACCCACACCCAGGGCGCTCAGGCCCAGGGCGCTTCAAGCCTGGCTTCCCCATCCGCCCAGGGCGGGAACCCCGTGCGAGGTCACCATTACCATCATCGACGGGTACAGGTTGATCCCTCCGACGGCCTCACCACCGGCTCTTCTGCGCCTTCGGACGCCGTCGCGGCGCCGACCACGGCCATCGCGTCCAACTCCGCAGCGAACGACGCGTCCAGCATGTTGGCCCAGCTGTCTGCGACGCTCTGATCGGCGCGGGAGGTCGCGCCCTATCTGGGGTCGGTGTCGTGAGTCTGGATGATCCGATCGAGCACGTGATCGGGGTCCGACGCCTGGGCCATGTCCCGGGCTTGGCTGTCGTCACGCGTGGGAAGCAGGGGGTTCTCGCGCCGCTGCTCCTCCAGCAGGTCGATCACCTTGGCGATCTTCTGCTCGCTCAGCGCTACGAGGTGAAGGGTGAGCTGGGCGCGCTGACGCGCCAGTTCCTCCTCCCGGCGCTGGGTCACCAGGATGAGCAGGGTGGTGAACAGCGCGACCACGCTGGCGGCGACGCCCAGCATGGGGAAGGGGAACGCATCAAAGGCCTTTATGCCTAAGCTCGGGCTAAACAGGTTCAAGATAACCCAGATTAATATACTAACAATGATCAGTGCGATCGTTGACGCCTGGCCCAGTCGCGATGTTACCGCAACCACTCCCCGCTGAAAGGGCCCCATCCCGCCCGCATGTTTGACGTGAAGTTCGGCCATTCGCCGCACATTCGCCTCAACGTGATCTTGCGGATCGCTCATCGTTTGCTCACATTCCCTCCAGTCGGTAGAGTCTCAAACCGTTCCGCTTACGCTGCAGCGCATCATTATTCTTTCATCCCGTGTCGCTTGGATGCTAGGAGGTGGTGTCTTTTGGAGTCATCGCGTGTCGAGCGCCTCGTGCCTTAAGTTGCGCGCCGTCCAGTTACAGCTGACGCGTAAACGTCTCGTCGGCCGATTATTAGCGACGTTAGCCGCTGGGGTCAGTCTTAGCGGCTGCAGTAGTGCGTTGATGACGCCGAAGGGTCCAGTGGGCGGCGCCGAAAAGGTGGTGCTGCTCGACTCCGTGGCGATCATGCTCACCATCATTGTGCCGACGATCTTGGCGACGCTGGCTTTCGCCTGGTGGTTTCGGCCGTCCAACCCCCGGGCCAAGCGTCTGCCGGACTGGGCCTTTTCGGGCAAGCTGGAATTGGTGATCTGGGCGGTGCCGCTCCTCACCATCATGTTTCTCGGCGGCTTGACCTGGGTCGCCTCGCACGACCTGGACCCCGCCAAGCCGATCGCCTCCAAGACCCCGCCGCTAGAGGTGCAAGTCGTCTCGCTGGATTGGAAATGGTTGTTCATCTACCCGCAGCAGCAGGTGGCGAGTGTCAACGAGTTGTTTGCGCCCGTGGGCACCCCGATCCATTTCAGCCTGACTTCGGCCAGCGTTATGGATTCCTTCTTCGTCCCGCAGCTCGGCAGCATGATCTATACGATGAATGGCATGAGCTCGCAACTGAACCTGCAGGCGGATAAGGCCGGCGTCTATCCTGGCCTGTCCACCAACCTCAGCGGCGACGGGTTCTCGGGCATGCATTTCAATGTGCACGCCGTTCCACCTCAGCAATTCGCCGCCTGGGTCGCCAACACGCGGACTCAGGGACCAGCGCTTGATCGCGCGAGCTATACGACGTTGGAGCAGCAGAGTTCCAACGTCACGCCTTTCACCTACCGATCCGCACAGCCTGGTCTGTATGAAGCCGTCGTCAGGCAGGTGATCCCACCTGCACCTGGACCGGATGCAATCAAGCTGTCCGGCAAGGTCTTTCCGAAGTCGGAGCACTAAAATGCTGTTGGGCAAGCTGACGCTGGCCGCCCTGCCACTAGACCAACCCATCCCCATGATCGCGAGCTGTGTGGTGGCGTTGACTGTGATAGGCGTGCTGGCCCTGGTCACAGTCAAAGGGTACGTTCCCTATCTGTGGCGAGAGTGGATCACCAGCGTCGATCACAAACGGATCGGCGTAATGTACACGTTGTTGGCCATGGTGATGCTCCTTCGAGGCTTCACCGACGCCATGTTGATGCGCTCACAGCAGGCGCTAGCCTATCACGCACCTGGCTACCTGCCGCCTGAGCACTACAACCAGATCTTCTCCGCCCATGGCACGATCATGATCTTCTTCGTGGCCATGCCGTTCATGATCGGCCTGATGAACTTTGTCGTTCCCCTCCAACTCGGGGTGCGCGACGTCGCCTTCCCGACCCTGAATTCCGTAGGGTTCTGGCTTACCGCAACCGGCGCGTTGCTGGTCAACATGTCGTTGGTGCTGGGGGAGTTTCAACGCACCGGCTGGCTGCCTTACCCGCCGTTGTCGGAGCTGCGCTATTCTCCCGGTGTGGGAGTAGATTATTGGCTCTGGGCCCTGCAGATCGCAGGCGTGGGTACGCTCCTGTCTGGCGTCAACTTGGTGACGACGATCCTTAAGGTCCGGGCGCCTGGCATGAGCTATCTGCGCATGCCGATGTTCTGCTGGACAGCGCTGGCCTCCAACCTGCTGATCGTCGCCGCCTTTCCGATCCTGACCGCCACATCTGCCATGCTGCTGCTCGATCGCTATCTCGGCTTCCACTTCTTCACCAACGAAGGGGGCGGCAATGTCATGATGTTCATGAACTTGATCTGGGCCTGGGGGCATCCAGAGGTCTACATCCTGATACTCCCCGCATTCGGGATTTTCTCGGAAGTCATCTCAACCTTTTCCGGCAAGCCGCTATTCGGTTATCGATCCATGGTCATGGCCACTATGGCCATCTGCATCCTGGCTTTCATGGTGTGGCTGCACCACTTCTTCACCATGGGGGCGGGGGCGAACGTCAACGCCTTTTTCGGCATTATGACCATGATCATCGCGGTGCCGACGGGCGTAAAGGTCTTCAACTGGCTGTTCACCATGTACGGTGGGACGGTCCGCTTCCAGACCCCGCTGCTCTGGGCCTTGGGCTTCATGGTGACCTTCATCATCGGTGGAATGACCGGGGTGCTGATGGCCGTCCCGCCGGCCGACTTCGTGCTGCACAACAGTCTGTTCCTGGTGGCGCACTTCCACAACGTCATCATCGGGGGCACGCTTTTCGGCGCCTTCGCGGGCTACACCTTCTGGTTCCCCAAGGCGTTCGGCTTTCGCCTGCACGAAGGCTGGGGCAAGGCGGCGTTCTGGTTCTGGCTCGTCGGTTTCTACGTCGCCTTCATGCCGCTCTACGTACTGGGCTTCCTTGGCATGACCCGGCGTATGCAGTCCTATGATGTGGCGGGTTGGCGGCCCTGGCTGCTGGTCGCTGCGGCAGGCGCCGGCCTAGTCCTCTGCGGCATTGTCTGCCAGATCATCCAATTGGTCGTCAGCATACGCCATAGAGACTCGCTGCGTGATGCAACGGGCGATCCCTGGGACGGCCGCTCATTGGAGTGGGCGACGTCTTCCCCGCCGCCGATCTTCAACTTCGCCGTCCTGCCCGATGTGTCTGGAGAAGAGGCTTACTGGACCATCAAAGGTCGGGCCCGTGAACTCCATCGTCTCAGCGAAGAGCCGGACTATGAGGCGATCGAGATGCCGCGAAACACGGCTACCGGGTTCGTCTGCGCCTTCTTCGCCACCGTGTTGGGCTTTGCGATGATCTGGCACATCTGGTGGATGGCCATACTGGGTTTCATCGGCGCCTTCGCAACCTTTGTGGCCTTCGCCTGGCGCGACATTTCGGAGGAGGAAATCCCGGCCGCGACCGTGGCCGAGGTCGATCGCGCCAACCGGGTGCATCGTAGCGAGGCGCTCGCCGCCATGGCTCACCCATGAGCGTCGCACACCCCGTTTCACACGCGCACGATCCCTATCGGCTGGGGCATAGCAAGGGCGGGCATGGCCACGGCGGCGAAGCCGGAGCGCCAGGGCATGGCGAAGGTGGACCGCCATCCAAGCGGATCATCGTCGGCTACGGCTTCTGGATCTTCCTTCTGAGCGACATCATTATGTTCTCGGCCTTCTTCGCCGCCTATGCGGTGCTGAACGGCCAGACAGCGGGCGGCCCCGGCGCGCGGCAGGTCTTCGACATTCGTAACGTCGGGATCGAGACCGGCTTCCTGCTGCTCTCGAGCTTTACGTGTGGGATCGCCAGCATTGGATCGGCGGCGCGCAAGCTTTGGCTGTTCCAGGGTGCTATGGCGGTCACATTCCTGCTCGGCGCCGCCTTCCTGTTCATGGAGTTCAGGGAATTCGCAGGTCTGGTCGCCCAGGGAGCCGGGCCTCAGCGCAGCGCCTTCCTGTCGGCCTTCTTCTCGCTGGTCGGCTGCCATGGCTTGCACGTCACGGTGGGGCTGTTGTGGCTTCTGACCATGATGGCCCAGGTGTTCGCCAAGGGGTTCCGGGCTGATATCCTTCGCCGTATCCTCTGCTTCAGCCTGTTCTGGCACGCCCTGGACATCATCTGGGTGGCCGTCTTCACCGTCGTCTACCTGCTGGGAACAGCTCCATGATCGACGCGACCTCCACCGAGATTGAGCAACAGCCGTCAGGCGAGCCCCACGACATCGCGCCCGGCGACGAGCAACTGGACGGCAGCGGTATAGCCCACGGTATTTTCGGCTACCTGATCGGCTTGACCCTGGCGGTAGGGCTGTCGCTATGCTCGTTCCTTATGCCCGCCACGGGGATCATCTGGGGGCCGGCGATCCCGACGGCCCTGATCGTATTCGCCATCGCCCAGATGGGTGTGCATCTGGTCTTCTTCATCCACATCACCACCGGTCCTGACAACACCAACAACGTCCTGGCGCTGGCGTTCGGGGTGCTCATCGTCTTTCTGGTCATTGCGGGTTCGCTGTGGATCATGGCCAACCTGAACCACAATATGCTCCCGATGGATCAGGTCATGTCCATGCAACGCTGAGGTACCCTGAGACGATCGGGGTTCGCTCCGTTCAGGCGAGCCCCAACGCCCGGCTCAAGGCGAACAGCGCCAGGCCGACGAGGCCTCCTACCAGCGTGCCGTTCACTCGGATAAATTGCAGGTCGGAGCCGACCTGAAGTTCCAGCCGCTCCACCACGTCCTGGGCATGCCACCCTTCCACAACCTGAGCGACGAACAGTCCGATCCTCTCGCGACGAGGCGCCAGCACGTCGCGCACCATAGACCGCGCGCCCGCGTTCAACGCGCCTTGAATGGTATCGTCGCCGCACAGCCACTGACCCAGATCGCCCACCAGGGCCCCGATGCGCGGTTCGAAGGCTGCCGTCTGAGCCCACCCTCCAGTCTCCAGCTGCCGACGGATTTCCGACCACAGCCTTCGGGCCTGCCCGGCCAGGCGAGGATCGTCCAGCAGTTGTTGCTTCAGCGCCTCACCCCGCCGGCGCATGTCTTCGTCATCGGCCAGCCGCACGATCAGCCCCTCCACCACGCCTGCGAGCTTGGACCTCCAGGGGTGGTCGGGCTGGCGGACGTCGGCGAGCAGTTGGACGAGGCCCTGGGTGATCTTCCGCGCGATGGCGCGATCGACCCAAATGGGCAGCCACCGCCAGGACTGCGCCTGCACCTTTTCCAGGATGATGTCCTGATGCTCGGCGAGATAATCCCCAAGCAGTTCCGCGCCGCGGTCCACCAGCGGCTGCGCCCGGCCCTCGTTCCAGAGGGCCGCCAGCAGAGCTGACGCCGTCGGGGCGGCCGGAATCGCCCTCGCGATCGCCAGAGCGCAAGACCCCGCCAGCCCTTCCAAGGCGTCGGTGGGCAGCGCCCGCAGCAACTCAGGACCATATTTCATGAAGCGGCAGGCGACCGACTGTGCGTTCTCGGGAACCTGCAGCCATTCACCCCCCCAAGCGGCCAGTTCAAGCTCATGGAGCTTGGCGTCCAGTACCTGGGAATTAAGGAAGTTTTCGACAATGAAGCGGCCGAGCGCAGCGCCTATACGACCCTTGCTTCTCGGGATGATAGCGGTGTGGGGAATGGGCAGCCCTAGGGGGTGGCGGAACAGCGCCGTGACGGCGAACCAGTCGGCACATGCGCCTACCATCGCGGCTTCTGCAAAGGCACGAACGTAGGGCACGCCCGGCACACCTTGCGCATAGCTGGCCAGTACGAAGATAAGCGCCATAACCGCTAAAAGGCCGGTAGCCAGCATCTTCATGCGGCGCAGCTTTAAAACGCGCATTCGGCGGAGCGGGTCCGAAGAGCGACTAAGCGGAGCGGACGCACTCATTCAAGCCGCTACTTTCGACCAACGCGTGACGGCCATTCCGACCAATTCGCCGGCTACAGGTTTGCTTCGACTAAGGAAATCGGACTTTTGTCCGAGTCCCAAGCTACAGCTCTTTCAGGCGCAACACCGCTCAGGCAAACTCTTCGGGCGGCCAGTGCGGCCGCCCGAAGTAAGCTCAAGCGCGTCGGATCACCATCCGGTAAAGCACCAGCACGACAATCGCGCCAATGACCGCCACAACTAGGCTGTAAAGATTCAAACCGGTGACGCCAGCGCCGCCGAAGAGATTGAAGATAAAGCCGCCGACGAAGGCGCCGACGACGCCAAGTACGAGGTCGAGAACCAAGCCTTCCCCCGTCTTGTTGACAATCTTGCTTCCGATAAAACCGGCGATGAGGCCGAGGATGATCCAGGCGATGATACCCATGAGGCGTTCCTTCTTCGCTTATTTGCGGACGTAGACGGTCTTGCGACCGCCGCGGAGCATCATGCCCAGGATCAAGCCGACCCCGACGGCGACCGCGGCTGCAGCGAACGGCTGATCGCGGATGAAAGATTCGATCTGCTCATAGCTGTCTTGCGCCTGATCCTTGGCTTGATCGAGCACGTCAGCGGCTTGGTCTTTCACCTGACCATAGGTGTTTTGCAGCGAACCCGCCGCTTCGTTCATCTTACCCTTGGCCTGCGTCTTGTCGCTGCCGACCAAGCCGCCGATGGCGTCCTGCACACGGCCCACGCCCTGTTTGGCCGCGCCTTCAATTCGATCGTCCGACATAAGTCATTCCTTCTGGCTACCGCAGCGGAAACGCCAAGCTTGAGGGATCGATCCACTCGGGTTACGCATTTCTACACATGAGTTAGCGCGCACTGGAGTTTGAACATGGCTGTCGCCGTCTACCCCGCTCTCGTTACGGGCGACCAGATCCAGGGATATCGAGGCGAACTCGTTGATTTCCCTGAGGTGAGCCTCCACGAAGCCAATTCGGCGGATCTGCTGGCGGCGGCCCGAGCCCGCCTGCTGGAAGCGTTGTCCGCTCTGGAAAAAAGGGGCGGCGACTGGCCGGTGGCGACGCCGGTGGAGGCCTTGTCCGAGCGCGTCCAGACGGCTGGAGGCGTTTTGGTCCTGGTCGACGTACAGGTGGAGGAGACACCCGTCCGAGTGAACATCTCTATCGGCGACCGTCTGCTCAGGCGGCTGGACGACGCTGCCGAAGCGCGCAGCATGACCCGCTCCGGCTATATCGCCGCCGCCGTGCGCCAGCGCCTCGGAGACGGCGGGCCCCAGGGAGAGGCGATGAGCGGTTTCAACACCCAGCGGCTGTTTGATGAAGTGGCCGAGGTGGGGCGTAGGGTGAACGAGGCGGTGGGACCTGAGTCGGCCTTCGGTCGGGCGATCACCGAACTCGATGGTCGCGCGTTCCAGGGTCTCCGCGTCATGGCGGAGAATGTGACCTCCGCCGTCAATCGAAGGCGAGAGACCCGGTCGGCCGATCAAGAGAAATCCTGACCTGCCGGGATCGCTCACCGTGGCGCGCACTCCACCGCCCCAATGCAGCAAAGTAAGGAGGTAGGTCGCCGCGCAAGCCGAGGTCGGGTTGACATGGCCCTGTCTTGATCGGCATAAGCGTCCCCTTCCGAACGCCAGGCCTGCCTGACCAATTGGACCCCATGACGGGTGATGCGAGCGCCGCCGTTGTAATCGCCTAGCCGCTCTGCGCTAGGCCGGCCCGTGTCGAGACTAGAGAAGCAGATCCATGTCCAAGCGCCACTCGGCGAAATACAAACTCGATCGGCGGATGGGGGAGAACCTCTGGGGCCGCCCCAAGTCCCCCGTAAACCAGCGCGCCTACGGTCCCGGCCAGCACGGCCAACGTCGCAAGTCCAAGGTTTCCGACTTTGGCCTGCAGCTCCGGGCCAAGCAGAAGCTGAAGGGCTATTACGGCAATATCACTGAAAAGCAGTTTTCCCGCACCTACGAAGAGGCGGCTCGGCGTAAGGGCAACACTTCGGAAAATCTGATCGCCCTGTTGGAGAGCCGGCTGGATGCTGTGGTCTATCGCGCCAAGTTCGTCCCGACGCCGTTCGCTGCGCGCCAGTTCGTTAATCATGGCCACGTCCTGGTTAACGGCAAGCGGGTGAACATCGCGTCTTTCCGCGTAAAGGCGGGCGATGTCGTCTCGGTCCGCGAGCGCTCGCGGTCGATGGCTCTGGTGTTGGAAGCGTCCCAGTCGCCTGAGCGCGACACGCCGGACTATATCGAAGTTGACACCAAGCAACTGACCGCCAAGTTCGTCCGCGCGCCGGAATTGGCCGAAGTGCCGTATCCGGTGAAGATGGAGCCGAACCTGGTCATCGAATATTACGCCTCCTGATCGGTCGCGAGACCTGATCGCCAGAAGGGCTTCCGAGAGGAAGCCCTTTTTTGTGGCTGCAGGACGCCGGCGAAGATGGCCTATCGGCTAGGGCCTCGCGATCCCATTTCCTGCTCATGCCCGAACTTCCCGAAGTCGAGACCGTCCGCCGGGGCTTGGCCCCCTATCTCGTCGGCGCGCGCCTGACGGAGGTGGAGCAGCGCCGGCCCGCTCTGCGCTTTCCGCTCCCGGTCAGTTTCGCCGAACGCCTGACAGGGGCGGGCGTGCTCTCGCTGGAACGGCGCGCCAAATATCTCCGGGCGGCGCTGGACACGGGTGAGACCCTGGTCTGCCACCTCGGCATGACGGGGCGGTTCCTGGTGGAGGATGTGGCGCCCGGCCGCTTTGTCCATGCCGCCGGCGACGATCCCAAGCACACCCACATCGTGCTCAGGACGGACGCGGGCGTCAGCGTCTCGTTCAACGACGCCCGCCGGTTCGGCTATATGGACCTGATCGACAGCTCGACCCTGGAGCGGCATCCGTGGTTCGCAGGCCTGGGGCCGGAGCCGCTCGGCCCTGATTTCGACGCTGCTGTTCTACGCGCCGCCTTCAACAGCCGTCGCCAGAGCGTCAAGGCGACCCTGCTCGACCAGCGGGTGGTGGCGGGGCTCGGCAATATCTACGTCTGCGAGGCGCTGCACCGCGCCGCCATTCATCCCGAACGTCCGGCGGGGGAGGTCTCCGCATCAAAGCTTCGGCGGCTCGCGGCTGAGATCGTGACGACGCTGCAGGAGGCGATCGCGGCGGGAGGCTCGACCCTTCGCGACTATCGAAACGCCGAAGGCGCGCTTGGCTATTTCCAACACGCCTTCAAGGTCTATGGCCGCGAAGACCTGGCCTGTGTGAAGCCTCGTTGCCGGGGGGTCGTCGAGCGGCGGGTGCAATCTGGACGCTCCAGCTTCTTCTGTCCTGCCTGTCAGCGTTGATCCCCAACCACGGCCGGGACGCAACGCTCTACGCCAATCCCCAAAAACGAAATCTCGCTCGCTAGCGGGCGAAGTCCCTCGCCAGGGCCAGCATGGCGGCGCGCTGGGGCTGGGAATATTCGTCCAGGTTGCTGTCGTCGCCTTCGCGGATGGCGCGGACCAGGGCCGGGGTCAAAGCGCTGGAGAGCGACCAGTTCCAGTAGCGCAAGACGGTCTGGGCGCGGTCCACGGCCATCATGTCGAACACGAACAAGGTGCGCGTCAGCGCCGCGGTCATCTCGCCCGTGCTGTCGATCTCGATCTTGCGAAGGCCTCGCCACAAAGCCAGCACCGCGCTTCGCGGCAGGCCCGTGGCCTTGCACAGGATGGCGATGGGCTCGCCATAGGGATCGGTGAAGATCTTGGCGGCGGTGGTGGGCTTCACGCCGGCCAGGAAGGCGATCTCGCGCGCGGCCTCCTTGCTCATGCCGGACTGGGCGTCGGCCACCGCCTCGTCCAGGCTGGCGTACGGCGAGCGCGCGATGGCGGCGCGGTTGCGCTGGCGTCGCTCGATGAACTGCAGCGCCTTTCGCACCAAGGGGTCCTGCCAGCTCTCCTCGGCGGCGAGGGGAAAGACGTCCCCCGCCGCCTCCTGGAGCACCTCCCGGCTGACGGCGAAGCGCTGCAGGATCGCCCGGCGCTGGTCCGGCTCGGCCCACCAGAACAGCACATAGGCGTGGGCCGGTCGCAGCTCCGCGCGCTTGAGCAGGCCCGGAATGAAATCCGGAACCTTCTGGGAGGCGGCGATCAGCGCATCCATGGCGTCGGCGGAAATCTTGGCGCCGGTGTTGCGCAGCAGCGCCTCAACGACGGGTTGCTCGCCGGCCTCGATCAAGGCCTCGCACACCAGCTCGCCCGGATCGCGACGGCGCGCGATCAGAAGGCGGTGCTCGGGCCCCGCCTGGCGCACGCAGTCGATCAGATCGGCCTCGCTAAGCGATGTGTCCTCAGTGAGCAGGGGCCGCGCCACCTCGATGTCGTCGCGCAGCAGCAGGCGCAGCAGCCGGGTCGGCATCTCCACGAGATTGGCCAGGCGGCGAGCCACCCGGGCGCGCTCCGCTGGCGACGCTTCTCGCAGCATCTCCACCAGCAGGTCGGCGGTCATGGCCCGCTCGAAGGTGTTCACGCGGCTCGACGGCAGGCACACCACATCCGCCAGCCGCTTGATCAGAGCCAGCCGCGCCCGGCCGAGCGGAATGGCGAGGGGCATGATGGTGTCGGCGGCGCTGTCCACGGGTCGGTGCAACTTCGGCGGGCTAGCTGGTTCCCAACCCTAGGCGCGCGTCCTTAACCATTGATGAGCATGGGTCTTAACCGGCTGGTGGGTTTGTCTGACGTATGCTGGCGGGTGTCACCGAGGCCGTTTTCGTGATTCATCCGACCCCTGAGCTCCGCCTCGCCCTGGCGGTGGCCGCTCCACTCGTGGCGATGGTGCTGGTGCGTCACAGCGCCGAGCGCCTCTGGCCTGCGCATCTGAAGCGCGAGCGGCTGCATGGGGTGAGCCTCGCCATCTGGGCCGCGCTGCTTTTGGGCCAGGCTTTGGCGATCCCAATGCTGGGCGGGCTCACGACGCTGGCCCTGAACCGGGCCGGCGGCGGGCTGGTGAGGCTTCCCACCCGCGGCCTGGGCTGGTGGGCGGGATTGGCGGTCTACTTCCTGGTCATGGATTTTGGCGAATACCTGTTCCACCGGGCTCAGCACGCCATTCCTGCGCTCTGGTCCATGCACTCGCTTCATCACAGCGACAGGGCGTTCGACTCCACCACGGCCGCGCGCCACTTCTGGCTGGAGCCGGCGATCAAGATGGCGACGATCTGGCTGGCGGTAGGACTGTTGTTCAAGGCGCCGGCGAGCGTTGTCGCCCTGTACGTCGCGGTGAGCTTCTACCACTATGTCGTGCATTCCAATACGCGGCTGGACTTCGGCCGATGGACCTGGGTCTTGAACGGGCCGGCCTATCACCGCCTGCATCACTCCGAAGCGGAAGCGCATTTCGACGTGAACTTCGCCTCCCTGTTCCCGATCTTCGACGTCCTCAGCGGGGCCTACCGGCCGCCGCAGCGCGGCGAACGGGTGCAGACCGGGCTGGATACCGGCGAAGAGCCGAGGACCGTGGGCGAGGCGCTGGTCTGGCCCGTGCGCGGCCTGCTCAGGACGCGAGGCGCGCGCGTGAACACGATCGCAACGCTTTGAGCCCGCTCGCCATGAGGCGGGATCGGCTGTAAGCACGCGCGCCCGCTCGACACCCCGCGGGCGTCCGGAGCTTAGCATGTCCGAGGTGATCGAAGGCGCGACGGGCGTCCTTGTGCTCGGCGACGGCACGGTGCTGAGCGGTCTCGGCGTCGGCCATGTGGGCGAGGCGGTGGGCGAGGTGTGCTTCAACACCGCCATGACTGGCTATCAGGAGATCCTGACCGATCCCTCCTACATGGCCCAGATCGTCACCTTCACCTTCCCCCACATCGGCAATACGGGCGTGAACTTGGAAGACACCGAGCAGTTCGGACGGGAGGGCGGATTCGGAGGTGCGCGCACGACCGCCCGCGGCGCAATCTTTCGCGATGTCCCCACCGCCGCCGCCAACTGGCGCGCGGAGAGGGGCGCGTCCGGCGACCTCGACGCCTGGATGAAGCGCCGCGGCGTCGTAGGCCTGGCTGGGGTGGACACCCGCAAGCTGACCCGGACCATCCGGGAGCGGGGGATGCCGCACGCCGTGATCGCCCACGCCCCAGACGGCCGGTTCGACCTGGATGCGCTCCGGGCGCAAGCGCGCGCCTGGAGCGGCCTGGTCGGGCTGGACCTCGCCAAGGAGGCCACCACGCTGCAGAGCTTCACCTTCGAAGAGGGCCTCTGGTCCTGGCCGGAGGGCTACGCCAAGGCGCGGCCGGAGCCTCGGTTCGAGGTCGCGGTGCTGGACTACGGCATCAAGCGCAACATCCTGCGCGCGCTCACCTCCATCGGCGCCCGCGCCACCGTGTTGCCGGCGACCACGACGGCGGAGGAGGTGCTGGCGCGAAATCCCGACGGCGTGCTGCTGTCCAACGGTCCGGGCGATCCTTCGGCCACCGGCGATTACGCCGTGCCCGAAATCCGCAAGCTGGTGGAGTCAGGCAAGCCGGTGTTCGGCATCTGCCTCGGCCACCAGATGCTGTCTTTGGCCTTGGGCGCCAAGACGATCAAGATGGACCAGGGCCACCACGGCGCCAACCATCCGGTCAAGGACCTGGAGACCGGCAAGGTGGAGATCGTGTCCATGAACCACGGCTTCACGGTGGATCGGCGCGGCCTGCCGGAGGCGGTGCAGGAGACCCACGTCTCGCTCTTCGACGGGACGAATGCGGGCATCAGGCTGGCCGACCGGCCGGTGTTCAGCGTTCAGCACCATCCCGAGGCGAGCCCGGGACCCACCGACTCGCTCTATCTGTTCGAACGGTTCGCCGGGCTGATGGCCGGCTGACGCCGCCCGGGCCGAACCAGCCGGTCACATCGCCGTAAAACGCACCGGCACCCGCACCATGCCCGTCTTGGTCCCCATGGGCAGGAAGGCCGCGACGCAAACGGCCGCCCTGTCGAACCCTTTGCCAGGGGCGCTGTTGTCCACCACCTTGCACGCGCCGAGCTTACCAGCGGCGGCGCTGCACTCCAGCGTGACGCTCGCCGCCGAAGAGGTGGTCGCGAACTTGTCCACGCAGTCGGTGTAATGAGCTTGGAAGTTGCCGTCAGCCAGCGCGCCGCGGCTCGCAGCGACCCCGACGAACAGTCCAGCGATCAGAGAGATCGACGTCTTCATGATCCATGCCCCTGGTCATGGTTGGGAGACAGCCACGTTCTCAGGCGGGACTTAATAAATCATCCTAAATCTGACCCTGGTGTAGAGTTAACTGAGTGTCACCGAACGCCCTCTGGCAGCGAAATAAATTGAGCGCCGCTGGCACTAAAGAGAGCAGTCATTAACATTAATCAGGTCGAATAACTCGCGCGCCTTTTCGTCGTCGGGAGCTGAGGATGTTTCGTTTGAGGGTGGCCGACCTACCTCTCGCCATCAAGATCGGCGTGGCGCCCGCCTTCGCGCTGTTAATGATGTCGGCGGTCGGATTGATGAACATTTTCGCCATCGCCCAGTCCAGCGCCGAGCTGAGACAGGTGGTCGAGGTTCAGATGCCCCGGCGCGCGCAGATGCGCGACATCTCCGAAGCCATCGTCGCCGCGCATGGCGAACTCTATCGATTGCTGACTCACCAGGGCGCCAAGATCGACCCCGACAAGGTCGATGGACAGATGAAGGCGCTGAGCCTGCGTTTCGACGCCATCGGCAAGCAGTTGGCGCTTGTTCGCGTGCAGTCGCCGCCCGCCGAGCGGCTCAAGCTCGACCGCGTCACCAAGGAGCTCGCAGACACTCAGAGCATGGTGGACCTTATCGGCAACATGATGGGGACCGACTTCGCCACCGCGGCCGGCTTCGCCATACCTTTCGAGGACAGTTACCGCTTGATGACGACCACCTTGAAGGAGGTGGTCGCCGACCAGAACAGCCAGATCAGCGCCGATGCGGCCTCCAGCTATGCCCGGGTGACGAAGAGCGTTCGCCTGCTCACCCTCGTCGGCGGCCTCACCCTGCTGGCCGTGGGGGCGCTCGGGACAGTCGCCGTAATCACCACGCGTCGCGATATCGGTCGCATCGCCTCGGCGACCCAGGCTGTGGCGGACGGCGACAACGATCTTGATTTTCAAAGTCTTCGCCGGCTTGACGAGCTTGGCGCCATCGTCGCCTCGCTATCGGTATTTCGCGACAACCAACGCCATCTTGCCGAATCGCGGTGCGAGCAGGAGGCGGCGGCGCTCGCCCTCGAAGCGGAACGCGCCGCCAAGGTCGCCAAACACAATGTCATGGTTGCTGAAGCTCAACAGGTCGTGGTCGGCCTGGGGGAGGGCTTGGCCAAGCTCGCTTCCGGCGATCTCACCTTCCGCATCACCGTGGTCTTTCCTGAATACTGCCAGAAGCTGAAGGACGACTACAACGCCACCATGGAGCGGCTGGAGGAGGTCGTCGGCGTGATCGTGGAGAACGCCGGGCGGATGCGCGTCGGCGTCGGGGAGATCAGCCATGCCGCCGACGACCTTTCGCGGCGCACCGAGCAGCAGGCCGCGACCCTGGAAGAGACGGCGGCCGCCTTGGACCAGATCACCGCCACGGTGAAGAAGACCGCCGAGGGCGCCACCCTGGCGCGCCGCACCGTGTCGAACACGAAGTCCGATGCGGAGAAGAGCGGCGCGGTGGTGCGCCAGACGGTGGGTGCGATGGGTCAGATCGAGACCTCGGCCGCGGAAATTTCCCAGATCATCGGCGTGATCGACGAGATCGCCTTCCAGACCAACCTTCTGGCGCTCAACGCCGGGGTCGAGGCGGCGCGCGCCGGCGAGGCAGGACGCGGTTTCGCGGTGGTGGCGAGCGAGGTCCGCGCCCTGGCGCAACGCTCCGCCCAGGCCGCCAAGGAGATCAAGGGCCTGATCTCAGCCTCCTCCAAGCAGGTCCGCAGCGGCGTTGAGCTGGTCGGTCAGACCGGCGACGCCCTTGCCCGTATCGTCGCCCAGGTGGGCGAGATCAACGCCCTGGTGCTCGACATGGCGGCGTCCGCGGAGGAGCAGGCGGGCGGCCTGCAGCAGGTCAATATCGCGGTCAACCAGATGGACACGGTCACCCAACAGAACGCCGCCATGGTGGAGCAGTCCACCGCCGCCAGCCACGCCCTCGCTTCGGAGGCCGAGGTCCTGTCCGAACTCGTCAGCCATTTCCGCATCGGCGATATCTCCAACACCTTCCAGGCTCTTCCCGCGGTCCGGCCGGTTCCGATGCCGCGACGGAGCTCCTACTCAGGCCGATCCGCGGCAGCCGCTCGCGTCAACGTAGCCCGCCGGTCCGCGCCGATTATAGACGATGAGGGCTGGGAAGAGTTCTGAGGCGAGTGCGGGCGCGACGGCCGCCGTTCGACCCCGCGGCGCGTCCATCCGTTAACGATCCCGCCGCCGTTCCGTGCTCTAAGCCCTGGAACACATGACGAACACGATTCTCATCCTGGGGCTCGATCCCGGCCTGCGCCGCACCGGCTGGGGGATGGTGGCCTGCACCGGCGCGCGGCTCGCCCATGTGGCGCATGGGGTTGTGTGCGCCCCGGAGGCAGGCGCGATGTCGGACCGGCTGCTCTCCCTGCTCGACCAGCTGGATGCGGTCGTCGCCGAGCATTCGCCTCATGAGGCGGCGGTGGAGGAGGTGTTCGTCAACGTCAACCCGGCCTCGACCCTCAAGCTGGGCCATGCCCGGGCCTGCGCCCTGCTGGCCCCCGCCAAGGCGGGCGTGCCGGTGGCCGAGTATTCGACCCGCCTGGTCAAAAAGGCGGTTGTCGGCACAGGGGCTGCGGACAAGGCCCAGGTCGCTTTCATGGTCCGTCGCCTGTTGCCCACCGCAGGCGAGGTGACCGCGGACGCCGCCGACGCCCTGGCCGTCGCCATCACCCACGCCCACCTGCGCGTGGCGCGGTTGCGAGGTGCTGCGTGATCGGCCGGCTTCGCGGGATCGTGGCCGATATCGAGGAGGAGGAGGCGGTCGTAGATGTGGGCGGCGTCGGCTATGTCGTGCGCTGCGGCGCCCGGACGCTGCAGCGGCTGCCGCCCCTCGGCGAAGAGGTGACGCTGGATATCGACAGCCAGACCCGCGAGGACGGCACCCGCCTCTACGGCTTCCTGTCCAAGGGCGAGCGCCAGGCCTTTCTGCTGCTGCAGGCGATCCAGGGCGTGGGGCCTAAGGCGGCGCTCGCCGTCCTGGACGTGCTTCCCCCCGCCGAACTCGCCTCGGCCGTGGTGCGCGACGACAAGGCCGCGGTCAGCCGCGCCAACGGCGTGGGCGCCAAGCTCGCCCTGCGCATCGTCACCGAGCTGAAGGGCAAGCCGATCGGCGCCGGGCTTCCCATGCCGCTGCACACCGGCGCCGTCGATACGCCCCCCGCGCCGCCGAGCCTGACGGGCGAGGCGGTCGCCGCCCTGCTCGGCCTGGGCGTGGCGGAGCCGGTGGGTCGGCGAGCCGTGGAGAGCGTAGCCGCGCGCCTTGCTCCCGACGCCACCCTGCCCGCCCTGATCAAGGCGGCGCTGCAGGACCTCGGCCGGTGAGCCGGCTGGTCTCCGGCGAGCCTGCGCCGCAGGAAGGCTTCGACCGGGCTCTGCGCCCCCAGACCCTGGCGGAGTTCACCGGCCAGGCGCCGGTCAAGGCCAACCTGAAGGTCTTCATCGACGCCGCCCGCGCCCGGGCCGAGCCGCTGGACCACGTGCTGCTGTTCGGGCCGCCAGGCCTCGGCAAGACCACCCTCGCCCAGATCGTGGCGCGCGAACTCGGGGTGAGTTTCCGCGCCACTTCCGGGCCGGTTCTGGCCAAGCCCGGCGACTTGGCCGCCATCCTGACCAACCTCGAGCCGCGCGACGTGCTGTTCATCGACGAGGTGCATCGGCTACCCGTCACGGTCGAGGAAATCCTCTATCCGGCCATGGAGGACCACGTGCTGGACCTGGTGATCGGGGAGGGCCCCTCGGCCCGTTCGGTGCAGATTCCTTTGAACCCCTTCACCTTGGTCGCCGCCACCACCCGGGCGGGTCTGCTGGCCAATCCGCTGCGCGACCGCTTCGGCATCCCCTTGCGGCTGGAGTTCTATACGCCCCTGGAGCTGCAGTCGGTGCTGGCGCACGGCGCCCGAAGGCTTGGTCTGACCCTGACCGCGGACGGGGCGGCCGAGATCGCCGGACGCGCCCGGGGCACGCCGCGGGTGGCGGGGCGTCTGCTTCGCCGGGTGCGCGACTTCGCCGAGGCCGATGGCGTGACCGCCATCGACCGCCGGGCCGCCGCCAGCGCCCTGGCCCGGCTGGAAGTGGACGAGGCGGGCCTGGACGGCCTGGATCGCCGCTACCTGCGCGCGCTGATCGAGACCTATGGCGGTGGTCCCGTCGGCGCCGAGACCCTGGCGGCGGCTCTGGCGGAGGCGCGCGACGCGGTGGAGGACGTGATCGAGCCCTACCTGCTGCAGCAGGGCTACGTTCTGCGCACGCCCCGCGGACGGGTGGCGGGCGGCAAGGCCTACGAGCATCTGGGCCTCAAGTCGCCCACGCCCCGGACCTCCCAGGGCGGGCTGTTCGAGGAGTGACGCAAGCGCCGCCGGAGATTTCGCCGGAGCCTGGCGATCAGCCCTCCGCCGGCGGCTTCCACGGGTGCGAGCACCGTCTGCCGGTTCGGGTCTACTACGAGGACACCGACTTTACCGGCCTGGTCTATCACGCCAGCTATGTGCGTTTCTTCGAGCGCGGTCGCTCGGACTTCTTGCGGCTGGCGGGGGCGGATCATCGCCGGATGGGCGCGCTTGGCGCCGCCTTCGCCGTGGTCCGGCTGCAGGTCGACTTCCGCCGCCCCTCTCGGATCGACGACGCTTTGCTTGTCTCCACAGCGATCACCCGCCTCCGCGGCGCGCGGCTGGGCTTTGCACAGCGGATTGAACGCGCTGGTGATCTGATCTGCACCGCTGAAGTCGAGGTCGCGAGCATTCGCGCAGACGGAGCGGCTCTTCGCCGGCCACCGCCTGAACTTGTCCGCCTGCTCGCGGCCTATACGCCGCCGACGCCCTGACCTCGCCCGATCAAAGACAGGCGTAGGCCAGCCTGATCAGCTCGACCGCACGGGGATCGCCGATCAGCTCCGGCGATTGGCGGTTCATGACGTAGGCGCCGGACAGTCCACGCTCTGGATCGGCGAAGGTGCAGCTGCCGCCCCAGCCCGAATGGCCGAAGCTTTGCTCGCCCGGGCCATAGATCATGTTGGGGACATTGCGCATGAAGCCGGCCGCCCAGCTGATCTCGAACGGCAGGACGAGATCCTGGCCGAAGATGCGCTCGGCCGTAGCCGCCCGGACCGTGTCCGGTCTAAGGATGCGGCGCCCGTCGAGTTCACCCTCGCAGGCCATGGCGTTCATCAGCCGCGCCAGTCCTGAGGCGGTGACGTGGCCGTTGGCGGAGGGGATTTCCGCCCGCCGCCACTCGGCGGCGCCCCGGCCGCCGGGGGAGGCCCACTTGGTCAAAAAGGCCAGCTTCTTGATCCCGGTTATCGGGCCGAAGTCGGCGAAGCGGGTCGGGCGCTCCAGCTCCGCCACCCGGGCGAATTCCGCGTCCGGCAGACCGATCCAGAGGTCGAGGCCGAAGGGCCCGGCGAGGTCCTCCTGCAGCGCCTGGCCCATGCTGCGTCCATCGACCCGGCGAAAGATTTCGCCGGCCGTGAAGCCGTAGGTGATCGGGTGGTAGCCGCTCGCCGATCCAGGCGGCCACAGGGGCGCCATGGCGGCGAGCTTGTCGACGATCGTGTCCCAATCGAGCCACAGGCCAGGGTCCATGGGCTCGACCAGGCCGGCCAGGCCGTCCTGGTGGGACATCACCTGGCCGACGGTGATCTCGCCCTTGCCAGCCTGGGCGAACTCGGGCCAGACGCTGGCGACGCGCTGGTCGTAGTCGAGCCGGCCCTGATCGACCAGCCGTGCGATGAGGAGGGCGGCGATCGCCTTGGTGGTGGAGAAGACCGGCGTGAGCGTAAGCTCGTCGAAGGCACGGTGGCCGGCGCGGTCGGCATGTCCGCCCCAGATGTCGAAAATGAGCTCGCCACGCTGCACCAGAGTGAAGCGCGCACCCAGCTCCCGCCCCTCAGCCAGGTTCGAGCTGAAGGCCTCGGCCAGGGATGCGAAGCGGTCGGGCAGGATCATGGTCGGCTTGTAGCGGCCAGCAGGGTCCTGCGAAATCCAGATCCTATCCACTGCCGGGTGCTGAGCTTGCGTTGATCAGATGGCTTTCGAGATGCTCCCCCGATGGGGGAGCTGTCGGCGAAGCCGACTGAGGGGGCGACAGTGCGGCGCGGGCGGCGCCGCCCCCTCCACCAAGCTTCGCTTGGTCCCCCTCCCCCAAAAGGGGAGGATCAAGTCTTCAGCGGTTAGCCTCTACCGTCTTTGGTATGAGGAGGGCTTGTCTTGGGCGAGCGGGCCTGCACAGTCGTGGCGATGACGGCGATCCTCTATCCCGTGGCCGAGACGGCGGAAGCCGCGTTGCACGCCGCCCGTGGCTACGCCGCCCGGGCGCGGGAAGCGCAGGCGATCGCCGCCGAAGACGTGGCGTTTCAGACCGAGCTGGTCGGTCCGGCGTTCGCCACCCGTGACGCGGCGCTCGACGCCTATGTTGGACGGGTCGAGGATGGGTTTAAGGGCGGGCCAGTCTTGTCGCCGGATGCACGGTGGGGCGAGCTTGTGCCGGTCTCGTCCGCTGACGGCGTCCAAACCGCCGTCCCGGTCCCCGCCCAGCCGAATTACAAGAACGGACGTCGCTGGCCGGACAGGAGCGCGGCGGTCATCCTCTGGCGTCTGTCAGTGTCCTACTGGCGGATCGGCGCGAAAAAAACGACCAACCAATTCCAAAACACTTCTGCTGCAGACGCCGCTCGACAACTGCGTAAGGCGGAGGCGGGACGCGGGCTGGAAGGTCCGGCGCTCAACGCCCTCGCCCGCCAGCCGCTGAGGCCGGTAAGGCTCCAGCAGCCCCTCGACATCGGCCTGTTCGAGGTGCGGCCGCCCGAAGCGCCCGACACCTTGATCCCGGACGAGTAGCGTAAACCTCAGAGCGCCTAGTCGTCGGCGTCAGGTTCGGGAGCGACCAGCATGGTGTCGGCCAGGGGCGCGGCGTTCTTGCGAACCTGCGCCTCTATACGCGCGGCGATCTCGGGGTTCTTCTTGAGGAATTCGCGCACGTTCTCGCGACCCTGGCCCACGCGCTGGCTGTCGTAGGAGAACCAGGAGCCGGACTTCTCCACCACGCCCGCCTTGACCCCCAGATCGATGATCTCGCCGATCTTGGAGATACCCTCGCCGTACATGATGTCGAACTCCACCTCCCGGAACGGCGGCGCCACCTTGTTCTTCACCACCTTCACCCGGACGTTGTTGCCCACCACTTCGTCGCGCAACTTGATCGAGCCAGTACGGCGAATGTCAAGGCGGACAGAAGCGTAGAACTTCAAGGCGTTGCCGCCGGTGGTCGTCTCGGGACTGCCGTACATCACCCCGATCTTCATCCGGATCTGGTTGATGAAGATGACCATGCACTTGGACTTGGAGATGGAGGCGGTGAGCTTTCGCAGCGCCTGGCTCATCAGCCTGGCCTGCAACCCGGGCAGGCTGTCACCCATCTCGCCTTCAATCTCGGCCTTGGGGGTGAGCGCCGCCACCGAGTCAATCACCACCACATCCACCGCGCCGGATCGCACCAGAGTGTCCACAATCTCCAGCGCCTGCTCGCCGGTGTCGGGCTGAGAGACAAGCAGATCGTCCAGGTTCACCCCGAGCTTTGCCGCATAGCCGGGATCGAGCGCGTGCTCGGCGTCGACAAAGGCTGCGACGCCACCCTTCTGCACTTCCGCAACCACGTGCAAGGCGAGGGTTGTCTTGCCCGAGCTTTCCGGGCCGAAGATTTCGATCACCCGGCCCCGGGGAAGGCCGCCGACACCTAGCGCCAAGTCCAGTCCGAGCGAGCCGGTGGAGACGGTCTCGATGTCGAGTTTGGAGCCCTTCGACCCCAGCTTCATCACCGAGCCCTTGCCGAACGCCCGGTCGATCTGAGCGATCGCCGCGTCTAGGGCCCGCTGCTTATCGCCTTCGCCTTGTCCCACGAGTCGTAACACCGTCTGATTCACTGTCGGCGTCCCTTCTGCCACGATTCTCGCGAGCCGGGTGGCCGGCAGGTCGTAATGGCAGATTGTATGTACCCGCTCTGTTCCGGGAACGCAAGCAGAACATCGTGACGTGAGGCGTCTCGGTCAGCTCACCGCCTTCAGGGGCGAACGGGGCAGGTTGATCACCCGCCCATCCGTCTGCATCCGCCAAAGGCGCGCGAAGGCGCCGCCGTGGCGTTGCAGGTCGAACGGCGAGCCGTCCTCGATCACCTCGCCGCCGGCCAGCACCAGCACCCGGTCCATGTCGGTCAGGGTGGAAAGGCGGTGCGCGATGGCCAGGACCGTGCGGCCATCCATCAGGTCGGTGAGCGCAGCCTGGACTGCGGCCTCGGACACGGCGTCGAGCGCCGAGGTGGCCTCGTCCAGGATCAGGATCGGCGCGTCCTTGAGGAAGGCGCGCGCGATGCCGACGCGCTGGCGCTGGCCGCCGGAAAGTTTGGCCCCGCGATCGCCGACTATGGTGGCGTAGCCCTCGGGCAGATCGGCGATGAACGCCTCGCAGTGCGCCGCCCGGGCCGCGGCGATCACGTCCGCGTCGCTGGCCTCGGGCCGCCCGAAGCGGATGTTGTCCATCACGCTGCGGTGGAAGAGGCTGACCTCCTGCGGCACCACCGCTATACGGGCGCGGAGCTCGTCCTGGCGATAGGCCTGGACCGGCTGGTCGTCGACCAGGATCCGCCCGCTGTTCACTTCGTACAGGCGCTGCACCAGCTGGGTCAGGGTCGACTTGCCCGCGCCCGACGCGCCGACCAGGCCCACCCGTTCGCCGGCGGGAATGTGGAGGTTGAGGTTGTTCAGGATCGGCGCCTCCGGCCGATAGCCGAAACTCGCCTTGTCGAAGGTGATCGAGCCTTGCCGACGGGGCGCAAGCCGGGGCGATTCAGGGTCCACCAGGGCGTGCGGCTGGCCGATGATGCGCAGGGTCTCGCCGATGAAGCTGTACTGCTGGCCCATGTCGATCAGGCTCATCGCCAGGTCGCGTGAGCCGTGCAGCAGTCGGAAGGTGAGGGCGGAGACCAGCACCACATCGCCCGGCGTGATCTTGCCGACGTGCCACAGATGAGCGGCCCAGAGCAGCGTCGCCGCCGCCATGATCACCAGAGCCACGTCGTTGGCGACCCGGATTTTCTCGTTGTACATCCAGCTGCGGGCGTGGGCGTCGGCTTCCGCTCCGAAGGCCTCGCCCAGGCGCGCGCGCTCCCGGTCCCGGGCTGAGAAGGTCTTGACCGCCAGCATGTTGTTGATGACGTCCATGATCTCGCCGCCCGCCTCGCTGGACCGTCGGGCGTAGTGGCGGTGGTGGCGGCGTCCGCGCAGGCCGAAGGCGATCAGGCACGCGGTGGTGACGGCCACGAAGAGCGACAGGGCCAGGGTCATGCCGCCATCGAGCGAGGCGAAGATGAGCAGCGCCCCGAAAAAGCTGATGCAGGGCGGAGCTATGTCCCAGACCGTCCGGTTGACGATCTGGCCGAAGGCGCCCGCCGTGGAGGTCAGCCGCTGGCCGAGCGCACCGGCCAGCTGATCCTGGAAGTAGCGGAGCGAGTGGCCCGCCAGGTGGGCGAACAGGTCGAGCTTAATGTCGACGCCGGTCTCCAGGGTGGCGCGCGCGCCCAGCCAGCCGCTCAGCCTCCAGAAGACGCTCTCCAGCGCCACCAGGCCGATGAAAAGGCCCAGCGCGACGTTGATGGCGATCCGGTGGCCGGGGGCCGCGGTCATGGCGTCGATGACCAGCTTCATCCCGTACTGCGCCCCCACCGCACAGGTGGAGGCGGCGACCACCACGCAGAGCAGGGTGAGGAACTGCGTCGGACGGCTGCGCAGATAGTGGGCGATGAATGCGCCTGTGCTCCGCAGGCTGGAGGGCTGCGCCGGGGCGCTGGGCTCCGATCCGGGAACGCCGGAGAAATCGAGCAGCTGAAGTCGCGAGATGTCAGGGGACAAGCCACATACTCCTTGGGCGTCTCACAAGGTGGGTAGACCAAGGCGATGTCTGCGAGTTGTTTGCGCCCTTAAATTCCGTACAGCTGTCGTTGCAGGCGTGTCGCCCGGAGCGCCTTTCGCCAGTTCCCGGCTCACCCGCCGGGAAAAGTCCCTCCCCAGGCGCAGCGTCGCAGCGATCGGTGTAACGTCAGCGCTTCGTTAGCGCCTTCTCCGCTACAGATCGAAGCTGTCTGATCGGGATCGTGGTCGCATGAGCGCTGAGGGATGTGCGGGCTGCCGGGGGGGAGACGGTTTCGAACGCCCCTTCACCATGGCGTTCCAGCCGATCGTGGACGTGCGCAACCACGAGGTGTTCGGCTATGAGGCGCTGGTGCGCGGCGTGGGCGGCGAGGGCGCGCTCAGCGTCCTAGAGACCGTGAACACGACCAACCGCTACGCCTTTGACCAGGGCTGCCGGGTCAAGGCGATCGAATTGGCCTCGGGGCTGGGACTTCCGGCGCGTGGTGGCCTGCTGTCCATCAACTTCCTGCCCAACGCGGTCTACGATCCCGCGGCCTGCATACGGCTGACCTTGGCGACGGCGCGCCGGACGGGATTTCCCCTCGACCGGTTGCTGTTCGAGTTCACCGAGAGCGAGCGCGTGGAGCACGAGCATCTCGGCCGCATCATCGCCGCCTACAAGGCCTTGGGTTTTCGCACCGCCATCGACGACTTTGGCGCGGGCTATTCCGGCCTGACTCTGCTGGCCAAGTTCCAGCCCGACATCGTCAAGCTGGACATGGAGCTGATCCGCGACATCGACACCGACCGGGTGAAGCGTCTGCTGGTCGGCGGGATGGTGAACGTCTGCCGCGAGATCGGGGTGGAGGTCGTGGCCGAAGGCATCGAGACCCTCGGTGAGCATCAGGCGCTGCTGGACCTCGGCGTCTGGCTGCAACAGGGCTTCCTTCTGGCGAGACCGGGCTTCGAAGCCCTGCCCGACGTCGTCTGGCCCGACGCGGAGCGGGTGGCGGCCGCAGCCTGAGCTTTCACCGCACTGAGCGCTCAGGCCATCTCCACCTGACCGCTTTGATTGGTCACCGCGGCGAGCGTCTCCTGGAACCTCACCGGTTCGCCTAGGGCCGGGGCGACCACCTCGTCCTCACGCATCACGATATGACCGCGCACGATCGTGGCGACCGGCCAGCCGGTCACCTCCATGCCGTCGAAGGGCGTCCAGCCGCAGCGGCTGGCCATGTCGGCGTGGCGGAGGGTGCGGCGGGCGCGCAGGTCCACCACAGTCAGGTCGGCGTCATAGCCGACCGCCAGCCGCCCCTTGCCGGCGATCCCGAACAGCCTCTGCGCGCCCGCACTGGTCAGGTCCACGAGCCGCTCCAGGCTGAGCCGCCCTGCGGCCACGTGGGTCAGCATGACCGGCAGCATCGTCTGCACGCCCGGCATCCCGGAGGGGGAGGCGGGGTAGGGCCGATCCTTCTCCTCCAGGGTGTGGGGCGCGTGGTCGGAGCCGAGCACGTCCACGACGCCCTGGGCGATCCCGTTCCACAGTCCGGCCACATGGCGGGCGTCGCGGATCGGGGGGTTCATCTGAGCCAGACCCTTCAGCCTTTCGTAGGCTTGTGGCCCCTCCAGGGTCAGGTGCTGGGGCGTGACTTCGACGCTCGCCACATCCTTCTGGCTGGCGAGGAACTCGATCTCTTCGGCGGTGGAGACGTGCAGCACGTGGATGCGCTTGCCGAGCTCCCGGGCCAGCCGGCACAGCCTGCGGGTGGAGCGGATCGCAGACTCCGCGTCGCGCACCTCCGGATGGCTCGTCCAATCGCCTTCCCGAGCCAGGGAGCGGCGTTCCACAAGGCGATATTCGTCTTCGGAATGGAAGGTGGCGCGCCGGGTGACGTGGCGCAGCACCTCGGCCACGCCCGCATCGTCGGCGACCAGCAGCGTGCCGGTGGAGGCTCCCATGAACACCTTGACCCCGCAGCAGCCCGGCAGCCGCTCCAGCTCGCCGAGGTCCGCCGAGTTCTCGTGCGTGCCGCCGACATAGAAGGCGTGGTCGCAATGCATGCGCCCCTTGGCCCGGGCGAGCTTGTCGGCCATCGACGCGGCGTCCGTCGTATTCGGCTGAGTGTTTGGCATCTCGAAGGTGGCCACGACGCCGCCGAGGACCGCCGCCCGCGACCCGGTCTCCAGGTCTTCCTTCCATTCCAGCCCGGGTTCGCGGAAGTGCACCTGCGTGTCGATCACCCCGGGCAGGATCGTGAGGCCCCGTGCGTCGAGCGTCTCGGCGGCGGACGCCTGGCCGAGGTCTCCCAGGCGCGCGATGCGTCCGTCTCGCACGCCGATGTCGGCGATCGCCCGCCCCGCGTGGTTCACCACCTCGCCGCCGCGCACGATCAGGTCGTAGGTCTCAGTCATGCTCGAACTCGCCAGCGGGGGCGTCCATCGCCACAGGATCAGGGCCGTCGGCCACATGCGGCGGAGCCGTATCTTCCAGCAGCCGCCTCGCCGCAGCGACGACCCAGGCGGTCGGTAGGTCGAACATGTGGCAGACGACTTGGTTCAGCTCGGGGTCGATGGCCTTGAAGGCGGCGAAGTCGCGGGGGCCGCGCAGCACCCGCGCCTTAGGCCCCCAGGGCGCATAGAGCCGCTCGTCGGAGGGACCGAACAGGCCGAGCGTCGGTGCGCCGGCCGCGGCGGCGAGGTGCATGAGGCCTGAGTCGTTGCCGATGAACAGGCGGGCGCGCTTGAGCAGGCTATAGGCGGTGAGCAGGTCCACGCGCCCCACGGTGTCCACCAGCCGTGCGCGCGGGATCACCCGCCGCACGGCCTCCGCAGCGAAGCGGTCGGCGGGGCCGCCGAGGAGCAGCAGCCTTCCCATCGGCAGCGGGCCACCCGGCGCCAGCAACTCCGCGGCCACGACGGCGAATCGTTCTGCCGGCCAGGTCTTGCCGGCCCAGTTCGCCGCGGGCGCGATGGCGAGCAACGGCGCCGGATCGCGCCCGAGCAGGCCGTCGGCAGCGGCTTCGGTGGCGGGGCTGGTGAACAGGTGAGGCGAGGGGGGATCGTCCTCCAGCCTCAGGACGCGCGCCGCCTCCAGCACCTTGTGGATCGGCGCCACGGCCGACGAAAGGGGTCGGTGGACGGCGCGCCGCCGGGCGTTGAGCATGCGGGCGAGCTGCGAGCCGCGCATGTCCACCACCAGGCCCCATCGCCGCCCACGCGTCTGTCGCCAGAGGCGGACCCAGTGGCCCGCCATGCCCATCTTCTCCAAGGCGATCACCTGGTCCAGCCCCGGGACATCGCGGAACAGCGGGGCGGTCAGCGGACTCGCGACGATGGTGAAGGTGGCGTGCGGCATCTCCTCGGCCAGCCTGTGGATCAGGCCGGAGGAGAGCACCGCGTCGCCAACCCGGCTGGCGGTGATGAACAGGATAGGAAAGCGCGGCGTCGCCATCGCGCTGATCGTTACCCGGCTCCGGCGGTGGGCGCCACCTCCGCCGCGGCGTCTCCCTGGCGCCTGGGGGCGTCCGGGGCCAGATTGCCGCCATGACCGAGGTTCCGAACGCCGTCTTTACCGTCCTGCCGGACCGTGCGCTGATCCGCGTCGCGGGGCCGGACTGGCGCAGCTTCCTGCAGGGCCTGATCACCCAGGACGTCTTGACCATGGCGGAAGGCGAGATGCGCTACGCCGCCCTGCTCACCCCGCAAGGCCGGCTGCTCTACGACCTGTTCATCCTGGCGGAAGCCGAGGGGGCCTGGCTGGACGTCCCCGCCGCCGCCCGGGAGGCGCTGGTCGGACGCCTCAGGATGTATCGGCTTCGGGCCAAGGTGGAGATCGAGCCTACGCCGGGCGTGGTGGCCGCGCTCTTCGGGGGGGCTGTGAAGGCTCAGGGGGCGTGGAGGCAGGACCCGCGGTTGGAGGCCTTGGGGCTTCGCGCCTTGAACGTGCCGGCCCCTGAAGGCGCCTTGCGGCAGGGCGCGGAGGCCTATGACGTTCATCGTCTGGCCTGGGGCGTTCCCGATGTCGCGCGAGACGGCCTGTCGGACAAAACCTATGCGCTGGAGGCCAATTTCGACCTGCTAAACGCGATCGACTTCCGCAAGGGTTGCTTTGTGGGGCAGGAGACCACCTCGCGGATGAAGCGTCGCAGCGTGGTCAAGTCGCGCCTCGCGCCGCTCAATTTCGACGGTCCGGCCTTGGCGTCGGGGGCAGAGGTGCTGAATGGTAGCCTGCGCGCGGGCGAGGTGCGTTCGGGGGTCGACGGCCGGGCTCTGGCGCTCTTAAGGCTCGACCGAGCCACGGGTGCACCATTGACGACAGAGGGTATGGAGGTGCGGCTCGACCTGCCCTTCTGGCTGGTCGATGCGGTGCAGGAGGCTGTCACCCCCGCCGCCATCTAAGCCGCCCAACGGTCCGCAGCGTCGCCGCCGCGGACCGTTCAAACGATGCGTCCCGCTTCGTCAGCCCTTGGCGTTGGTCGGCAGCTCGCAGGCCAGTCCGACGCTCTTGGCCTGGCCACAGCTCAACAAGGACTTCACGGTGTCGGACGAGGTCAGCTCGATGACCCAGCCAGGGTTGCCGTCGGCGCAGGCGGTCTCCACGAAATCTGTGCCCTGAGGGCTCTTGCCGAGGTAGCGCGCGCCGGAGACCTTGCAGCTCGACCGTCCCTTGGCCGCAAGCGCCGCGGTGTACTTGGCGTAGACCGGCGTCGGTGAACTCAGCGTGCAGGCGCCGTTCGGCCCGAACTCGCCGGCCTTAACGCAGTCGACGAACTGCGTCCGCCCGCCGGGCGCGCTGGGGAACATGGCGACCACCCCATCGGGGCGGTTGGAGCAGGCGAGCTCGACCACCTCGTCCTTGTTGGCGTCCAGACCGATGGGACGGTACTTGGAAACGTCGCAGTTGAAGCCCCCGGCCTTGGCGAGCCGGGTGTAGGTGGCGCTCTCCTGACTGGCGATCTGGGTGCTGTCGGTCAGCTTGCAACCGCCCAGCGCCTGGGCCTCGCCGCAGGTGATCACCCGATCCAGAGAACCGGCCTTGTCTGCGGACAGGACGAAGCCGGCCTGCTGGCCGCAGCCGATCTCGTAGTAGGACGCCCCGCTGGTCTTGTCGGAGCCGATGTAGCGGCTGCCCGAGATCTGGCAGCTCTTGCCCGTCTTGGCCACGAGGCCGGCGAGGAAGGCGGCGTCCTGCGCCTTGTCCGTCAAGGTGCAGGCGTTGGCCGTCCCGATGGTCTGGATGCAGGGGACGGCGACCACAGGAGTCGCCGCGGACACGGTCTGCGGAGCCTGCAGCAGGAAGCCCGGCCCCTGCTGGCAGGCGACCTCGTAGACGCTGGTGGTGGCGTTGGCGCCCAGATAGCGGGCGTTGGTGGGGGTGCAGACTACGCCGGCCGAGGCGATGTCCGCCTTAAGCCCCTGCTTGGGGTCCGCGTTTTCGGGTAGCTTGCAGGCGAGCGTCGGCTGGCTGGCTGCGGCGAGGCAGTCATAGGCCTTGGCCTCCTTGGCGCCGGACAGCACGACGTAACCCATGCCCTGCTGGCAGGCCACCTCGTAGACGTCCTGCTGTCCGTCCTTGGTTTTGGAGGCGCCGAGATAGGCGGCGTCGGTGACGGTGCAGGCCACGCCGGCCTTCTGGACGGCGGCGGGGGCGTCCTTCATGCCCTTGTCGCGCTGTTCCTTGGTGATCGCCGTCTTCGCCTTGTCCTGGGCGTGCGCGGCCAAAGGCGCCGCCCCCAGCATCAGCGTCGCAATCGCCAGCAGCGCGGTGCCCAGCCGTCTCATCGCCTTACGTCTCCTCGCATTTGCGGCGACATAAGCCTGCGGGCGTGAGCCGGGTCAAGCGAGCGGTGGGGCGTCCTGCCGCAGGGTGTCGGCGATCCGCTCCATCACCGGCGTCCACTGGTTCAGGCCGGTCGGGCTGAACACCCTCGCCGCAGGATACCAGGGGTAGCGGCGCGTCCCGAGCATCGGCCAGCCGCCGGGGGGGCAGACGAACCAGCTGGGCGTCCCGCACGCCGCGGCCAGATTGATGCTGGCGTTGGCGGGCCCTATCACCACGTCCAGAGCGCTCGCCAGCGCCGCCACCTCGTCGAGGTCGTCCTTCAGGTCCAGTCCTTTGGGTGTCCAGATGTCGACGCCGAGCACGTCCCGAGCGAAGGCCAGCTCCGCCGCGCAGTCCCCGTACTGCAGGTTGACGAAGCGGAGCCCGGGGACCGCCAGGACGCTCGCCCACTCCGCAAACGGCGCGTAGAAGCGCGCCCGCTGGGAGGCGATCTTCAGGCTCTTCCAGAGCAGGCCGACGGTGCGCCCGCCGCCGAGTTCGGCGAGGCGGCTGCGCCAATGTTCGACCCGGACGGGATCGGCCTGCAGGTAGGCCGCACGCTCGGGGAAATCGGCGACGTCCCGGCGGAAGCGGCGCAGGAGCGACGCCAGGGGCGCCCAGGCGTCGAAGTCCCGGTCCCGGTCTCGGGCGAACGGCGCGGTGCGGACCGACTGGTGCTCCACCCGGAAGGTGGCGTGGGCGCCGACCTCGGCCTGAGGGAAGCTGCGGCGAAAGAGCGGGACCAGGCGGCGCTCCACCGCCAGGGTCAGCCGCCCTTCCGCGCCCAGCGCCTCCAGCAGGTCGGGCGCCACGTTGGCGAACAGCACCTCGTCGCCCAGCCCCTGCTCGCCGAACACCAGCATGTCGGCGCCTAGTAACGGGGTCTGAAGAGTCCAGGCGGGCGTGGCGCCGGTGACGAAGTGGGTGACGTCGACGTGGCGCGGCGCGAGCCGGCTCTCATAGGCGTCCCAGCCGTCGGCCAGGCGTCCCGAGGCGACCAGCATGGTGGCCCGCGCGAAGGTCATCATCGCGCGCTCGCTCTCGTCGAGGCCCTGGTCCTGCAAAGCAGCTTCGCAGTCGGCCAGGGCGCCGGTGGCGTCGCCCAGCGCCAGCCGCACGTTGGCGCGGTTGTAGCGAGCCTTGGCGAACGCCGGGTCGTGGCGCAGCGCCTCGTCGAAGAAGATCAGCGAGCCTTCGGTCTGGCCCTGCTCGGCGATCGTCGCGCCAAGCGTGTTCCACAGCAGCGCCGAGCCCCGATTGGCCTCGATCGCCGGGCGCAGCACGTCGAGGGCGTCGGCGTAGCGAAGCTGCTCCCGCAGCGCGCAGGCCAGATTGTTCGGGCCGTCGACCACGCCCGGCCGCTCGGCGACGAAATGCGCGAACAGCTGCTCGGCCACCGTGTACAGGCCCATCTGCATGGCCAGCCGGCCGAGATCGTTGGCCAGGTCGACGTCCTGGGGATCGAGCTGCAGCGCCTTCTCATAGGCCGCCAGCGCGCCATTGAGGTCGCCCGCCCGCTCTCGGCACAGCGCCACCACGTGCCAGGCCAGTCCGCAGGCGGGATCGACATCGAGCACCTGGTTGGTGAGCTTCAGCGCCTCGCCGACATCGCCGCCGTTCAGCGCCTGCATCGCCGCCGACAGCAGCGGCAGGATCGCCTGCGCCTTCAGCTCAGCCAGGGCGCGGGTCAGCTTTTCCAGCGGGTCCGCGCCTGCGGTGGGATCGAGGGGGCGGACGGGCTGGGGCTTGGCGCCCGCGTCGGCGCAAGGGTGGGCTGACGCCATGAGAAACCTCCGGAGGCAGCCTTGGCCGATCCAGCTTAACGCAGCGCTAACCGTGTCTCTTTAGGCCGGCTTCAGCGCTGCGGGGCTATGCGGGTGTCGCTCGCCCCGGACAGCGCGAGAAGCGGTCGAACGCCGCGCGGGAGCCTTCACATGCCCCTAAAGTTGTCGCTGAAGCCGGGAGAGAGGTTCGTACTGAACGGCGCTGTGGTCCAGAACGGGGACCGTCGCGGCGTGCTGGTGCTGCAGAACAAGGCGTCGGTGCTTCGCGAAAAGGATATCATGCAGGCCGACGAGGTGACCTCCCCGGCCCGCCGCGTCTATTTCCCGGTCATGATGATGTATCTGGACGAATCCGAGGCCGCCCAACATTTTGGAGAGTTCTCCCAACGCCTGAACGACTTCATGGGCGTCGTCCGAAATGCGGACATCCTGGCGGAATGCGTCAACGCCTCCAAGCACGTCTTGGGGCGAAACTACTACAAGGCGTTGATGTCTTGTCGCAAAATGATCGATTACGAGAGCGAGAGACTAGGGCATGTCGCTTCAAGCTTACCAGCAAGCCTCGCAACGGGCTGAAAGCCCGCGCGAGACCGAATATCGGCTCTTCACCGAGGTCACGCGCGCCCTGATGGATGCGGCGCGGGTCGACAAGGGCGATCTGAAGACCCGCGTCGCGGCGCTGGACTGGAACCGCAGGCTCTGGGCGGCGCTCGCCGCAGACTGCGCCAGTCCGCAGAATGTCCTGCCCGAGGCGACCCGCGCCAGCATCATCTCGCTCAGCCTGTTCGTCAGCCGCCAGACCAGCCAGGTGATCCGCAACCAGGGCGACCTCGACCTGCTGATCGAGGTGAACCGCTCGATCATGCAAGGGCTGACGCCCAATCTGGCCGCCCCCTCGGCCCAAGCCGCCTGACCGTCGGTCGCCTGACGCAAAACATTGCCCGTCTGAGCTGTCTTCGAGGGTCGCTTTCCGCCATTTCCGACGCTAGGAAGGCGGCGGCTCCCTGATCTTAGGGTCTGGGGGTCGTTTTCGCCGTGACAAAGAAGCTCGGCGTCCTGGGTGGTGAGCATGAAGAATTCCCAGGCCCTGAGCCTGCACGTCCCCGAGCCGCAGACCCGTCCGGGCGACGAGCCGGACTTCACGCGCCTGCATTTGCCGGCCGCAGGCGGCGTCGAGCGGCCGGACATCTCCACCCCCGCCCTGCAGATGCGAGAGTTGGCCTACGGCCTGATCCGGGTGCTGGACGAGGAGGGCCACGCGGTCGGTCCCTGGAACCCGCGGGTGGACCCCGAGACACTGCGGCGCGGCCTGAAGGCCATGCTCCTCACGCGCGCCTTCGACGACCGCATGTACCGCGCCCAGCGCCAGGGCAAGACCAGCTTCTACATGAAATGTACCGGCGAGGAGGCGGTGGCCTGCGCCCAGGCTCTGGTGCTGACCCAAGAGGATATGTGCTTCCCCACCTATCGCCAGCAAGGCCTGCTCATCACCCGCGGCTACCCGCTGGCGACGATGATGAACCAGATCTATTCCAACGCCAGCGACCCTATCAAGGGACGGCAACTGCCGGTGATGTACTCCTCCAAGGAGTTCGGTTTCTTCACCATTTCCGGCAACCTCGGCACCCAATATCCTCAGGCCGTGGGCTGGGCGATGGCCAGCGCCTACAAGGGCGACGACAAGATCGCCGCCGCCTGGATCGGCGACGGGGCGACGGCGGAGGGCGACTTCCACTCCGCCATGACCTTCGCCAGCGTCTATCGCGCGCCGGTGATCCTCAACATCGTCAACAACCAGTGGGCCATCTCCAGCTATCACGGCATAGCCGGCGGCGATCAGACCACCTTCGCCGCGCGGGGGATCGGCTACGGCCTGCCGGCGCTGCGGGTGGATGGCAACGACTTCCTGGCGGTGTACGCCGCCACCGAATGGGCGGCCGAGCGAGCACGCGCCAACCTCGGCGCCACGGTGCTTGAGCTCTACACCTACCGCGCCGGCCAGCACTCCACCTCCGATGACCCGGCGCGCTACCGGCCGGCGGAGGAGGCGGGCGGCTGGCCGCTCGGCGATCCGGTGCTGCGGCTCGCCGCCCACCTGATCGGGCTGGGCGAATGGTCCAACGAGCAGCACGCCGCCTACCAGCAGGAGGCGGTCGAGCTGGTCCGAGCGGCGGGCAAGGAGGCCGAAGCCATCGGCACGCTCGGCCAGTCGCGCCCGGAGCCGGCGACGATGTTCGAGGACGTCTACAAGGACATGGACTGGCGGCTGCTGCGCCAGAAGCGCGAAGCGGGATTCTGACACACATGCCCGCGATGAACATGATCCAGGCGCTGAACTCCGCCCTGGACAACATGCTGGAGAAGGACCCCGACGTCCTGATCTTCGGCGAGGACGTGGGCTTCTTCGGGGGCGTGTTCCGCGTCACCGACGGGCTGCAGAAGAAGCACGGCCTGACCCGCTGCTTCGACGCCCCGATTGCCGAGGGCGGCATCGTCGGCGCGGCCATCGGCATGGGCGCCTATGGCCTGCGCCCCGTGGTGGAGATCCAGTTCGCCGACTATATCTACCCGGCCTACGACCAGCTGGTCAGCGAGGCGGCGCGCATCCGCTACCGCTCCGCGGGCGACTTTACAGCGCCCATGACCATCCGCAGCCCCTATGGCGGCGGCATCTTCGGCGGCAACACCCACTCCCAGAGCGTGGAGGCGCTGTTCACCCACGTGGCCGGGCTGAAGACGGTGATCCCGTCCAACCCCTACGACGCCAAGGGCCTGCTGATCTCCTGTATCGAGGACGACGACCCGGTGCTCTTCCTGGAGCCCAAGCGCATCTACAACGGACCTTTTGACGGCCACCACGAGAAGCCCGTCTCGCCTTGGGCCGGCCATCCGATGGCCGAGGTGCCGGCGGAGCACTACACCGTGCCGCTGGGCAAGGCGGCGACGCTTCGGGAAGGGCGTGACCTCACCGTGCTGGCCTATGGCGTCATGGTGCACGTGGCCCTGGCGGCGGCGCAGGACAGCGGGATCGATGCGGAGGTGATCGACCTGCGCACCCTCGTCCCCGTCGACATCGAAGCCATCGAGGCCTCGGTGAAGAAGACCGGCCGCTGCGTCATCGTGCACGAGGCCACCCGCACCTCCGGCTTCGGCGCGGAGCTTAGCGCGCTCGTGCAGGAGGCCTGCTTCTACCACCTGGAGGCCCCGATCGAGCGGGTGACCGGCTGGGACACGCCCTATCCCCACGCCTTCGAGTGGGACTATTTCCCAGGCCCCGAGCGGGTGGCCAAGGCCATGCGCCGCGTGATGGAGGGCTGAGCCATGTCCCGCTTCATCTTCCGCCTGCCCGACGTCGGCGAGGGCACGGCCGAAGCCGAGATCGTCGCCTGGCACGTGGCCGTCGGCGATCAGGTCGAGGAGGACCAGCCCCTCGTCGACGTGATGACCGACAAGGCGACGGTGGAGATCACCTCGCCCGTCTCCGGGAAGATCGTGGAGCGCCGGGGCGAGCCGGGCGAGATGTTCGCCGTCGGCGGCCCGATCGTGGAGTTCGAGACCGACAGCGGCGCGCCTGCGGCGGAGCCGGTGATGGGCGTGCCGAACCCTTCGGGTCAGCGCAACGCCGAGGCGCGCCAAGCGCCGCCTACGACGCCGAAGACGGAACGCCCGGAGGCCCCCTCCATCGGCTTCGCCGCCACCTCCCCCACGGGGGGAGGATCAGCCGCTCTCGATCCTCCCCCCCTGGGGGAGGGGGACCAGGCGAAGCCTGGTGGAGGGGGCTCCACCGCGCCGTCCTTCTTCGAGAGCCCGCCCGAGCGTCCCCTGACCTCGCCGGCGATCCGCCGCCGCGCCCGTGAGGCGGGCGTGCAGCTCGCCGAGGTGCAGGGCACCGGTTCCGATGGCCGCATCACCCGCGAGGACTTCGACGCCCACGTCGAGCAGCCGCAAACCGCCAGGCCTCCCGCAGTCACCCGTGACCAGATCACCGAGGTCAAGGTCATCGGCCTTCGCCGCAAGATCGCGGAGAAGATGTCGGAGGCCAAGCGACGCATCCCCCACTTCGCCTACATGGAGGAGTGCGACGTCACCGAACTGGAAGAGCTGCGCGTCCATCTGAACGCCACCAAGCACGCCGACCAGCCCAAGCTGACCTTCCTGCCCTTCATGATCCGCGCCCTGGTCAAGGCGCTGCCCGACTTCCCCCAGATCAACGCCCGCTATGACGACGAGGCGGGGATCGTGCGCCGCTACTCAGCCGTACACCTCGGCATGGCCACCCAGACGCCGAACGGATTGATCGTCCCGGTGATCCGTCATGCCGAGCGCCACGATGTCTGGGCGCTCGCCAGCGAGGTTGGACGCCTGGCCAAGGCCACCCGGGAGGGCAAGGCGACGGCGGCTGAGCTGTCCGGCTCGACTATCACCCTGACCAGTCTGGGTCCTTTAGGCGGCCTGGTGCACACCCCGGTGATCAACCATCCCGAGGTGGCCATCGTCGGGCCGAACAAGATCGTGGAGCGGCCGGTGGTGCGTCACGGGCAGATCGTGGTCAGGAAGATGATGAACGTCTCCTCCTCCTTCGATCACCGGGTGGTCGACGGCTGGGACGCCGCAGAGTTCATCCAGACGCTGAAAGGGCTGCTCGAACACCCCGCCACCCTGTTCATAGGCTGACGGGCGGTAGGGGGCGCGGCCAGCGCTGCGGAACCCGAAACAAGCGTTGCCGTTTGCTGGATCAGGCGCAGGGCGACACCGCCACGTCTGAAGTGTCCATCAAAGGGGGTTGTCATGCTTGAGACCATTCTGATCATCGTGGTGATCCTGGCCTTGATCGGCGCCCTGCCCTCGATGGGCTGGAACTCGGGCCGATCGTGGGGCTACTACCCCAGCGGCGGGCTCGGGCTGATCGTCGTCGTTCTGATCGTCCTCTGGCTGCTTCACGTCATCTGATTACGGCCCCGCGGGGGCGGCTATCGAGGCTTCAGCCGTAACTGCGCGCGGCTGAAGTCTTCGGGCGTGTTGAGATTTTCGAAGGCCTCGGCGTCTTCGAAGATGACCCTCGCCGCACCTAGGTGGTGCAGGATGTCTCGAACGGGTGGGTGGCCCTCCCAATTCAGCGGGAGGGCAGTCACCGGCCATAGCGCGCAGAGAGGATGGTCGCCCTTATCTGTAACAGCGAAGGCCCCGCCGGGCGTTTGCTCAGTCGACAGGCGGGCGACAAGGCTCGGAGGTAGGAACGGGGTGTCGCAGGGGACTGTGACAAGCCAGTCCGCGGCCAGGGATCTGGCCCACAGGAGCCCAGATTTTACTCCCAGCAACGGTCCGGCGTGAAGTTCGACCGGGTCACTCAGACAGGCGAGACCTCGGGTTCGTGCGAACGCTGCGGCTCCTGTCTGGTTGGGGGCGCTGACTGCGATCGGTGACGCCCGCTGCTCCAGTGCTCCGACCACCCAGGCGATAAGAGGTTTTCCACCGAGCGTCGCCATCGCTTTTTCGTGCCCGAAGCGGCTCGATCGACCGCCCGCCAGGACCAGACCGCAGATCATCGACCGCCGGTCACCAGGCGATCCGTTCTGGACCCGTGAAGACCTCGAACCCGTCCGATCTGGCGACCGCGATCAGCGTGATTCCTGCCGCCTCCGCGGTCTTGACCGCCAGGGTCGTGGGGGCGGAGAGGGCGATCAGCAGTCCCGCACCGATCACCGCCGCCTTCTGCACCATCTCCACGGAAACCCGGCTGGTCAGCACCACAGCCCCTCCAGTCCCTTTGACGCCCGCGCGCGCCAACGCGCCAGCCAGCTTGTCCAGCGCATTGTGCCGGCCGACGTCCTCGCGCAGCGCGATCAGACCTGCGCCAGGCGCCCAGAAAGCCGCGGCGTGGACCGCGCGCGTTTGCGGGCCCAGAACCTGGGCGCCCTCCAAGTCCGCCAAGGCCGCCAACACGTCCGCCGGCGCCAGCCTCAGCCCGGCCGATACCCTCGGAGATGTTCGCGCCGCCTCCGCCAGGCTGTCGATCCCGCAGAGCCCGCACCCTGTCGGGCCGGCGAGCCTGCGGCGGCGATCCGCCAGGGCGACCCGGCTTCCCGGCTTCAGCCAGACGCGCACCTCGATCCCCAGAGCGTTCGGCGCGATGTCCATGGCGGCGATTTCACCGCAGGCGTCGATCACGCCTTCGGTCAGGCTGAGGCCCAGCGCGAAGTCCTCCAAGTCCAGCGGCGTCGCCATCATCACCGCATAGGTGGAGGCGTCATATACGATCGCGACGGGCGTCTCGTTCGGCAGGGGCCTCGACCCGGACGCGGCCCCCCCGTCGGCCTTCCATCGCGTGCGCACCGCCTCGCGCCAGCCGTCGGCGACGGCCGTCTCCATCGAGCCATCGTCTCCCGCACCCATGTTCACCCCGGCGGACGCCGCATTGCGGTGTTTTATGCCTCGACCTGCCATCAAAGGGTTTGCCTGAGGGAAATTTCGCCTATTTGTTCCGTTCGCCTATCCTGCATCCCTCATCGCGCGCGAGGCCATCATGACCCAACGCATGTCGGAATTCGCGACCATCGCGCCGTCGTCGCCCAACAAGCGGACAGTGGTGGAGCGCGCCGATGATTTCCAGGAGATCTACACCGGCTTCAACCCCGCGCAGAGCGGAAACCAGGCTTCGCGCTGCTCTCAATGCGGGGTGCCCTTCTGCCAGACCGGCTGTCCGCTGCACAACAACATCCCGGACTGGCTGCGCCTGGCCGCCGACGGGCGGATGCAGGAGGCGTGGGCGCTGTCGGAGGCGACCAGCGCCCTGCCGGAAGTCTGCGGCCGCATCTGCCCGCAGGATCGGCTGTGCGAGGGCGCCTGCGTGCTGGAGCAGTCGGGCTGGACCGGCGTCACCATCGGGGCGGTGGAGCGCTACATCAACGACACCGCTTGGGCTGAGGGCTGGATCAAGCCGATCACGCCGGTCGACGAGAAGACCCAGTCGGTGGGGATCATCGGCGCTGGGCCTGCAGGGATCGCGGCGGCCGATTGGCTGCGCAGGCTGGGCTATCAGGTGACCATCTACGACCGCTACGACCGGCCGGGCGGGCTGCTCACCTACGGCATTCCGGGCTTCAAGCTGGAGAAGCCGGTGGTGATGCGGCGGACCCAGCGGCTGGCCGACAGCGGCGTGACCCTGATCCCCGATTTCGAGGTCGGCCGCGACGCCACGCTGGCCGAGCTTCGCGAGCGGCACGACGCGGTCTTCATCGGCACGGGCGTCTACAAGGCGCGCCGGCTGAGCGGTCCGGGGGTGGGATCGGACGCGGTGGTGCGGGCGCTCGACTACCTGATCGCCTCGAACCGGCTGAACTTCGGCGACGACGTGCCGGCCTTCCACAGCGGCGAGCTGAACGCCAAGGGCCGTGACGTGGTGGTCATCGGCGGCGGTGACACCACCATGGACTGCGTGCGCACGGCCGTCCGCCAGGGCGCCCGCTCGGTCACCTGCCTCTACAGGCGGGATCGCGCCAACATGCCGGGCTCGGCCCGCGAGGTGGCCAATGCGGAGGAGGAGGGCGTGCGCTTCAAGTGGCTCGCCGCGCCCAAGGCCATCCACGGCGACCCGCAAGCGGTGAACCACGTGCGTGCGATCCGTATGCGTCTGAGCGCGCCGGACATGAGCGGTCGCCGCTCCGTGGAGGAGATCGTCGGCGCGGAGTTCGACGTAGCGGCCCAGCTGGTCATTGAAGCCCTGGGCTTCGACCCGGAAGACCTGCCCACGCTGTTCGACGCCCCGGAGCTGCGGGTCGCCTCCGGGGGCACGATCACGGTGGACGAAGACAAGATGACGAGCCTGCCGGGCGTGTTCGCCGGCGGCGACATCGTGCGTGGCGCGTCGCTGGTGGTCTGGGCGGTGCGCGACGGCCAGGACGCCGCGCTCGCCATCGACCAGCACCTACGCACCCGCGCCGGCCTGCCGCTTCAGATGCAGGAGGTGGCGGCGTGACAGAGGGGAAAGCGCTCCATGATCTCCCCTACGCGCAGCGTGGGGGAGTCCCCCGGAGGGGGGGAGGGGGCCCGTCGGCGCAGCCGATCGGAACGCCAGCGTTTCGGCCGCGGTTTCCGCGCGCCCCCGCGGCCCCTCCGTCGGCTCCGCCGACGCCTCCCCATCTGCGATGGGGAGGATGAGCGAGATGGACGCCTACCTCGCCAACCGTGACCGTCTGGTCGAGGCGAACGCCTACGACCCTTCGTCGGAGCACGACGCCTGCGGCACGGGCTTCGTCTGCGCCATCGACGGCAAGCCGAGACGCGAGGTGGTCGAACTGGCGATCGCCGCGCTGAAGGCGGTCTGGCACCGGGGCGCGGTGGACGCCGACGGCAAGACCGGCGACGGCGCGGGCGTCATGGTCAGCGTGCCCCAGGCCTTCTTCGCCGAGCAGGTCTCGCGCATCGGCCACAAGGTCCGCCCCGGCCCCATCGCGGTCGGCATGATCTTCCTGCCGCGCACCGACCTCGCCGCCCAGGAGCTGGCGCGCACCATCGTCGAGGCCGAGGTGCTGCGCTTCGGCTTCTACATCTACGGCTGGCGCCAGGCGCCGATCGACAGCTCCGTCCTCGGCGAGCGGGCCGCAGCGGTGCGGCCCGAGATCGAGCAGATCATGCTCGCAGCACCCGACGGCGTAGACGGCGAGCAGCTTGAGCGGGCGCTGTATCTCTGCCGCCGCCGGATCGAGCAACGGGTGCAGGAGGCGCACCTGCAAGGTTTCTACATCTGCTCGCTGTCGGCCAAGTCGCTGATCTACAAGGGCATGTTCCGCTGCGGCGACGTGGACGGCTTCTATCCCGACCTGCGTGATCCGCGCTTCGAGGCCGCGGTGGCGATCTTCCACGCCCGCTACTCCACCAACACCTTTCCCGAATGGCGGCTGGCCCAGCCGCTGCGCATGCTCGCCCACAACGGCGAGATCAACACCGTGCGCGGCAACATCAACTGGATGAAGAGCCACGAAATCCGCATGGCGGCGGACGCCTTCGGCGAGCATGGCGACATCGTCAAGCCCGTGGTGCGGCCGGGCGGCTCGGACTCCGCCGCGCTCGACAACGTCTACGAGATGCTGGTGCGGGCGGGACGGCCTGCGCCCATGGTCAAGGCCCTGCTGATGCCGGAGGCCTGGTCCAACGACGACGGCCGCATGCCGGAGACGCACCGCGCGCTCTACGCCTATTGCAACGCGGTGATGGAGCCCTGGGACGGCCCTGCCGCCATCTGCGCCACCGACGGGCGCTGGGTGCTGGCGGGCAAGGACAGGAACGGCCTTCGCCCGCTGCGCCTCACCCAGACGGTGGACGGCCTGCTGATCGCGGGGTCGGAGGCCGGCATGACCGGGATCAGCGACGAGCGCGTCCTTCGTCGCCTCCACGTCTCCCCCGGCGGCATGGTGGCGGTCGATCTGCAGGCGGGGCGGCTCTACACCGAGCGCGAGATCATCGACGAACTGGCGGAAAGCCACCCCTACACCCGCTGGCTCGGCAACATGGTGGAGCTGGAGGACCGCATCGGCCCAGGGCCGGAGCCCCGCCGCTTCGAGGGCGAAGCCCTGGCGCGCCGGCAGGCCGCCGCCGGCATGACCTCCGAGCAGATCGAGATGATCGTCGATCCCATGGTGCTCGACGGCAAGGAGGCCATCGGTTCGATGGGCGACGACAGCCCGCTCGCGGTCGTCTCCTCCCGCATCCGTCCGTTGTCGGACTATTTCCGGCAGAACTTCGCCCAGGTCACCAATCCCCCGATCGATCCCCTGCGCGAAGGGGCGACCATGAGTCTGAAGACGCGGTTCAAGAACCTCGGCAACATCTTGGCTCAGGACGAGGGCCAGACCGAAGTGTTCGTGCTCTCCAGCCCGGTGCTCACCACCGGCATGTACGAGCGGATGCTGGCCCAGTTCGGCGAGAGCCGGGTGGCGGTGATCGACTGCACCATGCCCGCGCCCGCGCCCGAGGCTCGGCCCGGCGATGCGCTGCGCGCCGCCCTGGACCGTATCCGAGGAGAGGCGATCCACGCCGTCCGGGGCGGCGCGGCCCAGATCGTGCTGACCGACGAGGCGAGCGGAGAGGCGCGCGTGCCGCTGCCCATGATCCTGGCGGTCGGCGGCGTTCATGCTCGCCTGGTTGACGAGGGTCTGCGCTCCTACGTTTCGCTGATCGTGCGCTCGGCGGGCGTGGTGGACAGCCACCAGTTCGCTGTGATGGTCGGTGTCGGCGCGACCGCGGTGAACGCCTATCTGGCCCAGGAGACGCTCCAGGATCGGCTGGACCGCGGCCTGTATCGGGGTCTGGGCCTTCGCGACGCGGTGCTGAACTACAAGCGCGCCATCGAGGCGGGCCTGCTGAAGATCCTGGCCAAGAAGGGCATCTCGGTCATCTCGTCGTACCGCGGGGCCTATGAGTTCGAGGCGGTGGGGCTGAGCAGAGCGCTGGTGGCGGAGTTCTTCCCCGGCATGACCTCGCGCATCTCCGGCATGGGGCTTGCGGGTCTGGAAGCCCGGATGGTGGAGGAGCAGGAGGTGGCCTGGACGCCGGCGCGGGCTGTGATCCCGCTGGGCGGCTTCTACAAGGTGAGGTCCTCGGGCGAGAACCACGCCTATGAGGCCGCGCTGATCCACACCCTCCAGCACGCCTGCAACACCGGCGAGTTCAAGAGCTTCAAGGCCTATTCCAAGATGGTGCGCGAGGCGCGGCCGGTGTCGTTGCGCGACCTGCTGGCCTGGCGCTCCGACCGGGAGACCCTGCCCATCGAGGCGGTAGAGAGCGTCAACGGACTGCGCAAGCGCTTCGTCACCCCCGGCATGTCGCTGGGCGCCCTGTCGCCCGAGGCGCACGAGACGCTGAACATCGCCATGAACCGCATCGGCGCGCGCTCCGTGTCGGGCGAGGGCGGGGAGGACCCGGACCGCTATCGCCCCCGGCCCAACGGCGACAACGCCAACAGCGCGGTCAAGCAGATCGCGTCGGGCCGCTTCGGCGTCACCGCTGAATACCTGAACCAGTGCCGCGAAATCGAGATCAAGGTGGCCCAAGGCGCCAAGCCCGGCGAGGGCGGCCAGTTGCCGGGCTTCAAGGTGACCGACTTCATCGCCCGGATGCGCCATTCCACGCCCGGGGTCAGCCTGATCTCGCCGCCGCCGCACCACGACATCTACTCCATCGAGGACCTGTCCCAGCTCATCTACGACCTGAAGCAGATCAATCCCGACGCAAAGGTGACGGTGAAGCTGGTGTCCATGTCCGGCATCGGCGCCATCGCCGCCGGCGTGGCCAAGGCCAAGGCGGACACGATCCTGGTTTCCGGAAATGTCGGCGGCACCGGCGCCTCGCCCCAGTCCTCCATCAAGCAGGCGGGCTGTCCCTGGGAGATCGGGCTGGCCGAGGCGCATCAGGTCTTGACCCTGAACGGCCTGCGCCACCGTGTTCGCCTGCGCACCGACGGCCTGATCCGCACGGGCCGTGACGTGGTGATCGCCGCCATGCTGGGGGCCGAGGAGTTCGGCATCGGCACCGCGTCCCTGATTGCGGTCGGCTGCCTGATGGTGCGCCAGTGTCACTCCAACACCTGTCCCGTCGGCGTCTGCACCCAGGACGAGAAGCTGCGCGCCAAGTTCACAGGGACCCCGGAAAAGGTGATCAACCTTTTCACCCACATCGCCGAGGAGGTGCGCGAAATCCTGGCGTCCCTAGGCTTTACGCGGCTGGACGACATCATCGGCCGCACCGACCTGCTGACCCAGGTCAGCCGGGGAGGGATGCACCTGGACGACCTCGACCTGAACCCGCTGCTGGTCCGGGTGGAGGGCGCCGCACTCGCGCCCTACACGACCGACGTTCGTCAGGCGCTGTCTGAGGATACGCTCGACACCCAGATCCTGGCCGACGCCGCGCCCTTGCTGGAGCGGGGCGAGAAGATGGCGCTGAGCTATTCGGTGACCAACACCATGCGCACCATCGGCGCGCGCACCTCCTCGGCGATCGTGCGCAACTTCGGCGAAGGCCTGCGCGCCGACCACCTGCGACTGGAACTGAAGGGCGCGGCGGGTCAGAGCCTGGGCGCCTTTGCGGTGAAGGGGCTGCGCATCGATCTGGTGGGAGAGGCCAACGACTACGTGGCCAAGGGCTTGTCGGGCGCCACCATCACCGTGCGGCCGCCGAGATTCCCGCTCGCCGGAGAGTTCGACCCGATGGTCGGCAACACCTGCCTCTACGGCGCCACGTCGGGCCGTCTGTTCGTCGCCGGCGGAGCGGGGGAGCGGTTCGCGGTCAGGAATTCCGGCGCGAGCGCTGTGGTGGAAGGCTGCGGCGCGCACGGCTGCGAATACATGACCGGCGGTCTGGTGGCGGTGCTCGGCCGGACCGGCCCGAACTTCGCCGCGGGGATGACCGGCGGCGAGGCCTTCGTCCACGACGAGGACGGCCTGTTCGCCCTGCGCGTCAACCCCGACAACGTCGTCACCGGCGAGGTCGAGCCGCAGGACGAACCCGCCCTGAAGGCGCTGATCGAAGCTCACCTCACCGCCACCGGCTCGCCCCGCGCCCAGGCGGTGCTGGAGACCTGGGCCGCCACCCGGGCGCGCTTTGTGCGCGTGACGCCGAAGGACATGCTGATCCATCGTCAGGTCTGGCTGAAAATCGGCGCATGAGGTGGGCGTCTCAGCGCGCTGCGGCCTTCCCCAGACGCTCGCGCCGGCGTAGCTTCGCGCCATGATAGGTGTGTCTAAAGGCGCGATCTGGGTCGCGGCGTTGGTGATGCTGGGGACCGCGGGGATCGGCTCGTATCTCGGCTACAGTCGCGCGATAGCCGCGCCGGGCTCCAGTGATCCGGACGCCTACGCCGCCACGACGCCGCTCGCCGCCAAGAAGGCCAGCCCGATCAATGACGGGCCAGCGCCGCCCCCGCCGGTAGACGAAGCCTATATCCGCAAGATCGCCCATGACGAGGCGGTCGCCGTCCTGCACCCCGCCCCCAGGCACATAGCCGTGGCCGCCGCGAGCGATGATTCCAGCGACGACAACAGCAAGGACTCAGGGGCCGACCCGCCGACGCCCCCGCCGGCCGCCTCGTCTGCGCCCATCGTCGTCCCCAAGCCCCCCCCGCCGCCTAGCGGGCTTTACTGAAGATAGTCCGGAGACCACTTCTTTGACGTAACCGTTTGTTCCGGCGCCTCAAAGCATTCCGAGAACGGTCACAAGAATCGCTTACCGCAAATTCGACCTTATCCTGAGCCTGTCGAGGACGAGGCAGAGGTGGTGGACACCTCGTCCTTCCACAAGCTCAGGATGAGGTGACTGCGGGCGGTTACGCCGGAAATCATCTCGGTCTAGCCGCGGTGGTCCAGGCCGATGTCGAGCACCCTGGCGCTATGCGTCAGCCAGCCGACGCTGATCAGGTCGACGCCGCTGGCCGCGATCGCCGGGGCGGTCTGGGGCGTAATCCCGCCCGAGGCCTCGGTGACCGCGCGCCCGTCGACGAGGCGGACAGCCTCTCGCAGTCGCTCCGGCCCCATATTGTCGAGCAGCACCGCCTCGACCCCCGCCGCTAGGGCCTCGCGGAGTTGGTCGAGGGTGTCGACCTCCACCTCGATCCTGACCAGATGGCCGACATAGGCGCGTGCGCGCGCGACCGCGGTGGTAAGGCTTCCGGCCACGGCGATATGGTTGTCTTTGATCAGCACCGCGTCATCCAGGCCGAAGCGGTGGTTGGCGCCCCCGCCCAGGCGCACGGCGTGCTTCTGCACGGTGCGAAGGCCAGGGATGGTCTTGCGCGTGTCGACCACCTTGGCCCGGGTCCCGGCGATGGCGTCGACGATCGAGGCGGTGGCGGTCGCGACGCCGCTGAGATGGCCGAGGAAGTTCAGCGCCACCCGCTCGCCGGTGAGCAGCCCCCGCGCCGGCCCCTCGATCATCGCGATGTCGTCGCCGGGCTGCACCCGCGCGCCGTCGCCCTTAAGCACCTGGAAGCGCAGCCGCGGATCGGCGAGACGGAAGGCGGTTTCCGCCATGTCGAGCCCGGCGACGACCCCAGGCTCCCGCGCCTGCAGCACCGCCCTCGCCACCGCATCGGCGGGGATGATGGCGTCGGTGGTGAGATCGCCTGCGCGCCCGAGGTCCTCGAGCAGGGCCGCGCGGACCAGCGGTTCGATCATGACGGCGGGCAGGGGCGCGGGGAGGGTCATGGGCTCCTTCAAGACGCAATGGCGCGGCGTCGCGGATGCGCGCCGCTATGCCGCCGCGGCTACGGGCTCGGGGCCAAGCACGTCCGTCAAGGTGAGGCGGCTGGACCGCGCATCGCCTAAGCGATGGGGGAAGTCGGTGCGGAAATGGCCGCCACGGCTCTCCCGCCGGTCCAGCGCGCCGCGCACGATGAACATACCGACCAGGGCAGCGTCCGCAGCTTGGCCTTCGGAGCGCGAGAGGGGCTCCAGAGCGTTCAGGGCTGTAACCAAGCCGTCCGCGTTGCGCAGCACCCCCGCGTGTCGGTCGAGCAGGCCGCGAACCGCTTTAGGCGCCGCGCGAGGCGGGAGGGCGACGGGGGCGACATCTCGCGCAGGTCCGTATTCGCGCCCCGCTACATCCGCCGCCACCACCTCGCCGCACACCGCCGCCTCCAGCAGCGAATTGGACGCCAGTCTGTTGGCGCCGTGCAGACCCGTGGACGCCGCCTCGCCGCAGACCCACAGGCCGTCCACGCTGGAGCGGCCGCGCGCGTCCACCGCCACGCCACCCATGTGATAGTGCGCCGCCGGCCGGATCGGGATCGTCGCGCGCGACGGATCGATCCCCGCCGCCCTGCAGCTGGCGTAGATGGCCGGGAAGGCGGTCGCGAAGCGCGAGCCGATCGCCGCACGGGCGTCCAGGAACACCCGCCGTCCCGCCGTCAACTCGGCCCAGACGGCGCGGGCGACCACGTCCCGGGGCTCCAGCTCGGCGCGGGCGTGATCGGCCATGAAGCGCTCGCCCCGGTCGTTGACCAGCCAGCCGCCTTCGCCGCGCACCGCCTCGCTGACCAGCGGCATGGGGTCGAGCCCGACGTCCAGGGCGGTGGGGTGGAACTGCACGAACTCCATGTCGCTCAGCACCGCCCCGGCCCGCGCCGCCATGGCGAGCCCGCCGCCGACGGCGCCGGCCGGGTTGGTGGTATGAGCATAGAGGCCGCCCAATCCTCCCGTGGCGAGGACGACCGCCCGGGTCCGGAGGGTGGCGGGGCGACCGGCGAGGTCGGCGGCCAGCACGCCCGCCACCGCGCCTTGAGCATCGATCAGCAGGCGGCGGGCCTCGCAGCCGGACAGGACCGTGATCGCCGGTGTGACGCGAACGGCGTCGATCAGGGTGCGCAGGACTTCGCGTCCGGTGCCATCGCCCTGGGCGTGGACGATGCGGCGACGGCTATGCGCCGCCTCCAGGCCGAGCTTCAGCGCGCCTTCGGCCGTCCGGTCGAAGCGTGCGCCGAGCTCGATCAGGCGTTCGATCGCGCGAGGACCATGCCGGATGATCTCGGCCGTCGCCTCCGGCGCGCACAGGCCGTCTCCCGCCACCAGCGTATCTTCGGCATGGAGCGCGACGCTGTCGTCTGCGCCCACCGCGGCCGCCACGCCGCCCTGCGCCCAGGCCGACGCCGCCTGCTGGCCGAGATCGGACGAGCAAAGCACCGTCACGGGCCCGTGCTCCGCCAGCCTCAACGCAGCGCTCAACCCGGCGACGCCGGCGCCGACCACCACCGGATGGGTATCGGTGTGTGCGGCCATGAGCTCAGATCGCCAGCATACGCTCGACCGCGACCCGCGCCCGCGCCGCCACGACGGGGTCGACGAGCACTTCGGTCGTCATCGTCTCGAGCGACCGGCGAATGCCGCCGAGCGTGATGCGCTTCATGTGCGGGCACAGATTGCAGGGTCGCAGGAATTCCGTCTGCGGATTCAGGGCGGCGATATTGTCGGCCATCGAGCATTCGGTGATCATCACCGCCTTGGCCGGGCGATGCTGCGACACATAGTCCGCCATGCCGGCGGTGGAGCCTGCATAGTCGGCGGCCTGCACCACTTCCGGCGGGCATTCCGGGTGGGCCAGCACCACCACGCCTGGCATGGCGGCCCGGTACTCGGCGATGTCGGCGGGGGTGAAGCGCTCATGCACCTCGCATGCGCCGTCCCAGGTGATCATCTCGATCCCGGTCTCGGCAGCGATGTTGGCGGCGAGATACTTGTCGGGGATCATGATCACCCGGTTCACGCCCCACTCCCGGGACACGCTTTCCACCACCTTGCGGGCGTTGCCGGAGGTGCAGCAGACGTCGGTCTCCGCCTTCACTTCGGCCGAGGTGTTGACGTAGGTGACCACCGGCACGCCTGGATGGGCGGCCTTCAGGGCGCGAACGTCGGCGGCGGTGATGCTGTCGGCCAGCGAGCAGCCGGCCCGGGCGTCGGGGATCAGCACCGTCTTGGACGGGTTCAGGATTTTGGCGGTCTCGGCCATGAAGTGCACGCCGGCCAGCACGATCACCGAGGCAGAGGTTTTCCCGGCCTCCCGCGCCAGCGCCAGGCTGTCGCCCACGATGTCGGCCACGCCGTGGAAGATTTCCGGCGTCTGGTAGTTGTGCGCCAGCACGATGGCGTCGCGCTCAATCTTCAAACGCTCGATGGCGATCGCGTCGTCAGCAAAACTGGCCCATTCGAACTTCGGGATGTGGCCGCGCACCCGGCTGTAGAGGGCGGCGGCCTCGGCCAGCCGCGGCGTGGTGGGCGGCGCGTCCCGGAGGCGCGCGCGAGAAGTGGCGAGGGCGAAATTCATGGCGCTTCCTAGCCTTATGCTCTTAGTGAGCATTTCTGGGCCGGAAAGGACGTGTCGAAGTCCTCTCCACCGAGTTAGTTATGCTTGTTATGAGCACAAGGCAAGGGGAAGCCCCTCAGCCTCGGCAGGAGAATGGTAAGCCCGTCCTGCTAGACCCGCCCTGAGAACCACAGGCGAGTTGCGGTGAGCACGTCCAGTCTGATTGAGGAGACATCGGCCGACGTCGATCCGCTGGTCTTGGCGGGGCTGGCCTTCGCCGCGGTCATCGCCTGGTTCCAGCCCTTCGACCGCGCCTACTCAGCCCTGACGTTCGGCGTTCCGGCGCTGAGGGCGGCGGGCATCGTCGCCATGGCCGCCTTCGGGTCGCGGGTAGGCGCCCGCATCGGGCTGGAGTGGGCGCCGAAGGGTCAGCGGAGCGCGCTCCTGTTTCCCGTCATGGCGGCGATGGGTGTGGCGGTGGCCTGCGCGGGCGTCGATTGGCTGTTCCGGGGCGTCCTGCACGCCCGCTATGTTCAGGTCCTCACGGCGGCGCCGCTTTGGATGCGGCTGACGGGCTTCATGCTGCGCGCCGTAAACGAGAACATCATCTATCGCCTGTTCCTCGGTTCCACCTTGGCCTGGCTCATCGGCATGATCTGGAAGGATCGGGCGGGTCGGCCGCACGCTGGTGCTTTTCTGCTCGCCTTTGCAATCTCCCAGGCGGCCAACACTTGGATCAATGTGACGTCGCAGGCCCCGGTCGATGCGATGGCCATCGTCCACGATACGTTGCGCTACTTCCTGCCCGGCATGGTCTGGAGCTGGATTTACTGGCGCCGAGGCTTTAAAGCCAACGAGATCGCCTCCACCACCGTGCACATCTTCTTCCAGCCCCTGGTCGGCGCGCTCCTCGCCGCCTAGCTCCAGCCGACCGAGACCGCGGCGCGGCTACCCCGCCCGTGACAGGGGCGGGCGCGTCCCGGCCGCGGCGCGCTGCAAGAGCAATTCCCGGCGGAAGCGAACGAGCCTGGCCGGCCGGCCGCCGGTTTCGGAGAGGAGTTCGCCCGTCTCCTCCACCAGGCCCTGACTTTCCACCAGCCTGCGGAAATTTTGCTTGTGCAGCCGACGTCCCGCCAGCGCCTCCACGGCCTGCTGCAGTTGCAGCAGGGTGAAGGTCTCGGGCATCAGCTCGAACACCACCGGACGGTACTTGATTTTGGCGCGCAGCCTTGAGAGGCCCGTCGCCAGAATCCTGCGGTGGTCATGTACCAGGGGCCGTCCGGCGACCGGCGCGCGCGTCAATGCGCCGCCTCCCGCCCGCGCCGCCTCGGGCAACAGGCCGGCTTCGTAGAGCAGCTCATAGCGCTGCAGCGCCGCCTCCTCGTTCCAGGGCGCCCCGTCCAGGCCGAACAGCAACCGGATGCGCTGGCGGCGGCTGCGGCTCAGCGCCGGCTCGCGCGCTTGGGCGGCCCAGGCGTCCAGGCGGGGCGCGATCTCCTGCACCAGGCGCTCTCCCCCCGGCTCGCGACGATCCTCCCAAGGGAAGTAGGCGTACCAGTCGCGCCAGCCGTCGGGCTCCGTCCCTTCCCGGGTCAGGGCGAGATAGCTGAGGGCGATGGTGCGAAGACCTTCCCCCTCCTGGGCGTCGCCGACCTCCAGGGTCCGGTCCCGGTCCGCGAAGGTGTAGAGCTGCTCCACATAGCCCAGGCCGTGGTGGGTGGAGGCCTCCACCCAGGAGCGCACGCCGAGCTCCAAGGTGCGGTGGTCGGCCTGGAACGGGCCGGAGGGCAGGGCCTCGCCCCCGTTCACCGTCAGCACCCGCGGACAGCCCGATGTCACCGCCACGATCACCGCCGACAGCTCCAGCGCATAGCCGGCGTCGCTCATGGCGCGGGCGCGAAGACGTTAGAGGGCATGGGCGCTATGTCAGGCCAAAGCGCCTTGTCTGCAACGTGGCGTGGCGGCCCAGCCGCCGGAACGGCTCAACCCCGCCCGCGATATGGCGGTACGCCTTGATCGGGGATCCAGAGGCCTTCGGGCACGGGGCCGGTCTGATGGAACACGTCGATCGGAATGCCGCCGCGGGGATACCAGTAGCCGCCGATGCGCAGCCAGCGGGGTTCCGCCGCCGCTATGAACTTGCGGGCGATGGCCACGGTGCAGTCCTCGTGAAAAGCTCCGTGGTTGCGGAAACTGGTCAGATAAAGCTTGAGCGACTTGGACTCCACCAGCCAGTCGCGCGGCGCATAGTCGATCACCAGGTGGGCGAAATCCGGCTGGCCGGTCATGGGGCAGAGCGAGGTGAACTCAGGCGCGGTGAAGCGCACGGCGTAGAGCACGCCGGCTTGTGGGTTCGGCACGCGCTCCAGCACCGCGGTTTCCGGGCTCGCGGGCTGGACGACGGCTTGGCCGAGCTGGCTGAGGCCGGAGGTGTCGGTGCTCATGGGCGGCAGGTAGGCGGAGGTGGGCGAAGGTTCAATGCGCGGCGGGTGCGGGTTAGAATCCTCGTCCTCGACAAGCTCAGGACGAGGATTTCTATGAAACCGCCAGCACGTGAAGGCCCAAAGTAGCCCTCAGCCTGAGTTTGTCGGAAGACAAGGGCGGCTCCGCTGCGCGTCAGCCCAGCGCTTGGTCGAGGTCGGCGATCAGGTCGTCGGCGTCCTCGATGCCGACCGAGAGCCGCACCAGCGTGTCGGAGATGCCCAGCAGCTCGCGCTGTACGTGAGGGATCGACGCGTGGGTCATGATGGCGGGGTGCTCGATCAAGCTTTCCACGCCGCCCAGGCTCTCGGCCAGGGTGAACAGCTCGACCCGCTCCAGGAAGCGGCGGGCGGTCTCCAGATCGCCGTCTAGCACCGCGGTGACGATCCCGCCGTAGCCGCTCATCTGGCGGGCGGCGAGCGCGTGCTGGGGGTGGCTCACCAGCCCCGGATAGATCACCTTGGCGACCCCGCTGCGGGCCTCCATCCACTGGGCGATCTTCAGCGCGTTGGCGCAGGTGCGCTCCATCCGTAGCGCCAGAGTCTTCACGCCGCGCAAGGCCAGAAAGCTGTCGAACGGGCCGAGGATCCCGCCCACCGCGTTCTGCAGGAAGCGGATCCGCTCCGCCATCTCCTCCTCGCGCACCACCACGGCGCCGGCCACCACGTCGGAGTGGCCGTTGATGTACTTGGTCACCGAATGCATGACGATGTCGAAGCCCCGCTCCAGCGGGCGCTGGCACCAGGGACTGGCGAAGGTGTTGTCGGCGGCGGTGATGATCCCGCGCACCCGACCGAGCTCCGCCAGGGCGTCGAGGTCGGCCAGGCGCAGCATGGGATTGGTGGGGGTCTCCGCCCAGATCAGCTTGGTGTCCGGGCGCACCGCCGCATAGACCGCGTCGATGTCGGACAGATTGACGAAGCTGACGTCCAGCCCGGCCGAGCGCGACCTCACCTTGTCCAGCAGGCGGAAAGTGCCGCCGTAAAGGTCGTCCGAGGCGATCAGGTGGTCGCCCGCGTCCAGCAGCTCCAGCACCGTGGAGATCGCCGCCAGGCCGGAGGCGAAGGCGAAGCCGGCGACGCCACTCTCCAGGTCCGCCATCGCGCGCTCGAAGGCGAAGCGAGTGGGGTTGTGGCTGCGGGAGTATTCGAAGCCCTGGTGCACGCCGGGAGAGGTCTGGGCGTAGGTGGAGGTGGCGTAGATCGGCGTCATCACCGCGCCGGTGGAGGGGTCGTGGCGCTGGCCCCCGTGCACCGCGCGGGTGGCGAAGGCGGCCCTGGCGTTGTCGCCGGGCGGAGGACCCGCGCCTTTATCCTGTCGCACGGCCGTATCTCCCGCTAACTCAGCTGCTGGCTCTACGCCCTGTGGCGATGGCGTTTCAAGCGAGGGCGTGGATGCTTCAGGCCTATCTCGATCGCGGCGGGCGTCCGACCGGACACCTGGCTCACGCCGACCCGGCGTTGACCGGCCACAGCTGGATCGACCTGCAGGACCCCACGCCCGAGGAGGTCGCCCGGGTGGAGCGTGAGCTCGGCCTTCGCGTGCCGAGCCGCGAGGCGCTGTCCGAGATCGAGGCCTCGTCGCGCATCCGCGCCGAAAACCACACCCTTTATATGAGTGCGCCCCTGATGGCGCGGACGCCTGATCAAGCCATGATCTCCGCCCCGACGGGCTTTGTGCTGAACGAGGAGGTCTGCCTCACCGTTCGCTTCGCCGCCTCGGCGGTGTTCGACACGGTCAAGACCGAGCTGAAAGGGGGGGCGGACATCGGCCCGGCTGACATCTTTGCGCGCCTGCTGGAACAGGTGGTGGACCGCGCCGCCGATCACCTGGAGGTCTGCGCGGAGCAGCTCGACAAGGCCTCGCACACCATCTTCCACATGGACGAGGCCCACGAGGGCGAGCGCCACAAGCTCACCCGCGACACCACCCTGCTCCGCAAGCTGATGACCCAGATCGGGCGCGCCAGCGAGTGGATGAGCAAGGTGCGATACAGCCTGGTCTGCGTCAGCCGGATGGCCCAGTTCGTCATGGATCGGGGCAAGGATTGGATCGAGCCCGGGGTGGCTCGGCGGCTCGGCGGCGTGCGGACCGACATCGAGTCGCTCGGGCAGTACGAGGAGAACCTGCTGTCCCGAGTCCAGCTGCTGCAGGACGCCGCGACCGCCTTCATCAGCATCGAGCAGAACGACGTGGTGAAGGTGCTTACCATCGCCTCGGTGGTCGGCGTGCCGCCGGTGATGGTGGTCGGGCTCTATGGCATGAACTTCAAGTATATGCCGGAGCTGACCTGGCGCTACGGCTACCCTTACGCCCTGGCGCTGATCGTGGTGACGACGCTCATTCCTCTGGCCTGGTTCAAGTGGAAGGACTGGATGTAGCGACTCCCACCCAACTCAATGGACCCCGAACTCGGGCCCATCGCATGGCCGCCTCGCCCATTTCAGCGCGTTCTCCCCTAAAACGTGTGGACCTTTAAGGTCGGATTCAGACTGCCGTCGTAGCGTGGTCAGGCCATGATGAAGCGATTTCTCACCGACCAGTCAGGCGCCACATCGATAGAGTACGGCCTGATCGGCGCGCTGATCTTCCTGGTGATCGTAAGCGGGGTGAGCCTGCTCGGGAAGAACACCGGCGTCATGTACAACGCCATCGCCGGCAATGTGGGCGGCGCCTCCAGCTCGTAAGGGCTTCAGACCTGCGGCGACAGCGCCCTTTGCAGGCGAGCGGCTGAGCCGTTCAGTTTCGCGCGCGATCCACGAGCTTGCCCTTGTCGATCCAGGGCATCATGGCCCGGAGCCGCTCGCCCACCTGCTCGATGCCGTGCTCGCCCAGCAGCGCGCGCCGCGCCTTCAGGCTTGGTTGGCCGGCGGCGTTCTCCAGCATGAAGTCGCGCACGAAGCGGCCTTCCTGGATGTCTTTCAGCACCCGCTTCATCTCCGCCTTGGTCTCGTCGGTGACGATCCGGGGGCCTGTGACGTACTCGCCGTACTCGGCGGTGTTGGAGATGGAGTAGTTCATGTTGGCGATGCCGCCCTCGTAGATCAGGTCCACAATCAGCTTCACCTCGTGCAGGCATTCGAAATAGGCCATCTCGGGGGCGTAGCCGGCCTCCACCAGCGTCTCGAAGCCGGCGCGGATCAGCTCGACCAGGCCGCCGCAGAGCACCGCCTGCTCGCCGAAAAGGTCGGTCTCGCACTCCTCGCGGAAGTTGGTCTCGATGATGCCCGAGCGGCCGCCGCCGATCGCGGACGCGTAGGCGAGGCCGAGGTCCATCGCTTGGCCGGAGGCGTCCTGGTGCACCGCGATCAGGCAGGGCACGCCGCCGCCTTTCTCGTACTCCCCGCGCACGGTGTGGCCGGGGCCCTTGGGGGCGACCATCAGCACGTCGATGGAGGCTTTCGGCTCGATCAGGCGGAAGTGGACGTTCAGCCCGTGGGCGAACATCAGCGCCGCGCCGTCGCGGATGTTGGGGGCGATCTCGGCTGAGTAGATGTCGCGCTGGTGCTCGTCAGGAGCCAGCACCATCAGCACGTCGGCCCAGGCCGAGGCCTCGGCGACGGTCATCACCTTTAGCCCTGCGGCTTCCGCCTTCTTGGCCGACGCCGAGCCCGGGCGGAGCGCCACGGCCAGCTCGGTGACTCCGCTATCGCGTAGGTTAAGGGCGTGGGCGTGGCCCTGGCTGCCATAGCCGACAATGGCGACCTTCCTGGCGAGGATGCGGGCGAGGTCGGCGTCGCGATCATAGTAGACACGCATGTAGTTGAAGCTCCGTCAGGGATTTGGGTCACACCCGCTCAGCGCCCCGGGCGATGGAGAGGACGCCGGTGCGCGACACCTCCACCAGGCCCAGCGGGCGCATCAGGCTCTCGAACTTGTCGATCTTGTCGGGCGCGCCGGTGAGCTCGAATACGAAGCTGTCGGTTCCGGTGTCGATCACCCGGGCGCGGAAGATTTCGGCGATGCGCAGCGCCTCGACCCGGTGCTCGCCGCTCCCGCGCACCTTGACCAGGGCCAGTTCCCGCTCGACCCAGCGGGGGTCGCCGCCGACCTCAAAGACTTGGCGGACCTGCACGATCTTGCCGAGCTGGGCCTGTATCTGCGCCAGCACGCCCTCGCGCCCCCGGGTGACCACGGTAATGCGCGAGGTGTGGACCGCGTGGTCGGTCTCGGCCACCGTCAGGCTCTCGATGTTGTAGCCCCGCGCGGAGAACAGGCCGACCACCCGCGCCAGCACGCCCGGCTCGTTGTCCACGATGACGGCGAAGGTGGCGCGCCGCTCCTCCCCCGTCTCGAAGTCGAGGAAGTAGGCGGAGCCGGCGGGGAGGGGATCGGTCATCGGCGACCCGCACGCTTACATTCGGTCTCATCCTGAGCCTGTCGAAGGACGAGGCCGCGGCGCGCCCGGTGGACGCCTCGTCCTTCGACAAGCTCAGGATGAGGCGACTGCAGGCGGCCGCGCCACAGGACGAAGGCCTCCATCAGACCAGCCTCTTGCCGTCGTCTTCGATCAGGCTCCCCATCTCCGCCGCCATGTCCGCCAGGATCATGTCGTTGTGGGCCTTGCCGGAGGGGATCATGGGCAGGCAGTTCTCATCCTTCGCCACGCGGCAGTCGAAGATCACCGGGCGGGGCGTGTCGATCATCTCCATGATCTTGGCGTCCAGTTCACTCGGCGTCTCGGCGCGCAGGCCCACCGCGCCGTAAGCCTCGGCCAGCTTGACGAAGTCCGGCAGGGCCGAGGCGTAGGAGTGGCTGTAGCGCTCCCCATGCAGCAGCTGCTGCCACTGGCGCACCATGCCCATCCACTCGTTGTTCAGGATGAAGACCTTGATCGGCAACCCGTACTGAACCGCGGTGGAGATCTCCTGCATGGTCATCTGCACGCTGGCTTCGCCGGCGATGTCGATGACCAGGGCGTCCGGATGCGCCACCTGTATCCCCACCGCGGCGGGCAGGCCGTAGCCCATGGTGCCGAGGCCGCCGGAGGTCATCCAGCGGTTGGGCTGGTGGAAGTGGAAGAACTGGGCGGCCCACATCTGGTGCTGACCGACCTCTGTGGAGATGTAGACCTCGCGCCCCTGCGCCTCCGCCCCTCGGGTCAGGGCGTAGAGGCGCTCCACCGCATACTGCGGCTTGATCACGGTGTCGGACGGCGCATACGAGAAGCCGCGGCGCGCCCGCCAGCCGTCGATCTGCGCCCACCAGGACGATAGGTCAGCCGGCGCCCGGTCGTCCCAGGCCTCCAGCATCTGGTCCAGCACCTCGCCGGCGTCGCCCACGATGGCGACGTCGCACTTGACGATCTTGCCGATGGAGGAGGGGTCGATGTCGATGTGGATCTTCTTGGAGCCGGGGGAGAAGGCGTCGAGCCGTCCCGTCACCCGGTCGTCAAAGCGTGCGCCCACGCACACCATCACGTCGCAGTCGTGCATGGCGTGGTTGGCCTCATAGGCGCCGTGCATGCCGAGCATGCCGAGCCATTGCGGGCCTGAGGCCGGATAGGCGCCGAGCCCCATCAGGGTCGCGGTGACCGGCGCGCCCGTGGCCTTGGCGAACGCGCGCAGCCGCTCGCTCGCCGCCGGGCCTGAGTTGATGACGCCTCCGCCGACGTAAAGGATCGGCCGTCGCGCCGTCGCGACCAGCTCCACCGCTTCCCGCACCCGAGCGGGGTCGCCCTGGCGGCGGGGGGCGTAGGCGTGGGCGAAGCGCACCTCGCCCGGCGGCGTGTACGGGGCGCTGGCGAACTGGACGTCCTTGGGAATGTCGATCAGCACCGGGCCGGGGCGCCCCGATGTGGCGATGTGGAAGGCTTCGTGGATGGCGCGGGCGAGGTCGGCCACATCCTTGACCAGCACGTTATGCTTGGTGGCCGAGCGGGTGATGCCGACGGTGTCGCACTCCTGGAAGGCGTCCGAGCCGATCAGGTGGGTGGGCACCTGGCCGGTGATCACCACCAGCGGGATCGAGTCCATCAGCGCATCCACGATGGGGGTCACCGCGTTAGTGGCGCCCGGGCCGGAGGTGACCAGCACCACGCCGGGCTTACCCGTGGAGCGGGCGTAACCCTCCGCGGCGTGGCCGGCTCCTTGTTCGTGGCGGACCAGGATGTGCTTCAGCCGGGGCTCATGGAACAGGGCGTCATAGATCGGCAGCACGGCGCCGCCCGGATAGCCGAACAAGGTGTCCACGCCCTGGTCCACCAGCGCCCGCACGACGATCTCAGCGCCGGTCAGGGTCTTGGAGACGGGGGTCGCCGATACGCGGGTCGTCGGCCCAAGGGTCTCGACGGCCGGTTCGAAGGCGGGGCTGATCGTATGGTGGGCCGTCATCGCGGGCCTTTGGGAGCGGGAGGAGAGGGAAATCAGCGCATTAAAAAAGGCCCCGGAGGGCCTGGGATGAGCGACCACGCTCGCATGACCTGGAGGTCATACGCCGAGGGTCGCTCCGGTAAGTACGATAAAGTGGCGCACGTCTGTTGCTCCGACCGGGCGAAAACGGGAAGTATCGCAGCAGACGGGAGCGGTCAACCGGCGCACCCAGGCAAAATCTTGCCGTGAGGGCGGTGATCTGCACGTGCTTGAACAAGCGCCGGTTTCGCGCGCCGTCCACTCCTGACCGGCCTGAGTGCGGCCCGCGCTAGGCGAACGTCGACCGGGCGGCTACATCGGCGCCATGTCAGTCCTGGCCGAATGGGACGCCGACCGCAGCCTCGATCCCGAAGGAACGGTGCGGGTCGAGACGCCGGTGCGCCTGTCCAACACGGTGTTCGTCGGCGCGTGCGAGGTGGGCGCCTTCACCTATTTCAACCACGGCGCCGAGGTGACCCACGCGCGCATCGGGCGCTACGGCTCGATCGGACAGCGGGTGCTGATCGGACCCGGCGAGCATCGCACCGACTACGTCACCACCCATCCGATCGCCGCCGACGCCTCCGGCGGAAGCGCCGGCATGGCCGGTTCGCCCGCCTACAGGGCGGCCTGCCTGACCGATGCTCGCAACGCCCGGCCGCCGAAGCCCCAGACTGTCATCGGGCACGACGTCTGGATCGGCGCGAATGCTGTGGTGATGCAGGGGGTGAGCGTAGGCGTCGGCGCGGTCATCGGTGCGGGAGCGATGGTCACCCGTGACGTGGCGGCCTACGAGATCGTAGCCGGCGTGCCGGCGCGGCGCCTGCGTTTCCGTTTCGAGCCGGAGCTGCAGCAGGCGCTGCTGGCGGCGCGCTGGTGGGAGCTGGATCTGTCGGCGCTTGCCGTGCGCGACTTCTCCGATCCACGCGGCTTCCTCGCCGAACTCGCCGCCCGAAGGCCGCCGCCGCTGCAGACCCGCCAGGGTCGGGTTCGCTGAAGCCCGCTTAGCGGCGAGCGAGTTGGCTCACGTCGCGCACGGCGCCTCGCGACGCACTGGTGGTCATGGCGGCGTAGGCCTGAAGGGCGGGGGAGACGCGGCGGTCGCGCGTGCTGGGCGTCCATGCGGCGACGCCCCTCTGCCGCATCGTCAGGCGGCGCGCCTCGATCTCGGCGGGCATTATGGCCAGGTTCAGCGTGCGGGCGGGAATGTCGATCTCGATGCGGTCGCCGTCCTGCACCAGGGCGATCAGGCCGCCCTCCGCCGCCTCCGGCGAGACGTGGCCGATGGATAGGCCTGATGTGCCGCCGGAAAAGCGGCCGTCTGTGATCAGGGCGCAGGCCTTTCCCAGGCCCTTGGATTTCAGGTAGCTGGTCGGATACAGCATCTCCTGCATGCCGGGGCCGCCCTTAGGGCCTTCGTAGCGGATCACCACCACATCGCCGGGCTTCACCTCGCCGGTCAGGATGCCGCTGACCGCGTCGTCCTGGCTCTCGTAGACCCGGGCGGGGCCGGCGAAGACCAGGCAGCCCTCGTCCACGCCGGCCGTCTTCACAATGCAGCCGTCCGGCGCCAGATCGCCCGTCAGCACCGCCAGGCCGCCGTCCTGGGAGAAGGCGTGGGCCGCGTCGCGGACGACGCCGCCGGCGCGGTCCAGGTCCAGCTCGGCATAGCGGCGCGACTGGGAGAAGGCGGTCTGGGTCGGCACGCCGCCGGGCGCGGCGCGGTAGAAGTCGCGCACCGTCTCGCTGTTGGTCTGCGCGATGTCCCAGCGCGCCAGGGCTTGGCCCATGGTGGGCGAATGCACGGTGGGCAGCTCGGCGTTCAGCAGGCCGGCGCGGTCCAGTTCGCCCAGGATCGCGAAGACGCCGCCGGCGCGGTGCACGTCCTCCATGTGCACGTCGGCCTTGGCGGGGGCGACCTTGGACAGGCACGGCACGCGACGCGACAGCCGGTCGATATCGGCCATGCCGAACGCAACCTCGGCTTCATGGGCGGCGGCCAGCAGGTGCAGCACGGTGTTGGTGGAGCCGCCCATGGCGATGTCCAGGCTCATGGCGTTCTCGAAGGCGCCGAAGCTGGCGACGCTGCGGGGCAACACGCTGGCGTCGTCCTGCTCGTACCAGCGCTTGGCGATGTCCACGATCAGGTGGCCGGCCTCCAGGAACAGCCGCTCCCGGTCCTTGTGGGTGGCGAGCGTTGAGCCGTTGCCGGGGAGCGACAGGCCCAGCGCCTCGGTCAGGCAGTTCATGGAGTTGGCGGTGAACATGCCCGAGCAGGAGCCGCAGGTGGGGCAGGCGGAGCGCTCCATGACCGCCACCTCGGCGTCCGAGACCGCCTCGTCGGCGGCCACGATCATGGCGTCGATAAGGTCGACCGCACGGGTCTCGCCCTTCCAGACCACCTTGCCGGCCTCCATGGGGCCGCCGGAGACGAAGACGGCGGGGATGTTCAGCCGCAGCGCCGCCATCAGCATGCCGGGGGTGATCTTGTCGCAGTTGGAGATGCAGACCAGAGCGTCGGCGCAGTGGGCCTGGACCATGTACTCCACGCTGTCGGCGATCAGCTCGCGGGAGGGCAGAGAATACAGCATCCCGGCGTGGCCCATGGCGATGCCGTCGTCCACCGCGATGGTGTTGAACTCCTTGGCCACGCCGCCTGCCCGCTCGATCTCGCGGGCCACCAGCTGGCCCATGTCCTTCAGGTGCACGTGGCCGGGGACGAACTGGGTGAAGCTGTTGGCCACCGCGATGATCGGCTTGCCGAAGTCCTCGTCCTTCATCCCCGTGGCGCGCCAAAGCCCACGCGCGCCGGCCATGTTGCGGCCGTGGGTGGTGGTGCGGGAGCGGTAGGGAGGCACGGCGGGCATCCTTGGCGAAAGACGGTGCGCTCTAGTCTTCCCAAGGCCGGGTGAAAGCAAGGCCGCCATGCCCTGGCAAGCCGGCGCGCCCGTTCGCACCCGGGGCCGCCGAGCCTTTCAGACGGGGGTAAGGAAGTGGTGCAGGGCGACGCCGCTCGCGGTCGCGACGTTCAAGGAGTCGAAGCCGCCGGCCATGGCGATGCGCACGCTGCGGACCCGATCCAGCACGTCCTGCGGCAGTCCTGAGCCCTCGGCGCCGAACAGCAGCGCGCTTCGCGGCGCCGCCTGCAAAGTCTTCAACGCCTCGGTCCCGCGCGGCGTGAAAGCGAAGACTTCGAAACCCCGCTCTCGCAGCAGGTCCGGCAAGTCGTCGCCCCGGTCGAGCCGGGCGTGGGGCACGCTCAGCGCCGCTCCCACCGAGACACGGATGGCGCGCCGGTAGAGCGGATCGCAACAGGTGGAGTCCAGCAGGACCGCTGCGGCGCCGAAAGCGGCGGCGTTGCGGAAGATCGAGCCCATGTTGTCCGCATCCCCGACCCCGATCAGCCCCACCACCACGGGCCGCTCCTCAAGATCCCCGAGCAGTTGCGCGGGCGAGGTTGGCGCGGGCGCGGCCCCCGCCGCCAGGACTCCCCGGTGAAGATGAAAACCGCAGATCAGGTCCAGCACGTCCTGGCCTGCAACAAAGATGTCGACATTGGATGACAGCTCTTCCAGAAGCTCGCTGAGCCGGGCGACATGCTTGTCCGCCAGCAGTACCGAGGCCAACGGATAAAGTCCGCTGCGGATCACCTTCTCGAGCACCACCACGCCTTCGACGATGAAAACATGCCGGCGCGCAAGACGATCAGATCCGCGAACACTCCGATAGCTCGCGATCTGCGGATCATCGGGATCGTAGATCGCCACGACGCGGTTCATTCAGCTTATGCGCTCAGCGAGCTTCGCCTGCTCAGGGTTCTTTTTCGACCTCTTGCGCGACTTCACCGTCGCCTTCGCCGTCAAGGACGGCGAAAGCTTCGCTGAACCGCTTCAACGCCGCGACCGATGCTTGCACCCGCCCGCCCGCGCCCGCTACATCGCCCCGCGACCCGGTGAGGACGGCCAGGTTAGTGCTGGCGATCGCATCCGCCAGAGCTTTCAAGCAGGTTTTAAGCGCTTCAAGGTCTTGCGCATCGCCCTCGCCGCCATCCGGTTCGTCATCACCGGGGTCCAAGTAAGCCGACAAATCCACCAAGTCCGTCTCTCCTAATCGGCGTTTGGCATGCCGCCGATGATGTACGGTATCATCATCGGGGCAGGACAGGACGCGCAAAAATTCTGCGCCGTTCCGCCAGCTCCAGGCTGTCTGATCGGCCAAATGTCTGTTGAAGGGCCAAGTTTATGCAGTATTCCGTGTTCAGCCCCTTTCCATTGACGTCAAGCCTTCCTATTGTTGGCCTCCGATTCGGGATGGAGATATATTCATGGCTGACGACGCCGCCTTCGATCTTTCGACCCTGACAGCTGACATCGTGTCCGCCTATGTCAGCAACAACAAGGTCGGCCCCGCCGATCTGGCAGGCGTCATCGCCGAGGTCCACAAGGCGCTCGGCTCTGTCGGCCAGCCCGCCGTTGCGGTGGAGCCCGAGACGCCGAAGCCCACGGCTGGCGAAATCCGCAAGAGCCGCACGCCCGAATTCCTGACCAGCTTCATCGACGGCCGCAAGTACAAGAGCCTGAAGCGCCATCTCAGCAGCAACGGCATGACGCCGGACGAGTACCGGACCAAGTACGGCCTGCCCAAGGACTATCCGATGGTGGCGGAAAGCTATTCCGCCCAGCGGAGCGCGTTGGCCAAGACCCTCGGCCTCGGTCGCAAGGCTGCGGCCCCCGCGGCCGAACCGGAGGCGGCCCCTGCGCCCAAGAAGGCGACCCGCGGCAAGGCCAAGGCCGACGCGTCCGCCTAGCACAGGGCGGGCTGGCGCGAGACGCCAGCCCGCCGTTCTTTGATATGGTACGACAAATGTCTGCTGCGGCCGCTTTGATATTGAGGCAGTTAACAAGCGGGCCGTTGCCTTCACCCTACGCTATTAAAGCAGCAAGCTTGCCTGATCGATTTTCTTCGGCGCTGGGTTGAGCGATGACAGGGTCACACCGATCAGGCGCACTCTGAGCGGCAATGGAAGTTCGGCCCGCAGGAGCGCCAGGGCTTGGTCGCGGATATCGGATCGGTGAGCGACCGGATCGGCCGAACTTCGCGCCCGGGTGATCTGGGTGAAGTCGGAAAACTTCAACTTCAGGGTTACTGTACGACCACGGGCCTGCTTGGCCGAGATGCGCTCGCATACCGCGTCCAACACCCGCTCCAACGCCGCTTCGAGGTCGGGTGGTTCGATCAGATCTTCCTCGAAGGTCCGCTCGGCCCCGATCGACTTGCGCTCGCGATTTGCGCGCACCGGCCGGTCGTCCAGACCCTGCGCGGCGCGATGGAAGTAGCCGGCGCTGGAGCCGAAGTGGCGCTCGAGGAAAGCCAGCGGTTTGGCGGCGAGGTCTGCGCCCGTGCGGATGCAGAGCGCCTCCATCCTTGCGGCGGTGACGGGCCCCACGCCATGGAAGCGCTTGACGGGTTGGCTGGCCACAAACGCCGGTCCGTGCCGCGGCGAGACCACGCAGATGCCGTCAGGCTTGTTGTGGTCCGACGCCAGCTTGGCGATGAACTTGTTGTAGGAGACGCCCGCCGAGGCGGTCAGCCCGGTCTCCGCTTGAATGCGGGCGCGAATGTCTTCGGCGATCGCGGTGGCCGATCCCGCGCCTCGCCGGTCGTGGGTCACGTCGAGATAGGCTTCGTCCAGCGACAGCGGCTCGATCAGGTCAGTATAGTCGGCGAAGATCGCCGTGACCTGTTCGGAGACGGCGCGATAGACGTCGAAGCGCGGGCGCACGAACACCAGCTCCGGACAGCGACGAAGTGCGGTGACCGAGGCCATGGCGGATCGCACGCCGAACACCCGCGCCTCGTAGCTCGCCGCCGCCACCACGCCCCGGGCGCGAGAGCCGCCCACAGCCACAGGCCGGCCCCGAAGCGCCGGGTCGTCGCGTTGCTCGACCGAGGCATAGAAGGCGTCCATGTCGATGTGGATGATCTTGCGGAGCAAGGGCGTCGGCCCTGCGTCCACGGCGCCGGGCTCGGAGCTATGGTCGAGCATGGGAAGGAGTCTGACAGGCCTGTCGGCGCGATCAAGCCCCCGCCCTCTATCGCCAGCGCACGAGATCGAGATCATGTTCGGCAGGCTCAAAGACTGGCGTTGAGCCCACACCCGCTACGACCGATGCGCCCACACCTTCCTGTCCGCCATCTGCATCACCGCAACCGTCATCTTCTGATTGTGATCAATGAGGCCTGAGCCTAACACTACTTTGGAACTTTACGTTCTATTGGCTCATGGCCCACCCGCCAGCATCTGCTCCGCTAGGGCGGGAGGCTGCTCGGTGACATGGTATTTGCGCCGTCTACCGGTCTGGGCGACGGGGAAGATCTCGGCGATGTCAGCCGGATAGACGTTCTGGCGCCGCGCCCGCGGGAGCCATAGCCGGCGTCGGCAAGCACACAGGCGGAGCGACACGGCGCGGTCGAGATCACCGAAGTGCGCCGCCAGCACGAGGACTGGCAGCGCGACGCCACCCGCCGGCTCGCCACCGGACTCACGAGCGAGGCGCTGGACGCCTACGAAAGGCATGGCCATGTCCATGCCGCCGCCACCCGAAAGCAGGCGCGCGGGGCTCTGATCGACGGCTGGAATCGCGCACGGCAAACCGAGCCGGATCGCACGAGGCTGATCCTCACTCACACCAACGCCGAAGTGCGAGACCTGAACGAGCTGGCGCGCCAGCGGCCTCGCGACGCTGGCGAGCTGGGCGCGGACGCCGCGGTGCAGGCCGAACGCGGCGAGCGCGCGTTCGCCTCCGGCCTGGCCACGCCGGCGATGGACCGACACAGCACCTACGTTGCGCTGTCCCGCCACCGCGACACCGTTGACCAGCACTACAGCCGCGACGACTTTGCCGACGAGCAAGCGCTCGCCCGCACCCTCTCGCGCGAGCGCACCAAGGATATGGCGTCCGACTTTGTGCACGACTTCGCCGATCGGCGCGGGATCGCTGCGCCGGATCGCGCGGAGCCGATCCTTGTACGGGAAACGGCAGTTCAGCGGCACGCCCGCGCCGTGGTCGCCATCTTTCAGATGCAGGAGGAGGGACGCTTGCTGCTTCCCGACCAGGTGCGAGCGCTGAGTGTCGCTCGCGCCGAGCTGGATAAGACCAACCCGCACGCCTCTCGCGCGATCTTGAACGCGCCTACCAAGCCGACCCCACGCTGGCGCACGAGGCGGCAGGCGGAAAGATCAGCGCCCACAGGATTTCCCAGCCCATGATCGCAGCCATCCTGATGGCCTGGAGCAGCGCGTCGATCATCGCCGCCTCACATTTTCTCTTTGACGCCGGTTTTCACCAGCAGCCAGTTGACGGGATAACTGGTGGCGAAACGAGCATGGCGATCTGCATGGCGAACCAAAACTCAGGGGTATCGACCTCCGCCTTGCCGCCGAACGCGGTCTTGAACCAGAAGAATTGGGCGAAGGCCATGAAATACCGTACATGCCGACCTGCCAAGCGGTGATCGAGGCGGCGTCGGCCTTCAGCGCCTGAAGGATGCAATCCTTCACCGAAAGATCGCGCATCGGCTTGATGGTGAAATACTGAAACGCCACGCCGATCCCGAAGGCGAGGATGTAGTCGAGCACCCAGCTCGCGAAGATTTTCTCCGGAAATAGGCCCTTCCATCCGAGCGCCACGGCGACACTGGGAATGAGGAAGATCAACCACTCGGCGAGCGCGGCGAGCTAGGCGGGGAAGGTCGCGTTCATATTCTGATCATATCCGAGATCGATTGACCCAAATACCCTTGAGGGGTATCCCGGTTCCATGAACTCGGAAACTAAGGCATCCGTCGCCCGGCGGCTTGCGCGGATCGAGGGACAGGTTCGCGGCCTGGCCCAGATGATCGAGGACAACCGCTACTGCCTAGATGTCGTGACCCAGGTGCGCGCCGCGCGCTCGGCGCTGGCGAAGATCGAGCAGATCGTGCTGGCCGATCACCTCGGGTCCTGTGTGGAGCAGGCGATCGTGAGCGGTGATCCAGAAGAACAACGCAAGAAGGTCGCCGAGCTGATCGACGTGTTCAGCCGTTCCGACCGCTAACAGACCTGAGTATCATGACGATCAAACAAGAGGGCCGCCGTGCAACGTCACGCAGAGCCTTTGTGCAGGGGGTTGTCGCCTTCGGCGTGCTGCCAAGCGCAGCGCTGGCGCAGGACGCCACAACCCTCAGCGGCGACACCTTCGCCCTGACGATCGACGAGACGCCGGCGAACGTCACAGGGCGGGCCCGGATCGCCAAGACGGTGAACGGAAGCCGGCCGGGGCCGACCCTCTATTGGCGCCAAGGCGATACCGTGACGCTGAACGTCACCAATCGGCTGCGCGAGCCGACCTCGATCCATTGGCATGGGATCAGGGTCCCGACCGAGATGGACGGGGTTCCCGGCCTCTCGTTCCGGGGCATCATGCCCGGCGAGACCTTCACCTATCGCTTCCCCGTCAAGCAGACCGGCACCTATTGGTATCACAGCCACTCCGGGATGCAGGAGCAGGTCGGGCTGCATGGCGCGCTCGTGCTGCAACCGGCCGGCGGCGAGGCTAACCCAGCAGACCGAGAGCACGTCGTGGTCCTAACCGACTGGACCGACGAGGATCCGATGACGGTCGTCGCCAATCTCAAGATGCAGGGCGATTACTACAATTACGGCCAGCGCACAGTCGGCGACCTCGCCCACGAGCTGAAGCGCGACGGCCTGGCCAAGACGTGGCGCGAGCGGTCCATGTGGGCGAACATGCGCATGACCCCGAGCGACATCCTGGACGTGACCGGGGCGACCTATACCTATCTCGTCAACGGCCAGCCGCCGCGCGCCAACTGGACCGGGCTGTTCAAGCCCGGAGAGCGCGTGAAGCTGCGCATCGTCAACGCCTCGGCGATGACGTTGTTCGACGTGCGCATTCCAGGGCTGAAAATGGCCGTCGTCTCCACCGATGGTCACGACGTGCATCCGGTGGAGGTGGATCAGTTTCGCATCGGCACGGCCGAGACCTACGACGTGATCGTGCAGCCGACCGAGGATCAGGCCTACACCCTGTTCGCCCAGGCCATGGACCGCTCCGGCTACGCTCGCGCGACGCTGGCGCCGCGCATGGGCATGACGGCGGCCATCCCGCCGATGGACCCGCGTCCGGTGCGCACCATGGTGGACATGGGCATGGGGAGCATGGCCGGCATGTCGGGGATGGGCGGCACGTCCTCCGCCGCTCAGGCCCCGATGCAGATGGGCGGCATGACCCCCCGACCGGTCCCGTCAGGCGAGGTCGCGGCCTACGCCACTTCGGCGATCAAGGGCGCAGCTCCGGCCATGGCCGCCGGCGGCGGGATGGGCATGGGCGAGATGAAGTCCATGTCCGGCATGAGCGGAACGACGCACGGAGCCACAGGCGCCATGGCGTCGATGGCGAGTATGTCGGCGACGGCCGAAGCGCACGGCGGAGCGGCGACCAAGCCGGCGCCCGGCGTCATGGCCATGAAGATGGGTGAGAGCGTCGATCCCCGATCCGATCTGCCTGTGTCCGACGCCAGCCACGCCGCGCCCGCCAAACTGAAGGGCGAGGTGAACGTCGATAACGTCGCCATGGACACCAAGAACCGGCTCGGCGAAGCCGGCGACGGGCTGGAGTACGATCAGCGCCGCACCCTGGTCTACACCGATCTGGTCTCGCTCACGCCGCGCCCCGACCCTCGCGACCCGACCCGCGAGATCGTGTTCCATCTCACCGGCAACATGCAGCGCTGGACCTGGGGCTTCGACGGCAAGAAGTTCGCGGATGCGCCGCCGGTTCATCTCAAGCTTGGGGAGCGGGTCCGCTTCATCCTGGTCAACGACACCATGATGGAGCACCCGATCCACCTACATGGGCTGTTCAGTGAGATCGAAAACGGTCAGGGCGAATACAGGCCACAGAAACATACTGTGCTGGTCAAGCCCGGCGAGCGGATGAGCTATCTGGTCAGCGCCGATACACCCGGCCACTGGGCTTTCCACTGCCACCTGCTCTATCACATGGAAACGGGCATGTTCCGCACCGTGGTCGTCTCTTGATGCGGACGATCGCTGCGGCGGCGCTGCTCGCGTGTCTTTCGTCCGCGGCCCACGCCCAGTCCCCCGCTGCCGATCAAGTCGCCGCCGCTCAGGCAGATGTCATGCAGGCGCCCGCCAACCAGACCCGAGGCGCCCAAATCGCCGGCGGAGACCCGAACGATCCCGCGCCGTTCGGCTATCCGGTGGGAGATCGGCGGCTCTATGTCCACGGGCTCCTGGACGAGTTCGAGGGTCGGCTCGGAGCGGACCAGAGCTTTCGCTGGGAAGGCGAGGGCTGGGTCGGCGGAGACTTCAACCGGCTTTGGTTCAAAAGTGAAGGTGAGGTGACTGGCGGGAAGGTGGAAGATGGTCAGCAGGAACTTTACTATAGCCGACCGGTCTCGACATACTTCGACCTTCAGGCCGGCGGCCGTTACGATCTGGACTCGTCACGCGGTCGAGGTTGGGCCGCCATCGGCGTGGAGGGATTTGCGCCCTACTATGCGACCGTCTCAGCCCACCTCTATGCCAGCGACGACGGGCACTACGCTGCAAAGCTCGAAGTCTTCGACGAAATCCACTTCACCCAGCGGCTGATCCTTGAGCCGCAAGCCGAGCTGAATCTCTACAGCCGGGACGATCCCGCCCGGCGCATCGGGTCGGGCGTGTCGGACCTCGATACCGGGCTCAGGCTCCGCTACGAGATCAGCCGCAAGTTTGCGCCCTATATCGGGGTTACCTATGAGAAAAAGTTTGCTCGCACCGCCGACTACACAAAGTTGGACGGCGAGCGAGCGGATGATCTGCGGTTCACCCTCGGCGTGCGAAGCTGGTTCTAATTTGGCCTGGAGAGTTCCTATGCGCTGCGCCATCGTCTTATCGCCGCCTGGTTGGTCTTGTGAGCCTTGGGATCGCGGCGAGCGCGCAGGCGCACGCCCATGTGGAGCGGTCCGACCCGGCGGCCGGCGCCGTCCTGCACACGTCGCCCAGGGCGGCCCGGATCACCTTCAGCGAGCCGATCATGGCGGCCTTCTTCCGGTGCGGAGATCTCAGACGAAAAGAACCGCGCGGCCCCGGCCGACAAGGCGCAGGTGGAGGGTGGGCGCATGCTCGCCGTGATGCTTAAGGTGCCGCTCGCGCCCGGCGCCTACGTCGTCTGAGGTGGACCCGCTCGTTCGGACAGTTTGGCGGCTTGGCCAAGGTGGGTTCAGGTCTGTCTCAAGCCGCCAGTCTGATGTCCTGCTGAGCCCTTCCGTAGGCCTCGTCAGGGGTCTTGCCGCCGTGGGCCAAGAGGGCCTGGCGGTGTTGTAGTAGCCGATCCAGCGCCAGGGCCGGCGATTATGCCGTCAAAGGCATAATCGCGGAATGAAGTGCAAAGCGGCTGCAGCGCTTGGTGCCGACAGGAGGACTCGAACCCCCGACCTTCTGATTACAAATCAGCTGCTCTACCTGCTGAGCTATGCCGGCCTGCTTGGAACCGTCAGGGACTTCTGATCTCCAACGCGGCTTACTCGGTCCCGGTTTGTAGCGGCGGTTTCTGATCCATTCCCCTGAGTATGTCTAGAGCCGCCATATCAGGGCTGCGACAGGCGTCATGGTGCCGTCGTGGTGAGGGCTTGGTTTGACAGGGGCGGCTTTCGATTGGAGTGTTCGCGACGGATAAAGGGCGCGCACATGAAGTTCGGGATCGGTTTGGGATGGTCCTGCGCGCTCGCCTTGGCGACAGCTGTGCCGGCGCGGGCGCAGTCCGGCGCTCCGCCCACCCTGGCTCGGCTGCTGGCCTATCCTTTCGTCAGCGGCCTGGTGTCCGCAGAACATGCCGACCGGATCGCGTGGGTGGAGACGGTGAAGGGCGTGCGGAACGTCTGGGTCGCGAACGGCCCCGGCTTCGCTCCCGGCGCGCTCACCCACACCACCGAAGACGACGGCCAGGAACTGACCGGGCTCGTCTTCAGCCCTGACGGCGCGACCCTGCTCTATGTCCGCGGCGGCGACCATGACGAGAACTGGCCGGCGGAGCACGGACTGCAGCCTGATCCGGCGTCCAGTCCCGAGCAGCCCAAGGTGACCATCTGGCAGGCGTCGCAGTCAGGCGGCGCATCCGTGAAGATCGCCGAGGGCGATCATCCGACGCTGTCCGCCAGGGGCGTGCTCGCCTACGTCAAGGACGATCAGGTCTGGACCGACACCCTCGACGGCAAGGGCGAGCCGCAGCGCCTGTTCTTCGACCGGGGGAAGGACGGCGACCTAGCCTGGTCGCCGGATGGTTCCCGGCTGGCTTTTGTTTCGGATCGCGGCGACCACGCCTTCATCGGTGTCTTCACCGACAAGACCCGGCCTTTGATCTATCTGGCGCCCACCACCAGCAAGGATGCTTCGCCGGTCTGGTCGCCGGATGGCCGGCGAGTTGCGTTCACCCGTCAGCCCGGCGAGGGCGGTGCGCCGACACCGTTCCTGACCCGCACGACGGAGCCCTGGCTGATCCTGAGCGCGGATGCGACAAGCGGGCAGGGGGCCGTGCTGTGGCGCAGTCCGGACAGCTTCAACGGGTCTTTCCCCCAGTCGCCCGGCGGCGCGAACCTGATGTGGGTGGCGGGTGGAAAGCTCGCCTTCACCGCCGAGCTGGACGGCTGGCCGCATCTTTACGCATTGAGCGCCGAGGGCGGTGCGCCGATCCTGCTGACCCCTGGTCGCTTCATGGTCGAGGACGTGGCGCTCGCCCGCGACCGGCGCACCGTCGTCTTCAGCGCCAATGCCGGTTCAAGTCCCGGCGACATCGATCGCCGTCACCTTTTCCGTGTCTCGCTCGAGGGCGGCGCGCCGGTGGAGCTGACGCCGGGCGAGGGGCTCGAGACCAGCCCCGTCTTCGCCGCGCCGGGCCGTATCGCCTTCGTCAGCGCCACCGCCACGCGCCCGTTCGAGGTGGCCATGGTCGGTCTGGGGGGCGGAACGACGCTGGCCCTGCCCACCGGCGCGGCTGCGGCCTATCCAAGTTCGGCGCTGGTGACGCCCCGGCTGATCGATTTCACTGCGCCCGACGGTACGCCCGTCCAGGGCCAGCTTTTCCAGCAGGCTGGCGCCCACGACCAGCCGGGAGTGATCTTCGTACATGGCGGCCCGCCGCGGCAGATGCTTCTCGGCTGGCACTACATGAACTACTATTCCAACGCCTATGCGGTGAACGAAGACTTGGCGGCGCATGGCTTCACCGTGTTGTCGGTCAACTACAGGCTAGGGATCGGTTATGGCCGGGCGTTCCAGGAGCCGGCGCACGCAGGCTTTGCGGGTGCGTCGGAATACCAGGACGTGCTGGCCGGCGCGCGCGTCCTTCAGAAGGTTTCAGGCGTCGACCCGGCGCGGATCGGCATCTGGGGCGGCTCCTACGGCGGCTATCTGACCGCGCTGGCGCTGGCGCGCAATTCCGACCTGTTCAAGGCGGGGGTCGACTATCATGGCGTGCACGACTGGTCCCAGCTCCTCAGCGACTGGAACCAGCAGGACCCGCCGATCAAGCGTTATGAACAAGGCGATTGGGCCGAGGCGCTGAAGGTCGCCTTCGCCTCCTCCCCGGATGCGGACGTGAAGACCTGGCGCTCGCCGGTGCTGCTGATCCAGGGCGACGACGACCGTAACGTGCCCTTCCATCAGACCGTCGATCTCGCCCGCCGTCTGGAGCGCCAGGGCGTGGACTTCGAGGAACTGGTCATCCCGAACGAAATCCACGGCTTCCTGCGCTACGAAAGCTGGCTGAAGGCGGATGCGGCGGGAGTCGATTTCCTTGAGCGCAAGCTGGGAAACCCTGCGCCCAGCCGTTGAGCGCCGAGATGCAGCCGCCGCTGCAAGATCGCAACCGATGCGTGGCGATCAAGGTTGGCGGCGTCGTCAGCGCCACCGCCGAGTCGATGGCCTTGCTTTGGCCACCCGTGGCGGGTTCTGACGTGGGCCGGGAGTCGATGCTTGAACAAGACCATTCTGATCGCCGCACGCGCAGCCCTTGTGGCGTGCGCGCTCCTCACGGCGTGGGGCGCCTTCTCACCCCAGGGCGATGTGCATCCCCACCTGTTCCCCTGGGACAAGGCCGAGCATTTCAGCGCCTTCTTCGCCCTGACCAGCTGCGCTCTGGTGGCGTTTCCCAGGGTCGCCATCGTCTGGATCGCCATCGCGCTCAGCGCGTGCGGGGCTCTGATCGAGCTGATCCAAGGCCTGCCCTTCGTGCATCGCGACATGGATGTGAAGGACTGGATCGCAGATAGTATCGCAATCGCTGCGGTGATCGGCGTCGGTTTGGCGCTGCAGCTACGGCGGCGTCTGGTCGAGGCCCGGTCGACTTAGCCAGCTTCGCCTACGAAGGATGGGGGTGGTCTTCAACCAGAGGGTCGGGTGGCGGCGCGTCGCCCAGCTGCAGCAGCGCGTTCCGCTCCGCGTCGCTCAGCGGCCGCCAGCGTCCCTCGGGCAGCTCGCCCAGCCGCAGCGGACCGATTCGCACGCGAAGCAGGTCCACGACGGCCAGCCCCACGAGGTCGCACATGCGCCGAATCTGGCGGTTACGCCCTTCCCACAGGGTGAAGCGCAGCGTCTGGTCGCCGATCTGCTCCACAAGCGCCGGCTTCAGGGCGCGCCCGTCGAGCCGCAGCCCATGGCGCAGCAAGGCGAGGCGCCGCCCGTCCGGCGCGCCCGAAACGCGCAAGACGTATTCCTTGTCCAGCGTTGAGGCCGGTCCGATCAGGGCCTTGGCGAGCACGCCGTCCTGGGACAGCAGCAGCAGGCCGCGGGAGTCCATGTCCAGCCGGCCGAGCGGGGGCAGGCTGGCGTCGGCGGGGATCGCGCCGCCGGGTTGACCCCAAAGCGCTGCGCGGGTCAGCAGGCGGGCGGCGGGGATCTGTCGGCCCTCGGGCTGGGCGGAGACGACGCCTACGGGCTTGTTGACCACCACGCTGATCGGCGCGGCGTCGCCTTCGCGCCCCTCCAGGCTCAGGGTCTCCCCCGGCGCGATCTTGCGCCCGAGGTCGTCCACCCGGGCGCCGTCGATATGGACGCGTCCCTCGGAGATCAGCACCTCGGCCTCGCGGCGGGAGCAGACGCCGGACTGCGCCAGCCAGCGGTTGACCCGCTGAGGTTCGGCTTCGGTGTAGAGGCGGCTCCAGCTCAAAGGCGGCTCCTACCGTTCACGCGTACTCCCAAGTCTTTCGCAGCAACCCATGCGGCATCGCATCTGTGAGGGCGACCCGGTCCACCTCGCCTCATGGTCCCGCTTGCTCAAGGCTTGACGGCAGGCCGCCTCGCCCCCGACATCCAACCTACGCCAACTCGGCCGCCAAGGGGACGATCCCTCGCGTGGTCGCAACGGGAGACTGGTGGATGAGCCTGGACGGCGAGTACGACCGCGACAACCTCTTTGCGCGTATCGTGCGGGGCGAACTGCCCTGCGCCAAGGTCTATGAGGATGCCGACGTGTTCGCCTTCATGGACCTGTTCCCTCAGTCGCGCGGCCACCTGCTGGTGATCTCAAAGACCTCCCAGGCCCGCAACCTGCTGGACGTGGAGCCGGCGGACCTGGAGCGGCTGATCCTGGGCGTGCAGCGTCTGGCCCGGGCGGCGAAGGCGGCGCTGAAGCCGGACGGCTTGGTGGTGACCCAGTTCAACGGCGCCCTGGCGGGCCAGACCGTTTTCCACCTGCATTTCCACCTCATACCGCGCTACGAGCACCAGCCGCTGCAGGGGCACACCCATGGCGAGCCTGCAAATGCGGAAGAGCTGGCGGCCTTGGCCGGGACCATCGCGGCCGAGCTGACCTGAAGACGGGCGCTCAGCCTCGCGAGCCTCGCCACAGGAGCGCTTCATCTCCGGCGTGACATGCCGCCGCCGTTTCCCTGACACGCCAGGGGGGATAGGTACGCGAAACGTGTGCGCAGGTGGGAAGCCAGGTTGCGACGATCCAGTCCCGCCCTGGCCAGGTATGTCCTGGTCGTTCTGGCGGCGGCGTCGCTTCCGGGCGGGGCCGCCGTCGCGGCGCACAAGCGCCCGCCGCTGCAGCCGCGCGCCCAGGTGCAGGGCGTCACCGACCATGTCCTTCGACAGGCGCTAGAACGCGCCGTCGGCGAGGCGGAGGGATCGCCGGTCAATCGCATCGAGGCCCGCCGCCGGGGCAAGCAGGCCGCTGAAAGCGTTGAGGCCGTGCTTCGCTCCGATGGCTACTACGACGCCACCGTGACGCCGGAGATCGGCGAGGGCGAGCACCCCAAGGCTGTGGTGCAGGTCGATCCCGGTCCCCAGACTCGCCTGACGCCGGTCCACCTCGATTGGGTAGGGACCGCGCCGAGCGCTGCGGCCATCGCCGCGGCTCAGGCGCAGCTCAAGCTGAAGCCCGGCGATCCCGGGCGCTCGGTCGACGTGATCGCCGCGGAAGGCCGCGTGGTCGCGGCACTGGAACAGGCCGGCTACGCCGACGCAAAGGCCGACCCCCGCGAGGTGGTGGTCGACCATGCCGACCATAGCATGAGCCCTACCTTCAAGATCGCCGCCGGCGCGGTGGTGCGCATGGACGGGATGCGGATCAGCGGCAGGACCCGCACCGAGAGGAGCTGGCTGCGCAGGCTCGCGCCCTGGAAAACGCGTGAGGTGTACAAGCCGCAGGACGTAGCGGAGTTGGAGCGCCGACTGCTCGACACCGGGGTTTACGAGAGCGTCACGGTGGCCCTCGCGCCGCATCCGGACGCCGAGGGGCTGCGTCCGGTGGTGGTCAGCCTGTCGGACCGTGCCAAGAACGCCCTGTCGCTCGGCGTGGGATACTCGACCACCGAAGGCGTGCTGGCCGACACCACCTATTCAGTTTTCAACGTCCTGCACCGTGCCGATACGCTGAGCTTTTTCGCCAAGGCCCAGACCATCGACACTCGGGTAGGCGTCGCCGAAAGCCTGCCGGACTTCCTGCATGCGGCCCAGACGCTGAGGATCGGTCCCGACGCCTTCCGCGCCGTCGATCCCGCCTACACCACTCAGGGCGGCGAGCTGGTGGCCGACCTGACCCAGCGTTATGGAAGATACTCGTTTGTCACCAAGGGCCTGTCTTTCGTCTACAGCCAGATCGACGATCACGAGCTCGGGCGGCTGAACATCTATTCCATCCGCCCGCTGCTGGCGGCTTCGCTCGACCACACCGACAACGTGCTGAACGCTACGCGTGGCTACAAGCTGGATGGGCGCGCCGAGCCGATCTACGTCTTCGGCGAGGAGCAGCTAGTCTATCTGAAGCTGCAGGCCCAGGGCAGCACCTACATCCCGCTCGATCCCAGCGGCGACCGCATCCTGGCGCTGCGCGGCCAAGCGGGCTCGATCATCGGCGGCAAGATTCCCCAGGTGCCGGCGTCGGACCGCTTCTTCGCCGGCGGCGGCGGGACTGTGCGCGGCTATGAATACCAGAACGTTGGGCCGCACTATTCGGACAACACGCCCCAGGGGGGCCTGTCGCTACTCGATGGGACCATCGAACTGCGCCAGCAGATCGCCGGTCCCATCGGAGGCGCGGTGTTCCTGGACAGCGGCACGGTGGGGACACAGGCAACCCCGAGCTTCAGCCACATCGCGTCCTCGGTCGGCGTGGGGCTGCGCTACAACCTTGGCTTCGCCCCCGTGCGGGTGGACGTCGCCACCCCGATCAACCGGCTGAGCGGCGCCAGCCAGCCGCCGGTCCAGGTCTATCTCAGCGTGGGCCAGAGCTTTTGAGCGCCGCGCCTCCAGACCTCACGGTCGCCACGGAGGCTCCGGGCGACGCGAAGGTGACGGCGACCGCACCTATGCGAGCCTCCCGGCGCTGGTCGGTGTGGATCGCGACGGGGCTCGCGGTGATGCTGCCGCTGGCGATGCTGCTGGTCGGCGGCGCGCGCCTGGCGGTGCGCACCGGTCCGGGGCGCGAGATGGTCGCACGCCTGCTCGACGGACTGCCGCTGGGCGCGATCGGCCGGCTGCACGTGGAAGGCGTGGGAGGCGACCCGCTCACGGACCTGAAGCTGGCGCGACTGCAGATCGTGGACGCCCGCGGCCCCTGGCTCGAGGCGCGCGACGTGGAGATGCGCTGGCGATACGCGGAGCTGTTCAGCCGCCGTTTCCATGCTCTTGCGATCACCGCCGCCGGCCTGACCCTGCTGCGCGATCCGGTGCTGAAGGCCGAGCCCCCCGCCAAGGGCGCCTCCAGCCTGCCGATCGCGGTGCAGGTGGATGCGCTTGCACTGCGGCTGCAGACCCTGCCGGCCTTCAGCGTCAAGCGCGGGCTCTACGATGTGCACGGCGGCTTCACCCTGGAGCGAAACATGGCCGCCCAGGGTCGCCTGGCGGCGCGAAGCCTGCTGCATGCGGGCGATGGCGCTTCCGCGGTGTTCCAGGTCGGTCGGCAGGGCCGCGTGCTGGTTCGCGCCGACGTGGCGGAGGGGCAGGGCGGCGCGCTCGCCGGCTCCCTCGGCCTTCCGGCGGATCAGGCTTTGGCTGTGCAACTTCGGGCCGATGGGACGATCACCTCGGGTGCGCTTCATCTGCGCGCCCGCACGGGCTCGGACACGCCCCTGGCGACCGACGCGAGTTGGGGGAATGGCGTGGCGCGGTTGCAGGCGCGGCTCCAGCTCAGCGCCTCTCGCCTGACCCGTGACCTGGCTGCGCGGGCCGGGCCGTCAGCGGAGCTGACGCTCAAGGCGCACCACCTGCAGGGCGACGTGTTCGACGTACAGGGTCTGCTGTCGACCCAGACCGCCCGGCTGACCGTCGCGGGGCCCCTGGACTGGAAGGTGCGCAGCACCTCGGGGCTGAAGCTCGCCTTGCAGGTCGCCGACGCCGCGCGATGGGCGCCGGGGGTGGCGATCGGCTCCGCCCAGGTCGCAGGCGCGATCGTGGGCGATCCCGACCGCTTCGACTTCAAGGGCCAGATCGCCGCTCAGAAGTTGGCTCAGAGCGGCTACGCTCTCGCCCGAGCGTCAGGCCCGGTGGAACTGAGCGGCCAAACGCAGGTCTGGAACGTCCAGGCCGATCTTTCGGGGGCAGGCGGTGTGGGAGCAGGCGTCGTGCCGGGCCTGCTGGGCGCTTCGCCGCGGGTGAAGCTCGACGCCACGCGCCTCGCCGACGGTCGGCTGCTGATCCGAAGCCTCGACGCGACAGGGGCTGGGCTCAGGCTCCTCGGGCAAGGAGGCCAGGCCCTGCTCGGCGGCGGCCTCTCCTTCAAGGGCCAAGCGCAGCTCCTCGACCTCGCGGCGTTGCAAAAGGGTCTGCGAGGCCACCTCGACGCCGCCTGGACTGCAGGGGAGGCGAAGGGCGACAAGGACTGGCGGTTCGGCCTGGAAGCCCACGCCGGCGCCCTGGCGACCGGCGTGCCGGCGGCCGACCACTTCCTGGGCGCGACGCCGCAGCTGAAGGCCGAGGCGTCCTGGGGGGCCGGCGGCCTGCAGGTCGCCAGCGCCGTGCTCACCGGCGCCGCGGTCCAGGCGAGCGTCGCCGGCCGCCTGGACCCCAGGGGACCGATGGCCTTCAACCTCGACTGGCGCGCCCAGGGGCCGTTCCAGGCAGGTTCTCTTGTGGTCGCGGGGAAGGCGAGCGGGACGGGGCGGATCGGCGGGACCCTGGCGGCGCCCACCGCCGAGCTCGACAGTCAGGTCGCCTCCCTGGCGCTCGGCCGGCTGATCGTCGCGCCGGCGAACCTTACTTTGAGCTTGGCCAAGGACGCCGCCGGGGTGTCGGGCCAAATGGGGCTGGCCGGACCCAGCACCTATGGCCCCGCCTCGCTGAAGGCGGGCTTTGAGATGTCGGGGGACGTGGTGCGGGTGCACGACCTGTCGGCTGACGCCGGCGGGCTGCGGGCCTCCGGATCGGCGGCGCTCCAGAACGGCGCCCCCAGCGCCTCCGACCTGACGCTGCAGGTGCGGCCCGGCGCCTTTATCTCCGCAGGCCGGCTGGATGGGAGGCTGCGGCTCGATCAGGCGCCTGGAGGCTTGGCCGCGCACCTCGCCCTGGCGGGCGCCGACGTTGTCGCGCCGGGCGTCCCCGGCGTGGTTCACGCCCTGCGGCTGCAAGCCGATGGGCCCTTCGACCACCTGCCGCTGCGCATCACGGCCGACGGCGCCGCCCCTACGCCCTGGAAGTTCGATGGAGCCGGAAAACTCGACACGATCGGGAGCGCGCGCCAGCTCTCCCTGACAGGTTCCGGGGCGGTGCGGCAGATCGGGTTCACAACCCAGAAGCCGGCGGTGGTCAGGTTGGACGGCGACATGCGCCAGATCGACCTCAGCTTCGTAGTCGGCGGCGGCCAGGCCGACCTCACCGCGCGCCAGACGAGCGACACCGTGAGCGCCACCGCGCACCTGAGCGGTGTGGAGCTGTCGACGCTCGATCCCGACTATGCCGGGATGGCGACCGCCACGCTAAACCTGAAGGGTCGCGGCGCCGATTTGACCGCCACGCTGAACGCCGGATTGAGCGGCGCGCGGTCGCGGGATGCGCCGATAAACCTGGCGCTGGATGGCCATTTGCATGCCGATCTGGCTGGGTCGCAGCTGCGCGTCGCGGCCTCCGCGACCAACCCCCAGGGATTGAAGTCCAGCCTGCAGGTCGCGCTTCCGGCCATCGCCGCCGCAGCGCCCTTCCGGATCGCCATCGACCGTACCCGACCCTTTAGCGGCCAGTTCTCCGCCGATGGAGAGCTGCGCCCGCTGTGGGACCTGCTGGTGGGCGGGGATCAGAGACTGTCGGGACGCGTGTCGACCCATGGCGCCCTGTCCGGCACGCTGGCCGCGCCTAAGGTCACCGGCCATGCCGCCATCGCAAACGGGCGATATCAGAACTACGCGGTGGGGCTCGATCTGCAGCAGTTCACCATGGACGCCGATTTTGGGCGCGAGGCAGTGCGCGTCCAACAGATTTCGGGAGTGGACGGTCACGGCGGGTCGCTCTCGGGCTCCGGCGACATCAGCCTGGCCAAGGCTGGCGGCTCCAGCTTCGCCATGAAGCTCAAACGCTTCCGCGTCATCGACAACGATACCGCCACGGCCACGATGTCCGGCGACGTCACCGTCACCCGCGACGCGCGGGGGCAGGCCAAGCTGGCCGGGAGCCTGAAGGTCGACCGCGCCGACCTCTCGCCCAGCGCGCCAGCCCCTACCGGCGTGGTGAGCATGGACGTGGTGGAGATCAACAAGCCGGGCCAGCCCAAGGTCGAGGTGGCGAGCGAGGCTGCGCCCAAGGCTGTCGGCTCGCCGCCGCTGGTGCTCGATGTTTCGGTTCGGGCGTCGCGCGGTATCTTCGTCAAGGGCAAGGGACTGAATGTGGAGCTGTCCCTGGACGCCCACGTCACGGGGTCGGCCAGCGCGCCGGACCTCAGCGGGACCGCCAAGGTGGTGCTGGGCTCCTACGATTTCGCCGGTAAGCGCTTCGACTTCGACACTTCCAGCGTGGTGCATCTCGCCACCAAGCCCGAGGACATCAGGCTGAACCTGATCGCCAAGCGCCAGGACGCCACCCTGACCGCCGAGGTGGACGTCACAGGCACCGCCGCCCGACCCGAGATCAAGCTCAGCTCCACGCCTCAACTCCCCCAGGACGAGGTCCTGTCCCAGGTGCTGTTCGGCTCCTCGGCCGCCCAGCTTACGGGAGCCCAGGCCGCCGAGCTGGCCTCGACCCTGGCCTCGTTGAGCGGCGGCGGCGGGTTCGATGTGCTGGGACGCCTGCGACAGTTCGCAGGCCTGGACCGGCTCGCCTTCGGCCAGGGCGCCTCCGGCACCGGTGTGTCGGGGGGCAAGTACGTCACCGACGCCATTTACGTCGAGCTGACTGGCGGTGGACGGGAAGGCCCCTCGGCCGCCGTCGAATGGCGGGTGCGGCGCAACTTTTCCGTCATCTCTCGCGTCGGGACCCAAGGGGACACCCAGCTGTCGATCCAGTACAATACGACCTTCAAGTGAGATCAAACCGCGCACCCGCTCAGCTCTGTCGGCCATCGTCTTCCTCCCGCGTATCTGCTAATCAGAAGAGGCGTTTAGCCGGTCCTTGGGACGGCTTCGGGCCCTGCCAGGAGTGCGAGTTTGGCGAGCATCGGCTTTTGTAAGACGACGGCGGGTCGGGCGGCGTTACGTGGAGCATCAAGGTTCGGCGCGGGCTTGACGGCGGTGGTCTTGCTCGGTCTGGCGGCCACGCCCGCCAGCGCCACCCTGGGTCGATCCTATGACAGCATCCAGGCCGATCGGGTCAGGATGGCGGCGAAGATGGCTTCGGTCTCGACGGCGGCCTACACCGTCCACACCCTGAGCGTGGCGGGCGGCGTGGTGCGCGAATACGCCGACCCTCAAGGCATGGTGTTCGCCGTCGCCTGGCGCGCCCAGGGGCGGCCGGACCTGCGCCAACTGCTCGGCGACAGCTATGACGTCATGCAGGCCGACAACGTCCGGGTCGGTGGACCGCGGACGCGGACCCCCTTGGCGGTGCGGCGCAGCGGCCTCGTGCTCCAGAGCGGAGGACATCCGGGGGCGTTCTGGGGCTTCGCCTACCTGCCCCAGCAGACCCCAGCCGGCGTCTCCGTCAAGGATATGCACTAGCCATGGCGATGATCAGGAAGCTCGCCGGCCTCGCCGCCCTCCTCGTTTCGCTGGCGGCCTGCGGTGGCGGAGGGGGCAGCAGCAGCTCCACCTCCACAGCCACGAGCACCCCTGCGCCGGTGGTGACGGCTCCGGCTTTGACCAACCTGGCGACGATCACCGTCGACGGGGGACCGCCGGTGCTGCAGACCGGCTCGCATCCAGTGATCGAAGCCAACATCGCCTATGTTTCGGTCACGCTCTGCGCGCCCGGGACCAAGACCTGCCAGACTATCGACCATGTGCAGGTGGACACGGGGTCTGTCGGTCTGCGCATCGCAAGTTCGGTTCTGACCCCGCCTTTGCTTGCAGCTCTGCCCACAGAGACGGACGACAACGCTAACCCGGTCGGTGAGTGCTATTCCTACGTCGACGGCTACGCCTTCGGTTCGGTCCGGCAGGCGGATTTCCAGATCGGTGGCGAAGCGGTGTCGGACATGCCGCTGCAGGTGATCGGCGACGGGGGCGTCTTCTCCACCGTGCCGTCCTCCTGTTCGGCGGCGGGCGGGACGAACCTCACGTCGGTCCAATCCCTTGGGGCCAATGGCATAATCGGCATAGGCACAGAGACGACGGACTGCGGGAGCGTGTGCGCCACCACGGGCGGGCTCGCCGCGGCGAGCTACTATGACTGTCCGTCCTCGGGCTGTTCGGCCAGCATCACCCGGGCGGTCTCGACCACCGCGCCCTTCCAGCAGGTGCCCAATCCTGTCGCCGCCATGAGCGTGGACAACAACGGCACCATCATCAGCCTGCCGTCGGCCACAGCCACCGGGCAAGCGACACTGACCGGTACACTCTATTTTGGGATTGGCACCGAGACTAACAACGGTTTAGGATCAGCGACGGTTCTCACCACCACGGTCGCGTCAAACACCGACGTCGGCGGCTTCGTCACCATAAATTATAATGGTCAGACCCTGCCCGACAGCTTCTTGGATAGCGGCACCAGTCTCTACCTGTTCTCCGACAGCACGATCCCGCAATGCACGGGTAAGAACTATACGGGCTTCTACTGTCCGGCCTCACCTCAGACCTTGAGTCCGACGGTGGTCGGGACCAATGGCGTGAGCGCCTCCGCGGCCTTCACGCTCAACAACGGCCAAGCCCTGCTGGCGACGGTCGACGCCGCCCTGCCCGGGTTGGGAGGCGATCCCAACGGGCTGAATTTCACCAACGACTACCCGACCAGCTTCAGCCTCGGCTTGCCCTTCTTCTTCGGACGCAGCGTCTACACGGCGATCGAAGGCCGCAACGCCGGGGGCGCCGTGGGGCCATATTACGCCTACTGAACCACGGCGCTACCAGCGATCAAGGCCGGGGAAGGCGCAGGATGAAGCTAGAGCCTTGCGGCCCCGTCTCCTCCAGCGTCAACTCGCCGCCGTGTCCTCGGGCGAGTTCGCGCGCGATGGCGAGACCCAGGCCCGCGCCGCCCGGCCGACCTGAGCCGGCGAAGGGCTGGAACAGCCGCTCTCGCAGGCGTTCCGGCACCCCCGGGCCGTCGTCGCGGACACGCATCCGCGCGTCCCCCGCGTCCCCCGTCGCATCCAGGCGCACCTCGCCTGCATGCCGCCCGGTGGCCTCTATCGCCTCGCGCGCATTCTTCAGGATGTTGACTAGGATTCGGTCGAGTTGCTCAGGGTCGGCCAGGACCTGAAATCCCTCCGCCACCTCCAGCCGCAGCGCCACGCCCCCCTCCGCTAGCCCCGCGTCCTCCGCCGCCGACAGCACGGCCGGCCTCAGCGTCATCGGGCTGAGGCGGGGCGGCGGCTCTTCGCTCTTGCCGTAGGCCATGACGTTCTGAGCCAGGCGCACGGCGCGGTCCAGCGCCCGCTCCAGCCGCGGCAGGGCCAGGGCGACGCGGGGATCGCCCGAGCCCTGCAGCCGCTCGGCCACCACCTGGGCGCTGGTCAGCATGTTCCTGAGGTCGTGGTTGATCTTAGCCACCGCCTCGCCCAGCGCCGCCAGCCGAGAGCGGGACTGGAGCGCTGTGCGCAGGTCGTCCTGCATCCGCCCGAGCTCTTCCTCCGCACGGCCCACCTCGTCGCGGCGGCCTGAGAGTTTCAGCCGGGCGGCGGGGTCTTCTGGTGAGGCGCGGAAACGCTCCATCGACTCGGTGATGCGCTGCATCGGCCGCACCAGGAAGGCGTTTAGCGCCAGATAGACGATCAGGCCCGCCACCACGGAGATCGCCGCGGACGCCACCAGCAGCCGGATCATGTAGGCTAGCAGGTCGCGCCGGAGCGGCGCCTCGGGCACCACGATCTCCACGAAGTCGCCGGTGCGGAACTGCGGCTTAGCCACCACTCGCAGCATCGACGGGCCGCCCGGCGCGATGATCTCGAACGGTGACAGTAGCCAGCCCAGCGGGTCCGACCGGCGCAGGTCGATCAGGGTGGGGAAGCGCGCCATCCGCGGCGCCTGCAGCAGGAGGCGGCGGACGCCGTCAGTCTGCACCGCCACCGACACTACGCCTGCTCCCTCCAGCAGCTCCCCCGCCATGCGGTCGCTGACCACGCCCGCCGGCGCGGCCTCCACCGCCAGCGAGGCGAGTTCGGCGGCGCGCACCCGGCTGGTCAGCCAGGTGTCCTGGAAGGCGGCCAGCGAAGGGGCGAGGGTCAGAAGTTCCGCCCCCATGACGAACAGGGCGGTGAGCAGCAGCAGGCGGGCGGACAGCCCCACCGGCAAGGCCAGAGGCTCGCGCCGAGCCCGCTTCGGGCCGTCGCCGGGGCTTGGGTTTAGGTTGGGAGGCCAGGACAGGCGCCGCGGCCATCTCGGCAAGGCCATCGCCCCTCGACGTCGCTGCGGCGGGGCTGCGGTCGGACCCCCGCTCCGGTTACTGCACGCCTTGCCTTTCAGCAATGCAATAGGACCGCCCACAGTGGCCGAGCCCTGGCCACCCAGCCGCCCGGGCGCTCAGCCGCCCAGCACGGCCTGCCGGACGCCCGCTTCCAGCACCCCGCGCGAGCGGCAGGTCTGGCGCGCCAGGTCGCCTGACAGCAACCGTGTGTCGACTTCCACGAACCGCGCGCTGGCCTGGACCTGCACCCCGCCCGGCGCGGGGAGCAGGCGCACGGTCAGGTCGGTGGAGGAGATGTCGGGACGATGCAGGGCCTGAAGTCCGCAGACCGCGTCGGCGGCCAGCCGGCTCGGCGCCCCCATGCGCGTGGCCGAGACCAGTCGACCCGAGCCCTCCGGCCGCTGTTCCAGCGCAAAGCCCGCCTGCTGCAGATAGGCCGTCACCCGCTGCGTCGCCGTGTCGAGGGAGACGGGCAGGACCGGGGAAGGCTCCGGCGGCGCGGTCATCCTCGGCCTCAAGGCCGGCGTCGTGTCGGAGGGCGCGCGCGGACGCCCGATCCGCAGCTCGTCGAAATGCTGCATCGGGGTGGAAGGCCTCCCCGCGCTGCAGCCGCAAAGCGTGATGGCGGCGACTAGCATCGCCCCTGTCGCGAAGGCCTGAGGTCGCCTGGACGGGGGAGCCTTGGTTGACACGCGCCGCAGCTTCCCCTATCCCCGCCCGCTCATTCAAAGCCGCCTTTGGCCAGCCCAGATTTTGGAGCGGAGCCCGCCTCGTGAAGCGCACCTATCAGCCGAGCCGACTCGTGCGCAAGCGCCGTCACGGATACCGCGCCCGCATGGGCACCAAGAACGGCCAGAAGATCATCCAGCGCCGCCGCGCCCGCGGCCGTAAGCACCTGAGCGCTTAGCGCGGCTGGCCGTCGATCCCACCACCTTCGTCATTCGAGACGCGGGCCAAGGCCCGCTCCCCAGGATGACGAACGTGAGGAACGGCAGGGCGACCGACGATTCGCCCACTGATCGTCTGAGCCTTGATCCTCCCCCCCCAGGGGGAGGAGGACCCCGCGACGCGGGGTGGAGGGGGCGACGCTGCCGTCTCCGGCGTGGAGAACCCCCGCAATCGGCTTCGCCGACAGTTCCCTCAGGGGGCGAGCATCTGCATGGATGAATGCGGAGAATCAGCATTATCGGCCATCGGTATTAACTCAAAAGGTCGTTGCGCAGAGGAAGGCTCTGCTGGAGACGGTCTCGGAGCACGCCCCACGCCGACCATTACCCGCCTCAAGTCCCGCACCGAGTTTCTGGCCACCGCCAAGGGCGCTTCGGTCAGCCGGGGGGCGGTCGTGATCCAGATACTGCATCGTGTGGACGGCTCGACCCACGTCGGCGAGGGCTTCACCGCCACCAAGAAGATCGGCAACGCCGTCGCCCGCAACCGCGCCAAGCGTCGGCTGCGCGAGGCGGCGAGGGCGCTTCTGCCGCTGCATGGCGTGCCAGGTGGCGACTATGTCTTCATCGCGCGGATGGGCGCAGGCGAGCGGCCGTGGCCGCGTTTGCTTGACGATGTCAGAACCGCGCTGATAGGCCTCGCCGCAGGCCGCGACGAGCCCCGTCCGCCCCGACGTCCCAAGGGCGCGCCTCGCAAGCCTGCCGCCAAGCCGCCCAAGTCCCGCGCCCTCACCTCCGAGCCAAGCTCCCCCGATGGATAAAGAGAACACGCGCAACACGACGATCTTCATGGTCGCCATGTTCGCCATCCTGATCGCCTACGAGGTGTTCTTCATCGGGCCTCGCGAAAAGGCGCGCGAGGCGCAGCAGAAGGCCGCCGCATCCCAGCAGCAGCAGGCGGTGGCTACCGCCCCCGGGGCCGCCACCTATGTCGACCGCGCCCAGGCGTTGAAGACATCTCCCCGGGTCACCATCGACACCCCGGCGCTACAGGGCTCGGTGGCGCTGAAGGGCGGCCGGCTCGACGACCTGTTCCTGAAGGACTACCGCACCACCATCTCCAGAGCCTCCCCGCCGGTGGAGCTGTTCCGCCCCGAAGGCGCCAAGCAGGCCTATTTCGCCGACTTCGGCTGGACCGGCCCGGTCACGACGCCCGGCCCGCTGACCCAATGGACCCAGACGGGAAGCGGCGCGCTGACCCCCGCCCATCCGATCATCCTGACCTATGACAACGGCGCAGGCCTGGGCTTCACCCGCACGATCGCAGTGGACGACCACTACATGTTCACCGTCACCGACCAGGTCGCCAACCACACGTCGGCGCCGATCAAGCTCGCGCCCTATTCCACCGTGCAGCGCCAGGGTGAGCCGGAGCTGGCCAAAACCAACATCATCCACGAAGGCGCCATCGGCTCGCTGGCGGGCGAACTGCGGATGATCACCTTCAAGGCCTGGAAGAAGCAGGGCGAGAGCGGCTACGCCTCCACCGGCGGCTGGCTCGGCATCACCGACAAGTACTGGCTGGCGGCCATCGCGCCCCAGCAGACCACCCCGATCAAGGCCCAGTTCCGCGCCGATCAGGTCAACGGCGTGGACGTGTTCGAGGCCGACGAGGTGGGGCCGATCCAGACCCTGGCGCCTGGCGGATCGGCGAGTTCAAGCGTGCACGTGTTCGCCGGGGCCAAGCGCGTATCGGTCCTTGCCGGCTATGAAAAGACGCTCGGCATCCCACATTTCGACGACGCTGTGGACTGGGGCCACTTCTGGTTCTTCACCCGGCCGATCTTCTGGCTGCTGGAGACCATCCACAGCTATGTCGGCAATTTCGGCGTCTCGATCCTGCTGCTGACGGTGGTGCTGCGGGGCGCGATGTTCCCGCTGGCCAACAAGTCCTACGAATCCATGTCCAAGATGAAGAAGCTTGCGCCTGAGATCGCGGACATCAAGAAGCGGAACGAGAAGGAGCCCGCCAAGGTCCAGCAGGAGACCATGATCCTCTACAAGCGGGAGCACATCAATCCACTGATGGGGTGCCTGCCGCTTGTGGTGCAGATCCCGATCTTCTTCTCGCTGTACAAGGTGCTCTACGTCACCATCGAAATGCGGCACGCGCCGTTCTTCGGCTGGATCCGCGACCTGTCGGCTCCGGACCCCACCACCTTCCTGAACCTGTTCGGCTTGCTGCCCTGGAACCCCGCCACCACGCCGCTGATCGGCGGGTTCCTCGACGGTCCGCTGCATATCGGGGTGTATCCGATCCTGTATGGCGTCACCATGTGGCTTAGCACTAACATGAGCCCGCAGGCGGTGACCGATCCCAGCCAGAAGATGCTGATGCAGCTGATGCCGCTGATGTTCCTGTTCTTCTTCAGCCACACGCCGTCAGGGCTGGTGATCTACTGGGTGGCCAGCAACATCTTCACCGTGTCGCAGCAGTATTTCATGATGCACCGCTACAAGGTGGAGAACCCGATCGACAGCCTGATTGCGCGCTTCCGCGGCGGCGGGACGGCCCTGGTCAAGACCTGAGGTGGACGAGGTCTTCACGCCGGAGCTGATGGAGGCCGCGCGGATCGCCTTCGCCCGCCCGGCCAGCTTCCTGCTCGGCTGCGCGGCGGTGGACCAGCTGCCGCCGCCGGACCTGCCCGAAGTGGCCTTCGCCGGCCGCTCCAACGTCGGCAAGTCCAGCCTGCTGAACGCCCTAACCTCCCAGGGCGACTTGGCGCGGGTCTCCGGCGATCCCGGTCGCACGCGCGAGGTGAACCTGTTCCTGGTCGACGGGCGGATGCGGCTGGCCGACCTGCCGGGCTACGGCTTCGCCCGGGTCTCCCGCACCGAGGCCAACAAATTCCAGAACCTCGGCCGCGCCTATCTGCGCGCCAGGCCGAACCTGAAGCGCGTCTACCTGCTGATCGACGCGCGCCACGGGTTGAAGGACGTCGACGGCGAGGCGCTGGATGCGCTCGACCTGTCGGCGGTCTCCTACCAGGTCGTGCTCACCAAGGCCGACAAGCTCAAGCCCGCCGAGGCGCAGGCCCGGGCCGAAGCCACCCTGAAGAAGATATCCAAGCGCCCGGCCGCCTTCCCACGCGTGGCGGTGACGTCCTCGTCCAAAGGCGGCGGGATACCTGAACTGCGTGCGGAGGTGCTTCTGGCGGCGGGGCTGGGCGAGGGCGGCTGAGCGGTCGTGCGTCCGCCTCGTCCTTCGACAGGCTCAGGATGAGGCGGAAGGGAAACGGTCTAGCGATCAAAACCGCCGGCCATCACCTCATCCTGAGCTTGTCGAAGGAAGAGGTGACCCACGACCTGAGCCGAGGCCGACATCCCTTTCCCCTCCCCAACCCCCGCCGCTTCGGCTAAACGCCCGGCCATGACCGACGCGCCAGCCCCAGCAGCCGAAGACGAGCCCGGCTGGGCCACCGCTCGCACCCTCGCCGAGGCGCTGCCCTACATCCAGGTCTACGACCGCTCCGTGGTGGTGGTGAAGTACGGCGGCCACGCCATGGGGGAGGAAGCGGTCGCCCGGGCCTTCGCCGCCGACCTGGTGCTGATGAAGCTGGTCGGCGTGCATCCCGTGGTGGTCCACGGCGGCGGACCCCAGATCAGCCGGATGCTGAAGAAGGCCGGGGTCGAGTCGACCTTCATCGACGGCCTGCGCGTCACCGACGACGCCACCATGGAGGTGGCCGAAATGGTCCTCTCCGGCTCGATCAACAAGGAGTTGGTCCATTACGTGAACCAGGAAGGGAAGGCGGCGGACGTCCGCGGCGTCGGCCTGTCCGGCAAGGACGCGCGCCTGATCACGGTGGAGAAGGCCGTCCGCACCCAGCGCGATCCGACCTCCCACATCGAGCAGGCCATCGACCTGGGCTTCGTCGGCGACCCCAGGACCGTCGATCCCAAGATCGTTGAGGCGCTGATCTACAGCGACCAGAGCTACATCCCCGTCATCGCCCCCATCGGCGTGTCTGAGGAGGGGGCGACTTACAACATCAACGCCGACGCCGCCGCAGGCGCGGTGGCGGGCGCGCTAAAGGCCAAGCGGATGCTGCTGCTCACCGACGTGAAGGGCGTGATCGACAAGGACGGCGAGCTGATCCGCCAGCTGACCGTGCACGAGGCCAAGGCCGCGATCATGGACGCGACCGCCACCGGCGGCATGATCCCGAAGCTCGAAACCGCGATCGGTGCGGTTGAGGCCGGCGTGGAGGCGGTGGTCATCCTGGACGGCCGCAGGCCCCACGCCATGCTGGTGGAGCTGTTCAGCCCGCATGGTTCGGGCACCCTGGTGTGCGCCGGATGAGCGATGTCGCCTCGCGTCCCGATCTCACCCACGTCGACACCTGGATCTTCGATCTGGACAACACGCTGTATCCCTTTGGCGGGGCTGTGCAGGTGCAGATGGATGCCCGCATGACCGCCTACATGATGCGCACTACAGGCCTTCCGGAGGCTGAGGCCCACGCCCTGCAGAAGCGCTACTTGCGCGAGCACGGCACCACGCTGGCGGGCCTGATGGCCAACCACGGCGTCGACCCCTACGGCTTCCTGGACGAGGTGCACGACGTGTCGCTGGACACCGTCTCGCCCGATTTGGCCCTGAACGCCGCCCTGGCGCGGCTGCCCGGCCGGCGGCTGGTCTTTACCAACGCCGCCGCCAGCCACGCCGAGCGTGTGCTGGCCAAGCTGGAGATGGCCAAGCTGTTCGAGCACGTCTTCCACCTGGAAGCCGCCAACCTGACGCCCAAGCCCCAGGCCCGCGCTTATGAAAGCCTGATCGCCGCCCATGGCGTCACGCCGAAGACCAGCGCCTTCTTCGAAGACACCGAGCGAAACCTGGCGCCGGCGGCGGGCTACGGGATGGTCACGGTGCTGGTGGGGCCGCATGCGGCGGCATCCACCGCGACGTTTGTGGACTACCGGACCGACAACCTCACGGCCTTGCTGGACAGCGCGCAGGTGCGGGCCTCTGCACGGGCATGACATCGGCCAGACCCTCCGGCAGGCTCAGGAGGGAGGGCTTCGCGCGGGCCGGTCTGCGCACGCACCTCTCGTGCGAAGGTCTCGAAAATGAAGCGGATGAAGATAGAGCGATCTCCAGCATGACCGACCATACCCAGCTCGAAGCCGCTATCGACGCCGCGTGGGAGACGCGCGACAGCCTCAGCCCCGCCACCCGCGGCGAGGCGCGCGAGGCGGTGGACGCCACGCTCTTCGCGCTCGACGACGGAACCTTGCGCGTGGCCGCGAAGCTAGACGGCGCCTGGACCGTGCGCCAGTGGGCCAAGAAGGCGGTGCTGCTGTCCTTCCGGCTGAACGACAACGTGATCATGGGCTTTCCCGACGCCCCCGGCCCCTGGTGGGACAAGGTCCCGGGCAAGTTCGCCGGCTGGGACGAGGGGGCGTTTCGGGCGGCGGGTTTCCGGGCGGTGCCCGGCGCCGTCGCCCGGCGCGGCGCCTTCATCGGCCGGGGCGCGGTCCTGATGCCCTCCTTCATCAATGTTGGCGCCTATGTGGGCGAGGGGACCATGGTGGACACCTGGGCCACCGTCGGCTCCTGCGCCCAGGTCGGGCGCAACGTCCACCTGTCGGGCGGCGCGGGCCTTGGCGGGGTGCTGGAGCCGCTGCAGGCGGCGCCCACCATCATCGAGGACGGCTGCTTCATAGGCGCCCGCTCGGAAGTCGCCGAAGGCGTGGTGGTGGAGGAGGGGGCCGTGCTCTCCATGGGCGTCTATCTCGGCGCCTCCACCAAGATCGTGGACCGGGCGAGCGGCGAGGTGTTCCGCGGCCGGGTGCCGGCCTATTCGGTGGTCGTTCCAGGGACCCTGCCGGGCGTTGCAGGCGGTCCGTCGCTCTATTGCGCGGTGATCGTCAAGCGCGTGGACGCCCAGACCCGGTCCAAGACCAGCGTCAACGAATTGCTGCGCGACTGACGCGAACAAGGGTCGAGGCCGGACCGCTAATCAGACGGGCTTCGTGATGCTCCCCCCTTTGGGGAGCTGTCGGCGAAGCCGGCTGAGGGGGCTGCAGTCCGGAACGGGCGGGGCCGCCCCCTCCACCAAGCTATGCGTGGTCCCCCTCCCCCAAGAGGGGAGGATCAAGTCTCCGGCGGGTCGGCCTCAACGGATTTCTGACGAGGGTTCAACCCGCTTGCGTTTTTCGAAAACGATGACGCTGTCATAGAAGTGGATGCCGAAGATGTCGGTGACGGCGAAGTTGTCGAAGGTCACGGCGCCCTCCCGTTGCTCGATGGGCGCGCGGTAGCGATCGAACAGGCGCTGGTCGATATGGTAGAGGCTGAGCTTCTCCACCAGTCCACGGGCGAAATCGTAGAAGTTGATGCCGAAACGCGAGCCCTGCGCCCCCAGCCAGAAGGTGGTGTGCAGGTCCTCCACCAGATAGACGCCGCCTTCCTTGAGCTGCGGGAACAGGGTGAGGAAGGACACCAGCTGCTGGTCCGCCACGTGGCCGCCGTCGTCGATGATGATGTCGAAAGGGCCCTTAGGCGCGACGACCCCGCCGATGAAGTTGGCGTCGGACTGATCGCCGATCAGGACCGCGACGCCAGGGCGCTCCCACTGCTTGCAGTCGGGATTGACGTCCACGCCGATCAGCCGGGCCTCAGGCCCGAGATAGGTCTGGAAGATCTCCAACGAGCCGCCTTGGGCGACGCCCAGCTCAAGAAAGGTGCAGGGTTTGTCTTTGAAGCGCGACAGATAACGTTCGTAGATCTCGAAATAATGCCGCCACTTGGAGCACCGGCCTCCTGTGCCCAAATCGAACAGCTCTTCCAGCGTCGGCATGTCGGTCGTCAATCAGCGGCGGCGACACCCAAGATCGCCTGACCCTGAGGCTCGCATGATTCCCGCGATCGCTCTTAGTTCAACGGCACCTGACAGCAGGCAGGACGCCGGCGTGCAACTCAGGCGGCCTTGGGGGCGACCTTCGGGGCGGCCTTCTTACGCACCACCCGTGGGGGCTTGGGCGGCTTCTTGGCTTCACGCTCCGCCAGTTCGGCCTCGATGAGCGGGAGGAGCAACACCGCCTGCTTCTGACGGCTGCTTTCCGGTTCGTCCTGCAGGCGCAACGCATTGGCCTTGAGGCTGTCCAGCGCCTTGTCGTCCATCGTGGGAAGCATGTCGGCTATGGCCATGAGGCCTCCGGAATCGGGGAGATTAGAGAAAGGTCGAGGCCGGCGCAGCGACTGCGCCGGCCTCCAGATAAAGTCAGGCCGACTTGAGGTTGACGGCGCTTTCCTTGCCAGACCGCTTATCGCGCTCCAGCTCGAACGAAACGGTCTGGCCTTCGTTGAGCGAGCCCAGATCAGAGCGCTCGACCGCAGAGGCGTGGACGAACACGTCTTTGCCACCGTCCTGCGGCTGGATGAAGCCGTAACCCTTGGTCGTGTTGAACCACTTTACAGTGCCTGTAGCCATTGAGGCCTCCTAAACGTTGGGCGCCCAGGACATCCCCGGAGCCATCGAGTCTGGAAGGGTCGGCTAGAAGGATCCCCGCGCTTCGCGAGACGGCCTGAAGCGTTGCGCAGCAGAGATCGACATTGGTCATATAGCGCGCCGCGCGCAATTTCGCCAGCCATGGCGAATCTGGCCGTCCTCAGGGCGCCTCGAACCCGCCTACCACAAGCCGCCACGGCGTTACGTCCACCGCGTCAAACAGGCCGGCTCGGGCATACGGGTCGTCGGCGGCCAAATTGCGGGCCGCTGCGATGTCGTCGGCCTCCACGATCAGCAGGGACCCGATGGACGCGCCGGACGCCTCGTCCAGCATCGGGCCGCCGAGCTTCACCCGCGCTCCGAGCCCTTCGAGGTAGGCCAGGTGCGCCTCGCGCGTGGCGACTCTGAGCGCGACGGAGTCTGGCCGGTCGGTGCAGTGCAGGACGAACAGGCTCATCGGGACGTACCTCGCATGTCGTGAAGCTCCATCGCTAGGGGGCGGGAGAGCAGGCCGTCGATGGCCGCCTCCAGCTCGGTTTCGCCGCTCACCACCCGCGCCACCGCCTCGCAGATGGGAACCTCCACCCCGAGCCGCGCGGCCAGCGCCCGCACTGCGGGCGCCGAGGCCAAGCCCTCGGCGACGGAGCGCTTGCCCGCCAGGGCGGCCTCCAGCGTGTCGCCGCGGCCCAGCGCTACGCCCAGGCTCATGTTGCGCGACTGCGGGCTGGAACAGGTGAGCACCAGATCGCCCAGGCCGCAGAGGCCGGCGAGCGTCTCCGCCCGTGCGCCGAGCGCCACGCCGAGCCGTGTCATCTCCGCAAAGCCCCGGGTGATCAGGCCGGCGTGGGCGCTGCGCCCCAGGCCCCGGCCCTCCACCACGCCGCAGGCGATGGCCAGCACGTTCTTCACCGCCCCCCCGGCCTCCGCGCCGACGACGTCGTCGGCGACGTAGGGGCGAAAGCTCGGCAGAGCGATGGCGTGGGCGATGGCGTCGCCGAGCGGGAGGTCGGCGCAGGCCAGGGTCACCGCACAGGGCAGGCCCCGCGCGACCTCGGCCGCGAAGCTCGGACCGGAGAGCACAGCGACCGGAGCGTGCGGCGACACCTCGGCCAGCACCTCGCTCATCAGCCGCAGCGAGCCCTGCTCCACGCCCTTGGCGCAGAGGACGACTGGGGCTGCGGGATCGAGGTGCGCGGCGAAGGCGGACAGGGTGGCGCGCATGTGCTGGGCGGGGCAGGCGGCCAGGATCAGGTCTGCTCCGGCCAGATCGGCGGCGCGCGCGGTCGGCGCCACGCCTGCTTCCAGCCGCACGCCGGGCAGGTAGGCGGTGTTCTCGCGGGTGGACGCCATCGCGGCGGCCACGTCGGCCTCGTGCGCCCAAAGCATCACGCCGAGGCCCGCCCGGGCGCCGACCTGAGCCAGCGCGGTCCCCCACGCCCCGGCGCCGATGACGCCCAGCGTCTTGAAGCGGGCCGAGATCACGCCTTGGCCCCCTTGCGGCCGGCGACGTGGGTGGGGTTCAGCAGGGCGGCCTCCGCGTCGAGAGGCCAGCGCGGGCGGGCGGGGGCGCCCCAGCCGTCGGTGAGACCGAGCGCCAGCCGCTCCGCGCCTGCGAGCGCGATCATCGCGGCGTTGTCGGTGCAGTAGGCCAGGGGCGGCGCGGCGAAGGCGAAGCCCTGCGCCGCCGCCACCGCCTGCAGCCGCGCGCGCACCTCGCCGTTGGCGGCGACCCCTCCCGCCACCACGAACAGCCGCCCGTCCGGGCCTTGCTCGGCGGCGAAGGCGGCCATGGCGCGGCTGCTGCGCTCGGCCAGCTGGTCGGCGATGGCGTCCTGCACCGACCGGGCCAGGTCGGCGCGGCCCTGCTCGGCGCGGCCCTCGTCCTCCAGCGCCTCGGCCAGCCTCGCGGCGGCGGTCTTCAGCCCCGAGAAGGAGAAGTCGAACCCTTGCCGCCCATGCAGCATCTTCGGTAGGGCGAACCGCCCCGGTTGTCCCTCCCGCGCCAACGCTTCCAGCGCCGGGCCGCCCGGATAAGGCAGGCCGAGAGTAGCGGCGATCTTGTCGAAGGCCTCGCCCGCGGCGTCGTCGAGGGTCGTGCCGAGCCGCCGCGCCCGGCCAATCCCCTCCACCGCCAGCAGCTGGCAATGGCCGCCGGAGACCAGCAGCAGCAGGAACGGATAGGGCGCGCACGCCGCAAGCCGGGCCGACACCGCGTGGCCCTCGAGGTGGTTCACCGCCACCAGGGGCAGGCCGCGGGCCAGGGCGATGGCCTTGCCCGCCGACAGCCCCACCATGACCCCGCCCACCAGTCCCGGCCCTGCGGTCGCCGCCACGCCGTCGAGCCGGCCGAAGCCGACCCCGGCCTGCTCCATGGCCTGGGCGATCACCTGATCGATGATCTCCACGTGGGCGCGGGCGGCGACCTCCGGCACCACGCCGCCATACGGGCGGTGCGCCGCCACCTGGCTGGCCACCACGCTCGACAGCACCTGCGCCGGCCCGTCGCCGCCCTCGGTCCAGCGGACCACGGAGGCGGCGGTCTCGTCGCAGCTGGTCTCGACGCCGAGGACGGTCAGGGTGCGCACGGAAAGGGGCGGGCTCGCGTTGCGGGGCGGGGCCGGCTCCTGTACCAGCCGACGGTCCGCTTCGAGGTAGCCCCGCGTTTCCGCCCATGCAACCGACCGGCTCCTCGCCCCAAGGCCCCATCCGCATCGGCACCCGCGCCTCGCAACTGGCCCAGGTCCAGGCGCGCTGGACTCAGGCCGCCATCGTCTCTGCCCTCGGCGCGCCCTCCGAGGCGGCGGACGAAGTGGCGCCGCTCGTGCTGATCTCCACCGCCGGCGACCGCATCCAGGACCGTCGGCTGCTGGAGGTCGGCGGCAAGGCGCTGTTCACCAAGGAGATCGAGCAGGCCCTGCTCGACGGCCGGATCGACTGCGCCGTCCACTCCCTGAAGGACGTGCCGGCCGAGCCGACGCCGGGCCTCGTGCTCGCCGCTCATCCGGAGCGGGAGGATGTGCGAGACGCCTTCGTCAGCCCCCGCCACGCCCGCTTCGACGACCTGCCCCACGGCGCGAAGCTCGGCACCGCCAGCCTGCGCCGCCAGGCCCAGGCGCTGCACCGCCGCCCTGACCTGGAGATCGTGATGTTCCGCGGCAACGTGCAAACGCGGCTGCGCAAGCTGGACGAGGGCGAGGTGGACGCCACCTTGCTGGCTCTCGCCGGCCTGAACCGGCTCGGCCTGCAGGACCGGGTGCGCGAGGCGCTGGACCCCGTCGCCGCGCCGCCCGCGCCGGGTCAAGGCGCCCTGGCGATCCAGACGCGGATGGACGACGCCGAGGCGCCCTGGATCCTGGCCATGCGCCACGCGCCGACCGCCCTGGCCCTGGCCGCCGAGCGCGGCGCGCTGGAGGCGCTGGAGGGGTCCTGCCGCACCGCCATGGGCGCCTATGCCCGCCTGAAGCCCGGGGCCATGTCGCTGGTGGTGGAGGCGCTGGCGCCTGACGGCTCGGGCCGCTGGCGCGAGAGCGCCGAACTGGCGTCCCCGGATGAGGCGAGCGCCCATGCGCTGGGGCTCGACCTCGGGCTCAAAGTGAAGGCGGCCGGCGGCGCGCGGCTTCAGCTCGGCTGAGCGTGGGGGGGCTGCGCGTCTGGGTCACCCGGGCGCAGCCAGGCGCCGCGGCCACGGCGACCCGGCTCGCCGAGCTTGGGCACGTCCCGCTGGTTGAGAGCCTGCTGAGCGTCGAGCTTCTGGCTCTCCCAGAGCAGCCTGGTGACGAGATCGGCGCCGTCGCCTTCACCAGCGCCAATGCGATGCGGGCCTTCGCCGCCTGGACGGCGCGCCGGGACTGGCCGGTCTTCGCGGTCGGAGACGCCACCGCCGCCGCCGCCCGGAGCCTGGGCTTCGAGACGATCAGCTCGGCGGGAGCCGACGTCGCGGCCCTGGCCGACCACATCGCCGCCCGGTCGCCCAAGGGCGTGGTGCTCTACCCGTGCGCGCAGGAACGGGCGGGCGATCTCGCCGGCGCCCTGTCGACCCGGGGTGTGAGGGTGGAGGTCTTAACCCTTTATCAGACGATCGCGGCGACCCGCGTGGCGGACGCGGCGGATCAGGCCCTGCAACGGGCGGAGTTGGACGTGGTGCTGCTGCATTCGCCCAAGGCTGCGCGCGTCCTGGCCACGCTCCTGGCGGGCCGGCGGCCTGCGGAGCTGGAGCGCGTGCTGGCCATCGGCCTGTCCCAGGCCTGCCTCGACCCGATCGCGCACCTGGCGTTCAAGGACTTTCGGACCGCCGTGCGTCCCGATGAGGCGAGCCTGCTGGAGCGGCTGGGATGATCGAGGACGAGCCGCCGCCGCCTCTGTTCACGCCGCTGTTCTGGGCGGCCCTCGCCTTCGGCCTGGTCCTGACCCTGGCGGGCGCGGCCGTCGGCCTGCTCGGCCCACACTGGCTCTCCAGCCATCCGCAGCCCGCGCCTGCGGGGCGCCGCGCTTTGACAGCGCCGAAGGTGCGTGGCAAGGAGCCGGCCGGTTCTCCGCAAATCCCAACAAAATTCTAGCACGAGGTCCTCGTTGGCCAATCCCGATCTGGGGACCAAGCAGGTCTGTCCCAACTGCCAAGCCAAGTTCTATGATCTGAACCGCCGCCCGGCGACCTGCCCCAAGTGCGGCACGGAGTTCGATCCGGAAGAGGCCGTCCGCTCCCGCCGCGTGCGGGCCCGCACTACCCCGCCCGACTACGAGGCGGACGAAGCGCCGGCCAAGCCGAAGGAGGCCGATGCCGAGGAGGAGGGCTTCGAGGAGCAGGACGACACCCCCGAGATCGACGAGGCGGCCGAGGCCGAACCCGTCGAGGCCGACGAAGCTGAGGAGGGCGCGCCCGCTCCCGCAGAGCCGGACCTCGGCGTCGACTTCGAGGAGGAGGAGGCGTCCGAGCTCGACGCTGAAACCGAAGACGTTCCCTTCCTAGAGGAAGAGGAGGAGGACGGCTTTGGCGAGGACGGGCTGGAACGTCCCGGCAAGGATGATGATCGCTGATCCCACCGAGGGGTTGATCCGCGCAGGCCGCTGACCTAGACATCGCGGCCTCGCGGACGACCCCTCGCGAACCGGACACCCCGGGGCTATAGCTCAGCTGGTAGAGCGCTTGAATGGCATTCAAGAGGTCAGCGGTTCGACTCCGCTTAGCTCCACCAATCCAGGCCGCTTCCTTACGGGAGCGGCCTTTTGGTTTCAGTTTGATGCGACGTAGATATCAGCCGTCGCTCCGGCTCGCGCCGAGACGAGGTGAGATGGATGCAGATCGAGACGTTTGACATCGCCGGTCCGCTGCTGATGAGCCCCTCCCGTCACGGCGATGCGCGGGGTTTCTTCTCCGAGGTGTTTCGCCAGGACGCCTTCGAAGCCGCGGCGGGGCCGGTGACCTTCGTGCAGGACAACCACTCCCGCTCCAGCAAGCGCGGCGTCATCCGCGGCCTGCACTATCAGGCGCCGCCCTTCGCCCAGGGCAAGCTGGTGCGGGTCACCCGAGGGGCGGTCTATGACGTGGCCGTCGACGTCCGGCGCGCGTCGCCCACCTATGGCCGCCACATCGGGGTGGAGCTGAGCGAGCAGAACTGGCGCCAGCTCTGGGTGCCGGAGGGTTTCCTGCACGGCTTCTGCACCCTGACCGACGACGTGGAGTTCCTCTACAAGGTCACCGCCTATTACAGCGCCGCCCATGACGGGGCGGTGGCCTTCGACGATCCGGCCATCGGCGTCGACTGGCCGCTGGACGGCATCGAGCCGCTGGTGTCCGACAAGGACCGAAAGGCGCCGCATCTGGCCGATATGCCGGCGGTGTTCTGAGTGGGCGTCATTGTGAGAGCAGGTGGGTTTTGAAGGGCATCATCCTGGCGGGGGGCAGTGGCACGCGGCTGCACCCCATGACCTTCGGCGTCTCCAAGCAGATGCTGCCGGTCTATGACCGGCCGATGATCTACTTCCCGCTGGCCACCTTGATGCAGGCGGGTATCCGGGAGGTGATGCTGATTTCCACCCCAGTGGACCTGCCGATCTTTCAGCGCCTGCTGGGGGATGGCGCGCGCTGGGGGCTGAGCCTGTCCTACGCCGAGCAGCCGAGCCCGGACGGCTTGGCCCAGGCCTTCCACATCGGGGCGGATTTCGTACAGGGCGGCCCTTCGGCCCTGATCCTGGGCGACAACATCTTCCACGGCACGGGCCTGAGCGGGCTGATGCGCCAGGCGCGCGCGCGGCCTTTGGGCGCGAGCGTGTTCGGCTACCGCGTCGCCGATCCGGAGCGATTCGGCGTGGTGGAGTTCGACGAGCAGGGCCGCGCCCTGTCCATCGAGGAGAAGCCGACCCAGCCCAAGTCGCACTGGGCGGTGACGGGGCTCTATTTCTACGACGAGGCGGTGGTGGACATCGCCGCCGACGTGAAGCCGTCGGCCCGGGGCGAGCTGGAGATCACCGACGTCAACCGCGCCTATCTGGAGCGGGGCCAGCTGAACGTCGCGCGGATGGGGCGCGGCATGGCCTGGCTCGACAGCGGCACCCCAGACAGCCTGATCGAGGCGGCGAGCTATGTCCGCGCGCTGGAGAACCGGCAGGGCGAGCGCATCTCGTGCCCGGAAGTCATCGCCTTCGAGAACGGCTACATCACCGCCGACGAGCTGGCCGCGCTGGGCCGCCAGCTCGGCAAGAGCGGCTATGGGCAGTATCTGATGCGGGTGGCCGAAGAGAGCGACACCCACCTGTCAGGCCAGATCTGAGGCCGCCTTTTCAAGGATACTCATGACGCGTCCCTTCCAGGCCGACGACCGGTTGCTGGTCACCGGCGGAGCCGGCTTCATCGGCTCGGCGGTGGTGCGCCACCTGATCGCCGATACGCCCGCCCGGGTGCTGAACCTGGACAAGCTGACCTATGCGGGCTGTCTGGCCAGCGTGGGCGATGCGACGGCCTCGCCCCGCTACGGCTTCACCCAGGGCGACGTGGCCGACGCCGGCTTCGTCGCGCGCACCTTCGCCGAGTTCCAGCCGACCGCGGTGCTGCACCTGGCGGCGGAAAGCCACGTGGACCGCTCCATCACCGGAGCCGAGCCGTTCGTCACAACCAACATCGTGGGGACCTTCACGATGCTGCAGGCGGCGCTGGCGCACTGGCGCAGCCTGGAGGGCGAGGCCAGGGCCCGTTTTCGCCTGCTGCACATCTCCACCGACGAGGTGTTCGGCAGCTTGGGCGCGCAGGGCCTGTTCAGCGAGACGACGCCCTACGATCCCCGCTCGCCCTATTCCGCGTCCAAGGCGGCGTCGGACCATCTGGCCCGAGCCTGGCACCACACCTATGGCCTGCCGGTGCTGGTCTCCAATTGCTCCAACAATTACGGTCCCTACCACTTCCCGGAGAAGCTGATCCCGCTGACCATCCTGAACGCCCTGCAGGGCAAGGCGCTGCCGGTCTATGGCAAGGGCGACAACGTGCGCGACTGGCTCTACGTGGAGGACCACGCCCGCGCCCTGGCCCTGATCGTCCAGCAGGGCCGACCGGGCGAGAGCTACAATGTCGGCGGCCGTAACGAGCGGACCAATCTTGAGGTGGTGCAGACCATCTGCGACCGGCTGGACGTCCTAAAGCCGCGAAACGCCGGGCCTAGGCGCGAGCTGATCGCCTTCGTCACCGACCGGCCGGGCCACGACCAGCGCTACGCCATCGACGCCACCAAGCTCGAGACCGAACTCGGCTGGCGCGCCCGGGAGAGCTTCGACACCGGCGTCGCCAAGACGGTGCGGTGGTACATCGACCGGGAAGACTGGTGGCGCCCCCTGCGGGAACGCTATGACGGCGCGCGGTTGGGGTTGGGCGCAACCCGGCCGGCTTGATCGCCAGGAGCGTCTGCTGTCACCTCGCCCTGGGGACCTTTGCAAGATGTGCTGCGTCCTTCGAGACGCGGCTCCGCCGCTCCTCAGGATGACGAGCGGGGTGGGTCCCACAGCCTTCGTCATGCTGAGGAAGGCTCTCAATGAGAGCCTGTCTCGAAGCACGCCCATTCATGTAAACGTCTCCAGCATAGGCATCCGTCATCACGCTCTGGCGTTTCGCCGAGGTGAGCGAACCCGCCGACCGTATCCGTAGCAGCGCCGACCTCGGCCAAGCGAGACGGGGTGTCGACGTCGTACTGGGGTCCAGCGCCGTCGTGCCAATTGTGGCGTGCGCGGCGGTGGCCTGGCTCACCCCCGCGGTTCCGCCGCTCCTGGTGCGCACGGCGGCAGTGATCTGGGCCGCCAGCCTGCTCACCTTCTTCGCCGGGGTTCGCCGGGGCCTGACGTTTTCGGAGGTCGGAGGCGGGCGGCCGGCGGAGCTTGCGACCATGCTGGGCTTCTTCGGCTTCGGCGTGGCGAGCTTGGCGCTGCTCAGCCCGGCGATCGCAGCGGTGGGCTTGGCGGTCGTGGGTCTGCTGGATGCCTGGTCTTCCAAACGTCGGGAATCGCCGGCCTATTTCACCGTGTTCCGGCCGCCGCAGATGGCGCTCGCCGCAGTCTCTCTGGCGCTGGTGCAGTTGCGCGGGGGGTGAGCGGCAGCGGTTCGCCTATTGGCAGGCGAGGCATTCCTCGTAGTCGGTCTTGCCGTCCATCCGCATCGCCGCCTCGATCTTCTCGCCGCCGGCGAAGGCCGCGCGCTGCACCGACTTGGAGCGCAGGTAGTAGAGCGACTTGCAGCCGCGCTCCCAAGCCGTCCAGTGCAGCATGTGGAGATCCCATTTGTCCACGTCGCCCGGGATGAACAGGTTGACCGACTGGGACTGGCAGATGTCGGGGGTGCGGTCGGCGGCCATTTCCACGATCCAGCGCTGGTCCAGCTCGAAGGCGGTCTTGTAGACATCCTTCTCGTCGGCCGAGAGGAAGTCCAGGTGCTGGACCGAGCCCTCGTTCTCCAGGATCGTGCCCCAGACGGCTTCGGTGTTCCGGCCCTTGGTTTCGAGCAGGGCTTCCAGATAGGGGTTCTTGACCGCGAACGAGCCCGACAGGGTCTTGTGGGTGTAGATGTTGGCCGGGATCGGCTCGATCCCCGCCGATGTCCCCCCGCAGATGATCGAGATCGAGGCGGTGGGCGCGATGGCCAGCTTGTGGCTGAACCGCTCCATCACGCCCTGTTCCGCGGCGTCCGGGCAGGGACCGCGCTCGACGGCGAGCGTGCGGCTGGCGGCGTCGGCCTGGCGGCGCAGGGTTTTGCAGATGCGCATGTTCCAGGACTTGGCCATGGCGGACTCGAACGGCACGCCCTGCGCCTGCAGGAAGGAGTGGAAGCCCATCAGGCCCAACCCCACCGAACGCTCGCGCTCCGCCGCATAGACCGCCGCGCTCATGGCGTCAGGCGCTGAGTCGATGAAGTCCTGCATGACGTTGTCGAGGAAGCGCATGACGTCCTCGATGAAGGTCGGGTGGTCGCGCCATTCCAGGAACTTCTCGGCGTTGACCGAGGACAGGCAGCAGACCGCGGTGCGATCCTGGCCCAGGTGGTCCTTGCCGGTGTGCAGCACGATCTCGGAGCACAGGTTGGACTGGCGCACCTTCAGACCCATCGCGCGCTGGTGGGCGGGCATGGCGCGGTTCACCGTGTCGGAGAAGATCAGGTAGGGCTCGCCGGTCTGCAGCCTGATCTCCAGGATCTTCTGCCACAGCGAGCGGGCGTCGACCTCGCGCACCGGGGTGTCGTCCTTGGGGCTGCGCAGGGTGAACTTGGCCCCGTCGCGCACCGCCTCCATGAACTCGTCGGTGATGGCGATGCCATGGTGCAGGTTCAGCGACTTGCGATTGAAGTCGCCGGACGGCTTCCGGATCTCCAGGAACTCCTCGATTTCGGGATGGAAGACGTCGAGATAGACGGCCGCCGAGCCCCGCCGGAGCGACCCCTGACTGATGGCGAGCGTCAGCGAATCCATCACCCGGATGAAGGGGATGATGCCGCTGGTCTGGCCCGCGCCCTTCACCTTCTCGCCAATGGAGCGCACGCCGCCCCAGTAGGTGCCGATGCCGCCGCCGTTGGACGCCAGGGCCACGTTCTCGTTCCAGACGCTGACGATGCCGTCCAGCGAGTCGGGCACCGCGTTCAGGAAACACGAGATCGGCAAACCTCGCCCCGCGCCGCCGTTGGACAGCACCGGCGTCGCCGGCATGAACCACAGGGTGGAGATGTAGTCGTAGACGCGCTGGGCGTGGTCGGCGTCGTCGGCGTAGGCGGTGGCCACGCGGGCGAACATGTCCTGGTAGCTCTCGCCGGCGAGCAGGTAGCGGTCCTTCAGGGTGGTCTTGCCGAACTCGGTCAGCAGGGCGTCGCGGGAGCGGTCGACCTCGACCTTGCGCACCAGCTGCAGCTGGGGCCGCGGTTTGCCGCCGGCGGTCACGTTGCGCACCAGGCCCTTGCCCACCACCGCCGCTGAAGCCGCTTCCGCCATCATCCAACCCTACATGTAGTAGACAAGGAGCATGACAACCCTAAATGCGGGATGGGTCAACCGACATATTTTCGCAGGTCCGGCTTGCTGGGGCCGTGACGTTCACCACTGGCCAACCTTCGATTCGCGCTGTGCACGTCCCGCTCCACGCGGCGCGTCTCTCCCTCGCCCTCGAGGGGAGGGTCGGGGGTGGGGGGCCACTGGCACTACCCTGCCAGGAAATGAAGCTTGGTGCGGTCGTCACCGATGGGCCAGGGCGGCAAGCGTCCCCCCACCCCGACCCTCCCCTCGAGGGGGAGGGAGAGACGCGCCTCAGCGCGTGCCGGTGCGCCTCAGGGCAAGCTCGTCCAGGGCGGCGGTTTCCAGCTTGGCCACCTTGCGCACCGCAGCCAGACGCGCGGTCTCGGCCAGCGTCTCGTATTTCTTCTGCGCCTCGAAGGCCCGCGACAGGGCGTCGCGCGCGCCGGCCTCTTCCATGGCGCAGGCCTTCAGCTCGCCCTCGCCCTTGGCCCGGCGGGCCTTCAGGCCCTCTCGGAAGCCGACCAGATACCAGCCGGCGGAGGCGTCGAGGGCGGCGTGGGCGGTTTCCTGGCGCCCTTCCATGTCGAGGCTCTCCAGCACCAGCTCGACGCAGGCGCGGCGGTCGGCGATGTCGCGCAGGCGCTTCTGCAGGGTCTCCACCTCCAGGTCCGCCAGCTTGATCAGCGAGCCCATCCAGTTGCTCATTGCAGCGCTCCGAGCACAGGCGCGCTAGCCAGGATGTCGTCGAGGGCCTCGAAGGCCCCGTCCAGGGTGCTGGCCTCGTCCTTGTCCTGGGACAGAAAGGCCTCCAGCGCCGGGTTCAACTTGATCGCGCGGTCGATGATCGGGTCGGAGCCCGCACGGTAGGCGCCGATGCGGATCAGCTCCTCCATGTTGGCGTAGGCGGACAGCGCCTCCCGCGCCTGGCGCACCACGGCGCGCTCGGGCAGGGTCTGACAGCCCGGCATGGTGCGGCTGATGGACTTGAGCACGTTGACGGCGGGGAAGCGGCCGCGCTCCGCGATCGCGCGCTCCATGACGATGTGGCCGTCCAGGATGCCGCGCACCGCATCGGCGATGGGCTCGTTGTGGTCGTCGCCGTCCACCAGCACGGTGAAGATGCCGGTGATCGGGCCCGCCGTCGTCCCATCCGCCCGGACCGGCCCCGGGCCGGCCCGCTCCAAAAGCTTGGGCAGCTCGGTGAAGACGGTGGGCGTGTAGCCCTTGGTGGTGGGGGGTTCGCCCGCGGCCAGGCCGATCTCGCGCTGGGCCATGGCGAAGCGGGTGACGCTGTCCATCATGCACAGCACCTCCAGGTCCTGGTCGCGCAGGAACTCCGCGATGGCGAGTGTCAGGTAGGCGGCCTGGCGGCGCTTCAGGGCGGGCTCGTCGGAGGTAGCGACCACGACGATCGCGCGCTGCAGGCCCGCTTCGCCCAGCGTCTCCTCGATGAACTCGCGCACCTCCCGGCCCCGCTCGCCGATCAGCCCGACCACGACGGCGTCGCAGGTGGCCTCCCGCGCCAGCATGGATAGCAGCACCGACTTGCCGACGCCGGAGCCCGCGAACACGCCCAGGCGCTGGCCCCGGCAGCAGGTGGTGAACACGTCCATGGAGCGCACGCCCAGGTCCAGCCGCTCGCCCACCCGGCCCCGGGCGTGGGCCGGTGGCGGGGGCGTGCGTAGGGGATAGGGCACGGGGCCCTGGGGTAGCGGCCCCTTGCCGTCGATGGGCGCCCCGAAGGCGTCGATGATGCGGCCGCGCCAGGCGAGCGTGGGGCGCACCGCGTCGCCTTCGGGGCGGATGCGGATCTCGGCGCCAGGGGCCACTCCCTCCACCGCGCCGAAGGGCATGAGCAGGGCGCGGGTGTCGCGGAAGCCCACCACCTCGGCCGGGAGCCATTCGTTCCTGGGGCGCTCGATGTCGGCGCGGGCGCCGATGGGCAGGCGGGTCAGGCCGCCTCTCGCCTCGATCAGCAGGCCGTTCACCGCGGCGACGCGGCCGGAGACGGTCAGCGGGTCGATCCGCTCCACCGCGGCGATCAGGTTGCGCAAAACTCTCGACCTCGCCGCGACTGGTCCCCACCCTGGCGGGTCCGCCCTAACCAGCCGTGAACGCAGTCCCGTGATCTTCCTTATGGCGCTAAGTGTTGGTCGTTGATGGCGTCACCTCACACCCGGCCTCATCCTGAACTTGGCGGGAGGTGCGAGGCCGCGGCACGCCCGGAGGACGCCTCGTCCTTCGACAAGCTCAGGATGAGGCGAAGGCCGGCAGCCGCGCCTAAAGCATAGCCGTCAGGCGGGCTTCGGCGGCCGCATCAGGGCGACCGCTACCATGACCGCGGCGGTGACGGCGGCGATGGCCCAGAAGGCGGGGGCGAAGCCGCCGGTGCGGTCCTTCAGCACGCCGGCCAGCAGGGGTCCGATCGCGGCCAGGGTGGAGATGAGGCAGGTGGTGGAGAACAGCTCCAGGTTCCTGGCCCGCCCGTAATAGTTCAGCAGCAGCACCGTGGCGGCCAGGTAGTTCAGCCCGTAGCCCGCGCCCACCGCCACGGCGTAGAGGCTGATCGAGGTCGCACTGCGGGCGCCCGCGAGCACCAGCAGGCCCGCCACCAGCAGGCCCAGCGCGGCCACCACGAGCTTGCGGGGATCGACGCGCTCTCCGAGCCAGCCGCCCGCCGCCCGGGCGCCGACGCTGACCGCCGCCTGCAGGCTGAGCGCCGCGCCGGCCGCGGTCGCGGTCGCCCCGCGCCCGGTCAGGTGCGCCACCGACACGCTGTTCACCGTCACCTCGCAGAGCAGGTTGGCGGTGTAGGCCGCGGTGATGACCCAGAACGGCCAGGACTTCAGCGCCTGCGCCACGCTCCAGGTCCGCGCGGTGCGGAAGATCGGGGGCCGCGGGGCCGCCGTCGCCTCCACGACCGACGGCTCGGTCTCCGGCGGCGCGAGGTCGCGCACCACCAAGGCCGCCACCGCGCCGAGCCCCAGGCTTGCGAGGGCGAGCAGGGTCCAGTAGCCGCGCCAGCCGCCCGGCGACGTCTGGGCCAGCAGATAGAGCCAGGGACCCGCCACGCCGCCGAGGCCCCCCAGGGTGAAGTAGGCGCCGAGCGCTGCGGACACGCGGCGAAAGCTTCGCGCCAGCACGTAGGCGCCGGGGATGATGGCGGTGAGCGCGAAGCCCAGCCCCTCGAGCGCTGCTCCGAGATAGTAGAGGCCGACCCCCCGGGCGGTGGCCAGGCACGCGAAGCCTGCCGCCAGCGCCACGCCGCCCAGGCCGAGCGTGGCGCGCACGCCGAGGGTGCGGATCACCAGGGTCGGCGCATAGCTCGCCAGTCCACAGACGATGGCCAGGATCGAGAAGCCCAGCCCCGCCTGGGTCCAGCTCCAGCCCAGCGCCGCCACCATGGCCGGCAGCACCACGCCGAGCGAGCTGAACGTCCCCGCCACGCCCAGGAAGAACAGCGCGCTGAGGGCTGCAAGGCTGGCGACCGCGCGGGGAGTGCTGAGGACTGCTCGGCCGGAGGGGTTCATGGCGCGGCTATGGGCGAGATGTGCAGAGGCGGCAATGATGCCCTTCTCCCTCCCCTTCGAGGGGGGGGCGGGGTTATGCGCGCGCGCATAATTAGACGAAAGAACCCGCGAGGCGCCTCCCATTCCCCGCTCTGAACCGTTGTGCACCCGCCCCGCCCTGACCCTCCCCCTCGAGGGGACGCAAGCGCAGCTCTGGCGTCCCCTTCTCCCGCAAGAAAAAGGGCGAAGATCACCGCCGCAGCGGCTTGGCGCCGATGGACAGGGCGTAGACGACCACCGGGTACTGCACTGCCTCGTGGCCGCCGTTCAGGCCAGGCGTGCGGTCGAGTTGGGCGGCGGGGGCGAGCAGGCGGCCCTGGTCGTCGATCCACATGGCGTCCACCCAGGCCAGCCGTGGGTCCTGAACCAGGGTGGAGATGGCGCCGTCCGGGGTGATCTTCAGGATCGAGTCGCGGTTCAGGTCGCTGGCGTAGATGACGCCGCCGGCGTCCATGGCCGTGCCGCCGGTGGCCCCCGTGCGCGCCCAGAACTGTACATGTCCGTGCAGCGCGGCGGCGCTCTGTTTCGGATCATCCATATAGCGGGCCTCGACACGGTAGAAGGGTCCGGTCGCCGGCTGGTAGTAGACCCAGCGGCCGTCCGGCGACACCTCAAGCTGGTCGACGTTGAAGCCCACCGGCTGGCCTTTGGCGTTGGTCAGCGGCCGGCCCTCTGCGGTCCGAGCCACCTGGGCCGTCACCGAGCCGTCGCCATCCAGCACCCGGCGCACCTGCCCCGAGCGCAGGTCCAAGACGATGATCCCCCCGGGCTTGCCGGCGTCGGTGAGATAGGCGTGATCGCCGTTGAAGCGGACGTCGTCCACAAAGCTCCCAGGCTTGATCGCCCCGTCCATCGGAAAGACCGCCTTCACCTCGCCGGACTTGGGGTCGAGCCGCACCAGCTTGGCGCCGCCGGGGACCTGCATCCTGCCCGGCCCCGGCGCTCCGGCGTCCACCACCCAGAGCATCCCGTCCGGCCCGATCCGGAGCGCATTGGCCGAGACGAACACGCCATGCCCGTCGCGACTCGGCGCCCAGCCGTTCCAGGCGGCGTTGGGAAAGGTGCTGGGAACATTGTTCACCAGACGCCCGACCTCGATCCCGCTCGCCGCGTTCGAGCGAGGATAGGTCAGGAAGGTCATGCCATCCTTTGTGGTGGTCACGCCGTTGAAGACCATGTTGCTGGTGATGACCGGGACCAGGGTCGGTGGCGGGGTTAGGTAAGGACTTTGGGCGTTGGCGGCGGGGGCGAAGGCGAGCGGGGCGGTCGAGGCCGCGAGCGTCAGGCCGAGGGCGAGGCGGAGCGTTCTGCGGCGCATGTTCAGGTCCGGTGGGTTCGGGGCTCCAACGTGACAGATGGGATTCGGATCAACTTCAAACCCCTTACCGCCCGCCTCCTCCCCCGCTATGCTTTGCAACGGGGCGTCATGCCCGATGAGGATCGGCCATGGCGTTGACGGCGGACCAAGTGCTGGACCTCATCGCCAAGGAGGTGCCGACCGATCGCGCCAAGCTCGATCCGGCCGCGAGCCTGGACGAACTCGATATCGCCTCGCTCGACATGATCAGCGTCACCTTCGCGCTGGAGGACCAGTTCGGCGTGGTAGTGGAGCAGACCGACTTCGCCCACGCCAAGACGCTGCAGGACTTCGTCGACGTGGTGCTGGCCAAGGCCCACGCCGCGTGAGCCGCTGGCGGACGTCGGCTGTGCATGGCTGACGCGCCGCGGGTCATCATCACGGGGCTGGGCTGCGTCTCGGGCCTCGGACAGGGCGTCGACACGACCTGGGCCAGGCTGGCGCGGGGCGAGGGTGGTATCCAGACCGTCTCTCGCAGCTACGGCGACCATCCCGCGCTGAGCTTCCAGGGTCCGGCCGCCGCGGTCGCGCTGCTCGACCTATCCCGACTGCAGGAGAGGCTCGGCGCGCGTGCGCTGGCCAACCTCGATCCCCTGTCGGTGTTCGCGGCGGCGGCGGCCTACGAGGCGTTGGAGCACGCGGGGTTGCTCGACCACCCAAGCCTGGACACCCGCACCGCCATCCTGTTCGGCGCGGGCAGCGGCGGCAACGCCACCTTCGAGGAAGGCTTCTCGCGCATCTACGACCGCAAGCTCGGCTCGGTGCACCCGCTGACCATTCCCAAGTCCATGGTCAGCGCGCCGGCCGCCCAGCTGTCCATGCTGTTCGGAGTGCATGGGCTGACCTTCAGCCTGTCCAGCGCCTGCGCCTCTTCCGCCCATGCGATCGGGGAGGGGATGCACATGATCCGCGCCGGGCGCTGCGACGTGGCGCTGGTCGGCGGCGGCGAGGCGTGCCTGACGCTGGGCTCCTGGCTCGGCTGGGTGGCGCTGCGGACCCTGGCCGCCGACACCTGCCGGCCCTTTTCCGCTGGGCGCAAGGGGCTGGTGCTGGGGGAGGGCGCGGCCATGCTGGTGCTGGAGTCCGAAGCTCACGCCCGCGCGCGCGGCGCGCCGGTGCTGGCGGAGATGGCTGGGCTCGGGACCGCGTCGGACGCCCACCATCTTACCGCGCCTCACGCCGACGGCGCGGCGGCGGCGATCCGGGCCGCGCACCTGGACGCGGGGCTGGCCCTGGATGCGCCCGCGCTGATCTCCAGCCACGGCACCGGCACCGTGCTGAACGACAAGACCGAGGCCCAGGCGATGCGCGCGGTCTACGGCCCGCAGATGAGCGGCAAGACGGTGATCGCCACCAAGTCCGCCCACGGCCACCTGATCGGCGGCGGCGGCGCGCTGGAGTTCATCATCGGCCTCCAGGCGCTGCACCACGGGCTGGCGCCCCCGGTGCTGAACTGGCTCGAGCCGGACCCTGAGTGCGACGTGCCCCTGGCTCTGGAGCCCACGCCGATCGCGTATGAGGCGCTGGTCTCCAACTCCTTCGCCTTCGGGGGACTCAACGCCGTGCTGATCGCGAGGCGCGCCAAATGATGCGATTCACAGCCGTCCGCGGCTATGTGGCTTATCTGCCACACAGCCCCTTGCCCCAGGCGGCCATAGGCCTAAATCTCGCCTTCAAGCGCGCGGACGGCGTGCGCCCGTGTCGAGGTGGCTTCTAGGTGGCGCAGGATCCGTATTCCGAACTCGGCGTGGCGCGCGATGCGAGCCATGCCGACCTGCGCAAGGCCTTCCACAAGCTGGCCAAGGATCTTCACCCGGACCGCAACCCGGACAACAAGGCCGCCGAGGAACGCTTCAAGCGCGTCAGCGCCGCTTTCGACATCGTCGGCGATGTGGACAAGCGCGCCAAGTTCGACCGCGGCGAGATCGACGCCGACGGACGCGACGCGCCGCCTCAGGGCTTCCGCGGCTCGCCCTACGGACCCGGCGCTGCGGGCGCCGCCGGGTTCGAGGGTGTGGACCTCGACGACATCCTCGGCGGCATGTTCGCCGGCCGCGGGCGGGGCCAGCGCGGCTTCGCCATGCGTGGCTCCGACGTCCAGGCGAGGCTGGAGATCAACCTGGAGGAGGCCATCGCCGGGGCCACCCGGCGCATCACCTTCGGCGACGGCCGTATGCTGGACGTCACCATCCCCAAAGGGGCCGCCGACGGTCAGGTGCTGCGGCTGCGCGCGCAGGGTTATCCGGGGCGGGGCGGCGGGCCGGCGGGCGACGCCCTGATCGAGCTGGCGGTGCTCCCGCACCCGCAGTTCCGGCAGGAGGGGGCGGACCTGCACATGGACCTGCACGTCTCCATCCCCGACGCGGTGCTGGGCGCCAAGATCGAGGCGCCCACTCCCGACGGCGCGGTGACGCTCACCGTCCCCCGTCACGCCAACGCCGGCTCTCAGCTACGGCTGAAGGGGCGAGGCGCGTTCGATGTGGCGACGGGGCGCCGCGGCAACCTGATCGCGCATCTGGTGCTCACCCTGCCCGAAAAGACCGACCCCGACCTGGAGCGCTTCGCCGAAACCTGGCGCAAGGAGCGGCCCTACACGCCGGTGCGTTAGGGTCTGCCTTCTTCAGACGGAAACTTTTGCATTCACCTCATCCTGAGCCTGTCGAAGTACGAGGTGTCCACCGGGCTTGCCGCGGCCTCGTCCTTCGACAAGCTCAGGATGAGGCCGAACGAGGGCGTGTCCGATTTCGCCCGAACGGGTCGTGCGTTAGGGGCCAGCCCCGCTGTTGCGCGGTGGACACCTTTCCGGTGGTCGGGTCGGGTAGCTTCGGCCGTTCAGCGCGCATTCAGTCCCTGGAGCCCCTAGTCACGGCCATGATCTCGCGAAGCCTCGCGATCTTGCTGGCCATCCTGGGCCTTTACCTTTCCGCCTTCGACGCGGCGGCGCAGCCGCGTCACGGCGGCTGGCAGGGCGGCGGCGGGTTCGCAGGAGCGCCGGGACGCTATGGCGGACCCCGCGGCGGGTTTCGCGGCTATGGCGGACCTGGACCGGATGACGGTTACGGACGTGGCTTTACCCCACCCCGCTATGGTTATGGCGGCGGCCAGCCAGATTACGGCGCCCGCGGCTATCCGGCCGGTCCAGGCTATGGCGGTCCGGCCCGAGCCTTCCCAGGCCGCGGATACGGCGGCGGCGCTTTCGGAGGCGACTGGCGCACCGAGCAGAACGAGGTCCGAAGCGCGGTGCGCGAAGGCCGTCACATCCCTCTCGGCCAGGCCATAGAGGCCGTGCGCCGCCGCGCCCCGGGTCGGGAGCTGGACGCCGGCCTGGAAGCGGGGCCGAACGGGCGTTCCGTCTACCGTCTGCGCTGGGCGGGCCAGGATGGACGGCGGCGGGACTACCTGGTCGATGCGGGCAGCGGGGCCGTGCTCGGCGTGCAGGGCGGCCCCTGAGATGTCTGAGGAGATACGATGCGCGTCCTTCTAGTGGAAGATGATCCCGACCTCTCGCGCCAGCTCAAGGCGTCGCTCGCCGATGCGGGCTATGCAGTGGACTACGCCCTCGACGGCGAGGAGGCGCAGTTCCTGGGCGAGACCGAGCCCTACGACGCCGTGGTGCTCGACCTCGGCCTGCCCAAGACTGACGGGGTGACGGTGCTGGAGCGCTGGCGCAAGGCCGGCATGGCCTCGCCTGTGCTGATCCTGACCGCCCGCGCCGCCTGGAGCGAGAAGGTGGCGGGCTTCGACGCCGGCGCCGACGACTATCTCACCAAGCCCTTCCATACCGAGGAGCTGCTGGCGAGGCTGCGGGCGCTGGTGCGCCGGGCGGCCGGTCACGCCCAGCCGGCGCTGTCCTGCGGGGCGCTGCGGCTCGACCCCAAGGCGGCGCGGGCCAGCGTGGACGGCGAGCCGCTACGCCTCACCTCGCTGGAGTACCGCCTGCTGCACTATCTGATGCTGCACCAGGGGCGGGTGATCAGCCGCACCGAGCTGGTGGAGCACCTCTACGATCAGGACTTCGACCGTGACAGCAACACCATCGAGGTGTTCGTCGGGCGCCTCCGCAAGAAGATCGGGCCGGACCGGATCGAGACGGTGCGGGGTCTCGGCTATCGCATCCTGCCGCTGAAGGGCGAGGGACCGGGCGCCGCTTGATCCGTTCGTTCCGACCGCGTCGCCTGCCGGAGTTCGAGCCGGGCTCGCTCGTCGCGCGGCTGGTGGGGCTGGCGGCGGTCTGGTCGGTGCTGCTGTTGCTGGCCATGGGCGTGGCCCTGACGTTGCTGTTCGACCACGCTGCGGTCACCCGGTTCGACACCGACCTGGCCGACCTCGCCAACGGGCTCTACGCGGGCGCGGGCGTGGAGGCGGATGGCGCGGTCAGCGCGCCGCCGCTCACCGACGATCGCGCCAACCGGGCCTATTCCGGCAAGTACTGGCAGATCGCCGACTGGCCCGGCGATGGGCGGCTGCACGCGCTCGCGCGGTCGCGATCGCTGTGGGACCAGGTGCTGAACGCCCCGGCCAAGGTGATGGCGCAGCTCCAGGCCAAGCCGGGGGTCGCCACCTATTACGACACCACGGGTCCGGCGCAGGACGGGCGCGAGCCGCTGCGGGCCGTCGCGCTGCTGGCCTTTTTGCCGGGCCATGCGGCGCCGGTGGTGTTCATGGCGGCGGAGAACCGGGCGCCGCTGAATCGCGACGTCCGCCGCTTCGCCTGGACCACGGCCGCGGCCCTGCTGCTGCTGGGCGTGGGGCTGGTGGGGGCGGTGGTGGTGCAGGTGGTGGTGGGGCTCACCCCCCTGTTCGCCATGCGCCGGGAGGTGGCCGGCGTGCGCCAGGGCCGGGCGCAGCGCTTGGCGGGCGCCTACCCGTCCGAGCTGGCGCCCCTGGCCCACGAGCTGAACGCCCTGCTCGACCACAACCAGCAGGTGGTGGAGCGCCAGCGCACCCACGTCGGCAATCTGGCGCATGCGCTGAAGACCCCGATCTCGGTGATGCTGGCGGAGGCCGAAGGCGATCCGAGCCCCCTCGCCGAGGTGGTCGATCGCCAGGCTGAAGCCATGCGCCACCAGGTGGAGCACCACCTACGTAGAGCCCGCGCCGCCGCCCGCTCGCAAGGCTCCGGCGAGCGGACGCCCGTGGCCGAGGTGCTGGACGAGATTGCCCGCACCCTCGAGCGCATGTTCCAGGCGCGGGGCGTGGACGTGGACTGGGAGGCGGACGATCTGGTTTTCCTGGGCGAGCGGCAGGACCTTCAGGAGATCGCGGGCAACCTGTTGGAGAACGCGTGCAAGTTCTGTCGAGCCCGGGTGCGCGCCGTCGCCGAGCCGGCCGCGGCGGGGCGCATGAGGCTGAGCGTGGAGGACGACGGTCCAGGACTGGACGCAGATCAAGGGCGCGAAGTGCTGAAGCGCGGCGCCCGGCTGGATGAGAGCGCGCCGGGCTCGGGCCTGGGCCTGTCGATCGTGGACGAGTTGGCGCGCGCCTACGGCGGTTCGCTGACCCTGTCACGCTCCAGCCTCGGCGGCCTGCGGGTCGAGCTCGACCTTCCGCGCGCGGAAGGCTGAGCGACGCGCCGGCTTCGCATGGCTGCGCCCCTGCGCTAGGGAGCGGCCATGTGGGTGTTCTGGATCGTCACCGGCCTGTTGGCCGCGGCCGCCGCCGCGCTGGTGATCGCGCGGGCCGGCTCTGTGGCGCGCAGGGCCCAGTCCAGTGTCGAGGACCCTGCGCTGTCCGTCTATCGCCGCCAGCTCGCAGAGCTGGACGGTCAGGCCACGGAAGGCCTGCTGGGGGCGGAGGAGCTGCGCGCCGCGCGCACCGAGGCCGGACGGCGCCTGCTGCGCACCGCGGACGCCAGGGTCGCGCCGGAGCGCGTCGGCGGCCGGGGCAGCCGGCTGGCGGTGGTCCTCGCGTCCGTCGCCACGGCCGGGGCGGCGCTGGGCTGCTATCTGCTGTTGGGCGCGCCGGGGCTGAAGGATCAGCCCTACGCCACCCGGCTGGCGGGCTGGCGCCGTGCGGACCCGGGCACGCTGGACCCCACCCGCATGGCCGCCGTGCTGCGCGAGATCGCCAAGAGCCGACCGCACGATCCCCAGGTCTTCGACTATCTGGGGCGGGCCGAGATGGCTGCCGGCGACGGGTTCGACGCAGGCCGCGCCTTCGCCACGGCGGTGACGCTCGACCCCGGGCGCGCCGGCCTGTGGGCCGCGGAGGGCGACGCGCTGGTCATGGACGCCCAGGGCAAGGTCACGCCCCAGGCCGCCGCCGCCTTTCAGCAGGCCGTAAAGCTCGACCCCCGCAACGCCCCGGCCCGCTACTATCTGGGCCGCGCCCAGGTCGCTGCAGGCGATACGACCGCCGGGCTGGCGGACTGGCGCGCGCTGCTCGCCGACCTGCCCCTGGACGACCCGCGCCGCATGGCGCTGCTCTCTGAGATTTCCCACGTGCAGGGCGGCGGCGTCCTCGGCGCCACGTCGTCGGACGACGGGGCCGGCGCTGCGGGTACGCCTTTCGCCGGGTCGCCCGCCGCCGACGTTGCGCTCGGCCCGCAGGCGGCCTTTATCCACGCCATGGTCGATCGCCAGGCCGCGGAGCTTCGGGCCAATCCGGACAACCCTGAGGGCTGGAAGCGGCTCGTGCGCTCCTACGGGGTGCTGGGCGACCGCGGCGCCCAACAGAAGGCGCTGATCCAGGCGCGCCGACTGTTCGCCGGCAGACCGCTGGTGCTCGCGCCGATCGAAGCGGAGGCCGCGCCCCGGCCCGCTGCGGGCTGACCCTTAGCCCGTCGCCCTACCCTTCGGGCCAGAGGTCGGCGACCGAACCCTTGCGGTTGAGCATCCGGGCGGCCCGTTTGACCACGGCCAGCAGACGTTCCGTCCTTGCGTCGGGCTCGTGAGCCAGGTGCGCCCGCGACAGCCCCTCGAGCACGAATCGGGCGAGGTCGCGAGAGGCCTGGAAGCGGGGGGCCTCCCCGGCCTGGACTAGCCCGGCCATGTGCTCGCTGATCTGGTTGCGATCGAAGGCGACCTGGGCGCCGCGCAGCCGCTCGCGCAGGGGCGCATCGGTGCGGGCCGCCGCCTCCAGTTCCGCGAAGGCGACGAACGGCGCTTCGTGCAGCAGCCGCCAATAGCTGTCGATGGCGTACTCCGTTCGGTCCACGCCGGGCGGGGTCTGGCCTGCGGCGTCCTCGAACAGGCGCGCCCGGGCGGCCTGGATGTGCGGGATCACCGCGTCGAGCAAGGCTTCACGGCTGGAGAAGTGGTAGAGCATGGCCCCGCGGGTCAGGCTAGACGCCTCGGCGATCACCGCGTTTCCGGCGGGATGATAGCCGATCTCCGCGAACAGCCGCATGGCCTGGTCCAGGATGCGCGCGCGGGTGCGCAGGGACTTGGGGCTGTCGCCCGCTTGGCGCGGACGGCTTTCCAGCGTCGCCTCGGGGGTGTGATCGTCGAGCCTGCCGACAGCTGCATCCATGTTCAAACCTAAATGCTGCACTGCAACGAACACGCAGATAAGAGCGTCGGCGCCGTTAGCCTAGGTTCGATTTGACAAAAACTGCGAAAGAACGACCTGCCGGGGTCGGTTCGAGGGGGAAAGACCTCGCCAGGATCAGGCTTTGATCCTATAGGCCCAACCCCGGCAGTCGCCGCGGAACGCGCCTCCACGCGGCTTGGACGGTCCGCGGGTGAGCGGCGAGGCCCGCCGGTCGAGCGTGGTTGGGGCTGGACGGGGCGCGAGGCGGTGAGGTCTTCTGACGGCGGGCGGTTTGGATCGCCGGGGGTGCGGGTGGAGTTGCGCGGCTGATGCGGATACTTCTCGTCACCGACGCCTGGGAGCCTCAGGTGAACGGGGTTGTCCGCACCCTGACCCGCACTGTCGCCGAGTGCCGTGCCATGGGTCACGAGGTCGAGGTGGTCTCGCCGGACCAGTTCAAGACCATGGCCATGCCGAGCTATCCCGAAATCCGCTTGGCCATCGGGGCCTACGAGGCGATGCAGGAGCGGTTCAAGGCCTTTGAGCCGGAAGCCATCCACGTGGCCACCGAGGGTCCGCTCGGCCTGGCCGCGCGCCGGCTTTGTCTGGAGTGGAAGCTGCCCTTCACCACCAGCTACCACACGCGCTTTCCGGAGTATCTGGCGGCGCGCTTCCCCGCGCCGCTGTCGGCGGGGTACGCCTATATGCGCTGGTTCCACCGGGCGTCTGGGCGGGTGATGGTGGCCACGCCCACCATGCGCGAGGAGCTGACCCGGCGAGGCTTCCGAAACCTATCGCCCTGGTCGCGCGGGGTTGACACGGTGCTGTTCCATCCCGATCGCGAGGCCGAGTTCCCGCAGGTGCTGGAGGGCGTCGCCCGGCCGATCTTCCTCAACGTCGGCCGCGTGGCGCCGGAGAAGAACATCGAGGCCTTCCTGGCCCTGGACCTGCTGGGGACCAAGGTAGTGGTGGGCGATGGGCCAGCGCGGGAGTCGCTGCACGCCCGCTACCCGGACGCCCTTTTCGTCGGCACGAAGTCAGGCGAGGAGCTGGCCGCCTACTACGCCCATGCCGACGTGCTGGCGTTTCCCTCGCTGACGGACACCTTTGGCCTGGTGATCCTGGAGGCGATGGCGGCGGGGGTTCCGGTGGCGGCCTATCCCGCCCCGGGACCGATCGACATCATCCCGGGATCGGGCGCGGGCGAGGTGAACGACGACCTGCGCCAGGCCTGCCTGGACTGCCTGAAGATCGATCGGGGCCATGTGCGACGCTACGCGGAGACCTTCTCCTGGCGCCAGTCGGCCGAGGAGTTCGTCCTCAACCTGCAGCCCTACCCTGAGCCGCAGAAGACCCGCTTCTGGCGGCGGCTGCGCCGGCTAGCACGCCTGCGTCGCCGCGTTGCCCAGAAGTCCGCCGCCCAGAGGTCTGCCGCTCAGTAGAACAGCTTGCGCAGGCTCAGGGTCACGGTGCGGCCCGCCGGGTTGAGATAGGCCGATTGATAGATCAGCGGCGTGGCGCCGTTGGCGTCGCGGACCTGGATGCGCTGGTCGAACAGGTTGACCACGTTCAGGCTCACGCGCGAGCCTCGAAGCCACGGGAGCCGCGCCACCACCGGCGGCTGCTGGCCGAGCATGTCGAACAGACGCAGGTTGATCGTTCCGATATCTGAGAAGTTCAGCGTCGCGTTCGCCGCGCCGCTCGCCCCGATCACCGTCGTGGCGCTGCGCCAGTCCGCCGAAAGTCTCGCGCCGAAGCCGAACAGGGTGAAGCCGGCCTGGGCCTCGATCTCTTGGCGGTACTGGCCGCCGGTATTTCCCATCGCCGCGCCGTTCAGGAAGTCCAGCGCCGGCACGCCCGGGCGCACCAGCTGGCGGTCCTCGAAATAGACGGTGTGGTAGACGGCGAACTGCAGCCGCCCGCCTCCAAAGCCCCGGCCGCCTCCAGGGCCGCCACGCCCCCCGTCGAAGCCTCGCCCGCCGCCATCGCCTCCGCCCCCGTCGCCTCCGCCATGCTCCCCCTCGCCGCCAGGACCGCCGCGGCCTTCCTCGCCGCTGCGGCGTCGATGGCTGCGAGGCGGCGGCTGCGGCCCGATCGGCAGGGCGTAGTTCAAGCCGTAGCGCAGCTCCTTTCGGTCCTGGCTGGCGAAGTTCACCGACCGATCATCCTCCTCCGTCAGCACGCCGTTGGCGTCGCGCACGAAACGGTCGGGGAAGGCGGCCTCGATCTGGGCGTCGGCGGCGGGGAAGGTGGCGATGGGGTCGGAGATGTGGCTGACGATGTAGTTGGCGGTGACGGTGAGGTCCTTTAGCGGGACCGGCTTCCAGGTCAGCCCGATCTTGGTCACCTGCCGGTGGTCGGCCGCAAGGTTGGCGTTCCCGCCGCTCACCTGGGTCACGTCCACGGTCTGACCCGTGGCGTAGTCGAACAGGCGCACCCCCGGGGTGGTGACCAGCGGCCCGGCGAGCTGGGCTATGGTCGGCGCGGCCTGGTCCTGGGTGCGCGAGACGATCAGGTTCACCCCGTCCACCGGCGTCCAGTTCAGCCCGTAGCCCAGGGTGGTGAGTGTCCCGATGTCCGACAGCTGGTCCACCGCCGCGTTCACGTTCATCGAAAGGTCGCCGAGCTGTGGAAACACGCGGTGCTCTCGACTGGTGAGCGGCAGGTCCATGTTGGCCTGCGCGTTGGCGTCGTTGCGCGACAGGCTGAGCTTCTGGAACACGCCCTCGAGCTGGGAGGTGGAGTTCTGCAGGCTCTCGGTGTCGCCGAGCTTGAGGCTGGCGTAGAACGCGCCCGCGGGGACCTTGAACAGCGGTCCGTTGGCCAGGACCTGGATGTTGCCGGAGTCCGAGCGCGAGTCTGCGGTGTCCCGAGCCTGGGCCGGGACCAGGCTGGCGGGGAGGGGACCGAAGGGGTCGAAGCTAGCCGAGTCGGCGCTCAGCAAAGCCTGGAGCTGAGTGGGATCTGCGTCGGTGTCGGTGTCGGTGGTGGTGTCGGCGTGGTCGTAGGCGTCGGTGAGCGACAGCCGCCAGTCGCCCAGGTCCTTGTTCAGCGTGCTCCCGAGGTGCGCGGTCCAGCCGTCCACGCTCTGGCGCAGCGGGCCGAGGTTGGAGGCGTAACGGTCCACATCCACCGCCTGGGTGAAGGGCGAGAATGGATTGCCCGTTGGGACCAGCAGGGTCAGCCCCGGCAGCCCCTGCAGCGTATCGCTGGTGGTGGCGCCGAGCGTCGCATTGAGCGTGGCGTGGACGCCCCCGAAGATCGGCTGGCTCATCACCGCATTGGCGGTGATCGACTGGGTGGCGGGCAGCAGGGTGCGGTCGCGCCCCACGTCGGTGACGTTGGCCACGTTCGAGGTTCCCGCGAAGTCCGACAGGCTCGGCGCGCGGCCGCCCAGCCCCGCGGGCACGCCGGCGATCGTCACTGGATGGCCCACCAGCGCGCTCAGCTGCGGGTCGATGTCGGCGCCAGAGCTTGGCGAGACCACGTTGCCGGTCAGGTCGAACGGCTGGCCCGCCTCGATGGAGGTCAGGTCCCGGTCGGCTTCGGTCAGGTTGGACGCGCCCTGGTACTTCAGGTCCAGGTTCAGCCGGTTGTCGCCGTGCAGACGCAGCAGGTCGAGCTCCGCCTGGCCCGTGGCCTGGCCGCCCTCGGTCGGGCCGCCGCCCTGCAGCTCACCGGTGATGGCGTGGAATCTGCGGCGCAGCACGATGTTCACCACCCGCTGGTTGGCGGTGTAGCCGTACTTAAGCGCGACCTCCTCGGGCAGGATGTCGATCCTGGCGATGGCTTCGGTGGGGATGTTCTGCACCTCGGCGAAGCTGGAGATGCGCCGTCCGTTCAGCAGCACCACCGGGCTCTCGCCGCCCCGCCCGCGATCGCTGCGGGTCTCGGGCGACAGCTCGTTCAGGAGCTCGGTGACCGTGCTCACCCCATAGGAGCGGATGTCGGCGGGCCCGAGCTGCAGCTCGGGCTTGATGTCGCCCACCACGGCCCCGGGCTGCGGCGCTCGCTTTCGGGCGGTGACGGTGACGGGGGCCACCGTGGAGCTGGCGTTCGCCGGCGCCGGCGCGGCCTCGTCCGGCGCGTCGTCCTCCACGGGCGGCTGGAGCGAGCCGCCCTGCGCCCACGCCGGAGCGCCCCAGGCCAACAGGCTCAGCAGCCCCGCGGCGCCCACCAGGCCGCGCAGTCCCGCCCCCGCGCCGCTCCGCCAGCGTGAACGCCCCACCCTCACCCCTCTTCTACGCCAAGGCCGTCCGGGTCCGCCCTTCCGGCCGCTTGGCCCGGCGAGTCGCAGCCGGATGTGTCCCTCAGATGTCGGAGGCGATGCGGCCAAACCGCCGCTGCTCCAGACGTCTCGGTGCGGGACGGATTTCCGGCCCGGACAGGGATGACGACCGGGCGGTCCAGGGGTGGGGCCGCAGGCTAGCCAGCGGCGAACGCACCGTCGCCCAGGACGCTGTTCAAGGCGCTCGCCAGGACGGTCGCCGTCACGGGTTTAGCCAGGTGAAGATCCGCCCCCGCCTCCAGGCATTGGGAAATGCTCTCAGGACGGAAGTCTGAAGAGACGATGATGATCGGCGTCGACGATCGGTCCTTCTCCTCCGACCTGATGATCCTGGTTGCGGCGAGCCCGGACATCCGCGGCATGTTGATGTCCAGCAGAAGAACGTCGAAGCGACCCCGGCGCCACTCCGTCACCGCTTCGCCCCCGTCAGCCACCAGCGTCGGTTGGATGCCGAACTGCTCGAGCACGGAGCCCAGCAGCTGACGATATACAAGGTGATCCTCAGCGATGAGCGCGCGCAGCAGGACCCGCTGCTTCGCCGCCCGCTCGTGAGAGATCGCGGGTTCGATGGGGAGGGCGGAGCGGCGGGCCTCATTTGGCATGCTCAGATGATAGGGCCCGGCGATTAAGATTAGGCGCCCGACGGGAGCTCCGCCTGCCTGCCGACAGGGTAGCGGATGACTTATGTTTCGATCCCCGGACGACGAGTTCAAGCCGGGCTACGAAGCAAACCCAAAATCCTGCGGCCTGAGTGGGTGTCCCCCTCTAAACAAAAGTTTGTCTACCGTAAATCGCGGCAGGACCGGCTTTACTCGCGCGCCTGTATTCTGGCCCTGTGGTGGGAGGGCGAAGCGTCAGCACGCGGAACAAAAGTGCTAATAAATGTTAGCATCGCCTGTTTGGACGTCTTGAATCGCATTTCGCCCTTAATCCTCCCGCATCCGGTAGCGCGTCGCGGCCGTATACAAAGTGATAGATGGACGAGGTGTTGGGTGGCGAGGGTCCCGTCAAACCGCGGGTTGCTCGATATTCCGCTGAAGCGGCTTCAGAAGTTTCGCGACATCAGCGCAATCGACGTGGCCGTCCTGCGCAATCTCGCCGTCCGTGACGACGAGGTGGGTGCAGGCGCGCAGCTGAACCTGAGCTCTGGCAGGCTCTGGGTGATACTCTCCGGGTGGGCTTGCAGCTTTCGGCTGTTGCAGGATGGCCGCCGCCAAATCTTATGCTTGATCCTGCCGGGCGACGCCGTTGGAGATGTCTATCCCGGTCTGCCGTTGCTTTGTCCGACGATCGAGGCGATCTCGCCGGTCGTGCTGGCCGACGCCTCGGAAATGGTCGCCGGTTCGGCCGAAGGGTCTCCGCGCCACCCGGCGATTCTGCAGGCCCTGCGGGCGGCCCAGCTTCACAGAGACGGCTATATCTGCGACCACGTCGTACGCCTGGGCGCCTTTAACGCCTATGAGCGCGTGGGACATCTCATGCTGGAGGTCTTCGAGCGTTTGTCGGTGGTGGGACTGACGAACGGGGACCAGTTCCTCATGCCCTTGACCCAGGAGCAGCTGGGCCAGATGCTCGGACTGAGCGAGACCCATGTGAACCGTACGTTGCGTCTGCTCAGGCAGGACGGGCTGCTGCAAGTCCGCTCCGGCTGCGTGGCCCTGCCCGACCGCGGGCGCCTCTCCGCCGCCGTCGGCTTTCAGATGCCGATCCGCCTGCGCGCCTGACGCGGGCCTGCGCCTCGTTCAGCCTGACGCGCCGGCGTCGATGATGACCGCTCACGAAGGCCGAAGAACGTGGGTTCGGCGGATACTGCTCTTCGGTCTGGTCGCGCTCGCGCATTCGGCTCTGCTGATCGCCTTCCTCGTCGCCGCGCCTGCGCCGCTCACTCGTCCCGTCGATCCGCCGATCCTGCTCGGCTTCGCGGCGATCACGGCCGCCCCGGCTGCGGCGAAGGCGCCGCCCACCCCGTCACAACCGGCTGCAGGACCGCCCCTCGTGAAGGCCTGGGTCGCGCCCAGCCCGTCAGACCTCGTGCTGCCGGCTCCCCCGCCAGCCGTCCCGTCTCCCGCGCCGAGCGCGCCGCAAAGCGCGAGCCTGTCCGCGCCCCTCCCGTCGATCGCCGCCACCGCCGAGACCTGCGACATGCTCGCACGACTGCAGCAGCGCCTGCGCACCGATCCTGAAGCCTTGAAGGCCCTGCAAAGCGTCCCCAGCTCGGCCCGATCGGTGGCGAACGCCATCCTGCTCTGGGATGGAACCTGGACAGACGCCCAGGCTCTGGGCGGCGTGGCGGTTTTCGGACCGCTGCATGACGCCGTGGTGCAGACGGTGCGCTCCGCTCCGCCGGCCTGCCAGACGGAGCAGGTTCGCGGTCCCCGCCTCATCGCCGTGCCCGATGGCAAGGGCTCCACCATCGTGGGCCTGGGCTCCGGACTATGGCGGTGGACGGACCTTATGGGCGAAACCCCTTAGGAACGCAGAGATGATAATTTGACGGGCTCGCCTTACTGCAAACCGACTTTTGTCGACGTATGGTCGCTTTTCAAACACAAACCCTGCTGGAAAGTTTCAGACCTGATAACTTCCTTACACGCTCCGCCTTCCGGTCGAGGGCGGTTCGGCATACGCTCGTCGTCGGGAGATGTCTCAATGAGACTGAGAAAACCAAGGCTCGACCATCTGGCCGTGCTCACGGCGGCGGCGGCGTTGGTCGCCCACCCCGCCTTGGCCTCCAGCCACAGGGAAGCGCCGGGGATCACCAAGCTGCCCAAGGTGGACGCCACCGACTTCTATATGTTCCGAAGCTACGAGCCGGGGCGGGCGGCCTATGTCACCATCCTGGCCAACTACCAGGGCGTGCAGTCGCCAGGCGCTGGGCCGAACTATTACACCATGGATCCCGATGCGATCTACGAGGTCCACATCGACAGCAACGGTGACGGGGTTGAAGACCTCACCTACCAGTTCAAGTTCAACAACCATCTGCGAAACAACAATACCGGCATCGCCTTGACGGTCGGCTCCAAGACGCTACCGATCGCGCTTCGCGCGGCGGGTCCGGTCAACGGCACCGACTCGCCGAACTTGAACGAGGTGGAGGACTACACCTTGACCCTGATCACCGGCGATTCTCGTAGCGGGACGCGCGCGTCGGTCAGCAATGCCCCCGATGGCAACACCGTCTTCCGCAAGCCCTTGGACAACATCGGCTACAAGACGGTTCCGACCTATAAGGGATATGCCGACCAGTTCATCTATACGGTGAACATCCCCAACTGCTCGACGCCGGGACGCATTTTCGTCGGCCAGCGCGCCGACGCCTTCGCCGTCAACCTCGGCGAAATCTTCGACCTGGTGAACTTCGTCCCGATCGAAGGCGACAGCTCGGCAGGGGCCGGCGACGGCAAGGGCTTTCCCGGCGGGATCACCCAGTCGCACGCCAATGATGACATCGCCGGCAAGACGAACGTCGACACCTTCGCGCTGGAAATCCCCATCGCGTGTCTGACCGGATCGGGCAACGGGGTCATCGGAGCGTGGACCACCGCCAGCCTGCCACAGGCGCGCCTGCTCGACCCCAATGCCAAATACACCCAGGAGTCGGTGCAGGGTGGGGCTTACACCCAGGTGTCGCGCTTGGCCAATCCGCTCGTCAACGAACTGGTCATCGGACTGCCGGTCAAAGACACCTTCAACGCCTCGATGCCGAAGAACGACGCTCAGTTCGGCGACTATGTGACCAATCCGACCTTCCCGGCGATCTTGAGCCTGCTGTTCAAGGCGCCGGTGAATGCGACGTTGGGGACTAATCTGACGACGCTTGCGCCCACCAACTTCCCGCGCAACGATCTGGTCGCCACCTTCCTGACCGGTATCGCCACGTTGAACCAGCAGATGGTGGTCACGCCAGCGGAGACGATGCGCCTGAACACGGCCATCAACCCCACGCCCCAGGCCAGTCAGAGCACTTACGGCGTCGTCGGTGACGACCTCGCCGGTTATCCCAACGGGCGTCGGCCGGGCGATGACGCGGTGGACATCACCCTTCGGGTGGCAATGGGCCGGCTGTGTTATCCGGTGCCGATCAGCGGCAAGCAGACCGCCCTGGGGCTTTGCCAACCTTCGGATGCGCCGACCGGCAACGTCGCCTTCACAGACGGCGCTCCGATCAACGCCAATAACGTCCAGAACGTCTTCCCCTACCTGAATACGCCCATCCCGGGCTCGCCGATCACGGCCAGGGCCGCGGCTCAACCGGCTTACGGTGGGATGAACTAGGCCATGGCTCAGCGCAGCAAAGGTTCACTCGGCCGGGGGTGGCGCTCCGCCGCCCTCACCGCCCTGGCCCTGGCGATCGTCGCCTGCAGCCATCACAACAACAATAACGGCGTCGCGACCGTGACCAACACCACCAACAACACCACGACCACCAACGTCGTCTCGGGCTTCGGCTCGGGCTTCGCCACGGACTTCAACGCCGGCCCCAACACCCAGCCGGCCAATGTCAGCACCAGCGACGTGGTCGCCGTTAGCAACACCACTCAGGCGACGTCTCTGGCCAATATCGGCAACTAGGCAATCCCGCACTTGCGCGGACCCTGGAACGGCGGCGTCCACAAGACGCCGCCGTTTTCCGTTGCGCTGACGCGACGACTTATACCGGCCCTCCGAGGGCGTGGCTTGAGGGGGCTTGCGGCGGTCGGCTCGGGTTGATTCAAGGCGGTGAACTCTTCGGAGCGATATGCCCCCAGCACGGCAAGGCGGCCGGGCTTGTCCTGCCCTTCTGCGACACCTCGGTGATGAACCTGCACTTGGCGGAGATATCCCTCGCCGTCGCGCCGGGCGCACACGCCGTCCTCATCATGGACCAGGCGGGTTGGCACACGACAAAGAAACTCGTCCTGCCTTCCAACGTCAGCATCATCTCGCTGCCAGCTCGGTGTCCTGAGCTGAACCCAGTGGAGAACATCTGGCAATACATGAGAGACAACTGGCTCTCGAACCGCATCTTCAAATCCTACGACGACATCGTGACCCAGTGCTGTGCGGCGTGGAACAAACTCGTCCAGCAGCCCGCTACCATCACCTCGATCGGGATGCGGGCGTGGGCTTAGCTGCGGAATAACCTATCGGCCCGGCTCCGAGATTTGTAGCCGTTGACCGAAGCTACGCTCGGTCTGCTGTGCTTCGGCAAACCGAATCGCCAATTCTTTTAGCGCTTTAGATAAAGAGTGGTGGACGCGACAGGGATTGAACCTGTGACCCCCTCGATGTCAACGAGGTGCTCTCCCGCTGAGCTACGCATCCTGACCGGGGAGCGGCCTTATAGACCGTCGCGCGCTCGCCCCGCAAGCCTCGTGCACAAGGCCTAGAGGATCGTCTGACCGCTCTGGGCCCAGTCCTGCACGAACTGAGCGAGGCCGCGCTCGGTCAAGGGATGGGTCAGCAGGTCGCGGAATATGGCGGGCGGCAAGGTGGCGCAGTCTGCGCCCGCGAGGGCGGCTTCGCGCACGTGCGCCTGGGTGCGGATCGAGGCGGCGAGGATTTCGGTCGCGAAGCCGAAACGGTCGTAGATGGCGCGGATGTCCTCGATCAAGGTCATTCCGCGTTCGCCCTGGTCGTCGAGCCGGCCGACGAAGGGCGAGACGAAGGTGGCGCCGGCCTTGGCCGCCATCAGCGCCTGGGGCGCGGTGAAGCAGAGTGTGACGTTGGTGCGAACGCCGCGGGCGGCGAAGCCGCGGGCGACCTTCAGACCGTCCCAGGTCAGGGGCAGCTTGACCACGACGTTGGGCGCGACGGCGGCCAGTCGCTCGCCTTCGGCGATCATCTCGCCATAGCCGGTCGAGGCCACTTCCGCCGAAACCGGCCCCGGTACGGCGCGGCAGATCGCTGCCAGTGTTTCGAGAAAAACGCCGCCTTGCCTGGCGATGAGCGTGGGGTTGGTGGTCACGCCGTCCACAAGCCCGGTCTCGGCCAGGGCCTGGAGTTCGGACAGGTCCGCGCTATCGACGAATATCTTCATTTGCGCCTCCATATGGCGGGGTCCGCCGCCTCTTAGGTCCTTTGCCGCCCAGGCGCCACCGCCGGTATTGACGGAACCCCCGAGCGGCTAGTGTTCGGCGCATGAGTCGATTCGCCGGACGTCCAGGTCTGTTCCGCCGCCTTACCAAGGCGATCGTCGCGATGTGCGGTCTGGCGCTGGCGGGCGGGGCGGCCTCGGCCCGGGCCGATCCGCCGCTGTGGCGCGTCATCGGCCCTCACGCCCAGGTAGACCTGTTCGGGTCCATCCATCTGCTCTCGAGCGCCACCCATTGGCGCAGTCCCGCCCTGGACGCCGAACTGGCCAAGACGGACGCGCTTTGGTTCGAGATCCCCCTGGGTGGCGCGTCCCAGGCCGAGGCGGTGCAGCTGATGCAGGCCAAGGGCCTGCTGCCGACCGACCAGGCCCTGTCCGCCCTGCTGCCGCCCGCGCTCGAAGCGCGGGTGGTGGCGGCGGCCAAGCAGGAGGGTGTCGATCCGGCGAAGCTGGATCGGCTGCAACCCTGGTTTGCCGAGCTTGAGCTGACGCTGATCTTCCTGCAGCACCAGGGTTATAGTGAAAAGCTTGGGGTGGAGAGTCAGATCGACGCCGCCGTGCCGCCGTCCGTTCCAAGAAAGGCGTTCGAGACCCTGGCCGAGCAAGTCGATCTCTTCGCCGACGATCCCCTGCCCGAGCAGGTGGCCTCGCTGAAGGAGACGCTGGACGAGATCGACACCGATCCGGGCGCCTTGAACCGCATCGCCGACGCCTGGCGGCGAGGGGACGTCAAGGCCATCGCCGCCGAGATGATCGCGCCCATGCGCAAGGAAGACGAGGCGCTCTACCGCCGCCTGCTGGTCGATCGCAACCGCCGCTTTGCAGCCCGGATCGAACAGCTGGCCAAGGGGACGGGGCGCGTCTTCGTCGTGGTGGGCGCCGGTCATCTGGTTGGACCCGATGGCGTACCGGCCCTCCTACGCAAGGACGGGTTGAAGGTCGAAGGACCTTAGCGCCTGTGAAGCGGGTCGCGTCGTATGCGTTTCTAGCTTTGAGCACTCCATTCCGCTCCGATCGCGGGCGCCTAGAAGTCGTGCGGCTTGTCGTTCGACGATGATCGTGAATCAGGCATAAGATGGTCCGGTCACGAACGCGCCGCTTTTTGGCTATGCGGTCGTGAAGCTGAGACCTGATCGTGGACACGCGGCCGAGGGGAACAGAGTCATCGCCGCAGCCTAGAGACGCATGCGACCTCGCCAGTGCATGAGTGCAGCAGGGTGGGGAAGAGTTCTCCGACGACGACAAACAATAGCCGGCGAGACTTCGGCGAGGGAGACGACCTTGAGACCAGGCTACGTAAGTTCATTATCGGCTCTGATGCTGCTGGGCGCGATGGGAACGCAGGCGACCGCCGCCGAGGTGACGCGGGTATCGGCAGGAAGCTTTCCGATCTCCAGCGCGGTGGTCGTCCCGCCCGGCGCGCAATTCGCCTACGTCAGCGGCACGACCGCCCCCGCGCCGGCCGCCGGGACGCCGGCGGGTGATACGGAGGCCCAGACCGTGGGCGCTCTCGGCCGCATTTCCGATCTGCTGAAAGCCCAGGGGATGAGCCTGGCCGATGTGGTGATGCTGCGGGTCTATCTCGTGGCCGATCCCGCCAAGGGCGGTCATATGGACTTCTCAGGCATGATGGCGGGGTACACCCAGTTCTTCGGCACCGCAGCCCAGCCGAACAAGCCGGCGCGCACGACGGTTCAGGTCGCCGGGCTCGCCGGTCCTGGCGCCCTGGTTGAAATCGAAGCCCAGGCCGCCAAGACGCGCTAACAACAACAGACGATATTCAACTTTATCTTCTGAGGCCCGGTTCAAGCATGGAGGGGCGGGTTCGTCTCGCCCCTCCAGTCCAGCAATGCGGGACCGAGCGCGTGCTTGAGCGGCCCTAGCCAGGTTTCGTAGTTTCGCCATTGCTCCAACCCGCCGCGGAAGATCGGTCGGCGCACCTGCTCTGAGCTGACGGTCTTCACCGCCCGCGCGTTGTCATAGAACCTCAGGCAGGCCGGGTCGAACGCCAGCCCGCAGTGGTCGAGCAGTCGTCGCACCTGCGTTTCGATATCGTCCACTACATCCTCATAGATGACTCGGCATATGCGGCCCGGCAGTACGGCGTCGAAATGGTCCATCAGAGCCACATAATCCCGATAATAGCGGCCGAGCTCCCCCAGATCATAGGAGAAGCTCTGGCCGATGGCGAAGTGCTGCTTGAAGGCGGAGAATCCGGCGCCTAGCGGATGACGTCTGACGTCGATGATCCTGGCTTGCGGCAGGATGAGATGGATCAGGCCGACATGACGGAAGTTGTTGGGCATTTTGTCGATGAAGAAGGGCCGCGAAAGCTTGCGATGCAGCCGCGTCTCGGCGAGGTAATGCTCGCCGAGGTCTTGGAGATTGCGCGGCGTCAGCGCGGGGATCGCGTTCAGATAGCTGTCTGAGCCGATGGAGGCCGCGAGCTCGCCCGCGATCAGGCCGATGTCGGGCAGCTCCATCGTGCCTTCCACGGCGGGGTGGCTGGCCAGGATCTGCTCCACCAGCGTCGAGCCGGACCGTGGCAGGCCGACCACGAAGATGGGATCGGGCGCGGGCGATCCGGCCTGGCTGCGGGTGGCGAAGAAGGCCGGCGTGAACAGCGCCTGCGCCCTGCGCCGTTCGTCGCTCGTCCGCTCGGCCGAGTAGGACAGCTCCGCCCGGCGCAGGGCCGCGCCTGCGGCGTAGTGCTGGAACGAGGCGCCGTATTCGCCCCGATCTTCCAAGGCTTTGCCCAGGGCGTAGTGCAGGTGGAGGCGATCGCCCTTCGCGACGCTGGGCGACGCCAGCTGGGCGAGCATGTTCGCCACCTCCTCCTCCGAGAAGACGGCGAGCTTCAGGTTGGCTAGGCCCCAATAGGCGTCGCCCAGATCGGGGGCCAGGGCGATGCAGCGGCGATAGGCGTCCACCGCCTCCTCGAAACGACCGACGGTGCGAAGCGCGTGGGCGTAGTTCAGCCATATCCTCGGCTGTCCGGGATACTGGGCCAGCAGTTCGCGGTAGAGCCGCTGCACCTCGTCCAGATCGCCTACCAGCGAGAGGCAGGCGGCCAGGAGGTTGCGATAGGCGGGATCGTCTGGGTCCCGTGCAAGCAGGTGTTCAAGGTGCGGCAGCGCCTCGCCGGCCTTCTGCTGCTGGAACAGCAGGCTGGCATAGGTGAAGCGCGCCCCGTCGAAGCCCGGATCGAGCTGGAGGCAACGGGCGAGCAGGCTTTCCGCTTCCGCATGGTGGTTCAGCTGGCCGAGCGTCTCGGCCAGCATCCGCAGGGCCGCGACGTCCTGCGGCGCACCGGACAGGTAGGCTCGCAGCAAAGCCCCGGCTTGGGACGGCGCGTCCGTGGACAGCGCGTCGGCCGCCGCTTTCAGCTGCGGGTGGGTCAGGCCCGCGCGCAGGTGTTCGGCGAACGCGGCCTCTGCGCCCTTCACATCGCCCGTCTTGAACAGCAGGTCGCCGAGCGCCCGCCAGGCTTGCGGCAGCTCCCGGTTCAGCGACACCGCATGGCGAAGCGCGATGACGGCGTCCCCATCCTCCCCCGTCGCCGCCCGGGCCAAGCCCAGCTCCAGGTGGGTGTTGGCGGCCTTTGGATAGGCCTTTGCAAGCGGCTCCAGCAGGGAGAGCGCGCCGGAGGCGTCGCCCGTCCGGCGCCGGGCGGAGGCCAGGATAAGCAAGGCCCGTGGATCGTTGGGCAGCGCCTCCAGCACCGCGGTCGCCTGCCGCTCGGCGGCGGTCGGATCGGTGGCGAGCTGGCGTGCGGCCTGGTCGAGCACGAGGCCGGGCGGCTGAGATCGAAGGCCGGTCACCTCTCGCCCGACCTGGCCAAGCCAGAGCTGGCCAAGCCCGACTTGGCCAGGCTCTTGGTCATCCGCACGATCTGAAGCCCGGTCCCGTCGCCGAGCGACGTCTCCAGCCGGTCGATGGCGCGATAGCCGCAGCGCGCGTAGAGCGGCTCGCCGGTCAGGGTGGAGCCCAGCTCCAGCTCGGTGAAGCCCCGTCCCGCGGCTGCGGCTTCGCAGACGGCGAGCAGGCGGGTGGCCAAGCCCCGCCGCGCCCAGGCCGGCGCCACGAAAAAGGCGCGGATCTTGGCGGCGTCCACGCTTGGCTTTAACTCCGTATCGTCGCGGTCGTCGATGGCGTCGGCGCCGAACAGGGTGCGCCGATAGCTCCAGCCCCCGCACGCGGCCAGGTTTCCGTCCACCTCGCCCACGAAATAGGTCCCGTCGAGGATCAGCCGCCGGTCCACGCCGAACACCCGCCGCAACGATCGCTCGATCTGCTCGGGCGTGTAGTCGGCGGCCTGAAGGGCGCGGACGGAGGCCTCGATCAACGCTTCGATCGCGTCGATGTCGCCAAGGGTGGCGACGCGGATGTTGACCATGCTCATGGCCCCAGGTCGCCACAGAAGCGGCGTCAGGGCGAGGGCCCTTCAGCCTGCCGCAAGGCCGCAGGCTGACATGGCGAGGCGCCCCAGCCAACTTGCAGGCGCCCGGCGCTTTGATATTGGGCGGACGCAGATGGGTGGAGCGGCCCCGGGCGGGCCGGGTCGAACCGTCGGCCCGCCTCGGTCGTTCACGCCTCGCAACGTCAGAGGTGTCCCATGTCTCTCAATCTACGGCGCGACTATCTGACCGCCCCGCTGTTTCAGTGGGCCAAGGGCGTGATGCCGGCGCTTTCCGAAACCGAGCGCGACGCGATCGAGGCCGGGGACGTGTGGTGGGACGCGGAGCTGTTCACCGGAAACCCCGACTGGGAAAAGTTGCTGGCCACCCCGCCCGCCCGCCTGAGCGCGGAGGAGCAGGCCTTCCTCGACGGACCAGTCGAGGAGCTTTGCGCCATGCTGGACGAGTGGAAGATCGTCTGGGAGCTCGGCGATCTGCCGCCTGAGGCGTGGGATTTCCTGAAGACGCGCAAGTTCTTCGGCATGGTCATCCCCAAGCAGTACGGCGGCCTGGGCTTTTCCAACTATGGCCATGCCGAGGTGGTGAAAAAGCTCTCCACCCGTTCGGTAACCGCGGCGGTGACCGCCATGGTGCCCAACAGCCTGGGCCCAGGCGAGCTGATGATGCGTTTCGGCACCCAGGCGCAGCGCGACTACTGGATGCCGCGGCTGGCGGACGGACGCGAAATCCCCGCCTTCGGCCTCACCAGCCCGGAGGCCGGCTCCGACGCCGCCGCCATGATCGACCACGGCGAGGTGTGCTGGGGCGAGTGGAAGGGCGAGCGCTTGCTCGGCATGAAGCTCAACTGGCACAAGCGCTACATCACTCTGGGTCCCGTCTGCACGGTGCTGGGGCTGGCCTTCAAGCTGCACGATCCGGATCATCTGCTGGGCGAGACCGAAAACCTGGGCATCACTTGCGCCCTGATCCCCGCGAACACGCCCGGCGTCGAGATCGGGCGGCGGCACCTGCCCGCCATGCAGATGTTCCAGAACGGCCCAAACTTCGGGCGAGACGTCTTCGTGCCCCTGGACAACGTCATCGGCGGCCCTGACCGGGTGGGGCAGGGCTGGCGAATGCTGATGACCGCGCTCGCTGCCGGGCGGGGCATCTCGCTGCCGGCGCAATCGGGCGCCGCCACCGCCCTCACCGCCCTGACCACCGGCGCCTATGCCCGGGTCCGCCAGCAGTTCGGCACTCCCATCGGCAAGTTCGAGGGCATCCAGGAGCGGCTCGCCCGTCTGGCCGGCAACGCCTACGTCGTGGACGCGGCGCGGCGGCTGACCTGCGCCGCCCTGGACGAAGGCCACCACCCCTCGGTGATCTCAGGCCTGATGAAGCTGCACTGCACAGAGATCATGCGGATGTCGGTCACCGACTCCATGGATGTCCATGGGGGCAAGACCATCATCGACGGACCGAAGAACTACCTGGGTCCGACCTACCGTTCCGTGCCGGTCGCTATCACGGTGGAGGGCGCCAACATCCTGACGCGCTCGCTGATGGTGTTCGGCCAGGGCGCGATCCGGGCGCACCCTTACATGCTGAAGGAAATCCTGGCGCTGGGTGACGCCAACCGGGAACGCGGGCTGGATCAGTTCGACGCCGTATTCTGGAAGCACGCGGCTCACACCCTGCGCACCCTGCTGCGAGCGGCAGGGCGGAGCTGGACCGGTGCGGCCTTCGCCCCGTCTCCGGACGCCGGCGCGGCGCGCAAGTATTATCGCAAGCTTGGTCGCTACTCTGCGGCCTTCGCCTTGACCAGCGACGTGGCCCTGCTGACGCTGGGCGGCGCGCTGAAGCGGCGTGAGCTGCTGTCGGCGCGCCTCGGCGACATCTTGTCGGAGCTCTACTTCCTGTCCGCCGCGCTGAAGCGTTGGGAGGACGAGGGACGGCAGGAGGCGGATCTTCCCGTGCTAGACTACGTCATGGTGGCGGGCTGCGCGCGCATCGAGACGACGTTCGACGAGGTGTTCGCCAACCTGCCGAACCAGCTCGCCGCCTCGCTTCTGCGTTTCGCGATCCTGCCGCTTGGCCCGAACGTGCGGGGTCCGTCAGACACCCTGATCCGCACCTGCGCCGATCTTCTGCTGGAGCCGAACCCGACGCGCGACAGGCTGGTGGATGGCGTTTACGTGGGCGGGGGCGACGATGCGATCGCCAAGCTGCTGCACGCCTTCAAACTAACCGTAGAGACCCAGCCGATCCACGATCGGCTGCGCAAGGCCAGGATCAAGGCGTGGAAGCTCGGGCTGGAGCGCGGCTTGGTCAGTGAAGACGAAGCCGCCCGGCTTGAAGAGGCCGACAAGGTGGTGGCCGAGGTGATCGATGTCGACGACTTCTCGCCTGAAGAGTTCACCCGTCATGTCGCCGTCGAGGGACCTACCCGCACCTCGCCGGAAGAAGCCGGGGCGCAGACGCGAAGCTCCAATCCCCAACCTCCGGCTTCCAGCAAGGGGGCGGGCGCCGCACCGGCCCGCCAGCCGGAGCCGGCCGAGTAAGGGGACGTCCCGCCGTGCCGGCGATGCGGTCGGGCGCCCATCGTCCGGTCACGCCCAGGCCGGTACGAGGACGTCCCTAGTCTCACCGGCGACCGCTAAGTCTCGAATGTCGGCTGTATGCTTTTATGGCCCACACCGGGCGGAAGAGAATTGGAGTGCGAGTCTGGCGAGAGTGGCGCAGGGGGCTGGTGCTGTCGGTCGAGTGTAGGTGATCCGGAAGATCGTACCGTTGCCGTCCTCGCTGACCAGCAGGGCGCCGTCGTGAGTCACGGCCACGCCCACGGGGCGGCCCCACACCTGTTTGGCGTCCACGACAAAGCCTGTGAGGAAGTCCTCGTAGGCCCCGGTGGGCACCCCGTTGTTCAGCTTCAGCCGCACGATCTTGTAGCCGGTACGCAGCTGCCGGTTCCAAGAGCCGTGCAGGGCCACGAAGGCGTCGCCCTGATAGCCGCCCGGGAAAGCCGCCGAGCCGCTCTGACCCTTGGGATAGAAGACCAGGCCCAAGGCTGCGGAGTGGGCCTGTAGCGGTACGTCGGGCGATGTCACCTTACCGGCGAGGTCGGGCCGCTGGCCTTTCAGGCGCGGGTCCTCGTGGTCGCCCATGTATCTCCAGGGCCATCCGTAGAATCCCCCCGGCTTCACCCGGGTGACATAGTCGGGGACCAGGTTGTCGCCGAGCCCGTCGCGCTCGTTCACCGCGCACCAGACCTGATCGCTCGACGGCGCCAGGGTCAGGGCCACGCAGTTGCGGATGCCGGCCGCATAGACCCTACGGCCCGAGCCGTCGGGATTGAATACCAGGACGTCGGCGCGGTCCGCCTCCGGTCCCCAGCCGGCGCCCGGGCCGTGCGCGGCGTCGAACGCCTGGGCCTCGGCCAGGCTTTTCCTCGGCATCTCCTCGGCGACGTTGGAGGCCGAGCCGACCGAGACGTACATGCGCCTGTCGTCTGGCGAGAAGCCGATGTCGCGCGTCCAGTGGCCGCCGGACTCCGCGGTCAGCCTGGCGACCACCGTCTGGGCCGCGCCCCGCGCCTGCAGGTCCCCCTCGACATAGGGGAAGCGGACCACGGAGTTGGTGTTGGCCACATAGACCCATCGAGGATGAGCCGCAGGGTAGAAGGCGATACCAAACGGCTGATCGAGCCCTTCGACAAAGGTCGAGACCTTGCTCGGAATGGAGGCGCCGGGAGTGATGCGCAACACGCTGATCTTGCCTTCATCTCCCTGGCTCAGGAAGACGTCGCCGTTCGGGGCCACGCGCATCAGCCGGGCGCCGTTCAGGCCCGTCACGAAGGGCTGCACGGTGAAGCCAGGCGGGGTCTTGAGCTGAGCCGACTTCGGGCGAGGGACGACGCTGGAGTTGTTGTGGGCCGACGGTGTGGCGAAGGGCGACGGCAAAGTGGCCGGATCGATCCGGCGCCACACGCCTGGCGCATCGCTGCGCCAGTCTCCGAACGCCGCCGGGGCCACCCGCACCTGGTCCTGCGCGGAGGCGGCGCCCGGCAGGACGGAGATCAGAAGCGCGCTAAGTGCGAGGCGCGGCGATAACGACACGACGTTGGCATCGCGGACACTCATGTTCATATCCCTTGCGGAGCCGCACCGACGTCTACGCGCTCCTGGAGACAACGCGCGTGGAGGATCGCATGGGGCGCCGACTGCTGACCATCGTGGTGTTAGTCCTGGCGTCCAGTCCATCCCTGGCTATCGCCGCCCTGCCTGCAGGAAGCGCGGCCCACGGGAAAGCTGTGTTCGCCGCACGCTGCGGGCTCTGCCACAGCGCAGGGCCGGGCGTCGGTGAGGCGGGCCAGGGGCCGCCCCTGGCGGGGGTGGTGGGGGGACCGGCGGGGTCTGCGCCAGGTTTCGACTACACCACGGCCTTGAAGACCTCGCAGCTCACCTGGACGCCCGCCAATCTGGACCGGTTCTTGGCCGGCCCGTCCAAGCTCGTGCCGGGCACCGCCATGCCGGTTGCGGTCAGCGACGCCAGCACACGGGCCGACCTGATCGCCTATCTCTCCAGCGTCAGGACGCACTGATCTCCGTGAAGCCTTCGACCAGCCGGCGTGCTGCGAACTGGACGATGATCAGCGGGTCGCATCCGGTCGGCAAGGACCAGCCTTAGTCGTGTCAAACCGTGAACCCCCCTGATCATGTCCGCTTCTTCCCTGCCTACCTCCCGCCTTGCGGGCGCCTTTCACATGGCGCTCGCCGAGGCCGAGATGTACGTGGGGGCCACCGCCCCCAACCCTCCCGTGGGATGCGTCCTGCTCGATAAGGACGGGGCGATCCTGGCCCAGGCGGCGCACGTGCGCGCGGGCGCACTGCATGCGGAAGCGGCGGCCATCCAGGCGTGCAGGCTGGCAGGCGTCGCGGAGCGCATCCACACCGCCCTGGTGACCTTGGAGCCTTGCAGCCACACCGGGCGCACGCCGCCCTGCACGGAGGCCCTGCTGAGCACCCCGGTGCAGGCGGTCTGGGTGGGGGCGCTGGACCCCCATCCTCGAGCGCCGGGCGCGGGTTTCGCACGCCTGACCGGTGCGAACGTGTCGTTGGGAATGATCGCCGACCTGGCCCATCCAGACGCAGCATCTCTGGCGGACGCCGCCGCCCGGCTGATCGCCCCCTTCGCCAAGTGGTCGCGCACCGGCCGCCCTTGGGTGCTGATCAAGACGGCGCTGGACGCCCAGGGCGGCATGATCCCGCCACCGGGCGCGACGACCTTTACCTCGCCCACCTCGCTCGCCGCCGCCCATCGGCTGAGGCGAAGCTGCGAGGCGATCATTACGGGGTCGGGTTGCATCCTGGCCGACGATCCCGCCTTCACCGTGCGTCTTATCGCCGACCATCCAGGAAGACGGCGGCGGCTTGCGATCCTGGACCGCCGGGGCCGCACCCCGGACGTCTACCTACGCCGGGCCGCAGAGCGCAGCCTCGACGCCTCCATCCATACGGACCTGGACGCCCTGCTGGACGAACTCGGGGCCGCAGGCGTCCTCTCCGCCCTGGTCGAAGCTGGTCCCACCTTGCGCCAAGCCTTTCTGGATCGCGCGCTCTGGGACGAGGAGGTCATCTTCCGCAGCAGTCCTGATCATGAGGCGCCGGATGTCGTGGAGGTGCGGCGGCGTGCGGCGACCTGGTGATCTTTGGCCAGGTCGCAACAGACGCAGGGCCGTAGAACATGATCCTCAGCCCGTCAGCCCTATCGCCGTCCCAATCGCCTCCCATCTGTGCTGTCGGGCGTGCGAGTTCGCCGCGCGCTGCGTTCCATTGGGACCCCCGTTCAAATGCTCACCGTCAGCCCGTCGCCCCTCACCCGCGAGACCCAGGTCGAGGAAGTCGCCCGCGCGCATCTTCCCTCGGCCCACACGCCTGAAGGCCTGAGCGTACGAGCCTTTCGTAGCCTGGTGGACGGGATCGAGCACCTGGCCCTGGTCAAGGGAGAGGCCTGCAGCGGCGCTCTGGTCCGGGTTCATTCTGAATGTCTGACGGGCGACGCCCTGGGTTCGCTCCGGTGCGACTGCGGTGAGCAGCTCCGCGCCTCCATCGCAAGGATCGGCGCCAGTCGAAGCGGGGCGCTGATCTATCTGCGGGGACATGAGGGCCGCGGCATCGGCTTGGCCAACAAGATCGCCGCCTACGCGCTCCAAGACCAGGGACTGGACACCACCGAGGCCAATGCGGCCCTGGGTTTCGCACCCGACGAGCGCGATTATGGCGTTGCGGCCGAAATTCTTCGCCAGATAGGGCTCACCGACATTCGGCTGCTGACGAACAACCCCAAGAAAAGCGCCGCTCTAAGGCGCTACGGCGTCAGGGTAATGGAGGACGTTCCGCTCGTCTTCGCATCCAACCCTCATAATGCAGACTACCTCGCCACCAAGCGCGACAAGATGGGCCACAGGCTCCCCAGCGACCAAACCGCCTAAGGCGCGCTAACAAGAAGCGCGACCACGACCAGAGGGATGTCGGGGTGCGTCCGCCCGGCTCGCCTCTATCCGGGTCTCGTTCAGGCGCGGGGGGAGGAACGGCCTGGTAGCATGCGCTGCAACTCGGGCTCCTTGTCCCACCACTGGTGTTTCAGGGCGCCCGCGACGTGCAGGGCGAACACGCCGTACAGAACGTAGGCCAGCCACTTGTGGATGGCGAAGAAGACGTCGTGGAAGTGTTCCTTGGCGGCCGGAGCCAGATCGGCGATGGGCGCGATGCGGAACCAGGGGACGAGCCAGAACAGCTTCATCGGATGGGTGGGACCGCCCTTCCAGGCGGAGTCATGCATCCAGCCGGAAAGAGGTATGGCCAGGATCAGGCCGTAGAGGACGGCATGGGCCGCGTGGGCGACCCATCGCTCCCAGCGCGGATAGGCTTTCGATAGCGGCGGCGGCGGATGAGACGCCCGCCATAGCAGACGAAGCAGAACCAGGCCGAGCACCGTGATCCCGATTGACTTATGTGTATCGATTACCGGGCGCGTCCAGCTTTGCGGCCACTTGTCTACACACCAGACCAAAACCAGATTTATGCCGATCATCACCGCAATGATCCAATGGAGAAAAATCGCGACGCCGGTGTATCGGGTCTTCGCAGCCGCGACTTGCATGTTTGGTGCTCAGGGCTGATGAGATCGGAACCCCGGTTTCCGGGTGCTCCAATCTGACATCGATTAGCTTAACCGGAACCCCATGGCAAACTCACGACAGGGCGCCGAGATGCCGGCGTCGGGGTCCGCCGAGTCGGATCTGGCCAAGGTGCTCGCCGTACAGTCGCCGCGAAGAACGCCCCCGCCGACGCCCTGGATGAGCGTGGCGATCCACGCCTCGGTGGTGGTGCTGTGGATCGCCCTGCTCGGCGCGCCGTTCGGGCTGCACGGCGTATGGGTCTGGTCCGCGGGCTTGATCTACGTCGCCTACGATACCGCGCTGCTCGTCTTCACCTTCTGGCAAACCCTTCCCATGCTCGCCGCCCGGCCGCGCGTCGACGCATCCGGACCTCGGGTCTCCGTCGCAGTCATCGTGGCCGCGCGTGACGAGGCGCTCGTGCTTCCTGTTACGCTGGAGGCTCTGCTCAACCAGTCGGACCCGCCAGATCGCATCCTGATCGCCGACGACGGGTCCACCGACGCCACCGCCGAAGTGCTCGGCCGGCTTTACGGGCTTGCGCCGCCGGCCGTGGGCGGCATGGACACCCACCATGCACGCATCCACTGGCTGCGGCTGGACGGCGGCGGCAAGGCGCGGGCGATGAATGTCGCCCTTTCGCTCCTCGACGAGGATGTGGTGCTGACCGTCGACGCCGACACCTTGCTAGAGGCCGACGCAATCGAGGCGGTCCGCTTCGCCTTCATCGCCGAGCCGAACCTGGTGGCGACCACGGGCGTGCTCACGCCGGTGTGCGCGGCCACCGCCTCCGGACGTATCTTCGAGTGGTTCCAGACCTACGAATACATCCGCAACTTTATCGCGCGCTACGCCTGGATGCGGCTGGACAGCCTGCTTTTGATCTCGGGGGCGTTCGCGGGCTTTCGCCGCACGGCGGCCCTGGAGGTCGGAGGCTTTGATCCGGACTGTCTGGTGGAGGACTACGAACTCATCCACCGGCTAAAACGCTACAGCACGCTGCACGGACGTCGCTGGACCACCCGGGTGCTGGGCGGTGCGCGCGCCCGGACCGAGGCGCCCAGCACCACGCTGGCGTTCCTGCGCCAGCGCCGACGCTGGTTCGGCGGCTTCCTCCAGACGCAATACTGGTACCGGGACATGGTGGGTGACCGCCGATACGGCGCTCTGGGGCTGGCCATGCTGCCGGTGAAGGCCATCGACACCCTGCAGCCGCTCTACGGGCTCACCGCCTTCGTGCTGCTGTGCGCCTATCTGGTGCAAGGGCGTCCGTCGGTGTTGGCGCCGGTCGGGGGCGTGATCGCCGTCAAGATATTGGTGGACTTCTCCTTCCAGCTCTGGGCGATCCATCTCTACCGGCGCTGGCTGGGCGACCGCACCGCTGCTTCGCTGGGACACGCCTTTATCGCCTCGATCGTGGAGCCCTTCAGCTTTCAACTCCTGCGTCACCTAGGCGCCATGTGGGGTTGGGTGGTGTTCCTGCGCGGCCGCCAGACCTGGGGCAGTCAGCGCCGGGTCGGCGCACTCCGCTGATCGCCTGGGCTCGCCAAACCCGGCGGCTCGGCGATCAGAAGGTGAAGGCGACGGAGCCGATGATCTGGCGGGGAGGGATGAACTGCTGGCTGGTCTGGCCGGTGCCGTAGGGGTCGGTGTACCTGGAGTTCACCCCGTCGACGTTGAAGGCGTTGGTGGCGGTCAGCGACAGGCGCAGCTTCGAGCCCGTGGGGTGGAAGTCCAGGTTGAAATTTGTGACGCCATAGGCGCGAACGCGGTCCAGTCCCGGCACGTTGAAGATGCGAGCCCACTCGCTGCCACGATAGACGTACTGAGCACGCGGCGTAAGCACGCCGAAGGGCACATCGAAGTCGTAGGACCCGCTCAGAGACCCGGAAATCTTGGGCATGTCAGGCGGCGTCTTGCCCCCGATATCTTCCGCGGCCGCTTCCACCAACGGGTAACATGCGGGATTAAAACCGTAGGAGCAGGCGCCGGTCTTCTCAATCCCATTGGCTATCGTCGAGTCGATCGTCTTGTAGCCGCCCTGCGCAATCCCGTTCTCCAGCGCCACGCTGCCGTCGAGATGCAAGTGGTGATCGCGTGACTGGAAGGCCGCTTCGGCTTCCAGGCCGTATTCGTGGATCGACGGGATGTTGGCGATGCCGCTGTCGAAGGGAATGGGGTCGTACTCGATGTACTGCATGTTGCGATATAGGTAGTAGAAGGCGGCCAGGTTCAGCCTGAGCTGATGATCGAACAGGCTGTTCTTCGATCCCACTTCGAAAGCGGTGTTGGTCTCGTCATGGAAGCTCTCCGGCACGACCGCCTGGCCGTTCTTGCCGTTCAGACCGCCGGGCTTATAGCCGCGCGCGGCGCTGGCGTAGAGCAGGTTCTGGCTGGTGACCTGATAGTCCGCCTCGACTCGCCCCGTGGGCGCCGTATCGTTGAAACCGTGGCTGATCGCAGGTGCTGGGGGGGCCGAACCGCCGAACGGTATTCCGGAGAAGTTGAAGCTGCGGTTGGTGTAAGCGTCGTGGTTCACCCGCCCGCCCACAGAGACGCTCAGCTTCGGCGTGAAGTGGTAGGTCGCACGGAAGAACCCGGCGTAGCCCTGGCGCGCCGAGTCGAGGGCGTTGCCGTAGGCGAGGTTGGCCGGCGGGACGGTCTCCAGGGTCGGGGGGAGGCTGACATCCGGGTTCGCGGTGCTCCCCTCGAACTCCGCGATTAGCCCACGGCTCTCTTCGTTCAACACGAAGGCGCCCACGATCCAGTCGAAACGGCCGCCGGGCCGCGACAGGATATTGAACTCCTCCGTATAGCTGGTGGTCTTGGTGTTGTAGGCCGCCACGTCGTCATAGGCGCCCAGCACCGAGAACGCGCTTCTTGAGCCGTCGTAATGGTCGATGAAGTTCTGGTGCTGGTATCCGGTCACGGAGCGGAGGCTGAACCCCGGCAGGTCGTACTGCAGGTTCAGGTGATAGAGCTGGTTGACCAGCTCGAACTTGCCCGGATAGTCCTGGTACACCTCGCGCGGATCGGTGTCGGCCTCGGTGAGGTTCTTCTGGGCGGCGCCGTTCTCCAGAGAATGATACCACTGGCCGGTCACCGTCGCCGAGAAGTTGCTGACAGGCTTCCAGAGCACGGCCACCTTGCCGCTCAGGTCGTCCGCATCGTCCAGGCGGAAGTCGGGAAAGTAGGTGTCCTTGGTGAAGCCCTCGTGGCTGTACTTCTGCACCGAAGCCCGGATCGCCACAGTGTCGCCGACCGGCAGGTTCACCTCCGCCCGGGCGCGGACCAGGTCATAGTCGCCGCCGCTGAGGTCGCCTGAACCTCCGAAGGTCTTCAGCTCGGGCTGCCTGGTGATCAGGTTGATCGCCCCGCCGGTCGAACTTTCCCCATAGAGATCGCCCTGGGGGCCGCGCAGTACTTCGATGTGATCAATGTCGAACAGGGTCTCGTCCAGGGAGACGCTGTTGACGATGTAGACGCCATCGACGAACTCCGAAATCCCAGGGGTGGTGGTGGCTGTGTTCTCCGGCGTTTCCGAGCCGACGCCACGGATCGAGACCAGGTTCTCGGACCCGTTCGCCTTGGTGATCTCCAGACTCGGCACGATGGCGTTCAGGCCGGAGATTTCATTGATGAAGGAGGCGTTGAGCGCTGCGGAGGAGACGGTGCTGACCGCCGTCGGCGTCTTCTGAAGGTCGCTCGCGCGCCGACCCGCCGTGACGATGACCTCGTCGAGCCGGGTCCCGCCCGACGGCGCGCCGAACCTTTCCTGTGCGTTCGCCAGCGTCAAGGGCGCGAGCGTCAGGGGCGCCAGGACGGCGAGACAGGCGCCGACCAGAAGGCCTGATCGACAAACATTGCTGCGAGACATCGCCATGTCCCCCGAACTTGCTGCGTTGATACTCGCTGCGTTGATACTCTCCCTCCGCCACCGCAAGATATCTCGCCTGCATGCCGGCCGTCCGCCTCTGGACGCTGTCATGAAACTGTCGCCGATCCTTACCCATCGTCCTGTCGGGTCATACGCGCAATTACGCCGCCCGTCGAACTCGCCGCGCCGAGGCGCCCGTCCGGCGGGCGGCCGGGCGCCCAGAGCGTGGCGATAGAGGCGGCTTCGGAACGGCGTCCGCGTCCAAGCGATCTGGGCGGGAAGTCTGCAGATAGAGCGGAAGAACTTAGTCTCTGAAGCCGAAATCGAGCCTTTAACGGGCTGCCCAAACGCCGCGTGGCCGACGTTGTCCGACGTCGCTTTTGCCTTAGCGGACAAGGCTCTGCAAGCGCCGTCGCGCCCGTAGCGTGCTGGATCGGACGTGAGCCGAACGAGGCCGAGTTTCCGATTCGTTCCACCCGGAGTACTGTGGAGTCAAACGGAAGCGCCGAATTGCTCGGCCTTAGTGGTCCTGGATAGTGCATCCTGCAGGTATATGACGACGCTGCAGCGTCGCGGCCAGGCGGCTCCCACTGTGCCGCCCATACCTGGTGCAGGACCTTGGCGGCGAGGGCCTCTTGTCCGCGAAAGAGAGCGTCGACGGTTCAATCCGACGCCTCTCCGGAGCCGTATTGAACGCAGCCTTTTACATGGACCCGCCGAGCCCGCCTTATGCAAACTTCGGCAATACAGGGAAATACAAGGGCGACCGGGGGGCGTCTGAAGTCCAGCTGTAAGGGGCCCAGCATGCCGCCTTTGCCGGGCTGTCCACCTGCAGAGGCACGCACCTCCGCATAGATCTTCGCGCTTTGGGATGAATGAGACGATCTCGGCTATCCAGGGTCATGTTTCTACCGATCGCCACCAACCATAGGCCCACGACGGACTAGCGCGCGCCTTCGAACGCATGCGGCGACGCCGGGCGAGCGCTACGGCTGCGGAACCAATATCATAGGGGTTGGCCGGCAGGGAGCTAGGAAATCGACGGCGATGCCATATGAAAAATCTGCGCGAAACAACGACTTAGGGCGCACTTGGATGGTGGAGTGGGAGTAAGGCGCGCTATTATCTGGAGGCGCTGCGCCAGGTTTATCGTTTGCAGGGTCACGTCGGCCGACCGGCGCTAGCCAGTCGGCCTCTGTTAGGTGATCAGGCGAACTGGTTCATGGTGTTGTGGACGCCGCCGGCCTTGAGCGCCGCTTCGCCGCCGAAATAGCCTTTGTGCTCGTCGCCGAGGTCGGAGCCGCTCATGTTCTGGTGGCGCACGCAGGCGATGCCCTGGCGGATCTCCTGGCGCTGCACCTGCTTGACGTAGCCGAGCATGCCTTCCTCGCCGAAATACTCCTTGGCAAGGTTGTCGGTGGACAGCGCGGCGGTGTGATAGGTCGGCAGCGTGATCAGGTGGTGGAAGATGCCCGACCGCCGCGCGCTGTCGGCCTGGAAGGTGCGGATGCGCTCATCGGCCTCGTTGGCCAGGTCGCTACCGTCGTACTCCACCCCCATCAGCTTGGCCCGGTCGTACTCGGCGACCTCCTTGCCCTGCGCCTTCCACGCGTCGAACACCTGCTGGCGGAAGTTCAGCGTCCAGTTGAACGAAGGCGAGTTGTTGTAGACCAGCTTGGCGGTCGGATAGACCTCACGAACCCGGTCCATCATCGAGGCGATCTGCTCGACGTGGGGCTTCTCGGTCTCGATCCACAGCAGGTCCGCGCCGTTGTCCAGCGAGGCGATGCAGTCCATCACGCAGCGGTCGGCGCCCGTGCCCGCGCGAAACTGGAACAGGTTGCTGGGCAGCCGCTTGGGGCGAAGCAGCTTGCCACCCCGGTTCAAGATCACATCGCCGTTGGCGAGATCGCGGGGCTCGACCTCCTCGCAATCCAGGAAGCCGTTGTACTGGTCGCCGAGATCGCCGGGAGTTGTGCTGACGGCGATCTGCTTGGTGAGGCCCGCGCCCAGCGAGTCCGTGCGCGTGACGATGATGCCGTTCTCGACGCCGAGTTCCAGGAAGGCGTAGCGGCAGGCCCGCACCTTGGCCAGAAAGTCCTCGTGCGGCACGGTCACCTTGCCGTCCTGGTGGCCGCACTGCTTCTCGTCGGAGACTTGGTTCTCGATCTGCAGGGCGCAGGCGCCCGCTTCGATCATCTTGCGAGCCAACAGATAAGTCGCTTCGGCGTTGCCGAAGCCGGCGTCGATGTCGGCGATCACCGGCACCACGTGGGTTTCGAAGCTGTCGACCTGCTCGATCAGCGCCTCTTCTTTGGCGGCGTCGCCAACCTTGCGGGCGGCGTCGATCTGGCGGAACAGGATGTCGAGCTCTCGCGCGTCAGCCTGGCGCAGGAAGGTGTACAGTTCCTCGATCAGGGCCGGCACCGAGGTCTTCTCGTGCATCGACTGGTCGGGCAGGGGGCCGAACTCCGACCGCAACGCCGCCACCATCCAGCCGGAGAGGTAGAGATACTTGCCCTTGGTCGAGCCAAAATGCTTTTTGATCGAGATCATCTTCTGCTGGCCGATGAAGCCGTGCCAGCAGCCGAGCGACTGAGTGTAGTTGGCCGGGTCGGCGTCATAGGCGGCCATGTCGGCGCGCATGATGTCGGCGGTGTAGCGGGCGATCTCCAGCCCGGTCTTGAAGCGGTTCTGCAGGCGCATGCGGGCGACGGCCTCAGGCGCGATACCGCTCCAGGGACCCTTCTTGCTCTCCACAAGCCGGGTCATTTCGATGATGTGATCCTGGTAGGCCACGACGCGCCACTCCGAACTGCAATGAGACGGTGACCTAGGCCCTCCGGCCGAGGGTCGGGAAAGCTATGCGAGGTTCAGGAGTTCAAATCTGACAAGTTTTCTTGTAAGATTGTATCGTCTTGACCAGAGGAGCCGATGGGCAAGTCCGAACGCCGCCTCTATGTCGGTCCGAGCCTTCGGCGGTTCCGGCGCGACCGTGGGCTGACCCAGACCGAGGTGGCCGCCGACCTCGGGGTCTCAGCCTCCTATATCGCGCTGATCGAGCGCAACCAGCGGCCGCTCACCGCCGAGCTACTGCTGCGGCTCGCCCAGACCTATCAGGTCGATGTGGCGACGCTCGTCGGCCAGGGCGGCCCGAATGAGCTGGCCCGGCTGCAGGCGGCGTTGAAGGACCCGATGTTCGCCGACATCGACCTCGGCGGCCTGGAGGCCGGCGACGTCACCGCCAACTTCCCCGGGATCACCGACGCCTTCCTGCGCCTGCACGCCGCCTACAGGGGGGAGCAGCTGGCCCTGGCCGACCGCCTGCCTGATGGCCCTGGCGCCCGGGCGCCCGATCCGGTGGCCGAGTCCCGCCGCTTCCTTAACGCCCGGCGAAACAGCTTTCCCCCGCTCGACGACGCGGCCGAACGGATCGCCCAGGCTGTGCGCGACCATGACGGCCTGACCAAGTACATCGCTGCGCGCCACGGCCTGCGGGTCCGACGGTTGCCGGCGGGCGTGATGGTGGGCTCTATCCGGCGGCTCGATCGGCACCGGCGCGAGATCGTGCTGGACGACGAGCTCGATGCCGCCAGCCAGACCTTTCAGCTGGCCTTGCAGCTCGCCTACCTCGAACTGGACCGGGAGATCGATGCGGCGCTCGCCGGCGGCGGCTTCGTCACCGACAGCGGGGAGCGCCTGGCCCGGCGGGCCTTGGCCGGCTACGCCGCCGCCGCGATCCTGATGCCCTACACCGCCTTCGCCAAGGCGGTGGAAGCGAGGCGCTATGACGTGGAGGCGCTAGGCCGCCAGTTCGGCGCCAGCTTCGAGCAGGTCGCCCATCGGCTCACCACGCTGCAGAAGCCCGGCGACGAGCGCGCGCCGTTCTTCTTCATCCGCGTGGACGAAGCGGGCAACGTCTCCAAGCGGCTGGACGGGGCGGGCTTTCCCTTCGCCCGGCACGGCGGCGGCTGTCCGCTGTGGACGCTGCACCAGGCCTTTCGTCGCCCCCGGCAGATCATCACCCAGTGGCTGGAGCTGCCGGACGGCCAGCGCTTCTTCTCCATCGCCCGCACGGTTACCGCGGGCGGCGGCGGGTACGGCCGGCCGCGGGTGGACCGCGCCATCGCGCTCGGCTGCGCGGCCGAGCACGCGAGCCGGCTGATCTACACCCAGGACGCCGCCTCGCCCGCCGTGGCGACGCCGATCGGCGTCACCTGCCGGCTCTGTCACCGCAGCGAATGCACGGCCCGCTCAGCGCCCCCGATCGGCCGCCAGATCCTGCCCGACGACATCCGCCGCACCAGCGCGCCTTTCGGTTTCTCGGACGCGTGACGGCCTCGTTTTTTCGAAGGGATGGCGACGGATATCCCGGAGCCGCGCGTGTAAAGGTCATCGCAAGGGAGAGTGCTGATGAAAGACCCCAAGACCGTCGCCGTCATCGCCCTTTTGGGCGCAGGCCTTCTGGCGACGAGCGCCTCGGCTCAGAGCTGGGGGGCGAACCATCCGCGTCGGGTCGAGGCCAATGGCCGCCTGGCCACTCAGAACGCCCGCATCCGTAATGGCGTCGCCAGCGGTCGTCTCGACCTGGCCCAGGCGCACCAGCTGCACGCCGACGATCGCTCCATCCGCGGCGAGGAGCGCGCCGACGCCGCCGTGCACGGCGGACACATCACCCGCGCCGAGAAAGGCCAGATCAACCGCCAGGAAAACGCCAACAGCCGCGCCATCTATGGCGAAAAGCACTGATCCGAGGAGCCCATCGATGAAACGTCCCGCCGTCCTGAAGTCGGTCATCGTCGCGGCAACGGCCGCCGCCTCGCTGGTCGCCGTTTCGGTTCCTGCAGCTCAGGCCCAACCTTACTGGCGCCCGCACCCCTATTGGGGACCTCACCGTTTTGGAGGTCCGCGTCGCTGGGGGCCGTACGGGGGATATTGGGGTGGCCATCCTTATGCCGGACGCTGGTTCTATGGCGGGCGGTATTGGGGCAACCGCCGTTGGTACTGCGTGACGACGGGCAATTGCGCCTGGCGCTACTGGTAAGGAAGCGATCGTGACGTCGAGCCTGCAATCGAGCGAAGCCGCCATCGCCGTCGGCCGGTTTGGGCTCGGCGCACGGCCGGGGGAGCTGGCGACCGCCAGCTCCGATCCCCGGGGCTGGTTGAAGGCGCAGATCAACCGTGAAGGCGCCGACCAGCCTCAGGGTCCGCTCCCCACCTCTCGCGATCGTTTCGCCGCCTATCTCGCCTTCGTCGCCGACCGGCGCGAGCTGAAACAGGCGCAGAGGGCGAGCGCGACTCAGCCCGATCCCACATCGCCGACGGGTGCATCCGACGCCGCCGAGCAGCTGAAGGTTGCGCGTCAGGCGGCGCGAAGGCCTCTGCGCGACGGGATTGACGCCGAGGTGCTCGCCCGGACCCAGTTGGCGGCCACGACGTCCGCGCCGTTTCGCGAGCGCTGGACGCTGTTCTGGGCCAACCACCTCACCGTTTCCACCGCCAAGCCCAAGGCCGCTATGCTGGCCGGCCCGTTCGAGCGGGAAGCCATCCGGCCGCATGTGTTCGGGCGCTTCGAGGCCTTGCTGACCGCCTCCAGCACGCACCCCGGCATGCTGTCCTATCTCGATCAGGAGCGTTCGGCGGGTCCGAACAGCCAGGGCGGCGGCCGGCGAAGCACGGGTCTGAACGAGAACCTGGCGCGCGAGATCATGGAGCTTCACACCGTCGGTCCCGACTCCGGCTACACCCAGGCCGACGTCACGGAGTTCGCCCGCGCGCTGACCGGCTACAGCATAGGGGTGGCGCGCGACGGCCCGCAGAACCTGGGTCTGCCAGTGTTTCGTCCCAACCTGCACGAGCCCGGTGCGCGCACGGTGATGGGGCGACGCTATCCCGAGGGCGGCCCGCAGCAGGCGAGGGCGATCCTCGCCGCCCTGGCCGCGGACCCGCACACCGCCGACCATATCGCCCGCAAGCTCGCCATCCAATTCGTCGCCGACACGCCGCCGCCCGCCCTGGTCGAGCGCCTCCGCACCGCATACTTGACCAGCCATGGCGATCTGGCGGTTGTCGCCAGCGCCCTGATCGACGCGCCGGAGGCCTGGACGCCGACAGCTCGGAAGTTCAAACGTCCTTACGAGCTGCTGGTGTCGAGCTATCGTGCGGCGGGGGTGACGCCCATTGACGTGGGCCCGGAGATCATCCAGCCGTTGACCCAACTCGGAGAGCGGCCGATGGGGGCGCCACAGCCCAACGGCTGGTCCGAGCAGGTCGCCGACTGGTCGGCGCCCGACGCCATCGTCAAGCGGCTGGACTGGTCGTCTAGGTTCGCCACATTGCGGGCGCCGGAAGCGGGCTCGCCCAGCGATCTTGCCGAAGCGGCGCTCGGCGCCCGACTGACCGCGCCGACCCGCCTCGCCATCGCCCGGGCCGAGACCCGGCCGGAGGCGCTCACCGTCCTGCTCATGTCGCCGGAGTTCCAGCGCCGATGATCGATTCAGCCTCCCGTGAAGCCGGCGTCTCGCGCCGCACCCTCGTCTCCCTTGGTGCAAGCCTGGGCTTGACCTTGATCGCAGCGCCGGCGCTCGCGGGCGCGGCCGTCGGCCAGCGCAAGCTGGTGGTGGTGGTCTGCCGCGGCGCCATGGACGGCCTGTCGGTCTCGCCGCCGATCAGCGATCCGGACTATGCGGGTCTGCGGGGCGCCATCGCCATTCCCGCCGACCAGGCGCTCAAGCTCGACGGCGATTTCGGCCTGCACCCCAAGCTCGCCACCGTCTACGCCCTGGCCCACGCTGGCCAGGCGCGCATCGTTCCCGCCGTCGCCATCCCCCAGCGCATCCGCTCCCACTTCGAGGCGCAGGACCTGCTGGAGAGCGGGGGCGAGCAGCTCTACGGGACGACGACGGGCTGGCTGAACCGCGCGCTCGGATCGCTGACGGCCGACCGCCGTGTGGCGGCCATCTCCATCGGTCCGCAGGAGCCTCTGATCCTGCGCGGGCCCGCCGCCATCCAGTCCTGGTCGCCGGGCGGCAAGGGCGGTTCGGATCTCAGCCGGGTCGTGGCCACCCTGCAGGACCTCTACAAGGCCGACCCGCTACTTGGTCCGGCCCTGGCGTCCGGCCTGCAGACGGAGGCGGCCGCCAACGCGATCAATAACGGCCAGCCGCTGCAGGGCCGCGACGTGCGCGGTTTCGCCGTCACCGCGGGCCGCTTCCTCAGCGCCGAGGGCGGCCCCTCGATCGCGGTGCTGTCCCTGGACGGCTTCGACACCCATGCAGGCCAGGGCGGGGTGAACGGCCAGCTCGCCGGTCGCCTGGCGTCGCTCGATCAGGTCGTCGATGGGCTGAAGGACGGGCTGGGAACGGCCTGGCCGAAGACTGTGGTGATCGTGGTGACCGAGTTCGGGCGCACGGCCCACGTCAACGGCACCGGCGGCACCGACCATGGCACCGCCTCCACCATGATCCTGGCCGGCGGCGCTCTAAAGCCAGGCGGGATCGTAGGCGACTGGCCTACGCTTCAGCCCGCCAGACTGTTCGAGAGCCGCGATCTCGCCCCGACCCTGGACGTGCGTCAGGTGTTCAAGGGCGCGTTGCGCGATCATCTCGGCGTGGAGCCCCGGGCGCTGGAGACCGCGGTGTTTCCCGACAGCCGCTCGGCGCCCGCCCTGCCTAACCTGGTCTGACCTTCCGCCTCGAAGCCAAAGGACCCCCATTATGAAACGCCTTGCGCTCACCCTTGCGATCCTCGCTGCGCCCGTCTTCCCGGCCCTCGCGCAGCCACAGCCAACGCCCGACCTGCAAGGCGACGCCGCGCCGGGTGGCCACGACGGCCCGATGAGCCTGACGGACTTCCAGGCGCGCCAGCGCGCCCGCACGATGCGCATGGACGCCGATCACGACGGCCGCATCAGCCTCGCCGAATGGACCGCCTGGCGCGCCTCCCACCCCGGCCGCGAAGGCGCCGCCGGTGGCGACCCGAACAGGGGTTTCCAGCGCACGGATCTGAACCAGGACGGCTACATCACGCCCGACGAAATCGATGCGGCGTCGGCGCGCCGGTTCGCTCGCATGGACGCAAACCACGACGGCGTGGTCACCCCGGACGAGCGCAGCGCCATGCATCACGGCGGCGGCGGCGACGGCGTCCAGCCCCTCTCGCCGCGATAGCCTGGCGCAGGAGGCGGCGGTGAGCGGATGGCGGCGGGGAGCGCGACGGGTTGAAGGCCGCCGACCCGGACGAGGCGCTGCTGCGCCAGGTCGCGGAAGGCGATCCCGCCGCGATCCAGGCGCTGGTGGCGCGCAAGCTGCCGCGGATCTCCGCCTTGGCCATGCGGATGCTCGGTGACGCCGCAGAGGCCGAGGACGTGAGCCAGGACGCCTTGGTCCGCGCTTGGCGCCAGGCCCCGCGGTGGCGGGGCGGCGGGTCCGCCCGGTTCGACACCTGGCTGCACAAGGTGGTGCTCAACCTTTGCAAGGATCGCCTGCGTCGGCGCAAGGAAGACGTCATGGCCGATCCGCCGGACCAGGTCGATCCGTCCCTGCCTGCCGACCGTCGGCTGGAGGCGCGGGAGGCGTCCCTGCGCGTGCAGGCCGCGCTGGCGGAGTTGCCCGAGCGTCAGCGCGACGCGATCCTGCTGCATCACTACCAGGAATTGTCCAATATCGACGCCGCCGCGTTGCTAGGGGTGAGCCTGAACGCGCTGGAGAGCCTGCTGTCGCGCGGACGCCGCGCCCTTCGCACCCGGCTTCAAGGAGACGCGCCATGAGCCCAGAGCGTTTTGCAGATATGGCGCAGGCCTATGGCGGCGACCTCGACCGCTGGCCCGCCACCTCGCGTCTGGAGGCTGAGCGGTGGCTTGCGCGAGCCCCCGAGGCGGCGGGGGTGCTGTCGCAGGCGCGGGGTCTCGACCACGCCCTAGATGGCTTCTACGTGCCGCCGCCGTCTGCGGTCGTGCGGGGCCGGATCACGACTACGCTGCTCCAGCAAAGCGCCCTGGCCAGGCGGATCAGGCGTTGGGTGTCGGGTCTGGGGGCCGTCGGCGTGCTGGGGACTGGCGCGCTTGCCGGGGCCATGGCCATGACGCTGGTCCTGGTCTCCATCCCGTCGCACGTCGACCCAGACGCCGGGAGCCCGCTCTATGAGCAGAGCAGCTTCGGCGACGTGGCGGTCGTCTCCACCTCGGCCGCCTCGGCCAGAAGCTAGATGCCGCCTCGCGATCGAGCGCTGCGGATCGCGCTGGCGGCGTCGATCCTGCTCAACCTGTTCGCGCTGGGCGCCGCGGGAGGCGCGGCGGTGGTGTGGACCAGGATCGCGCACGCGCCCCCCGTCTTACGCCGCCGTCCCCTTCGGGCCGCGGCCGAGGGCCTGCGTCCCGACGACCAGGTCCGTTATCTCGCAGCCCTGCGGGACGCCTCCAAGGACGAGCATCCGATCCAACAGGTGGCGCGGGAGAACCGTCGCGCGGCGGCCGAGCTGTTCGTTCAACCCAATTTCGACCGCGTCGCGGTTACCGCGGCGCTGGACCGCGCCCGTGCCGCCGACTTCGCCTTGCGAACCCGGCTGGAGGCCACCATCGTCGCCTTCGCCGCAGGCCTGCCTCAGGCGGAACGCGCAAGCTTGGCGCAGGGGTTGGCGAGAGGCGGACCGCTCCGCCAGCCGCGGGCTGCTCCTGGATCGGTCGCCTCGGCGAAAGCGCGCTGATGTCAACCCGGGACTGGGAGCGCGATGTCACGCTTACGGGAGGCTGTCTCTGCGGAGCGGTCCGCTTCAGCTATGTCGGCCCGCTCGGGGGTGAGTTGGGGGCCGTCACCGTATGCCGCTGCTCGCAATGCCGCCGCGCGCAAGGCTTCGCCTCGGCGGTCGCTCCGGCCCTGCGCGCGGGCTATGCTCTGGAACAAGGCGCCGATCTGGTGGAGGAATACGCCTCCTCGCCGGGCAAGCGCCGCGCCTTCTGTCGCGCCTGCGGCTCGTCATTATATTCCCGACACGACGATACGCCAGAGGCCATCAGGTTGCGCCTTGGGGCCTTCGACGCTCCACCCGACCTCGAAGTGGATGCCAACATTTTTTCGGAAGCGACGCCCGCCTGGTCCTGGTCCGAAGCGGCGCCTAGGTTCCCGGGCAAGGAACCCGGCCGCGACTAGGATACCGCGCGGTGCGAGAGGCCCGCCGGCATGGTGGGTTGGCTGGGGATCGAACCCAGGACCGTTCGATTAAAAGTCGAATGCTCTACCGCTGAGCTACCAACCCGCTGCGCCGTTAGGCGACAGGAGGTCCCTCTACCCCGCTGCGTCCCGCCGCTCAATGCCGCCGGGGCGTCGCACGCGCCGTGGGACGCGGTTCGTCGCACCGCCAGCGGCGACCACCTTACTTTAAATTGGATGGCCTTTTTTCCGGCCGGAGTGCGGCGAGCTTGCGGCGCAAAAGCCTCGCGGGAGAAACGAAACCGTTTGTCCGGAGCGACATGTTGTGTGTAAATTAAGTCACGCTCTTGGAGCTTCCGATGCCGAAACTTTTGGGTTCGACGTGTGCGGCAGTCTCCCTCGGGGCCGTGGTCGCCGGGTGCCAGACCGCACCCGCCCATTATGCAAATACTGGCATTCACGCGACATATTCGGTTGCGCAAACCGGTGTCGGCGCGGTTCGCGCGACGGGCGGGGAGCTGTATGTCGGAGCGGGCGATGCGGTGCGCAAGCCGCTGCACGACTTGAACATGATGCAAGACAAGATCGCGCCCGTGCTCCTGCGTGCCGAATCGCATCCTTACGACCTCACCGGGGTGAACAGCTGCAACGACGTGCTGGACCGGGTGTCTGAACTCGATCTCGCGCTTGGACCTGACGTCGATGCGCCCAAGCAGAGGCACAAGGCCAGGGTGATGCGCGGGGCGGATTTCGCCGCGTCCGCCGCTCTTGACGCCGCAGGGAGCGCGGCTGAGCATTTCCTGCCGATGCGCAGCACGATCAAGCAGATCACTGGCGCGACGCGCTATGAAAACCACGTCAAGCACGCCCAGCTGGCGGGAACGACCCGGCGCTCGTTCCTGAAGGCGATCGGGATGGAGCACAGCTGCAGTTGGCCCGCCGCGCCGCTCGATTACACGCCTGTACAGGTGGCCGACGTCGACGCGCGCTGGAGCGCTGTGGTCGTGACAAGCCCCGTTCAAACCGGCGGCGCGCCCATCCTCCTCGCGTCAGCCCGGCCCGCGTCCGCCGCCGCGGTTACCAGCGTCGCCGCCGTGGCGAGCTCTCCAAACTTGCAGGTCGCCGTGCTAACCTCACCGAAGGCGGGCGTAGCGCCCTCGGCTCATCGGGCCAGCGTTGTCCAGTCCGGGAAGACTCAGCCCCTTGGAGCCTCCGCGACGAGCGTTCCGGCCGCAGCCCGAGTCGTTCTTGTTTCCACTTCGCTAGATGCGCGGAACAGGGGCGGCGTCTTCGTTCCCGTACATGAGCGTCTCGCCATCCCTACGGCGACACCGCCGGCTCAAGAGCCTTCCCAAGGCTGGTCGCCAGCGTCGTCTGAGGCTCGAGTGGTCGAGGTCTCGACACCGATCAGCGACCCCGTGTCGTCCACAAAAACGGAGATCGGGGCTGGTGCGCCCGCACCGTGGAGCACGGCGACCGCCTTTACAGGCAACGCAGCGCGACCGTAGCTGGGCCTTTGCGGGCGCCGGTTCTCTCACCTCAATCCTTCGGACGACGCTGACGGGATTTGAAGTCGTGGCGGAAGGTCTCGAACCTGCCCGCGGAGATCGCCCGGCGCATATCGGCCATCAGCAACTGGAACATTGCGATATTGTGCCAGGACAGAAGGACCTGACCCAGGATCTCCTCCGCCTTGACCAGGTGGTGGAGGTAGGCCTTCGAATAGGCTGAACTTGCAGGGCAGGCGCTGGCCGCGTCGAGGGGTGAGTCGTCCTCCGCGAATCCCGCGTTCTTGAGGTTGATCGGGCCGTCCCAGGTCCAGGCCTGGCCATGGCGGCCTGAGCGGGTGGGCAGCACGCAGTCGAACATGTCGACGCCTCGCGCCACGGCCTCCACGAGGTCGATCGGCTTGCCGACGCCCATCAGATAGCGCGGACGGTCCGCCGGAAGCTGCGCCGGGGCGTAGTCCAGCACCTCGCACATGGCGGCGTGGCCCTCGCCGACTGCAAGCCCGCCGATGGCGTAGCCGTCGAAGCCGACCTCCTGCAGGCGCTCCGACGATTCGCGCCGAAGCGCCTCGAAGGTGGAGCCCTGCTGAATGCCGAACAGGGCCTGCCCGTCCCGCGTCCCGAAGGCGGTTCTGCAGCGTGCGGCCCACCGGGCCGACAGGCGCATGGCGTCGGCGGCGCGCGCCTCTGTCGCCGGCCACGAGACGCATTCATCCAGCTGCATGACGAGGTCGGAGCCGAGCAGATCAGCCTGGATCTCAATGGAGCGTTCGGGGGTGAGTGCGTGGCGCGAGCCGTCCAGATGGCTCTGGAAGGTCACGCCCTCCTCGCTCACCTTGGCGATGTTGGAGAGCGACATGACCTGGAAACCGCCGCTGTCGGTTAGGATGGGCCGCTCCCACCCCATGAAACGGTGCAGGCCGCCCAGCCGCCGGATGCGTTCGGCGGTGGGCCGGAGCATCAGGTGATAGGTGTTGCCCAGGATCATGTCCGCGCCGGCCTGCCGGACCTGTTCGGCGGTCAGGGCCTTCACCGTGGCGGCCGTGCCGACCGGCATGAAGGCCGGGGTGGCGATGTCGCCGCGCGGGGTCGACAGCACGCCAGTGCGCGCCGCGCCATCGGTCGCCGACAGGCTGAAGCGGACCTGGCTCAAGACGCGCCGCTCCGCAGCCACAGGCTGGCGTCGCCGTAGGAATAGAACCGATAGCCTGCGCGCAGGGCGTGGGCGTAAGCCGCCTTCAAGGCGTCCAGCCCGCTGAACGCCGCCACCAGCATCAGCAGGGTGGACCGCGGCAGGTGGAAGTTGGTGAGAAGGCCGTCGGCTGCGCGCACCTCGTGTCCCGGCCGGATGAAGATGTCGGTCTCCCCTTCGAATGCGGCGTAGCGGCCCTGGACAGTCAGGCAGGATTCCAGCAGGCGCAGGCTGGTGGTGCCCACGCAGACGATCCGGCCCCCTGCTTCTCGCGCGGTGTTCAGGGCCTGCGCGGTTTCGGTGCGCACCTCGCCCTGCTCTGCGTGCATCCGGTGATCCTCCACCGCCTCGGCCTTCACGGGCAGGAAGGTGCCCGCGCCCACGTGCAGGGTCACGAACGCCGATCCCACCCCTCGGGCGGCCAGTTCGGCGAGCAGGCCGGGGGTGAAGTGCAGCCCCGCCGTCGGCGCGGCGACAGAGCCATCGTGGACTGCGTACACCGTCTGATAGTCGCCCCGGTCCCGGTCGTCCTGCACCCGCCGCGCGGCGATGTAGGGCGGCAGCGGCATGACGCCGTGTCGCGCGATGGCGGCGTCGAGGGCGCCGCCGCAGAGCTGGAAGCTCAGCTCCACCTCGCCGTCCTCCCGCTTGGCGTCGAGCCTGGCGATCAGGCTGGCGTCGTCGCCAAAGGTCACCGCGTCGCCTGCGCGCAGGCGCTTTCCCGGCCGCATGAAGGCGCTCCAGCGATCGGGGGCCAAGCGACGGAGCAGGGTGGCCTCCACCCGCACTTCCGAGCCGGCGCGAGTGCGCACGCCCGACAATCGGGCGGCGATGACGCGGGTGTCGTTGAACACCAGCATGTCGCCGGGGGCCAGCAGGTCGGGCAGATCGCCGACTGTCCGATCCTGCACCTGGCCATGGCCGTCAACGACCAGCAGCCGGGCGTGGTCGCGCGGCGACGCAGGGCGAAGCGCGATCCGTTCTGCGGGCAACTCGAAGTCGAAGTCCGACAGAGCGAGGCGTTCGGGCGGGGCGGAACTCTGGGACGGCATCAGGCTCGCGCACACGTCATACCGCACCTGTCCGGTCAAGCCTTGGATGTGTACGCGGCCGGAACAGGGCCTGCGCCATGCCGGTTGTTTTGCAAACCGAGGAGACGAAAGATGGCGTCGGGCGACAAGGCCAACTCAACGAGCGAAGACGAGGAAGGCGCCCTGCGGGAGGACACCATGGCCCAGACAGGACCCGGCATCCCCGACGATGCGGCTTCCGCCGGCTACGACCCTGAGCTCGATACGGAGATCGAACGCGAGGTGGAGGCGGACTTGCCGAGCGCGGAGGCGCTGTTCAAGCGAAGCTGACCTCGGTTCAGCTCGCCAGGGCTTCCGCTTCACCGACGACCGGGGCGGGTTTGCGCCGGGCGACCATCTGAGCCACCGCCACCCCCGCCAGCGCCAACAGGCCGCCGACCGCCTGGATCGGGGTGACCGCCTCGTGGAACACCAGCCAGCTGGTCGCCGCCGCGACCACCGGCTGTACAAGCACGACCACCGCGGCGAGCGCGGTCGGCACTTTGCCAAGCGCCCAAGCGATGGCGCCCTGGCCGGACACGTGCATGAGGCCGAGGCCTACGCAGGCCGCCCATTCGAGCAGGGTGGCGGGCCATAGGTTTTCGCGCAGGCTGAGAGAGGCGATCAGCATCAGGGGGGCCGCCACAAGGCTTGATGCCAGCATTACCTGCAGGGCGCTGGCCGTCCGGCGGGCCTCCCTCACGCCCATGAAGTAGAGCGCGTACCAGAAGCTGGCGAGGACGGCCAAGCCGTCGCCCAGGGCTGGGTGCGAGCCTCGCCCCCCGCTCCGAGCCGCAGCCATAGTCGCCGCGCCCGCCACCGCCAGCCCGAGGCCTGCGAGGAAGACCGGCGTGGGCCGCTCCCGGAACACCGCCCAGGCGAGCACGGTCACGATCACGGGCGTCAGGTTCGCCAGCACCGTGGAGTTGGCGATGGAGGTGAAGTGCAGGCTGTAGTGCCAGCTGATCAGGTCGGCGGCGAAGGCGGCCCCGCAGACCAACAGCACCTTGGCCGGGGCGCCCAATCTGGCGGGAGTCCTTTCCGACACGCCGCGCGACCGGGCCGCTGCGCCGGATCGCTGCTCGCCGGCGGTGAGCAGGCCCAGCAACGGCAAGGCGAAGACCAGCCGCCACCAGCCCGCCGCCGCAGGACCTGTGCCCGTCAGCCGGACGAGCACGGCTCCGACACCGATGATGCTGGCGCCTGCGAGCAGCACCAGCAGCGGTTTTCGATCGGTCGAGGCGGCCATGGCGGCGGTGTGGCCGAGCCGGTCCTGCGCCGCAACCCCGCCTTAGGTCGCTCCGAGCTCCGGCGGCAATCCCAGCCGGACGCGGATTTGATCTGGGGTGACGCCCGCCTCTCGTAGCGAGCGCAGAGAGGGGGCGCCGTTCCGCTTGGCCAGCCGCTTGCCGTCCTCGCCTAGCAGGAGACGGTGATGGCGATAGCGCGGCGTCGGCAGGCCTAGCAGGGCCTGCAGCAGTCGCTGGATGTGGGTGGCGGCGAACAGATCCTCGCCCCGGATGACGTCGCTGACGCCTTGCAAGGCGTCGTCCACCACCACGGCGAGGTGGTAGGCCACCCCAACGTCCTTGCGCGCGAGGATCACGTCGCCTTCAAGACCGAGGTTGGCGGCGATCTTGCCGTGCTCGCCGGCAGGTCCTCGACCGGCCTCGGTGAAGAGGAGATCGCCGAAGCCGCCCAGGGCCTCAGCCGACCGTTCAAGGGAAAGCCGCCAGGCGAAGGGTTCGCCGCGGGCCAACCGATCGGCTTCCTCGTTCACCGGCGACGCCCCGCCGCGAAAGACGCCGGCGCCGCCATCCTCTCCCGGCCCATGCGGCGCGGAGGCGATGGCGTCCAGCATCTCGCGCCGAGTGCGAAAGCACCTGTACAGCAGGCCTTGGGCGCGCAACCGGCTCAGCACAGCCATGTAATCGGCCAAATGCTCGGATTGGCGTCGGACCGGCGCGTTCCATCGAAGCCCTAGCCAGGCCAAGTCCTCTCGGATGGCCGCCTCGAACTCGGGCCGGCAGCGTAAGGCGTCGATGTCCTCGATGCGCAACAGGAAACGACCGCCCTGCTGGCGCGCGACGTCCCAGGCGGTGAGGGCGGCGTACGCGTGCCCAAGATGGAGATATCCCGTCGGCGAGGGGGCGAACCGGGTGACGAACCCGCTCATGCCGACAGCCGATCGATCCTCAGCGCGGGGCGAGGATCATGATCATCTGCTTGCCTTCCATGCGCGGTTCGTATTCGACCTTGGCGACCGGCTCGAACTCCGCCTTCACGCGCTGCAACAGCTTCATCCCCAGTTCGGGGTGGGCCAGCTCCCGTCCGCGGAAGCGCAGCGTCACCTTGACCTTGTCACCTTCTTCGAAGAAGCCGTGCATGGCCTTGGCCTTCACATCATAGTCATGGGTGTCGATATTGGGGCGGAGCTTGATCTCCTTGATCTCGACGACCTTCTGGCGCTTGCGCGCGGCGTTCTTCTTCTTTTGCTCTTCGAACTTATACTTGCCGTAATCAAGAATCTTACAGACGGGAGGATCGGAGTTGGGAGACACCTCGACCAGGTCCAGCCCGGCCTCCATGGCGGCTTCGACCGCGGACTGCGTGGGCATGATGCCCTGCTTTTCGCCGTTCTGGTCGATCAGGAGCACCTTGGGGACCCGTATGTCCTCGTTGATGCGGGGTCCGTCGTTGCGGACCGGGGCAGCTTGCATGGGACGGCGAATAGGCGTGGTCTCCTCGACCGTTAATTCGAAAGATCAGCGTGCAAAGCGTTGGACAACTGCCTTGCGCGACCCAAGAATATGGCCAATCCGCCCCTTTAGATCAAGGCTTCAGGCGGGGTCGTCCGACAGGTTGAGCGCTGCGTCCAGCACCGGATCGAGCTGCAGATCGGCCAGCGCGCCGGTCTGCAGCAAATCCACCCGCCGCCCCCGGGGTGCGCACAGGGCCGGATCGGAGTCGCTTGAGAACAGCACGAGCGTCGCCGCGCCGGCTGCGGCCACAAGATGGGTCGGGCCGGTGTCGTTGCCCACCGCCAGCGTTGCACGCGCGCCGAGCCCTGCGATCTGGGCGTAGTCGGTGCGGCCTGTGAGATCGACAGCGCCGGTTGCGGCGGCGCAGATCGCGCGACCGATCTCTGTCTCGGAAGGGCCGCCGAGCACGCCGACGTCCAGCCCGCGGCCGAGCAGCGCCTGGGCCAACTCGCCATACCGCGCGGCCGGCCAGCGCTTGCCCGGCCGGTGCGCCGAGGCGCCGGGGACCAGCAGGGCGTAAGGGGCACGCAGACCGAAATGCTCCGGTCGCCGCTCGGGCGTGTTGTCGTGCAGCATGAAGGACAGGTCCGGTGCTGCGGCCCGACCCCGCGCGACGGGTGCGTCCGGCCATACGCCGGCGTCGCGGAGCTGCTCGGCCTGGCGCTCTAGGGTGTGCATGTGGTCGCGCGCACGGTTGCGGTGCGGGTGGGAGCAGAGCGGCGCCACGCCGGACCACTGCGGAGGCCTTGGCCAGAGGGCGAAGAAGTAGGCCGAGGAGCGCGTGGAGGTCTGCAGGTCGTAGATGCGGTCATAGCGCGCCAGGCGCAGGCGACGCAGCATGGCCAGCGTCTCGGTCCAGCGTTTCGGCCGTCCGTCCGTCTCAATGGCGTCGAAAAAGGGCGAGGCGGCGGCGAGGCTGGCGTAGGGCGGCGTGGTCAGCAGGGTGATACGCGCCTGCGGATGGGCGGAGCGGATGTGGGCGAAGGGCGGAAAGGCCTGCACCACGTCGCCCAGCGCGGCGAGCTTGATCACCAGGATCCGCTCGGGCCGGCTCATCGCCTCGGCTCGGCCAGCAAGCGCGCGTAGACCGCCAGCGTCGCCGACGTCATCACCGGCAGGGCGTATAACTCGGCGACCCGCGTCCGCCCCGCCGCGCCCATGGCGGCACGCCCCTCGGTCGGCGTGTCCAGCGCCCGGGCCAGGGCGGCGGCCCAGGCGTCGACATCGCCTGGCGCGATCCGCCAGCCGGTGACGCCGTCATCCACGGTCTCGCGCATTGCGCCGTGATCGGCGGCGAGCACGGGTCGGCCCATGGCCTGGGGCTCGACGGCCGTGCGGCCGAAGGCTTCGGGATCGAGCGAGGGGGCGCAGGCGAAGTCGGCGGCTAGGTAGGCGGCGGGCATGTCGGTGCAGTGACCCACGATCCGCACTTGTGCATGCAGTCCGGCGTCCGCCGCCGCGGCGCGCAGGCCGTCGGTATAGGCGCTGCGGCCCTGGTCGTCTCCAGCCAGCACCAGCACGAGGTCCTGGCCGCCCTGCGCCCGAAGCCGGGCCAGCGCCTGGATCATCAGGCCCTGACCCTTCCAGCTCGTCAGCCGGGCCGCGAGCAGGGCGACGGGGCGGGTCTCGTCGGGCGCTAAGCCCCAGGCGGCGCGCACGGCGGTCACGCAGGCGGCCGACACCGCGTCGGGGCTGAAGCGCGTCAGGTCGATCCCGCGGGGGATCGCCACCACCTTCGCCGGGTCGACGCCGGCGTGCGTCGCCAGGAGGTGGTCCCGTGTGAAGCCCGAATTGGCGATCACCACGTCGCCCCGCGCCATGATCCGGTTATAGGCCCGCTTGAGCCCCGATCGCGCGTTGTAGACCCCGTGATAGGTGGTGACGAAGGCCACGCCCGTCCGCCGGGCGGCGATCAACGCCGACCAGGCCGGAAAGCGCGAGCGGGCGTGGACGATGTCGACCTCGCGCGAAAGGATCAGCCGCTCAAGCCGGTAGGCGTTCGTCAGCAGCGCGGCGGGGGATTTGCGGTCGAGGGGCATGCGGACCAGCTCCCCCCCCCGCGCGGTCAGCTCGCCCTCCAGCCGCCCGCCCGAAGACGCGACGAGCGCCACGCCGCCCGCCGCCGTGATCGCCTCGGCCATGTCCAGCGTGGTCTGCTCCACTCCGCCTGCGTCGAGCGCGGGGGTGACCTGCAGCACCCGCGCGCCGGACGGGAAGGGGGCGTCAGGCGGGGCGTTCAGGCTCAGGTCCTCGATCAGGCTCGACCCCGCGGAGTCTTCAGGCCTTGGAGCGCGCATTCGTGCAGATAGGCGGCGATGTCCAGCATGGCGGCGTCGGCGGCGTCTCGGATGCGCTGCAACTGCAGGCTCCTGACGCCGAATTCCGCCGACGTGTCCGCCTCCGCTTCGCTGCAGGCCCGCGCCAGGGCGAAGGCGCCGACCCCCAGTGCTGAGCCCTTCAGCGTATGCGCCGCGTCTCGCCACGCCTGGGTCTGACCTGCCGGGTCGAGCAGCGGTAGCCACAGCTCCGCCTGCTCGCGGAACAGGCCCAGCACCTCCTCCACCAGGGCCGCGTCTCCGGCCGCATAGGTTTCCAGGTGGCCGAAGTCCACCTCGCCGGTGATGTCGCGCCGCGCCAAACCGTAAGCCTCCGCAAAGCCGAAGCGCGGGCTGGACCGCACGCCTGGGGGGTGGAACAAGACGCCATGGCCCAGCCCCTGTCCAGCGCGCCTACGACCAGCGCGCCGCTCGCGGCCGAGTCGGCGGACGTGCTGCTGGTGGGCGCGGGGCTCGCCAACAGCCTTATCGCGCTGCGCCTCCGTACGCTCAGGCCGGAGCTTCGGGTCGTCGCCTTCGACCGCCGCCCTCCCGATCTGGAGGACCCGCACACCTGGTCCTTCTTCGTCACAGATGTGGCGACGTCGGTGCGCGCCTGGCTGTCGCCGTTGGCCGAGCACCATTGGGACGGCTATGAAATGCGCTTTCCGGCCCATTGCCGGAGCTTGGATACGCCCTACGCCTCCTTGAGCGGGGTGAGGCTTCAGGCCGCCGTGCGCGAGGTCCTGGGCGAGGATCTTCGGCTGGGATGCGAGGTGGCCGAGCTCGGGCCGGAGACCGTGGTGCTGCGCGATGGCCGCAGGTGGCGTGCGCCCCTGGTGATCGACGGCCGGGGCGCGCGGCGCAGTCCGGCCCTGAAGCTGGCCTGGCAGAAGTTTTTGGGCCTGGAGCTGCGGGTGGACGGCGGTCACGGCCTGACCCGCCCGGTGATCATGGACGCCCAGGTCGAGCAGCTCGACGGTTTCCGCTTCGTCTATCTGCTGCCGTTCACAGCCGAGCGGTTGCTGGTGGAGGACACCTATTACAGCGCCGGGTCGGGCCTGGACGCCGCCCTCCTGGAGGATCGGGTGCTGGCCTATGCGGCGGCCAAAGGCTGGCGCGTTGCGGAGGTCGTGCGGCGGGAGACCGGCGTGCTGCCGATCGCGCTCGGCGGCGACATCGAGGCCTTCCTGGCCGAGGCGGATCAGGCTTTGCCTGGGGTGGGCCTGCGCGCGCCCCTGTTCCATCCCGTCACCGGCTATTCCCTGCCCGAGGCCGCGGAGCTCGCCGACCAGATCGCCGGCGCGACTGAGCTGACCAGCGCCGCCGTCGCCGAGCGGGTCCGCGCCCGGGTGCGGGAGCGCTGGAGCCAGGGCGCGTTCCTGCGAAGGCTGAACCGCATGATGTTCCTGGCTGCTGCGCCTGACGACCGCTACAAGGTGCTGCAGAGGTTCTATCGCCTGCCTAAGGCGACCATCGAGCGATTCTATGCGGGCGACCTGAGCCTTTCGGACCGCATCCGCATTCTAGTTGGGAAACCGCCGATAGGCGTTGGCCGCGCGCTTCAGGCCTTGCCCGAAGCGGCGCTCAGGCGACGTGCGGCGCTGTGAAAGCTGAAGCCATGGACGACGCAGGCGAGTTGAGAACGGCCGTTCGATCGGTCGAGGCGGCGGGGGGCTCGCAGCGGAGCGCCGTGGTGATCGGCGGCGGTTTCGGCGGACTGGCGCTCGCTGTGCGGCTTCAGTCCGCGGGCGTCGCTACGACCCTGCTGGAGGGGCGCGATAAACTCGGTGGCCGGGCCTACGTCTATGAGCAGGACGGCTTCACATTCGACGCCGGCCCCACCGTCATCACCGATCCGTCGTCGCTGGAGGAGCTGTTCGCCCTCTCAGGCCGACAACTCAGCGACTATGTCACCCTGCTTCCGGTCGCCCCGTTCTACCGCCTGATGTGGGAGGACGGCCGCCAGTTCGACTATGTCAACGACCAGGCCGCCCTGGACCGCGAGATCACCGCATTCAGTCCTTCCGACGTGGCCGGCTACCAGCGTTTCCTGGCCTACTCGCAAGCCGCATTTGAGGAAGGCTATCTAAAGCTCGGCCACGTGCCGTTCCTCGATTTCAAGTCGATGCTGATGGCCGCGCCGAAGCTGGCGCAGATGCAGGCCTGGCGCAGCGTCTACGACACTGTGGCGGGCTTCATCGAAGACGAGCACCTGCGCCAGGCCTTCAGCTTCCACACCCTGCTGGTGGGCGGAAGCCCGTTCGCGGTGTCCTCCATTTACGCCCTGATCCACGCCCTGGAGCGCAAGTGGGGCGTGTGGTTCCCTAAGGGAGGAACCGGCGCGCTCGTCGAGGGTCTGGGTAAGCTGTTCACCGACCTCGGCGGCGTGATCCGCCTCTCGTCGCCCGTGGATGAAATCACCACCCAGGGCTTGCGGGCGAGCGGGGTGAAGCTGGCGAGCGGAGAGGTGCTGAAGGCCGACATGGTCGCCTCCAACGCCGATGTCGTCCACACCTACGGCAAGCTTTTGCGCCATCACGCCCGTGGCCGTACCGAGGCCACCAGCCTGAAGGCCAAGCGCTTCAGCATGAGCCTGTTCGTCATCTATTTCGGCGTGAAGAAGACCTACGAAGTTTTGCAGCACCACACCATCCTGTTCGGGGACAGTTATCGAGAGTTGGTCGGCGACATCTGCGGGGCCAAGCCGTTGCGCGCTGACTTTTCGCTCTACCTGCACGCCCCTACGGTGACCGATCCCAGCCTGGCGCCCGAGGGATGCACGGGCTTCTACGTGCTGGCGCCCGTCCCCAACCTGAAGCAGGACATCGACTGGGAGACGCAGGCCGAGCCCTATGCCGACAGCGTGCTGGAGGCGTTGGAGCGGCGGTTGCTGCCAGGCCTGTGTGAGAACCTGGTGACCAAGCGGGTATTCACCCCGTTCGACTTCCGCGACGAGCTGAACGCCCATCTGGGCTCGGCCTTTTCGCTCGAGCCGATCCTGACCCAGAGCGCCTGGTTCCGGACCCACAATCGCGACGACATGATCAAGAACCTCTACTTCGTCGGCGCGGGCACGCATCCCGGCGCGGGCGTCCCGGGGGTCGTTGGGTCCGCCAAGGCGACGGCGAGCGTGATCCTGGCCGACGTCGCGCGATCGGCGCCGTGAACAGGCAGGACGGCGCAGCGAGCGACCTAGGCGCAGGCGGATGAACGCCGACGCCCTGACAACCGCCACTCATCAGACCATCAAGGCCGGCTCCAAGAGCTTCGCCCTGGCGTCGGCCCTATTCTCCAGGCGCGAGCGCCGTGCGGCTTGGCGGCTCTACGCCTGGTGTCGCTATTGCGACGACGTGGTCGATGGCCAGACCCTGGGTCACGGTATGCAGGTGGAGGCTGCAGGCGCGGCCGAGCGGCTGGCCGATCTGCGCCGGCTCACCCTTAAGGCCCTGACCACCGATCAGGCCTGCCCTCCGGAGTTCCAGGCCCTGCGCGATGTGGCCCGGGCCCACGCCATTCCGACGGCCCAGCCTCTCGCCCATCTGGACGGCTTCGCCATGGACGTCGAGGCGCAGGCCTACCTGACGCTGGACGATACCTTAGCTTACGCCTTCCACGTGGCCGGTGTCGTCGGCATCATGATGGCCGAGGTCATGGGGGTTCGCGAGCGAGCGACGTTGCAGCGCGCGTGCGACCTGGGCGTGGCGTTCCAGCTGACCAACATCGCCCGCGACGTGGTCGAGGATGCGCGCAACGACCGGCTGTATCTGCCCGCCGACTGGCTGGCGGCGGAGGGCGTTGCAGCCACCCCCAATGCGGTGGCCGACCCGGCGAACCGGGAAGCCGTCGCCCGGGTCGCGAGCCGTCTGCTGGAGGTGGCTGACGGCTATTATCGCAGCGCCAGGGACGGCCTGTCCTACCTTCCAGTCCGCTCGGCCTGGGCCATCGCCAGTGCTCGGGGCGTCTATCGCGCCATCGGGCGCATCGTACGGAGCCGCGGCGCCAACGCCTGGGATCGTCGGGCGGGCGTTCCGGCGTTTGGCAAGATCGCGCTGCTCGGCCGTGGCGCCATACTCGCCTGGGCTGCGCGATTACCGTTGAAGCAGATGGATCGGAGCGGGCTCTGGACGCCGCCTGACGCCCTCACCGTCTCTGCAAACGGCGAAGTGTCGGAATTTCTCGCACACACAGGGTGATCCGCTCCCGCTCCCCTTCGCGCCTTTCCACCAGCAGCCGGCCAACCTGCGCGTCATCGTGGAACGCATAGCCCTTAATAGCGTCGAGCAAGGCTTTGGCGAGGTTATCTAGGTCTAGCCAAGGCGGATCGCCGGTGAACTCCATCAGGATTTCGACCGAGTATTCGCCCCAGGCGGGCCACCCGCCGCGCCACTCCTTGCGAAAGAACTCGTACATCAGCGGCTTGTAGTATTTCGCCTGGGTGGTCAGTCCGTCGACGGTAATGTCCAGTCCACGGCCTTCGGTCTCCCGCGCCCGGACACGGCCGACGCCCACCCAAGTCCCGTTGCGTGCCTCGGAGGTCGTCACCGGCTGAGGATGGAGCGGTAACAGCGTGGGGGCAAGCTGAGCGCCGTCGATCATCGATCGGTGGTCCGCGTCGCGTCTGTACCGGCGATCCTCGCCACCCGCTCGGCCAGGGCCAGGGAGGCGGTCAGGCCCGGCGACTCGATCCCGAACAGATTGATCAGGCCGCTTACCCCGTGTTCCGCCGGCCCGTCGATGCGGAAATCTATTGCAGGCTGGCCAGGGCCGGACAGCTTGGGGCGGATGCCGGAATAGGCGGGAGTCAGCTGATCATCCTTCAGGCCGGGCCAATAGGCGCGTACCGCGGCGTAGACGCTCTCGGCTCGATCGGGGTCAACGTCGTAATCGATCGTGTCGACCCACTCGACATCGGGGCCGAAGCGCGTCCGTCCGTCTAGATCGAGGGTGGCGTGGACCCCGAGGCCCCCAGGCTGGGGTACGGGATAGACCAGCCGCCGAAACGGTGAGCGACAGGCGAGGACGAAGTAGCTGCCCTTAGCGTAGTAGGCGCGCGGCCTGAACGCAGGCCCTAGGCCCGCCACCGTCTGCGCCACGGCGGGGGCGAACAGGCCGGCGGCGTTGACGAGGGTCCTGGCGATAACCTGCGGTTCGGCCTCGCCGTCGAAGCAGACCGCGAACCCGGCGGGGTGTGGCCGGATCGCGGTGACCTCAAGCCCGAACGCGAAAACCGCCCCGTGCGCTTCAGCGCCGCCCTGCAGCGCCAGCATATAGCCATGGGAATCCAGGATGCCCGTGGAGGGCGACAGCAGACCTCCAACCGCTTTCACCTCCGGCTCCAGCCGTCGCAGTTCGGCGGTGTCTATGTGGCGCAGATCGTCTACGCCATTGGCCGCGCCCGCAGCGGCGATCTCGCCAAGCCGTTTCAGCTGATCCTCCGATGTCGCGAGGATCAGCTTGCCGCATCGCTGATGGTCGACATGGTGGCTTTCGCAAAAGGCGTAAAGTCGCCGCCGGCCTTCGACACAGAGCGTGGCCTTCAGGGAATCCTTTGGATAGTAGAGGCCGGCGTGGATGACCTCGCTGTTGCGAGAACTGGTCTCTCGACCGACCCCGAAAGCTTTTTCCACCACAAGCACTTCACGGCCGCGGAGCGCGAGCGCGCGGGCTATGGCCAAGCCGATGACACCAGCGCCGATCACAAGACAGTCGACGGTGTCGAGGGCGATCTTCGAACGCTCGGGCGAGGGAAGGTGAACGACCGAGGCTTCCATGCACGTCAGATGAGCTTAGAGACTTCGCCGCTCTAACATCGGGCTGAAGCTAGGGTCTGAACCGACAAGATAGCCATAGGGCTCGCACTAGACTTTAATATCCACCAAGGAGCCAGGTCTGAGTATGCGGTTCGGCGACGCCGCATCGGGTCTGACCGTCTGGATGGGCGTGGACGGCGCGAATTTGGCCGTGTTTGAAGAGGTCGGCGCCACCCCGGAAAGCGCGGCCTCGAAGAAGGCTCGCTGGGCGGCGCGTGCGGCTTCACTGCGAACGGGGGTCACACGTTGTGACGACGGGTTCGACGTGGAAACGGGGTTGCGGATCTCGGCCATTCGGACGCTTGCTCACCGAAGCGATCAACATGGTTAAGCTTAGCTCACGGGTCAAGGGCGGGGGCTTACACCTCTCACGCCTAAGCCGGGTGGGAGGCCCGCTCCAGCAAAGCTTCCGCATCCACCGGCGTCAGGGCGCCGGAATGTTTGGCCAGCACCTTGCCGTCGGCCGCCACCAGGAAGGTCTCCGGGGCGCCCGATACGCCCCAGTCCAGCGCGGCCCGGCCATCGCGATCGTAGAATACGGCGACGAAGGGGTCGCCGTAGCGGGCGAGGAAGGCGCGGGTGTCTTCCGGCGGCTCCTTGTAGGCGATCCCGACCAGGCGCACGCCCTGCGACTTCAGGGCCATCAGCGCCGGGGCCTCCTCGATGCAGGGAGGGCAGGTGGAAAAGAAAAAGTTGACCAAGACGGGGCCGTTGAGGGTGGGGGCGAGGTGCGCCTCACCGGGTGCGTAGAGCCTGGGCAGCAAGGCGTCCGGCGCGGTCTGGCCGACCAGAGCGTCTGGGGTGAAATGCGGATCGTGGTGCAGGCCGAAGGTGGCGAACAGAACCGCCAGCGCCACGAGAACCGCCAGCGGCAGAAGCGCGATGAGCCGCTTCACGCGTCCTCGCCGCGACCGGCCGCCTTCGCCGCCCGCCGCCAGCGTGCAGCGCGCAGCAGGCTGTCGACCACGAGGGCGATCAAGGTCAGCGCCGACACGCCGTAGGCTGGCCAGATGAAGACGGCGTAGCGGCCGACGTCCAGGTTGGGCCCGGCCATCAGGCGAGCGCCCGGGCCATGGCCCCCACCGAGGCGCGCTTGCGCCAGACCTCGGCGCGGATGCGCACCAGCCAGAGCGCTCCGAACAGGGTCATGTAGCCGCCCCACATGAACAGCAGCGGCAGCCCGTAGGCCGGGGCCAGCTTGCCCGACACGATGGTGTCGCCCTGGTGCAGGCTGTTCCACCAATAGACCGAAAAGTAGATGATCGGCAGGTTCACGCAGCCGACCAGCGCCAGGATGGCGGCGGCGCGCGCCGCCTTGGCCTCGTCGTCCAGGGCATAGTGCAGCGCCATGTAGCCGAGGTAGAGCAGAAACAGCACCAGCACCGAGGTCAGGCGTGCGTCCCATACCCACCATGTGCCCCACATCGGCCGACCCCACAGCGAGCCGGTGATCAGCGCCAGGGCGGTAAAGGCGGCGCCGAGCGGCGCGGCGGCCTTGGCGGCGGCGTCCGCCAGCGCATGGCGGAACACTAGACCGAGAAAACTCGCCACGCCCAGGCACGCATAGACGAACATGCCGGTTGTGGCGGCGGGCACATGGATGAACAGGATGCGGATGGTCGAGCCTTGCTGGTAGTCGTCCGGCACGCCCATGGAGAGCCACAGCCCGACGGCGAGCAGGACCGCGGCGCACAGGCCCAACAGCGGGCTCAACCAGCGAGACACCGCCATGAAGCGGGCGGGATTGGCCAGGAAGCTGCCGAAGCCGGACATGGACCAAGGCTCTAAGGTCCGGACGGCCGGCCCGCAAGCGGTCAAGCCGTCGCTTCTTCGCCCCTCTGCGGCAGGCGCTTCAGGACGCCTACGAGGACGGGGAAGCTGAGGCCCTGGACGACGACCGCGAAGACCACAACCGCATAGGTGGCCGCAAGGATAGCCCCACGCGCCGGCCCGACCGGCATCTGCAAGGCCAGCGCCAGCGAGAGAGCGCCTCGCAGTCCGCCCCAAGCCAGGATCAGGCTCGCGCCTCGCTCGGCGTCGCGGAACCGGTACCAGGCGCCCCAGGGCAGGACCACGGCGAACCTGGCCACGAGCACCAGCGGGATGGCGACGGCGCACAGGCCTATGTCGCGCAGGTTCAGCGGCAGCACGGCGGTCTGCAGTCCGAGCAGCAGGAAGAGCAGGGCGTTCAAGAGTTCGTCCACCAGGGTCCAGAAGCCCAGGACATAGCGGCGGGTGGTTTCGCTCATGGCCGTCTTCACGCCGATGTCGCCGACCATCAGGCCTGCGCCCACAGCCGCGATGGCGCCGCTGACGTGCAGGGCCTCGCCTCCGGCGTAAACGCCAGCGGCCAGCGCCAGCGAAAGGGTGACCTCCACCGCATAGTCGTCGATCGCGCGCATCGCGCGCACCACCACCGCACCGCCGCCCAGCCCGAGCGCCAGCCCTCCCACCGCCTGGACGCCAACCTGGAGAGCGGCGGTGGCGGGCTTAACGGCCTGCCCGTCGGCCGCGAGGGCTAGGGCCGCCAGGAAGACCACGATGCCCACGCCATCGTTGAAAAGGGCCTCACCCTGCAGCGTGGCCTGAAGCGACTTGGACAGCTCGCCGCTCCGCACCGCGTTGAGCACAGCCACCGGATCGGTCGGGCTGATCAACGCCCCGAACACCAGCGCCCAGGGCAGGTTCACCGGCAGGTTCAACGCCTGGGCGCTCAGCCAGACGCCGACACCGACGATGAGGGTGGAGGCGAGCACCCCCAGGGTGGCGAGGCTCAGCACGGCGGCGCGGCGACGCCGCAACTCGCCGAGGTCCACCTGCATTCCCCCGGCGAACAGCAGGAAGGCCAGCATGTAGCCGAGGACCGTCTGAGGAAAGTTCACCTGGCCGATCAGGTGGGATAGGGCGTCCGCCGCCGGCGAGACGTAGGGCAGGCGACGGCCTGCGACCAGCAACAAGGAACTCATCACGCCTACGGCCAGCATCGCCACACTGGGCGGCAGTCGCAGCCACTTCGCATTCGCCCAACCGGCGGCCGCCACCAGGCTGATGAAGACCGCGGCCAGGTCAAAGGCGTTCATTCAATCTCCGGTCGGTCCAGCCGGAACAATGGCGTTCGCCGGTGAATCGTTCTGCCCGTAATCCGCTGCTGCGGCGGTCAGGACCGTCGGATCACCGCCGGGCTGGCTACGCTCCCGCGCTGTTGCGGGTCGACGGTGGAGGACAGCAGGTAGGCGCCGGCCACCAGCACGGCGCCGCCGATCAGATTGCCGATGGTGACCCACAGCAGGTTGTACCCGGCGCCGGCTAGGGTGCCGGTGGGCGTGGGATCGAGCAGGCCCAGGCTGAAAATGGTCATGTTGGCGACCGAGTGTTCGAAGCCGCAGGCGACGAAGGCCAGGAGGCACCAGGCCATGCCGATGATCTTGGCGCTGTCGCTGGACAGCCGCGCGGGCAGCCAGATGGCCAGGCAGACCAGCCAGTTGCAGAGCGTCGCTCGGCACACCAGCGCCAGGATGTCGGAGCCCTCCTTCTTTGCGATGAAGTCGTGCAGATAGGCGGCCGGGGCGGCGTAGACCGCGCCTCCGCCGCCCTTGGCGAACAGCAGCGCCAGAGCGACCGAGCCGATCAGATTCCCAATCCAGACCACCACCAGGGTCATCAGCGCATCGAGCGGACTCACGGCGCCCTTGGCCAGGCCGAAAGTCATGTACATGACATGGCCGGTGAACAGCTCAGCCCCCGCCATGACCACCAGGATCAGCCCGATGCCGAAAACGCCCCCGAGCGCCAGGGGGCGAACACCGGGAGGCAGGCCGGCGGCTACGGTGAGCGCCAGCACGTAGGCAACGCCGATATAGGCGCCGGCCAGCAGCGTGCCCATAATGAAGCCTAGCGGCGCGCGCTTGAGGCCCGCCACCTTGTGCCCGGCCAAGTCGGCGAAAGTGTTGCAAGTGTCAGTGTAGGTCATTGCGCCCCCTGGCGCGGTGCGACCCGCTACCTCCGGCTTAACGTGGGAGAGGCGGAAGCGTTGCTGCAGGCCTTCAGCCCCCGCTGGCGTGATGGAAGCTTTCCACCAGGCTGCCGCAGACCAGCTGCCAGCCATTCACCAGCACGAAGAAGATCAGCTTGAACGGCAGCGACACGGTGGCGGGGGGCAGCATCATCATGCCCATGCTGATCAGGACGCTGGCCACCACCAGGTCGATGACCAGAAACGGCACGAACAGCAGGAAGCCGATCTGGAAGGCGCGCTTCAGCTCGCTGATCATGTAGGCGGGCGTCACCACCGTGATCGGCACGGCCTGGGCGTTCGCAGGCTTGGGGATCTTCGACAGGCGAATGAACAGGCCGAGATCGTCGCGGTCCACCTGGCTCAGCATGAAGGTCTTCACCGGCGCAGCGCTCGCGGCGAAGGCTGCGGGCAGCTCCATGGTGTGGTTGAGCAGGGGCCGGATGCCGGCGTTGTAGGACTGGGTGAAGGTCGGCCCCATGACGATGGCGCTGAGGAACAGCGCCAGGCTCACGATTACCGAATTGGGCGGCGACTGCTGCAGCCCCATGGCCTGGCGGAGCAGGGACAGCACCACCACGATCCGCACGAACGAGGTGGTCATCATCACGATCGACGGGGCCAGCGACAGCACCGTTAGCAGCGCGACGAGCTGCACCACCCGGTCGGTTAACCCGCCGCCCGTGCCGAGATCCAGGTTGATCGCCTGAGCCATGGCGAGCGTCGGGTGCAGCACGGTGGCGGCGGTTGCGGCGGCCGCGATCAGGGCCGCGCGGCGAAGCTCCGAGCCATCTGGCGCGCCAAGGCGGCCCTTCGCGCTACGCAGGCGGCTCACGACGGTGCGCCGGGGGCTACGGGGCCGAGGACGTGGCCTTCACCGAGCAGCAGCAGCCGCTCCTCATGGTCGACGCGCACCAGCACCAGCCGGCGGTTGGCGTCCAGCGTCAGGCTCTCCACCACCGCCAGGCGCTTGGCGGCGGGGTTGGTCATCTTCATCAGGCCCGCCGGCGCCCAGCGCCTCGCTGCATAGACGCCTACGCCGAACAGGCCGAGCGTGGCGGCGAGAGCGAACGCCGCCTGGAGGAAGAGCAGCATCTCCGGCTCCCACGCGCGGTCGAAATGACCGCGTCGGCGGCAGGGTGCGGCGGGGGCGTTAATGCGCGATTAACCATGGGCCCCGCTGCGTCGAAACGCGCCGTTAACCCTGCACCCGGCAAATACCCCCCAAGCCCCGGCAAAAACCGCCGGGGGCGCGGAGGGGCCATGGGCCTGGACGACATCCCGTTGTTCTCCATGCTGAAGGGCAAGCTGGGCTACGTGAACCAGCGCCAGCGGCTGCTGTCTGAGAACGTCGCCAACGCCGACACCCCGGGCTATTCGCCCCACGACCTGAAGCCTTTCAGCTTCGAGGCGGCGCTACGCCCGCGCATCGGGCTGGCGGGTCTGGAGCGCACCAACCCTGCACACATGGCCGGCAAGCCGCTCGCAAGCGCTTCGGCCGACCTGTTCAAGGCCCAGGACGCGCCGGATTCCGAGACTCGGCTGGACGGCAACAAGGTCGTGCTGGAGGAGCAGATGTCCAAGATGACCGAGGCGCGCATCGACTACGAGGCGGCCCTCGACTTTTACCAGCAATCGATGAACCTGATCACCACAGCCGCCCGCGCCCCCGGTAAGAGCTAGGTGCGGCGAGAGCTGAGGGCTGAGTGATGGCCGACGTGACCTCCACCTCCGCCGCCACGATCGCGGTCGCGACCTCTGCGCTGAAGGCGCAGCAGGCGCGGATGCGCGTGATCGCGGAGAACATCGCCAACGCCGACAGCGCCGCCACCACACCCGGCGGTGACCCTTATCAGCGCCAGATGCCGGTGTTCGAGCCCCAGGTGACCGACCAGGGCGGCCGTGGCGTCCATCTCGCCCGGGTGCAGATGGACCAGGCCGCGTTCCACACCGAATACAATCCGAGCGCCCCGGGCGCGGACGCCAAGGGCATGGTCAAGATGCCCAATGTCGATCCCCTCACCGAGGCGATGGACATGAAGGAGGCGCAGCGCGCCTACGACGCCAACCTGAACATGATCGAGTCCGCGCGGGCCATGCAGATGCGCACGCTCGACCTGATCAAGAAGTGAGGGCCTGAACGATGCTCTCCCCCATGATGGCCGCGCGCGCCTACGCCGCGGTGCAGAACCAGGGCTCCAAGGCGATCGGCGGGGCCGCGCCTGCCGAAGAGGGGCCGGACTTCGGCCAGATGGTTAGCCACGCCATGAACGACGTGGTCTCCTCCTCGCGCATGGCCGAGAAACAGATGGCCGCCCACACTCAGGGCAAGGCGGAACTGGTCGACGTGGTCACCTCCATCTCCTCGGCCCAGGCGAGCCTGGAGACGATGATGGCGGTCCGCGACCAGGTGATCTCCGCCTACCAGTCGATCATGAACATGCCGATCTGAGATAGAGCGTAGTCTGAAAGCGGACACGCAGATCCCCAGACAAAATCAACGACACTCAAGCCTGCGCGAACTTCCGCTTCGCCCCACATGCCGGTGCGTAGCTGCAGTTCCTGCATTGACTTAGGCGCGATACAACCAAGTAAGTATTGCAAGCGGGTGCGGTCCTGGGTCGGCTGCGGCAGGCTTTCAGCTCGGCCGCAGGCGCGCGGTCACCACAAGGTTGCCGAGTTCATCCGCCGGCAGGTCGGCGGCATCCCAGCATCCGGAGAAGTGCCAGGAGCAGACCTCGCCGCCGGCCTGCTCGACCGCGCTGAGCAGTTCGCTCATGCAGTACTCGCGCACGTGGTAGTGCCCATCCGAGTTGGAGGTCGGCAAAGGCGGCTGCGGATTGCGCCGCCAAGCGATGGCCGCCAACGTCCCGTAGCGAAAACAGTTGGGCGTGGTGAGATAGAGCCGTCCGTGCGGCCGGGCGAGCAGGCGTAGCAGGCCGCCGATCTGCTCCACCGCATTGCGCTGCAGGTGTTCCAGCACCTCGGTGTAGACCACCAGGTCCTGTTCGCCGACCCCCGTCACCCCCGCCATCGGCTCAAGGTTCAGGTCGAGCGGCAGGTGCAGATGGGCGCTGGCCGGGGGGGGTACGGCCGGACGATCCACCACGCTCAGCCACACGCCGGGCACCAGCTTTGGCCAGAAGTCGGTGAACTGGCTGGCGCCGACCTCCAGTACGCGGGGAGACGTCCGCCCGGCCAACAGGTAGGCGGCGGCGTTGAACAGCTCGGCAAACCGTCGCCGGTGGTAGGCTGGATAGTCCTCCCCCTGAGGTGTTTCCGCAGCGAAGCTGGCCTCGTACAGCGCCTCGAAGTCGGTGGACGCTCGCGCCGACGCGGCCTGCAACTCCGCCGAGGCGGAAAGGACCGCGGGCGAGCGGAAGGGCGCCAGCAGCGGGTCGTGCTCCGCCGAATACCGCAGCGGCCCCAGGCTGAAGGCGTGGAACTCCTCGCTGGCGGAGAAGTCGCGCAGCAAGTCGAGCACGCTGAGTCTGCCGGTCCGAAGGGCCTCGATCGCCGGCGCCAAGCCTTCGGGATCGGCAGGGCGCCGGAAGACGGCGAGATAAGCGGTCTCGGCGAGAGCCTGCGCCGCGCCAGCGGCGAGGACGGATCCACGGCGTTCTGCGGCCGAGGTCTGCATCCAGCGCTTCAGACGCGCCAGCATGACGCTCTTCTCGACGATCCACACAGTCCAGGCCACATTACGCCATGGCCTATCGGCCGGAGAAGGCCTGTCAAGCTCAGTCGATCAACGCCAACGGGCCTTGTGGTCGATGGCCGCCGAGCCTCTAGCCCCCGAAATCGCCCGCCAGCGCCAGCATGGCGGTGCGCTGGGGCTGGAAATATTCATCCCGGTTGCTGTCGTCGCCTTCGCGGATGACGCACATCAGCGCCGCGAAAAGGCGCTGGAGAGCGACCAGTTCCAGTAGCGCAGCATGAACACGTCGATTTGACCCCGCGTCGGGCTCTGGGCCGTGAAGGGGAACATACGGGTGAGCAGACCCCAGGCTATCGCCCGATAGGCCCTGCCGTCAGCTACCCTGCGAAGGCCATGCGTGCAGAGCGGCCTGGACGATCGCCAGCAGGGCGCCGCGGGTCGCGCCGTCTCTGGCGAGCACGGACATTCCCTGGATGACCGCCAGGACCAATCCTGACAGAGCGACCGGGTCCGATGTCGGCGGCAGAGCGCCGTCCGAGATATCCCGGTCGATCCTCGTCATCAACGAGCGCTGCACGTCGCGCCTGACGTCGGCGACCGCCTGCTGCACGTCGGCGGACGCCGCCGACCCGCTCGCCGTCGCGCTTGCGAGCAGACAGCCCTTCGGAGTCGTATCGCCAGTATAGACGGTGGCGGCGGCGGTCATGAGGTCTTCTGCGGCTTTACGGGCGCTCGGCGCGTCATGGATCGACTGCGCCATAACCTTCGGATCGCCGGCATAGAGGCGCACGGCTTCGAGGAACAACTGCTTCTTGTCGCCAAAGGCGTTGTAGAGGCTGGGCGCGCTGACCCGCATGGTCGCCGTCAGGTCCGAAATCGAGCTTGTCTCGTACCCGTACCGCCAAAAGGTCAGCATCGCCTGTCTTAAGGCCAGATCGCGATCGAAGGATCGCGGACGGCCGGTCCTACGCGGCGGCTGTCGGGCGTCGACCGGTTTCATATCGATCATTATAAAACCCGTTGACCCAGCTGGACAAGAGCCGTATCGGTTTGCTATCGATCGCTACGAAAGTTTAGATGCATGTCGCTTACATCGTTTCGGACGCTGGGACGCTCCGGCCTCGTGGTCAGTCCCATGGCTCTGGGTACGATGACCTTCGGGCCCGGGGACTGGGGCGCCGATGAGGCCACGTCACGCGCCATCTTCGAGGCCTACCGGTCGGCCGGGGGCAACTTCGTCGACACCGCAGACATCTATTCCGGCGGCGAGAGCGAGCGGCTGGTGGGCCAGTTCATCAGGGAGACCGGCTCCCGCGACGAGGTCGTGCTGGCGACGAAGTTCGCCTTCAACGGGTCGGCCAGCCCCCTGGTCTCGGGTCAGAGCGGCGCCGGCAACCCGCACGCCGGTGGGGCGGGGGCGAAGAACATCCATCGCGCTCTGAACGCATCGCTCAAGCGCCTGGGGACCGACTATGTCGACCTCTACTGGATGCACGTCTGGGATGGCGTCACGCCGGTGGAGGAGATCGTCCAGACGCTCGGCGACCTCGTTCGGGCCGGCAAGATCCGCTACTACGCCCTGTCCGACGTTCCCGCCTGGCTGGCGATGAAGGCGGCGACCATCGCCGAGGAGAGGCGCGTGCCGGGGCCCATCGCCTTGCAGGTGGAATATTCTCTGATCGCCCGCGACGTGGAGAACGAGCACTTCCCGGTCGCCCGGGAGGCGGGGATGGGCGTCATGCCGTGGAGCCCGCTGGCCGGCGGCTTCCTGACCGGAAAATATCGGCGCGGCGACACCAAGGATACGGGTCGACTGAGCGGCGCCAATCCGTTCGGCGACAGCAAGTTCGTCGACCGGAACTGGGACGTACTCGCCAAGCTGGCGGAGGTCGCCGCTGAGCTTGACCGCCCTGTGGCGCAGGTTGCGCTGAGCTGGGTGATGGCGCGTCCGGGCGTCACCTCGATCATCATCGGCGCGCGTCGTCCGGATCAGTTGGTGGACAACATCGCCGCGACGGAGATCGTGCTGAGCACGGCTCAGATGCAGCGCCTGGACGACGTCAGCGCGCCGCCGCTGAGCTTCGGCGCGGGTTTGACGACCCCCCCCATCCGCCGCATGGTCTTCGGCGGCAACGTCGTTTCAGGATGGCTGGATCAGGCCCGCCGCTGAGATCGCAAGCGGCGGCTCGAGGGCCTCTCCCGCCGGGGAGGGCCTCCGTCGAGCACCTCAGGCGACGGCGCCTCCGTTTAATGGTAGAAGCTCCCATGAGCTTCGACCACGTCGCCGACGTCATGAGCGGACTGAAACCGCTGTCCCGCCTCGATCGTCCGCTGGAGATGGTGCGCCAGTTCACGCCGAACTGGTTCGCCGCGACCATGGGCACCGGCGTGCTGGCGCTCATCCTGCCGCAGCTTCCCGGCGTCGGGGCTGTCCTTCGGCCCGCCGCGGAGGGGCTGTGGTGGTTCGACGTGGCGCTCTTCGTGCTGTTCTCAGGGCTTTATTCGGCGCGCTGGATCCTGTTCGGCCACGAGGCGAGGCGCATCTTCGGCCACAGCATCGTCTCGATGTTCATCGGCACCATCCCCATGGGCTTGGCGACGATCCTGAACGGTGCGCTGATCTTCGCGCTGCCGAGATTCGGGAGCGGGGTCGTACCTGTAGTGGAAACCTTGTGGTGGCTCGACGTGGTGATGTCGGTGGCCTGCGGGGTCGGCATCCCCTACCTGATGTTCACCCGCCAGCAGCACAGCATCGACGGCATGACGGCGGTCTGGCTGCTGCCGGTGGTGGCGGCGGAGGTCGCGGCGGCGGGCGGCGGGGCGCTCGCCCCGCACCTCGCCGACTCGGCCCAGCAGTTCGTGGTCCTGACCACGAGCTACGCCCTGTGGGCCTACTCAGTGCCTGTGGCGTTCGGCATCCTCACCCTGCTCATCCTGCGAATGGCCCTGCACAAGCTTCCACCGGCGAGCGTCGCCGCGTCGAGTTGGCTGGCGCTCGGGCCGATCGGGACGGGGGCGCTGGGCATGATGGTGCTGGGCTCTGACGCGCCGACGATCTTCGGCGCGCATAGGCTAGCGGCCGTGGGTCTGATCGCTCAGGGGCTGGGGACCATAGCGGGCGTGTTGCTATGGGGCTTCGGGCTCTGGTGGCTGTTGCTCGCGATCCTTATCACCATCCGCTACTTCCGCGCGGGCGTGCCTTTCAACCTCGGCTGGTGGGGCTACACCTTCCCGCTCGGCGTCTACACGGTGGCGACCCTGCGGCTTGGGACGACCCTGCATCTCAGCTTCTTCACCGTCACCGGGGCCGCCTTGGCGGCGACCCTGACCGCCATGTGGGTGATCGTGATGGCCCGGACGCTGCACGGCGGCTGGAGGGGACACCTGTTCGTGTCCCCCTGCATCGCGAGCGCCAACTAGCCGCAACGGCTCAGTCCAGGTTGCGGCAGGCGAAGATGGAGCGGGTGAGGCAGGAGAAGACCAGCCGCCCCGCCTCGTCCAGCAGATCATGCTGGGCGATGACGATGCCTTTGTCGGGCCCCACCGGATCCTTGGCCAGCACCGTCATGCGCCCTCGCAGCAACTCGCCCTCCGGCGGGTTGCGCATCCAGCGCAGCGCATCCACCCCCAGCCGCTTGGTCTGGGGCCAGCCGGCGCTGGCCTCGGTGTCCAGGCGCGCCCACACCGCATAGGTGAACGCGTCCGGCGCCCCGTCCGCCTTGGCCCACCCGGGCGCCAGGGTTTCGCAGAAGCTGAGCAGCGAGCGGGCGTCCACGGCGATGATGCCGAGCGAGGCCACCTGGCCGACCTGGATGTCGTCAAAATGCGCGGGCACGGCGGTCTCTCGATGGAGGGCTATGTGAGCCCCGTCGGCCTGCCTTGTCGAGGCCTAGCCTGCGGACTTGCGGCGAGACCCGGCAGGAGCGACTTTACAAGTCATGCGCTCCGCCCGCCCGGCCCGTCCTCCCTACCGAATAGCGAGCCTGCTCGCCGCCATCGCCGCCGTGGCGGGCGTCGGGGGTGCGGCCGCCGCCTCAGCCGGCCCGGTGCGGGACGGGCAGGTGAGCGTGGAGCTCGTGCCCGAGACCGCCTCGGTCGCCCCCGGCCAGGCCGTCATCGTCGCCCTGCGCCAGACGATCGCGCCGGGCTGGCACACCTATTGGCGCAATCCGGGCGACGCCGGCCAGCCGACCACCCTGACCTGGACCCTGCCGTCCGGCTGGCGGGCGGGGCCGATCGTCTGGCCTGCGCCCAGCCGGTTCCTCGCCGGTCCGATCATGAACTACGTCTACACCGGCCAGGTCGATCTGCCGGTCACCCTCATCGCGCCTACCAGCGCCCGGCCGAGCCAGACCGCAGAGCTCAAGGCCACGGCCAACTGGCTGATGTGCAAGGACGTCTGCATCCCGGGCAGCGCGGCCGTCACCCTGGCGCTCCCCGTCGCGTCCGGCGCGGGGGCGATCAACCCCCGCGGAGGGGCCGAGGTGGCGGCCACGGTCGCGGCGCTGCCTCAGCGACACGGGCTCATGGCGCGGTTCAAGCCGGCGGGCGAGGGCGTGACCCTGTCGGTGACCGGCGCCGCGTTGAAGGGGCTCGATGTCGCCCACGCCTATTTCTATCCCTATGACGGCATGGCCCTGGAGCAGGCCTCCCCCCAGAAGGCGGCGCGCGGGCCCGCCGGGGTGACCCTCACGCTACCGGCCGGCTACGGCTTCAGCCACGGACACCCGCCGGCGAGGCTCGATGGCGTGCTGTCCCTCGACGGTCACGCGTTCGAGGTCTCGGCCTCACCCGGCGGTGCCCTGCCGGGCGCCGCGGGCGCCTCGGCTCCGGTGGAGACCACCTCGCTCCCCACCCCCTCTGACGAGGCGTCAGCGCCCGCGGTCGCCCCTCCGTCCGCCGCGCCGGCCTCACGCGACGGGATGGGACTGGCCGCGGCCCTGGTTCTGGCCTTCGCCGGCGGCGTGGTGCTGAACCTGATGCCGTGCGTCTTCCCTATCCTGTCCATGAAGGCCGCAGCGCTCGCCCGCCACCTGGAGTCGCCAGCTCGGGCCAGGGGGGAGGGCGTCGCCTTCCTGCTCGGCGTCGTCGCGACCTTCCTGGTCCTGGCGGGGCTGCTGATCGCGGCGAGAGCCGCGGGCCAGGCGGTGGGCTGGGGCTTCCACCTGCAGTCCCCCATCGTCGTCGCCGTCCTGGCCCTGGTGATGCTGGGCGCGGGCCTGAACCTGTCGGGAGTGTTCGAGGTGGGGACATCGCTGCAGGGCGTGGGTGCGGACTCCGCCTCCCGACATCACGGGCTCATCGGCGCCGCGCTGACGGGCGTGCTGGCGGTGGTGGTGGCCGCGCCCTGCAGCGCGCCCTTCATGGCGCCGGCGATCGGCTGGGCCTTGGTGCAGCCTCCGGTGACGGCGTTGTCGGTGTTTCTGGCGCTCGGCCTGGGATTGGCGGCGCCGTTTACCGCGGTCGCCTTCACCCCCGGCCTGTTCCGCCGGCTCCCTCGCCCCGGCGCGTGGATGGAGGGATTGCGCAAGCTTCTGGCCTTCCCGATGTATGGGGCGGTGGCGTGGCTGGTCTGGGTGTTCGCGCTCCAGACCGGGGTGGGCGCGCTACCCCGGCTGCTGGCCGCCATGCTGGCTGTCTCGTTCGCCGCCTTCTGCTGGGGCGTGGCGCAGGGGGCCCGACGTCCCCTCCCGCCTCGCGCCGCCGCCATCGCCGCCATCGCCGCCGCGCTGGCAGCGCTGGTGGGCGCCCAGGCCGCCCCCGCCGCCGCGCTCTCCGCCGCCTCGCCGTCCGGACGGACCGGAGCAGGCCCGAACGCCGCCCAGCCCTGGTCGGCGGATCGGGTCGCGGCTCTGCGAAACCAGGGCCATCCGGTATTTGTCGATTTCACCGCCGCCTGGTGCGTCACCTGCCAGGTCAATGAGCGTACAACCCTTGCGACCCGTCAGGTCGCCGACGCCTTCGCCCGCACCGGGGCCGTCTATCTGAAGGCCGATTGGACCCGCCCCGATCCCGCCATCGCTTCCGCCCTCGCAAGCGAAGGCCGTTCAGGGGTGCCGCTCTATCTGGTCTATGCGCCCCATCGTGCGACGCCGGTCATACTGCCTCAGCTGCTCAGCAGCGACGCCGTCGCCCAAGCCCTCGACGCCGCCGCCCGCTCCTGAGCGTGTCCCAACGCCGACGATCGGGGTTGTCGTCGGGCTTCTTAGGCGGGGCGATCGTTCCAGGCTTGCTGGACGGCTCCCCACGAACCCGATAGGGAAGGTCGCGGTTGGCCGATTTAGCTCAGCTGGTAGAGCACCTCATTCGTAATGAGGGGGTCACAGGTTCGAGTCCTGTAATCGGCACCACCTATCAGCTGGCCGGTTCGGAACCGCGCCTTCGATCCTCGACATAAAGGGCGGCGTTCTGCTGGCGGGTGGGACACGCGTCGCGCGCCCTGTGGGGCCGACCTCCGGTCGTTGAGGCTCGATTGCCAGAGCCGGACTTGTCGGCTAATCCCACGCCGCACGGTGACGTGGCCGAGAGGCTGAAGGCAACGGTTTGCTAAATCGTCATACCCGAAAGGGTATCGTGGGTTCGAATCCCACCGTCACCGCCAACCCGCCATTGTAATTTTTGATCTTTCCGGCGGGGTATGACGAATTCAATCCGTCACACCTGACCGGGTCGGAGGAAGCGCCTGCTTACAATTTTCGCGAGAAGCGATCTGTGTCTGATTGTCACGATTAGGAGAGGTGTCTCCCCGTCAGATGTCCGGCAGAGATCAGGTCGGGCCATTCTCGATTGAGAAGACTCGCTCTACCGTGTTGGTCCCTCTGCTCCGAGTGTCGAGTCTCTGCCGATGACCATCACAGCAGACACCTGGGCCGTCGTGGCGGCTACTGGCCTAGGTCCTATCGCTGCCGTTGGTTTGACCATTTGGCGGTCAGGAGTTGACGGGCAGCGTGCTCGCCGGATGCATGTCTTCCGCACTTTAATGGCTACCCGCCGTTCGGCCATCTCGAACGATCATGTGAATGCACTTAACTTGATTGAAGTTGAGTTCTATCGCGTCGAACCGGTGGAGCAGGCGTGGAGGGCCTATATAGGCCGTCTAAATAATAAACAGCATGACATCGATCCTGCTTGGGATGATGAGCGAGAACGACTGCTCGCAAAACTGCTCCATAACATCGGCAGTATTCTCAGGTATAATATAGAATCAATTGAGATTTATCGCGGCGGCTACGCGCCGCAGGGTTGGGCGCACAGAGATGCCCGCCAGCTTGGAATTGCCGAGTATCTCCACCAGCTATCAACGGGTACCAATGTTCTCCCCTTATGGATCAAGGGTGCGACGCGGGAGGAGAACCCGGCTACCAATGCCTCAAATACCCATTGACCGAATCTAAAGGCCAATTCGAATAGCTGATGGCGGTAAGTCGATCATTCGACTTTGTAGCTGAACGACACAAACCGCCATCAACCTTGGCGCACCCGGTTTCAGAAAATCCAGCAATTACAAAGCTTCGGGAATGCCGTCACCGCCATTATGCCCGTTCTTATTGTGCTTTCTGAGTTCAACCTTTAGGCCAGCCCTCAACTCGATCGGGTGGGCGCGGGCGCCTGTTCGACGGTTAGGTGCTGGAGAGCGGCTGCGGTGTCGATCAACGCCTGGGCGAAGAACACCAACCCCGCCCAATCTAAGGCGCTCCGTGAGCCGTAGTCGGCGGCTACTTCCTCTTTAATCTCCGCTCGCATCGTCTGCCATTGTGTTCAAGGCTGTCAGCATTTCCACTGGGGCCTTGGAGGTTGGGGCTATGCCTCGCTGGTCGACCACGTCGTGAGCGGGATCAGGGACGACGCGCCCTTCGACACCGCCTGCTATGTCGGCTGCGGGGTGACAACGGGCGTCGGCGCGGTGGTCAACACCGCCAATGTCGAGCCGGGCGCCAACGTGGTGGTGTTCGGGCTGGGCGGCATCGGGCTGAACGTCATCCAGGGCGCTCGCCTTGTGGGCGCAGGCAAGATCATCGGAGTGGACATCAACGACGACAAGGCGAGCTGGGGCCGCCAGTTCGGCATGACCCACTTCGTCAACCCCAAGACGGTGGAGGGCGATGTCGTCGCCCATCTGGTGGCGCTGACCGACGGGGGGGCGGACTACAGCTTCGACTGCACGGGCAATACGACGGTGATGCGCCAGGCTTGGAGGCCCGCCATCGCGGATGGGGCGTGTCGGTGGTGATCGGCGAGGCGGAAGCCGGCAAGGAGATATCCATCCGCACCTTCCAGCTGGTCACCGGGCGAGTGTGGAAGGGATCGGCCTTCGGCGGCGCGTGCGGGCGCACCGACACGCCGAAGATCGTGGACTGGTACATGGACGGCAAGATCGAGATCGACCCCATGATCACCACAGGCTGACGCTGGAGGACATCAACAAGGGTTTCGAGCTGATGCACGCGGGCGAGAGCATCCGAAGCGTGGTGGTTTACTAACATGGCCTTGGAGACCGTGTCTGAGGTCCGCGCGCACGGCGGAGTGCAGGGCGTCTACCGCCATCAGAGCGTCCAGACCCAGACTCCCATGACCTTCAGCGTCTTCACGCCTCGCACGCGCAGGGCGCCAAGCTACCGGTGGTCTGGTATCTGTCCGGCCTGACCTGCACCCACGCCAACGTCACAGAGAAGGGGCATAAACATGGGACCTCCGAGCGGCGAGGCTATTCCGCAAGGAGCCCTCCCACGCGATGCGAAGTACCCGCTGGCGATAAGGCCGCCTCTGCCTCGTTCGACGGAACGGCGCATCATCGACGCGACGGCGGAACACCTCTGCGACATGTTCCGCCGTCCGGCTCCCCGATACGTGGCTGCGATCTTTGATGTTCCTCCAATGGGGCGTCGCCGAGGCTAAATGGGGGCTGTCCGGCCGGAGGATCGCAGCGGCTCACGCCGTCCCTCTACAGGTCAGGCAGCTGTCGCGCTTGCGGCGGACCCAGGCCGTAGGCGGCCATGATCACCTCAGTGGCGGCCTCAACGCTCTCGCGCACCTCCGCTTCGCTCGGCTCCCCGGTCACGTTCATCAGACGCCGGGGATAGAGACCGCCCAGGCACATGTCGCAGAATTGATCTACGACGCGCGCGGCGTCGGCGCGTCGGACGCGACCGAGGCGCATTTGCTGCTCCACAAACGCCGTCATGCGCATCCGGCCACGCTTGGGTCCCGCTTCGTACAGCACTCGGCCGAGTTCGGGGAAACGGACAGACTCGGCGATTACCGCACGGCTCAACTGTACCGCCGCGTCGCTGAGCACCAGGTGGGTGTAGCGCAGGCCCACCTCGCGCAGCACGGCCTCGACGTCATCGCCTTCCGCATACAGGCTGTCGAAGAGAACAGCCTGCTTGCGGTCGCAGTCGTCCTGGATCACGGCGGAGAACAGGTCCTGTTTAGACCTGAAGTAGTTGTAGAGGGTGCCTTTTGAGCCTCCTACCTGAGCCGCGATGGCGGACATGGACGCCTCCGCGAAGCCCTCAACCATGAAGACATTTCGCGCTACATCCACAATCGCCTGACGGCGAGAGTCACGGGCCGCTGTCCGGAGACCTCCATCGTCCATCTCCCGCCTCCTGTACGTTCTGGCCTTGACGTGGTGCAGTAGAGGATCCCGGTCTTCCGACCGTACTGTACGGTCAAGGTAAATTCTTGTCGAGGCGGTCAGTCATGGCCTTTGGGATCGTCCGGCCGGGGGAGGGCGACGCATCGCCAGCCGCTGAGGGCGCTACCTACGCCCGGACAATCCTGTCGACGCAATCGATTGGAACGAGGAGGCGGCGCGGCACAGGGAGGGGCGTGACGGCGCTGCCGGGCTGGGTCGACGAGCCCACCATGCTCGAGAACCCCTGCGCTTAGCGGATGCTCACTTATCTGGCCCATCGTGACTGCACAGGCCTGCATCCCTGCCGTTGTGTCGGGGTTTTAAACGTCGTGGCGCCCGACGAGCTGCAGGAGCGTGGCCGTGGTGGACGTTCGGAAATCAGGTTCGAAGGGCGACGGCATTTGCGTCCTCCTGCTGGAGGACGACGATGCTGACGCATATCTCACCAGTCGAGCGCTCAAGGGCATGTCCCGCGTCGCCCAGGTGGTTCGACGCGCTGTGCAGGTGCGTGCTTCCTCTCGGTCGAACCCACCTTAGCCACCTGTCCGATTTCCCGGGTCCACATCAGGTCCAAGATGACCGCACGGGTAGGCAGGGCCGCCCGGTAGGAGGCGCTCAACGCGGCGGTCGCCGTGTCGTCGATGTGGCTGACCAGGCGCGGCGGCGCATCGTCATCTGTGTCCTCCTTTCGGTAGGCTCCGGCAGGCAGTTCGGGCAGGTGATCGCTCATGGGAAAGATATCATTTCGCGCCGCCGTTCTCGAAGTGTAATCACCCCCCGCAATCGTCGGCTGATCAACACAACCTCTATGTTCATTGTTCGAGGATCAAATGCTTAGGATGGTGGACGCGACAGGGGCGCTGGACCATCGCTCCGGCCTCGCGAAGCATGCGAACCGTTTTCGCCTTTTAGCTCCGCTGCTGAGCGCGGCCGCGCTGCTGTCGGCCGCCCCTTCGATCGCGGCTGAGCCGCTCCTCGCCACCCTGCCGACCGGCCAGAGGATCACGCCTGCGGCCGCGCCCGGTGCGCTCTTTCAGCGGCTCGAACCGGAGCTTCCGGCGCTTCCCGGCGGGGCTGCGGGTCAGGCGTCGGCCCTCACTCTATCGCCGGACGGGCGCACGCTGCTGGTCCTGACCAGCGGCTTTAACCGCAACAGCGGCGCGGATGGGAAGGAGGTCTCCGCCCTCTCCAACGAATACGTGTTCGTCTACGACGTTACGGGCGCGCACCCGGTCAAGCGTCAGGTGCTGCAGATTCCGAACAGCTTTCTCGGCCTGGCCTGGGCTCCCGACGGCTCGGGTTTCTACGTATCGGGCGGGGTGGATGACGACGTGATCGCCTTTACCGGCGCGCCGGGCGGATATCTCCAGACGCGGGTCTATCCGCTGCACCACACTGCGGGGCTCGGCATCGGCGTGAAGCCCGAGGTGGGCGGGGTGGCCGTCAGCCCGGACGGGCGCCGGCTGCTGGCGGCCGACGTCGAGAACGACGCCGTAAGCCTGTTGGACCTGGACACCGGCGCGGTCACCGACCTGGATTTGCGGCCCGGCGGCGGCCGGCCGGGCGGGACCTTCCCAACGCCGGTGGTCTGGACCTCGAATAGGACAGCCTATGTGGGCGCGGAGCGGGACCGCGAAGTCATCCGCATCGACTTGGACGGCGCCGCGCCGCGCGTCGGCGCCCGCATCAGCACGACCGGCCAGCCTTCCGCCTTCGCGCGCGACCCGACGGGGCGACGGCTTTACGTGACGCTGGCAAATTCCGACGCCGTAGCCCTGATCGACACCGCGGGAGACCGGATCGTCGCCCAGGCCGCCACCGCCGGTCCTCCCGGCCGTGAGCCGCAGGGGCTCGGCGGGGCCGGGTCCAACGCGCTGTCGCTCTCGCGGGACGGCCAGCGGCTGTACGTCTCCGATGGCGGGGAGAACGCGCTGGCGGTGCTGCCGCTTGGCCCCGATGGGGCGCCCAGACCGGTGGCGGGACTGATCCCGACCGGCTGGTATCCTACGGGGGTTCAGGTCTCGGCCGACGGGCGCACGCTCTACGCGGTAAACGGCAAGAGCGATCCGGGACCGAACCCGGGCGGGTGCCGCAACACCTTGTCCATAGCGCGGGGCGCCGAGACGCCCTGCCGCGCCGCCAACCAGTATGTGTGGCAGCTCGAAAAGGCCGGCTTCCTGACCACGCCCGTCCCGGACCGCGCCGCCCTCGCCCGGCTGACAGACCTTGTGGAGCGCAACAACCGCAGTGCGGGGGCGTCGACGCGCGAGCAGGCGATGGCCGCCTTCCTGCACGCGCGCATCCACCACGTCATCTACGTGGTCAAGGAGAACCGCAGCTACGACCAGGTGCTGGGCGATCTCGGCCGCGGCGACGGGGATGGCCGCCTGGAGCTGTTTCCCGAGAGCATCGCGCCCAACCATCACCGCCTCGCCCGTCAGTTCGTGGACCTGGACGCCTTTCGTGACAGCGGCGAGAGCAGCAACACCGGCTGGAACTGGACGACGGCGGCGCGCACCAACGACTGGACCGAACGCGAGGCCCCGGTGAACTACGCTGGGCGCGGCCTGCAGTACGACCAGGAGGGCGACAACCGAAACGTCAACGTCGGTATGTCCACGGCGGCCGAGCGGCACGCCGCCAGCGCTAAATCTCCTGACGATCCCAACCTGCTCGGCGGCCAGGCCGATGTGGCGGCGTTGGACGGACCCGACGACGACGAAGGCCACGGCTACATCTGGGACGCCGCCCGCCGCGCGGGCTTGTCCATGCGCAACTGGGGCTTCTACGGGGACCTGTCGCGCTACGACAAGGGCGAGCCGGACCGTATCCCTCTCGACCGCGAGCCCTGGCTCTCGCAACGCCGCGTCTTCTATCCGACGAAGGCTGTGCTGGCGCCCATCTCCGATCCCTACTTCCGCGGCTTCGACCAGGCCTTTCCGGATTTCTGGCGGATGAAGGAGTGGCTGCGCGAGTTCGGCGGCTTTCAGCGCTCCGGAAACGCGCCGACGCTGATGATGGTGCGCCTGCCCCACGACCACTTCGGCGATTTCGCCGAGGGCATCGACGGCGTGAACACCGTCGAGACGGAGATGGCCGACAACGACTACGCCATCGGAACGCTGGTCCAGGCGGTGGCGCAGAGCCGCTTCGCCAAAGACACCCTGATCTTCATGGTGGAGGACGACGCCCAGAACGGGGCCGATCACGTCGACGCGCACCGTTCGGTGCTGCTGGTCGCCGGCCCCTATGTGCGCGAGGGCGCGGTGGTCTCCACGCCCTATACGACCGTCGACCTGGTGCGCACCATCGAAGGCGTGCTGGGACTGAAGCCCTTGAACCTGCACGACGCTCGCGCCCGCTTCATGGCCGACCTGTTCGACACCTCGGCCGGGGCGTGGAGCTACCAGGCGGTCATCCCGGCAGCCCTGCGCACGACCCAGCTTCCGCTGCCGTCGCCAGCGACGGCCGAGGCCCCGCCGGGTTCCATGCGCAGTTCCAGCTACTGGGCGCACGCCATGGCGGGGCAGGACTTCCGCCGCGAGGACCGGCTCGACACCCCACGCTTTAACGCCGCCCTGTGGCAAGGTTTGAAGCCGGACGTCCGCTAGCAGGTCGAACCGGGGCGCAGCGCCGGTCACGGGACCGAAGTCGCCGGCTCGGACTGTCATCTTACTGTGAGGAGCGTGGCTTAGCGTGGGTGGGTTACGCCGCCCCCGGCCCGATGATCGCCTTTCGACCCTGATGAACGCGCAAGACCTCCGAGGTCATTACAGGTCTTGGACAAACTGGAGATGCAGTGATGTCGAGTGTCGCCAGCGCCGGTCATGGAACAGACGTCCTCGAACGTATGGACTCTTCCAAGATCACTCCGCTCCATTGGAAGATCATGTTCATTTCCGGCATGGGGTTCTTCACCGACGCCTATGATCTTTTCATCATCGGGGTGGTTATGGCGTTGCTGAAACAGGAGTGGCATATCTCTGCAGTGGCGGAGGGTCTGGTCACCTCGACGGCTCTGCTGGCTGCGGCGTTCGGTGCGATCATGTTCGGTCGGGTCGCCGACATGCTGGGCCGAAAGCGCATCTATGGCTTTGAAGTCTTGGTCCTGGCGGCAGGCGCGATCGCGTCAGCCTTCTCGCCGAACATCTGGTGGCTGATCGTCTTCAGGGTTGTGCTTGGCGTAGGTATCGGCGGGGACTATCCCGTCAGCGCCACGATCATGAGCGAGTACGCGGGGAAGAAGTCGCGCGGAATGATGGTCAGCCTAGTGTTCTCCATGCAGGCGGCGGGCCTGATCGTGGGTCCCTTGCTGGCCGCCGGCCTGTTGGTGAGTGGGCTGAACCACGACTTGGTTTGGCGCCTGCTGCTGGCCTTCGGCGCTATTCCCGCCCTAGCCGTTTTCCAAATGCGCCGACACATGGCCGAGACGCCCCGCTTCCTGCTCGCCAGCGGACAGCACGACGAGTTCCATAAGGCCGCGTCCGGCGTGCTCGGCGACTTTCAGCAGAAGAACGGCGCCGGAACGCAGGCGGACGGGGCCAAGGCGGAGAAGACCTCGTTCTGGAAGGGGTTCGCGGTGCTGACCAGCCGGCGCGACCTCGTGGTCCGCCTCGTCGGCGCGAGCCTGGCCTGGTTCCTGATGGACTTCGCCTATTACGGGAACACGGTTTCGAGCCCGCTGATCCTGTCCGCGATCACGCCGGACAAGAGCCTGCTGTCCCACACGCTCATGCAACTCGCCGTCTTCGCGGTCGCCGCCGCCCCGGGTTATCTCATCGCCGCGGCGATGATGGATCGCATAGGCCGTAAATCTATCCAGATCCTCGGATTTACGATGATGGCCGTCACCTTCGCCGCCATCGCCCTGATCCCCGATCTTGACAAGCTGCTGATCCCCTTCCTGATCGTCTATGGGATCAGCTATTTCTTCACAGAGTTCGGGCCCAACGCGACGACCTTCGTCTATCCGGCGGAAATCTTCCCGGTGAAGGGCCGCACCACGGGGCATGGCGTCGCCGCCTCTACCGGTAAGCTCGGTGGCTTTTTCGGTGTGTTCCTGTTCCCGATCCTGATGCACTGGCACGGACTGCTGGCCGCAGAGTCGGTCGCCGCGGGCGTGAGCCTGCTCGGCATCATCGTCACCTTGACGATGCTGCCCGAGACCAACGGCAAGAGCCTCGAGGAACTCAACCCGTCACCCAGCGCAGCCTAGCGGGCTAATTCCTGAGACATGGGCGTGAGCAGCTTTCCACGCCGTCTCGACCAGGCCGAAGGCCGATCAACATCTGTCGCATAGCGATGTTAGAGCGCTGGAGTTGGAATGGAGTTAGGTTTTGCGGCCATCTAGGCTTTTCGGGGCGCTCCTCGCCGCCGCGAGCGCGTTCGGGGGATGTGCGCTGGCGGCCGAGCCGCCCAAGCACAACGTGATCATCTTCGTAGCGGACGGCCTGCGCTATGGCGCGGTGGACGCTTCGAGCGCGCCAGAGATGCAGGCGGTCCGTCGCGAAGGCGTCGACTTCGCCGACAGCCATGCGCTGTTTCCGACCCTGACCACGCCGAACGCCTCGGCCATCGCCACGGGCCACGGGCTGGGCGACACGGGCGACTTCGCCAACGTGGTCTATGTCGGACAGCCCCCCTTGAAGCCCGCCTTCCTGTCCTTGACGCCGTTCCTGGAAGACGACGCCATTCTCGGCGCGATGAACCAACGGTTTGGGGGCGACTATCTGGGCGAGACGAGCCTGTTGGCCGCCGCGCGCACCGCCGGCTTCCAGACCGCCTCGATCGGCAAGCTCGGTCCGGTGGCGATCCAGGATGTGACGGCGCGGGATGGCTGCTCCACCCTGGTGGTGGACGACCTGAGCGGGATCCCGGACGGCATTCCGCTCTGTCCCGACCTCCTGCCGGCCCTCAAGCGCGCGGGCCTCGATCCGACGGCGCCGGACCGCGGCCTGAACACCGATCCCGGCAACGCCATCGCCCCAGGCGTCCAGGTCGCCAATGTGGAGCAGCAGGACTGGTTCACCCGGGTGGCGAGCGAGGTCGTGCTGCCCCGCTTCGCCGCCGCTAAGCGGCCCTTCGTGATGGTGTTCTGGTCGCGCGACCCGGACGGCACTCAGCACAATCAGGGCGACAGCCTGAACACCCTCTCGCCGGGCATCAACGGCGCGACCTCCATTGCAGCGATCCGCAACGCCGACAACGACCTGGCGGCGCTTCGCGCCGCGCTGCGGCGGCTCGGCCTGGAAGACATCACCGACATCGTCGTCACCGCCGATCACGGCTTCGCCACCATCTCCAAGGTGAGCGCGACCAGTGCGGCGGCCAAGGCCGAATATCCCGACGTTCCCCATGGCTTCCTGCCGCCGGGCTTCCTGGCGCTCGATCTCGGGCGTGCGCTCGGCCTTGCGGTTCACGAGCCCACTGGACTGGATCTCGCGCCCCTGAACCATCCCAAGCATGGCGCCGCCATCCTGGGCGACGACCTCGTCCATCCAGAGGTGGTGATCGGCGCGAATGGCGGGTCCGACGCCATCTGGCTGCCCGACGCCTCGCCCGAGCGCCGCGGCCGGCTGGCGCGCCGCATCGCCTCCGCCCTGACCCAGCAGGACTATACGGCCGCGATCTTCGCCGCCGACGCGCTCGGACCCATTCCGGGCGCCCTGCCGATGAGCGCCATCGGGCTGAAGGGGGACGCCCGCACCCCCGCGCCCTCGCTCATCGTCAGCTTCCGCAGCGGCCCGGTTAAAGGATGCGCCCGCGGCCCCGAACTCTGCGCCTTCGAAGTCGCGGACACCGATCTGCAACAGGGCCAGGGCATCCACGGCGGCTTAGACCGGGCGGTCACCCGCAACATGATGGCCGCCGTCGGCCCCGATTTCCGCACGAAGTTCCGCGACCTTGATCCCGTCGGCAACGCCGACTGGGCTCCCACCCTGGCGCATGTCCTCCACCTTCGGATCGGCGGTCGCGGCGAGCTCGGCGGGCGCATCATGGCCGAGGCGCTGCGGGAGGCGACGACCCCGCTGAGCGCAAAACCCCTGAGACTGACCTCGCCGCCCGCCGCGAACGGCTTCGTCACCACCCTGGAAGGGCAGGTGGCGGCCGGCCACGCCTACGACGATGTGGCGGGCGCTCCGGGACGGGCCGTCGGCCAGACGCCGTAGGGTGGGCCCAGGTCGCTCGGCCTGGAGCCGATGCGGTGGAGTTGCAGGCGCGCGCCGTCGGGTGGGCAGACCAGGCGCGGCGGCGGGTCCTCGGCGCCCGCCATCTGTTGAAAAGCCTGCGAGGCGTCGTGGAGCCCCTCGTCAGGCGCAGCGTCGGCGGAGATGTGCAGGGCGTCGAACACGTCGAATAGCAGGGGGAGCGCCGCGGCGCGGCCGGTCAGACCCGGGCGGTCGCCGCCATCCGGCCGGCCGGTTCAGACCACCACGACGTAGCCGCCGCCGACCCCCGCCGCCACCGCGTCGCGCAAGCCGTAGGAGTTGCCGGCCGTAGGAGGCCGGCCTTGAAGGCGGGCACGGGGCCGCCTTCGCCTAGCCGGGGCGAGAGGCGACCTTCGGGCGGCGCACTCCCGCGCAGGATGTCCAGCACCTGCGCGGCCGCGGCGGCGCTGACCAAGCGCTGGCCGGGTTGGCGCGGTCTCTTGCTAAAGGGGCGTCGGTTCCGCGACGGTGGGTAAAAAGGCCGCACTATGGCTGACTGTGTCGCTTCGGTGACACTCCGCGCCCACGGGCGTTTCGGCCCTGATGTCGCGTTGACGACGAAGGCCACTTATTGGCTGAATGATGGCAACCCCAGGGGCAAGTCTCGGCGGGGCGGTGCAATCGTATGAGAGGTGGCGGGGGATGCCGCACCTTTCCGGAGGGGATGACATTGAAGATTAAGTCCACACGTGAGCGCCTGCTCGCGTCGACCATGATCGTAGGCTCGCTCGGTCTGGCAGCGTCTACTTCGGCCTTCGCTCAGCCCGTCGTCACGACGGCGCCCGCGGCGGATACCCCGGTCGGGACGCCTGGCGCACGACAAGGCCCGGTTCCAGATGTCCAGGCCAACGGGGCTGTTACCGGCACGCCCGGCGCGCCGACCTCCGTTCAGGAGGTTGTGGTCACCGGATCGCGCATCCCCCAACCTGGACTGACCTCCCCCAGCCCATTGACCGTGGTCAACAGCCAGGAAATCAAGTTAGAAGGTACGACCAACGTCGAAGACCTTCTCAACAACCTGCCGCAAGCGGTTGCTGAACAAACTTCCCAGGTCTCAAACGGTTCCACAGGTATCGCCACCGTCAACCTTCGCGGTATCGGTTCGCAGCGCACCCTGGTGCTGATCGACGGCAAGCGCCTTATGCCGGGTGACCCGACCCAGCCGTCGGCTGACCTGAACAACATCCCGGCCCAGCTGGTGGACCGGGTGGAAGTCACCACCGGCGGCGCCTCGGCCATCTACGGTTCGGACGCCGTCGCCGGCGTGGTGAACTTCATCATGAAGCGGGACTTCCAAGGCGTCCGATTGGACGCGCAGGGCGGCTTCTTCCAGACTGGAAATAGCGGCAACGGCGGCATCCGCCAGGACATCGCGAATTTCAACGCCACCTCGGCCAATCCCATCGCCATCCCCGGCAGCGTCGCCGACGGCCGCAAGATCGACATCACCGGCATCATCGGTATCAATGCGCCCGACGGTAAAGGCAACGTCACGGGTTATGTCGAATATCGCAACCTGCAGCCCGTCAACCAGTCCAGTCGTCTGGGCAGCGTCTGCGGCCTTTCTACTCTGCCGTCCGGCAACACGCTCTCGAACGGCGCCAACATTTACGACACACGACACTGCCAAGGGTCGAGCAACAGCGCTTATGGCCATTTCAAGACAGCCTCGATCACGGACCCCAATACGGGCGCCCTGCTCGCCAACGCCTCGGGTTCTGTGACAAACCTTGGGGTTACGACCACCAACCCGACCCTTACGTCGGTGGGCATTGCGTCCAAGACCTATTCCGACAGCCCAACCGGCGCAGCCGCCTTTGTTCCTTACACGGGCGCACTGTCTTACAATTTTGCGCCGCTTAACTATTTTCAACGAGATGACAACCGGTATACGGCTGGTTACTTCGCACATTACGCCGTGAACTCGATGTTCGATCTCTATTCGGACTTCATGTTCAACGACGACCAAACGGTCGCTCAGATCGCCCCTTCGGGCGCTTTCCAGGGCACTGGGTCGAACGGCACCAGCACCCTGTCCGTCAACTGTAACAACCCCCTGTTGTCGACCTCCCAGCAGACCGCCCTTTGCGGCACCTTCGCGGGAACGGCTGATCTGGCCAACCTGACCGCCGGCTACCGTTTCGCCGCCGGCGGCCCTCGCCAGGATAATCTGCGTCACACCGAGTACAAGATCGACGTTGGATCGCGTGGTGATCTTGGGGCGGGCTGGAACTACGACGCCTACCTGCAGTACGGCACCTCGATCTTCTCCGAGCGATACTTGAACGACGTCTCGGTGTCCCGTCTGCAAAACGCCTTGGAGGTCAATCCAGCCACGGGAGCTTGCTCCAGCGGAGCGGCAGGCTGCGTTCCGGCCAACCTGTTCCAGTTCGGTCAGTTAAGTTCGGCCGCGCTGGCTTACACCTCTGTTCCAGGTTTCCAGGAGGGCTCGACCACTGAGCAGGTCGCCAGCGCCTCGATCACGGGCGATCTGGGCCAGTACGGCATCAAGAGCCCGTTGGCGACGGACGGGATCGGGGTGGCCTTCGGTGGTGAGTACCGCCGCGAGAACCTTGTCTTCAATACCGACGAGGAGTTCAGCACCGGAGACCTCTCCGGCCAGGGTGGAGCGGCGGTGAGCAACGCCGGCACCTTCGACGTCTATGAGCTGTTCGGCGAACTCCGCGTGCCGCTGGTTCAGGATAAGCCCTTCGTGAAGAGCTTCTCCTTCGACGGCGCCTACCGCTTCTCGGACTATTCCACGGCGGGCATCACCGACACCTACGAAGGCACCTTGAACTATGCTGTTGACCGCAATGTAAGCCTCCGAGGCAGTTATAACCGAGCGGTTCGGGCCCCGAACGTCAATGAGTTGTTCGCCTCCCAGCATGTCGCACTGTTCGGCGAACTTGATCCCTGCGCCGGCACCAAGCCTACCGCGTCCCTTGCGGCGTGTATGAATTCCGGCGTCAGCGCGGGCCAGTACGGCAAGATCAACCAGTGCCCGGCCAGCCAGTGTTCGCAGCTTGTAGGTGGCAACGCCAACCTGGCTCCGGAAAAGGCGGACACCTTCACCGCTGGCTTCGTGCTTACGCCAACGTGGCGCTACGCCCGGGGGTTCACCCTGACCATCGACTGGTTCGATATCATCGTCCGCAATCTGTCGTCAGCGGGTTTTGGTGGCGCATCGGTTGAGCTGGCTAACTGTATCAACAGCAATATCGATTGTAACCTTGTCCATCGTGACAGCACCGGCGCCGTTTTCGGCAACACCGGCTACGTCGTCGCGACCGAGGTCAACACCGGCTTCCTACGAACCGAAGGCGTCGACGTTGAGTCGAACTACCGCTACCGCATCTCGGATACGCCCTACGTTCATCTTCCCGACCTCGGCACGCTGAACTTCAACCTCGTGGGCACTTACACCTACGAGTCGATAACTCAGCCCGTGTCGGGCGGCGGCACATACAACTGTGTGGGGCAATTTGGGCCGGTCTGTAGTGCGGGAAGTGCTCCGCTTCCGCGTTACCGCCAGAAAACCCGCCTGACCTGGGTGCCCCCTGGACCGCTCACCGTGTCGCTCCAATGGCGTCTCATCGACGGCATGAGGTTCGACGCGGACTCCTCAAACTCGTTCCTGAGCGAAGGCGTGTACGACTCGGCGGACGCTCGCATCCCGACCATCAATTACTTCGATGCATCGGCAACCTACAAGATCAAGGACGGTCTTGTGGCCCGGGTCGGCGTGAACAACCTGCTGGATCAGAACGCCCCGATCGTGGACTCCAACATCTTCCCCGCTTCAGGTCCTCCCTATGGCAACGGCAACACCTTCCCAGGTCTTTACGATGCTCTGGGCCGGGAGTTCTTCTTCGGCATCACCGCCGACTTCTAAGGCATAGGCGATCTTCTGTCTCAGGGCGGCGGTCCTTTGGATCGCCGCCCTTTTTCTGTCTGGCCTGGATCAAATCCTTCATGGCGATCGCTGCGCTCGCCCACGAGCGGCGGTCCGAGCGTTTAAAACAGCCCAACACACCTGATGCGAAATGCGTTAGGTCCTCGCCGGGCGGCTTGGACGCCCTCGGCAGGAAAGAGCATGAACATCGCCACTGGCTCGGCGGAAGCCGCCCTTCTCGCGCGCATCGATCAAGCGGTGCAGGCGGACGATATCGCCTCCGCTATGAGCCTAGCGACCGAGGCGCTGGCCGTCGATGTCGAGACCCCGCTGGTCCTGAACTTGGTCGCGTTCAAGCGCGAAACCGAGGGCTTCCCGCAAGACGCCCTGCCGCTCCTCAACAGGGCGCTCGAGCTGGCGCCCCGGGACCCCTTGGTCTGCAACGCCCTTGGGCGGGCTTACAGCAAGCTCGGCCGCCCGCAAGATGCGCTTCCGGCCTACGAGGCGGCGATCGCCCTCGCGCCCGGCTACTCCACCGCCCATGCCGGTCGCGGGCGGGCGTTGGAGGAGTTGGGCCGGGAAGCCGAGGCGGAAGACAGCTATCGCACAGCGATCAGCCTGGATGCCCAAAACCCTGAACCGCTTGGCGCCCTGGCGGCTATGGCGGTCCGACGAAGGGACGAGGCCGCGGAGAGTTATGCGGAACGCGCTCTCGCCCTCGACCCGTGGCAACCGGCCGCCATCCTGTCGCTCGCGACGCTTGACCAGCGCTCAGGCCACAATGCGGCCGTGGAGCGCCGCGTGGCGCCGCTGCTGGAGCGCGGCGGGTTGGCCCCCTTGCATGAGGCGTCGGCGCGCCGCCTGCTGGCCGATGCCCTGGACGCCCAGGGGGGCCGGCCGCAGGAGGCGCTGGCCCAGTACGACGCCGCCAACCGGCTGCTGCGCCGGGTCCACGCCGCCACCTTCACCGCCGAGGGGGCGGAGAACGGAACCGCCCTGTGCGAGCGGCTGGTCCGCCATTTCTCCGCCATTCCCGACTGGCCGGCGGCGCCGGGCGATCTGTCGAGCCCCGTGGCCGGCCATGTGTTCCTCGTCGGCTTCCCCCGTTCGGGCACCACGCTGCTCGAACAGGTGCTGGCGAGCCATCCGCAGATCGCAGCCCTTGAGGAGCGCCTGACCCTCGGCGACGTGGGCGTCTGGTTCCAGGACGAAGCGGCGCTCTCGCGCCTGGCCGATCTTGACGCCGGGGAGGCGGATCGGCTGCGGGCGGATTATTGGGCGCGCGTGCGCGCATTCGGCATGGAGCCCGACGGCCAGGTCTTCGTGGACAAGCTGCCGCTGAACAGCCTCTGGCTGCCCTATGTCGCCAAGCTGTTCCCGGGCGCCAAGGTGCTGTTCGCCCGGCGGGACCCCCGCGACGTTGTGCTGAGCTGCTTCAGGCGCCGCTTCGTCATCAATGGCGCGACCTACCACTTCACCGAGCTTGAGGACCTCGCGCGCTTCTACGCCGGGGTGATGGGGCTGGCGGAGGTGTATCAGGCGCGCCTGGGGCTGGCCTGGTGCGTGCACCGCCATGAAGACCTGGTGGACGACTTCGACGCCGAGGGACAGCGCATCTGCACCTTCCTGGGGCTGCCCTGGACCGACGCCATGCGCGACTTCGCTGAGACCGCCAAGCGGCGCGACGTGCGCACGCCCAGCGCCCAGCAGGTGCGCCGCGGCCTCTATCGGGAGGGCATGGGCCAGTGGCGAGCCTATGCCGAGGGAATGGCCAGCGCCCTGCCGGTCGTGCAGCCCTGGGTCGAGCGCTTCGGCTATGCGGCGGTCTGAAGACGACGTTGCCGCTTAGGCGGCCATTGTGGAGTGGACCAACCAGACTGGGCTCGACTGGCGCTACGTGGCGCCAGGAAAGCCGCAGCAGAACGCCTTCGTCGAAAAGTTGGCTTCGACGATCTTCGGCACAACGGCGGCCATCGCGACGACCGCCTGAACGAGGAGGTCTTCGCCACCCAAGCGGAAGCCCGCGTGCTGATCGGGCGCTGGCGGATCGATTATGATCAAAGCCCTCACTCCTCCCACGGCGGCCTCACCCCGGAGGCCGTGCGCCGCGCGCCTTACTGAGCGTTTCTGGAGGGCGGAGGAGGACGCCGCTCTCATCTTTGACACGCTGAGCGTGATTGACCCCTCGTGGGGGCTCGTCATGCCGCACGACAAGAGGATCGTTCGCGACATTCGGGGTGGGGTTCAGCGTCGAGGGCGACGTCTCTGAAGCATGCGGTTTTACCTGCTCACGCGCCGAAGACTCGATGCGTTCGGATCTGAACAGCTTTGGCCGCCCCTTCTCGCCCTCACTCTTTACGGTGCGGTGGAGGGGGTGGCCGAGCTCTGCCGCCGGCATTTGGCGGAGAACACGCATCTAGGCCTCGGTTGGTCCACGGGGCTTCTTCAGGCGACCATGGTGATGTTGTGGGCCTATATCGCGCATCGTAGGCTTGCGCTTCGCGGTTGGGCGTCCGTGCGGAAGCTTTACGCTCCAGGCATATTCGTCGTCATCAGTCTTGGCTGCCTGGACTGCGAGTTCCTCATGCAGCGCTTTGCGCCCGGCCTCGGCTTGGGTGCGTGGTTTCTCGCCAGCAGCGTGAAAATGGGACTGGTGCGTCGCTTCGTCTGGCCGACACCGCCCCAGAGCATCGAGGTGCGGCCTTGAGCGTGCCATTACTCGCCGGCCCCGATCGGGAACCGCAGTCACCTGCGAGGGAGCGGGTCACGGAGAGAACGATTTATCTTCGTCGTCGGGCGCAAGTCTGGGTCGTGAGGATTGAGGAAGAACTGGTAGCCTCAATCAGTGACGAAGAAGAAGCCTTGCGCTGCGCCTACGATACGCAGCGCCTCGAATCAGGGGGGCGGCCGTTGCGTCTTCTAATCTTGAGCGGTCCTTTGGCAGCCGCCTATGAAGAGGCTTTGGCCAAGCCAAACGAGCTTCAAGCCAAGGCGCCACCGAGCTCGGACGCTCCTGATGTCCATTATGATCGCGTCGGCCACGTGGCGCCGGAACAGCCCCGAGATCGTCGCGCCGGCGTCGCCGCGTAAAAAGCGTTCAGTGCGGGGAAAGCCGGTTTATACTGCTCCCGCCGGTCGGTGGTGCGGCTGTGGCTTGGCGCTCACCGTGAATTTGTGATGGTATCGGCTTCGACAATCGGCGGCGTCGAGCCCCGTCGGTCACGTCCGTCCCCGTCGAGAGTCGCGGATCCTTAGACTTGCCCGATCTGTCTTCGACGCCTCTCGTGCGCATCTACATGGAACGCCGTGCCGACTTGGTGCGGGTGTTCGCAGCACGCATGCGCTCACAGACCCGGGCGGAAGATCTCGTCCAAGCCATGTTCGAGAAAGTGGCGGCCGTTCCGGCCCAGGACCAGATCGGCAATCCGGTGGCCTACCTTTATCGTTTAGGGTCCAACCTGATGCTCGACGATTTGCGCCAGGGTCAGCGCCGACGCACGCGTGAGACCGCCTGGTCTGACCTGCAGGGCGAAGGGCGAGGCGGGGAGCGCGCCTCCGATACACCGGGACCACACCAAGTCGTCGATTCGCGCGAGCGGTTGGCGCGACTGATGGCGGCGGTGGAGACGCTGCCTCCGCAGACCCAGCGTGTGTTCCGCTTGCACAAGCTTCAGGGGCTCAGTCACCAGCAAACCGCCGACCGTCTGGGCGTGTCCAAGAGCGCGGTGGAGAAGCACATCAGTCTGGCGCTGAAGCTTCTGACGGAACGAACGTCATGAGAGGTTGCGGGTTGAGCACGTCGGCGGCGTCTTCACCTGAGATGCAAAGGCTTCAGCCGCGATGATCGGGCGAGGGGAAGAATTCGGGGAGGCAAGCCTAGAACAGGACGCCGCCTCGTGGGCTGTGCGCCTGTCCGGCGACGATGTCGCGGAAGACGCCTGGCTGGCGTTTGTCGCCTGGCTGGATGACGCCCCTTTGGAGCGGCCGGACCTGCACCGACAGGCCTTTGATCGGGCGCAGGCCGTCTGGCTCAGCCTGGAGCCTCTCCATGAAAGACAGCCTGCGTCACGCCGCGCCCGGCCGCCGGCGACGCCGAGCCGGCGCCCAAAGATCGTCGGCTTGGCGCAAGTAGCGGCGGCGGCCTGCGTCACGATGCTTGGCCTTTGGCTGGTCTCGCATTCGCATCCCGGCGGGCGGCCGCAGTCCTCCGCCCTGGTCGCCTACGCCACTTCCGCAGGACAACAGCGCACGCTTCGGCTCGCGGACGGGTCTCGGATCGATATGGATGGCGCGACCGCGCTGACGGTAGATGTGCAGGGCGCCGATCGTCGGGTTGTCTTCGCGCTTGGGGAAGCACGGTTCGACGTGGTGCACGACCCGGGGCGCCCGTTTCGGGTCGATCTCGGACGAGCACAGGTTCGGGTGCTGGGGACAGCCTTCGATATCGTGCGGGAGGACGGCCTGACCCGGGTGGGCGTCGCGCGAGGTCTCGTGAGTTTCGACGCCGGCGGACAGATCGTACGGTTGCCAGCCGGGCATAGCGCCGTGCTTGGTGCAGGCGACACCATCAAAGTCGCCCAGATAAGCCCCCCCGACGTCGGCGTATGGCGCGAAGGCCGGCGGGTTTATCGGGATCGTCCGTTGTCCGATGTCGTCGCCGACCTGAACCGGGAGTACCCCCGACCCATCCGCCTGGCCGGGCTGCAGGCTCAGCGGATGCGCTTTACCGGCATTTTGGTGCTCGGGACGCGCGACCAAGTGATCAGGCGCTTGCAAACGCTGTTGCCGCTGAGCGTGGAGAAAGGGCAAGAGGGGGAGATCGTGCTGAGCGCACGCCGTCCCTGACCCGACGCCTGGAACTTGACGTCCTTTGTTCGGCCCGCTCTGCTGGGTGTCCTTTTCGGCTTGACCGCAGCGCCCACGGCCTGGGCCGCGGGCGTTCTTCTGCCTTTTGATATCGGCTCCCAACCGCCGACCCAGGCGGCGCTCGCGGTAGGCTTGCAGGCCGGCGTCACCATGGGGGTCGCATCGACGTGCAAGGGACCGGCGGTCGCTGTGCGCGGACGGATGGATGTCAGGGCCGCTGTAGATCGGGCCTTGGCTGGCAGCGATTGTCGCGCGGTCTGGATAGACGCGCAGACCGTGCGGATCGAGCGTCGGGCACGACAGGCCCGGCCGGTTCTCGTCAGGCCGACGCCAGCGCCCCGGGCGAGCGAGTTGTCGGAGGTGGTGGTGACGGCCTCCAAACGCGGGCTGAATGTTTTCGACCTGCCCGGTTCCGTCAGCGTGGTTCAGGGCTCAGCGCTCGCCGCTGTGCGGGCGCGCGACACGGCGGACCTGCGCCTGCTGGCTTCGGGCATGACGGTCACGAACCTGGGTCCGGGCCGCGACAAGGTGCTGCTGAGAGGCCTGTCGGACGGGGCGTTTACAGGCCATACTCAGTCTACGGTAGGCCTCTATTGGAACCAGACTCCCACGACCTACAACGCGCCCGACCCCGACCTTCGACTCGTGGACGTGCAGTCGGTGGAGGTTTTGCGAGGCCCTCAGGGCACGCTGTACGGCGCGGGTGCGATCGGCGGGGTGGTCAGCGTCACGCCTGCCGCGCCGGACCCGTCGCGGTTATCCGGCTCCCTGTCGGCCTCCGGCGCCACGACCGCCGGGGGCGACCCGAGCGCAGGCACGGAGGCGATGTTCAACCTTCCGCTCGCCGGGGGCAAGGCGGCCTTGCGCTTGGTGGCCTATGGAGAGGAGGACGGCGGCTACATCGATCTTCCCAGGCTCGACGTCCAGAACGCCGACCATACCCAGGAAACGGGCGTGCGGGCGGCGCTTCGAGCAGACCTCAGCGCCACGTGGACCGCGACCCTAGGCGACGTCTATCAGGACATTTACAGCGACGACACTCAGTACACGACCGTCAATCCCCAAAGCCTTACACGCGACACCTTGGTTCGGGAGCCGCATGACAACGATTTCGAGCAGGCCTACCTTGACGTCAAGGGACGCGGTGGATGGGGCGATCTGCATAGCGTCGCCTCGTTCATCAACCACGAGTTCGATAGCCGCTACGACGCCAGCGACGCCGCAGCGCAGTTCGGCGGCGGCCCGGGCGCCGCGGTGTTTGACGACGACACCCTTATCCGCCTGAGCTCGGAAGAGCTGGATTACCGCGCGCCGTTGCATGGTCCCGCATCGCTGCTGGTCGGCGCCTACGGCGGCTACGGCGACGAGCACGAGACGACCCGGCTCGGGGCGCCTGGCGGCGGTTCGATGCTCTACGGGGAGGACCGGAGCGACCGGATGATCGATCTCGCCCTGTTCGGCGAGGGAAACTACGCCCTCACCTCACGCTTGACCGTGACGCTGGGCCTGCGGCTCGCCTTTGCCGAGCGACACACCCTTTCGCGTGTGACGGAGGGCGACGCAGAGACGCCCTTCGGCGGACGCTATACGACCCGGGAGTGGTCGCCCAAGCTCGCCCTGGACTATGCGCTTGACCGCGGCGTTCGCCTCTACGCCCTGGCGTCGAAGGGCTACCGTGTGGGCGGCTTCAACACCGCGGGGCCGCTGAGCACGGCCTTCACGCCGCAAGGGGGCGCCGAGCCGAACCGGACCTATTTGCCCGACGAGCTGTGGAACTACGAGACGGGGGTGAAGGTGCAGGGCTGGCGCGGGCGGCTGCAGGCGCGCACCGCCCTGTACTACGATGTCTGGGACCGGCTCCAGGCCGATCAACTGCTGCCGTCCGGGCTGTCCTACGTGGCCAATGTCGGGACGGCGCACGTGAAGGGATGGGAGTGGGAGGCGAGCGTGCGGCCGCTCCGCCCGCTCACGTTTGAGATCGGCGCCCTGTTCACAGCTCCAGACCTGCGCAAGGTTGATCCGAGTTTTCCGGCGGGCCGGTCCGACTTCACTCTTCCCGGCGTCGCGCGCCGCTCGGTCAATGGCCGCATCAGCTACGACATCCCGCTCGGAGGAGAGCGGACGCTGGAGCTGGACGCCGCTGCGCTCTATGTCGGCCATTCCTATCTGTTCTTCGGTCCGCAGGGATCGAGCGAGATGGGCCATTATCTCGATGCCCGTTTTCAGGCGGTGTTCCAAACGCCGGTCTATTCGATCGGCCTAGTGGTCTCCAATCCGGCCAATAACCGTGGAGACACCTTCGCCTTCGGCAATCCGTTCAGCCTGGGCGCCGGAGCCCAGGCGACGCCGCTGCGGCCCCGCACGGTTCGCCTCGCCGTGAGCCGGGGCTTTTAGCGCAACCGATCCAGCCTGAGCCGGGCGCGACCGTCGGTCAGCCGCCAGGCGGCGAGGTAGGCGATGCTGAGGGCGGCGAGACCGCTGCCGCCCGACAGTAGGAACATCAACAGGATCTGGTACTTGACCGCCTCCACCGGGTTGAGCCCCGCCAGGATCTGGCCGGTCATGATGCCGGGCAGCGTCACCACGCCCGCCGCCGACATCTGATTGATGATGGGCAACAGCCCGCGTCGGATCGCGGTTCTGATCTGGCCGCCGACCGCCTGCCAGTAGCTCGCTCCAAGGCTCAGGCGAGCCTCTATGCTGGTGCGCTCTCGGCTCACCGACCCCAGCAGGCTGTCCAGGGTGAGGCTGGCCGTGTTCAGCACGTTGCCCAGGATGATGCCGGCCAGAGGCACGGCGTACCGGGGGTCGAACCAGGGCTTGGAGCGGATGGCCGTAGTTAGCGCTAGGACTGCGGTCACCAGGGTCGCCAGCGTCACGCTCCCCGCGCCCAGCGCCAGATTGGAGAGGTCCTTGAACCGCCGCTCTGGTCGCGCCGCCACCTCTCGTGCGGCGACCAGCACCATGAGCAGGACGATGGCGAGGGTGGCGGCCGGGTTGTTCAGGGCGAAGACCAGCTTCAGCACGTAGCCGACGGCGACTAGCTGCACGACCATCCTGACCGCGGCGACGGCAAGCTGTCTGTGCAGCTTCAGGCTCAAGGCGATGGATAGGATCGCGTCCACGACGAGCAGGGACGCGGAGAAGGTGATGTCGGCTGGAGTGAGAGAAACGATGCTCATGCCGCCCTCAGCCGCCCTTGCGACATCTCGTACCGCCTTGTCCCAAGGCGGCCGCCCAGCGCCAGGTCATGGGTCACCAGGATCACGGACCGCCCTGCAGCCAAGCGCTCGCGAAGCAGGGCCTCGACCGCTGCGACGCTCGCCGGATCGAGCGCGCCGGTGGGTTCGTCGAGCAGCAGCACCGGCGGCTCCTTGACCAGGGCGCGGACCAGCGCGAGGCGCTGACGCTCCCCCGTGGACAGCCGCGCGACCGGGCTGTCGATCAGGGTGGCGGCGAGTCCTAGGCGAGACGCCAAGGCCGTTGCTTCACCAAGCTCGTCTGCCGGGAAATGCGCCCTGACGTCGTCCGCCCACCAACCGGCCTCAGCCGGAACATAGCTCACCGCGCGGCGCCAGAGCGGCGCGGGGAAGTCGGCGCGAGCACGTCCGTCGAGCGCGACCTGCCCTTCGTTGACGTCAAGGTCGGCGATCATTCGCAGAAACAGGCTCTTGCCCGACCCGGACGGACCCATGACGCAGGCGCACTCCCCTGGTCCCACCTGCAAGGTGAACGGTCCTGCAAGCGAGCTTTTCAGATCACTGAGACTGAGCCTGGCGGTGAGGGTGTCAGACCTAGTGATGAGCCATCCCTAGGCGGCAGATGCGCCGACGGCTTTTTCGCTCATCGAGATGGCGTCAACCAGCCCCGATGATCGCGGCCATCATGATCGGGGCCTGGCAGATGACCAAATACACGCTGCCCCCCATCACCATGGCGTAGAGGGCGCAAGCTCGCAGGCTGAGGGTCGTTTGCGGTACGGTCATATCGCGTCCTTCTCAGGACTCAGGACGCCGCAGCGGCGGGGCGCCCCCATACCCACGGCGCATTTCGCCGATCTCGTTTGCGCCACCCCAACTTCGTACAGGGCTCTTCACTTTTGACTTAGACGCTCGACACGCGATGGGTTGAGGGTAGGGCCGGTCGGGAACGTCTTCATCCCTGCAAGCGGGTTGGAGCAGCGTATGACCTCCCTTTCGTCGTCCTCGGTTTTATGACCGAGATCAGGTCACGACTGAGCGGCGCCGACTCCACCTGCCCGATCGACCGGGTCGTGCATCGCTCATCCGAAACCTCTTCGGGTCAAAGCTTCTGGGGCCAGGCGAAGGCGCGACTTTCATCGCCGACGACCGCTCTGATCCTGTTCGTCTGCGGTCTGATGTTGATCAAGTTCGTGGTCGCCGCTTACACGCCGCTCGCCTCTGACGAGGCGCTCTACTGGCGATACTCGAAGCATCTGGCCGCCGGGTTTATCGACCACCCGTTCATGAACCCTCTGATGATCAGGCTGGGCACGAGTGTGTTCGGTGATACGTCGCTCGGCGTCCGCTTCATGGCGGTAGCGCTCAGCCTGCCCGCCAGCTGGGCTGTGTGGCGGGCGGCCTCGGCCCTCTTCGACGATGCGGGTCTGGCCAGGACGGCGGTCGTCTATTTCAACCTCACCGTCGTCATGACGATCGGCTCGCTGGTGGCCACCTCCGACCAAGTTGTGGTCACCACCACCTGCTTTCTGCTCCTGTTCCTGGCCGAGCTGCAGCGGACTGGCCGGGGTGAACGGTGGCTGGCGGCAGGCGCGGCCTTCGGCTTCGGCCTCTGCTCCAAGTACACCACCGCCTTCTTCGCGGTCAGCATCCTGGCGTGGCTGATCGCTGTGCCTGCGCAGCGCAAGTGGTTGGCGAGCCCTTGGATGTGGGCGGGCGGCCTGGTCGCCCTGGCGATATTCACTCCGGTCCTGATGTGGAACGCCCAGCATCGGTGGGCGTCGCTGGTTTACCAGTCGGGTCGGCTTACCGTTTACATCTGGACGCTACGCTATCTGCTGGAGCTCACGAGCGCCCTGGTCATCCTGGCCACGCCGCCCATCTTCGTGCTCGGCTGCATCGGCCTATTTGCGCCGGGATCAAGCCGTCAGGATCGTCCCGGGCGGGTGCTGATCGTCTCGATGATTGCACCGATGATGATCTACTTTATCTGGCACGCGACGCACGAGCGCGTTCAGGGCAACTGGCCGGAGCCGGCCTATCCGGCTTTCGCGATCGCCGCCGCCTATGCGGTTCACCGTCTGCAGCTCGGTCGACGGCTGGGACCCGTGGTATTGTGGGCGCGCCGCCTGGCTGCGCCCTTCGGCCTGCTCCTGGCGCTGATCGCCTATGCGGAAGCGACGACGGGGTTCCTGCCGCTCGGCCGTCACGATCCACGCACACGCGTGCTGGGCGTCGGCTGGAAGACGCTCGCCGCAGAGATCGAAGCTCTGCGATCGAAGGTCGGCGCCCGGGTCATCCTCACCACCGACTACACCTTGAACAGCCTGACCGAGCTTTATCTGCCGTCCTCCACGCCCGTCGTGCAGATCAGCGACAGGATGAGGTGGAGCAACGAGCCACAGCCGGACCCCCGGCTGTTCCAGGGCCAGGCGCTCTACATTTGCAAGAACGCCTGCAGCAAGCTTTCCAAGATCGACGCCCGGTTTTCGCTCGTAAAGTTGCTCGCCGTCCTGCAGCAGGATCCCAGGACCGGCGCCGGTGCGCGATATTCCATCTATCAGGTCAGCGCGCTTCGGGCCCCCGCCCTCGACCCCCAGTCACGCATCTTCGGAGCGGACCATGAAGACCGGTGAGATCGCCCACGGCGATGCGGCGCCGGCCGTGAAGCCCAGGAGGCTGAACCGACTCCAGCCGGAACACAGCGGTCGATCGATTGTTGGAGAGGTCTCGACGAGCGCGTCGTCTGGAGCCGACACCCCCAGCCCGGACTTCCTATTGAAGCTGGCGTTTGGGTTCGCGCCTCCGCTGATCATCCGGGCGGCGGTCGATCTCGGCCTCTTTGACGTCCTCGATGATCAGCCGATGAGCGTGGTGGAGCTGAGTTCGTCAGTCGGGGCCTCTATCCGAGGGCTTCAGCCGCTCTGCGATGCTCTCGCGGCCTTCGGACTTTTGGAGCGGCGTTCCGATGGACGCTTTCACCTCAATGAGGTCAGTTCCGCCTATCTGCTCAGGGCCAAGCCGGAGCAGAACCTCGGCGCCTTATTCGTCCAGGCAGGGTCCCAGCTCATTCCGGCGTGGCTCGGCCTTACGCAATGCGTTCGCACAGGTCGGCCGCACACGGTCGTGAACCGTCAGGCCGCCGGCGCCGATCTCTTCGCGGACTTGGTGGAGGGTTTGCTGCCGATGAATTGGGCGGCGGCGTCCAGACTCGCCGACCATCTCTTGGACCAATATCCCACGCAGCCGCGCCGCATCCTCGACGTCGCAGCTGGGTCGGCGGTGTGGAGCTTGCCGTTTGCATTGAAGTCGGCGAGCGTGCAGGTCACCGCCGTGGATTGGCCGCATGTGCTCGAGGTTACATCGAAGGTATGCGCCCGATACGCGGTTAGCAGCCAGTACCGCTTTTCAGGTGGTGATCTGAGCGACGTCGATCTCGGCGGCGACCATGACTTGGCTCTGCTCGGGCACATCATCCACAGCGAAGGTGAAACCGCGGCGCGTCGTCTGCTCGCGCGCGTCCATGCTGCGCTGGCGGTGGGAGGCTCGATCGTCATCGCGGAGTTCGTCGCGGAACAAGACCGGAGCGGTCCGCTTGAAGCGTTGATCTTCGCCCTCAACATGCTGGTTCACAGCGAGGCGGGTTCGACCTACGCGTTCGAGGAGATCAAGGGCTGGCTGACAGAGGCTGGGTTTGTCGGTGTCCGTAAGTTGGATGTCGGGGCGCCGTCTCCGCTCATCGAGGCCACGAAAGCTTAAGGTGAGGGCGCCCGCGTGATATTTCGTCAACCTCTGTTGGCCCGCGGCCTGGCGGTACTCGTCCTGGGATTGTCGCTCTCAGGGTGTTTGACAGCCAAGCCGGTCGAGGACTTCGCCTCGCAGACCCCTGAGATGTCGCCTGAGGCCTTCTTCAGCGGATCGGCCCATTCCTGGGGCGTGCTTGAGACGGCGGGGGGCGCGCCTTCCAAAATCTTCCACGTCGAAAGTCGCGGCGAGGCGGAGCCGGACGGGAGCTTTCGCCTGGATCAGACCGTCGCCTTCGAGGGCGAGCCGTCGAAGGCGCGGACCTGGGTCCTGCGACGACGTGGCGCGCATGATTACGTCGCCAGTCTGACGGACGCCTCGGGCGAGGTGGTCGGCGAGGCTTATGGTTCTCTGTTCCACCTCCGCTATCCGATGAAGTCGCCGGCTGGAGCCACGATGGAGCAGTGGATGTATCTGCAGCCGGGTGGCCGCACGTTGGTGAACGAGGCGTCGATCCGATTGGCGGGGGTCGTCGTAGCCAGGCTTTCCGAGCTCATCAGCCGCGACGGCGGTCCGGTCCCCGGGGGAGCGAAGTGACGCGCAGGCGTTCACACGATGGCGTCGCGTCTCCCGATCCTGAGGTGGTGGGTTGAGGCGCGCTCGCAGGACGCACATCGAAGCTCACAAGGTCGGGCGGTTGGGTTGGCTGCGCGCTGCTGTGCTCGGGGCCGACGACGGCTTGCTGTCCACAGCCAGCCTGATCGTGGGTGTGGCGTCGGCCCACGCCACGCGCTCGGCGATCCTGGTCGCGGGCGCTGCGGGACTGTTCGCCGGGGCCATGTCGATGGCGGCGGGCGAATACGTCTCGGTCAGCTCGCAACGCGACGCCGAGCAGGCCGATCTAGGCCGGGAAGCTCGGGAGCTAGAGCACGATCCCGCCGCCGAGGAGGCGGAGCTCGCCGGCATCTACGTCGCACGCGGTCTCGACGCTACCCTGGCGGCCCAGGTCGCGCGACAGCTCATGACCCATGACGCGCTTGGCGCCCACGCTCGTGATGAGCTGGGCCTGTCTGACGCCAACCAGGCCAAGCCTTTGCAGGCCGCGCTGGCGTCGGCCTTGTCCTTCTCGCTCGGCGCCGCGGCGCCCTTGGCCGTGGCGCTCGTCGCCGACCAGACCCTGCTGGCGCCAGCGATCGTCGTGGCGACCCTGGCTCTGCTCGCGTGTCTAGGGGGCGTCGGGGCCAGGTTGGGCGGCGCGGGATCACGCGCGGCCATGCTGCGCGTCGTATTCTGGGGCGCACTCGCCATGGCGGTGACCGCGGGGTTGGGCAGGGTTTTCGAGACGGTGATATGAGTCGGGGGATCAAGTCGCGCTTTAGCCTATCGTCAGGTCGCGCAGAGGTCATTGCGGCTGTCGACAATTTACAGTATAGAATACATCAAACGTTGTATAATAAATGAGAAGGGACAGCTTATGTTAAGGCTTAGCACTTTGACCGTTGCGGTGGTTTCGTTCTCAGTCGTCGCCGGAGCGGCATCTGCGGCTGCAGTGAGCGACGCGGATAGGTCTTTCCTAGTGAAGGACGTTCAGGGCGCACGCTACGAACTAGCGTTAGGTAAACTGGCGCAGTCCAAGGCGTCCAAGCCTGATGTACGAAGCTATGCCTCGATGATCGTTCGCGATCACACGAGCGCGAACGCTTCCCTCGCCCAACTCGCTCAACAAGAGGGAGTCACCGTCCCATCAGGAATGACGCCGGAGGACGCGCAATCCCTGGCCAAAATCAAGGAGATGCAGGGTGCGTCCTTCGATAAGTCGTACATTGATGAAATGACGCAGATCAACTTAAAGGATGAGGCGGACTCCAACCAAGAGCAGTCGTCGACACAAAATGCACGCATCAAGGCTTATCTAAAGAAGTTTGCGGCCATGGATGCAAAGCATAAGAAAGTCGGAGAGGAACTGAAGGCCTCTGTCGGATAGGCCCGCCCAAGGCGGTCACGACGCCTTGTTTGTCCCTCAACGCCAAGCAGTCGCATCGCTTAAAAGCAATCCTGCTGGGCATTGAGGGATTCGAGGCGCATCAAAGCCTGCAACAGGCTTGAGGCGTAAAATGCCGGAGGCCGGCTGGATTGCTCCGCGAGAGTTCATCGTGAACGACCGACGAGCCCCGTCGTCTTGGGGAATGAAGGCATTTGAGGCGCCTTCATGGCGGCGGCGTCAAGTGATGGAGTCGGACTCGGGATTGAAACCGTAAATGCGTCATCCGCCGTCCTGGGTCTTCATATCGACAGGCCTGTTGCTGATCGTGGCGATCACGTCGCCAGCGGGGGCTGCAGTCATCAAGGTCCCGTTGCTGAAGCTGACGGCGGCGCAGATCAAGGGGCTCCACATCGAGCTGGCGCAGGTCACGCCCGCCGAGGTTCAGCCCGTGGCGCGCGTCCCCGCCATGTTCACGCCGCCCCCGAACGGGCGGGTGGCGGTGAGCGCGCCCTATCCGGGCGTGGTGACGCGGGTGTCCGTGGTGGAGGGCCAGTCCGTCCGTCCGGGTCAGTCGCTCGCCAACGTGTTCAGCCGCGACGCCCTCACCGCCGCCGCCGACCTCGCCCAGGCGCGTGCGGAGACGGAGGTCGCCGCGGATGCAGAGCGCAGGACCGCCGAGCTGGTCCGCGAGGGTATTGTCGCCGGCGCGCGGGAGGAGGAGACGCACGCCCGGCTGAAGAGCGCCGAGGCCATCGAGCACGCCAAGGCGCTGGGCGTGAATGCGGCCGGCATCGACAGCGCCGGCCATTACGCCCTCAAATCCCCCATCGCCGGGCGGGTCGCCAATGTCGGGGTCCAGGCGGGCCAAGCGCTGGCGGCGGGGGCTCCGGCCTTCACCGTGGACGTCGCCGACCGCATCCAGGCGCAAGCGACCTTGGCCGCCGACCTCGCCGGTCGGGTCAGGGTCGGCGACCGCGCCGTGGTGGAAGGGGCGCAGGGCAGGGTGGTGTCGGTCGGGGCCCAGGTCGATCCCACGACCCGCTCGGTCTCGCTGCTGGCCGAGGTCCCGCCGCGCCCGGCCTTCATCCCCGGGCGCATGACCACGGTTCAGATTTTCGACGCCGGAACCCGGGGGCTGTGGCAGGCGCCGCGCGGGGCGCTGGTGCGGGTCCACGAGACGCCGGTGGTGTTCGTCAAGCGCGCCGGCGGGTTCGCGCCCGTTCCGGTGGATGTCTCGGGCTTCGCCGACGGCGCGGTGACGTTCCGTGGCGCGGTGTCGGCCGGAACGCCGGTCGCGGTCTCGGGCGTCAGCGAGCTGAAAGACCTGGCCGAGAAGTGACGTGCTGAACCGTCTCGTCGATCTTTCGGTCGCCCAGCGGTGGCTGGCGCTGCTGTTCTATGTTGCATTGGCGGCGGCGGGCGCGTGGGCGATCGTGGGCCTGCCCATCGACGCCTTTCCCGACGTTTCCCCGGTGCAGGTCAAGGTCATCTACCGCGCTCCGGGCCTGACCCCGCAGGAGGTGGAGAGCCAGGTCACCACCCCGCTCGAGGTCGCGCTGGAGGCGATCCCCAAAGAGACCACCATGCGCTCGGTCTCCAAGTACGCGGTGGTGACCGTCACCTTGGACTTCGAGGAGGGGTCCGGCCTTTATTGGGCGCGCGACCAGGTGTTCCAGCGCCTGCAGCAGGCCAAGGACGAACTGCCGCCGGATGCGACGGGCGGCCTCGCCCCCATCGCCACGCCGCTGTCGGCGGTGCTGATGTTCACGCTGGAAGGCGGCGATCTGAACCTGCGCGAGCGCCGCACCCTGGTGGACTGGACGCTGCGCCCGGCGCTGCGCTCGGTGAAGGGCGTGGCGGACCTGAACGCCCTCGGCGGTCTGGTGGAGGCCTATGAGGTCGAGCCCGACCCCGCCGCCTTGGCTCACGCCGGCCTGACCGTGGACGATCTGAAGGCCCAGCTGATGACGGCGAACCGAGACGACGGAGCCGGGCGGCTGGACGAGACCGATCAGGCCCTGATCGTGCGCAGCGTCGGCGCGATCAAGACCGTCGACGATCTGCGCGACACCATGATCGCGCAGAAAGGCGGCGGTCAGGTCCGGCTCGGCGATTTGGCGACCGTCAAGATCAGCTCGATGACCCGCTATGGCGCGGTGACCAAGGACGGCCAGGGCGAGGTGTCGGAGGCGATCGTGGAGTCGCTGAAAGGGGCGAACGCCGACCAGGTGATCGCCGACAGCCGCGCCAAGCTCGCCTCCATCGAGCTGCCGAAGGGGGTGAAGCCCTACATCTTCTACGACCGCTCCAAGCTGATCCACCGGGCGGTGCATACGGTGGTCGAGGCGTTGCTGGAGGCCATGCTGTTCGTGGTCGCGCTGCTCTTCCTGTTCCTGCTGGACGTGAGGGCGTCGAGCGTGGTGGCGCTCAGCCTGCCCATGGCCGCCTTGATCACCGTGCTGCTGATGCGGGTCACGGGCATCTCGGCCAACCTGATGAGCCTCGGCGGCCTGGCCATCGCCATCGGCATGCTGGTCGACGGAGCCATCGTGATCGTGGAAAACGCCACCGAGCGCTTGGCCGAGGACCACGGCCGGCGCCCGCGGCGCGAGGTCGTGGCCGAGGCCGCCAAGGAGGTGATCAAGCCGGTCACTGCGGGCGTGTTCATCATCTGCCTGGTCTTCACCCCGCTGCTGTCGCTTCAGGGCCAGGAGGGCAAGATGTTCCGCCCCGTGGCGGTGATCATCGTGTTCGCCCTGGCGGCCTCGCTGCTGCTCAGCCTGACCTTCACCCCGGCGCTGGCCTCGCTGGTATTGAAGACCACCGAGCTGAAGCCCGGCCAGACGCCCAAGCCGCACAAGCCGTCCTGGTTGATGCGCAAGATATTGCCGCCTTACGAGCGGCTGCTGAAGGGGGCGCTCGGTCGTCCCCGACTGATCATCGGCATCGCCGTGGCCGGGGCGCTGGTGTCGGTGGCGGGCTATTTCCTGGTGGGCAAGAGCTTCATCCCGACCCTGGAGGAGGGCACCATCGTGATGCAGCTCACCAAACAGCCCTCCATCAACCTGGCCCGCTCGCTGGCCATCGACGGGATGGTCCAGAAGGCCATTCTGAAGGAGGTGCCCGAGGTCAAGGACGTCGTCAGCCGCACGGGGGCGGACCAGCTTCGCCTGGACCCCATGGGGCTGAACGAGACCGACACCTTCATCACCCTGAGACCCAAGAAGACCTGGCGCCACAAGAACGTCAGCTTCATCGTCGGCCAGATCAGGCAGATCATGACCCGCTTCCCGGGGCTGGAATCGAGCTTCACCCAGCCGATCGAGATGCGGACCGACGAGATGCTGACCGGCGCCCGCGGGGCGGTGGTGATCAAGATCTTCGGCAAGGACCTGGACAAGCTCTCCAAGCTCGCCGTGCAAATCCGCGACGTGACCGGCAAGGTGAAGGGGGCGTCGGACCCCATGACCCAGGCCAGCGACCGCCTCTCCTACCTGGAGCTCAAGGCCGACCGGATGCGCGCCGGCGGCTACGGCGTGAGCGTGCAGTCCATGCAGGACGACATGCGCGCGATGCTGGAGGGGGTGCAGGCGGGTCTGGTGCGCGACGTCGATAAGCGCACCCCCATCCTGATCCGCGCGCCCGATACCATGCGGCAGCACCCGGAGACGTTCGCCCAGACCGAGATCGCCACCCCCGGCGGGGGTGAGGCGCACCTGGAGGACATGGCCCAGGTCACCCGCAACGAAGGTCCCGTGTCGATCGACCGCGAGCATCAGGAGCGCGATGCGGAGGTTCAAGTTAATGTGGAGCACCGCGCCCTGGTCGCCTTCGTCAAGGACGCCCAGAAGGCGGTGGCCCAGCAGGTCAAGCTGCCGTCCGGCTACCACCTGCAGTGGGCCGGCCAGTTCCAGGAGCAGAAACGCGCCGCGGCCCGCATCCTCCTGGTCATTCCCATCGCCCTCGTGCTGATCTGCGTGGTGCTCTACCTGGCGCTCGATTCGGTGCGCCAGATGATCCTGATCATGGTGAACGTGCCCTTTGCGCTGGTCGGCGGAATGCTGACCCTTTGGGTTTCGGGCCAGTACCTGTCGGTGCCAGCGTCGGTCGGCTTCATCGCGCTGCTGGGCATCGCGGTGCTGAACGGGCTGGTGCTGGTGGACCACTACAGCGCCATGCTGAAGGACGGCGTGGCGCTGAAGGAGGTTGTTGTAGAAGGCGCCAAGCGGCGGCTCCGTCCCGTGCTGATGACCGCCTCGATCACCGCGCTCGGCCTTGTGCCGCTGCTGTTCGCCAGCGGGCCGGGATCGTCGGTGCAGCGGCCGCTGGCGGTGGTGGTGGTGGGCGGACTGGTCACCTCCACCCTGCTCACCCTGATCATGCTGCCCATGCTGTTCCTGCGCTACGGCGTGGCGCCGCGGGACAAGCACGACGCCGGGCCGGGCATGGCCGCATGAGGCGCGCCCTGATCGGCCTGCTGCTCGCCGCCACCTCTCACGCGGCGCTGGCGCAGAGCAGCGCGCCGCCCACCATGTCCACCGCTGGCGCCGCGCCGCCGATCAGTGTCGCCCCCGCCCCGCCTGCGCCGTCGCCGGGCTACAGCCCGCCGGCCATGCCCGCCGCGACCTATGCGACGCCTTTGTCCCCCGCTTCTGCACCGACCCCGACGCCGGGCGCGGCCCCGCTGGATGTCGCCCTGCCGCCCGAGCCGCTGGTCCAGGCCACCCTCGACGCCAGCCCCGATGTCCAAGCGGCCCGGGACCGGCTGGACGCGGCCCGCGCCCAGGCCGAGCGACTGCGCGTCGGTGAACACGAGACCACCTTCACCGCCACCGCAGCCGGCCGCTACGAGAGCGACTACTATAGCCAGCCTGGACGCTCTCCGTCCGCGACCTTCCCGGAAGGTTACGTCGGCGCCGAACGCGCCTTCCGTCTTCCCGGCAAGGCGCGGCTGGATCGCGAGACCGGCGATCTGGGTGTGGAGGCCGCCAAGGACGAGGTCGACGACGCGCGCCACAAGACGGCTCTCGCCCTGGCCGACGCCTGGTTCACGTGGGTGCGCGCCAGCGCCGAAGCCGAGCTGGACCGTCGCTCCGTCACAGGGGCGCAGGATGCGCTGGCCGCAATGCGCCGGCGCGTGCAGCTCAAGGACGCCGCCGTCCTGGACGAGGACCGCGTGGCTGCAGCGCTCGCGGTGGCGCAGGCCAAGGTGCAAGCCTCCCAGGGCGAGGCGGACTCCGCGATGCTCTCCCTGCACGAGGGGTTCCCCGAACTCCCCCTGCCGGCCCACGCCCCTATCCTGCCCGATCCCATCGCGCCGCCAGAACCGGCGGAAGGTTGGCGCGCCGAGATCTTCGCGCGCAGCCATGAGATCCGCATCGCCGAACTGAAGGCTCAGGAACAGCGCACCATCGCCGAGCGCGCCCGGTTGGACGAGCACCCCGACCCCACCTTCGGCGTGCGCGGCTTCAACGAGCAGGGCAACCGCGAGACTGGCGCCCAGCTTACCTTCTCCATACCCTTCGGGGGCGAGCGCCGCTCCGCCATCGCCCAGGGCGAGACCGCCAAGGCCTCCGCGCTCCAGGCCGATGCGGTCAAGATGCAGCGCGACATCTCCACGCTCGCCGGCCAGGACGTAGCGCAGATGCGCAGCGCGCTGCTAGCCTGGAGCGCCACCCGCCAGGCCGCCACGGCCGCCGCCGCCTCCGCCCATCTGCAGCAGCGCGCCTACGCGCTCGGTGCGCAGGGCCTGTCCGACACCCTGCTCGCCGACGGGCTGGTTTACCAGGCGGTCCGCGCCGAGCTGGACGCCCGGGTCCAAGCCTGGACCGCCGTCACTCGCCTCCGCCTCGACGCCCACGCGCTCTGGGCCGACGGCTCTTGATCCGGCGGCGCCAAGCGGCCGCGAGTGGCCCTCTCGTCAGTACTCTAGGGTTGGGTTGCCGTAGATGGTCTTGGCCGGACTTTCCGTGTTCGACCTGATCACCGAAGCGATACGCATGGGCGGCGCGGCCGCCGTCTTCTGGCTGATGCTGCTGGAGAACGTGTTTCCTCCCATTCCATCTGAGCTCATCATGCCGCTCGCCGGTTACGAAGCCGGTGTCAGCGGTTTGGGTCTTCTGGCGGTGATCCTCGCCGGCACCGCGGGCTCGGTCCTGGGCGGCGCGTTATGGTACGGCATCGGGCGCTGGCTCGGATTGGAGAGGCTGGCGACCTGGTCCGCGCGTCACGGCAGGTGGCTCACCCTCGGTCCAGACGAGCTTCGTCGCGCCGAAGGCTGGTTCAGACGTTTTGGCCCGTTCGCTGTATGCCTCGGCCGGGCCTTACCGGGCGTACGGGGAGTCATCTGCATCCCTGCTGGTGTGGCGGCCATGCCCTCGCGAGCTTTCTTGTGTGGAGTTCGCTCGGGTCTTTGGCCTGGAGCACGCTGCTGACGTTCGCCGGCTACGTCCTGCAGTCTCACTACGGCGACTTGGCGAGCTGGATGAGACCGCTGACCACGGCCTTCCTGATCATCTGTGCGGCGATTTATCTCTACCGGGTTTGGCGTTTCAAGGGCTGACGCTCTGCGTGGCGTCGCCCTGCGGCGGGGCGGCCCGTCGGCCTGTTCGATCGAGGCTCAGGAAGGCCAGCGGAAGTACCAGCAGCACGAGCGGTGCGCCGGCGAGCAGTCCGGCGATGATGGCGATGGCCAGCGGCGTCTGCATTCCCGCCCCCTCGCCGATGCCGAGCGCCAGGGGCGACAGGGCCAGGATGGCGATGGCGGCCGACATCAGGATCGGGCGCATCCGCGCGCGGCCGGCCTCCAGCACGGTCTTGCGGCGCCCGACGCGGTCTGCGGGCAGGGCGGCGAGGTCGATCTCGGCGAAGAAGAAGACCGCGAGCTCAGTCACGATGCCCACGATCATGGTCAGGCCCATGAGCGCTGAGATGTTCAGCTCCGTACCGGTCAACGCCAGGCCCATGAACACCGCCAGCGCCGCCATCAGGTCGACGATGACGATGGCGGCCACCACGCTGATCCGCTCGAACAGGAACAGCAGCAGAAGCGTGACCAGCAGGAGCGCGGAGGCGAACACCACGGCGAGGTCGGTGAAGGACTTCTGCTGCTCGGCGTAAAGACCGCCATAGACGTAGCGCACCCTTACCGGCAGGCTGAGGGCGGAAACGGCCGTCTTCACCGCGGCCATGGCCGAGCCCATGTCGCGGCCTTCGAGCCGTGCGGTGACGCCGACGAAGGGCTGCAGGTTCTCGCGCGTCACCTGCTGCTGGCCGCCCTGCACCGCGATGCTCGCCACTCGTGAGAGAGGCGTGGCGTGGCCGTCGGGCGTCTTCAGCATCAAGCCCGACAGCCGTTCCACCCGGTCGCGCAGGCCGGGGGGCGTCCAGACGCGGATACCCACGACGAGCTGGCCGAGCTGGACCTGGGTGGCCACGGCGCCTTCGATCTGGTCCTGGATCTGGGCCGCGACGGCGCCGGGATCGAGCCCGTCCAGGGCGGCGGCGGCCGGGTCGACCTTGAATACGATGGCGTCGCCGGTGGGGCGAAGCCCGTTCACCACCTCGACTACGCCACGAATATTGCCGATGGCCGGGGCGATCAGTTCAGCCGCATGGCGCACGGCGGCGGCGTCCGGGCCGAACAGCTTGACCTCGATGGGCTGGGGCGCGCCGGTGAGATCGCCGAGCGAATCCTCCATCAACTGGGCGGTTTCTATTTCGAGCCCCGGCACGCTGGCTGCAATCTGACGGCGGAGGTCGGCCATCACCTCGTCGATGCCCTGGCGAGGCGGGGGCTTCAGGTGAATGAAGAAGTCGCCCTCGTCCGCCTCGCTCAACCCGCCGCCGAGCTGGGCGCCGGTGCGGCGGGAGTAGCTATTCACATTGGGGTTCTTCTGCACGATCGCCTCGACCTGGCGCAGCAGGGCGTCGGTGTCGGCGAGCGAGGAGCCCGGATGGGCCTTATAGTCGAGCACGAAGCCGCCCTCGTCCATCTTGGGCAGCAGGCCCGAGCCCAGCCGGGTGTAGGCGAACCCCCCGACCAGGACGAAGGCCAGCGCCGCCAGGACCACCGCCAGGCCCGGGCGGATCAGCAGGCGGCGCATCGCCCAACCGTAGAGCTTCAGCAGTCGGCCCATCATCGCCTCGGACTTGGCCGCCGCCTTGACGTCCTTCAGCCGCAGCCAGCTCGCAGCCAGCAGCGGCGCCACGAACAGGGCGAAGACCAGCGAGATCAGCAGGGCCGCGGCCATGGTCACGGCCAGCGCCTTGAAGAAGCCCCCCGTCAGACCGCTGAGGAAGGCGAGCGGGGCGAACACCACAAGCGTCGCGAAGGTCGAACCGATCAGCGGGCGCACCATCTCGCCGGCCGCGGCCAGCACACGCGCGCGGACGGCTGGCCGGTCGCTGGCGTCGCCCGCCCGGTTGGCCTCCTCCAGCCGACGCATAAGGTGCTCCAGCATCACCACCACGTCGTCTACGACCAGGCCCACGGCGGCGGCCATGCCGCCGAGTGTCATCATGTTGAAGCTCATGCCCATGACGCTGAGCAGCAGGCAGGCGGACGCCAGCACCGCGGGCAGCATGATCGCCGTCACCGCCATCAGGCGCAGGCTGCGCAGGAACAGGAACAGGACGGCGCCCGCGAGCAGCGCCCCGATCAGGATGGCGTCGCGAACGCCCACCGCCGCGCCCGCCACCAGCTCGGACTGGTCGTACCAGATCGCCTGCTTGATGTCGGAGGGGGTCTGGGGGGCGTAGCTCTTCAGCGCCGCCTGGACGGCCTTGACCAGGGTGACGCTGTCGGCGTTGCGGTCCTGGCGCACGTTGACCAGGACCGCGTCGCGGCCCTGGGCGGTGACGCGGATATATTGCGGCACGGTGGCCATGCTCACCTGAGCCACCTGGCCGAGCGTCACCAGCCCCGCCGCAGGCGTCGCGCCGGTCTTGATCGGGAGGGCGGCGATGTCGGCGGCGGTGCTCAGCCGGTTGTCCACCAGCGTCAGGTAGAGGCGGTGCCGGTCTTCCAGGCGGCCGGTGGCCTGGACCACGTTGGCGGCGGCGAGCGACTTTGACACGTCGTCCATCGACAGGCCCATGGCTTGGAGCTGGGCGGGGTCTAGCACCACGTGATACTCCGCCTGCTCGCCGCCCTGGACGTCGACCCCCGCCACCCCGGGTATGGCCGAGATCAGCGGGCGGAGCTGCAGCTCGGCGAAGGTGCGAAGCGCGGTCAGGCTTCGGGTCTTGGACGTGAGCGCCAGGCCGAAGATCGGATAGACGGTCGGGTCCATACGGCGGACTTCGAACCGCGTGCCGGCCGGCAGGTCCGGCAGCAGCGAGGCGACGGCGGCCTGCGCCTGCAAGGTGGCGGTCGACATGTCGTGGCCCCAGGCGAAGGTCAGGGTCACGTCGGCCGCGCCGCGGGAGGTGGTGGAGCGGATGTCGGTGACGCCCTGGATGGCTCGCAGCGCCTGTTCCAGCGGCCGGGTGGCCTGGATCTCCATCTGGTCGGTGGCGCGCTCGCCCGCGTCCACCGACACCAGCACGCGCGGGAAGCTGATCTGGGGGAACAGCGCGACGGGCAGGTGCAGCGCCGCACCGACGCCGCCGACGATCAGCAGGATGAAGGCGAACAGGATTGAGCGCGCGTGGCCCGCCATCCACCGGGTCATCAGCCGGCGTCCTTACCCGCGGCCGGCGCGGGCGCCGCTTCCTTCACCGCCGCACCATCGTCCAGCGAGGCGCCGCCTTCGACGACGACGCGCTCGCCGGACTTGACGCCTGAGGCGATCTCCACCTGATCGCCCTGCTCGGGCCCGAGCCTGACGTTGCGCCGGTGGACGACCCCGCCCTGCACCACCAGCACGTAGGACTGGTCCTGGTCATAGTCGATCGCCGCGTGCGGCGCGACGGGGCCGGAGGCCCGGCCTGTCACCACCTCGCCCTTCAGCGCCTCGCCTGGGGCGAGACCGCTGGCGCGCACGATCACGCTGGCCAGCCGGGTCTGGGGGTCGACGGTGGGGTTGATGGACGCGACCACGCCGGTCGTCTCCGCGCCGCCGCCAGCGGGCTGGAGGCGCACGCTCTGGCCGGCGTGCACGCTCGCCACCGCGGCGGGATCGAGCGCCAGACGCACGCGAACCGCGCCGAGCTGGCCGATCTTGCCGAGGCTCGCGCCCGTCGCGACGAGATCGCCCGGCGCCGCGGTCAGGGTCTCCACCACGCCCGCAACCGGGCTGGTGACGGTCAGGCCGGCGGCGCGGGACTGGAGGCTGGCGAGCGTGGCCTGCGCGACCACGTCGGTGGCGCGAGCGCTCTCCACGTCGGCGTTGCTGTCCAGGCCCGAAGTCTTCAGCCGCACGGCGCGGTCATAGGACTGGCGGGAGGTGCGCGCCTCATCGGCGGCCTTTTTGAGATCGATCTCGGTCTGGGGGCTGGGGCTGAGCAGGATCACCGCCTGGCCGGCCGCGACTTGCGCCCCCGCGCCCGCCAGCACCTGCGCCACCTTGGCCTCGATAGGCGCAGCCAGCATGCGTTCCGCATCGGGGGCGAACTCGGCTGAGCCATAGGCGGTCACGGTGCGGTCGAGCACACCGTCAACCAGCACCACGGTCTTCACCTCGGCGGTGAGCTTGGGGGTGTCGGCGGCTGTATCCTTCCTGGTGCAGGCCGTGAGCGCCGTGGCGCAAGCAGCGGCGACGAGCAGGAGGCGAAAACGGGCGCGCATCGGCGTCAGTCCAGCAAAGGGCCGCCCACGGCGAGCTTCAGCGTCACGCGCTGCTCGGCCATGGATTGGTCCAGGGCGGCGAGCGCCGCCTCCTTGTCGAGGAGGGTCTGGCGGGCGGTCTCGGCGGTCGCACGGGCTATGTCGCCGCGCGCCGCTGCGATCTCGGTCGCTGAGACGATGGCGCGGACAGGGGCGATCTGGCGGATGATCTCGTCCTTCTGGGCGGTTTCGATGCGGAGTTGGGCGATGAGCTCGGCGATGTCCGCGCGCGTGGCGAACAGGCGCGAGGCGTATTCGGCGCGGAGCTGGGCCTGGGTCGCCTGGGCGATGGCGATCCCGCCGCGGTTCCTGTTCCAGAGCGGCAGGGTGAAACTCACCGCGGGGTCGAAGGTCTTGGTATGGGTGGTGTCCTCGCCGCCGCCCAGCGTCAGCAACAGCGAGGGGAAGGCGTCCATCATCGCCTTGCGCACTGCCGCGTTCTGGCTCCGGTAGCCGGCCTGGAGCGCCTGGAGATCGAGCCTCTCGGCACGCGCCTGATCGAACAGGGCCTGCGGATCGAGCTGTGTGGGCGTTATCGACGGCGGCCCGGCTGCGGCGATGATCAGTCGGGTCTCGGGCGACAGTCCGAGCAGCTTGTTCAGGTCGTAACGCGCGGCGCCGAGGGAGATCTCGGTGATACGCGCTGCGTTTGAGAAGTCGGCGGAGACGATTCGCCGGGTCTCCACCTCGTCGGCGCGGATGTCGCCGCGGGCCGAGGCCTTCAGCGCCCGATCGAGAGCGAAGCGGGCGACCGCAAGGCTGCGGGCGTTATAGGCTGTGATCTCGGCCAGCCCGGTGATCCGCGCGGCGAGCAGCTCGGCTTGGGCCGCCACCTGCAGCTCCTGCCAGGCGAGATCGAGGTGCGACTGCTCCGCTGCGGCGCGCTGGCCGGCGAGTACGGTGGAGCGCTGGCGTAGCGCCACCAGTTCATAGACGATGGCCCCTGACACGCCGTCGTAGATGTCCGCTCCGCCGAGGTTCTTGGCGTAGGCGGCGTTGAGCACCGGATCGGGCAGCAGGCCGGCGCTGAACACCTGGGCGTCGGCCACCGCCGCCTTAGCCCGAAGCGCCTTGAGCTCAGGACTGGCCACCACGGCGATCACCGCCAGCTCGCGAGGGGTCAGCGGGCGGGAGAAGTCCAGCTCGATCGGGGCGAGGCGGGGCTGGCGAAGCCTCGCCGCCAGCGCCGCCAACTCGGCCCGGCTAGGGTCGACAAGCACGGCGTCAGCCTGCAGCCCCGGCTGAGCCGTCGCGCATGCGGAAACCAGCGTGGCCGCCAAGATCGCCATGGCGGCGGACCGTAGTCTTGCCCTCGCAAGCGCGGCGAGACGGCCGCAAGACATGGGTGACCCCTCTTCCAAGCGCAGTCAGCGGACCCGGGTCGCACCTTGATGACCGAAACCGCAAGCCGCAGCTACTGCGTCATCGTCGTCAGGCTCCATCGTTCAGACGACACCGAGGCAAGCCGCCCTCAAGCTGGCTCCAACGTCCCCTCGCTCAGCGCTTCGCCACGGGGTCGAACATCAGCAGTCGGAGCGACCCGGGGATCGCCTGAGGGCGCCCGTTGGGGCCGACCGTCTCGGAGGGCGTGGCGGCGGCCACATACAGCCGGCCGGTGACGGGATCGACGGCCATGGTGCGCCCGCTCTTCTGGGTCGCGATGTCGCCGAGCACGCGATAGCTGTCCGGGCCGTCTTCCTGGATCACGGTCACCGTTCCGTCCCGGCCGTTGGAGCTGAAGGCCCGGCGGGTGGAGGGATCGAAGGCCGCCGCGTCGCTGCCGAGCCCGATGGGGAGCTCGGTGACGAGCTTGCCGCTGTCGGCGTTCACCACCATCATCTTGGCGTTGACGCAGGAGGAGAACAGCCGCCGCGTCGCCGGGTCGATGGCCAGGCCGTGCGGGCTCTCGCAATCCGGGATCGGCCAGCGCGCGGTGATCCGGCCCGAGGTGGTGTCGACCCGCAGGATGTCGCGGTCGGCCACGCCGTTGACGTAGAGGCTGCCTGCTCCGTCGGCGGCGGCGAACTCCATCTTCTCGCCGGTGGGGATCACCTGGACCACGGCGTCGGTGGCGGGATCGACCACGGTCAGCGTCTGGCTGTCGCCGGCGACCACGAAGATGCGTCCGGTCTTGGGATCGCGGGCGATGGCGTCTGCGTCGGGCGACGCCTTCAAGGTCTTCAGCACCTTCAGCGTCTTGAGGTCGAATGCGACCACCAAGCCGTTCTTGCCGTCGTCGGTATAGCCGTGGCCGCTGGCAAGCGACACCGCCACGCCGTGGGTGCCGCCCGTCACGCCCTCGACATCGCCGATCTTGGCGCCGGTGCGCGCGTCCACGACGCTGACCTCGCTCCCGTGGGCCACGAAGACGCGCTGAAGCTCAGGCGAAAATACCACGTAATCCCAGCGATCCGGAGCGCCGAGCGCCACAGAACCTGCGGGCGCATAGGGGGCGGCCGCACGGGTGGAAGCCGTCTGAGCAGGCGCCGTGGACACGCTGGCCGCGACGGCAAGCAGACTGAGCAAAGAGGTGGGCAGCTTCACGGGCGCTCCTAAGGGTGCGAGGGGGCGGAGACGAGTGACGATCCGTCAGCGAAACATTGCGAAGGCAGTCGCGCCGAGACCAGCTTTACGAGCTGCGCCAGTCCGCAGGTCTTATCAACGCTCCCGCAGTCGGCGAAGGCCACCGGCGTCACGCCTGCGGGATGAGCGGCGTCGAGCAGGGTCGCGTCACGCAGTTGAGCCAAGCTTTGAGAAAACACCACAGCCTTTACGCTTAGGACGCCGCTGGACGGCTCGCGCCACAGTTCAAACGCGACAGTCGTGTCGGGCGCGGTCGAGTCCGGCTCGTCCGGCAATCGCCAGTCAAGGCCGAAAACGCCGGCCAGGTTGGACAGGTTGGTGTCGTGGCCGGCGATCATGGTCACCCGGGCCTTTGCGGACAGCGGCGGGGCGTGGGGGTCCTGCGGCGCGCGGTCCTGCAGCAGATCGAGCACCGTGCGCGCCATGACGAAGCCGTTGTGGCCGGCGATGTAGGGCGTGCGGCGCATGAGATCGGCCGAGCGCTCGTGGGCGGGCATCACGCGCGCGATCGTCGTCGCCGAGCCCGCGCCCCAGCCCACCTGGTCCGGGGCCATGCCGTCGGTGTATTCAAGCAGCAGGTTTTCGGCCAGGCCCGCGGCGACCGGCAGCGGTCCCTTCAGCTTGGGTTCCGACTTGCCCTCGACCAGGGTGGTGGGCCCCTTCAGGCAGGCGGCGTCGAGGGTCTGGCAGGCCTGCGGCCCCAGCACGTCGCGGGCGGCGTCGATGGCGCCGCCAGCTGGACCGACCAGATCGACGCCCGCCCGGGCGCGCACCGCCGCCATCGCTGCGTCAGCCTGCATCGGACAGACGGCGGCGCCGCTGAACAGCGGATCGCGCGCGCCGTCTGGCCCGTGGGCGGAGACGATAGAGCAACCGGGCGCCAGCGCCTGCGCCAGGATTTCGCCGCTCTGGCGAGTGCGATGATCGCCCCCGTCGGCCCAAAGCTGGAGGGCGCCGGGCGCAGGGCACGCCTGCGCGGGCAGTCCGCCGTTCGCCCGATACCGCGACCGAAGGAAATCGCCCATCAGCGCCAGGTCGCGTTCCCCCTGTGCGGTTAACTCGCCGGGTCCGACCTTCCAGGCGGGCCAAGCGCGTCCCGTTCCGGCCTGCAGCGCCTCACCCGTCTGGGTGGGCGAGCGAACGCCGTGGCGCGAGAGCATCACCACCTTGACCAGGGCCGGCGCGGCGCTTGACCGGGCCGCCATGCCGCCGGCGCACAGGAAGAACAGCAGCGCCAGGCGCGTTTTATGACGATCAGTCCCCCTCATCAAAACTTGACCCGCACGCCGCCTTCGTAAGTCACGTCATAGAACTCTCGCTGGATCGGCCGATTGACGTCCCCCTCGTAGTAGCGCAGCGGCGTATTCGCCAGGTTCTTGACGTTAAAGTACAGCCCGTAGTTGCTGGTGAACTGATAGGCGGTGGCGAGATCGACGGTGAAGCGCTTGTCTTGGATGGTGTCCAGCGACTTGTCGCCACCGAGCGCGAACAGGCTGTGGCTGACATACTGGCTGGAGAGCCGCGCTACGACGCCATATGCCTCATAGAAGATCGCCGTATTGTACGTCACGCGCGAGGTGCCGGGCAGCAGACCCGACTCGCCAGGATATTCCTGGATGTGAGAGTTCACCAACGTCAGGTTGCCGTCCACGCCGAAGCCCTTGAGCACCGACGGAAGAAAGATGAACTGCTGGTGGTAATCCAGCTCGATCCCACGCGCGTAGGCCGAGGAGACGTTCTTGTAGCTGCTCACGTTGGCGAGCGCCCCGTTTGACAAGGGATCGGTGGTGACGCCGTTCTGCTGCAGCGTGACAATGTAGTTGGTGAATTCCTTGTCGAAGAGGCCGGCGGAGAGGATACCGCCCTTGGGCAGATAGTATTCCAGATCGAGGTCGTAATTGTCCCCGGTGGTCGGCTTCAGGTTTGGGTTGCCGTGGCTGATCAGGATCGGGTCCTGGGTATCGTCGACCGCGCTGGCGCTGGTGTTCTGATTGAAGCCGGGCCGGCCGATTCCGGTCGAGAAGGTGGCGCGGCCGACGAGGCGGGGCGCGAAGGCGTAGCGAAGCTGCACTGTTGGGAAGGCGTTGGTATAGTCCTGAGCGCGCACCTGGAAGCTGGTGGGATTGCCGTTGGCGTCCACGACGTAGCCGCCGTATTTGCCATTGGTGTCCTCCACCCGCACACCCGCCAGGATGCCGAGCTTGCCGATCTGGGTGGTGTACTGGATGTAGCCGGCATAGACGTTCTCGTTGGCATTGAAGAAGCTGCCGTAGTTGAAGGTTCTCGGGGCTGAATTGGCCGCTACGAGGCCTCGGATGGTATAGCGGTTGATGTAGGGGCCATTGGGGAACATCCCGTCATAGTAATAATTGCCCGCGGTCGACGCGTCAGCGAGGTTCAGCGTGGGGGCGCTGACGGCTTCGTCGTATTCGGTGGCGACCTTGTCGCGGATGCGGGCCTGGCCGCCCACCTTGATGCGGTCGGTATCGTTGATCAGGTGGAGCGGATACAGCAGGTTGACGGCGTAGGTCCGCTCTTCGTCGGCGTCATAGTTCTGATTGTTCGCTAAGCTGGAGAGGTTATAGAGGCTCGGATTGTTGAGATTGATCCCACTCGGAAAACTGAATACCGGATAGGCGAAGTGACTGACGTCGTCGTAGGTAACCGGCGTATTGGGCGGTCCGGTGAACTTCGCACCGATATTGTAGTTCACCCTGAAGGTCGCGCGGCTGTAGGCGACGTGGTAGTCGAGCACGGCGTCGCCGAAGTGGTCCTCGCCGCCCACGACATAGACCTGGTTGCGGTGGTCTTCCTGCTCGTCGGTGAGGGTGGTCTGGGGTGTGGTGGTGACGAGGTAACCCTTGGGGTTGTTCGGGTCGACCGGGATTTGCCCGTCCGGCCCCTCGACCCCATCCAGGCTCTTCAATAGCAGAAAGTTCTTTTGAACCGCCTCGTTGTAGCCGGCGATGTCGACGCGGGCGTAAAAACGATGATCGTCGTTCGGCTTGAAGTCGAACTCCCCGCCATATCCGAAACGGCGGCGGTGATAGTCGTATCGTCGCAGGTCGTATTGGCTGACCGCGTTGCCGGGGGCGGCGCCGTCGTCGATGTAGCTCTCCTCCAGGTCGTCGATGCCGCGGCGATCCTGGCGAGTCGATCCGGTCAGGACGAAGGAGAAGGGCGTGGGGTTGGAGAAGAAGCCGGCGCGCACCGGCTGGGCCTGACCGTCGCCTTCCAGCAGCAGGCCGTGAGGACCGCCAACGCCGAAGCGCGCGCCCAAAGCCACCTCCGCGTCGAACGGCCCTGAATGGCCGTGCAGGGGTTCGTCCCCCCAGCCGAGCTGGCCCTCGAAGAAGGGCCGGCGGATGTTGACCGCGGTCCGGGGCGACAGCTCGATCGAGCCTCCGAGGCCCTCGGCTTCGTGGTCGGGCAGGCCGGTTTTGGTGACGATGATGCCGTCGATGGCGCCGGTGGGGATGGTGTCGAACTCCACCGCCCGCCCGCCGCCACCCGCCGCCGTACCGCCCGGGTTGGTGTTGAGCAGCACCACGCCGCCGTAGGTCGCGCCGTCCAGGTTGGCGTCGATGCCCCGGATCTGCACGAAGCGCCCCTCTCCCGTGTCGGTGGACAGAGACACGCCGGGGATGCGGCCCAGCGCCTCGGCGGCGTTGAAATCGGGGTATTGTGCGATGGTTTCGGCCGACTGCACGTTGATGAGGTTCGGAGCCTCATATTGCTCCACACGGGCGGCCGAAGACTGACGCGGCGCCGTCACGATCACTCCCGCCACAGCGGCGTCAGCCGCAGCGACCGTGGACGCTCGCGCGTGCGGGGGCGGTGCAGGCAAGGAAGGGGCGCCCGCCGCCGCCTCCTGCGCCCAGGCTGCAGTCGAAAGAGCGTACAGCCCGACCGAAGCGGCGAGCGCGGACGCCAGACGCAGTGTGGCCATGATCTTCCCCCCAATGGCGTGGGCGCGGCGGTCGCGTCCCCGGTCAAGGCTGATCGATGTCATGGCCGTGCGACGGTTTCGGATAAGAAACGTGAAAAAAACGCTCTTATACCTTGCGGTCCTGCAAGCTTGGCGCTGTCATCAGTCTGTCACGCCTCGCTGATCTTGAAAGATCATGCGAGCCGGTCATGCGTATCCTGCTGATTGAGGATGACGCTCCTGCGAGCCACTTTATCTGCGAGGGCCTGACGGCGCGCGGACATATTGTTGTAGCGTGCGAGGATGGTCGCGACGGCCTGCGCGCAGCAGCGGCGGGAGGCTTCGATGTACTCGTGGTGGACCGTATGTTGCCCGGTGTCGACGGCCTGTCGTTGGTGCGTGCGCTTCGCACCGCCGGTACAGCGACGCCCGCCATCTTGCTGACGGCGTTGGGAGGCGTCGCGGACCGTATCGACGGCCTTAGGGCAGGGGCGGACGACTATCTGGTCAAGCCGTTCGACATCGACGAGCTGGACGCGCGGATGGAGGCCATGGGCCGCAGACCGCCCATGGCCACGACGCTCGTCATCCTGAAGAGCGGCGATCTGGAGCTGCACCGCCTCGCCCGCCGCGTCACCTTCGACGGCCGCATTCTAGAGCTCACCGGCTGCGAGTTCGCCATGCTGGAGATGCTGATGCTGAACGCTGGACGCGGAGTGACCAAGGCCATGCTGCTCGAGGCGGTGTTCGACCTGCAGGCCGCCAGCACAGCGGCGGGCTCGATCATCGAGCCGCATGTCAGCCGGCTCCGGGGTAAGCTCTGCGAAGCGGGGGCGGTGGACGTCATTATGACCTTGCGGGGGCGGGGATATAGCATCGCTGCGGATTAGGCGGGTCTTCCGTTCTGCGGGCCTGCGGCTCGCCGTTCTGCAGACCGTTTTGTTCCTGCTGGCCTTCACCTTGGCGGGGACGGCGGCGCTCGTCCTCGTGCGTCGCGCCGAGACGCGGGCCGCTCATGCCGAGATCGAGGAGCTTGAGGACGACGCCAGCGATCTGGTCGAACAAGGGCGGACGCCTGAGCTGATCCGCAAGATCGATGCGCCGCAGCACGACCCAAGCCGCCTCTACCGGCTTCTGGACGCCAGCGGCCGGCGGCTGGGCGGGCTCCTCCCGCCGCCGCCGGCGCCGCTCCCCGATTTACAAAAACATTGGACGGTCTTCACCGCGCACAGGCTCGGTCCGCCCCACGACCGCGCGGCGCGGGTGCTGGTCTTCGTTCATCCCGAGCCGGGCGGTCTGCGCCTCATGGTGGGCGAGGACCTGAGCCTGCGCGAGCGACAGGATGCCCCGTTGCTGGCGTTGACCTTCGCCGCCGCGGCGATCGTCTCAGGCCTGGGCATGGTCGGCGGGATCGCCGTCGCCGGACGAACCCTGCGCCGCGCAGACGGCTTGACCCGGGCGGTGCAGAGCTTTGCTGCGGGCAGCCGCAACGCGCGCATCCCGGTCGGCCAACGCTCCACCACAGAGCTCGACGACCTGGCGCGGGCGCTCAACGACATGATGGAGCGCGAGACGCGCTTGGTGGAGGGGTTGCGCCAGACGTCCACCGCCATCGCCCACGATCTGCGCCGGCCGCTGGCTCACCACAACCAGATGATCGTCACGGCGCTCGCTCGGCCGCCCTCCGAGCCTGTCCTGCGCGAGGCTTTAATTCGCGCCTCATCGCAAGTCGAAGAGGTGCTCGCGACCTTTCAAGCTTTGTTGCATATCGCCGAACTGGAGGCTGGGGCGCCTGGTCTTGCGCTGATGCGGGTCGACCTCAACGAAGTCGCCGCCAGGATCGCCGACGCTTATCAGCCGCTCGCCGAAGAGGGCCTAAGGAGCCTGCTGTTCGAGCCCGCGGAGGCGCCTGCGCTGATCTTGGGCGACGCCCGCTCGCTCGGCCGAATGATCGCCAACCTGTTAGAAAATGCTCTGGCGCATACTCCTCAGGGGTCCATGATCGTGATGTCGATCTTCGCGTCGCCGCCTCGCCTGCAGGTTGTCGATAATGGAGCAGGTGTTCCTGACTCGATGCTAGACCGCATCTTCGAACGGTTTGTTCGTCTCGACGCCAGTCGGTCCGCTCCCGGCAGCGGTCTCGGCCTCGCCCTCGCTGCGGCCACGGCAACGGCCTTCGGCGGCGCACTGATCGCAGAAAACGCGCGCCCCGGACTGAGGATCATAGGTACGTTCCCGCCAACTGATTCCAGCACGAACATCCTGCACAGTAATCCAGGCGACTGGAGAGGAGAAAATCGGACTTACGGTTGGTCGTGATGACTAGGACGCCTGGTTGAGCTTGTAGATGAGGCGGACCCAGAGGGTTCGCGCGTTCAGCAGGTAGAAGGACTCGCTGCCGAATTCGCTCGATGTCACCGGTGGACGCTGGTTGGTCAGGTTCTCGCCCTCCAGGGCGATCCCGTAGCGGCCGAAGCGGTAGCCCAGCGTCGCCGCCACCGTCGCATAGCCGCCGACGGGGGCCGTGTTCTCCTCATCGAGATAGCGCCGGCCGATGTAGTTGACCACCAGCGTGCCGTTCAGCCCCTGCGGCGGCGTGTACAGCAGCCCGCCGGAAGCGAGGATGTGCGGCGAAAGGGGAAGCTGGTTTCCGCCGACATCGACCGACAGGCCCGAGTCCGGATCGGCGAACAGGTACTGGGTGAACTTGGCGTCGTGATAGGCGAAGTTCCCCGCCAGCGAGAGGTTCGGGGCCACCTCCCACCGCGTCTCGAGCTCCACGCCGCGCAGGCGCTCGCCGGCGGCGTTGGCCAGGTCTCCCGAGGGCGTCGCCACCACGAGGTTGCTGAAATCGAGCTGGAACAGCTCGGCCTGGTAGGTCAGCCGGCCCCGGTCGAGCGCCCCCTTCAGCCCGGCTTCGTAGCTCTTCGCGGTTTCCGGTAGCAGGATGGTCGGCGTGTAGTCGGGGCCGAAGTCGAGCGCCGACGGCTTGAAGGCGTTGCGGAAGTCGGCATAGCCGACCAGTTCGTCCGCCCCGTCGCGCCAAGCGCGATAGCTGGCGCCCACGGTTTCGGTCGGCCGCACCACCGTGCGGCTCGCGGTCTGGCTGTCCAGCTCCGGCGGCGGGGTGTTGAAGTCGCTGGAGCGCTTGTGCTCGTAGGTCTCGTTCAGTCTCAGGCCCGCGGTGACGTCCCACCTGGCCCCCGGCTTCCAGTCGAGCTGGGCGTACTGGCCGGCGAACACCCGGTCGTCGTCGAGCTTGCCGATCTCGTTGACGGCGATCTGCGAGGTGGGCGGCGGCAGGACCGAGCCATCGAGGGGCACGTTGTAGCCGCCGTTGCCGTTGCGCGTCGTCTGCTGGCCATGGCCGTAGAGCAGGTCCGCGCCGACGCTGAGCACGCTCGGACCGAAGGTGTTGGTCAGGTGGGTGTCGATGTAGTCGTCGTCGATGTGGCGATCCTGGTCCTGGCTGTCGGCGTCGCCGCTGAGATCGGGGTGCAAAAAGGCGCGCACGTCCTTGATGTCGGAATGGGCGATGGACACCAGGGTGCTCCAGTCGCCGAGCGGCGTCGGCCGCTCGTAGCCGACCTGACCGTGGTACTCGTTCTGGTCGATGCGCGCGTCGGCGGGGTTGAAGTTGGCGTTGATGGGCGTGAGAGAGGTCAGGCTCGCGCCGGAGCGGATGATCGGGCTGGGGGGCGTGTCGCGCACGAAGGTGAGGTCGCCGTCGAAGCTCAGCTTGCCGCCGCCCAGGTCCAGCGCGCCGCGGTAGAGCGCCTTGCCGTTGGAGACGGCCTCCCGCTTGTCGGCGAAACCCAGGCTCTGGCCGTCGATCGCCAGGGACTGCTTGAGGTCGCCGACCTGGGGCAGGACCAGCGACGCCGAGCCCCGCGCCGAGCCGTATTCGCCGTAGTCCAGGTCGATCTCGTTAGAGGCTTGGCCGGCGGGGTAGTGGACCTGCTGCACCACGCCGACGAAGGAGGTGGCGCCGAACATCACCGGCGCCGATCCCTTCAGCACCTCGATGTCCTGGACGTCGTTCATGTCCAGCGTGGTGATCATCGGGTTGAAGGCGCCGCCCCAGGGCACGCCGTCGACAACGAGCAGGAAGGCGTCGAATTCGTGCAGGCCCCAGAACGACGGCACCGCGCTGGAGGGGCCGGCGTCGCCGCCGGCGGGCGCCTCCACCCCCGGAACGAGGCTAAGCGCTGAGGCCAGGGTCTGGGCGTCGCGAAACCTCAGCTCCGATCCGTCGACGACGGAGATGTCGGCCGGGATTTGATCGACCGCTTCGGGGGTACGGGTGGCGGTGACCACCACCGTAGATAGCCTCGTGGCCGGAGCCTGGGACGCCCCGGCCGCCCCGATGGAGGGGTCGGCGACCGCGACGCTGGAGGCCAGCGCCAAGGCGACCAGCAGCCCGCTGCCCCCATAAGTTCTACGAACAGTCATCGGGTCTTTGTCGTCACCTGGCGAGGGCTTGTGCGTTCACGCGCCGATCTCGTGGAGCCGCTGCAGGGCGAGCTTGAACGCAGCTTGCGCCAGGTCGACTCCGCTCACGTCATCGGGAGTGGGGGCGCCGTCCGCGCCGTCCACAGCGATTTCAAGCTTTGCGAGGCGTGCAGCGATGTCGCTGAGCCCGGTGGGCGAGCTCGGAGGGTGACCCACCGAATTGGCCGGATCCTGCACCGGCAGGTCGGCCACCGCGTCCACCCGCGCCATCGCCTGCTCCAGAGCCGCCTTGCGGGCTGCGTCGGCGGTCTGGGCCTGGGCGGTCAGGCTCGTCTTGAGGGCCGCCGCCTGGGCAAGGGCGGCGCGGACCTGCGTCTGCGTCTGTTCGATTCGGCGGGCGAGGGCGAACTCGGCCCGGAAGGCCGCGGGATCGAGCTTCACTCGGGGATCGGGGCGGACCTCCAGCGGCTCGCGCTGGCTGTGGCCGTCCACCGTCAGCTCCACGGTATAGACGCCGGGGGGCGCCCAGACGCCCGAGGCGGCCTCCACCTCCGCGGCGTCTTCGCCAGCGGGCGCTGCGGGCGCGGGGTAGTGCAGGTCCCAGACGAAGCGGTGCTGGCCCGGGGCGGCCGACGGCGGGGCCGCCCTGGTCAACCATTCCGGCGCGGCGTCGATCTTGGCGAGGTCGAGCGGGGGCGCCGGATCGCTGCTGCTGAAGCGATTCACCAGGGCGCCGTGCGGGTCGTAGATGCTGATCCGCACCGGCGTCGAGGGTGGCGTGTCCAGCGCGTAGTCGATGTAGGCGCCCAGCGGCGGGTTCTGCGCCATAGGCTCGTCCTTGGGCATGGGCGTGCCCGTGAAGGGCGGCTCGTGCAGGCGGATGGCGGGGACGGGCGCGAACAGGCGCGGACCGGCGGACGGGCCGCCGGCGGCGAGCGCGCGCAGGGGCGCGATGTCGTCCATGACGTAGAAGCCGCGACCGTGGGTGGCGATGACCAGGTCATCGCCGTGGACGGTGACGTCGCGGACCGAGGTGCGGGGCAGGTCGCGCTGCAGCGGCTGCCACTGCGCACCGTCGTCGAAGGAGATGTACGCCCCCCGCTCCGTGCCCGCATAGAGCAGCCCGCGCTGCGCGGGGTCCTCTCGGATCACGTTGACCGAGTTCGGGGCGCCGTCGTTCGGCAGCCCGGCGGCGATCGACGTCCAGCTCCGGCCGCCGTCGCGGGTGCGATAGAGGTAGGGCGCCTGGTCATCCAGCCGGTGCCGGTCCACGGCGAGGTAAGCGACCTGCGGATCGAAGTGCGACGGCTCCACGGTCCCGACTTTGGACCAGGGCTTCAGCGCCGCCGGCGTGACGTCGTCCCAGTGGCCGCCGCCGTCGCGCGTGCGCCAGACCAGACCGTCGTCGGTGCCGGCCCAGATCATCCCGCCGGTCGCGGGCGAGGTGGCGATGTCGTAGACCACGCCCCGCCGAGGTCCGGTTTCGGAGCTGTCGGCGGCGGTGGGGGCGTCCAGGGTGGCGGGGACGGTGAGGGTCGGGCGGGTCAGGTCGGGGCTGATCGGGGTCCAGGTCCGGCCGCCGTCGGCGGTGCGGAAGATGCGCTGGTTGCCGAAGTAGAGGCTGTGATCGCGGCGGCCGAACACCAGCGGCAGGGTCCAGGTGCCGCGATAATTGTCCGGGAAGGCCAGGGTCGGGTCCACGCTGCGGGTCTGGCCCGAGCGCAGGTCCAGCTTGTCCACCCGGCCGCCGTAGACGGTGTCCGGATCGTCCGGATCGGGGGCGATCTCGTCGCTCTCTCCACCTGCGACCACCTCGTGGAAGTTGGTCATGTTGATGCCGTCGACCTGGTTGTCGGTACGGCTCGGCACGCCCGCGGCGCCGCTGTCCTGCTGAGCGCCGTAGACGCGGTAGGGAAAGCGGTTGTCGGTGGCGACGTGGTAGAACTGGCCGGTCGGCTGGTTGAACCAGCTGCTCCAGGTCACGCCGCCGTTCAGCGTCACCAGCGTGCCCTGATCTACGCCCAGGATGCGTCGGTCGGAGTTCGCGGGATCGATCCACAGGCTGTGGAAGTCGTCGCCCGTGGGGTCGCCCTTGATGGGCAGGAAGTGGGCGCCCCCGTCGTCGGAGCGCAGGATGATGGTGTCGCAGACCCAGACCCGGTCGCCGTTCTTCGGGTCCGCGGTGATCCCGCCGAAGTACCAGCCGCGCTGCCAGATGCGCTTGTCGCCGCTGAGCTTGGTCCAGCTCGCCCCCGCATCGTCGGAGCGGTACAGGCCGCCGCCCTCCGCCGCATCGACTAAAGCGAAGACCCGGTTTGGCGCCGCGGGCGTGGTAGCGAGGCCGATGTGGCCGGGCTTGTCCGGCAGGCCGCGGCCGGCCAGCGTCGTCCAGGTCCGGCCCCCGTCGACGGACTTGTAGACGCCGCCGCCCGGGCCGGTCGAAGGCGGATAGACGTTCCAGGGCGGACGCCGCGTCCGCCAGAGCGAGGCGTAGACCACCTCCGGGTTGCCGGGCTGGTAGGCCAGGTCGATGGCCCCGGTGTCGGCGTCCTTGAACAGGGTCCGGGTCCAGGTGCGGCCGCCGTCGGTGGAGCGGAAGACGCCGCGCTCCGCGTTCGGGCCATAGGGGTGGCCCAGCGCCGCCACCAGCAGCACGTCGGGGTTGCGGGGATCGACCAGGATCTTGCCGATCTGCTGGGTTTCCTTCAGCCCGATGGAGGCCCACGTGGCGCCGCCGTCGACGGACTTGAACAGGCCTACCCCTTGGGCGATGTCGGAGCGCATGTCGGCCTCGCCGGTGCCGACGTAGATCACCTTGGGCGCCGAGGGCGCGACGGCCAGGGCGCCGATGGAGCCCACGGGCTCGGCGTCGAAGATCGGGCGCCAGGTGCGGCCGGCGTCGTCGGTGCGCCAGACCCCGCCGTTCACCGCGCCGAAGTAGAAGCGTCGGGGATCGTCCGGCGCCCCTGCGACCGCCAGCACCCGCCCGCCCCGGAACGGCCCGATGGAGCGCCAGTGCAGGTCCTGGTACATCGACGGATCGACGGCGGCCCGGGCCAGGCCGCCCCCTCCCGCAACACAGGCGAGCAGGACCGTGGCGAGCCTGACCAGGGTTGGCCGTGGTGACATTCTTCTATGCTCCGGCCTGTAGAGGTTCAGCTCGGCCTCATAGCGCGGTGGACATGCAATAGGCGACTGCGACCCATGGGAGCGGCCTCCGTCTTGTCGATCGATGAGCTACAATCGTGCAGGTCTGCTAGGGCTTGCTGCGTGGCTCGACACGTCCGGCGAACCTTCACGTCGATGCGGTGCGTGACCAGAGGCGAAGGTTTCAAAGTGACCGAGCGGTGTGTAGCGCTGGCGGCACACGATCTGATCCTGACCTGGCGCCAACCGGCAGCCTGCGTCATGATCAGCTTCAGGCGCATTCCCGGGAGTTCGGCATGTTGAAGATCACGCGTAAGGCTTGTCTGCTCCTTCCAAGCCTGGCGGCGATGGCGCTGTGTCTCGCACCGACCCTGGTCGCAGCCGCCACGCCGGACGCGGGCGCGCCTTCCGACTTCAGCGCCATGCACTGGCGCAACATCGGCCCCTTCCGCGGCGGCCGGGCCATCGCCGTGGCGGGCGTGCCAGGGGAGCCCGACGTCTTCTACTTCGGCGCGGCGGCGGGGGGCGTCTGGAAGACGATGGATGCGGGCAGCACCTGGAAGCCCGTGTTCGACCACGAGCCGATCTCCTCCATCGGCGCGGTCACCGTGGCGCCCTCCAACCACAACGTCGTCTATGTCGGCACCGGCGAAGGGGCGCTGCGGGGAAACATCAGCTATGGCGACGGGGTCTACAAGTCGATGGACGCGGGGAAGACCTGGACCAACATCGGGCTGAAGGACACGCGCCAGATCGGCGCCATCATCGTCGATCCGACCAATCCGGACATCGTGATGGTCGCGGCCATCGGCCACGCCTTCGGCCCCAACGCCGAGCGCGGCGTGTTCCGCTCCGCCGATGGGGGCCGGACCTGGACCAAGGTGCTCTACCGCGACCCCGATACGGGCGCGATCGACGTCACCTTCGACCCGAACAACTCACACATCGTCTACGCAGCAATGTGGCAGGTGCGCCGCCAACCCTGGCACTTCTCCAGCGGTGGGCCGGGCAGTGGGCTGTTCCGCTCCACTGACGGCGGCGTGACCTGGAGCGAGCTTAAGGGCCAGGGCCTGCCGTCCGGCATCCTCGGCCGCATCGACGTCGCGGTGTCAGGCGCCGACTCCCGGCGCATCTACGCGATGATCGAGGCGCACGACGGGGGCCTGTACCGCTCCGACGACGCGGGCGCCCACTGGATGCGGGTGAGCGAGGATGGCCGCATCCGCCAGCGCGCCTGGTACTTCTCCAAGATCTACGCCGACCCGAAGGCTGTGGACACGGTCTACGCGCTGAACACCGGCATGCTGCGCTCCACCGACGGGGGCAAGAGCTTCAACCTGGTGCCGGCCACCCACGGCGACCACCACGCCCTGTGGATCGACCCCGCCGAACCCAAGCGCCTGATCAACGCCAACGACGGCGGCGCCAGCGTGTCGCTCGATGGCGGCAAGACCTGGTCGACGCAGATGAACCAGCCGACCGCCCAGTTCTACCACGTGGCGACCGACATGCGCTTCCCCTACTGGGTCTACGGCGCCCAGCAGGACAACAGCAACCTGGGCGTCGCCAGCTTCGACGACGAGGGCGTGATCGGGCCCGGCGACTTCTATCCCGTCGGCGGCGGCGAGGCGGGCTTCGTCCAGCCGGACCCCCGGGACTTCAACGTCGTCTACAGCGACTCCGAGAACTCGGTGGACCGCTTCGACAAGCGCTCCGAACAGTCCCAGGACATCAGCCCCGACCCCATCGACAACTCCGGCCACCCCGCGAGCGAACTGGCCCACCGGTTCAACTGGACCTCGCCGCTGATGCTTTCGCCGCACGACCCCGACGCCCTCTACGTCACCTCAGAGGCGGTGTGGAAGACCACGGACCACGGCATGAGCTGGAAGATCATCAGCCCGGACCTGACCCGAAACGACAAGTCCAAGCAGACCGCGTCGGGCGGCCCGCTGACCAAGGACATCACCAGCGTCGAATACTACGACACCATCTTCGCCTTCGCGGAGAGCCCGCTGCGCAAGGGCCTGCTGTGGGCCGGCACCGACGACGGCGTGGTGCAGACCAGCCCCGACGACGGCGCCCACTGGAGCAAGGTCACCCCGCGCGCCCTGCCCGAATGGAGCACGATCAGCATGATCGAGCCCTCCCGCTACGATGCGGGGGTGGCCTACATCGCGGTGGACCGGCACAAGCTGGACGACATCGCGCCCTACGCCTGGAAGACCGCCGACGGCGGCCGCACCTGGACCTCGATCACCCAAGGCCTGCCGCCGGGGGCCATCGTCCACGTGGTGCGCGAGGACCCGGTCCGCCGCGGCCTGCTCTACGCCGGCACCGAACTCGGCGTCTTCGCCTCCTTCGACGACGGGGCGCACTGGCGGCCGCTGCAACTCGACCTGCCGGTCACGCCCATCCATGACATGGTGGTCAAGGGCGACGACCTGGTGGTGGCCACCCACGGCCGGGCCTTCTGGATCCTGGACGACCTGACGCCGCTCCGCCAGGCCACCCCCGCCTCGATGGACCAGGCCCTCTGGCTGTACGCGCCGCAGACGGCCACCCGGCTGCACTATCCCGACCAGGTCGACTCCCGCCGCCCCGTGGGCGAGAACCCGCCCGCCGGCGCGCTGATCGACTATGCGTTCAAGGCCAAGCCGACCGGAGAGGTCACCCTCGACATCCTGGACGCCCAGGGCCGCTCCATCCGCCACATCTCCAGCACGTTCAGCGCCCGCGAGAAGCAGCCGCCGGAATGGCCCGACCAGGTGGAGCCGCCCCACCTCATCCCGGCCGAGGCCGGGATGAACCGCTTCGTCTGGGATCTGCGCATGGACGATCCCGTGCAGATCCCCGGCGCCTTCTACTCCGGCCAGGCGCCGCGCGGCCCGCTGGCGGCGCCTGGGACCTATCAGGTGAAGCTGACCATGGGCGGGCTCAGCCGCACCGCGCCGCTCGTGCTCGTCGCTGACCCGCGCGGCGGCAAGGACGCGGCGGCGATCGAGGCCAAGACGGTGCTCTCCATCGCCACCCTGCACGACATCGACACCCTGCACCGCGCCGTCAACGAGGTCCGCGCCGAGGAGGTCACGCTCAAGGGCCGAGGCGACGACGCTACGGAACGCCAGCTCTCCACTATCGAGCAGGCCCTGATGCAGGTGAACATGAAGGGCTCGGAGGCCAACCTCGCCTTCCCCGGCATGCTGAACGAGCAGTACGCCACCTTCGCCTCCCTCCTCGACGACGCCGACACCGCGCCGACAACCCAGGAGACCGAGCGGTTCCGGAGCCTGCACGACCAGCTGGGCGTGCAGCTTGCGGCATGGGATGCGCTGAAGAGCCGGACGCCCCGGCCCACGCCATCGCGTAATTGACCAGCTCTCGTCAGCGTAAGCACCACTACTGCAGGTCGCGGACGGACTGGTTAGTCTTAACGTGTGATTGGCGCAAATCAGTAACAATTGGGATTTGGCGATAGACAATCTTGGGCGGTGTTTTAAACATCTCCGCCTAATCGTCTACCTACCGTTGGGTATCTGGGCTGAATGCCGCGTAAAGCTTTGCGTCTGTGCTGGCCTGCACCTACAGGCCCGGACAGCGATGGCGAACGACCGCTGTTCCAAGATGCGTGTCAAACCAGCCAATCCGCCGTCGGCCACTGCTCTCCCAGCCGTTTGAAAGCGCGAAGGTCGTCCGTGTCAGGGAAGGCCGAGCCTCGGAAGGAGCCACGCAGCAGTCGGGCAGCTGAGCCGCTCCAGCGGAGGCGTCGGGAGCGAGAGTGAGCCGTCGGACCACGTTGTAACGACTCGCGCCTTCACGTCGGCATAGGCGCAAGCAGGGCCGAAGGGCTGAGCGGGGTGCGGCAGGGTGGCTTGGCGCAGGCAGGTCGTCGGCCCCGCCGTCGCCATACGATGGCAGGATGACGAAGCCCGCCCCTTCAACGTCAACTTAGGTTTCGATCGCGACGTCGCGCGAGCGGCGGATATGGCTGTTGCGGCGCTCCGCGTTCACGCCTGCGTCCCTGGGAAGGGGCCCTCGATCGGCTGGAAGTCGACGCGCAGAAGGGCCGCCGGCTTGGGGCCGCCGGGCGCCGGCGACGCGGTGCCGCCGTCCATGATGAAGAAGGCCGTCCGGCCCTCCTCGCCGGGGCCGCGCGCCCAGGCGCCGCCCGAGGGCCCGATCAGCGGGCAGCTTGGGTCCAGCTTTGGTTCAGGCTCGGCTGTGAGTGGCAGAAGGTTGGAATCGGTCCGGAGGCAGGTATGCGGACGATCTCATGATGCGCCGGTTAGGGTGACCCTGGTGGGCACGTGACCTCCACTAAAGCTGCATTAGCGTTCCCGCAACGGAGAGCTCCAGAGCTGGGCAGCTAAAGCCTGCACGTGCTCGGCCCAAGCAATCAGCGCCGCCCGCCTCTCAGTTCGATATTGATAGTGTTGGTATACCGCTACAAGACCGCTGCGCACGCCGCTTTGATGATTGAGCACTGCCTCTACGACGCGCGGCGGCTGTTCTAGCGCCGCCATGCCAGTCGCAGCAGTGCGTCGGAGATCATGTATCCGCCAGGGAGGGATAGTCGCAGCGACCATTTGTCCGGTTGGGTGGTGTTTGGCGGCTTTGATGTCCTGCATGGCGTCAGCCGCCCGCTGCCGAGCCTTGGTGTGGCCAGACATTGAGGTGACGCCCGTGGTGGTGAACACCAAGTCGTGGTGGCGGGGGAGTCTGCAGAGAATGGCCATAGCTGCCCGCACTAGGTCGACGGCGTGAGCACGGTCATTCTTGCTGCGCTCGCGCGGAATCATGCAACTCGCAGCAGTAGAAACTCGGCAGCATCGCGCGCTCGCTCGGTTGTCCATGGCGCGCCGTGCACGCCGAGCGTGATCCGCTTGGCCTGGGGGCTTCCGCGAGGCCGGTATTGCACCACGTAGCTGCGGCGTCCTGCCGGCGTACCTTTTAGGCCAAACCCGCAGAGTTCCCTCTTCGTAATCCTGAGGAGCCTCCTCGGGAGGCGTCTCGAGGGACGCAGCGACATCCGCGCGCTCTCGGACCTGTGCCCAAACATCGGGCGTTCTTAATCCTGCGCACGTTCGCCGTCTCTGCGCGGTTGACCCGGGCCGAGGCTTTCGCCACTTAGGGAGCGCTCTCGCGGGAGAGACCGGGTTGGACCTTGTGTCCTCGCCCGGCGCCGAAGGCGTAACCACCCCGGAAACGCTCAGGCAACAGGGACCGCGCGGGCGACGAAACGCTGGAAAGCAGCCTGGAAGGGCTCGCCGAAGGAGCAAGGTCGCAGGCGGTTCGCCCGCAGCGGCTGAAATCTCTCAGGCTCCATGACAGCGGGGGTGGCGGCGGGCGGCGCGCAGGCGCGGCCTGACGGCGAGCCCCTTCTGTCACGAGGCCTTGAGCGTTGGACATTCCCGCTTTTTTGAAACGCACCGCCCTGCATGGCGCCCATGGGTTGGCGGGGGGCAAGCTGGTCCCGTTCGGCGGCTATGACATGCCGGTACAGTACCCTCTGGGCGTGCTGGGGGAGCATCGCTGGACCCGCGAGCACGCCGGCCTGTTCGATGTCTCCCACATGGGGCCGTGCTTCCTGAGGCTGAATGCGCCGACCGGCGACGCGGACGACGACCACAGGGCGGTGGCGGCCCTGGTCGAGCCGCTGGTGTGCGGGGACATCGCGGGCCTGAAGCCCGGCCAGAACCGCTACACCCTGCTGCTGAACCCCGATGGCGGCATCGCCGACGACCTGATGATCGGCCGGCCTGCCGAGCCTGAGGCGCAGGGCTCGCTCTACATCGTGGTCAACGCCGGCGCCAAGGACGCCGATTTCGCCCGCATCGCTGCAGCGGCGGGCGCCCAGGCCACTTTGGACCGCGCCGACGAGGGCGGTCTGCTCGCGTTGCAGGGGCCGGAGGCGGCGGCGGTGGCGGCGGACCTGTTCCCGGGTGCGCGGGACCTGGGCTTCATGACGCTGAGGCGCTTCGACTACGAGGGCGCGACGGCGGTGGTCTCGCGCTCGGGCTACACCGGCGAGGACGGGTTCGAGATCCTGGTCCCGCAGGCCACCGCGGTAAAGCTGTGGGACGCCCTGCTGGCCGATGAGCGCGTGCGCCCGATCGGTCTGGGCGCGCGCGATTCGCTGCGGCTCGAGGCTGGCCTCCCGCTCTATGGCCACGATCTGGACGAGACGGTCAGCCCGGTCGAGGCCGACCTCGGATTCGCCATATCCCGAAAGCGCCGCGAGCGCGGCGACATTCCCGGCGCGAGCCGACTCGAGGCCGAACTGGCTGGCGACCTCGCCCGGGTGCGGGTGGGACTGCGGGTGCTCACCGGCGCCCCCGCCCGTGAAGGCGCAGAGATCGCCGACGACGGCCGCATCATCGGCCGGGTCACCAGCGGCGGCTTCGGCCCGACCCTCGCGGCCCCCATCGCGCTCGGCTTCGTGTTACCCGAATACCGCGCACCGGGCACGGCCGTGCAGGTGGTGGTGCGCGGCCGCGCCCTGCCGGCCGAGGTGGTGGCGACGCCCTTTGTGCCGCACAGGTACGTGCGCAAGGCGAAGGCGTCATGATCCCCGTCTCTTCTCCCTCCCCCTTGAGGGGAGGGTCGGAGTGGGGGGACGCCTCGGCCACCGCCTCCATCTACGCTAATGACTCTTCGGCCAGCGGACGAGCGGCGGACCCCCACCCCAACCTTACCCTAAAGGGGGAGGGAGAAGCTGTTCCTCGCTCCCATTCTGGAGTTTTCTGATGCGCTACCTGCCGCTCAGCGACATCGACCGTGGCGACATGCTGGCCGCTATCGGCGCGCCGTCCATCGACGCCCTGTTTGACTCCGTTCCTCCCGACGTGCTGCTGGCCGAGCCCGTCGATCTGCCTGGCCATCAGGGCGAACTGGCTGTGGAGCGGGCGCTCTCGCGCATGGCGGCGAAGAACACCGCCGCGGGGTCGGCGCCGTTCTTCTGCGGGGCGGGGGCCTATCGCCACCATGTGCCGGCGACGGTGGACCACCTGATCCAGCGCTCGGAGTTCCTGACCAGCTACACGCCCTACCAGCCCGAGATCACCCAGGGCACGCTGCAGGCGGTGTTCGAGTTCCAGACCCAGGTGGCCGCCCTCACCGGCATGGATGTGGCCAACGCCTCCATGTACGACGGCTCCACCGCCGCGGCCGAAGCCGTGCTGATGGCGGCGCGGATCACCCGCCGGGCCAAGGCGGTGCTGTCGCCGGGCCTCCACCCGCACTACGCCGACACCATCTACACCCTGGCCCATCACGCCGGCATCAAGACCGACCCGCTGCCCCTGGCGGTGGACGATGAGGCGGCGGTGATCTCCCACATCGATGCGGACACCGCCTGCGTGGTGGTGCAGACGCCCAATCTGTTCGGCACGGCCACCGACGTCTCCGCAATCGCCGAGGCGGCGCACGCGGCCGGCGCCCTGCTGATCGTGGTGGTGACCGAGGCGGTGTCGCTGGGCCTCCTGAAGTCGCCCGGCGAGATGGGGGCCGACATCGTGGTCGGCGAGGGCCAGTCGATCGGCAACGGGCTGAACTATGGCGGCCCCTATGTCGGCCTGTTCGCCACCCGGGACAAGTACGTGCGCCAGATGCCCGGCCGGGTCTGCGGCCAGACCGTGGACGCAGCGGGTGAGCGCGGTTTCGTGCTCACCCTGTCCACCCGGGAGCAGCACATCCGCCGGGACAAGGCGACCTCGAACATCTGCACCAATTCCGGTCTCTGCGCGCTGGCCTTCACCATTCACATGAGCCTTCTCGGTCAGGTTGGACTGCAGCGTCTCGCCAAGCTCAACCATCAGCAGGCGCGCAAGCTGAAGGCGGCGGTGGAAGGTGTTTCGGGCGTTCAGGTGCTGACGCCCCGCTTCTTCAACGAGGTCGCTATCCGCCTGCCGAAGGCCGCCGCGCCCGTTGTCGAGCAGCTTGCGAGCCAGGGCGTCATCGCCGGCGTACCGGTCAGCCGCCTCGCGCCCAAGGCGGGGCTGGACGACGTGCTCCTGCTCGCCGCCACCGAGACCACCCCCGACGACGACATCGCAGCGCTCGCCGCCGCGCTTGAGGAGGCTTTCTGATGAGCGCCAGCCCTGGACCGATCCGCCCCGCCGGCCGCCCCGACGATGCTGTCCACCTCGCCACCGACAAGCCCGCCAGCCTCACCGGCGCTAGCGGCCTGTTGCAGAACGAGAAGCTGATCTTCGAGCTCGGCGGATGGGACAAGACCGGCGTCGACATGCCCGAGGCCGAAGCCGGCGCCGAGTTCGACGCCTCCGACCTCGGTGACCTGGTTCGTGCCGATCCCATCGGCTTGCCGGGCTTGTCCGAGCCCGAGACCGTGCGTCACTACGTGCGTCTGTCGCAGAAGAACCACGCCATCGACCTGGCGCTTTACCCGCTGGGCTCGTGCACCATGAAGCACAACCCGCGCCTGAACGAGCGCATGGCGCGCTTGCCGGGCTTCGGCGACATCCACCCGCTGCAGCCGCTCTCCACCGTCCAGGGCGCGCTCGAGCTGATGGACGAGCTGTCGCACTGGCTGGTGACCATGACCGGCATGACCGCGGTGGCGCTGTCGCCCAAGGCGGGCGCGCACGGCGAGCTGTGCGGCCTGCTGGCTATCCGCGCCGCGCACGAGGCCCGGGGCGACGCCCGGCGCAAGGTGTTGGTGCCGACCTCCGCCCACGGCACCAACCCCGCCACCGCCGCCCAGGTCGGCTATTCGGTGGAGGAGATCGCCCAGACGCCGGACGGGCGGGTGGACCTCGCGGACCTCGAGGCCAAGCTCGGCCCTGACGTGGCGGCCATCATGGTCACCAACCCCAACACCTGCGGCCTGTTCGAGAGCGAGATCGTGGAGATCGCCCGCCTGACGCACGAGGCGGGCGCCTACTTCTACTGCGACGGAGCCAACTTCAACGCCATCGTGGGGCGGGTGCGGCCGGGCGACCTCGGCGTCGACGCCATGCACATCAACCTGCACAAGACCTTCTCCACGCCCCACGGCGGCGGGGGGCCGGGGGCCGGGCCTGTAGTGCTGTCGGCGGCGCTGGCCCCGTTCGCCCCGCTTCCCTGGATCACCCACGGAGAGGACGCCTACGGCCTGCGTGAGCACGAGGAGCGCGGCGCCGACAGGCCGCAGAGCTTCGGGCGCATGTGCGCCTTTCACGGCCAGATGGGCATGTTCGTGCGCGCCTACGCCTACATGCTGAGCCACGGCTCGGACGGGCTGCGTCAGGTCTCCAGCGACGCGGTGCTGAACGCCAACTACCTGAAGGCGCGCCTGCAGGACGTGATGACTCCGGCCTTCGAGGGCTACTGCATGCACGAGGCCCTGTTCGACGACCGCTGGCTGGCCGACACGGGGGTAAGCACGCTGGACGTGGCCAAGGCCATGATCGACGAGGGCTTCCACCCCATGACCATGTACTTCCCCCTGGTGGTGCACGGCGCCATGCTGGTCGAGCCGACCGAGACGGAGTCCAAGGCCGAACTGGACCGTTTCGTCGAGGTCATGCGCGCCCTGGCGTCGGCGGCCAAGGCGGGCGATACGGAGCGCTTCAAGGGTGCGCCCTTCCATGCGCCGCTCCGCCGCCTCGACGAGACGGCGGCGGCGAGGAAGCCCAAGCTCAAATGGACGGCGGCCTGATCGTCCGTCCGCAGGAGGAATCAATGAGCCTTTCGATGTACCAGGCGTCTGCGCCGGTGTTCGCGCACATGCTGACCAATCTGTCCGCCATCCTCGGCAAGGCCCAGGCAGAGGTGGATGCGGATAGGATGGACGAAACGGCGCTCGTCCAGGGCCGTCTGGCCGACGACATGTTCCCGCTGGTCCGGCAGGTGCAGATCGCCAGCGATGCGGCCAAGGGCGTTGTCCGCCTCGCAGGCCGCGAGGCGCCGTCCATGGAGGATACCGAGACCACCCTGGCCCAGTTGCGCGATCGTATCGCTCGCACGCTGGAGGTCCTGAACAGCCTGAGCGCTGCGGACGTCGATGGCAGCGAAGATCGCGACATCGAGGTGAAGCTGCGCGACCGCACTCTGAACCTCAAGGGTCAGGTGTTCCTGCTGAACTTCGTCACGCCCAACTTCTACTTCCATGTCACCACCGCCTACGCCATCCTGCGCAGCAGGGGCGTTCCGATCGGCAAGCCGGACTATCTCGGCGGGGCCTGAGCGTTCCAGACGAGAGCCGCGTCATGACGCCCGTTCTGCCCAAGGTCGTCGGGTCCGCCCTGGACCTGATCGGCCACACGCCGATGCTGGAGCTGCACGGCTTCGACACCGGGCCGTGCACGCTGTTCCTGAAGCTGGAGAACACCAATCCCGGCGGCTCCATCAAGGATCGCATCGCTCTCACCATGATCGAGGCCGCGGAGGCTGACGGGCGGCTAAAGCCCGGCGGAACGATCATCGAGGCCACGGCGGGCAACACCGGGCTGGGCCTGGCCCAGGTCGGCATACTGAAGGGCTACCGCCTGATCCTGGTGGTGCCCGACAAGATGAGCCGCGAGAAGATCCAGCACCTGCGCGGGCTCGGCGTCGACGTGCGCCTGACCCGCTCAGACGTCGGCAAGGGCCACCCCGAATACTATCAGGACATCGCCGAGCGGATCGCCGCGGATACGGCGAACTCGGTCTTCATCAACCAGTTCGCCAACCCCGCAAACCCGCTGGCGCACGAGACCACCACCGGCCCCGAAATCCTGGAGCAGATGGATGGCGATGTGGACGCGGTGGTCTGCGGCGTCGGCTCCGGCGGCACCCTGACCGGGCTCGGCCGCTTCTTCGCCAAGGCGTCGCCGAAAACGCAGATGGTGATCGCCGATCCGGTCGGCTCGATCCTGGCGCCGCTGATCAACGACGGCGAGCATGTGGAGCCCGGCTCGTGGGTCGTGGAGGGGATCGGTGAGGACTTCATCCCGCCCAACTGCGACCTCAGCTTCACCCATAAGGCCTACGCGGTCAGCGACAGCGACAGCATGGCCGCGGCGCGGGAGCTGCTGCGGGTGGCGGGCGTGCTCGGCGGCTCGTCGTCGGGCACCCTGCTGGCCGCGTCGCTGCGCTACTGCCGCGACCAGACCGAGCCGAAGCGGGTGGTGACTTTCGTCTGCGACACCGGCTCGAAGTATCTGTCCAAGATGTTCAACGACTACTGGCTGGCCGACCAGGGCTTGGCCGAGCGGCCCATGCACGACGACTTGCGCGACCTGATCTCGCGCCGGGCCGGGGAGGGCGGGGTGGTCACCGTCAGCCCGGAAGATACCCTGCTCACCGCCTACAACCGCATGCGCGCCGCCGACGTGTCCCAGCTGCCTGTGCTCAAGGACGGCCGGCTGGTGGGCCTGCTGGACGAGAGTGACATCCTGTTCGCCGCCGAGCGCGAGAGCGAGCGCAAGGAGCGGTTCGCCCGGCCGACCTACACCGCCATGGCCACCCGGCTGAACACCATCCAGGTCCGCGAACCGCTGGAGTCCCTGCTGCCCGTCTTCGAGCGGGACGAGGTTGCGCTCGTCATGGAAGGACGCGAGTTCCTGGGTGTCATCACCCGCATCGACCTGATCAACCACCTGCGGCGAAGCTAGCGATCGCCTCTTTCTGCGTCTTGAACGAGGGTGGCGAGCGCTTCAGCGACCGATCCCAGCACGGGCGCCCAATCTCCAAGGCGCGCAGCTGAAAAGCTGCGGGCGTTTGCATACCAGGGGTAGCCGTCGGTCCCCAGGCGCGTCCAGGCCGCGGGTCCGCCGACGAACCAGACCGGCGCGCCGCACGCTCCGGCCATGGCCGCCGTCGCGTTCGGGACGCTGATCACAAGCGTCATGGCCGAGCATAGCGCGGCGAGCTCGTCCAGGTCCGCCTTCAGGTCGATCTCGGGCGGGGTCAGGATCGGGGCGCCCGCCAGCGCCTCCAGGCCGGCGAGTTCCTCGGACGTTGCGCTGTATTGCATATTGACCAGCGTCACGCCGGGGGTGCGCAGCACGGGCGCCCACGCTTGCAGCTCGGGATACTGCCGCCGCCGCCGGCCGCTGAGCAGCCCGCTGCGCCAGCTCAGACCCACGCACGGTCGTCCGCGATTCAGCCACTCGCGCCAGGTCGCCACCCGGTTCGGGTCGGCTTTGAGGTAGGCCTGCGGGACGAAGCTTTCCAAGTCGGGCCGGAAGCGGCGCGGCAGGTCCGCCATAGGCGCCCAGGCGTCGACGGGTGTAGCGGCCGAGGGCGCCGCGACGCTCCGATGCGGCCTGCCGCCTCGTCGCTCCGTGAGGTGGGGGATGATTGTGGCGGCGGGGAAGCTCCGCTGCATCAGCGCGATCAGGCGGGGGTCCACGGCCACCGAGAGCAGACCCGCGGGTCCGACCGCCGTCAGCGCATCGGAGAGCAGGCTGGCGAACATGATCTCGTCGCCCACACCCTGTTCGCCGACTACCAGCAGGTGCTTGCCGTCGAGCGGGGTCGACGGCGCCCAGGCGGACGCCGGGACCTTGAAGACCGGCGCGGCGGGATGGTGCCGGCTGAGGCGGATGGCGTATCTGTCCCATCCGGTCTGCAAGTCGCCGCGATGCAAGGCCATCAGGGCCTGGGCGAAGGCTATGGTCGCGTCCTGCTCGGCGCTTGGGGCGCCGCGGGCGGCGGCGGCGAAGTCCGCTTCCGCCTCCGACAGCTCGCCCAGGTCGAACCTCACGTCGCCCCGATTGTACAGGGCGGCGGCGAAGCTCGGGTCCAGCCTCAGCGCCTCGTCGAAGAACAAAACCGCGGCGGTGCTGTCGCTTTGCTCGGCCTGCAGCAGGCCCAGGCTGTTCCACAATCGCGCTTCGTGGGGATGGTCCAGGATGGCGGCCCTCAGCGTCTCCAACGCCTCTGGGAAACGGCAAAGGGCTGCGAGCGCTCTGGCTCGACCATCGACCGCCGCCAGGTTCGCCGGGGCCTTCGCCAGCACGTCGTCCCAAAGCGCCAGGCTTTGGGCCGGCATGTCCAGGCGGCCGGCGATGCGGGCCAGGGCGGACAAGCTCTCCAGATCGCCGGGCGTCTGGCCCAGCGCCGTTTCGTAGGCATGCAGCGCGCCGGTCAGATCGCCTTCGAGCTCGCAACGGGCCGCCAACTGGCGCGACGTTTCGGCCGCGGTCGATTCAGCCATCGTGGACATCCCCCGCTTTGCAGCTGCGAGGCCTCTTCATCATGCCGACGGCTGGCGGCGGCAAGGGCCGGCTGCCACCGGTGCGGGAGGTCTGAAACAGCTTTTGAGGCCTGCGCCAGTTTCGCCGTGAGAGTCGGCCGGCCTATAAGCCACGCCAGCCGGGCCGCAGGGCTCAAGGATTCGACGCCCGTGAACGCTCCGCTCAAGCCTATCCCCTTCATCGACCTGATGGCCCAAAGGCGTCGGCTGGGTGCGCGGATCGACCGGGCGGTCATGGGGGCCGTGGACGCCGGCCAGTGGATCATGGGTCCGCAGGTGATGGAGCTGGAGCGGCGGCTGGCCGAGTTCGGCCGCGCTGAGCACGTCCTGGCCTGCGCCAACGGCACCGACGCCCTGGCGCTGCCGCTGATGGCGTGGGAGATCGGACAAGGCGACGCGGTGTTCTGCCCGAGCTTCACCTTCACCGCCACCGCCGAGGCGGTGGCCTGGACAGGCGCGACGCCGGTGTTCGTCGACATCTTGAAGGACACCTACAACCTCGACCCCACCGCGTTGGACCGCGCGGTTCAGACGATCCTGGCGGAGGGCCGGCTGAAGCCCACCGTGGTGATCGCTGTGGACCTCTTCGGCCAGCCGGCGGACTATCCGGCCCTGTCGGAAGTGTGCGCACGCCACGGCATGAAGCTGATCGCTGACTCCGCGCAGGGCTTCGGCTGCACCCTGCAAGGTCAACACCCGCTGCACTGGGCCGACGTGACCACCACCAGCTTCTTCCCGGCCAAGCCGCTCGGTTGCTATGGCGACGGCGGCGCGGTGCTGACCAACGATGCCAAGCTGGCTGAGCTGATCGACTCCATCCGGGTGCACGGCAAGGCCACGGCCAGCGACGCGGCGGCGGCCGGCTTCGCCCACGAGGCCAAATACCTGAACACGCGGGTCGGCATGAACAGCCGGCTCGACACGCTGCAAGCCGCCATCCTGCTCGAAAAGCTGGCCATATTCGAAGACGACATCGCCCGCCGCAACGCCGCCGCCGATCGCTACGCTGAAGGCTTGCGCGCCATCATCCGGACGCCTGCGGTGATCGAGGGCGGCCTGTCGGTGTGGGCGCAGTACACGGTCGAGGTCGCCGCGCGCGATGAGGTGGCCAAGGCGCTGAAGACCCGCGGCGTGCCCACCGCGGTCTACTATCCCGTCCCGCTGCATCAGCAGGTCGCCTACAGGGATTGCCCGGCGCCTGGCGGCCTGCCGGTGACCGAGGCGAAGGCTGGGCGTGTGCTCAGCCTGCCGATTTCGGCCGACATCGACCCGGCCCACCAGGACTACGTCATCGACAGTCTTCTCGATGTGGTCACGGGCTAGCGCGGGGCCAGCCGGATCGCCCCGTCCAGCCGGATCGCCGCGGCGTTCAGATAGACATTGCCGATGATGTCGAGCGCGGTCCTGGCGTAGTCCGCCGCAGTGCCCAGACGCTTGGGGAAGGGGATGCCCGCCGCCAGGCTGTCCTGAACGTTCTGCGGCATGCTGGCCATCATCGGCGTCTGGAAGATGCCGGGCAGGATGGTGTTCACCCGTACGCCGTCGTTCATCAGGTCGCGTGCGATAGGCAGCGCCATGGCGAGGATCGCGCCTTTGGACGCCGAATAGGCCGCCTGGCCGATCTGACCGTCTTCGGCCGCGACCGACGCGGTGTTGATGATCACGCCCCGCTCCCCGTCGGCCAGGGGCGTCAGGGTCACCATGCCCGCCGCCGACCGGGCAAGGCAGCGAAAGCTGCCGAACAGGTTGATGCGCAGCGTGCGTTCGAACAGCTCCTGGGGAAAGGTGGTGATCTCGCCGGTATCCTTCTTGCGCCCCACGGTCTTCGCGGCTGTGGCGATGCCGGCGCAGTTGACCAGCACACGCTCCTGGCCGTGAGCGGCGCGGGCCTTCGTCAGGCCGGCGTCGACGTCGGCGTCCGACGTCACGTCCACCTTGCAGAAGACCCCGCCGATCTCGCCCGCCACGGCTTCGCCCCGCTCGGCGTTCATGTCGAACAGGGCGACCTTGACGCCGTGAGACGCCAAGGCCCGCGCCGTGCCTTCGCCGAGGCCGGAGGCCCCGCCGGTGACGATGGCGGAGATGGTGGAGTCGAGGATCATGGCTCTGCTCTTCTCCCTCCCCCTTGAAGGGAGGGTCGGGGTGGGGGGCGCCGGCCGCCGGCAGGCCGCTTAGGACTGGCGCCATGCCGGAGACCGCGGTGAGGGCTGACGCCTACCCCCACCCCGTCCCTCCCTTCAAGGGGGAGGGAGAAGATCAGGCGAACTCGATCAGCACCTCGTCGGCGGCCACGCTGTCGCCGGCCTTGACGCCGACGGCCTTCACCACGCCGTCGCGTTCGGCCTTGATCAGGTTCTGCATCTTCATGGCCTCGATTACGGCCACGGCTTCGCCGGCCTTCACCTCGCGCCCGACCTCCACGTCCAGACTGACCACCAGCCCCGGCATCGGCGAGACGATCAGCTTGGAGGTGTCGGCGGCGGCCTTCTTGGGCAGCCGCTCGTGCAGGTCGGCAGACTGCGGCGTTAGCACCATCACCCGCGCACGGGCGGCGCGGTGGCGGATGACGAAGCCCTCGGCCGCCGGCGCCACCTCCAGGCTGAAGGCGCGCCCGTCGAGCACGCCCTTGAATAGCTTGCGGCCGGGACGCCACTCGACACCCCTCAGGCCGAGGCTGCGGCCCTCGCCGGTCAGCGCGAGATTCAGCGTTGGCCCATCGCCGGAGAGGGTCACCGTCCGCTTGTGCTCGCCGATGAAGACCACAAACGTATCGCGCACCGGGATGGCGAACAGGGCGCCGCCGACGCTGCGGGCGCGGGTCAGTTGCAGACGGTGCATCCAGCAGGCCGCCGCTGTCATGAGATCGAGCTGGTCCGCCGCCGGCTCCAGGCCACCGAAGCCGTCCGGGAACTCGTCCTTGATGTAGTTGGTGGACAGCACGCCGGAGCGGAACCGCGCCTGGTCCATCACCGCCGACAGGAAGGGCGCATTGTGGCCCAGGCCCTCGATCTCCAGGTCCTCCAGCGCCCGCGCCATGCCGTCCACCGCCGCATCCCGCGTGGCGCCATGGGTGCAGAGCTTGGCGATCATGGGGTCGTAGAACATCGATATCTCGTCGCCCTCGCGGACGCCGGAGTCGTTGCGCACCTGATAGGCGCCGTGTGCGCCTTCGCTCGGCGGCTGGTAGCGCACGAGCCGGCCGATGGAGGGCAGGAAGCTGCGGTAGGGGTCTTCGGCATAGAGCCGGCTCTCGATCGCCCAGCCGTTTATCTTCAGGTCGTCCTGGGTGAAGTCCAGCGGCAGGCCCGCGGCGCTCCGGATCATCTGCTCCACCAGGTCGAGGCCCGTGATCAGCTCGGTGACCGGATGCTCCACCTGAAGGCGGGTGTTCATCTCCAGGAAGTAGAACGACTTGTTCTGGCCGGCGACGAACTCCACCGTGCCGGCTGAGTCGTAGTTCACAGCCTTCGCCAGGGCTACGGCCTGCGCGCCCATGGCGGCGCGGGTCTCGGGGTCCAGAAGCGGGGAAGGCGCCTCTTCGATCACCTTCTGGTTGCGCCGCTGGATCGAGCACTCGCGCTCGAACAGGTGCACCACGTGACCGCATCTGTCTCCGAGCACCTGAATTTCGATGTGACGGGGCGAGGTGATGAACTTCTCGATGAAGATGCGGTCATCGCCGAAGGCGCCCTTGGCCTCCGCGCGCACCGCAGGGAAGCCTTCCTCTACGTCGGCCCGGGTCCAGGCGACGCGAATGCCCTTGCCGCCGCCGCCGGCCGACGCCTTGATCATCACCGGATAGCCGATCTCCTCGGAGATGCGGACGGCGTGGGCGGTGTCGTCGATCTCGCCTATGTGGCCGGGGACGCAGGAGACGCCGGCGGCCTGGGCGAACTTCTTGGACTCGATCTTGTCGCCCATGGCGGCGATGGCGTAGGGGTTCGGGCCGATGAAGACGATGCCGGCGTCCGCACATTGCTGCGCGAATTCCGCCTTCTCCGATAGGAAGCCAAAGCCCGGATGCACCGCTTGCGCACCCGTGCCCTTGCATGCCTGGATGATCCTGTCGGCCAGCAGGTAGGACTGGTTGGCGGGAGGCGGTCCGATGAACACGCTCTCGTCGGCCATTTCCACGGCCAGGCTGTCGGCGTCTGCCTCCGAGTAGACCACCACCGTGGCGATCCCCAGGCGACGGCAGGTCTTGATGATGCGGACCGCGATCTCGCCGCGATTGGCGATGAGTATCTTAGAGAACATTGGCGTCCTGGGTCGAAGATCGGCACACGCTCCCTCTCCCCTTGCGGGAGAGGGAAGGGGCCCATGCGTCAGCATGGGAAGGGTGAGGGGTCGCGCCGCCGTTTGCAGATGCGAGGGCGGCGCGACCCCTCACCCTCCCACGTGTCTGCGACACGCGGGCCCCTCCCTCTCCCACAAGGGGAGAGGGGTTGAGGCTGCGGCTTACAGACAGCCTTCTCACAGGGGGATGTTGTCGTGCTTCTTGGCGGGATTGCTCAGGGACTTGCCCTTCAGGCTCTTCAGGGCGCGCACGATGCGTCGCCGGGTGCTGTGGGGCATGATCACGTCGTCGATGTAGCCGAGCAGGGCCGCCACGAAGGGATTGGCGAAGCGCGCCTTGTACTCGGCCTCGCGCTCGGCGAGCTTTTCGGGGTCCTTGGCCTCGGCGCGGAAGATGATCTCCACCGCCCCCTTGGCGCCCATCACCGCGATCTCGGCCGTCGGCCAAGCGTAGTTGAAGTCGCCCCGCAGGTGCTTGGAGCTCATCACGTCATAGGCGCCGCCATAGGCCTTGCGGGTGATCAGGGTGATCTTGGGCACCGTCGCCTCGGCATAGGCGAACAGCAGCTTGGCGCCGTGCTTGATCAGGCCGCCGTACTCCTGGCGCGTGCCCGGCATGAAGCCCGGTACGTCGACAAAGGTGACGAGCGGTATGTCGAAGGCGTCGCAGAAGCGCACGAACCGCGCGGCCTTGCGCGATGAATCGATGTCCAGCACGCCCGCCAGCGACAGCGGCTGGTTGGCCACGAAGCCTACCGTGTCGCCGTCCATGCGCCCGAAGCCGATAACGATGTTCTTGGCGTAGTCCGGTGAAATCTCGAAGAAATCCGCCTCGTCCACGACCTTGAGGATCAGCTCCTTCATGTCGTAGGGCTTGTTCGGATTGGCGGGGACCAGCGTGTCGAGCGACGGCTCCGCCCGATCCGGCGTGTCGTAGCTTTCCCTATGCGGCGGCTTCTCGCGGTTGGAGAGCGGCAGGAAGTCGATCAGGCGGCGGACCTGGGTCAGGGCCTCCAGGTCGTTCTCGAAGGCGGCGTCGGCCACCCCCGACTTGGCCGTATGCACCCGCGCGCCGCCCAATTCTTCGGCAGTGACCACCTCGTTGGTGACCGTCTTCACTACGTCGGGGCCGGTGACGAACATGTAGCTGGTGTCCTTCACCATGAAGATGAAGTCGGTCATGGCGGGGCTGTAGACGTCGCCGCCGGCGCACGGCCCCATGATCACGCTGATCTGTGGGATGACGCCTGAGGCCATGACGTTCTGCAGGAAGATGTCGGCGTAACCGGCTAGAGACTCCACGCCTTCCTGGATGCGCGCGCCCCCTGCATCGTACAGGCCGATCACTGGCGCGCCGAGCTTTTGGGCCTGGTCCATCACCTTCAGGATCTTCTTGGCGTGGGCGCCGGACAGGCTGCCGCCGAAGACGGTGAAATCCTTGGAGAACAGATAGACCACCCGCCCGTTCACCGTGCCCCAGCCGGTGACCACGCCGTCGCCGGGGATGCGGTTCTCGGCCATGCCGAACTCGGTGGCGCGGTGCTCGACGAACATGTCGAACTCCTCGAACGAGTCCTCGTCGAGCAGCAGGTCGATACGCTCCCGCGCGGTCAGCTTGCCCTTGGCGTGCTGGGCGGCCACGCGGCGCTCGCCGCCGCCCTGACGCGCCTGATCGCGACGGTGGGCCAGTTCATCGAGGATATGCTGCACGCGGCTTAAGCCTCACATCAGACCCGCTCTACCATCGAGCTGCCACGCGCTAAGCGCGGCTAAGGAGCGACCTAGCGCCAAAGCCCAAGCGGCGCTTCGCAAAACGTGCCAATTTGCGTAGAGCTACGCTACGCTCATTGAGGGCCTGCAAACTGCGATGGCGGAAAAGCTTTTTGTCGGCGCGCGGCTGCGGCGCCTGAGGGAGGGGAGGGGCTGGACGCTGGACGCCTGCGCTAGCCGGCTCGGCCTGTCGCCGAGCTATCTCTCCCAGATCGAGACCAATCAGCGGCCGGTGACCGCGCGGGTGCTGATCGCGCTGACCCAGGTGTTCCAGGTGGATGCGGGGGCGTTCGACGTCGGCGACGAGGGTCGTCTGGCCGCAGACCTGCGCGAGGCGACGGTGGACGCGACGGCCTACGGCGATCCGCCTTCGGCCGCCGAGATCAAGCAGGCCGCCAGCGCCACCCCGGCCCTAGCCCGCCAGTTCCTGGCCCTGCACCGGGCCTTCCGCCGACTGGACGAGCGGTTCAAGGCCATGGACGAGACCGTCTCGCTGGACGAGACGGCGACCATCAGCGCCAGCCTGCCCTATGAGGAGGTGCGCGACTTCTTCCACTACAAGGACAACTATCTCGACGAGCTGGACACCGCCGCCGAGGCGCTCGCCGCCCATATCCTGATCGGCAAGGCGCAGACGCCGGAGGCGGCGCTGGTGCAGGCGCTGCTGGCGCTTCACGCCGTGACCGTGGTGCGGGCCGCCGAGCCCGGCGCGGCGCTGCGGAGGTTCGATCCGGTGGCGCGGCGGCTGTATGTGGACGGGGCCCAGCCGACGCCCACCCGCACCTTTCAGCTCGCCCACCAGCTGGCGCTGCTGGAGTTTCGCGACCTGATCGAGCAGGAACTGGAGCGCGCACGCTTTCGCAGTCCCGCCGCCCGGGACGTCTGCCGCATCGGCCTCGGCAACTATGCGGCCGGCGCGCTGATCCTGCCCTACCGCGCCTTCCTGGAGACGGCCGGCGAGATGCGCCACGATGTGGAGCGGCTGCAGGTCCGTTTCGGCGCCAGTTTCGAGCAGGTCTGTCACCGGCTGAGCAGCCTGCAGCGGCCGGGCCTGAAGGGCGTGCCGTTTTACTTCGTGCGCATCGACATGGCCGGCAACATCACCAAGCGCCATAGCGCCACGCGGCTGCAGTTCGCCCGCTTCGGCGGGGCCTGCCCGCTGTGGAACGTGCACGAGGCGTTCGGGCGTCCGGGCGACATCCTGACCCAGGTGGCCGAGACGCCGGACAAGGTGCGCTATCTCTGTATGGCGCGCAGCGAAGTGAAGCGCTCGGGCGACTATCTGACGCCGGATCGACGCTACGCCCTCGGGCTGGGATGCGAGATCCAGCACGCCTCCGCGGTGGTCTATGCGGCGGGCCTCGATCTCGAAGGTCCCGCCGCACGGATCGGAGTGAGCTGCCGCATCTGCGAGCGCGACGACTGCCCCCAGCGCGCCTTCCCGCCGCTCGACCGCGCGCTCCGCGTGCCGCTGAACGACCGGCGCACGGTGCCCTACGATCTGGTCGAGCTGGGCGGCTGAGGGCTGGAGTGGGATGGCTTCAGGCTAACCGCCAGCATTCGCCTCATCCTGAGCTCGCCGACGACGAGGCGTCCACCGGGTGCGCCGCGGCCTCGCACCTCTCGACGGGCTCAGGATGAGGTCGAGGGAAGCGTCAGCGATTCAGCCGCCGTCATCCCGCTCTAAAACCCCTGGGCGGCGAGCTCTGCATAGGCTTCGTTGGGCCAGCGCTTGTGCACCCAGAACCATTCCGCCGGGCGCTCGCGGATGCGGGCTTCCACGAAGGCGTTGACCCTGCGGACCCCGGCTTCGACGTCACGCTCGCGGTCGCCGGAGACCTCCAGCGGGATGGGGTCGTGCACCACGACCCTGAAGCGCGCCCTCGGCAGCCGCTGGACCGACAGGGGCTGCAGGCTCTGGCCGAAGCGGATCGCCATCCGGCTGGGGGCGCCGGCGGTTTGCGCCGTGTGGCCGAAGAAGGGCGCGGCCGCCCCGCCGTTGAACTTCTGGTCGTTGAGGAAGGCGACGGAGTGGCCGTCGCGCAGCGTCTTCAACAGGTCCCGCGACCCGCTCCCGCCCTTGGGCGCGAACAGCTTCACCCCGTAGCGGGCGCGACCCTCCACGATGCGACGGTCGAAATAGGGGTTATTAGCGGCGCGATAGGTGATCCGGCAGTCCAGGCCGCTGGCCACGATCACCGCAGCCATGATCTCCCAGTTGGCGAAGTGGCCGGAGATCAGCACCGCCGCCCGCCCGGCGCCGGCCAGGGCCTGCAGCCGCTCCATCCCCACCACCTCCACCCGGCCGCTGGCGGGGGTCAGGCGATGGACCAGGGGAAATTCGAAAAAGGTGCGCCCCAGATTGTCCCACTGCTCGACCAGCAATCGGGCGCGCTGCGGGTCGGGCATGTCGGGGAAGGCGAGGCGCAGGTTGCGCTCCGCAAGCCGGTGCGCGCCGGTGAACGGGCCCAGCACCCGCAGCAACCGCCCCCCTGCGCCCGAAACCCACGCCACCGGCCAGGGCCGCAGCGCCAAGCTCAGCAGATCGAAGGCCAGCGCTTCGAGCCGCCAGCCGAGGTCCTTGCCGAAACTCACGCCGATCGGTCGCGCCATGGACGCCCTATAGCAAAGGCGACCGAGGCTGACCGCTGCAGACTCGATCCTCCCATTTTGGGGGAGGGGGACCGAGCGTAGCTTGCGGGAGGGGGCTGCGCCATCGGTTCCGGACTGGAGCCCCCAAGGTCGGCTTCGCCGACAGCTTCCCCCTGGGGGGGAACATCTTGAGAATCACCTGATTAGCGGCGGGTCGACATCAGCCGACCGAGCGCTTACGCGACCGCCCGGTTCGCTTCGCTCGTCAGCTGGAACACGCCGTCGCCGACGGTCTCGAAGCCTGCGGGCGCCGGTTCGCCGGCGCCGAGCACGAGATATCCGCCGGGGGCCAGGGCGGGGGCGAAGCGGGCGATCACCCGGTCGCGCACCTCGGCTTCGAAATAGCTCAGCACGTTGCGGCACAGAATCAGGTCGAAGGTGCGCACGCTGCGGCGCTCCTCGATCAGGTTCAGCCGCCGCCATCGGATGGACGCGCGCATCCGCGGGACGATGGCCCACATCTCCCCCGCCTTCTCGAAATACTTCAGCAGGTAGCGGATCGGCAGGCCGCGCTGGACCTCGAACTGGGTGTAGAGCCCGGAGTGGGCCTTTTCCAGCACGCGCTCGGACAGGTCGGTGGCCACGATCTCCAGGCGGATCGGCGGGCTCTGCTCCTCGGCCATCATCGCCAGCGAATAGGCTTCCTGGCCGGTGGAGCAGCCCGCGCACCAGACCTGCACGACCCGCTCCAGGTTCGCCCCGGCCAGCGCCGGCAGCACCTCGTCGCGCAGCCGGTCGAAGGCGTCGCCGTTGCGGAAGAAGGCGGTGTCGGTCACCGCCAGGGCTTCGGCCGCGGCCCCGGCGAGCTTGTCGTCGTTCCCCTCGCGCAGGCGGTTCAGCAGCGCGACGACGGAGTCGAGCCCTTCACGGCGCGCCAGGCCGCCGAGCCGGCTCTCGGCGAAATAGGCCTTGTCGCCGCGCAGGCTCAGGCCGCATCGGCCCTGCACCAGACGCTCCAGGAAATTGAGGTCTTCGGGGCTCACAGCAGGCCCGCCTGGCTGAACTTGTAGGCGATGATATCGCCGTCGAAGGGCTTCATGATGAACTCGTCGGCGCCTTGGGCGAGGGCTTCGGCGATCCGCTCCGGTTCGTTCTCCGCGGCGCAGAAGACCACCACGGGCTGGTCGCCGTTCGGTTCGCCCCGCAGGGTGCAGAGGAATTCGAGCCCGTCCATGTTGGGCATGTACCAGTCGAGCAGGATGGCGTCGGGCATGGCGGTGCGGCAGAAGGCCAGGGCCTCCGCGCCGTCGCAGGCCTCCGCGGTCTCGAAATCCAGGGCTTCGAGGATGCGGCGGGCGACCTTCCGCACGACCCGGCTGTCGTCGACGACCAGACACATCTTCGAGGGCGCGGCTCTGGAGGCGAGAGGGGCGGCGGGGCTGGGGTCCATGTTCCTTAAATCCATCGACCCCGGCGCAAGGCGCCTAATGTCGGGCGGAACCTAGGCGAGGTGGGTTAAGGAGCGGTGCAGCCGATCAGCCGCCTGGGCGACGCACGGGAGCGTCAGATCGGCGCGCGCGCCCGCAGCACGACCTTGTTCTCGGCGACGGCGTGATCCAGGCGACCGCCGGCGGACTTCAGCAGCTGGTGCAGGAAATAGGCCTGCACCCAGTGGCCGCCGAGGCCCCCCTCCAGCTTTTCGCCCGCAAGGCCGCTGACGACTTCCGGGCGCAGCCGCGCCCTCATCCCGTCGGCGTCCACCACCATCAGGACCTCGCCGTCCTGAATCGCGGCGCTCACTGTCGCTGTCCCGCCGGTGGGGAGCGCGGTGGCGCCGATTTGGGCGAGGTTGAGCAAGGCGCGCGCGGGCGCCTTGGAGAGCACCGGCGGCGAGACCCGCCAGACCAGATTGGGGCGCACGTGCTCGTAGATGCCCAGGGTCAGCTTCTCCAGTTCGCGCGTGTCGAAGCTCTCCGCCGAGCTCGAAGAGCCGAACGCCACCCGCGAGAAGGACAGCAGGGCCACCAGCTTCTTGGCGGACGATGCGATTAGGCTCATGGCGTCGTCGCGCATGTCGGCGGCGCTGGGGTCGTCCAGCAGGTCGAGGCCGGACACGATGGCGCTCGCTGGACTGACGAAGTCGTGGCAGAGCCGGGCGGAAAGCTGGGAGGCGAGGTCCGCCGCCGAGACGGGCGGCGCAGGGGGAGCCCAGCCAGGGCTCGGCGAGACTTCGGCGCTGTCTGTCATATGAGGTTGCGACTCAGGCGTTGCGGAGCACGTCCGAGGGTGGCGTCATCGCGCGGCGTTGAAAAGGGTTCACGGACCCTGTTGGTCATCGTAGCCCTTGCGTGCCGAATAGAAGGCCAGCCACATCAATCCGCCGGTCATAAGGGCCGTGAACACGCCCGCTATCCCCATGGCGATCCAGCCGTGGAGGCTCATCGGCGCATCGCCCGCCAGCCGCCAGGACGCCCAGGCGCCCCAGCCCGCCAGCATGACCATGCCCGCGAGCGACAGGATCACGACGATCACCCCGACAGACGGTCTGGCCTTCAAGTCTTGCGGCGGCATCGGCTCACCCGTTCAGAGCGAGCCTGAGAGGTCGTAACCCGCCGCGCGACCGAGCTGGACGAGATCGTCGCGCGACCGCAGTCCCGCCGCCGCCTGCCCCTGCGCCCACAGCGTAATCGAGCGGGTGCCCGAACGGCAGAAGGCGAGCACGGAACCGTCCGCCGCGCCGACCGCCTCCTGCATCGTTTGCGCCTGGCCGGGTTGGGGAGCGCCGGCGAAGGGCACGTGCAGGTAGTCGAGCCCGGCGGCGCCCGCGGCGGCGTCCATCTCGGCGCTGGTCGGCTGACCCGGCGCTTCGCCGTCGGGCCGGTTGTTGATCAGCAGGCGGAAGCCCTGTGACGCCGCTTCGGCCACGTCTTCGGGTTGAAGTTGCGGTGCGACGGCGAAGGCGTCGGTGACGCGGCGGATGTCGGCCATGACGGGACCTCCTCGGACTACTGCTGGGGGGGCGGGGGCGAAGAGGGTTGCGCGGTCGTCGGCGCAGACCTGCTCGGCAAGGCCGCCGCCGCGCCGGCCGGGCCCAGTGCGGGTTCGGGAGCGCCCGCGGCGCCCGCCTCGTTGGTCTCCGCAGGCTCCGGGCCGAAATCGGGCAGGTCGTTGACGTTCACCTGACCGCCGGTGATCTGCGCCTGCCGGTTTTGCAGATAGAGCGAGCGGAAGGTCGCGTAGGGATCGGTCGCCATGTTGTCGATCTGCTTCAGCTGCGGATCGGCGTTGGCCCGGGCGTCGAGCCCGCTGATGATCGTGCGGCTGACCCCGATGGCGACGCGGCCGGTATAGTTGATCCAGGTGAGCGGGTCGCTCACGGTGTCCACCCCGCTGCCGATCAGATCGCGGATGTCGGACGGACCCAGCACCGGGATGAACAGGTAGGGCCCGGACCTCACGCCATAGCGGCCGAGCGTCGTCCCGAAGCCGTTCTGATGATACGGGATGCCGATCTTGGTGGCGGGATCGCGGAGGCCGCCGATCCCCAGGGTGGAGTTCACAGCCAATCGACCGAGGCTCTGGCCCGCAGCCTTCGGGTGGATCTGGACCACGTCGTTGAAGAAGATCACCGGCTCGCCGACGTTCTGGATGGCATTGTGAAGCCCGGTCCGGATGACGTGCGGCACGGCGTGGGCGTAGAAGACCGACGCCGGGCGGATCGCGATCCGGTCCAGATAGCGCGACAGGGCGTAGGATTTGCGGTTGAGGCTCTCGTACGGGTCGGGGTTGGGCGCGATAGCGACGCCGCTGCGCGGGACGGCGACGGTCGGGTCGACGACGTCGGGCGCCACGGCGCGGGACGACCGTCCGCCGGCGTCCGGAGCGGTCTGGGCCGACGCCGCTCCGGCGGTCAGCACCCAAACGGCGGTGATCAATAGCGAGGCTCGAAGCACCCGGCGTCTCCGTGGATAAGGTGCGCATTTGGCTGCGCTGACCTGCAACAATGTGAGTTAGGACGAATCGTTCGTCGGTGCGAGCCCCTCGCCTCGACCCCGGATGCTCCGCCCCGCCGTAATCTATTTGATCGATGAGCTAAGCGCCTATCCGATAAGACTGTTTGCCGCTGACGCGACAGGGCTGTAGAAGCCCGCCGTCTATAGAGCGCGGGCGTTAGGGGACCGGATGGCCGGTGATGAGTCTTCCAAGGGTCGGGGAAGCGCGGACGGCGACGCGCCGCCGCCGCCGCGAGATCCTCGCAGCTATACCGCGGAAGGCGACAGCGCGAAGTCAGACGATTCCGGCGCCAAGGATAAGGGCGGCGAGGACGGCGACGAAGATAAAGACAAGGACAAAAAGAAGAAGAAAGGCCTACTGCAGCGGCCGGTGACGCTGACGATCATTATTGTCGGGGTTCTGGCCCTGCTGATTATCGGCGTTCTCTATTACCTGCACGCCCGCAATTACGAGTCGACCGACGATGCTTTCGTGGACACGCATCTGATCAGGCTCGCTCCGCAGATATCGGGGCGGGTGCAGAAGGTGCTCGTGGAGGACAACCAGCGGGTGAAGGCCGGACAGGCCGTGATCCAGATCGACCCGCGCGACCAGATGGCCCAACTCTCCCAGGCCCAGGCGCAAAAGGCCCAGGCCCAGGCCCAGATCGCCCAGGCCCAGTCGACCCTGGACCAGAACGCCGCCCAGGTGCGCGTGGCCCAGGCCACCTACACCCAAAACCTCGCCCAGGCCGGCAGCGCCGCGGCCCAGGCCACGAACTCGGCCCGCGATTTGGTCCGCTATCAGACCCTGAAGGGGGTCAACCCGGCCGCCGTGTCCCAGCAGCAGCTCGACCAGGCCCAGGCGGCCGCCCAGGGCAACGCCGCCCAGCGGGATGCGGCCGACCGGCAGGCCGTCGCCTCCAAGCGCCAGATCGCCGCCGCCGCTGCCCAGGCCGGCGCCGCCCACGCCCAGATAGCCGCGGGGCAAGCCCAGGTCGCCGCCGCCGACGCCCAGATCCGCACCGCCCAGCTCAATCTCGGCTATACGACGGTCTACGCTCCGGAAGCCGGGACGGTGGCCCAGCGCACCATCGCGATTGGCAACTACGTCAATCCAGGCGCCCAGATCATGGCCATCGTGCCGCTGCGCACCTGGATCACCGCCAACTTCAAGGAGACCCAACTCGCTCACATGCGCGCCGGCCAGTCCGCCACGATCCATGTGGACGCCTGCCCGGATGCGCAGGTCACCGGCCATGTGGACAGTATCCAGCGCGGGTCCGGCCAGGCGTTCGGGCTGCTGCCGCCTGAGAACGCCACGGGCAACTTCGTCAAGGTCGTCCAGCGGGTTCCCGTGAAGCTGCTGATCGACAACGTGCCGAGGGACTGCCCGATCGGGCCGGGTCTGTCGGTCGAGCCCAAGATCCTGGTGCGCTAGAGGTGTCTGAAGCCGCGGCGGGTGGAGGAGGGGGGTGGACGCCGGCGCGCTCGGTCGCGGGCGAGCGCAATCCATGGCTGATCCTAGGGGTGATCTCGATCGCCACCTTCATGACGACGCTGGACACTTCCATCGCCAACGTGGCTTTGAACCACATCGCCGGCTCCACGGGGTCGAGCTACGACGAGGCGACCTGGGTCCTGACGACCTTCCTGGTGGCCCAGGCGGCGATCACGCCGATCAGCGGCTGGCTGGCGGACGTGTTCGGCCGCAAGCGCTACTACATGTTCTCCGTCTTCCTGTTCACCTTCGCGTCCTTCCTGTGCGGCATCTCGCAGGATCTGACCTTCCTGATCATGGCGCGCATCCTTCAGGGGATTGGGGGTGGCGGACTGGCGCCGGTGGAGCAGTCCATGCTGGTGGACACCTTCTCGCCCAAGCAGCGGTCGCTGGCTTTCGCCGGCTACGGCATCGTCGTGGTCGCCGGCCCAACCATAGGCCCGGTGCTCGGCGGCTGGTTGACCGACAACTACAGTTGGCACTGGTGCTTTCTGATCAATATTCCCGTGGGCATTCTCTCGCTGGTGATGGTCAAACTGTTTGTCGATGAACCTAAGGCAATAATACAGCAGCGCAAGGAGATAACTAAAGGCGGGATCAAGTTTGACTTTCCCGGCTTCGCCTTAGCCGCCCTGTTCTTGGGTGCATTGGAGATCACGCTGGATCGCGGACAGCGGCTCGACTGGTTCTCCAGCCCGGTGATCCAAGTCGCCAGCATCGTCGCGGCCATATCATTCATCGCCTTCATCCCCTGGGAACTCAGCCGCAAGGATCCAGTGGTGAAGCTTAGAATGTTCGGCCAGCGCAACTTCGCCATCGCGTCGATCATGCTGCTCGTCGTCGGCCTGCTGATTTTCGGCACAGCTCAGTTTATTCCCCAGATGTTGCAGCAGGTGCTCGGCTATACGGCCACCGACGCCGGACTGGCCCTGACCGTCGGCGGCGCGGTCACCATCCTGTTCATGCCGGTTGCGGGCGTGCTCAGTTCAAAGATCGACGCACGCCTGTTGGTGGGCTTTTCATTCCTGATGCAGTCGCTTGCATTCTACAACTTCAGCCGCCTTGACACTCAGATGTCGTTCTACTCGGTGGCCGTGGCGCGGACCTTCCAGGCCTTCAGTCTGCCGTTCCTGTTCGTGCCGATCACCGCCATCGCCTATGTCGGGCTGAAGCCGGAGCAGAGCAATCAGGCGTCGGCCCTGATGAACGTCATGCGCAACCTTGGGGGGTCCATCGGCATCTCCATGGTCCAGACGCTGACCCAGCAGCGCCAGCAGTTCCACCAGGCGCGCTATGTCGAGAGCCTCGATCCCTTGAACCCGAACTATGTCCACGCCCTCAGCCAGATGACCCAGCAGCTTCAGGCCAACGGCCAGCCGGCCGCCTTCGCCAACCAGCAGGCCCTCGGCCAGATCTACAACCAGGTGAACCAGCAGGCCGCGATGCTCTCCTACCTCGACGCTTTCCGCGTGCTGATGTTCGTCACACTCTGCTGCCTGCCTCTTCTATTACTGATGCGGAAATCCACGGGTGGTAGCGAAGGGGCCGCCGGATGAGGCGATACATCTGGGGTCCTACCTTCGCTGGCCTGCTTACCGTCCTCGGTCTGGGCGCCTGCACGGTGGGGCCGAACTATCAGAGGCCCGCGACGCCGACGCCCCCAGCCTATCAGGAGTTGGGGACACGCAAGGACGCGCCGCTCAGTCAACCCCTCGTCGCGCCCGTGGACGAGGCCCAGGTCACCACTTGGTGGCGCCAGTTCCACGACCCGATCCTGGACCGGCTGATGGAGCGCGCCATGGCCGGCAACCTGGATCTTAAGACCGAGGTCGCGCGCATCCGCCAATCGCGCGAGGAGGAGCTGGTGGCGGGCGCCGCAGGCCTGCCGCATATCAGCTCCGCGGCCAATGCCACGCGCATCAACACCAACGCCAGCAATTCGGCCCTGGGCTCGCTGACCGGCCGCTCCGGCGCGGCAGGGCAGGGCGCCACCGGCGCGGGCGCGGAAGGCGGGAGCGGCTTCAGCTCGCCGTCGCATATCAACAATTTCGCGGTGGCCTTCGACGCCACCTGGGAGGTCGACGTCTTCGGCGGCGTGCGACGCAGCGTCGAGGCGGCCCGGGCCGGGACCCAGGCGATGATCTGGGCCAAGCGCGACGGTCAGGTGTCGCTGACCTCCGAGGTGGCCAGCGACTATCTGCAGTTGCGCGACCTGCAGGTGCAGACCGCCATCGCAGAGCAGGAGGTCGCCCGCCAGCAGGACACCTTCACCATCATCAAGCAGCAGGCGCAGACGGGCTTCGTCACCCGGCTGAACGTCAACCAGCAGGACGCGCAGGTTCAGGCGACCATCGCCTCCATCCCCCAGTTGCAGGCCCAGGCCCGCGGCCAGATTCACGCCCTGAGCGTCCTGGTCGGCGAGGAACCTGAGGCCCTGACGCCCGAGCTGGACAAGCCGCCCTCGCTCGACCTGCCCAACGTGCCGAAGGTCCTGCCGGTAGGCTTGCCGTCGGACCTGTTGCGTCGCCGCCCGGACGTGCGCGAGGCGGAGCGGAACCTGGCCCAGGCCACCGCCAACGTCGGCGTCCAGGTCGCCAACCTCTATCCCAAGTTCAACATCCTGGCCCTGGGCGCGCTGACCTCGCCCACCTTCCACGACGTGTTCAACGCCAACAGCGGCACGTCCGCCGGGGTGGGCCTGATCCAATGGCCGATCTTCCAGGGCGGCCAGACCCGCGGCAACATCCGCGCCTCGCGCGCCCAGCAGGACCAGGCCTACTACGCCTATCAGAAGGCGGTGCTGACCGCGCTGCAGGACGTGGAGGACGCCCTGGCGCGGTACGAGGCCGACCAGCGCCGGATCGGGGCTCAGCAGGCCTCGGTGAACGCCTCGACCAACTCGCTGCTGATCGCGCGCCAGCAGTACGAGGTGGGTCTGGTCACCTTCCTCAACGTGCTCCAGGCCCAACAGACCCTGCTGAACGCCCGAAACGGCCTCGTCCAGGATCAGGACCAGCTCGCCGTCGACCTCGTCTCGCTCTACAAGGCGCTGGGCGGCGGCTGGACTGCGGACGAAGGCAAGCTGCTGAAGAACGCCGGCCTGTCCGGCCCGTAGGATGAGGCCGAGCTTGAGGTCAGCGGTTCCGGCCGCCTTCCTCTCAAATTAGCCGACCTCCAGCACCACCTTGCCGCGGGGGTGGCCGCCCTTGAGGTGGGTCTGCGCGGCGGCGGCGGCTTCGAGCGGGAAGGTGCTGTCGATCATCACCTGCAGCACGCCCTCGTCCGCCATCTCGGCGATACTGCGAAGCTGATCGGCGTTGGGTTCGGCCATGAACAGGCTTCCCTTTCGGTCGTGCCGCCGGCCCTCGGCCTCCGCGTCGCCCGGACGGAGGGTTGTGACCAGCCGGCCGTGCGGCTGCAGGACCTGCCAGCACCGCGCCCGGGTCTCGCCCCCGACCAGGTCGAGCACGAGGTCGATGTCGCGCGCCTCGTCCTCGAACCGCTGGGCCTTGTAGTCGATCACCTTTGCGGCCCCAAGGCTCGCCACCCAGGCCATGTTCGCCTGGGAGCATGTGGCGCTCACCTCCGCCCCATGCGCCTTGGCGAACTGCACCGCCAGATAGCCGACGCCGCCGGACGCGCCGTGGATCAGCACCCGCTCGCCGGCCTTCAGCGCACCATGGTCGAACAGGCCCTGCCAGGCCGTCAGCCCCGCCAGCGGCAGGGACGCCGCATCGATCACCGTCAGAGTCGCGGGCTTGGCCGCGAACTCGCCCACCTTGGCGATGGCCTGCTGCGCATAGCCGCCCCGGCCCACGCCCAGGAAGGCGAAGACGGGCTCGCCCGGGACCACATGCTCGACGTTCGGCCCGATCGCCTCCACCACCCCGCAGACGTCGCGCCCCAGGGTCGCGGGCAGGTCGCCTTCGCGGACATAAGGAAACTCGCCCTCGCGGATCTTGTAGTCCACCGGGTTGACGCCGGCGGCGGCGACCCGCACCCGCACCTCGCCTGGACCCGGTTCGGCGATCGTGATGTCGTCGAGTTGGAGAACCTCGGGCCCCCCGAAACGGTGGATGCGAATGGCCTTCATCGGTCAGGGCTCCTGTCGGTGCGCAGCTTCGAAACAGGCGCGCCGGCGGCGCAGTTCCGGGCGGTCGCCCCGGGCGGCGCCTGCGACGAAGGCGCGGCGGCGCCTGCGAAAGAGGGACATTGATAATCATTCGCGCGCAGGGTACTGATACTCATTCTCGGCTGGAGCGTCAGACGACCTTGTTAAAGCGGATGCACGAGTCTCCCCGTCGTTCGATCCTGGCGCCGCTGTCCGACGATCGGGCGCGCGGGATCATTCCCCTTGGTCAGGGGGCGTGCGGAATGCGTGGCGTCGTCGCCTCCGTCGGCGCTCGCCTGGGCTCGACCGCTTCCAACTGCCTGGAGCCGACGGAGCTTGAGCGCCGGTTGCTGGAGATCGGCTTCGTCGAAGGCGCGAGGATCGAAATCCTCCATGAGGGCGCGCTTGGCGGCGATCCGATCGCGGTGAAGATCGACGACGCCCGCATCGCGCTGCGCCGCCGGGAGGCCGACGCTGTGCTGGTTCAGGTCGAGGCCGGCCGCCTTCGTCCGAGCCGCCGCCGAGCCGCATGACATCCGAGGCGGTTCTCGAGCCCCTACCGCCCACTCTCGCCGATCGCCTGAACACCGAAGGAGGTGCGCCCACCGCGCCCCTGCCGATCGCCGCCGCAAGGCTCGCGCTGATCGGCGCGCCGAACTGCGGCAAGACGGCCCTGTTCAACGCCCTGACCGGCAGCCGCCAGAAGGTCGCCAACTACGCCGGCGTCACCGTCGAGCGCAAGGAAGGTGCGGTGAGGACGGCGGACGGTTGGCGGGCGCGGGTGCTCGACCTGCCCGGCACCTATTCCCTGCGCGCCCGCAGTCCCGACGAGGTCGTCACCCGGGACGCCGTGCTCGGCCGCCTTCAGGGCGAACCGGCGCCCGACGTGCTGGTCTGCATCGCCGACGCCACCAACCTGCGCGGCGCGCTGCGTCTCGTGCTCGAGCTGAAGCAGGTCGGCCGGCCTATGGTGCTGGCGCTCAACATGTTCGACATCGCCGAGCGGCAGGGCTGGAGCATCGATGTCGAAGCGCTGTCCCGGGAGCTCGGCATCCCGGTGGTGACCACCGTGGCGACGCGCAAGCGCGGCCTGGACGCCCTGCTCGCCACCGCCCAGCGGCTGGCGCGGGGGCCTGGGTCGCTCTCCACCCGGATCGACTGGCGCGAGCCGGCGCCCGCCGATCTGCGCGCCGCACACCGCGAGGCCGAGCGCATCCGCAAGGCCTGCGTCTCCCAGCCGTCGCGCCCCGACACCCTGACCGGCAAGTTGGACGGCGTGCTGCTTCATCCCATCTTCGGGTCGGTCATCCTGCTGGCCGTCCTCTTCCTGATGTTCCAGGCGGTGTTCACCTGGGCCCAGCCCCTGATGGACGCGATCAAGGCCGCCTTCGACAGCCTCGGCGTCTATGTCGGCCAGACCCTACCACCGGGCCTGTTGCGCGACTTGATCTCGCAGGGGGTGATCTCGGGCGTCGGCAGCGTGCTGGTCTTCCTGCCGCAGATCCTGATCCTGTTCTTCTTCATCATCGTGCTGGAGGACCTGGGCTACATGGCCCGGGCCGCCTTCCTGATGGACAGGGTGATGGGGGGCGCCGGCCTGCACGGGCGCGCCTTCATCCCGCTGCTGTCGAGCTTCGCCTGCGCCATCCCGGGGATCATGGGCGCGAGGGTGATCGACAATAAGCGCGACCGGCTCACCACCATCCTGGTGGCGCCGCTGATGACGTGTTCGGCGCGTATCCCGGTCTACACCCTGATCATCTCCGCCTTCATTCCCAACCGCACGGTCTGGGGCTTCGCCAGCCTGCAGGGCTTGGTGATGTTCGGCCTCTATTCCGCGGGCATCGTCAGCGCCTTGTCGGTCGGCTTCGTCATCCGCAAGCTATTCTGGCGCGGGGCGCCGGAGCCGTTCCTGATGGAGCTGCCGGCCTACAAGCTGCCGGACCTCAAGAACGTGCTGATGGGGGTCTGGACCCGGGCCAAGGTCTTCCTGACCCGGGCCGGCACTGTGATCTTGGCCATGATGGTGCTGATCTGGTTTCTCAGCTCCACGCCGTCGGCCCCGCCGGGCGCGGTCGGTCCCGCCATCAACTACAGCTTCGCCGGCATGCTAGGCCACGCCATGGAGCCCATCCTGGCCCCGATCGGCTTTACCTGGCAGATGGCGGTGGCGCTGGTGCCCGCCATGGCGGCGCGGGAGGTTGCGGTGGCGGCGCTCGGCACTGTCTACGCCGTGCAGGGCGGGGAGAACGCGATCGGTCCCCTCGCCGGCGTCCTGCACGCGCACTGGTCGATGGCGTCCGCCCTGTCCATGCTGGCCTGGTTCATCTTCGCCCCCCAGTGCGCCTCGACGCTGGGCGTCGTGAAGCGCGAGACCAACTCCTGGAAGTGGCCCACCATCATGTTCGTCTACATGACCGTGCTGGCCTATGCGGCGGCCTTCCTGACCTATCACCTCGCCCAGATGGCGGGGGCCTGAGGCCGTGCAGTCGCTGATCGCCTATCTGCTCGTGGCGGGGGCGGCGGCCTGGCTGGTCTGGTCCATGTTCGTGCCCAGCAAGCTCAAGGCCCGCCTGCTGGGCCGGGTGAAGCTCAGGCGCTAACACCAACGTCGCCCACGCGACGCGGCTGGCCTGAGGGCCGGCGGTTTTCTATATCAGGATCAGCTTCGCCGTTCGGACCCTCCATGCCCAGCCTCAACGACATCCGCCGCGCCTATCTCGACTCGTTTGCGGCCGCCGGCCATGTCGTCGTTCCGTCTGCGCCGCTGGTGCCGCAGAACGACCCCACGTTGCTGTTCGTCAACGCCGGCATGGTGCCGTTCAAGAACGTGTTCACCGGCGCCGAAGCGCGGCCCGCGCCGCGCGCCACCTCGTCGCAGAAGTGCGTGCGCGCCGGCGGCAAGCACAACGACCTGGACAATGTCGGCTATACGGCGCGCCACCACACCTTCTTCGAGATGCTCGGCAACTTCTCCTTCGGCGACTATTTCAAGGAGGAGGCGATCACGCTGGCCTGGAAGCTGGTCACCGGCGAGTTCGGCCTGGCCGCCGACAAGCTGCTGGTCACCGTCTACGCCGAAGACGACGAGGCCCACGGCCTGTGGAAGAAGATCGCCGGCCTGTCCGACGACAAGATCATCCGCATCCCGACCTCGGACAACTTCTGGTCCATGGGCGACACCGGTCCCTGCGGCCCGTGCTCGGAAATCTTCTACGACCACGGCGAGGCGATCCACGGCGGACCGCCCGGCTCGGTGGACGAGGACGGCGACCGGTTCATCGAGATCTGGAACCTGGTCTTCATGCAGTACGAGCAGTTCCCCGGCGACCGCGGCCGCGAGGCCCTGCCCAAGCCGTCCATCGACACCGGCATGGGGCTGGAGCGCATCGCCGCCGTGCTGCAGGGCGTGCACGACAACTACGACGTCGACCTGTTCCAGGCGCTGATCGGGGCGTCGGTCGAGCTGACCGGCGTGGCGGCGGAAGGGGAGGCCAAGTTCTCCCACCGGGTGATCGCCGACCACCTGCGGGCGTCCTCCTTCCTGGTGGCCGACGGGGTGTCGCCCTCCAACGAGGGCCGCGGCTATGTCCTGCGCCGGATCATGCGCCGCGCCATGCGCCACGCGCACCTGCTGGGAGCCGCCCAGCCGCTGATGTGGCGGCTGGTGCCGGCGTTGGTGGAGCAGATGGGGCAGGCCTATCCCGAGCTCGTCCGCGCCACGCCGCTCATCACCGAGACCCTGCGCCAGGAGGAGGAGCGGTTCCGCACCACCCTCGGCCGCGGCATGGGGCTTCTAGAGGAGGCGACCAGCGGGCTCGGGAACGGCGGCGTGCTGTCCGGCGAGACGGCGTTCAAGCTCTACGACACCTACGGCTTCCCGCTCGATCTGACCCAGGACGCCGTGCGCGCCCGGGGGATCACGGTGGACCTGGAAGGCTTCGACGCCGCCATGGGCCGGCAGAAGACCATGGCGCGCGAGGCCTGGTCCGGCTCCGGCGACCGGGTGCAGACCGCGGAATGGTTCAAGCTCCGCGACCGGCTCGGCCCCACCGACTTTTGTGGGTACGAGGCGGGAGAGGTGATGGGCGAGGTCATCGCCCTAGTCCGCGAGGCCCAGGAGGTCGACGCCGTTTCCGCCGATCAGGGCGCCGACGGGATCACCGTGGAGGTGCTGTTCGACCGCACCCCCTTCTATGCAGAGAGCGGCGGCCAGGCCTCCGACACCGGTGAGCTGGAGTGGCCGGGGGGCGCGGGCAAGCTTGTGGCGCTCGGCAAGCAGGCGGGCGACCTGTTCGTCCACACCGTGCATCTGGACCGCGGCCGCCTGGCGCTCGGCGACCGCGTGCGGCTGGCCATCGACCCGCACGCCCGCACGCGCACCCGGGCCAACCATTCCTCGGCCCACCTGGTCCATGCGGCGCTGAAGAACACCCTGGGCCACCACGTGGCGCAGAAGGGTCAGCTGGTGGATGCCGAGCGCATGCGGTTCGACTTCAGCCATGGCCAGCCCCTGAGCCCGGAACAGCTCGACCGGGTGGAGGCGGAGGTGAACGCGGTGATCCGCCAGAACCTGCCCGCCCGCACCGAGAGCATGGCCCCCGCCGCCGCCATCGAGGCCGGGGCGGTCGCCCTGTTCGGCGAGAAGTACGGCGAGGAGGTGCGGGTGCTGACGCTAGGCCGCGCGCTGGAAGGCGAGGGGGCCTATTCGGTAGAGCTGTGCGGCGGCACCCACGTGGCGCGCACCGGCGACATCGCCCTGTTCAAGATCATCGCCGAGACCGGCATCGCCTCCGGCGTGCGCCGGGTCGAGGCGCTGACCGGCGAGGCGGCGCGCCGCCACCTGCTCGATCGGGCGGCGGTGGCCGAGGTGCTGGGCGCGCAATTCAAGGTCCCGCCCTCGGAGGTGACCGCCCGCGTGGAGGCGCTCACGACCGATCGCAAGCGGCTGGAGCGCGAACTGGCCGACGCCCGGCGCAAGCTGGCCCTGTCCGGCGGCGCGGGCGGCGCGGCGTCCGAGGTCGAGGAGGTCGGCGGCGTGAAGTTCATCGGCCGAGTGCTCGACGGCGTCGACGGCAAGGGCCTGCGCCCGGTGATCGAGGACTTCCGCAAGCAGGTGGGCTCGGGCGTCGTGGCGGTGGTGGGCGTCAGCGACGGCAAGGCGGCGGCGGCGGTGGCGGTCACCGCCGACCTGATCGGCCGCGTCTCCGCCGCCGACCTGATCCGCGCAGCCGTGCCGGCCATGGGCGGCCAGGGCGGCGGCGGCAAACCCGACTTCGCGCAAGGCGGCGCCCCGGACGGGTCCAGGGCGCAGGCGGGGATTGATGCGGTGCGGGCGGCCCTCGCCTGACACTCGCAGCGGCGACGCGGGCGCTGGCGGTAGCGAGGGATGATGGCCGCGGGAACCGCTGACCTCACACTCGGCCTCATCCTGAGCCCGTCGAAGGACGAGGCCGCGGCGCGCCCGGCGGATGTCTCGCACTTCTCGACAAGCTCAGGATGAGGCGAATGCAGGCCTTCGCGCCTAAACTCATCCGGCGCTACGTCTCCGCAACCTTTCGCACCAGCTCGGCCGGGTCGTAGCGGGGGCGCAGGGTCTGGCGCAGCGCCTGGGCGCCCTTGGCGTAGAGCGACCAGTCGGCGGCGATGCGCAGCACCGCGTCCGCCAGGGCCTGCGGTCGCGCCTCTGTGGCGAGGCCGGCCGGCGTCTCTGCGGGGGCCGAGTCCAGCACCGCCTGCATCCATCCTCCCCGGGTGACGATGCAGGGCAGCCCCGCCATGACCGCCTCCATCAAAATGCCGGAGGAGCGCTCCACATAGGGGCCGGGCTGGTAGGGCAGCAGCACCACGGCGGTGCGGTCGAACAGCTCGCCATAGCTCCGCGGGGTGAGCGGGCCGTCGATCAGCTCCAGGTCTTCCGCCTGCATCCGGACGAGCTTGGCGCGGGCGGCGCGGGTGCGCGCGTCGCCTTCGGCGGTGTTCAGATTGACCTGGACGGCAAAGCGGATGGAGCGATGGCCGGTCGCGTCGGCGCGGACGCAGCGGATGATCTCGGGCAGCAGGTCAAAACCCTTCTCGTCGCGCGCATCGCCGAAATAGCCGATGACCAGCGGGCCGTCGTGGAGCGCCCGAACCACCGGCTCGCCGTCGACGGGCACCGGCAGCAGGTCGAAGGGCGCGCCGCAGAGCCGCTGGTACATTTCGCAGAGCGGTTCAGTGTCGCTGAAGAAGCGGGCGTCCACCTCGGCGCGCCTGTGCAGTCGCTTCACGGCGGCCGCGAGGGATGTCCGGACCGACCGAGCCTGGGGGGAGTATCGGAGCATCAATCGCCAGCAAAGCCGGCGGGCGAGGTCCGAGCGGTCCAGCAGGCGCTCCAGTCCCTGCACCTCGGCAGCGAGCACGGTGGGCATGTAGACGATGTCCCCCGGCGACAGGGTCGCGCCGTCCACAAAGGCGGCGAGCTCGTCCCCGAACCGGCGTGCGGCGCTCCTGGCGGCGAGCAGGGCCGCGCCGTCCTGGCGCAGGCCCTGGGTCAGGCGAGACAGGCGGTCGCCGGGGAGGGGCGACGGACTAACCTCCGGCGCCGCGACCTGGGCTTCATCGCCGGGGCGCAAGGCGGGGCGGTCCCGAGACAGCAGCCGGCCCACGGCCGCCGCCGCATGCCAGCGTCGACCCTCCGCAGGGTTGTTCGACCAGACATTGCGGGGAAACATCGCCAGGCTCTGTGCGCAGACATCCTGGCCCCCGCCGTCGCCACCGACGCCCGCGATCACGCGATAGCCCTGCAGCGACGCTGCGCAGAGCACCCGCCGGGCGTAGGTGAGATTGTGGCCGAGGGGGCTCGTCAGACTGTGGTCGATCAGGGCGAAGGTTCGGGCGGCGGGGTCGGTCCCGTTCGGGCGCGACACGGTGTCAGACGTTGCTGAACCCGACGACGTTCATCATGCGATAGCCCCTGACCAGCTCCGCTATGCCGGCGTCGAGCGTCCAGTCCGGCGACCAGCCCGTGGCTTCCAGCCGGGCGTTGGAAACGATGTAGTCGCGCTTGTCCGGGTCCTCCCCGATCGGCGCCTCCAGATAGACGAAGCCTGGAACCTGGGCCTGGATGCGTTCGCACAGCTGCAGCTTGGACAGGTTGGCGGTGGACAGTCCGACGTTGAAAGCCTTGCCCAGCATCGCGTCGTAGTTGACGAGGACGTGCATGAAGGTCTTGGCCACGTCTCGGATGTGGATGTAGTTGCGCCGGAAATGGCCTTCGAACACCACCAGCGCTCTGTCGTGCACGGCGCGCCAGGTGAAGTCGTTGACCAGCAGGTCCACACGCATCCGCGGGGCCACGCCGAACACCGTCGCCAGCCGCAGCGTCACGCCCTTGCCCGAGTCGAGCACGGCCGCCTCCGCCTCCACCTTGGTCGTGCCGTACAGCGACACGGGGCGCAGGGCCGACTCCTCGGTGCAGAAGGCGTCCTTGTCGCCGACGCCATAGCCGGAATTGGTGGTGGGGTAGACTAGCCGCTGGTCCGGCGACAGCCGCTCCACCACGGCGCTCACCGCGTCCCGGTTGGTGGTCACAGCACCTATGGCGTCCCGCGCGCAGAGCGGCGCGCCCACCAGGGCGGCGAGGGGCACGATCACGTCGTGTCGCGGAACCTGGTCGTCCAGCAGGCGGGGGTCGCGGGCGTCGCCCCGGATCGGGGTGAAATCGTCATGGCGGCAGCAGCCCGACAGGCTGGTCCCGAACCCTGGGAAAAGGTCGACGACGGTGACCGAGTGCCCGGCTTCGAGGAGGAGGGGAGCCAGGATGGAGCCAATATATCCGGCTCCGCCAGTGATCAGGACGCGCATACCTCTTCCTGGGTGAGCGTCCCGCCGACGTCAATCCCGTGCCGGACGCTGAACGGTTCGGGCTGGAGCGTGGCCGGCTTGGCCCGGTTGCGCCACGAGATCACCCCGCTCGGCGGGTGGATCAGGGTCGAGCCGTGCACGTCGATCTCGATGGGAATCACCGGCAGGGGCGAGACCGCCGCTTCCAGCGCCGCGCGGCGCTCTGGCTCCACCAGCATGAGCAGGAAACCGCCGCCGCCTGCGCCGCAAAGCTTGCCGCCATAAGCGCCCGCCGTCAGGCAGCGCGCGTAGAGGTCGTCGATCTCCGGACTGGTCACCCGCGACGAGAGGGTGCGCTTGACCGCCCAGGACTCGCGCAGCATCAGCCCGAGGTCCGGCACGACGTCTCCGCCGTCCTCCAGCAGCTCCACGGCGAACGACACCATGTCGTAGAGCCGAGCCAGATCCGGGTCGGAGCGCCCGGCCTTGATCGCGCCGATCTGCTCCAAGGCGATGTCGCTGGCCTTGCGCGGCGCGCCGGTGTGGACCAGCACCATGCAGCTGTTGAGCCGCTCCAGGGTTGCAAGATCAAGGTGGAGCGGCGTCATGCGGAACCGCCGGCGGCCCTCGAAGTCGAAGCGGTTCACCCCGCCCATGGCGGTGTGGAGCTGGTCCTGCACGCCGACGTTTTCGGCCAGCAGCTCCTGTTCCACGAACATCGCCTTGCGGGCCAGCTCCATCTTGGTCAGCGGGCGGTTGAACATGTTGGAGATCAGATTCACGAACCCCACGGTGAAGGCCGAGGACGAGCCCAGGCCGCCGCTGGCCGGCAGGTCCGACAGGATGTTGATGTCCAGCCGCTCATCCACGCCGTAATGGCGCAGCACCTCGCGCACGATCGGGTGCTGGATGTCGTCGATGCTGGAGGTGTGCTCCAGCTGCGAATAGGCCACCCGGTAGTCGTAGGCCTGCCAGGCGGTGAGGATCAGCGCGCTGATGTAGATGTAGCGGTTGATCGAGAAGCCGACCACGGCGCCCGGCGCGCGCTCGAAATAGTCTGGATAGTCGGTACCGCCGCCGAACAGGCTGACCCTCAGCGGCGTCCGTGTGGTGCACAGCATCGCTCAGCCCCCCTGCCCGTGGATCACGATAGAAGTCCGCCCTACAACTAGCGACCACGTTTTACGTCGCAGGCTCTAGCTGGAGCCGGCAGATCTGCGGCACGTGGTCCGACCCGAGGTCGGGCCCGGTCTCACAGCCGCCGACCTCCACGTCCGCGCTCGCCGCGACATGGTCGATGGGAGAGCCGACCCTTATCCCGAAGGGAGACCCCAGGACCCGGGTGACCGGCGGCCACAGAACGCCGTCCACGCTCTTCAGCCCGGAAATCTTGAGGAAAGCGTGGAAGTAGGGCGACCAGGGCGGCGTGTTCCAGTCGCCGAGCACCAGGACGGGATCGCGGCCCCGGGTCTGCCGAACCCACTGCGCGGAGAGCTCGAGAGCGTTGTTGCGGTTGGTCCACTCGCCTTGCGTCTGCAAGGTGTTGGGGTGGATGCCGAAGACCTGGACCGGTCGTCCATCCTGCATCACCACGGCGTGGATCAGCGTTCGAAGGTCCGGCGCCGGCCGATAGGCGTCCGCCGAGGTCATGGGTGAACGGCTGAAGACGTCGGTGTCTCCGGGCGTCGGCTGAAGCTGGGAGGCGCGGTACGGCAGGATGTCCTTTAACGTGGCAAGATCTTCGGCCCAGCCCGTGGGCAGCTCCTCCAGCACCAGGACGTCGGGCCGCATGCGCCGGATCCAGGCGACCGCGGACCGGCTGTTGGGGTTGGTGCCGAGACAGTTGAAGGTGATCACCCGCAGCGTCGGTCCCGCAAGGGTGCGGCGCGGGTGGGCGTCGCCCTGAAGGCTGGGCGTGGCCAGCAGCAGCAGCTCCAGCGCCAACAGCAGCAGGGCGACCAGGACAAAGCCGCGCCGTCTCGCCCCGATGCAGACGAGCGCCACCAAAGCCGTCGCGACGAGTGCATAAGGGCGGAACAGGTTCGAGACGTCGGCGGCCCAGACCTGCCGGGCGAAAGCCCCTGAGACGACGAGGAGGGCGGCGCCGGTGCAGAGGATGGCGAGCGCCAGGTCCACTAGGTCCAGCGAACGCTTTGGCGTCCGGGCGCGCCACCTTCGCGCCGGGTCGGATTTAATTGGTAGAGCCAAGGTCAGCGTCGCCCGGCACGCCGGCGGCCACCTTCGGCGGCGGCGTAGGCGTCGCGCAGCTTCGGGTAGGTGTGGGCCAACGACCACTGCATGACGTCGGTGGCCGCGGCGGCCGACGCCAGTCGCTGGCGCAGGTCGGGATTGCGCAGCAGGCGCACAGTCGCCCGGGCCGCGTCGGCGACGCTGTCCACGATGATGGCGTTTTCCCCGTCGCCGATCACGTCCTCCAGCCCCGGGACCCGGGTGGCCACGATGGCGCGGCCGCCCGCCGCATACTGCACCACGACCCTTGGCAGACCCTCCCGCACCGAGCTCAGCACGCAGACGTCGGCCAGCGCGATCAGCTTCTCGGGATCGTCCCGATGGCCGAGGAAACGGACGCGGTCGCTCCAGCCGAGCCGCGCCGCCGCGGCGCGCACCGTCTCCATCTCCGGCCCGACGCCTGCGAACACCAGGACGGCGTCCGCCGGACAGGCGCAGGTGGCGAGGGCGTGGAGGTACTGCAGCTGGCGCTTGCGCGGCTCGAAGGCCGCCAGCATGAGCACCACAGACGGCCGCGACGGGACGCCGGGCGCTCGGTCGCCCTCCGCCCCGGCCTCTCCCAGGATTTCGCGCCAGTCGGACGGCCACTCGGCGCCGCGGTACCGTTCGACGGCCATGGGGCTGAAAGCGACCACGTGCTGGGCCGGGCGCCCTATGCCCCGTGCGAGGCATTCGGCGCGCACCGCCGGGCTGACGTCCAGGAAAAGGTCGGTGAAGCCCGCGCAGAAGCGTTCGGCGGTGAGATAGACGAGCCGCTTGCTCCGCCGGATCTGCACCCAGGGCAGGATGTGCACGCCGTGCACGATCAAGGGCGCGTTGACCAGCCGCGCGGCGATGCGCCCGAGCACGCCGGCCTTGCTCTGATGGGTATGTACCGCGTCCGCTTCGAGCTTGCGGAACAGACCCATCAGCTCCCGCACCGCCCTGATATCGCTCAGGGGCGCGATGTGATGCACCAGGGACGGGGCTTGCAGCACCTCGAACCGGGCGCGGGCTGCGTCGCTGATCCGGGCGTCATGTTCGAGCCCGTGGATGATCACCACCCGGTGCCCATCATCGTGCTGCGCGCCGGCGATGGCGAGCGTATTCTCCTCCGCGCCCGCCCGCAGGAGCCGGGTCAGGACGTGTACGATCACCATCTCCAGATGCGCCTGGCCAACTCCATTAGGGCCTCATAGCGAGTGGGCGATCCGGCTCCTACCGTCCGGCTGAGTCCGGGCGAGTTTGTCACGGTGGCGACACGGGGACGGACGGGTAAAGCAGCTTAGAGCAACCGTGCCGCCTTTTTCGGAGGTGTCGGCGACGGTTGCGCCTTCACGGCGGTCGAGACGATCTGGCCCCCGGCCGGACACCCTGGCATCGTCGCGGCGGCCGGTCTTTACGGCGTCGGTTCGCTTTCGTTTCAAGGTTTTGCTCGATGAACGCCTTGGCCAACACACCCGGCGGGGACGCGGCGTCGAACCGCCAAGTGCGCGAGATGAACACCGACGACGGCTCCGGGGCGGAGGTGTTCTACGGCGCGCGCCTCGACCCGCAGCGCATTATCGCGGTGTTCCGCGCGCACCGGCTGCTCTTCGCCCTGGTCTCAGTGGCTATCTTCCTGGCCGCGGTGGTTTTCACGGGCCTGGCGCCGCGCATCTACACGGCGAGCGCCGGCGTGGTGCTGGAGGCGCCGCAGAAGGCCGGCCCCAACGGCGAGATGCAGCCCGCCCAACCCGCCGATTCGGCGACGGTCGACACCGAGGTCCAGCTCGTCCAGTCCCGCGACATCGCCGATCAGGTGGTCACGTCGCTGAAGCTGGACCAGGACCCGGCCTTCTGGACGGGGTCGCACCGTGTCGCGCCGTCGGACGCCGACCGACGCCATGACGAGGCCGTGGGCATCGTGCAGGGCGGGCTGAAGGCCAAGCGTTCCGGCCTGACCTCGGTCATCTCCATCAGCTTCTCCTCGCGCAGTCCGACCTTGGCCGCCAAGATCGCCAACGGCTACGCCGACCAGTATCTGATCGCTCAGAGCCAGACCAAGCTCACCTCGTCCAAGCAGTCCGGCGCGGCTCTGAACGACAAGCTGGAGAGCCTGCGCAAGGCGGCCCTGGGCGACGCCGCGGCCCTGGCCCAGTATCGCACCGCGCACGGCATCTACAGCAGCCAGGGGACCGCCCTAACCGAGCAGGAGGCGTCCGCCTATAACGAGCAGCTGGCTCAGGCCCAGGCGGACTACAGCGGCGACGAAGCGCGCCTGAACGTCGCGCGCAGCCAGCTGGCCAGCGATTCGGGCGGCAGCGCCAAGGGCGTGGCGGTCGACAGCGGCGTGCTGCAGAACCTGCGGGCGCAACGCTCCCAGCTCACCGCCCAGATCGCCGAGCTGGAGAACCGCTACGGCGCGCGCTATCCCGACGTGCTCGCCGCCGACAGGCAGCTCAGCGACGTCAACGCCGGCATCCAGGCCGAAGTCCACCGTATCGTGTCGGAGCTGCAGACCCGCGCCGAGGTCTCTCGCCAGCGCATGGCCAGCATCCAGCAGGCGCTCGGGTCCGCCCGCGGCCGTCTGGCCGGAAGCACGACGGCGTCGGTGTCGCTGGACGAGCTGCAGCGCAAGGCCGACGCCTCGCGGCAGGTCTATGAGGACTACATGGCCCGCTACCAGCAGGCCAGCGCGTCGGTCGGCACCGAGCAGCCCGACGCGCGCATCACCAATCGCGCCGATGCGCCGGGAAAGCCGTCCTCGCCCAACGTGCCTCTGAATCTGGCGCTTGGCTTCCTCGTCGCGGTGGGCGCGGGCGTCGGGGCCATCTTCGCGCGCGAGGCCATGCACTCGGGACTGGCGACAGGCGAAGATGTCGAGCAGCGGCTCGGCCTGCCGCACCTGGGCTCCATACCGGAGCTGAGCTCGGTGGCCGATCGCGCCGACCGCGCCATCAGCCCGCCGGACTACCTGCTGGCCAAGCCCCTGTCGGCGTTCGGGGAGGCGGTGCGCAGCCTTCGTACCTCGCTGAAGTTCGCCGGCGGGACGGGGGAGGGCGCCAGGATCGTCGTCTTCACCTCCGCGCTTCCCAGCGAAGGCAAGTCGACCACCGCGCTCTGTCTGGCGCGTTCCGCGGGCCAGTCCGGCACGCGGGTGCTGCTCGTGGATTGCGACCTGCGCCGACGTAGCGTCAATCGGCTGCTGGGTCTGGAGCCCCAGATCGGCCTGCTCGAGGTGCTGAACGGAACCGCCGAGCTGAAGGAGGTGATCTTCCGGGACGAGCCGTCGGGCGCCTACATCCTGCCGCTGGCGGCCTCTTCCTCCTCACCGGAGGAGGTGTTCGAGACCGCCGCGATGAACAAGCTGCTGCGCGACGTGTCCGCCGACTTCGACCTGGTGTTCCTGGACACCGCCCCCGTGCTGGCGGTGGCCGAGACCCGGGTGCTGTCCGCAAAGGCCGACGCGGTCGTCTTCCTCGCCCATTGGCGCAAGACGCCGGAGAAGGCGATCATCGCCGCCCTGAAGCTGCTGGACGCCGCGGGCGCTCCCGTCGCCGGCGTCGCGCTGACCCAGGTCAACATGCAGCAACAGGCCCGCTACGGCTACGGCGACGCCACCTACTATTACGCCGACTACAAGAAGTACTACAATTCCTGAGCCGCTTACGGCCGAGCCTTCACCACGCCCGGTCCTCTCCATTTAGCTGCAGGGCGATGTGCGACCGTCCGTCCTCATCATCGAGGTCGATCTGTTCCGGTCCATCGGCGGGGGGCAGACCGTCTATGGCGCCCTGATCCGCGGGCGGCCGGACCTCGACTTCTACTACCTGCGCCGACATGAAGCGGTGGACGCGCCGCGTCCCGCCAACGCCTTCGCCCTGAGCTTGCGGGAGGCCTATCCCGATCCGGTCGAGCCGATCGCCGCGCCCCTCCTGCCCTTCTTCCATGTCTTCCGCACCTGCATGGATATCGCCCGCAGCGTGGCGGACGGGCGCGCCACGGGGACGGCCCCGGCGCGCTTCGACGTGGTGGACACCCCGGACTACCGCTACGATGGACTGTTCATCCGATACGCGTTGCAGGCGCACGGGCTGCAGGTGGGGGCGGTCGCCCTCGCGCTGCACGGCGTGCTGTCGTCCGCCTTCGTCGGCGCATGGTCGTGGTCCGGCGATCCATCCCGCCTGTTCGCCGAGCTCCACCTGCGCGAACGGCTGCAGTATCGCGCGGCGGACGTGCGCTATGGCCTGAGCGACCGCTATGTGGAGGCGCTGGAACGCCGCGCCGCCCTCGGCGTGAACCGGCTGGATCCCGTGGCCGTCATCCGGCCCACGACGCCGACGCTCACGGCCCGAGCGGACCGGCCGCCGGACATCGCCTTCATCGGGCGTAAGGAGCGGCGCAAGGGCCCCGACATCCTGCTGGACGCCCTCTGGTGGGCGCCGCCGGGCACGTGGCGCGAGCTGCGTCTGATCGGTCCGGACGGGGAGAACCATCAGGGCCGCGGCTCGGCGGACACCCTCGCCGCGGTCGCGGCGGCCCGGGGCCTCACCTTCCGGGATGAGCCGGGTCTGAGCCAGGCGGCGCTGCAGGCGCTCTGCCGGGACAAGACCCTGCTGGTCGCCCCGTCCAGATACGACCAGTTCAACCTGGTGGCGCTGGAAGGCTTGCTGGACGCCTGTCCAACCCTGGTCAGCCGCAACACCGGCATGGCCCGGTGGATCACCGACCGCCTGCCGCAGCTCTCGCACTTTGTCAGTGACTTCGCCTGTGATCGTAGTGCTGCGGCGCACCTGCACGCCCTCGGCGCGAACTACCAAGCTGCGCGCGAGACTCTGGCGGAGACCCTCAACAAGGCCGCCGTCCGCCCGGATCTGGAAAGCCTGAAGGGAGTCTATGCGGTCGGGGGCGGCGGGGACGCCCGGGTGCAGGCCTGGCTCGACGCCCTGGCCGAGCGCTTCATGCTGCAGGGCCGCTTCCTGGAACGGCAGGAGAGGGTCACGCCCCCGTCCGATCCGGTGTTGTTGATCGCCGGCGCCGCGGCGCTCGCAGCCGGGCGGTTGAGCCGCGGCGGGGAGCGGTTGGATCGCGGTTTGCAGCGTCATGCGCCTCGACTGAGCTTCGGCCTGCGCCATCCGCTTCTCGCCTCTCAGCGGCTGGGCGAGCATCGCCTGACCGCGGGGTTTGCGGGCCAGGCGCGGGTGGAGGTGTCGCTGCTCGCCACCCGACCCGGCGTTTTGCGCCAGCTGAGCGCCATGGGCGAGCGGACCGAGCGCGAGATCAGGGACAAGATCGCCTATCTCAACGTGCTGGCCACCGAGCGGCGCGTGGACCGGGCGCGCTGGTTCGCCGAGCTGGCGCGGCTGGAGCGCGCGCGGGGCGAGCGTGCGACAGCTGTGGCCTACGACCTGCGGCTGATGCGCTGGATGGGCGGCGACCGGCTCCAGGCCTTGCCCCGCACCTTGGCCGACCTGAACGCGGAGGGCTATGCCCGTGAAGCCGAGGTGGCGCAGGCGCTCTACGGCGTTCCGGCCGACGCCGTCTCGCGCGCCACCGCGCTGATCGTCGAGCAGCGGGCGCGTTGGCGCAGTCAGCCGGCGCGGTCGCTGCAGGTGCTGGACGACCGTCGCGGCGGAGCCTTGACACCGAAGGTGTCGGTCATCGTTTCGCTCTACGACGCCGCAGACAAGCTGCCTCGCTTCCTGCGCATGCTGGCGGCCCAGACCCTGCTGCGCGGCGGCGCGGCGGAGGTCCTGCTGATCGATAGCGGCTCGCCCGCCGACGAGAAGGCGGCGTTCGAGGCCGAGTGGGGCGCATCGGGCTTTCCCGTCGTCTACGCCCGCTCCGCGGCGCGCGAGACCATCCAGGCGGCGTGGAACCGCGGCATCCACCTGGCGCGGGGCGAGCATCTGGCCTTCCTGGGCGTGGACGAAGGCCTGCGTCCGGACGGGCTCGAGCGGCTGTCAAAGGCGCTGGACGCGACGCCCGAGGCCGACTGGGCGATGGCCGACGCGCTGGTGACCGAGGTCGATCGCCAGGGCGTCTTCGCCCGGGACGTGATGGTCTATGACCGTTCGGGCTATCGCCAGGCGTTCTGCTATCTGGACTCTACCTACTTGGCCTATGTTGGCGGCCTGTACCGCCGCAGCCTGCACGACAGGTTCGGGATGTACGACGAGGACTTCCGCGCGGCGGGGGATACCGAGTTCAAGAACCGCATCCTGCCCTACATCCGCACCGTGCGCGTTCCGGAACGCCTGGGCGTGTTCAACAACTACCCCGACGCCAGGGCCAGCCAGAGCCCGCGCGCGGAGATCGAGGACCTCCGCGCCTGGTATCTGCACCGCAGCCTGGCAGGCGTGCAGGAGGCGTTCGGCGCCGCCTCCGAGGAGGAGGTCACCGCCCTGCTGTCCGCCTGCTTCGGCTATCGCAAGGGCTACAGCACAGCGACGAGCACCGATCTGGACTTGGCGCTGAACCTCGCCCGGCACCTGCAGCAGCGCTCGAACGGAGCGGTGGGTGGCGCCCTCGCCCAGACCCTGGCCGCCGCCGCCGACGACCTGAGCCAGATCGAGCTGTGGCGCACCCCCGACCAGGGCCTGCGCGCCCAGTACCGCCTGTCCAGCCTGATCCGCCGCATCCAGGGCGGCGTCACCCGTTCGGCGGCCCGGCTCGGCGTCTCGGGCGAGGCGGTGCAGGTGTTCAATGACAACCGCTACGAACAGCACCATTGGTCCTGGAGCCGGGCGTGAACGACCCCGCGGAGAGCTCCCGGCCGGGCCTTGGGCAGGCGGTTTTCCTAGTCGGCGGCCTCGGCAGTCGCCTCGGCGCCCTGACCCGCGACACGCCCAAGCCCCTGATCGAGGTCGCCGGGCGACCCTTCCTGGCCTGGCTGGTGGAGGATGTGGTGCGCCAGGGCGTGCGCGACATCCTGCTTCTCTGCGGGTATCGCGCGCCGCAGATCGAGGCGGCCATGGCGGCTTTCCGAACCCAGGGGGTCCGCATCGACTGTTCGGTGGAGCCCGAGCCGCGCGGGACCGGCGGCGCCCTGGCCTTCGCGCGGAACAGGCTCGACGCGCAATTCTTCCTGCTCAACGGAGACAGCCTGTTCCGCATCCCCCTAGGCGAACTCGCCCGCTTCGACCTGGGCGAGGGGGCGATGGCGCGGATCGCGCTCAAGCGGGAGCCTGACGCAGGGCGCTATGGAGCGGTCAGCCTGAACGGCGACCGGGTGACTGGCTTTTCGGAAAAGGCGCCGGCCCAGACCGACGCCGGCCTGATCAACGGCGGCGTCTATTGGATGGATCGCAGGTTGCTGGCCCTGGCGCCGCAGGGCGCCTTCTCGCTGGAGCGGGACCTGTTCCCCCGGCTGGCGGCGGAGGGAGGGCTGGAAGGGCGCGTGTTCGAGGCCCCCTTCATCGATATCGGCGTGCCGGCCTCCCTGGCCGAAGCGCAGGGCGTCGTCCCCGCCGCGCTCGCTCCACCGCCAGGATGATGTGACGGCGAAGAGGCAATGCCTATGACAGTGACCCACACAGATGCTCCCCTCTGGCGAAGCCGACTGAGGGGGCTCTCCAGGTCGGACGCCGCGGCGTCGCTCCCTCCATCGGCTTCGCCGGGTTCGCTCCCCCAAAGGCGGAGGATCGAGGCGGTCAACCTCAGCCGCGGGTGTTAGACAGACCGATCGGTTTGGCGGTAGGGCGTAGCGGATGCGGGTTCTTCTGACAGGGGCGAGCGGGTTTCTGGGGCGCCACGCCCTGCCGGTGCTCGCCGCCGCCTATGGCGCGTCGAACGTCGTGGCGGTGGCGAGCCGCGACTATGACCTAATGGATCGCGACGCGGCGGGGCGCATGCTCGCCGACCATCGCCCGGACGCCATCGTCCACCTGGCGGCCTATTCCGGCGGCATCGGCGCCAACAAGGCCTATCCGGCGGACTTCTACTACCGCAATACGATCCTGACGGCGCACCTGTTCGATGCGGCGGCCAGGAGCGGCGTGACCAAGCTGGTCTATCCGATGGGCGGCTGCTCCTACCCCGCCACGGCCTCCAGTCCGATCGGCGAGGATCAGCTCTGGACCGGCTACCCCCAGGCGGAGAGCGCCGGCTACTCCGCCGCCAAGATGATGGGCACCGTGGCGGCCAGGTCCTACCGCAGCCAGTACGGACTGAACGCCACCGTCATCATCCCCGGCAACATGTACGGGGAGTTCGACAACTTCTCGCGCCTCGACAGCCATGTCGTTCCCGCCATGATCCGCCGCTATCACGAGGCCATGCTGGACGGCTCGCGTCAGGTGACAATGTGGGGCACCGGCCGGCCGGAGCGGGACTTCGTCTATGCGGCCGACGTCGCGGCGACCCTGCCGTTCTTCCTGGAGCGCTACGACAGCTCCGAACCCGTCAACATCTCCTGCGGCGTGACCACGCCGATCCGCGAACTCGCGACCACCATCGCCAGGCTGACCGGCTATGCCGGCGAGATCGTCTGGGACACCGACAAGCCGGACGGACAGATGGTCAAGGTGTTCGCCACCGACAGGCTGGCGTCCCTGGGCCTGAGCTGCTCCACACCCCTGGACGAGGGTCTCGCTCGCACCATCGCCTGGTTCCAGGCCAACTACGCCCAGGCTTCGGACGGCTTGAGGCTATGATCTACGTGCTGGGCGGGGGGGGCTTCGTCGGCTCCGCCTATGTGCGTCTGTTCGCGCACCTGGGCCTGCCGCACCGCAGCGTCACCCGCGCCAACTACGACGAGCTCGCCGGCACGGCGTGCGAGGTGTTCATCAACGCCAACGGCAATTCGAGGAAGTTCCTGGCCGACCGCGATCCCTCCGCCGAGTTCGACGCCTCGGTGGTGTCGGTCCAGCGTTCGCTGCAGGAGTTCCAAAGCGACCGCTACGTCTTCCTGTCCTCGGGCGATGTCTATCCGACCCAGGTCGACCCCGGCGTCACCGGGGAGGACCAACTCATCGATGTCCGCCGCCAGAGCCGCTATGGCCTGCACAAGCACCTAGCCGAGCTGCTCGTGCGCGGCGTGCATCCTCGCCACCTGATCCTGCGGATGGGTGGGTTCGTGGGGCCGGGTCTGAAGAAGAACCCGATCTTCGACATGGTCCATGACGCCGACGTCTGGCTCACGGCGGACAGCGAGCTGCAGTACATCCATACCGATACCGCGGCGCGTTTGGTCTGGCGGCTCTGCGAACTCGGCGTCGAGGGCGAGATCGTGAACCTCGGCGGCCTGGGCGTCGTACGGCTCGCCGACGTCGCGCGCGCGCTCGGCCGGGTCGGGCGGTTCCGCCCCGACGCCCGACACGTCCGCTTCGAGCTGGACGTCTCGCGCCTCGGCCGCCTGACCGGCGAACCGCCGCCAAACTCCACCGATGAAGTGCTCCGGTTCCTGGAGACGGCCTGAGCCGTGGCTGAGGCGTCGCGTTCTGATGCGTTCCCAGAGACGACCGGCAAGCCTGTCTTCTGCCTGGTCGACCAGAACCTCAAGGACCTGATCGGCCACCACTTCGAATACGACCGCGCCTGTGTCCGGGGCGCGGTCGCCCACGGCTTCCGGCCCGTATGCCTCGGCCATCGCGACGCCATCGAAGTGGTGGCGGCGGCCCTGCCGTTCCGGCGCGCCTTCAGCCGCGGCATGTGGTGGACTCCTGAGGGCCAGCGCAGCGACGCGGCGATCCAGGAGGCTAACCGCGTCTTCCTGGCCGAGCTGGACGACGCGGTGGCCGACCTTTCCCTGGACGCCACCAGCATGGTGTTCGGCCACATGCTCGTCGACGGCCAGCTCCAGGCCTGGTCGAAGTTCGTCGAGGGGCGGGCGGGACCGAACGGGCCGCAGGTGGTGATGCTGCTGCGCTACCAGCCGCACTTCTACCGGGGCGCCGGCTGCGAAGCGGCGTTCCGCTCGCTGGAGCGCAGCGTGGCGGCGGGCGCGCGGGTGCGGCTGGCCAGCGACAGCGCGCGACTTTCCGGCCAGCTCGAGCGGCTGACCCGCCTGCCGGTGGAGACCTTCCCGATCCCCCACACGTCTGAGGCGCATGGGTCGGACATCCGGGCGCCCGGGCCGCTGCGCGTGGTCAGCCTCGGCAACGCCCGGGACGAGAAGGGCATCCTTGAGCTGTTCGACGCCGCCCGCATCCTGGAGCTTCGCGGCGATGGCGCAGGTCTGGAGCTGGTGCTGCAGGTCAACGATCCCAATCTTGAGATCGCCCCGGCCGTGGAGCGCTTCGTCGCCGATCCCCCCGCCAACGTGCGCCTGGTGCGAAGCGCGCTGTCCACCGGGGCCTACGCCGACCTGCTCGCCTCCGCCGACATCGTGGCCACCCCATATTGGCGCAGCATCTATGAGGCGCGGACCTCGGGGGTCTTCCTGGAGGCGGTGGCGGCGGGGAAGCCCGTGATCTGCACGGCCCGGACGTGGATGTCGGACGAGCTGGCCCATGCCGGGGCGGGCGTGATCGTGGAGGATCGCGACCCTGCGGCGCTGGCGAGCGCCCTGGTCGAGGCGCGCGATCGGTTTGCGGAGCTGTCGGCCAAGGCCCGGGCCGACCGATCCAAATGGCTGGCCTTCCACAATTCAGAGCGGTTGGTGGAGGTGCTCCTGAACGGCGCGCCGTCCGTTCCGCGTCCGGCGGAACGGCGCGTCGCCATCCTGTTTCCCTGGGGCGACACCCTGCCGGTCCCCGCGAGCGGGGCGGCCAACCGGCTCAAGCCGGTCATCGACCTCCTCGCCACCCGCTACGAGAAGGTCCGCGTCCTGCAGGATGCGAACCGCGCCCCGGTCGAGGTCGATGGGGTGAGCTATGAAGCGGACCCGCTGCTCGAACGGGCCCAGGCGCAGGGCTGGTACAAGCGGGCGGCCAAGGCGCTGAAGCTGCTGGGCGTGCGCGACGGCGAGGATATCTACCTCCTGCTCTATCTCGCCGCCGGGCGGGACGCGGAGTTTCAGCGTCGTCTGGATGAGATCATCGACTGGGCCGACGTCGTGCTGCTGGAATATCCCTTCTGGGCCACCGAGGTCCACAAGGCGTGCCTGCATCGGGGCAAGCGGTTCACCTTGACCGCCCACGACGTCATCGCCGATCAGGTGCGCAGTTCCTCGCTCGTCCGCGCCCTGGCGCATCGGCTGGAGACGCGGGCGCTGCGGACGGCGGACCGGCGGCTGGCCATCAGCCGGGCGGACGCCAGGGTCTTCGCGGCCCACGGCGTTCCCGCCGAATACTCCCCAACCGGGTTGGACGTGGAGCTGCTGCGCACCGACGTGCCCGGAGACGCGCGCGGGCTCCTCAACGCCATGTGCGGTTGGCCGCTGGAGGATCGCCGGCCCATCCTGCTGTTCATGGGCAGCAAGTTCCGGCCCAATGTCGTGGCGGCGGAGGCGTTGAGGCGCATCGCCGCTCGCTTCGAGCAGAGGCATGGCGATCTGGCGGCCCGCTTCGTGGTCGTCGGCGGGTGCTGGCCGGCCGAGGCGGCCGACAATTTCACCGCCCTCGGGTTCGTGGACGCCTTGACCGCGCATCTGCTTCGCCGCCAGTGCGCGCTCGTGCTCGCGCCGCTGACGCTGGGCACCGGCGTGTCGCTGAAGAGCTTCGAGGCGCTCGCCGCCGGCGCCGCGATCCTTGGCACCGCGATCGGCCTGCGCGGCGTGGAGGCCGCGAGCGCCGCCCTCTTCGAGGACGATCTCGAGGCGTGGCCCGACCTGATCGCCGACCTGCTCAGCCGCCCTGAGCGGCTGGCGACGCTTCGGACCGCCGCGCAGGCGCTGGGCGGGGCGATGCACTACCATCAGACCGCAAGGATTTATCTCGAGGCCGACGAGCGTTCCGAAACGCCGGTGATCCGTCCTGACTCTGGCGATGCGAGACGTCGTGCGCTGCTGCTGGACGCAGCCCAGGCGGCCGAACGCCTGGGGCTTGAAGATACGGCGGACACGTGTGTGGCCGGGGTGCTGGCGTACGCCCCGCAGGACGGCGCCGCTCTGATCCTCGCCGCCCGTCGCCTCGCAGGGGCTGACAGCGAGACGGCGCTGATCGCGCTTCAGGACGCGCTTAGACAAGGCGCCGAACCGATCCAGGTGCTTCGCGCGCGCGCCGACATCCTGCTCAAGCGCTCCGAGCCCGTCCAGGCGGCGACCGCCCTGGCCGAGGCGGCGCGGCTGAGCGTCTCGCGCAGGCTTGCGGTAGGAGGCGAGGGCGCTCTGCGTGCAGACGCCTGGTCGGCCTACCACGGCGGTGATCCGGGCTGGGCCCTGGCCCTGGCGCGGGAGATCGTGGGGGGCTGGCCGACGCTCGCCGCGGCCACGCCGGATTACCACTATCTCTGGGCGGCGGTCCTGAACGCGCGGCCGGACGGCGGCGACCGCGTCATCGAAGCGCAGGCCCGACTCGCCATGGCCAAGGGATTCGATCCCTTCTGGTGCTGGATGATCATCGCCGGAGCGCTGAAGACGCGTGGCGTGGGCGAGTTCGAGCGGCTATTCCCGCTGGAGCAGGCGCTGACGGCGGCGGGACTCGACCCGGATCGCCGCCGCACGGCCATGGACGCGATGACGGAGCTGGCGTGGCGCCGGTTCGAGGCGGGAGAGCTCGTCCGCGCCAAAGACCTCGCCGACGCCATCCTCGCGCGGGCGCCGGACGCGCCTGGCGTGCTGTATCTGGCGGCGGAGCTTCGCCAGATCGAAGCCCAGTCTCCTGGAGAAGCGCTCGACCTGTTCAGGCGGGCGGAGCGGGCCGGCTTTGACGCCGGCTGGTGTCGCACCCACGCGGCCGAGCTGCATCAGGCGCTGCGCGAGCCGCGCGCGGCGGTCGACACGGCCCTGGCCGCGCTCGATGTGGCCGGCGACTCGCATCGGCCGGCGGCGATCGCGGCGGTGTGCAACGGGCTTTGGGCGCTCTACGAAATCGGCGATCGGGACCTGGCCGGCTACGCGAAACGGGCTCTGGACGCGGGGCTGCAGGACGGCCGCATCTGGTATGTGAGGGGCGAGGCGCTGATGCGGTCCAGGGCCTTCGCTCCGGCGATCGAGTCGTACGATCAAAGCCGGGCTGCGGGTTTTGACCCCTACTGGGCTCTGCGCCGCCGGGCGGAAGCCGCCGCGGCGCTCGGCCTGGACGATGTGAACGACCGGCTGGCCGCCGCCGCCCTGGCCCGTGACCCTGCGGGTCGGGTCGAGGTCCTGGCGCCGTTGCTCGACCGCAGCCGCGGTCTGGCGCCCGAAGCGGTCGAAGCCGTCTTGCGAGCCTGCGGAGGTGCGCTGAAGATGCAAGACCTCAGCAAGGTTTCCGAACGGGCGGTCAATGCTGTCCCTGGGCCCGGGCCGCTGAACCCCGGCCGCCAGCGCCGGGTCGACAGGGCCTGGCGGGTGTTCGAGCAGGGCGAGTATGAGAAGACGCTCAAACTAGGCCAAGGCTTGATCGAGGGCGGAGCGCCCGAGATGCAGCGGGCTCACGGGCACTATCTCGCGGCCGAATGCCTGCAAATCCTTGAGCGCGACTCCGCCGTGGCTATGCGCCACTACGACGATGCGCTGAGCCTGGGCTTTGACCGCTATTGGGTCCACTTCAACCGTGGCCAGCTACAGACGAAACTCGGCGATGTCGTGGGAGCCAGGGCCGACCTGGAGGCTGCTGTCGCCCTCGCCTCGGACGCGGATCGGCGGGGAAAGGCGAAGGAGAGCCTGGATCGGCTGAGGGGCAGAGACGGCTGAGGGGCGATGGCTTTAGGCGGCGCCATCGGCAGTCGCCTCATCCTGAGCCTGTCGAAGGACGAGGCATCCACCGGGCGCGCCGCGGCCTCGTCCTTCGACAGGCTCAGGATGAGACCGAGTTCTTGCGAAGACGATGTAGGCCACGTCATCCGCTCCCAAAGGCTCGGCGACCGCCCCGCTCAGGCGGCCTTGGCCTGCGCGAAGACGTCCAAGGCGGCGCCGGCCCGCTTGGGTCCGAGCACGGCCATGGCGGACCTTCCTGTGCTCAGCAGCCGGGCGCCTGCGCGGCGAAGGTCTTCCAGCCTCACGGCGTCGATCTGGTCTCGGATCTCCTCGGGCGGGATCAGGCGGTCGAACAGGTGCATGTGGGCGGCGGCCTGCTCGGCGCGGGCGAGGGGCGATTCGCGTCCCATGAACAGGTGCGCCTTCAACTGCGCCTTGGCCCGGGCTAGCTCGGCGGCGCTCGGGGCGTCGGCCAGAGCGGCGATCTGCTCTGCGGCGACCCGGGTGGCGCGGGCGGCGTCGCCCGCAGCGGCCCCGGCATAGACGCCGAACACGCCCGCGTCCTCGTAGCTCTCGCAATAGGCGTCGATGGCGTAAGCGAGGCCCATCTGCTCGCGCACGATCTGAAACAGGCGCGAAGACATGCCGCCGCCCAGCGCTTCGGCGAAGAGGCGCAGCGCGAAATAGTCCGGATCGCTGGCGCCGACGCCTTCCAGCAACAGCACCAGATGCGCCTGCTCCAGCTTGCGCACCTCGGCCTCTGCGCCCCCGACAAAGCGGGCGGGCGTGGGCGAAAGACCGCCGGGGCCCGGCAAGGCGTCGCCGAACGCCGCCTCCGCCATATGTAGTAGCTCCTCGGGATCGAGGGCGCCGGCGGCCGAGACCACGATCCGCTCCGGAGCGTAAAGCGCCCGGTGATAGGCGGCGAGCGCGTCCGGTGTCGCCCGCCCTATGCTCTCTACGGCCCCCAGGATCGGCCGACCCAGGGCCTGGCCGGGGAAGGCGTGGGCCTGGGCCAGGTCGAACACCTTGTCGTCCGGCGCATCGGCCGCCTCGGCGATCTCCTGCCCGATGACGGACTTCTCCTGCTCCAGGTCGGCTTCCGTCAGGCTCGGACGCCGCACGAGGTCGGCCAGCACCGACATGGCCAGGGGCAGGCCGCCCGCCAGGCAGCGGACCTGGAAGCTGGTGCGCTCATAACCGGTGGCGGCGTTGATCTGCCCGCCGTCCGACTCGATCGCCTCCACGATCTCGCGCGCGGAACGCCCGCCCGCGCCCTTGAACACCATGTGCTCCAGCAGGTGGGACCAGCCGTTGCGCGCCTCGTCCTCCCAGCGGGTTCCGCCCCGGATGACTACCGACAGCGCCGCGCTCTGAAGCCCGTCCATGGGGTCGGCGACGATGCGGACGCCGTTGGACAGGCGGTGCAGGCGTGGGCTCAAAGGGGGATGTCCTCTAGTCGGCCGTGAGGCGCCGCGAAGCGACGTATATAGGCTTTCAGAGCTTCGTCGTCCGCAGGCAGACGGTCGATGCGCTCCGGCCGGTCGAACAGTCCCTTCGCCCGTGCGTGCAGCGCCGGATCGGCGCCTGTGGCGGCGCGGACCGCCTCGGGGAACTTGGCCGGGTGCGCCGTGGCCAGGACCACGCACGGCGTGGCCCCCGGCTGGCTGCGCCCGGCGCCGGCGATGCCGACCGCGGTGTGGGGGTCCACCAGCTCGCCCGTCTCGTTGAGCGTGGCCAAGATGGTGCGTGCGGTCTCGTCCTCGCCGACCGCCTGACCCCGAAAGCCGTCGCGCATGTAGGCCAGGGTCTGGGGCGCCAGGTCTATGGCGCCCTCGGCGGCCAGGGCCTCGAAGGCGCGTGCGGTCTCCACCGCATCGCGGCGGGAGGCCTCGTAGTAGAGGCGCTCGAAGTTGGAGGCGACCTGAATGTCCATGGCCGGGCTCTGGGTCGCCATCACCTCTCCGACCTCGTAGCGGCCGGTGGCCAGGGCGCGGGCCAGGATGTCGTTGCCGTTGGTCGCCAGCGTGATCTGCGCCACGTCCAGCCCCATCCGCCGGGCGGCGTAGCCCGCGAAGGCGTCGCCGAAATTGCCCGTGGGGGTGACGAAGGACACCGGGCGATGCGGGGCGCCGAGCGCGACGGCGCTGGTGAAGTAGTAGACCGACTGGGCCGCGATCCGGGCCCAGTTGATCGAGTTGACGCCGGAAAGGTCGACATCGGCCCTGAAGCGGTCGTCCCCGAACATCGCCTTCACCAGGCGCTGGCAGTCGTCGAAGGTCCCGTCGACCGCGGCCACGCGCACGTTGTCGTCGTGGGTGGTGGTCATGAAGCGGCGCTGCACCTCGCTGATCCGCTCATGGGGGAACAGCACCACGATCCGGGCATGTTGTGCGCCGCGAAACGCCTCCACCGCCGCCCCGCCCGTATCGCCGGACGTGGCGCAGACGATGGTCAGCTTGCGGCCGGAGCCGGCCAGGGCGGCGTCGTACAGCCGCGACAGCAGCTGCATGGCCACGTCCTTGAAGGCCAGGGTCGGGCCGTGGAACAGCTCCAGCAGAAAAAGGCCGTCATCGAGCTGCTTCAGCGGCGTGACGGCGGGATGGGCGAAGGTGGCGTAGGCGTCCTCGGCGATGGCGCGCAGCTGATCGTAGGAAAAGGCGTCGCCAGCAAAGCGCGCGATCACCTCTGCAGCCACCTCGGCATAGGGCCGGCCGGCGAAGGCGGCGATCTGCGGCGCGCTGAAGGCCGGCCACTCTTCCGGCACGTACAGGCCACCGTCCGGCGCGAGACCTGCGAGCAGAACGTCGGCGAAACTCGCGGGCGCGGCTCGGCCGCGGGTGGAGATGTAGCGCATGGGGCGGCTCAGGACCTGCGCGGACGGCGAAGACTGGCGAGGTAGACCGCCGCGAGCCCGATCGCCAGGCCGAACCACGTCAGGGCGTAGCCGAGGTGGTTGTTGGGAATGTCGGTGGGGATGGCGGCGGGCCGGGGCCCGGGGGAAGGGGCGGCGGGCCGCTCAAGCATCAGCATGACCGGCGCGGGGGCGGGGGTGTGGAGAGCCGCCGCCATCGCCTTGATGTCGCGGGTGTGCCAGTCGTTCTGCGCCGCGGTGTTGGGCAGGCTCAGCCAGTTGGGCGCATCGGGGCGACGCAGGACGCCGACGATGTCGCCCTGGAGCGCCGGGCCTGGCCGAACCGCGCCGATCCCGTCCCGATCGACGAAGCCCCTGTCCACCAGCAGCGAGCGGTAAGGGCCCGCCGCGAGTGGGCAGGCGGTGATCAGCCGATCGCCCAGCACGCCGTCCAGGATCGAATAGAGGCGCAAGGTCGGGGTCTGCTGCAAGGTGGGACAGGACGTCTGCACCCGCACGAAGTCGACCTGGCCCAGCGGCGGCTGGCCCGGTCGGCCGAGCCGGTTCAGCACCACGTCCAGCGGCTCGGGCGGCGCGGACTGGAGCGCGGCGATCCGGGCCAGCAGCGCCGTCTTCCAGGCCAGCCGCTGAACCTGCCAACTCCCGAGGGCGAGCAGGATCGCCACCCCGACGCACACGGCGACCAGGGGAAAGAGCTTGAAGCGGACCTCGGACCGCGGGCCGGCCAAGCTGGCGTCAGAGCCCGTCACGACGGGCTTCGGAGGCTTTATTGTGGAACTGGAGCGCCACCATGACGCCCTTCAGCGGGCGGATCATGGCGACCGACGTCACGCCGGCTATGGGCATCCAGACCAGCAGCGTCACCCAGATCGGCGGATGCATGGACAGGTCGGTGAACAGTGCGCCGAAGCAGCAGACGAACCCGACGATCAGGATGATGAACACCGCCGGTCCATCGCCGCTCTCCAGCCGCGAGAAATCCTGGCCGCAGGCGGGACAGCCCCGCGCCACCGTCAGGAAGCCCGCGAACAGAGGCCCTTTCCCGCAGTTCGGACAGCGGCAAAGCAGCCCGGCGATGAAGGGGTTGACGCCCGCGCCGCCGGTTTCGCTCATCAGGCGGCCGCGGCGTGACCCTGGAACACCACGTAGATGAAGGCGAACAGGAACAGCCACACCACGTCCACGAAGTGCCAGTACCAGGCCGCCGCCTCGAAGCCGAAGTGCTGGCGCGGCGTGAAGGCGCCGTTCAGCAGCCGGATCAGGCAGACCAGCAGGAAGATCGTCCCCACCATGACGTGGAAGCCGTGGAAGCCCGTCGCCATGAAGAAGCTGGAGCCGTAGAGACCGGCGTTGGAGGATTGGCCGTTGAAGAACAGCTTCTCCACGATGATCTCGCGGTACTCGTAGGCCTGGATGCAGGAGAACATGGCCCCCAGGATGATGGTCAGGATCAGCCCGTTGCGGGCGTTCTTGCGGTCCCCGTGCTGCAGCGCGTGGTGCGCCCAGGTGATGGTGGTGCCGGACAGCAGCAAGGTCAGGGTGTTGATGAGCGGGAAGTGCCAGGGGTCGATGGTGTCGACGCCCTTGGGCGGCCAACTCGCCCAGGCGGCGCGGACCTCGTCGATCGGCGAGAAGGTGCGCACGTGGTGGAACAGCGCCATCTCGAAGAAGATCCAGAACCACGCCACGAAGAACATGATTTCCGAGGCGATGAACAGGATCATGCCGTAGCGAAGGCCGATGGAGACGACGGGGGTGTGATCGCCCTCGTTGGCCTCCTTCACCACGTCCGCCCACCAAGCGCCCATGGTGAACAGCAGGCCCGCCATGCCCATGCACAGCACCCAGGGCGTCCCCTTGGGCACGCCGAATATGCCCTTCAGCAGCATGACCAGGCCGATGGCGGTGACGGCGCCGGAAATGGAGCCGACCAGGGGCCACGGGCTCGGCTTGACCAGGTGGTAGTCGTGGTGAACGGCGTGGTCGGCCATGGTCGATCAACAACCCCTTGAGATACGGCAGGGCGACGCGATGGCGCGCGGGCTCGCCCAGATCAGGGCGGAGCTATAGCCTCGCGTTTGCGCCGAAGCCAAGCGCTTTGGCCGACCGGGGCCGCGACTTGGCGCCCGCTGGCCGTGGCTCACCCGACGTGGGTGTTCGCGTCCGCCTTGGCCGGGAAGAAGGTGTAGCTCAGGGTCACTTCCTGGAAGGTCCGGGTGTTGATGTCGGTCGCAAACTTCGGCTCCACATAATATATCACCGGAAAGCGCTCGGTCTCCCCGGGCTTAATGGTCTGGGCGGTGAAGCAGAAGCACTGGGTCTTCAGGAAATAGGGCCCCGCCGATTCGGGCACCACGTTGTAGGCCGCGCGGCCGGTCAACGGCGTCGCGCCGTTGTTGGTGACGTTGAAATAGGCCAGCCCCGGCGCCCCGAGCTTGATGGTCTGGGCGACCTGGTCGGGGACGAAGGTCCAGGGCAGCCCCCGGACGTTGGCGTCGAAGCGCACTGTGATCTTGCGGTCGATCACCTGGGTCGGGGCGCGCTCCACCCTGCGGGGCGCACCGTCGAAGCCGGTGAGTTGGCAGAAGGCGTGGTAGAAGGGGACCGCGGCGTAGGCCAGGCCCACCATGCCGAACACCCCGACGCCGCAGGTCGTCGCGACGATCTTGTGGCTCCGGCGCTGGGGTCGCCTGGGCGGCTGCTGCACCGGGTCAGACACCGTGGCCTCCAGCGATCTTGATCATGCTGACGATGAACACCACCACCACGAAGGCGAGCAGGGCGATCGCGATGCCGAAACTGCGCATACGACGGGCGCGGGCGGCGGCTCGGCCTTCGTGGAAGGGGTCCTTGGGGTCGGGGAGGAGGGTCGTGGGCATCAGATCGTCCGCATCAGGCTATGCTCCACCAGCAAGGCGGCGAAAAGGCCGAGCAGGTACAAGATGGAGAAGGCGAACAGGTCGCGCGCCGCCTTGGCGTCGGCCTTGACTGCGTAGAGGCGATCGTTGCCGGTCGCCGGCGCTTCTCCGGGAACGGGGTCCGGCTGCATCGCCTCGCCGGCCTTGCTGCCTAGGATGCGGGCGGCCAGCAGGAGGAACACCGCGCCTCCCCCGATCGAGACCGCGGCGTAGAGCAGGTGGCCGAGGCCCGTGAAGACCGGGGCGATGGCCAGGGGTACGAAGACCAGGCTGTAGCCGAAGATCTGGCGGCGGGTGGAGCGCGCGCCGCGCACTACCGGCATCATCGGCACGCCCGCCTTGGCGTAGTCGCCGGTCGTATAGAGCGACAGCGCCCAGAAGTGCGGGGGCGTCCACATAAAGATGATGGCGAACAGCAGCCAGGCGTCCAGCGGCGTCGTGCCGGTCGCCGCCGCCCAGCCGATCACCGGAGGCAGGGCGCCCGCCGCACCGCCGATGACGATGTTCTGGGGCGTCGCGCGCTTCAGCCACACGGTGTAGACCAGGGCGTAGAAGACAATGGTGAAGGCCAGCAGCCCTGCGGCCACGAAGTTCACCGCCAGACCCATCAGGATCACCGACAGCAGGCCGAGCACGACGCCGAAGCCAGCAGCCTCGGACCGGCCGATGCGCCCCGAGGGTACGGCGCGGCCCCGCGTGCGCCGCATCAGTGCGTCGATGTCGCTATCATAGGCCATGTTCAGCGCGCCGGAGGCGCCGGCGCCCACCGCGATGCACAAGATGGCGATCACCGCGATGAATGGGTGGATCGGCGTGTCGGCGCAAAACAGACCCGTGGCGGCGGTGAACACCACCAGCGACATCACCCGCGGCTTGAGCAGCGAGAAGTAGTCCCGCGGGGCCGCGGGCGTAGACGGTGCGACCTGGCGGGGCCGGGTCGCTGAGCGGGGCGCCATGGCCTCGGCCATCATGTCCTCTGGTGAAAAGAAGAAGGCGCGGACCCCAAGGCCCGCGCCTTCAGACGCTCTATTTGGGGACGGATCAAGCGGCCGCCATGGGCGACCGCCGGATGCCATGTGGACTCAGTGAGCGTCGGCCTCGATCACTGGCAGATCGTTGAACTGGTGATACGGCGGGGGAGAGGACAGGGTCCACTCCAGCGTCGTGGCGCCGTCGCCCCAGGGATTGGCCACAGCCTTGCGCCGCCGGATCGCCGCTTCCGCCAGCATGACCAGGAAGACCGCGACGCCGGCGACGGTGATCATGTAGCCGTCGGTCGAGATGCGGTTCCAGAAGGCGAAGGCGGTGGGATAGTCCACGTAGCGCCGCGGCATGCCCTGGGCGCCCAGGAAGTGCATCGGGAAGAATACGACGTTCACGCCCACGAACATCAGCCAGAAGTGCGTGGCGCCCAGGAACTCGTTGTACTTCACGCCCCACATCTTCTCGAACCAGTAATAGAAGCCCGCAAAGATCGCGAACACGGCCCCCAGGCTTAGCACGTAGTGGAAGTGCGCCACCACGTAATAGGTGTCCTGGAAACTGTAATCGACCCCGGCGTTGGAAAGCACCACGCCGGTGACGCCGCCCACCGTAAACAGGAAGATGAAGCCGATCGCCCACAGCATCGGTGTCTTGAAGTCGATGGAGCCGCCCCACATGGTGGCGATCCAGCTGAAGATCTTGATGCCTGTAGGCACCGCGATGATCATGGTCGCGGCCGAGAAGTAGGCCTGCAGGTTCACGTTCAAGCCAACGGTGAACATGTGGTGCGCCCAGACCACGAAGCCGACCACGCCGATGGCGACCATGGCGTAGGCCATGGCGAGATAGCCGAAGACGGGCTTCCTGGAGAAGGTGGCGACCACGTGGCTGATCATGCCGAAGCCCGGCAGGATCAGGATGTAGACCTCCGGGTGGCCGAAGAACCAGAACAGGTGCTGGTACATCACCGGATCGCCGCCGCCCGACGCCTCGAAGAAGGAGGTGCCGAAGTTGCGGTCCGTGAGCAGCATGGTGATGGCGCCGGCCAGCACGGGCAGCGACAGCAGCAGCAGGAACACCGTCACCAGCACAGACCAGACGAACAGCGGCATACGGTGCAGCGTCATGCCCGGCGCGCGCATGTTGAAGATGGTGGTGATGAAGTTGATGGCCCCCAGAATCGAGCTGGCGCCGGCCAGGTGCAGCGACAGGATCACCAAGTCGAAGGCCGGACCCGTGTTCCCGATGGTGGAATAGGGGGGATACATGGTCCAACCGCCGCCGAAGCCCCGGCCCGGCCCGCTGTCCACGAACAGCGAGGTGCAGAGCACGCAGAAGGAGGCGACCAGCAGCCAGAAGCTGATGTTGTTCATGCGCGGGAAGGCCATGTCCGGCGCCCCGATCATGATCGGCACGAAGAAGTTGCCGAACCCGCCGATCATCGCCGGCATGACCATGAAGAAGATCATGATCAGGGCATGAGCGGTGACGACCACGTTGTAGCCGTTCTTGGACGCCTCGATGATGCCGATCTTGGCAAGCCACGAATGCGGCTGGAAGATCTGGATGCCTGGCTCGGCGAGTTCCCACCGGATCAGGCCGGACAGGGCCCCACCGATCAGGCCCGCCATGATGGCGAACATGATGTAGAGCAGGCCGATGTCCTTGTGGTTGGTGGAGCAGAACCACCGCACGAAGAAGGAAGGCTTGTGGTCGTGCTCCACATCGGCGCCGCCGTGGGAGACGGCGTTGTCATGGGCGCTATAGGCCGCGGTCGACATAGGCTTCAGGCCCTTTCCGTGTTGGCGCGGAGGGTCGCGATCAAGGTCATGTCCTAGGTCCGGTTCAACCGCCCGAGGACGGGTGGGCGGGCGAAGTGGAGGCGGTGGTCAGCTTGGCGGGCCGGGTGGTCTGGGCCGCCGGCGGGGCGGCGGGGGCGATCACGGGGCTCGCCGGAGCGGCGCCGGTGGTCGGTCCGACGGTCGCGCCCCCCGGCATGGTGGTGGAGCCGGCCGCCTCGCTGCCGGGGGCCATCGCCCCGCCACCGCCGCCGAGCACCTTGGCGTTCAGCTTGCCGCCATGGCCGAGCACCCAGGCGTTGAACTTGGGCTGGTCGACCACGTCGATCTCGATAGGCATGAAGGCGTGATCGGGGCCGCACAGCTCAGAACACTGACCGTAGTAGATGCCCGTCTTCTCGGCCTTGAACCAGGTCTCGTTGACCTTGCCGGGGATGGCGTCGGTCTTCAGACCGAAGGCGGGCAGGGCGAAGTCGTGGATCACGTCGGCCCCGGTGACCAGCACGCGCACGACCTTGTTGACCGGCACTACCAGGGGGTTGTCGACGCCCAGACGGTAGGGCTTGCCCACCGCATTGGCCTTGGCCTCAGGCAGGATCAGCGAGTCGAAGGTGAAGGCGCCGTGGTCGGGATAAGCGTAGTTCCAATACCACTGGTTGCCGGTCACCTTCACGGTCATGTCGGGCTTGGGCATGTCGTGGTAGGCGTAGAGCAGCCGGAACGAGAAGATGGCGATGAACATCAGGATCAGCACGGGCGCCGCCGTCCAGGCGATCTCGACCGTCGTGTTGTGCGTGAAGTTGGACGGGACCGGGTTCTTTTCCTTGCGGAAGTTCCAGCACACGTAGACCAGCAGCCCGAGCACGAAGGCGCAGATCGCTGTGATGATCGGCGTCAGGATGTCATCGTTGAAGAAGATGACCGAATGCTTGAGCGGAGAGGCGGCCGCCTGCATGCCCATCGCGCCGGGAGTAGGCTGACCGAGCAGTTCCGTGGCGTGCGCCGAGGCGGCGAAAGCCACGGCGCCCGCCGCGACCACGACTCCGAAGAGCCGGGGGGAGGGGATTGAAGATCGAGCGGCGCGACCGCCGCCCGCTGTCATATCTCTCACAGCAGATGAGCTCCGGAAGTTCGTAATGCGCGGCGGCCGAAAAGGGGGAGGAACGAACGCGCGCTTGGGTTCAGATCGAGCCCATAGACCCTAGCCGCCGGGTTGCCAAGGGAGCGGTGGGCGGGCGTTTCGCCCCACACATCAGCGCGTTAACATAGGTTCCGCGCCAAAGCTCGCGATCTCGTCGCGCAGGGCGCTGGAGGCCAGTTCGACGATCTCGCGGCCCTTTTCGGGGGTGGCCTGACCCGGGTCCGACCCCATCCGGCCATCGGGGTAACGAATGCGGAAATCGACCGCCTCGCGGATCGGACCCGTGGGGGCGATTCGCGGCGCGTAGTCGTTGGTCTTGATCGCGTCGGGGTAGCCGAACTGGGTGACCGCGATCTCCGACGGCGTCGCGTGGCTGCCGTGGCCTTCCGGGAAAAGGCGTGAGCAGAGGCGCAGCACGCCGGGCAGGTCCCACCAGTTGCGGAGCTTCAGCGCGAACCCACGGGGCCGGCCCACGAAGCTGGCTTCGGCGTAGAGTTCCGAAAAGGCCGCCTCGATGGTGGCGACGTTCCCGCCATGCCCGTTCAGATAATAGATCCGCTCGAACCCGTGGGCGGCCAGCGACAAGGTCCAGTCCCGCAGCACGGCGATCATCGTCGAGGGCCGCAACGACAGGGTTCCGGGGAAGCCCAGATGATGCTGCGCCATGCCGACGGCGAAGCTCGGCGCCACCAGGATGTCGCCGCCGCTCGCCGAGGCGTGGCGGGCGATGATCTCCGGACACATCCAGTCGGTGCCGAGCAGGCCCGTGGGGCCATGCTGCTCGTTCGAGCCGATCGGCACCACGATCGCCCTGGAACGCTGAAGATAGGCCTCGACTTCCGGCCAGGTGGATTGAGCGAGCAGCATCAGGTGTCCACGGGGTTGAGTTGAGGCTTGAAGCCCTGAGGCGTCGTGGCGTGGCGGAGCAGGTCCGCAACCGTGATCATAGAGAGTCGCTGCGTCGCTGCGGCGTCGGCCGCGTCTATGGCCGCACGCACCGCATCGGGGATGCGTTCGCCCACGGGACAGCCCTTAACCCCCGGAGGAGGACAGCCGAAGCTGGCGCACCCGCCGACCGCGGCCAGCACCTGATCGAGGCCGATCTGTCCAGGGGCCTGGATCAGCCACGCGCCCCCCGACGCCCCGGCCCGGGTGGCGATGAGCCCGGCCCGCGCCAACATCGCGGTGACGCGTCTCACCACCACCGGATTGGTCGGCATCGACGCGGCGAGCGCAGCGCTCGAGATCGCCTGCGCCGGCGTGAACGCTTCGCCATGAGCGAGAAAGGCGAGCGCATGGGCGGCGACGGGAAATCTCTGGCTGTCGGACATTCTCCGCCTTTGTCGTACTCTGATACCAAATAGCGCGCGGGCCCGGATGATTTAAGAGGCGATCGAGCTTAAGCTTGGCCACGTCGGACGTTCGGGAACCCGGATCTCCGCACGAACGCTTTGCCCCCATTGGTTCCCGTCTCGGAGACGCCGTCTTGATCCGCCTCAACCGTATAGCCGCCGTCGCCACCATGACCGCAGTGATGGCCTGCGCCGCCGGCGCCGTCCAAGCCCAGCCGCAGGGATCGCCCACAGGGGCCCAGCAGCCCGATCTCTCGTCCATGCTGCATCTTCGATCCGATCAACAGAACGCGCTGAAGACCTACCAGGCGGCGACCCAGGCCAACCAGGCGGATAGAAGCCAGGCGCAAAGCCTGTCGCCCCAAGCCCTGGCGGCCATAACCACGCCCGCCAGGCTGGACCGTATCGCGACCTTCCTCAAGCTTCAGCAGAGCCGCTTTCAGCACAATGCGGACGCCACCCGGGCGTTCTACGCCCAGCTGACTCCCGACCAGCAGCGGACTTTCGACCAGATCACCGCGCCGCCGACCCAGGCGCGTCGCAGTCCCCAGGGCTGACCGGAGAGCCGGAGCGGCCGCCTTCCACCCCTGCGGTTGAAAGGCGGCCGGCTTTGGAGTATCGCCACCCGCCGCCGTTCATGCAGCCACGACGTGGCGACGACTGTAACGTGTCGCCTGGAGAAGATGGATGGCTGTGCAGGCGTCGGGCGTCGATGTGGCGGGAACGTCGCATTCCTCGCCTGCCGGTCCGGTGTCCGATCACCCGGGCTCGGAGGGCGAACACTCCCATCTTCCGCGATCGGAACGGGGCCATGGCTACTGGCCCCTGGCCATCGGTTCGCTCGGCGTCGTATTCGGCGACATCGGGACCAGCCCGCTTTACGCCTTCCAGGCCGCGATGGGACAGGCGTCCCGCGCCCCGTTCGGCGACCGGGCGCCGATCGGGGTCGTCTCCTTGGCGATCTGGGCCCTGCTGCTGGTCGTCACCCTAAAATATGTCCTGTTCGTCATGCGGGCGGACAACAAGGGGGAGGGGGGCGTCCTCTCCTTGATGGCCCTGGCCCAGCGCTCCATGGGCCGGCGCACTCGGGCGGTCTTCATCCTGGGGCTGATCGGCGCGGCGCTGTTCTACGGCGACGCCATCATCACCCCGGCCATCTCGGTTCTGGGCGCATTCCAGGGGATGCACGACGTTCCCGCCCTGCACGGTCTGGTGACGGCGCGGGAGGTGACCATCACTTCCGCCATCCTGCTGGTCGGGTTGTTCCTGGTCCAGGCCCGGGGCACCGCACGGCTGACGACCTTCTTCGGTCCGATCATGATCGTCTGGTTCTTCACCATCGCCGCGCTTGGGGTGGTGCACATCGCCGACGCGCCGCAGATCCTGACGGCGATCAACCCGGTCCACGCGGCGATCTTTTTAGTCCGCCACGGTCTTGTGGGCTTTCTGGTGCTCGGATCGGTGTTCCTGACCGTCACCGGCGCCGAAGCGCTTTACGCCGACATGGGCCATTTCGGTCGCTGGCCGATCCAGTCGGCGTGGCTGTTCTTCGCGCTCCCGGCCCTAGCGCTGAACTATTTCGGCCAGGGCGCCTACACGCTGAAGGCGCTTCACTACGCCTTGGCGCATCACCAGCCCTTCGTGAACCAGGACTGGTTCTTTGTCATGGCCCCGCCTGCGCTGCGGGCGCCGCTGGTGGTGCTGACGGTCGCCGCCTCGGTCATCGCCAGCCAGGCGGTGATCAGCGGGGCCTACTCCTTGAGCCAGCAAGGCATCCTGCTGGGCATCCTGCCGCGCATGACGGTGCTGCGAACGTCGGAGACCCAGTCGGGCCAAATCTTCATGCCCCAGGTCAACCGCTTCTTGATGGTGGGCGTGCTGGTGTTGGTGGGCGTGTTCCAGACCGCCGACAACCTGGCGGACGCCTACGGGCTGGCCGTCACGGGCACCATGCTGACCACCACCATCTTGGCCTACATCGTCGTGCGCAGGATGTGGAAGTGGCCGCTGTGGCGAGCCTTGCTGCTGATCGTGCCGCTGATCAGCCTCGACACGGTGTTCCTGCTGGCCAACGGGCTGAAGATCGCCTCGGGGGGTTGGCTGCCGCTTAGCCTGGGCCTGTGCCTGTTCATGATCATGTACACCTGGATGCGCGGCACCCGCATCCTGACCGAGAAGACCCGGCGCGAATCGGTGCCGGTGACCGAGTTGATCGAGATGCTGCGGGCGCGCCAGCCCCACCGCGTGCCGGGAACCGCGATTTTCCTGACCTCGGACCCCGACACCGCGCCGGTCGCGCTCATGCACAATCTGAAGCACAACAAGGTGTTGCACGAGAAGAACGTCATCGCCACAGTCCGGATCGCCGAGACGCCCCGGGTGCCTGAAGCGGACCGCGTGCAGATCACCCCCTTCAACGAAGACTTCAAGAAGCTGGTGATCAACTACGGCTTCATGGAGACCCCCAACGTGCCCAAGGCCCTCGGGCTCTGCCGGCGCCAGGGGTTGAAGTTCGACATCATGGCCACCTCCTTCTTCCTGGGTCGGCGGTCGGTGGTGCCGGCGGCTCAGGCGGCCATGCCGCTGTGGCAGGACAAGCTGTTCATCTTCCTGCTGAAGAACGGCTCGAATCCGACGGAGTTCTTCAAGATTCCCGCGGGACGGGTGGTCGAGCTGGGCGCGCAGGTGAGCGTCTAGGCCGGCTCTTCTCAGCCTTCGCGCTCTTCGTCACGTGCTTCCGCCTCCCTGCCGACGCGCGACAAGACCAGTTCAGCCGCTGTTACGCCGGTCCCGTAGGCGCCGTGCGCCGTGGAGAAGGCGTGGGGCGAGCAGGCTTCGCCGGCGAAGAAGATGCGATCCTCTATGGGTCGCCTCAACTGCGCCCTGGCGGCGGCGTGGCCCGGGCGGGCGTGGGAGTAGGCGCCGCGGATATGCGGGTCCAGCGTCCAGGCGCTTTCCGCGATCGGCCGAAGCGCCCGGCGCAGGCTGGAGCCGAACAGGGCCGTCAGCTCGTCGATGGCGAAGGCCGAAAAGGCGCCCGGCGGCTCCTGCGCCAGCGCTGCGGCGATGTCGCCGCCGAAGAAGCCCTCGATCATCGGGTGGCCGAAGGGGCGAAGGGTGTAGCCGCCCGTGTCGGACGTGTCGGTGCGTCCGCTGACCATCATCTCCGACGGCGTCGCCTCCGGCTCGGCGAGGGCCAGGAAGCACTTCTCCACGTGACCGAGGGGGAGGGCATCGGCGGCCGCAACGACGTCGTCCAAGGGCGGATGGAAGGCCAGCCGCCCTTCGGCGAGGATCGTGGTGGGGACCGTGACGATGACGTGGCGCGCCTGGACCTCGCCCCGCGTCGTGGTGAGCCGCAGGATCGGTCCTGTGCGGTCGATGCGCGCGACCGCCGCCTCGAACAGGATCGGCAGGCCCGCCGCCGTCCGCGCCACCAGTTCGCCATAGCCCTCCACCACCCGCCAGTTCTCGTCGGTAGGCTGATAGGCGGCGTAGTCGTGCACGGAGATGTCGCGAAACGGCGCGCCGTTATAGGCCCCGGAAAAGGCGTCGAGCATGGGGCGCCACGGCGTCGTCTCCGCGTCGAACAGCTCCGCGGCGGGCCGGTCCGGCTCCTCCGTAGCCGCCGACTCGAGCTTGGCTTCGAAGTCCTGGAAGGCGCGTCCGAAGGCCTTGGCCTCCGTGGCGGACAGGTTGAGCCCGGTCAGTCGCTGCTCCCAGGGCGGGGGCGAGCGGTCCACGGTCATGCCCGCCGCTTGCGCGAGCGCCACCCAGGGGTTCTGATCGGCCGAGTGCAGCCAGCCGCAGCCGAGGTCGATGGCGGCGCCGGAGCGGCCCGTCAGGGTATGGGCGCGCCCACCCGGCCTGTCCTTCGCCTCCAGCACGACCTGCGACACCCGCTCGGACGCCAGCCGAAGGGCGGCGCCGACCCCCGCCGCGCCCGCCCCGACGATCGCCACGTCCCAGACGCCGTCCGCAGGCGCGGTGATCTCCGACGCGATCAAGCGGGAACCCGGCGGACGTCGGAACATTCTAGCAACTTCAGACCCTCATAGGCAGTGCAGTCCATGGCCGATCCCCACCCCGACCACAATCCCAAGACCGATCCCGACCCCGTCTCCAACACGGAGAAGGACCCCGACGACTGGACCACCGGCGGTGAGCCGATGACCGGCGCGCAGGCCTCGTATCTGAAGACGCTGTCGGAACAGGCGCACGATCCCGACGCCTTCGGAGACGACCTGACCAAGGCGGAGGCCTCCAAGCGCATCGACGCCTTGCGGGAAAAGGTCGGCTTGGCGGGGCGCTGATATCCCGGGCGATTAAGTTGACGTGTGGCGTTCATCTACGCAGATGCTCCTCCTCCGGGGGGAGCTGTCGGCGAAGCCGACTGAGGGCGCTCCAGTCCGGAACGAGCGGCGCAGCCCCCTCCACCACCCTGCGGGTGGTCCGCTTCCCCCAAGGGGGGATCAAGGCGATCCGCCTCAACGGCCGCGTGTCAAGTCACTCGTCGGTCGATCGTTTCCCCTACTGCTCCAGCATCGACGGCCGCACGGTCGGCCTAGGTAGCCGGGGCCGCCGGAGGGTTTGCGGCCAGGCCGTAGAGCCTTATCCTGTATGGCCAGAACACCTTTCCGAGACCCCTTACGGACTGATCGAGGAAGGTTGCAGCTTCGGGGCGGCGGGCTATGGCGAAGCAACCGAGAGCGGCCAAGCCGTAGGCGGTGGCTTGGCCTGCGCCGATCGTCATGGTGAGCATGAGGCTGGGCCATCTCCCGGCGCGAACGCGGATCTGGCTCGGGCTCTGGCCGTAGCAGAAGGCCCTCTTCAGCGCGTAGCCCAGGCGCGCGCGATGCGGGGGGGCGTATTCGATCACCCAGGCGTCGGCGGCCCAACCGAAGGTCTCTCCCTTGGCCCGCAGACGCTTGAACAAGCGGTCGTCTTCACCGCCGGTCAGGTCGGCGCGGACGTCGAAGGGGGTGGGTCCATCAAACGCGGCGCTGCGGGTCATCATGGAGTTGCCGCAGCCGAACTCGATATCGATGAGCCGGGTCTCCGTTCCGCCTTCGCGGGAGAAGAAGCGGTCCAGATAGGCGCGGAGGTCGGGATGCGCGCCCTCGGCCACCCCTCTCACCGGTCCGAAGGTCACGGCCGACCCCAGCGCCAGATGGGCGGCGTGCAGGGTGGAGAGCCAGTGCGGGGGCGCCTCCTCGTCGTCGTCAAGGAAGCCCACGAACCGGGCGGTGCTGGCGGCCAAAGCGGCGTTCCTGGCCGTGGCGATGCCGGGCCGCGGCTCGTGGACATAGCTCAGCGGCGCAGGCGAGGCGGGGCGGAGGGCCTCCACCACCGCGGCGGCCGAGGCCTCCGGCGAATTGTCCACCACCACGATCTCGTTGATCAGCTCGGTAGCGCGCGTCTGGGCGAAGATCGAGCGGAGGGCGCGGGTCAGGTGTTGCGGGCGCCGCAGGGTCGGGATCAGGATATCGACGTCGTTCACTGCGCCCGCCTCATCCTCTGCGCGCCCTCCGCCACCGTTACGATCTCGAAGCCTTGCGAGACGGCGCGTTCGACCAGCCTTTCGAAGGCCGCGGCGGTGCAGCCATAGCGCGTCACCTCGTCTTCCACCCCATGGGTGAACAGGATCAGCCAGGCCTTGCCCCTCAGCGCCCGGTCCATCCAGTGCATCGCCTCGGCTTCACCCTCGGACCCTTGAATGCCGACGGCAGGCGCCTGGGCGAGGTCCGTCCCCGCCTCGATCACGTCCCGGTGGACGCCGCGGGACAGGCGGAAACGCTGGGCGACGACCCACTTGGCGCGTGCGCCGACGTCTCCGTAGGGATAGGCGAAGGTCTCCGGCGAGGCGACGCCCCAGCTCTGCAGGGCTTCGGCGTTGCGGGCGACCTCGGCCGCGGCGGTGCGGGCGTCGACCTGGCCGCAGTCCATGTGCGAATAGGTGTGGCAGGCGATCTCGTGTCCGGCGCGGTGGGCGCGCACGATGTCGTCGCGGCCTCCGAGCGGGCCGACGAAGCCGCTCCGGCCCGCTTCGCCCGCGCTGACGAAATAGGTGCCGCGCGCCTCGAAACGCTCAAGGATACGCGCGCCGGCGGTGAAGGCCGAGGTGGGGGCGTCGTCGAAGGAGAACGAGATCATCGGGGCGCCCAGGCGCGGGGCGCAGGGGCGGCGATGCTGCAGGCGCACGAAGCGACGGCGGAGCTTGCCGCCCAGGGAGGGATCGGCGTGGTGCGGCTCGGCGTGGTGCGGCTCGGGCTCCATCAGACCACCTCGGCGTAGAGAGCGGCGCGATAGAGCTTCATCGCCGCGACACGCGCCAGGATCGGCGCCTTCGGCGTCAGGGCGACCCGTTTCAGGATGGAACGCCACACGACCCGTGCGGGGATCGGCTTCAAGATGCGCGCCATGCGGTAGCTGGGGAACCGCCGCACGGTCTGGGGATGGCGAAGCAGCATCCGTCCGAAGTTCGGCGGCGACTGCTCGTACTTGGCGGCGAGGACGGTGGCGGTGTCCAGGCCGAGATGGGTGGCCTGGTTGTCGATGTGGCGCACCCCGTAGCGCGCCGCGACCCGCACCCCCCACTCGGTGTCTTCCCAGCCCCAGCCCTGGAACGCCTCGTCGAAGCGCTCGGCGGCGAAGACGTCGCGGCGCACCAGCAGGTTCGAGGTCCAGACGTACTTCTCGGGCATGAGCGCGCGGACGGACGCCGGCAGGCAGTCGCTGCGGATCGCCAGGGCGCGGTGCAGGGCGTGCTCGGGCCTGACCGCCGCCTGGTCCACCGAAAAGCCGCCCACGACCACCGCAGGGTCTTCGGCCGCGATCAGCTGCAGGTAGGTCTGGAGGAAGGTCGGGCTGTCGGGCAGCATGTCGCTGTCGAGGAACAGCAGGTGGCGCCCGCGGCTGTGCTCCACCAGGCGGTTGCGCCCCCGGGCGCGGCCGGCGTTGGCGGCGAGCTGGATCAGGCGGGTCGGCAGGCGCATGGCCTGGGCGGCGACCGCGACCTCCGCCGAGCGCTGGGCGTCGCCGCCGGCGTCGTCCAGCAGCACCAGCTCCACCTCTGCGCCCAGCGCCTCGGCCTCGCCGTCGAGCGCGCTCAGCAAGGGCCGGGGGTCGTCGCGATAGAAGGGCGTGAGCACCGACAGGCGCGGACGCGCGGCGGCGTGGGGGGCGTTGTCGAGCACGGTGGCGTCCACCAGGACCGTCATGCCGCAAAGCCTAGGGCCGATGCCTTCAGCCGCAAGGCGCCGAGCGCGCGCGCGGCGTGGCTGCGGGCATGGCCCGCGTCCAGGCTCAGGGCGGCTGCGCCATAGACCAGCGCGCCCACCAGCGACTTCGCGGCGAGCTCGCCGATCCCGCCGCCCGACGGCAGCCGCGAGACGGCGAGGGCCATGATCCCGGTGGCTGCTCCACAGCGACCCACCGCCGTCCAGGGGATGGGGAGGCTGACGCCGCCGCGCTGCAGCAGCACCGACATCACCGCCCCCAGGCCATAGCTGGCGGTGGTCGCCCACATGGCGCCGTCCAGCCCGTAGCGGGGGATCAGCACCAGGGTCAGCCCCAGGTTGGCCAGGGCCGGCACGCCGATGGCCACGAGCTGGCGGAAGGTCCGCCGCCCCAGGGTGAAGGCGGTGTTCAGGTAATGGGCGGTCAGGCCGTAGAAGAGCCCGCTTAGCGCGATCCAGGGCGTCACCCGCGCCGCGTTCTGCCGCAGCGCCGGACCCACCATCAGGTCCGCCAGGGGATGGGCCACGAGCGCCAGGCCGGCGGCGGCCGGAAACGAGATCAGCACCATGAAGGCCGCCTGCTCGCGCGCGGTGCGCTCCAGCGCCGCCTGGCCGCCGCGTTCGAGCGCGGCGATGCAGGCCGGACCGCCCGCCATGCCGAGCCACATGAACATGACGTCCAGCGTGCGGTTGGAGAGGCTGTAGCCGGCGTGATAGGCGCCCACCGTCGCCTCGTTCATGTACGCCGCCAGCACGAAGCGGTCGGTCGTCGCCAGCGCCAGGCCCATCAGCAGGCTCAGCGAGATCGGCAGGCCGTAGGCCGCGTAGCGGCGCAGCCGCGCGATCTCCAGCCGTCCCTTGCGGGCGGGGCCGAGTTCGCTCGGCAGGGCGAACACCAGGCAGGCGGCGCTGGCCACTCCCGCCCCGAGCAGGGGAGAGGCGCCGCCCAGGTGCAGCACCGCAAACACCGCCCCGAGCGCGAACCCGCCCCCGGTCTGGGCCATGTCGAACACCGCATAGCCGCGAACCTCGCCCGCCGCCCGGCGACGCTCCTGCGCCATCTTCAGCAGGCTGCGCGCGGTGATGGAGACCAGCCCCGCGCCCATGGCCAGCTTGAGCGCCGAGCCGATCGGAAGCAGCAGCAGCAGGCATCCGGCGACCAGGGGCAGCGCCACCGCCATAGCCGCGAAGGCGCGGTAGAGGGTGGCGTAGAGCGACAGCCGGCCCACCGCGTCCTCGGCGGCGTAGAAGCGCGCCATGGCCGCCTCGATCCAGACGAACAGGCAGCTGTAGACGACCCCGGTGACCGAGAAGGCCAGGGCGTAATCGCCGTACTGTGAGGGGGTCAGCATCCGGGTGAAGACCACGATGGCGCCGAAGCCGGCCACCGCCTGCACCACGTTCACCGGCAGATAGCCGACCACGCCTCTCCAGAACATCTCGGCCGCCGCGCGCCTAGCGGACCGCGTCGCCGTCGCCGAGCAGGCGCGGCAGCGTCATGACCAGGATGTAGATGTCGAGCCAGAAGGACTGGCGTTCGATATAGTCGACGTCGAGCTCCACCCGGCGGCGGACCTCCTCGGCGGTGTTCACCGGGCCGCGCGAGCCGTTGATCTGCGCCCAGCCGCTGATGCCTGGCTTCATGCGATGGCGCCATGCATATTCGGCGACCAGCCGCGCGCTGTCCTGGCCGGCGGTCTTCATGCCCACCGGATGCGGGCGGGGCCCGACCAGGGACATGCGCCCCTGCAGCACGTTGATCAGCTGGGGCAGCTCGTCCAGGCTGGTCTTGCGGATGAAGCGCCCGACGCGGGTGACCCGCTCGTCATCCGCGCTGACCTGGCGCGCGCCCGACAGGTCGGTGGCGTCGCTGCGCATGGAGCGGAACTTCCAGACCAGGATCTCTTCGTTGTTGAAGCCGTGGCGGCGCTGGCGGAACAGCACCGGGCCCGGGCTGTCGAGCCGCACCGCGAGGGCGATCATCGCCATCACCGGCAGGGCCGCCAGCAGCAGCAGGGCGCCCAGCACCACGTCTTGCAGACGCTTGGCCATCTGGCGGCTCTCGCGCGCCCGGGCGCCCCCGACGCTGAGGGTGGACCGGGCGAGCCAGGACAAGGTGGTGGTGCGGCTCTTGGGGTCGTCGGCGTCGAGGAACAGGCAGAGCTCGTTCGGCAGCACACGCAGCCGCTCGATCAGCTCGGCGGTGCGGGCGGGCCCCGCCGCGTTCACCGTCAGGACGATCCGGTCGACATAGGGCAGGATGCGATGGCGGAGCAGGGTGGAGGTGTCGCCGAGCACCGGCACGCCATGGATGGTGGGCGGGATACGGTCGGAGCGATCGTCGAACAGGCCGAGGACGGCCACCTCCCGGGTGCGCAGGGCGGTCTCGATCAACCGCCCGGCGTTCTCGGTCGCGCCGACGACCAGGATGTTCGGGGTCAGCCGCCCCTGCCGCCGCCAGCGCCTGACGGCCACCAGGGCGCCCGTGTGGGTCGCCGCGAGGGTTGCGAACGTCATCAGCGACCAGGCGAGGCCCAGGCTCGGCGCCAGACCGCTGGGGACCGCCAGCAACACTAGGGTGCAGGCGCCGAGACCCACGGCGATCGCCACGCGAGCGAGCATCCGCCAGATGCGCTCTTCGGGCGCGAAGGTGTAGGCGCCCACGGTCGGGAGGATCGCAAACACGACCGCGCCGCTGACCAGGCACGGCCAGGCGTCGATCACGGCATGAGGCGCGTCGAGCGCCGAAAGGGCCAGGACGATCAGCAGCGCCGCCGCATCTACGGCGCGGAAACTCCGCCGCACCATTTCGCCCGTCAGACGGCTGCGCACGGGGCTCAGCGCGCCAGGACGCAGCGGTCCCCGAGCCACGGTCGGATGCGGGGGCTCGATCCGCACGCCCGCGACGTCCGCTGTGGACGGCGACGGCGAAAACGGCGACTGCGGTGTGCGCGCGGCGACGGCCATGCAAACCTCGATTTACGCAGGCCTGTCTAGACCTGGCGATATAAGCGGCCGGTTAATGTCGCCGGGAAAACTTACCCGAAGCACAACCTGGAGGGGTGTTTTGACCGCGAGGTGGCGCGGAACAGCGGCTTTCCGCGTCCGTTGGCGGGAAGACCCGATGGGAGCCGACGTGGCCAAGACCAAGACCGATCAAAACCCCTGCATCGTGTGGTTTCGCCGGGACCTGCGGCTGGCCGACAACGCGGCCCTGTCCGCAGCGGTCGAGACGGGTCGCCCGATCCTGCCGCTGTTCATCCTGGAAGACGATCCCCCCGTCCGCGGCCCAGGCGCCGCCGCCCTGTGGTGGCTCGAAGGATCACTGCAGGCGCTCGCCTCCAGCCTGCAAGACAGGGGATCGCGCCTGATCCTGCGGCGGGGCGGCGCCCGGCAGGTGCTGAGCGAGCTGGTGGAGCAGACCGGCGCGAACCTGGTTGCGTGGAACCGGGGCTACGAGCCGGCGCTGGACGCCCGGGACGAGGCGCTGATCGAGCCGCTCAAGGCCTTGGGGGCCGAGACGCGCGCTTGCGACGGCAAGCTGCTGATGGCGCCGGACAGCGTGCTGACCAAGGCCGGTGCGCCTTACGGCGTCTTCACGCCGTTCTGGCGCACCGCGCGCGGCCAGATACAGCCCTCCAAGCCCACGGGCGCGCTCAAGGCGCTGTCGGCCCCCGCGCAATGGCCGGTGTCCGACAAGCTGTCGGCCTGGACGCTGCGCCCGGCCGATCCCGACTGGTCGAAGGGCTTTGCGCCCTGGCGCCCCGGCGAGGAGGCGGCGCAGACGGCGCTGCACGACTTCCTGTCCGACAAGCTGAAGACCTATCCCCGCGATCGCGATCGGCCGGCGATCGACGGCAGCTCGCGACTGTCCCCCCATCTGACCTGGGGCGAGATCACGCCGAACCAGATCTACTGCGGCGTGCAGGCCCGGCTGGCGGCCCACGGGCTGGAGCAGCAGGCGGAGAAGTTCCTGGCCGAGCTCGGCTGGCGCGAGTTCGACTACGGCCTGCTGGCGCAGCAGCCGGAGCTGGACCAGCAGCCCTTCAAGTCCTCGCTGCAGGGTCTGAAGTGGCGGACGAGCAAGCCGGAGCTGGAGGCCTGGCGCCGCGGCCGCACGGGCTATCCCATCGTCGACGCTGGTATGCGCCAGTTGTGGACGCTGGGCTGGATGCACAATCGCGTGCGCCTGATCACCTCCTCCTTTCTGGTCAAGCATCTGCTAATCGACTGGCGGCAGGGCGAGCGCTGGTTCTGGGACTGTCTGGTGGACGCGGACCCGGCGAACAATCCGGCCAACTGGCAGTGGATCGCAGGCGTCGGCGCGGACGCCCAGCCCTTCTTCCGCATCTTCAACCCGATGACCCAGGGCGAGAAGTTCGACCCCGACGGGACCTATGTGCGGGAATGGGTGCCCGAGCTTGCCAAGGCCGACCGAAGCTGGATCCACACCCCGTGGACGGCGACGGCGGAACAGTTGAAAGCTGCCGGGGTCGAGCTCGGGACGGACTATCCGGAGCCGATCGTGGAGCATGACGCCGCGCGGGCACGGGCCCTGGAGGCGCTGAAGGCCGCCCGGAGTCAGGCCGACTAGAGCCGGATGATGTTGGCCGTAAACGCCAGCAGTCGCCTCATCCTGAGCCTGCCAAGAGGTGCGAGGCACCCACCGGGCGTGCCGCGGCCTCGTCCTTCGACAAGCTCAGGACGAGGCCGAATTCAAGGTCGACGATTGCGGCCACCGTCAGCCCGCCCTCACCCGAACGCCATCTCCTGGCTACGGACGGGGGTGGCGATGCACAGGCCGTCCTCGAAATCGTGGAAGATCGCGGCCAGCTCCTCAACCGTCACCATGGTCCGCTGGCCTTCGGGGAAGCGATAGAGCCAGAAGCTGATCATGTGATCCACCGCCGCCAGCTCTTCGCCCAGCTTGCCGAAACGCGCGGGCGCCTGCAGCAGGAAATCCCTGAACCCGACGCCGTCGCCTTGTCGGATCAGGCCGTTATATGCGGCGTCGTACAGCGCCAGCGTCTGGGCGACGCTGCGGCTGGCCGAGGTCATGGCGCGCTGAAGGTTGGTCCGCGCGGCGTCGACATAGCCGTGCAGGTCCGGACCGCCCCGCTTGACCGGCTTGATCGTCGTCAGGTTCGCTCCAACCTTTTCGATGCCCGGTCGAAGATGAATCAGCTTCCACTTGTAGTAGAGGAAGGCCTTCCAGCAGAAGACGCCTTCGGAGAACTGGTCAGGCTGCAGTTGCAGGACCTGACGCAGGGGCGCCAGCTCGCTGTCGCCGGCGTTGGACAGGATCTTGCGGGCCAGGGCTTCGCTGGCGCCGGGGGCGCCGGCGAGGGCGATGTCGACGAGGGGCTGGATTTCGCCCTGGGCGAAACTCAGCATGCGTGCGGTGTCGGCGGGGGAGATGTTGAAGTAGCAAGCCGCCGGGCTGTGATCGACCCGCTTCAGACGTTCTCGCAGCAGGAAGGGATCGAAGGACGGGATCTCATCCAGAAACTTCAGCAGTTGCGCGTCGCCCGTCTCCGGGTCATCGAAGCCGAACTCCTGTTCCAAGACGCAAGCGTAGTCGCGCTGACCGATGAAGAAGTATTTGGCCCCGGATCGCAGGTTGGCGTGGTCGATGGGCAGCATCACCTTGGTGGCCGAAGCGCGCACCTTGTCGAAGGTCTCCAACTCGTTGCCGCGCAGATGATGCTTGATGACGATGGCGCGGTTCAGAGCGGGGTGCTCGAAGAAGGGCCTGCTCGCCAGCTCGGGATCGTCGGCGTGATGGATGGAGGTGTGGCGAAGGTTGAACACCCGCGCCGTCGAGGCGGTGATGTCCAGCAACGCCAGGTTACGAAAGCCGTGTTCGTTCATTGCGGCGGCTCCCTGCACCCTAACTCATTAAGCACAACGAGGGTTTAAGCGAGGTTAGCGCCGGGTCTTCTTTTCGGAAGGCTCGGGGTCGGGGGCCGGGAGCGTGAGCAGACCTTCGATCAGCAGCTCGTAGTCGCCGTCAAAAGCCGCGGCCTCCAACCGCCGTTCGAGGTTGCGAAAGGCGTCCAGGATGGCGCGTCCGCGGCCGGTGAGCCGCGCGCCGCCCTGTTCGCCGCCGCCCTTGTGCGTCTCCACCAGCCGCTCAGACCAGCAACGGTTCATGCTGTCGACCAGCAGCCACGTTCGCCTGTAGCTCATGCCCAGATCGCGCCCGGCTGCGGAGATCGAGCCGGTGCGGGCGATGGCGTCGAGCACCATCGCCTTGCCCGGCCCCATGGCGGCGTCGTCGCCGCACATGATCTGCGCCTTGAGTTTCAAAGGTCCGACCACCGACATGGCGGAACTCCCGGATGCGGCCTCCCGCGATCATAGCCTATCAGGGGGCGGGCGAAAAACCGGCCTCGCCGTCCAGCCGGATGGGAGGCGCCAAGCCAGGCTATCGGTCGATCCCGGCTCGCCAAGGCCACCGCGCGCCGCCGTCGACCCCGACGTCGTTGGCGAAGTCGCTCCTGACCTTCTGCAACAGCATGGGGGCGAGCGCGCCGACCACGCCGGCCAGGTCGCCCACGGCGTCGAGATAGGTGCTGGCGAGCGGGAGCCAGATCAGCGCGCGGATCGCCTCGATGACGACGGCCAGCGCGGCGATGTAGGCTCCGAGCGAAATCACCGAGCGGCGCTTGGCCGTCGCCGCGCAGGCCATGGAGAAGATGTAGAAGCCCGCGAAGTGGGCGACGTGGGTGGAGGCGAACAGGTGCGTGGAGTGGAAGAACGCCCCGTAGAGAAGCGCAATCAGCAGGACGACGAAGGCCGCCCGGCCTAGGATCGCGATCGCGGCGGTCTCTCTGTAGGAGCCTCGCACCTTGTCGCCTCAGACCTCTTCGCGCTCGCGCTGGGAAAGCAGCCGCCAGCCGCCGGGCTTCAACACCTCCAGGGGATTGAAGCGCGCTTTGTAGGCCATCTTGATGCTGCCCGAGACCCAGTAGCCGAGATAGACGAAGGCCAGGCGCGCCGCACTCGCCTGGCGCACGTGATCCAGGATGACGAAGGAGCCGAGGCTGCGTCGCGCCAGGGCTGGATCGTAGAAGCTGTACACCAGCGACAAACCGTCGTGCAGGATGTCCACGAGCACACACGCGATCAGGTCGCCGGGTCCGCGATCCTGGGATGGCGTACGATACTCGATGATGTGGGTGCGGACGGCGGTGTCCTCGACCATGGCGACGTAGTCGGGCCAGGTCATGTCGGCCATGCCGCCGGTGGAATGACGCGCGCCCAGATAGCGGCGAAGCAGTTCGAACTGCTCCAGCGTCGCCTCGGCCTCCACCAGGTTGGCGTCCACATCTTCGTTGCGCTCCAGCACCCGGCGTTCGGAGCGGCCGAGCGGATAGTGCTCCACGGGGATGCGCGCCGACACGCAGGCGTCGCAGCCGTCGCAGGCCGGCCGGTAGGCGATGTTCTGGGAGCGGCGGAAGCCGACCTGGGTCAGGCTGTCATTGACCGACGGGCCTTCGTTCAGCGGCAGGTGGGCGAACACCTTTCGCTCGTCACGACCCGGCAGATAAGGGCAGGGCGACGGCGCGGTCAGGAAGAAGCGAAGCTGGCGTGTCGCAAAGTGCTGGGTCACGGACGAAGGCGAGGCTCGAGACGGCGGGGCGAATCCGGCATGGCTTCGATTTGGGGCCGTCCGCCCCTCCGCCGCAAGGGGCGAGACGCCGCTGGCCCCGACTTGCTCATGTGTGATCCGGCGGCAGCACCGGCTTTTCACGCAGCAGCGTGATGGCGATGCGCCTGTTGCCGGGCAGGGTGGGATCGTCGGGATAGAGCGGGTCGGAATTGGCCTTGCCGGACACTTGGTAGATGCGATCCGCCTCGACGCCGGCTTCCTGGAGCACGCTTCGCGCCGCATTGGCGCGCTCCGCCGACAAGGCCCAGTCGTCGCCACCGGCCGCGGGGCCGACCACGGCGCTGGTATGACCGGAGACGGTGACGCGGTTATGCAGCTGGCGGATGACCTTGGACACCGCACGCAGCAACAGCCGCGCCCGATCGTTGGGCTTGGCCGAGCCCTGGTCGAACATCGACCGGCCTTCCTGGTCGACGAGCTGGATGCGCAGGCCCTCGGGCGTCACGTCCACGATCACCTGCTTGGAGAGCTCGGCCAGCTCGGGCATGTCCTGCAGCGCCTGGCGCAGGCTCTCGGCCGCGCTCTTGAACTCGTCCGCTTCGGACTTGGCCTGGGCGGCCGCGTCGGCGGACGCGCCGCCCGCACCGGCGCCGGCGCCCGCCTTTGCGGCCTTGGCGTCGGTGGGGGCGGTCGGGGTCTCGGGTTGGGCGGGAGAGGGGGTTGCGGCGGCGCCGTCGCTCTTGGCCCCGTTGTCGCTCAGGCCCGTGCCGGCCAGGATGCCGCCGGACCCGCTGGTGGTCTGGGAGACGCTGGCGGGCGCGAAGTAGTCGGCGATGCCGCGCTTCTGCTCGGGACTGGTGGTGTTGATCAGCCACATCAGCAGGAAGAAGGCCATCATGGCGGTGACGAAATCGGCGTAGGCGACCTTCCACGCGCCGCCGTGATGGCCGCCGTGTCCGCCCTTCTTCACCTTCTTGATGATGACAGGCGGGGCGTTGTCGCCGTAAGCCATCGTTTAACCCTGATCGCGCGTTCACCCTGACTAGGCGGCGCGTCGTTAAGATGGTGTTGCATCCTGGACGGATCGGCGAAGCTCGGCCTGCGGGCGGGCGTGATCGGCAGCTTAGAAGGAAGAACGGGTTGAGCCAGACGATTAAGCTCGGAATCGCCGCGGCGGCGACGGTCGTGGTGCTGGTGCTATTCTGGCTGCTGGTCAACGGCATAGGCGGAGGCCCCAAGGACGCCGCCGAGGGCTTCTTCGCCAGCATCCCGTCCAAGGGCGCCCAGGCGGCCTATGCGACGACCTCGCCCGCCTTCCAGCGCGCGACCCCCCTCGACACCTTCGTCGCGAGCGCCCAGGCGAGCCAGCTGGGGTCCTACCAGTCCTCCAGCTGGAAGAAGTCCGACGCCAAGCAGGGCGCCGCCGCCGATGTGACCGAGCTGGCCGGCGTCATCAACCTGAAGGGCGGCGGGGCGATCCCTGCCAGCATCGGCCTGGTCAAGGGCCAGGACGGATGGTCCGTGCTGTCGCTGAACCTGCCGGCGGGCGGCCTTTTCGGCGTCCAGGCTTCACCCACGGCCTCCGCCTCAAACGAAACCGCGGACGGTGGCGCGACCGGCCCTCAGGCGAACATGGGCGGCTCTGCGCCGTCGCCGGCGACGGCCGCCCCGTTGGAAAATCAGGTGTCCTCGTCCTCGACCCAGCCGATCGACCAGGCGTCGAATGCGTCCTCATCGCCCATCGTGGTCACCAGCGGCCACGTCGCCAGGATCTGCGGACAGGACATCATGCGTCACGGTCAGGTCGAGACGCTGGACGTGCATTGTCTGCAGGGCCTGACGGCGACGCCCGGCGCCGCCGCCCAGTGCATCGCCGTCATCAACGGGCGCCGTCAGGGCGTCGGGGCCACCCTCAACCGCTATAACGCCGTCAGCGGCGCCTCCGACGTCAGCTGCCACCCGGAGCGTTAGCCGCCTGATCGGTTGGCTCCGCTCGCGTTTCGGGCGGGTCCAGCCAAAGCCGGGTCAGACCGGCGGCGACGTCGGCGGGGGTGTCGAGTTGGCAGAGACGGGCCTTAGCGGCGCGGCGTGCGGCGGCGTCTGCCGGCCAGGGCGCCCGCTCGACATACCAGCCAAGGTGCTTGCGGAAGGTGCGCAGGCCTAGCCTGTCGCCGTAGAAGCGCAGAGCCCTCTCGAAATGATCGAGCACGATCGCGAGGCGGTCTTCCGGACCGGGCTCGGGAACGATGCGCCCTTCCAGCGCGGCCTCCACCACCGCGACCATCCAGGGCCGCCCATAGAGCCCGCGGCCGACCATCACCGCGTCGGCCTGGGACTGTGAGAGGGCGTGCAGAGCGTCGTCGGCGTCGAGGATGTCGCCGTTGACCACGACTGGCGCCCGGGTCGCCGCTTTCACATCCGCCACGGCGGTCCAGTCCGCAGCGCCCTTGTAGAACTGACAGCGGGTGCGCCCGTGAACGGCGAAGGCCTGGACACCGAGCTGTTCGGCGCGCGCGGCGAGCTCGTCGGCGTTGTGCGAGGCCGCGTCCCATCCCAGCCGCATCTTCAGGGTGACGGGCAGGCGGGTGGCCGCGACGGTGGCGGCGATCAGCCGGCTGGCCTGATCCAGGTCGCGCATGAGCGCCGATCCAGCCAGGGCGCCGGTCACCTCCTTGGCCGGACATCCCATATTGAGGTCGACGATGTCCGCCCCCGCCGCTTCGGCGAGGCGGGCGCCCTGCGCCAGCCAACCTTCCTCTCGCCCGACCAGCTGGATGACGGTGAGGCCGCCCTGTTCGCTGAGGGTCGCGCGCCGGACGACGTCAGGCCGGCCGCTCGCCAGCTCGGCGCACGCCACCATCTCCGTGGCGACATAGCTCGCCCCCAGCCGCGTCAAGGTTTCACGAAAGGGGAGGTCGGTGACCCCCGTCATCGGCGCGGCGAGCACCCGGCCGCCCAGGTCGATCGCCCCGACCTTCATGGGTTGAGACGCTGAGGGTCGCCACCAGCGGCAACTCGACCCATCGGGCCTAAGCCCGAGGACCGTGCCCCAGAGGCTGACCGCCGGCGCCTTGATCCTCCCCTTCTAGGGGAGGGGAACTGAGCGTAGCTTGGTGGAGGGGGCTGCGCCGTCGGTTCCGGACTGGAGCCCCCACAGTCGGATCCGCCGACAGCTCCCCCTGAGGGGGAGCATCTGGAAGAAGGGCTCGTTGGCCGCTGCGCGGCTAGCATCAGCTTAATTCGTTCGAACCCTCCACCAGGCACAAGACGAAAGCCGTTACAGATCGGAGGTGTACACCACCGTCTTCATCACCCTGACGTTGGAGGGGCGCGGATAGGCCTTGAAGTTCAACCTCTGGTCCGGCTTCAAAACGACCTGAACACTCTGCAGCGACTGAAGGTGGGTGTCCGACTGGGCGGGACCCGCCCGGCCGCTCGCACTCGCCCCGTCCACTTCGATCACCGACTCCAGGCTTGCGCCGTCAGCGGTGGCGATGCCGACGCTGGCGACCACGATCCGCACCGTGGTGTCCTTGTCGCGCTCCAGCCAGGTCTCGGCGCCGTCCATGCCGGAGGCGACGAGTACGGCGCCTTGCGGAAGGTTCAGGAAGCCGTCGTCCTCTTCGTTGAGCTTGAAGTGCGCCATGGCGGCATGTGTCTCCGTATGAATCGAGAGCAGTCAACGCGCCGGCGCTGAACCTGCTCCCTTTCCTAGAGGGACACGGGCTTCAGGGGCGCTGGCCGTGGTCCTGCCGGTCGTCGCCATGCGGCCCTTGCGGGTGGGGTCCAAGAGGTCCGGGGCGGGCGGCGTGAGCCTGGGCCTGGGCTTGAGCCGCTCTCGCCTGCTGCTCTGCGGCGCCGTGCTGGGCGGCGGCCTGCGCCTGCTGTGCGCGGGCCTGCTGGGCGGCCTGCGCTTGCTGTGCATGGGCCTGCTGTGCGGCGGCCTGGGCGCGGGCCTGACCCTCCGCCGCTGCGGCGGCGCGAGCCTGTTCGGCGCCTTGACGCTGAGCCGCGGCGGCCTGGGCCTGCGCGCGGACGGCCTGCTGTTGGGCCATGTGGTCCTGCTGGGCGGCGGCGCGCTGGGCCTGTTCGACCTGGCGTTGCTGCTGGAAGGTGGCCTGCCGGTCCGCTTCCGCGGCGCGGGCCTGCATCTGTTGTTGGCGCCCTGCCTGCTCCTGAGCCTGATGGGCCTGCTGCGCCGCCTCCCGCTGAGCCTGTTCGGCCTGGCGTCCTTGCTGCAGGGTGGCCTCTCTCTGGGCTTGCGCCGCCTGATTCTGGGCCTGCTGGTTGTGCATGGCCTGCATCTGCGCGGCGTGGGCCTGGGCCGCGCCCTGACGCTGTGCCTGCAAGGCGGCTTGGGACTGCTGCAAGCTCGCCTGCCGCTGCGCCGTCGCCTGCGCCGATGCGGCGCGCACGGCGTCCAGGTGGTCGGCGTAGCTGCTTGGCGGCGCGCCGTGAATGCCGAAGGTGTTCGGCGGCGTGAACGGCTGGTTGGCCAGCTGCTGGCCGTTTCGCCCTTCGCGACCGGCGAATTCCCCAGCCGGCGGGCCGTAGGCCCGCGCCGAATAGGCAGGCGCATTATAGCTGGGGGCATTGAAGCGCGGCGCGTTGTAGCGTGGGGCGTCGTAGTTCGGGCCTGCATAGACCGGTGCGTTGTAGGTGGGCGCGCCATAGGTGGGACCCCGATAGTTGGGGCCGCCGTAAATCGTGGCGCCGTTGGTGGGCGCGCCATAGCTGGCGGCTTCCGCGACTCGGCGGTTTCGCTCGCCCGCCCAGTGGGCCTGCTCCGCCGCGGCGTGGGCCTGGTGATAGTCGTTCCAGGCGGCGTAGTTGTTCTGCTGCGAGGACCAGGCGGCCCGCTGGGCGGCGATGTCGGAGCGCCGCTCGTCCCAGTGGGTGCGTTCCACCGCGTAGCGCTGCTGGTGCAGGGACGCGGCGTACAGCCCCGCCGCCCAGGCCAGATAGCGCCCGGCGACTCCCGCGCGTTCGGCCTCCACGTCATAGGGCTCAAGCGCGCCGTTCGGCCCATAGACCGCCACCAGCTGCCCGTCGCTGTAGCCGTATCCGTAGTTCGGATCCTGGATCAGGTAGGGCTCGGACGCGCCGGGCTCGTAGTAATAGTAGCGCAGGCCCTCAGGCGTCCGCTCCACCACCCGCTCCGACGCATCCGCGCCGCGCCAGACCCAGGGCCGCTCGCCGTCATAGTCGACGGCGTAGTCGGGCGGCGCATCCGCGTAGCCGTCGCTGGCCGCATAGGCGCGGTCGAGATAGGCGTAGCCGTCCTGCGGCTGCACCAGGCGCGCGATCCGCGCAGGCCGCGCCGCCGGCAGGGCGGAGGCGCTGGGGGCGGGCGTCGTCGGGGTCACCGTCGAGGTCAGGGGCAGCGCATCCAGCGGCGGGGCCGTGGTGGCGGCGGTCTGATCCTTGTTGCAACCTGCCAGAAGGGCCGCGGCGGCGGCGCAGGCGAGCGCGATCTGGGAGGTCCGGCCGGCCAGCTTGATCCTGTTCATGACCTCGAAATCCTGATCCGGTCACCGCGTTCCGCGGCGCGTGACATGCATCGCAGAGCCGACATGAACGAAAACCAAACTCTGCGCGCGCTCTCGGTTCAGCCGCCTGTCACCGGCTCGCGGCAGACAGCCGGGAGGCGAGCTGATAAGGCGCGGCGAGGGGACGGGGCGAGGCGATGCGGGGCCAGTTAGGGTGGAGGCGAGTGATGCGCGCGGCCCTGAGAGGCGCGCTCCTCGCGGCGACGCTAAGTTTGCTCACGAAGCCTGAGGCGAGCTTTGCTCAGGAGGCCGCCGGCGCGTCTCCACCCCCATCGAAGGGGGCGACGGAAAGCACCGTCGCTCCAGCATCTGCGCCGCCGAGCGACAACGCGGTCCAGTCGATCTGGTCGGTGGCGGGACAGGCGACGGTGGTCGACCAGTCGGACTTCGGCGTGCCCGGCGCGTTCCGCGGCGCCAACTCGCTGTCGCCCGCCCGGCAGAGCCGCGAGACCGTGGACCTGACCCTGTATGCAGGCCTTCGGCCCTGGCGCGGGGCGGAGATCTGGATCAGCCCCGAGATCGACCAGGGCTTCGGCCTCAGCGACACCCTGGGCGTGGCGGGGTTCCTCAGCGGCGAGGCCTACAAGGTCGGCCAGGCCACGCCCTATATCCGTCTGCAGCGCCTGTTCGTCCGCCAGACCGTCGATCTCGGCGGCGAGGTCGAACCCTCCGACGCCAACCTGATCAGCTTCGCCGACAAGGCCACGCACGACAAGCTGGTGTTCACCGCCGGCAAGATGAGCGTCGGCGACGTGTTCGACACCAACGCCTATGCGCACGACCCCCGGGGCGACTTCCTGAACTGGGCGCTGATCGACACCGGCACCTTCGACTACGCCGCCGACGCCTGGGGCTACAGCTATGGCGCGACGGCGGAGGCCTATCTCGGCCCCTGGGCGCTGCGGGGCGGTGTCTTCAGCATGTCCAAGACGCCCAACGGCGAGAACCTGGAGTCAAACTTCAGCCAGTACGAACTGGTGGCCGAACTGGAGCGCCGCTATCGCCTGCTGGGACGCGAGGGCAAGCTGCGCCTCACCGCCTTCGAGAACCGCGCCCGCTACGGCGACTTCGCCGACGCCCTGCGCGAAGGCCAGGCCGTCGACACCACCCCCGACCTCGGCCTCGTGCGCCACTATCGCACCCACGCGGGCGCCAGCCTGGACTGGGAGCAGCCGTTGGCCGACGACGTCGGCGTGTTCGTCCGCGCCGGCTACGCCGACGGCCACCAGCAGGCCTACGAGTTCACCGACATCGACCGCACAGCCGCCGGCGGGCTGTCGCTCCAGGGCCGGCGTTGGGGGCGCCCCGACGACACGGTGGGCGTCGCCGGCGTGGTCAACGACATTAGCGAGATCTTCCGCACCTATCTCGCCGCGGGCGGCCTGGGGATTCTGGTGGGCGACGGCCAGCTGCCGCACTACCAGACCGAACGTATCCTCGAGACCTATTACAGCCTCAAGGCCACCTCCTACGCGCACGTCAGCTTCGACTACCAGTACGTGCAGAACCCCGCCTATGACCGCGTCCGTGGCCCGGTCTCGGCGGCGGCGGTGCGGCTGCATCTGCAGGGGATCGCGCCCTAGGCGACGTGGCGACGCCTATCCCCAAAGAGCCGGTGGGGGCGCCTGGACCATCGAGTCGACGATGCTCAACCCAGGCTCCCGATCCCGGGCCAGCAGCAGGGGGCCGTCGAGGTCGGCGATCATAGCGCCCTGAGCGATCAGCAGGGCGGGCGCCATGGCCAGCGACGTCGCCACCATGCAGCCGGCCATGATCTTCAGCCCACGATGGCGGGCGGCCTCACGCAGGGCCAGGGCCTCGGTGAGGCCGCCGGTCTTGTCCAGCTTGATGTTCACGCAGGCGTAGCGCCGGGCGCAGGCCTCCAACTCGGCGCGCGTATGCAGCGATTCGTCCGCGCAGAGCGGCACGGGGCTGGCGTAGCCCTCCAGATCGGTGTCCTGTCCCGCCGCCAGCGGCTGCTCGATCAGCACGACGCCGAGGCGGGCGAACTCGGGCGCCAGACGCCGCAGCGTGGCGAAGTCGAGCGCCTCGTTGGCGTCCACCACGAGGCGGGACTTCGGCGCTGCGGCGCGCACGGCCTCGACCCGATCGAGGTCCTCAGGCCCGCCGATCTTCAGTTTTAACAGGGGCCGATGCGCTGCGCCCTGCGCTGCGCGGGCCATGTCGTCGGCCGAAGCGAGGCTCAGGGTGAAGCAGGTCTGCACCGGCGCGAGCGCAGCCAAGCCCGCCAGCGTCCAGGCGCGCACACCCGCCGTCTTCGCCTCCAGGTCCCACAGGGCGCAGTCCAGGGCGTTCCGCGCCGCGCCTGCGCCTAGAATGCCCTGGAGCGCGCTTCGGTCGCCGCCCGCTTCGATCGTCGTCCGCGCCTGCTCGATCTCAGCCAGACAGCTTTCCACGCTCTCGCCGTAGCGAGGGTAGGGGACCGCCTCGCCGCGGCCGCGATGCGGGCCATCGGCAATCTCGGCCACCACCACCTTGGCCTCGGTCTTGGCGCCCCGGGCGATGACGAAGGCGCCGGCGATCGGCCAGCGCTCCTCCCTGGCCGTCAGGCTGCGCACGAGACGCTCAGAAGTCGCCCACCGCCGCTTCCAGCAGCAGGTAGGCGCGGCCGGCGTCGCTCATCAAAAGCGTGGCGGCGGCGCGGGCGTCGTCCTCCCCGCCCGATCCGTCGCCCAGCAGCGCCTGGTAGCGGGAGACATAGCGGTCGACCTGCTCGCGCAGGGGCTTGTCGGTGAGCACCCGGCGGGACAGCCGCCGGATGGCGGCGGGGGCGAGGCGACGCACCGCATCGCGGGCTGCGGGCGCATCGCCCGCGGTCAGGGACGCGGCGATGTCGTCGATGCGGGAGCGCGGCAGCAGGGCCGCGGCGTCCACACCCAGGGCCTCGATCTCCCGGATCATCTGGGCGGCCAGGGCGTCGGCGTCCGTCGGCTTGTCGTCCATGGAGGTGAGCAGGTCCTTCCACGTCCACTCGTCGAGGTCGGCGTCCCAGTCGCTGCGTCCGTTCGGCGCCCGGGCGCTCGTCGCGCCGTCGGGGTTGGCGTGCGAGGCCGGGGCGAAGACGGCCTTGAGCGCCTCGTCGGCTTCGGTGGGGGTGAACTTGAGCCGGGGTCGAAGGCTGGGCTCGGGCTCGATCGCCACGACGGGGTGCGCCGTTTCCTGGACTGCGGCTTCCGGTTCCAGCAGCAGGTCGGCGGGTCCGCTCGCTTCACCCGCCGTGGCGGCGGGAGCGAACGCATGAGCCGGCGGTTTCGGCGGGGCGAAGGTCGGCGGCTTGTGCTCGACAGGCGCATCGTTCCGCGGAGGCGTGGCGGTCGCGGTCTCCACCGGCCGGCGCAGGGCGGCGAACGGATCGAAGGCGGGGGCCGGCGGCTCCGTCCGCTCCGGCGGGGTGAGGACGGGCGCCAGGGGCGAAGGCGGCTCGGCCGGAGCGCTCCGCGCCGGCGCCAGGTCGCGGTTGAAGTCCACCGCCCCCGCCACCCGGCCCATCAGGCGCACGGCCTCGCTCAGCGTCTCGTAATTGCGCCGGATGCGGTCCTGGAAGGCGGCGTCGATGGACTGGGTCTCATCGGTCGCGCGACGGGCGGCGGCGGTGAGGTCGTTCAAGCTCTGCTCCACCCCGGCGCGCACCGCCTCGGCCTGTTGGCGCGCCGCATCCGGCAACCGGGAGAGCCGAGCGTCGATGTCGCCGAGAGCGGAGGTGAGTTCGCCGAGCGCGCCCCGGCTGGCGCCCAGGCCTGCCTCGATCCGCTGACCGGCGCGCTGGCCGGCATCCTCCACCAGGGCCGCGGTCTGGTCGATCATCCGCCGGGCCTCCCCCAGCCGGGCCTGGAAGGCCTGGTCGGCGCGCTGGCCGGCGGCGAAGGCCAGCTCGCTGAACTGCTCCACCTCGGCCCGGGCGGCGCCGAGCCGGGCGCCGGTGGCGGCCTCCGCCTGCTGTGCGTCGGCGGCCAGCGCCCGGCGGGCGTCCTGCCCCGCCCGCGCCAGGGCGTCGAGCGCCCGGTGCAGTTCGGTCTGCGCCTCCTGCCGGGCCTCGGCCGCCTCGGTCCGCAACGCGCCCTGTTCCGCCCGGGCGCTGGCGGCGATATCGCGGGTCTGGTCCAGGGCCGCCCCGATCAGCTGGCGCAGAGCCTCGGCCCCCTGGGCGGAGGCGGCGCCGAGTTCGGAGGCGCCGGTTCGGCTGTCGGCGAGCACCTCCAGCATCTGCGCCCTGTGGGTCTCCAGGCGCACGGCCAGGTCGTCCTGCTCCGCGTCCATGGTGCGCAGCACCCCGGTCAGGGCGTTGCGTTGTTCGTTCAGCCGGGCGTCCAGGAAGCGCAGCCGCTCCGACAGGGCGGCGGCGGCCACGTCCAGGCGCTCGGCCTGCCGGGCGAGACCGTCGCCGGCGTCGCGTGCGGCGGCGCCCGCGTTGGTCGAGGCCGCCGCCAGCCGTTCGGCGCCTGAGGCCAGGGTGGCTTCCGCCTCCTGCAGTTGACTGCGCGCCAGGTCCGACGCCTCGCCGACCATGCGGCTCTGGCGCTCCACTCCGGCGTTGAGCCCCGAGGCGTGCTCCTGTAGCGAGGCGAGCAGGCCTGCGACTTCCTCACGCTCTCGGGTCAGGGTCTCGCCCACGACGCGGGCGGTGATCTGGGCCTGGGCTGCGGTCTCGCTCAGCCGCTCGGTCTCCCCGGCCAGGGCGTCGCGCACGGAGATCAGCTGGCCGTGGGCGGCGATGGCGGCGGCGGAAACCCGCTCGACCTCCTCGCGCACGCTGGCGGCGATGTCGCCGGTCCGCGCGGCGGCGAGAGCGGCGGGCGTCATCATCTCGTCGGCGAGGCTCCGCGCCCACCGCGCCTCGGCGGCCAGTCGTGCGCCCTGCCGGCCGACCGAGGCGGCGGCGAAGATGAACACCGCCGGCAGGACGGCCATCAGTCCGACGACGGCCAGCTGCATGGGCGCGCGGACCAGCCCGGCCAGCCCGCCGACATAGCCGATGGTGTAGGCGAACAGCATCCCGGCCCAGGCCAGAGACGCGATCGCTGCGAACAGATAGGCGTGGCGCGCCAGCCCCAGGTCGGGGGCGCCCCGTCGTGTCGCGGGGCTCAGCCCCAGCATCGGCTCCGCCTTGTTCGCCGGCGCAGCACGCAGGGAGACCGGCTTGGGCGTCGGACCCAAGCCTGAGCGCCCGCGATCTTCCGCCCCGCGACCCTTGGGCTCGTCCGGCGTGAAGTTGAGCGGCGGCGGCCTGCGCTTTATGGATCTCATGCCCGACCCCAGGAACGGCGGCCCCACCCCCGGACGCAACCCCGCCAAGTTTCGCGCCCAAGGCGAAAAACTACCGGGGCGGAGACGATCCTCAAAGCGCCGAATCGTCTCGCATGGTTAATGTGTATGTTCTGTTCCCGGTCAATGTGCGGCTATGCGTCATCCCCGCCGCCCAGCGCGCGCGCTAAAACGGCCGTGGAGACGTTGTTGGGCGCACAGGAGGAGTAACCATGCGCGAGGCCGGTGCGATGAGGTCTTCGGTGCGGACCGCTGGCGGTCGGGCGGCCGGCGCGATCGGCGTCGCCATCGTCACGGCCGCGATGGGGCTGGTCGGATGCCAGGACATGCAGCCGGGCGGCCCCGGTCCGGTCACGGGCGGCTACGGCTACGGCTATCCGCCGCCCCCGCCTCCGCCCCGGCCAATGGAGCAGGGCTTCGATGCGCAGGCCTTCGCCTGGTCGGTGAACGGCGGGCCCGGCTCGATCGCGGGCCGCATCGCCTATCGCTCGGTCTCGGGCGAGAAGTGGACCTGCGCGGGCCAGACCATCGCCCTGATCCCCGCCACCGCCTATTCGGCCGAGCGGATGCAGGCGCTCTACGGCTCGCAGGGCCGTGCCGTCGTGCCGGCCGCCGAGGTCCAGAGCCGCAACGCCCAGCGTCCGGGTGTCGATTACGGCCGCTATGTCCGCACCGCCACCTGCGACGCCCGGGACGGCTTCGGCTTCGCGCGCCTGCCCGTCGGCGCCTACTTCCTCATCGCCCGAGCCCGTCCCCACGGCCATGCGGTCGGTCCCAACGAGGGCGTGGTGATCATGCAGAAGCTCGATATCGGACCGGGCGTCACGCACCTGATGTTGCCGTCGGGATGAGGCGTCGCGCGCGCTCCTCGCGGCGGACCTGATGCGCTTCGACGAGCGCTTTCTCGAGGAGATCAAGGCGCGCCTGCGCCCCTCCGACGTCATCGGGCGGACCGTCAAGCTGCGCCGACAGGGCCGCGAGTATGTGGGCCTGTCGCCCTTCACCAAGGAAAAGAGCCCGTCTTTCTATGTCAATGACGAGAAGGGCTTCTTCCACGACTTTTCCTCCGGCAAGCACGGCGACCTGATCGCCTTCCTGCAGGAGACCCAGCGGCTCTCCTTCCGCGAGGCGATCGAGCAGCTGGCGGGTGAGGCCGGGGTGCCGCTGCCCACCCCTGACGCGCGTGAGGCCGAGACCGAGCGCCTTCGCCAGGACCTCTACGGCTGGATGGAGGAGGCCGCGTGCTGGTTCGAGGCCCAGCTTCGCCGTCCTCCAGGGGAGGGGGCGCGGCGCTATCTCGACGGTCGGGCGTTGCCGGACGCCGAGCGCGTCCGCTTTCGCCTCGGCTATGCCCCCGCCAACCGGACGGCGCTGAAGGATCACCTCGTCGCCAAGGGCGCCCATCCCGGTGAACTTGTCGAGGCGGGCCTGCTCATTGCGCCGGAGGACGGGAGCGGCGCGCCCTACGACCGGTTTCGCGACCGCATCATCTTCCCGATCACCGACGGGCGCGGGCGGATCGTGTCCTTCGGCGGCCGGGCGCTCGATCCGCAGGCCAAGGCCAAGTATCTGAACGGGCCGGAGACCGCACTCTTCCACAAGGGCGCCACGCTTTACGGGCTGCCGGACGCCCGCAAGCTGCTGCACACCGGCGGGTCGGGCGGCGAGGAGCCGGCCCTGGTGGTGGTGGAAGGCTATATGGACGTGATCGCCTGCCAGCGTGCCGGGATCGCCGCCGTCGCGCCGCTGGGCACCGCCCTGACCGAGGAGCAGATGGCGGCGCTCTGGCGGCTGACACGTGAGCCGGTGCTCTGCTTCGACGGCGACGCGGCGGGACAGCGCGCCGCCCACAAGGTGATCGACCGGGCGCTGCCGCTGCTGAAGCCCGGGCGGTCTTTCCGCTTCGCCCTGCCGACCGGCGGCAAGGACCCGGACGAGGTGCTGCGGGAGAAAGGGCCCGCCGCCCTGAAGGGCCAGCTCGCCGACACCCGGCCGATGTCCGAGGTGCTGTTCGAGCGCGAGCGCGCCGCGGCAGAGCCGCTGGATACGCCCGAGCGCCGGACCGGTCTGAAGGTCGCCTTGCGCAAGCTGGCGGGCCTGATCGCCGATGCGGACCTAAGCCAAGCTTACCGCGACGACCTGCTCGCCCGCTTTGAGGCGCTGTGGCCGGTCGCCCATCCCGTCGCCACGCGGGCCGACGCCGCCCGCGCCATGCGTGGGGATCGACGCGGCGCGCGCAAAGCTCCGATCACCGGCGCGAGTAACGAGGGCAAGGCCGCGGCGCGCCGGCTGGCCGGCTCCCTGCCGCCCGCCGCCGCCGCCGCCGCCGCCGGCGTGCTGTCCCATCCGGAACTGGCGGACGAGCAGCTGGAAGCCTTGGACGTGCAGGGCTTCGGCGAAGCGGCCCTGAGCGAGTTCGCCCAGGCCTTCATCCAGCTTCGCCTGACCTCCCCCACCCTTGATTCTGCAGGCATGAAGCGCCACCTTCTGACCCGCGGCTTTGAGAAGACGCTCCACGATATTGCGAGCGCGGCGGCCTTGTCTGACGCGCCGTTCCTCGACCTGCAGATGCCGGTCGAGGAGGCTCGGGCGCATTGGTCGCAGCTTTTTGAGGGGCTGATCCGCCTCGCGGCGTTGGAACGCGCGGTGACTGACCTTAAGTCGGAAATCGCCAGCAATCCTAGCGACTTCACAGAGTTCTACGGACTCAAATCCGAACGCGATTCGCTACGGCGCGACCTCGGGGCCGGAACCTTATGGTTGGCCGACGCGTCGAACACGGGCGGTTCGTCCCTACATTAAATGTTTGTCCGTGCGGCTCGCCGCCTGGACCGGAGACCGAGATGACAGTGACCACGAGCGGGACCGAGACCCCGGAGACGACGGTTGACGGGCCCCTGCTCGACCTGACCGACGCCGGCGTCAAGAAGTTCATCAAGCAGGCCAAGGCGCGCGGCTACGTCACCATGGACGAGCTGAACAAGGTGCTGCCCTCCGAGGAGGTGACCTCCGAGCAGATCGAGGACACCCTCGCCATGCTGTCGGAAATGGGCGTCAACGTCGTGGAGAACGACGAGCAGGCCGAGGAGGTCGCCTCCGAAGGCGGCGCGGTGGTCGCTCGCGAAGAGAGCGCCGTCGTCGCCACCGAAGGCAAGCCCGCCTTCGACCGCACCGACGACCCCGTGCGCATGTACCTGCGCGAGATGGGCTCGGTCGAGCTGCTGTCGCGCGAGGGCGAGATCGCCATCGCCAAGCGCATCGAGGCCGGCCGCGACACCATGATCCGCGGTCTGTGCGAAAGCGCGCTGACGTTCGAGGCGATCATGGTCTGGCGCGAGGAGCTGCGCGAAAGCCGCATCCTGCTGCGCGAGATCATCGACCTGGAGCAGACCTATGGCGGGCTGAACCCGCCGGTCGTCCCCGGCGCGGAAGGCGCGGCGACGGTGGGCGACCCGCCGCTAGAGGGCGCGGCGGAAGGCGATGCGCCTCCGGCGGGCGAGGCGGCGCCTGCGGGCGAGGCGCGCCCCGACGGCGAGGCCGAGGGCGACAACGAGGACGATTTCGACGACGGCGCCGGCCCCACCGTCTCCGCCATGGAGGCGGAACTTCGCGAGGGCGTCATGGCGACGCTGGACGCCATCGCCGGCGAGTTCGAGACCTTCCGCCGGCTGCAGGAGCGGCTGGTTGAGCGCCGGCTGCAGGGCAAGGACCTGGGCGACGACGACCGCCGCGCCTTCGACGACCTCGCCAGCGGCATCATCTTGCACCTCAAGACGCTGAAGCTGAACAACAACCGCATCGAGCAGCTGGTCGAGCAGCTGTATCTGATCAACAAGAAGCTGATCGGGCTGGAGGGCCGCCTGCTGCGCCTCGCCGACAGCTACGGCATCTCCCGGGTGGAGTTCCTGAAGGCCTATTTCGGGGCCGAACTCGACCCGCGCTGGGCCGACAAGGTCAGGACGCTCGGCGTGCGCTGGACCAAGTTCGCCGAGAAGGAAGGCGACCAGATCGGCGATATCCGCGGCGAGATCGCCATGCTGGCCACCGAAACAGGCGTGCCCATCGACGACTACCGCCGCATCGTCCAGACCGTGCAGAAGGGCGAGCGCGAAGCCCGTCAGGCCAAGAAGGAGATGGTGGAGGCGAACCTGCGCCTCGTCATCTCCATCGCCAAGAAGTACACCAACCGCGGCCTGCAGTTCCTCGACCTGATCCAGGAGGGCAACATCGGCCTGATGAAGGCGGTGGACAAGTTCGAGTACCGCCGGGGCTACAAGTTCTCCACCTACGCCACCTGGTGGATCCGGCAGGCCATCACCCGTAGCATCGCCGACCAGGCAAGAACCATCCGCATCCCGGTCCACATGATCGAGACGATCAACAAGATCGTGCGCACCTCCCGACAGATGCTGCACGAGATCGGCCGCGAGCCCACGCCCGAGGAGCTAGCCGAAAAGCTGGTCATGCCCCTGGAGAAGGTCCGTAAGGTCCTGAAGATCGCCAAGGAGCCGATCAGCCTGGAGACGCCCATCGGCGATGAGGAGGACAGCCACCTCGGCGATTTCATCGAGGACAAGAACGCCGTCCTGCCCATCGAGGCGGCGATCCAGAGCAACCTGCGCGAGACGACGACCCGGGTGCTCGCGTCGTTGACCCCGCGCGAGGAGCGGGTGCTGCGGATGCGTTTCGGCATCGGCATGAACACCGACCACACCCTGGAGGAGGTCGGCCAGCAGTTCAGCGTCACCCGCGAGCGCATCCGCCAGATCGAGGCCAAGGCGCTGCGCAAGCTCAAGCACCCGAGCCGCTCGCGCAAGCTCCGGAGCTTCCTGGACAGCTGAGTCCGCGCCCTGGTAATACAGGGCATGATTCAGGTTTTGTTCTTGAAGCCGTGCCGCGCTCGGCGGCGCCGGGTCTGCGTGCTTCGAGACGCGAGCAAGCTCGCTCCTCAGCATGACGAAGCGAGGTGGGCCCACCCAACCTTCGTCATCCTGAGGAGCCGCCGAAGGCGGCGTCTCGAAGGACGTACCGCCTTCTCGGGCAGCCTCGCGTGAGCGCGCTCCACGCCCTGCGCCGCGATCGCCTGGCGGACCCCACGCCCTGCGGCTCGCTGTGGATCGTCCTGAACGGGACGGAGTGCGCGCTCCGCTGCTCGGGCGCGCTCTGGCTGCCGGCCGAGCGCGCGCTGGTCGTGGCCGACCTGCACCTGGAGAAGGGCTCCGCCTACGCCGCCCGCGGCCAGCTGCTGCCCCCCTACGACACCGTCGACACCCTGGCGCGGCTGGAGGCGGAGGTCATAGCGCTGCACCCCCGCACGGTGATCCTGCTCGGCGACAGCTTCCACGACGCCCGCGCGCTCAGCCGCATCGCGCCCGAGCACAGCCTGCGTCTGGCCGCTCTGGCGCTCGGCCGCACCCTGGTCTGGGCGGAGGGCAACCACGACATAGCCCTGCTGGCGGACGCCGCCGCCCGCCTCCCCGGCGAGGTCGCAGACGAGGTGCGGCTGGCGAGCCTGGTGCTGCGCCACGACCCCCAGCCCGGCCGCCGACCGGGCGAGGTCGCCGGCCACCTGCACCCCTGCATCCGCCTCGCCCGCGGCGGCGCAGGCCTGCGCCGCCGGGCCTTCGTCACCGACGGCGAGCGCCTGCTCCTCCCCGCCTTCGGCGCCTACGCCGGAGGCCTCAACGCCCGCGACCCCGCCATCACTGCGCTCTTCGCCGGCCCGCCCCTCTGCGCCGCGCTCGGCGACCGCAAGGTCCACCCGATGCCTTGGGAAGCGTTGGGGTGACGCTTTGAAGGCAGGCGACTCCGCCTTAAGCGGACTTTTTGAGAGTCAGCACGGGGTGGACTCTGACCTACACCGGGATGTCCAACGGGGCGAATTGCGCGAACATATCCTTGAACTCAGGGAGTTCGCTTAGCGGCACGTAGTCGCAAACAGCCGCATAACGGCCCCATATTTCCAGAACCGCCGGGTTTTCGTGCGCGCTCGCTACAGCTCCGTCACACCATTCAAACACCTCCACTACGACTCCTTCCTTGGAGCGCATGGCGAGTGTTGGACGATCGGTCGCCAGCCCAAGCTTTCTAAGCGCTGAAACATGCTCGCGCGTTAGATCAAGCAGATCATGCTCTCGGCCCGGCTTCGGCCGGTAGCCCACAATTACCATATCTCCCAAAACTGACCCTCCCATTCGTGGGGATGATCACCGACAGCTCACCCTCTGTCGAGTCCGCCTTGGGTCGTTCTTTCGCATTGAGGTTGCTCCTGCAAGCCGACGGGGTGCGCCACCGTGCTCGGGCGCGTCAAGGCGACCTCGCTGCGCGAGGCGAGCCTGAGGCTCGACCTTGACCCGCCCCGCGCGCGATGGCTGACCGGAGGCGTCGGGACGCGGGGCGTCCCGTTTCAAGGTTCGACTTGGCCTACGGCTGCGTCGAACACAGGGCTGGGACTCGAGGAGGCGCTCGTTTTCTCCTCCCCTACGCAAGCGGGGGTTGATGCGCGAAGGCGCATCTGGGCGCGGCGCGGATACGCGCCGTGACGGAGGGGGCGTCGCGGGCGCCGGGTGGTGATGGGGGTGGATGAAGGCGAGCCCGGCCCGCCGTGACCGCGGGGACGCCCCCTCCGTCGGCTTCGCCGCCACCTCCCCCGCTGCGCAGGGGAGGAGAATAAGCGCTCTTCCTTGTCCCAGCCCTGTGTTCGATCCGCGGAGGCGATCGAACCTTCAAACGGGACGCCCTGCGTCCCGACGCTCAACCGTCAGCCGTCGCGCGGAGGGGCGGGCAAGGTCGAGCGGGACGCTCGCCTCGCAAAGCGAGGTCGCCTTGACCGCGCCGAGCACGGCGGCACACCCACCGTGCTCAGAGCGGCGCCGCGTCATCTCCCGTACAGTCCCGCCTTCGGCTAGGAGTGCGCTCACGGCGGCTCCGATGGAACGGGCGGCGGGACGAAACGACTGCGCAAACCCGGGGGCCGGAAGGCGCCACCTGATCGTCTCCGGTCAGGCGCAGCATGAGGGCCCGTCAATCAACTACATCGTCTCAAAGGCAGCGTAGGCCTAGATAACGCCCAGGACCTGAGGGCGGGGGACCCAACCTCCGCGCAGGACCCGCGCCCTGTGGGGGCGCGTAAGCGTAAACGGTCCTTGACATGCGTTCGCCCCACGCGGGGGAGGCTCCACACCGACGAAGCCGCGCAGAGGCCAGCGCGGCCGGACTCGTTTAGGGGGCCGAGCTGACGACCTTAGGATTGCGCGAGGGGTGCGTGCTTCGAGACAGGCTCTGAAGGAGAGCCTTCCTCGGCATGACGAAGGTATGTGCGATCCACCCCCTGCGTCATCCTGAGGAGCCCCGGAGGGGCGTCTCGAAGGACGCAAGGTCGTCTGCGCCAGGGTCTGCGTTCGTCGGCCTGTCGCGAGGTGCGAGGCTTCCACCGGGCGTGCTGCGGCCTCGTCCTTCGACGGGCTCAGGACGAGGCCAAAGATGAGGTGGGCGGTTCTGGCCACCGCCATCCCGTCCTACGCGGCCTCCACCTCGAACTGCAGCCTCGCGAGGCGGGCGTACAGGCCGCCCTTCTCCAGCAGGTCGGCGTGGCGGCCTTCTTCGACGACGCGGCCTTCGTCCATGACCACGATGCGGTCGGCGCGGAGCACGGTGGAAAGGCGGTGGGCGATGACCAGGGTGGTGCGGCCGGTCATGGCCTGCTCCAGGGCGCGCTGGACCAGGCGCTCGTTCTCGGCGTCGAGCGCGCTGGTGGCCTCGTCCAGCAGCAGCACGGGGGCGTCGCGGACCAGGGCGCGGGCGATGGCCAGGCGCTGGCGCTGGCCGCCGGACAGCGTCTTGCCGCGCTCCCCCAGCCGGCTGTCGAAGCCTTCGGGCAGGGCGGTCAGGAAGGTTTCCGCCTGGGCGGCCCGGGCGGCGGCGTGCACGGCCTCGTCGTCGGCGTCGTGGCGGCCGAAGCGGATGTTGTCGGTGGCCGAGCCCGAGAACAGGGCGGCGTCCTGGGCGACCAGGGCCAGCCGCTCGCGCACCTCCACCGGGTCGGCGTCGCGAAGGTCCACGCCGTCCAGCCGCACCACGCCGCCTTGCGGGTCGTAGAAGCGCAGCAGCAGGCGCAGCACCGTGCTTTTGCCCGCCCCCGACGGGCCGACCAGGGCCACGGTCTCGCCAGGCGCCACCCGCAGGCTGAAGCCGTCCAGGGCCGGCAGCTCGGGCCTCGCGGGATAGTGGAACACCACGTCTTCGAAAGCGATCTCGCCGCGAGAAGGGACAGGTAGGGCGCGGGGCTGGGCCGGCGCGGTGATTCCGGGGCGCGACGCCAGCAGTTCGCCGATGCGGTGCATGGCGCCGGCGGTCTTCTGCACCTCGCCCCAGACCTCGCCGAGCGCATTGACCGCGCTTGCGGCCAGGATGGCCAGGATGATGAACTGCAGCAGGGCGCCGCCGGTAAGGTGGTGGGCGCGCACCGACTGGGCGCCCAGCCACAGCACCCCCACCACGCTGCCGAACACGAACACCATCACAGCGACCGTCAGCAGGCCCCGGGCCTGCAGCCGCTGGAGCGAGGTGGCGAAGGCGCTCTCCACGGCTTCGCCGAACTGCACGCCGGCCCGGCGCTCCCGGCCAAAGGCCTGGACGGTGTCGAGCTGGTCCAGGGTCTCGCCGGCGTAGCCGACGGCCGACGCGAAGCGGTCCTGGGCGACGGTGGACAGCTTTCGCACCCGCCGGCCGAACAGGATCAGCGGGATCAGCACGATGGGCACCACCAGCAGGACCGCCAGCGTCAGCTTCACGCTGACAAAGGCCATCAGCACCAGGGCGCCCAGCATGGTCAGGGTGTTGCGGAGCGCGATGGAGCTGTTGATCCCCACCATGGTCTCGACGATGGCGGTGTCGGTGGTCAGGCGCGACAGCACCTCGCCCGTGCGCATGTGCAGGAAGTAGGCCTGGTCCAGGCCCAGCACGTGGGCGTAGATGCGCTGGCGCAGGTCCGCCACCACCCGCTCGCCCAGCCGGTTGACGAAGTAGAACCGCGCCCCGCTCGACGCCGCCAGCAAGGCCGCCACCCCCAGCCCGCCCAGGAAGTAGAGGTTCAATGCGGCCCCCGTCTCGCTGGTGAAGCCGTGGTCGATCACCAGCCGGGCCGCCACGCTGAGGCTGAGCGTGGCGATGGTGGAGAGCAGCAGGAAGCCCAGGGCGCAGGCGGCCAGGCCCGTATGGGCGCCGACATAGGGGAACAGGGTGCGCAGCGGCTTCAGGTCCCGGGATTTGCCTCGCTGGGCCTCGGCCTTCAGCATGTCGCTGGCCAGCGCCGCGCCGCGGCTCGGGCGGCCTGCGGGGTCCATGGGTTCGGCAGGGGCGGGGAGAGCCGCGTCGGTCATGACTGATCCTGGACCCCACCCCTTGTGGAGCGCGGCCGTTCTAATGTATGGACACCGACTTCGCAGCCCGCCATCCTGGCGGGCTTCGCCGTTTTCCATGTCTCACGTCGGTGTCAGCCTCCATGAAACAAGACATCCACCCGGACTATCACTTCATCAATGTGACGCTGACCGACGGGTCCACCTACCGCACCCGCTCCACCTACGGCAAGGAAGGCGCGAACCTGGCGCTGGATATCGACCCCCGCGTCCATCCGGCCTGGACCGGCGGGACCTCGACCCTGCTCGACCGCGGCGGCCGCGTGTCGCGCTTCTCCGCCAAGTTCGGCGGGTTCCTGAAGAAGTAGGAAGCGTTCCTACGCAGATGCTCCCCCGCTGGGGGAGCTCTCGGCGAAGCCCATTGACGGGTTCTCCACGCCCGACGCCGCAGCGTCGCCCTCTCCGCCACCCTGCGGGTGGTCCCCCTCCCCCAAATGGGGGAGGATCTAGGCGGTCAGCCTGATCAAGGCGCCAAGCCTAGCCGGCGACGGCAGGCGGTCAGGGTGTTCTCCATCAGGCAGGCGATGGTCATAGGACCGACGCCGCCGGGCACCGGAGTGATCGCGCCGGCGACGGACATCGCCTCCTCGAACGCCACGTCGCCCCTCACCCGGGTCTTGCCGTCCGCATCGACCACCCGGGTGGTGCCGACATCGATGACGACGGCGCGCGGCTTGATCCAGTCGCCCCGCACTAGGCCCGGCTTGCCGACTGCGCTCACCAGGATGTCGGCGCCGCGGCAGATGAACTGGGTGTCGCGGGTGTGGATGTGGGTCTGGGTGACCGTGGCGTGCTCAGCCAGCAGCAGGGCGGCGACCGGCTTCCCGACGATGTTGGAGTTGCCGATCACCACTGCGTGACTGCCCGTCAGGTCCGGCACCACGGAGCGGATCAACCGCATGCAGCCCAGCGGCGTGCAGGGAATCAGCCCTTCGCCGCCCTGGGACAGCAGTCCGGCATTGATGGCGTGGAGCCCGTCGACATCCTTGTCGGGATCCACCGCCGCCATGACCCGCAAGGTGTTGACGTGAGGCGGCAGGGGCAGCTGGACCAGGATGCCGTCGATCTCGTCGCGCGCGTTCAGCTCGGTCACCACCGCGAGGACCTCGGCTTCGGAGACGTCGCCGGGCAGCAGCCTGACCTCTTCCAGGAAGCCGAGTTCGGCGGCCCGCTTGGCCTTGGACTTGACGTAGATGTGGCTGGCCGGATCGTCGCCGGCCAGCACCACGGCCAGCCCAGGCGGCCGCGGCAGGCCGCCGCTGCGGGCGGCGACATCGGCCAGGAGGTCGCGGGCGATACGGCGGCCGTCGATGATCTCTGCGGTCATGAAACTGTCTAGAGGCTGCGGATCTCGGCGGTGTCGAGGGGATATGAAGGATCCGCCCAGACCGCTGCACCAAGTCGTTGATTTCGTGCGAACTCCTCGACAGCCGAGCAGTCTGCGGAAGGGTGTGTGTAGCAGTCGTGTGTAGCCGTCAAGGCGCTTCAGGCCCGACGCTCTCGCCCTGACCGCAAACGCCATGACCCACCAACGCCAGAGCTATCTGGACGCCGACATGCACGGCATGGTCGCCAAACCCATCGAGGTGCTTCAGCTGATCGAGGTGATGGAGCGCGCGCTGGACGGGTTAAAGGTCGATGACGCCAAAGGCCACCTGCTGGCCGCCGTGGCCTTGGCGTCCGGTCTGTTTGACAGGTTTACGCTCTTGTTCAGGCTCACGGACCGAGGTCTATATCCTTAGCCACGGCCTTCTTTTCTGACGACGATTGAAAGCCCAGACCCTTGGCGACTGCATCGTTCCACGCGTACGGATCGGTTCGGAACGCAACCTCGCCATAGCGGTCTATGAAAGTATTCCAATACAGCAGTCTAACGGGAATAGGGTTGGGCAGATCGACGAACGTCTGATCGCTTGACTGGTGCGCCTGCTGCCATTGGCTTTCGACGCCCTCCTGCTGCGCGATCATCTTCGCAAATCCCAGCGCGTCGTCCACGCGCACGCAGCCGTGGCTGAGATCGCGCTGGGTGCGGTTGAACAGCGACCGATCGTTGGTGTCGTGAAGATAGATCTCCTGGTCGTCCTTCATATCGAACTTGACGAGACCGAGCGCGTTGTTGGGCCCCGACGGCTGAACGAGATAGCCGTTCTCGCGATGCATGTTCTTCGCACGGATGGTTGCGGCGGAAACGGGAATCGACTTCGGCACCGTCCAGGTCGGGTTTGCGACCAGGCGGTAGAGCGGCGCCCGGAGAGGGGGCGTCTCCTTGTCCGGCTGGCCGACGATCACCCGACGCTCGTCGATCATCTTGCCGTCCCGGTAGTAATCGAGCGTAGCCGCCGCGGCGTTGACGTCGATGCGGGTCGCAGGCGGGGTGCGCGACAACCAGCGCCGCCGTTCGAGCGCCACCGCCAGCGCGCGCGCCTTGCCCGCCGGGCCGAAGTTGATGACGGCTAGGGTATTGTCGCCGAGCAGCCCGTCGGTTTTTATCCCGTAGTCCGCCTGCAAGTCTTTCACCGCCTGGACGAGTGCGGGCGTGTACTGTGGTGGCTGGTCGCCATTCGGGGTCGGCACCGCGCTTTTCGGCAGATAGCCGTTGGAGGCGAGATCGGCCGCGATCTCGGTGAGACGTGCATCCCGATCGCCGGGATGGATCGTCTCCATGTTCGTGATCTTGTTCGCCGTCGTCTGGGCGGCTGTGCGTGCGTACTTGACGTAGGCCTTGGAGAGCTGCTGGTACTCGTCGTCCTGCGGCGCGAGGCCTGCGAAGAACGGGGCGACCTGATTGTTCTGCAGAGCCTGAGCAAGCCCCGCGGGGACGTTGGTGTCAGGCCTTGGGATCGTATAGACGCTATGGAGCCTGGTCGGATCGAGGTATCCTGAGCTGAGGGCCGAGGCGTAGGCCAGCGCCATCTTGGTCTGGGCGACATCCTTAGCCGCAGGCGTCTTGGAGGAACCGACGTCGCCGAAATCGACATGGTCGAGCCCCTGCTCCATACGCTCCCCGAGGGCGTGATTGAGCGCGGCGGCGTCTGCCGGCGACCAGAGGCGCTTCCATCCCACCTTGCCGTAAAAGTCTTTCACCCCTGGGTCCGACGCCGCCGCCTTGAGCGCCTCGACGGTGATCGGAGCCGATGTCGCATTAGCCTGAGCATCAGCGCTGGCGGCGCTGGGGTTTGACTGCGCTTCGGCTGCGGTCGCCCGGGTTGTGGAACCCGCAAGCGCTAACAGCACCACGAACGTGCGCGATCGGCATAATCTCATAATGCGGGAGCCTTGGCGAAAAGACGTCGAACACCAGCGATAGCGCACGAGAAGATTTCTCTTCTAAACCTTTGTCAATCCAGGCTGCCGCCGCCGGCCCGGATTTGCCGACCCCGCAAGCACGCGCAGATATGCGAGGTTGGGGCCTTCGCGCCCGTAGGTCGCCCTTCGCCGCCTTCTTTCGATGATGGGGGAGGCATGTGAGGGTGCGGCGTTCACATTAGGCGAGGGCGCAATGCGATCAGGTACCGCCGCGAACATCAACGTTCTCTCGCGTCAGGCGACGATTAGGCTTGATCTTCAGCAGGCGCATGACCTTCCCGCAGCTTATTCCATTCTGTCTCTGTAGACGTCATGTAGTCTCGCGTGATCGGCAACGTATCTGGCCGCCTTGTCAGCTGGATCTGGAAGTTCATGTGATCGTCATGCCGGAAAGAGACCGCGCTGAAAGCCAGATAGAATTCCCACATCCGGCAGAATCGTTCGTCGTAGATTTCGGCCACCTGAGACCGGACGGCCGTGAACCTTTCGCCCCACGCCTTCAGCGTCTCGGCATAATGCAACCTCAAGACCTCGATGTCGGTGACGACGAGCCCTGAGCGTTCGATGCTTGGAAGGACCTCGGACAGGGACGGCGCGTAGCCTCCGGGGAAGATGTACTTGGCCACCCAGGGGTTGGTGATCCCGGGTCCGTTGCTGCGCCCGATCGAATGGATCAGCGCGACGCCGTCATCGGCGAGCAGCCGGGCGATCGCGTCGAAATAGGCCTGGTAGTTCCGCCTCCCGACATGCTCGAACATGCCGACCGAGACGATGCGATCGAATCGACCCTCGACGTCGCGGTAGTCGCGAAGCTCGAAGCGCGCCTGCGCCTTCAGACCGCGACGCGCGGCCTCAGTCTGCGCCGTCTGCAGCTGCTCGGTGCTCAGGGTGATCCCGACGACATCTGCGCCCCAGTCTTCGGCCAGCGACAAGGCGAGGCCGCCCCAGCCGCATCCGATGTCCAGCACGTGGTCACCGGGTCGAAGCCGAAGCTTTGCAGCGAGATGGGCCTTTTTGGCCTCCTGCCACTGCTCAAGAGATTGTGCCGGATCGTAGATATAGGCGCATGAATATTGAAGGTCGGCGTCCAGGAACAGACGGTAGAAGTCCACCGAGATGTCGTAATGGTGTGCGACGTTACGGCGAGACGCCAGTCGGCCATTCAGGCCTTGAACGGCCCGGTTTAGAGCGAAGGCCGTACGACGCCAGCCTCGCGAATGACCCTCGCCCTTGTCTGGCGCGAAATTCCGGCCGATCAGGTCGGCCAGATCGAAAATCGTGCCTTCCTCCAGAACGAGGTCACCGTTGGTGTAGGCCTCGCCGGCTTTGAGCCATGGGTTGAGCCCGATGGCGAAGGCGACCTGTGGCGAAACCCTGCAGCGCACGGGCGGCCCGGAGCCGTCGCCGAACGTCCGCGCAGGCTTGCCCGTGACCACGAGGGTGAGGGCGCCGACGTTCACCCGCGACGACAGAAAATCCGCAAAACCCACGCGCCAAACCCCCAAGTCAGCCTCACGCTCGCAATTTTGCTTCTAGGCCCAATGACGTGTTCGCGCCAAGCGGACGGCCGCCGCGCTCTACGGTCAGGGAACGCGCTTTTGCGGCGGTTTGCGCGACTTGAACGACGTCAATTTGGGCGTGAAGCAGTGCAACCGCCTCCAACCGCCGAAAGCGCATGGACTCCGTTTCGAGCTCATGATCGCCTTCAATTGATAACGCCCACTTCTTTGTAGAGGCGACGATGTCGCCGCTTCTCTCTCGCCAGCTCAGCCCCCTTGGCTTCGGGGCGGGTCCTCGCCGCTCTCAGGAGGTCGTCTTGCCCGATCAGATCCCCACCTCGCGCCGCGCCTTTTTCAGCTATGCGGCGCTTGCGGCGGCCACGCCGATCCTGACCGAGGCGCATTTCGCCTACGCCGCCGACAAGACCGCCACCGCCGGCCCGTCCGGGCTGACGGCTCCGGACATGAAGGTCCGCCACGCCGCGCCGGAAGGCATGGTGCTGATCAACGCCAACGAGAACCCGCTGGGGCCGTGCAAGGCCGCCTGCGAGGCTATCGCCGCCATCGCGCCGATGGGCGGCCGCTACGACCTGTATGGCGAAACCGATAAGCTCACCCACACCTTCGCCGAACAGAGCGGGCTGAAGCCCGAATATGTCTCGGTCTACGCCGGCTCGTCGGAGCCTCTGCACTATACGGTGCTGGCCTTCACCTCGCCCGAGCGCGGCTTCGTCACCGCCGATCCGTCTTACGAGGCCGGCATGGTGGCGGCTAAGGTGGCGGGCGCCAGGATCAGCCGGATCCCGCTCACCCCCGACTACGCCCATGACGTGAAGGCTATGGTCGCGGCGGACCCCAAGGCCGGTGTGATCTATATCTGCAATCCCAACAACCCGACCGGCACGCTGACGCGCAAGTCCGACATCGCCTGGGCGCTCGAGCACAAGCCGGCAGGATCGGTGCTGCTGGTGGACGAGGCCTATATTCACCTCTCCGACGCACCGAGCGTGCTGGACATGGTGGCGGCGGACAAGGACCTGATCGTGCTGCGGACCTTCTCCAAGGTCTACGGCATGGCCGGCATCCGCTGCGGCATGGCGCTGGCGCGGCCGGACCTGTTGGCCAAGCTGCGGCCCTATGGCCAGAACGCCATGCCGATCACGGGCTCGGCGGCGGCCAATGTCTCGCTGCTGCAGGCGGACCTGGTGCCGACGCGCAAGAAGATCATCGGCGACACCCGGCGGGAGACGCTGAGCTGGCTGGTCGCCAACGGCTACAAACCGATCGGGGACAGCCAGACCAACTGCTTCATGATCGACACCGGCCGCGACGGTAAGGGCGTGATCGCCGCCCTAAAGGCCAAGAACGTTATGATCGGCCGCACTTGGCCGATCTGGCCCGAGGCGGTGAGGGTTTCAGTGGGCACGCCGACCGATATGGCCAAGTTCAAGCTCGCCTTTCACGAGGTGATGAGCGCCCCGGCGGCGCTGGCGATGGCCGGACCCTCGGCGCCTCACGTCCAGTTCCCGCAGTTCTCGTAGAGCGAGGCTCCCTCGCCCCCGCGGCGTCAGGGATGCTTGAGCAGGGCTTATCCTGTAACGATGCGGGTTCGGCCAGTGCGGTTGACGGTGGAGAGAGTCGCCAACCTTTCATTCGGCCTCATCCTGAGCCCGTCGAGAGGTGCGAGGCCGTGGCGCGCCCGGTGGACGCCTGTCCTTCGACAAGCTCACGATGAGCTAATGCTGGCGGTTACGCTTAAAGTCATCCGGCCCTAGTGCTCCCGGCTGGATCGAGGCCGCGCCTGCACCGCGCACCGATGTCGGGCCTTTGGAGACGTCGATGAAGCTCAGGGTCCGGTTCCTGCAACTCCCCATTCTGTTCGACGCCGTCCGGCTGGCCGACGAGGTCGCCGCCTTGCCCGAGGGGGCGTGGCGGCCCCATCCCAAGAACTTCCCCGGCAACCACGCCCTGCCGCTCATCACCACCGATGGCGACCCGTCGAGCGATGCGCGCGCGGGGGCGATGGCGCCGACGCCGCACCTGCTCGCCTGTCCCTATCTGATGCAGGTCCTTGACGATCTGGGCGCGACCTGGGGGCGTTCGCGCCTGATGCGGCTGTCCGGCGACGCCGAGGTCACCGCCCACGTCGACACCGACTACTACTGGCGTGACCACATCCGCGTGCACGTGCCCATCGTCACCCAACCGAGCGTCCGCTTCCTCTGCGGCGGGGAGCAGGTGAACATGGCGGCGGGCGAGGGCTGGATTTTCGACACCTGGAGCCTGCACAGCGTCCACAACGACGCCACGCGCGCACGCATCCACCTTGTGGCCGACACGGTGGGCGGCGACGGCCTGCTCGACCTGATCGAGCGTGGCCGGTCGGCGGCCGATCCTGGCGCGGGATGGGCGCCGGCGCTGTCGGCGGCGCGGGGCGGACCGGCGCCTGAGCTGGCCTATGAACGCTGCAACGCGCCGGAGGTGATGACGCCCTGGGAGCTTCGTGACCACCTGGGTTTCCTGCTGAGCGAGGTCAGGCCGGGCCAGCCGCAGATGGCGGCGATCGCCCCCACCCTGAACCGGCTGCGGGTGAACTGGCACGCGCTCTGGGCGCGCTCAGGCGACCGCGAGGACGGCCGGACCGACTATGCCGAGCTGCTGACCCGGACCTGGCGGCGGCTGGAGGGCCAGGGGGTGAGCGAGGTCGGCCTGAACAACCAGATGTCGCTGAGCCGCTGCCTCCAGGCCCTGATTTTCAACGCCGCGCTGAGCAAGCCCGGCGCGACCATGGACGGCGACGACCGCGGAGCGCCCGAGAGCTCCTCGAATGCGGCCGCGCCCGCCATCGTCTCCAAGCGGGGCGATCTGCGGTTCGACCGGCCGATCTTCATCGTGAGCGCGCCGCGATCGGGCTCGACCCTGCTGTTCGAGACTCTGGCGAAAGCGCCGGACATCTACACCATCGGCGGCGAGTCCCACGGTCTGATGGAGGCGATCCCGAACATTTCGCCCGCGGCCGGCGGCTGGGAGTCGAACCGGCTCACAGCCGTCGACGCCGACCCGGAAACGGCGGGGCGTCTGCGGGCGCAGTTCGGCATGGCCCTGCGCGACCACAGCGGCAAGACGCCGGGGGAGACGTCAGTTCGCATGTTGGAGAAGACGCCCAAGAACGCGCTGCGAATACCCTTCCTCGCCGCGGCCTTCCCGGAAGCGCGCTTCGTCTATCTGCATCGCGATCCACGCGCGACCCTGGCCAGCATGATCGAGGCGTGGTCGTCGGGCGGCTTTCGCACCTATCCCCAGCTTCCGGGCTGGACCGGCCCCGCCTGGTCCCTGCTGCTGATCCCCGGCTGGCGCCAGCTGATCGGTGGGCCGCTGGAGCGGATCGTCGCCGAGCAGTGGGCGACCACCACCCGCTTCATCCTGGACGATCTCGCCGCCCTGCCGCCGCAGCGTTGGCGGCCGATCCGCTACGAGGACTTCATCGCCAGCCCCCAGGCGGAGGTCTCTCGCCTTTGCACGGCCATGGAGCTGGACTGGGACAGGCGCCTGGGCGCCAGCCTGCCGCTCGCTCGCCACACCGTCTCTGCCCCCGACCCCCAGAAGTGGCGCAAGCACGCCGAAGCGATCGAGGCCGTGGCGCCGATCTGGACCCAGGCGGAAGCCAGGGCGCTGAGCGCGCTCGCAGGAGCGGCCCAGCGCGGTTGAGCTTTAGAAGTTCACGGTCACCCGGCCGTAGTAGTAGCCCCCGTTGATGCCGAAGGGGGAGAACCCATACGGCACGTTGAAGACCACCCCGCCTGCGGTCGGGTAACCACCGGAAACTCCGCGCGCCGAGGGTGGGAAATGGTTCAGCAGGTTGTTCGCTCCCACGCTCAGCTTCACCTGCGGCGTGACGTGGTAGCCGATGTCCAGATCGGTGATAGGCGTAGCGCCGATCGTCTCGAGAACATTGTTGTTCGCTGAATATTGCGAACTCGACCCATAGATGGTCTCGCGCAAGTTGACGACGAACTTATCCACCGTCCAGAGCGCGTCCAGGATCGCCTTTTCTTTCGGAGTGGCGGTGGTGAGCGCCGTCAGGGCGCTGGGCGTAAGGATCGACACCTGACCGTAGGTGGCGTTCTGATCCACGGCGGGCAGCTCGTCGAGCTTGGTGATCTTGGTGTCGTTGTAGTTGAAGCCCAGGGACCAATCCACGTGGCCGAAGTCGCCGAAGTCGGACGCATAGTTGGCGGTCGCCTCGATGCCCTCTGTACGCGTGTTCGCCGCGTTGGCGAAGGTCGAGATGCCCGTATAGCTGAGCCCTGAGTCGAGCGTGACGCCTTTTGCGGCGATGGCGTTCAGCACGTTTTGCGACACGGTGACGATCTGGGATCCCAACGCGTTGCCGACGGTCTCGGTGCCGTAGATGAAGCCGGTCTCCAGGATGCGGTGGCGAAGATGGATGTTGTAGTAGTCCACGGTGAACTGAAGCCGGGGTAGGGGGTGCGCTACGAAGCCGGCGCTGATGTTGGTGGACTTCTCAGGCTGCAGCGGCCCAAAGCCTGCGACCGTCGCTGCAGAGGAGTTCGGCGGCAGCACCACGTCCGCCGAATAGGGGCTGACATTGGTTCCTGAATAGTACTCTTCCGCCAGGGTCGGGGCGCGGAAGCCGGTGCTGAACGTGCCCCGCACCGCGATTGCGGGCGTGAAGTCGTAGCGCAGCGTGCCCTTGCCGACCTCGGTGGAGCCGAAGTCGCTGTAGTGCTCGTAGCGGCCCGCGACATCGGCGTGCAGGTGGGTGATCGGATCGACCGCCAGATCGACGTAGCCCGCATAGTTGGTGCGTCCGTGCGTGCCCTGATCCAGCGGCGTATAGCCGTCGAACGACTGGGCGCCGGCGCCGTAGTAGGAGTTCGGTTCGCCCGCAAAGATCGAGAAGGTGTCGTGGCGCTGCTCGCCGCCGACCGCTATGTTGAGGGGCGAGGCCAGCCCCACCTCGATGTTCTTGGTGATGTCGAGGCTGAAGTTCGATTCGGTGGTCTTGAACTTGCCGTTGTAGAAGCTGGTCTGGGGCGTGAGGGCGGCGGCGGACTGCGCCTGCAGGACCGGGAACAGTTGGGCGTTGGCGGAGTGGACGACGTAGATGTCGTTGATGTCTTCGCCATAGGTTCCCGACAGGTCCCAGTGGAAGCCTGCCGTCTGGCCCCTTATGCCGCCGGTGGCGGAATAGTCTGTTTCGTTGTTCTTCTCCTGCGGATCAAATCCGTTCACGAGCGGGTAGACCGTCGTGCCGGTGGACGTGACGCCGCTGACCTTGCTCGGCAGGCGATAGTTCTCGTAGTGCTCGGCGATGCGCTTGCTGTAGTTGCCGAACGTATAGACTTCGATGTCGTCGGTCAGCTTGTAGCCGCCGTTCCAAAAGCCGTTCCACAGATCGAAGTTCGGGTCGCCGTTGAGCTGGTTCTCCTTCGGGAAATTGTCAGCCTTGGTGACGTTGGAATTAGGAAAGGGGAGGCCAGCTGCCGGCGACCCGTCCGGGTTCTGGACCCGGCCGTCGCCGAGGCCCTGCACGCTGTTGGCGTGGTAACGCTGCTCGAGGGTGACGTTGAAGAAGCCCTTGTCGAACAGGTTGAAGCCCTTGTTGAGCTGGATGTCGCCCGAGGCGCCATCTCCCTCATAGTATTCTCCACCGGTGCCATCGAGGACGCCGGCGTGGTTGGAGGTCTTGAGGATGATGTTGATCACGCCGGCGACGGCGTCGGTGCCGTACTGCGCCGCCGCACCATCGGTCAGGACTTCGACGTGATCGATGGCTTCTTGAGGAATGAAGCTGAGATCGACGGTGGCCGCACCCGTATAGGCCGAGCCCGTATCGATCACGAGGTCTGACGTCGAGTTGCGGCGCTTGCCGTTCACCAGGACCAGGGTGTCGTTGGGGCTCAGGCCGCGGAGCGCCGCCTGGATGGTCAGGGCGGCGATGTCGCCGCCTGTCGTGTTGATGCTGAGCGACGGGACGTTCTGTTCCAGCGACAGCGCCAGGTCCGTGGCGCCCGTGCGGGTCAGCGCGGCGGTGCTCACCACCTCGATCGGAGCGGCGCTGTCGGCTGCACGCAGGCCGGTCTGGCGCGTGCCGGTGACGATGACCTCGTTGACCTCGGCGGCCGGTGCGCCAGGCGGTTTTGCAGATACCGCCGGCGCGTCCTGGGCCCGCGCTAATTGGGCCACCGAGACCAAGGCGACCGTACTGACACTACAGAGAAGCTTTCTCATGGTTTATCCCCCGATGATATTGAAAGCCTCGCGCGTTTCTTTCCCGTTGTTGATGGCGCGATGTCCGTCCCGCGCCTTCTCTCAATCCAAAACTTCCTTGCCGCCCCCTCGTCACACCGTCCGACACGTGCAGCCAGACTTCAAGCTGCTAGTCGAGTCAATGCTGGGCTCGAAATCTGGAAATGGCGTCCTCATCTTGGCGCCACCAGTTCTCGTTTCGACTGAGCATCATCCGGCCACGATGCGGGCGAACGTTTGCGAGTAGCCACGCGACAAAACGCCCAGGGGTCACAATCCCGTCACCTTGCCTTTTTTACAGCCAGTCTGCGTCGCCGCCGCGTGCGACTTGTGGGCGCCGGGGCAGGTGGATCGGGGCGATCGTGGGGCTCGGACTTTGGCCAGGGGCTTTACGACCCCAGCACGCGCTCCGCTTCAGCTCGGCGGCCGCACCTCTCCCCAGTCAGGTGGTGGGACGGACGCTTTCACGGTCTGGTCGCGGCTGTGAGCCAGCCAACGCGTCAGCGTCGAAGCTCCCAGACTTCAGCGGGGCTCCCAGCCTTCAGCGGGCGACGCCGTCTACCGCCGTAGCTGCGCCAGGCGGGAGGGGAGGGGTCGCGCGGTAGGCGCCCGTTCCCGCCTGGCCGTACTTGACCGCGCCGTATCCGCCTTGCGGCGTCGCGCCCGACGGCGCCCAGCCGCCGCGCTTCAGGTCCGCCGCGATGGTGAGAGGCGCCGTGCCTCCCGCCAGTCGCGCGCGATAGATCTGCACGTTCTCCATGACGCGCATGACGTAGTCGCGGGTCTCAGAGAAGGGGATGCACTCGATGAAGTCCGCCGGATCGGACGCACCGCCGCGGGGGTCCCCGCAGGTGGCGATCCACTGGGGCGGTCGCCCTGGACCGGCGTTGTAGGCGGCGGTGGCCAGGACGTAGGAGCCGTCGAAGTCGGTGGTCAGCTGGCCCAGAAAGGCCGCGCCCAGCCGCATGTTATATTCCGCATCGTCCAGTCGGGAGGGCGAATACTCGACCCCCTGGCGCCGCGCCACCGAGGCGGCGGTCGCGGGCATCAGCTGCATCATGCCCCGCGCGCCGGCGCCGGAGCGCGCATCGGGATCGAAGCTCGATTCCTGGCGGGTGATGGCGAACACGAAGGCCGGCTCCGCCAGGCCGTAGCCGACAGGCGCGGTGCGGAGCGGATAGCCGCGTTGCGGCAGATACAGCCCGCGCGTGGCGGCCGAGCGCACTACCCGCATCGACAGCGACTGGTCGCCGTACTGCCGCGTGAGATCGACCAGCAGCGCGAGTTCGGTCGCGGAGGTGGTGTCCTCCTCCGCAGCCATGGCGAAGCTGGCCAGCAGTTGGTGGTCGCCGGCGTCGCCCAGCATCCTGGCCGCACGGATCACGCCGCGGCTTTCGAATCGCGCGCGGTCGGCGGCGGTGGGGATGGGGTCGGCCCCCAGCTCCAGCTTGGCCTGGCCGATCTTGGCGGCCGACAGCTGGCCGTAGAAGGCGGTGTAGTATTTGGCGCCCTCGCCCCAGAACAGGTTGGCGTCCATGGCGTCGCCCTTGGCCTGGGCCGCGCGTCCGCGCCAATAATAGGCGCGGCTGGTGGTGATCGGTGTGCTGGCGCCGGCCTGCAGCCTGGCGAAGTGCTTGTCGGCGAGGTCGGCGTCCTTCAGCTTGGTCAGCGCGATCCAGCCGGCGAAGAACTGCGCCTCGTTGGCGTCCTGGCCGGCCTGCAGGCCGTTGTCGTCCGCCGCCGCATAGGCGCCGCGATAGTCCAGGCTCTGCAGGGCCGCGAACATCAGCGCCCGCCGCTCCGCCCAGATCGCCTTGGTCACCTCGGGCTGCTCGGGGGTGGTGGTGGGGAAGTTGCGCACCAGGCCGGAGGCGATCATCTCCAGATTGTGCTTGCGGTAATAGTGAGCGCGGTCGAACGCCAAGCCGGGATCGGACTGTAGCGAGGCCGGGACCTGGCCCAGCAGCATGGGCGCATCGGAACGGCCGGCGCGGAAGGCCATGCGGGCTTGCCCCAGGGCGCGCTGGTCGGGGCCGACCATTTCCATCAGCTCGCGCGCCGCGCCGGTGTCGCTGGTGTAGAGCAGCATCTCCAGCCGCGCGGCGTTGTCGTCGGGCGTGATGTCGGCGCCGAAGCGGGCGAGCACCTGGCTCTGCAGCGAGGCGTCGAAGGCGCGGTTGCGCCAGAAGTGCTTGATCAGCGCCGACGCGTCGGCGCCGCGTCCGGCCGCCTGATAGGCGCTGGCGAGCGCGATGGCGCCCTGCGCCGTCTCCGGATCGCGACCCTGGAACAGGGCGATGACCTGGTTGGGCGGAATGGCGCTCTCGCCCAGCGCCTTCTCCAGCGCCGCGCGCAGGCGCGACGGCCGAGGCCAGCCCTGCAGGTCGCGCATGGCGGCGACGAGGGTGTAGTAGTCGAGATTGGTGCCGGCCGAATCCACCATCGCCCAGGTCACCAGCTTCTTGGCGGTCGGGTCGGCGATCTGGGCCTGGTAGCCTTGCGCCGTCGTGGTGTCGCCGCGCCGGGCGGCCAGCAGGGCGGCGCGGAGCAGGACCGCGTCGGCGGGCGACAGCGAACTCGACAGCGCCGAATAGGGGACCGGGGCCACGATCGGCGTCGCGGGCTCCACCGGAACCGGCCTGGTCGAGTCCATCGACTGGGCGAAGGCGCCGCCGCAGACCGCGGTCAGCAGCGTGCCGAGCAGGGCCTTGCGACCGAACCGGGCGACGCGCACGGCCGGCGCGTCTTCACCGGCGCAGGTGGGCTCTGGATCGCGGGGGGACGCCGACATCGCGCTCTCCTGATACTGGACCGCTGGTCAGTCCTGCGCGAGACCGCTGTTGCGGGCAAGCGCTGTGGCCGGATATTCTAGGCGTGGTGTTGTCACACCGTTTATCATGTCCTCAAGCTTGGTCCCTCGCGGCGAATTGATGTCGCAAGGGGCGGGAACCGCGGCCTTTCATGCCCCAAACATTTATCAAGGGCCCGCTCTTCAGGGGCGTCATCACCGCCCTCGTCACCCCGTTCCGCGACGGCGCGGTGGATGAGGACGCCTTCGTGCGCCTTGTGGAGCGGCAGGTGGCGGCAGGCGTCCATGGCCTCGTCCCCGTCGGTACGACGGGGGAGACCGCCACCCTGTCCCACGACGAGCACCGCCGGGTGGTGGAGCTGTGCATCTCCACCGCCGCCGGGCGCATTCCGGTGATTGCTGGCTGCGGCTCGAACGCCACCGCCGAGGCGATCGAGCTGGTGCGCCATGCCAAAACCGTGGGCGCGGACGCCGCGCTGGTGGTCACGCCCTACTATAACCGGCCGAGCCAGGAGGGTCTGTACGCCCACTACGCCGCCCTGAATGAGGCGGTGCAGCTCCCGATCATCGTCTACAATGTGCCGAGCCGGACGTCGGGCGACATGGCCAACGTCACCCTGGCCCGGCTGGCCGAGCTGCCCAACATCGTCGGCGTGAAGGACGCGACCGGCGATCTTGTCCGCGCCAGCCTCATGCGCCTGGCCTGTCCCGATGGCTTTCTCATGCTGTCCGGTGACGATCCCACCGCGCTGGGCTACGTCTCCCATGGCGGCCACGGCTGCATCTCGGTGACGTCCAACGTCGCGCCGCAGGCCTGCGTCGCCTTCATGGAGGCGGCGTTGGCGGGCGATTTCGCCGCCGCGCTGGTCTGGCAGGACAGGCTGGTGCGCCTGCACAAGGCGCTTTTCGCCGACGCCTCGCCCTCGCCGACCAAGTTCGCTCTGGCGGAGCTGGGGCTGTGCAGCGAAGACGTCCGCCTGCCGATCACGCCGTGCGCAGAGGCGGCTCGCCCGCTGGTCCGCGACGCCATGCGGGAAGCTGGGGTCACCTCGTGACCAAGCCGCCGCCCTCCACCCAGAAGCTGATCGCGGAGAACCGCCGCGCCCGCTACGACTACTTCATCGAGGAGACGCTGGAAGCGGGCCTCTCGCTCACCGGCTCCGAGGTGAAGTCGCTGCGGCTCGGCCGGGCCAACGTGGCGGAGTCCTACGCCGCGGTGGAGGGGCGCGAGCTGGTGCTGGTCAACGCCTACATCCCCGAATACGCCGCCGCTTCCCGCTTCAACCACGAGCCCCGCCGGCCGCGTAAGCTGCTGATGCACAGGCGCCAGATCGACCGGCTGCTGGGCTCGGTGAACCGCGAGGGGCGCACGCTCATCCCCATGCGGCTGTATTGGAACGACAAGGGGCTGGCCAAGCTGGAACTCGCCGTCGCCAAGGGCAAGAAGACCCACGACAAACGAGAGGCGGAGGCCGACCGGGACTGGCAGCGCGACAAGGCGCGGCTGATGCGGGAGAAGGGGTGAGGGCCTTGATCCTCCCCTTTTGGGGGAGGGGGACCAGCGCAGCTGGTGGAGGGGGCTGCGCCGCCGCGTCAAGCTGGAGCCTCCACAGTCGGCTGCGCCGACAGCTCCCCCAGCGGGGGAGCATCTATACCCCAGCCTCCGTCTTCGCCTCCTCATAGGCCTCCGCCGCTTCCATCCACGCCATCTCGGCGGCGGCGAGCTGGTCGGCCGCCTCCACCCGCGCCTTGCCGAGCGCCACCGCCCGTGCGGGGTCTCGCGTGAACAGCGCCGGATCGGCCAGGGCCGCGTCCACCTCTGCGATCTTCCCCGTCAGCGCATCCATGCGCTTTTCCGCCGCCTCCATGGCGCGCTTCAGCGGCGCGACCTGAGCGCGGGCGTTGGCGGAGGCCTTGCGCGCGTCCTTGGCGGAGTTGGCGGGCAGGGCGGCGCTTGTCTGCTCGCGCGCCACGGCCCTGGCGCGGTCGAGCACAAGTTTGGTGTAGGCCTCCATGTCGCCCTCGAACGGCTTGATCGTTCCGTCGGCGGCGAGCCATAGCCGGTCGGCCACCAGTTCCATCAGCGAGCGGTCGTGGGTGATCAGCAGCACCGCGCCTTCGTAGTCGTTCAGCGCCTCCATCAAGGCCCGCCGGCTATCGATGTCGAGGTGGTTGGTGGGCTCGTCCAGGATCAGCAGGTGAGGGGCCTGCATCGCCACCAGGTGCAGCAGCAGGCGCGCGCGCTCGCCGCCGGACAGGTTCTCCGCGGTGGTCTCCATCTTCTCGGAGCTGATGCCGAACTGGGCGAGGCGGGAGCGGCGGCGGGGCTCGGTCTCCTCCGGCAAGGCGTGGCGGATCATGTCCAGGGGCGTGTCGGCGGGGTCCATCGCCTCGATCTGGTGCTGGTTGAACCAGCCGACCCGCATCCGGGGCTGGCGCGCCACCTCGCCCGCCAGCGGCGTCAGCGCATCGGCCAGCAGCTTGGCCAGCGTGGACTTGCCCGCGCCGTTGACGCCCAGCAGGCCGATACGGTCGTCGGTGTCGAGCCGCAGGTTCATTCCCCGAAGGATGGCGCGGCCGTCATAGCCCACCGCGGCGTTCTCCAGCCGCACCAGCGGCGGGTTCAGCGCGCGCTCGGGCGACGGCAGGGTGAAGGGTGACACGCCGCCCTCCACCGGCACGGTGATCGCCTGCATCTTGGCCAGCCGCTTCATGCGCGACTGGGCCTGGGCGGCCTTGGTGGCCTTGGCCTTGAAGCGGTCCACGAAGGCCTGCAGCTTGGCGCGCTCGGCGTCCTGCTTGGCGGCCTGGGCGCCGACCAGTCGCTGCCTTTCCGCGCGCATCCGCTCGAAGTCGTCATAGCCGCCGGCATAGAGGTCGAGCCGGCCGGCGGAGATGTGCAGGATGTGGTTGACGGAGTTGTTCAGCAGGTCGCGGTCGTGGCTGATCACGATGGCGGTTCGCGGATAACGCTTTAGTCGCGCCTCCAACCATAGCGCGCCCTCCAGGTCGAGATAGTTGGTCGGCTCGTCCAGCAGCAGCAGGTCGGGTTCGGCGAACAGCGCGCTGGCCAGCGCCACCCGCATCCGCCAGCCGCCGGAGAACTCCGCCATCGGGCGGCTCAGGTCCGCGGCGGAGAAGCCCAGCCCGCTCAGTATTTCCGCCGCCCGCGACGGCGCGGCCTCGGCGCCGATGGCGATCAGCCGGCCGTGGATTTCGCCCAGCCGTTCGGGCGGGGCGGAATCGAGTTCGGCGTAGAGCCGGGCGCGCTCGACATCGGCCGCCAGCACGGTCTCCAGCAGCGCGACGGGCGTGGCGGCGTGCTCCTGCGCCACCGTGGCGATGCGCCCCGAACGGGGCGTGGCGATCTCGCCGGTGAGCGGGGACAGCTCGCCCAGGATCAGCTTGAACAGGGTCGATTTGCCGGTCCCGTTGCGACCCACCAGGCCCACCTTGGCCCCGTCGGGAATGCGGGCGCTGGCGTCGGTGAAGAAGCGGCGGCCCCAGGCGTTGAAGGAAAGGTCGGTGATCTGCAGCATGGGCCGTGGGGCGCCTCGTCCTTCGACGAGCTCAGGATGAGGCGACTTGAAATTAGGAGGGCTCGGGAGACGCGATGGACGACTGCGTCGCCTCTCCTAACGCCTCATCCTGAGCTTGTCGAAGGATCACCGGCCCAACGCGGTTGGCCTCAAAGGCTCGCGTCGCTATAAGCCCGCGACCTCCCTAAAAGAAAACCCAGAGCCATGACCGAACGCACCTTCTCGATCCTCAAGCCCGACGCCACCGAGCGCAACCTGACCGGCGCCATCAACAAGGTGATCGAGGACGCCGGCCTGCGCATCGTCGCCCAGAAGCGCATCAAGATGTCTAAGGCCGACGCCGAGCAGTTCTACGGCGTCCACAAGGAACGCCCCTTCTTCGGCGAACTGGTGGAGACCATGACCTCGGCGCCCGTCGTCGTGCAGGTGCTGGAAGGCGATAACGCCATCGCCAAGTACCGCGAAATCATGGGCGCCACCAACCCGGCCCAGGCAGCCGACGGCACCATCCGCAAGCTCTACGCCAAGTCGATCGGCGAGAACTCGGTCCATGGCTCCGACGCCCCCGAGACCGCCAAGATTGAGATCGACCAGTTCTTCCCAGCCGCCGAAATCGTCGGCTGAGACCAGGTTAGCTTCTCCCCGCTGGGGGAGGGGAGCCCTGCTTAACAGGGGGCTGCGCCGCCGTCGCTAAACTGGAGCCCCCTCAGTCGGCTTCGCCGACAGCTCCCCCGGAGGGGAGCATCTACGGCTTCGGCGGCTCTACATGTATCGCCGCAGCGACCGCACCAGCTCAGACGACTCGCTGCGCTTGCCGGGGATTTTTCGGGGCTGGGCCTGGTAGGCGACCCGGGCGTGCTGGTTGCAGTAGGGCCCGTCGCTGCTGGCGCGTCCGCAGAAGCCGAAGCTTTCGCTGGACGGATCGCCGATCGGCCACTTGCACATGTGCGAACCGAGCGTCAGCACCGTCGCCGAGCCGACCTCTTCGCAGGCGAAGGCGGCGACCGGCGCCTCGGGGATCGGGACCGGCTCCAGGCGGCGCATCACGGGTGCAGGCTGGGGCGGCGGCGCGGGGCGCACCGGCCGGGTCGCCTTGAAGGCGGGCCGCTGGGGCTGCGACGGCACGGCGCGGCCGGACAGCCCCAACCTGTGCACCTTGCCGATCACCGCGTTGCGAGTCAGCCCGTCGCCGAGCTGTTTGGCGATCTGACTGGCGCTGTATCCGTCCAGCCAAAGCTTCTTGAGAATCTCGACCCGCTCCTCGGTCCAGCCCATGTCCCGCCTCCGAGATCCGGACCGCTGCGCGGCCCTACATCTTGCGTCCCCCGGCGAGCCTCATACTCGCCAGACACAAGATATCGTAATCCTATGAGGCTAGCCCACAATAGGTGGATTTGTACCTTTCCACAGAAACTAGATGTTGATTCTCTCGCGACTCGGGCTGGGCGAACAGAGCGGCGGCATGTCAGGTTGCGGGACGCCGTGCTGCAGCGCACATTGGGCCTATGAACGTCCAGACGCCGATGGCGCAGATCACGCGTGCGGTGACGCCGCAGCGGCCCCGCGATTATCATGGGGTGAACTGGGAGGGCCTGAGCACCCTCTACCGCCGCGAGGTGTTGCGCTTCTGGAAGGTGGCGTTCCAGACACTGCTGTCGCCCGTCGTCATCACCCTGCTCTACATGATGGTGTTCGTCGTCGCGATGCGTGGCGCCCGGCCGGCGGTGCAGGGCGTGACCTTCGCCCAGTTCGTCGCCCCGGGGTTGATCATGATGTCGATCCTGAACAACGCCTTCGCCAACTCTTCGTCCTCGCTCGTGCAGGCCAAGCTGATGGGCACGGCGGTGGATTTCCTCACTCCGCCGCTGTCGCCTGCGGAGCTGGCGGTCGGCTTCACGGCCGGCGCGGTGACGCGGGGTCTGCTGGTCGGCGCGGTGACCACGATCACCGTGTGGCCGTTCTCGCGCTTCGGCCTCGCCCATCCCTGGGCCGTTCTCTACTTCGCCGTCATGTCATCGGTGGTGCTGGCGCTCGTCGGCGTGGTCACGGGGCTCTGGGCCGAGAAGTTTGATCACTTGGCGTCGGTGACCAACTTCATCGTCACGCCGATGACCTTCCTGTCGGGCACCTTCTACCGGGTCACCAACCTGCCGCCGCCGTTCGCAGCCATCTCCAAGTTCAATCCGTTCTTCTACATGATCGACGGCTTCCGCTACGGCTTCATCGGCAAGGCGGATGGTTCGGTGACGGTGGGCGTGATCTACACCCTGGTGCTGGCGGTAGTGCTGGCCGGTGTGGTCTGGCAGATCTTCCGCACCGGCTGGCGGCTGAAGAGCTGAGGGGCTGGTTATTCTCCTCCCCTGCAATGCGGGGAGGTGGCGCGGCGCGAATGCGGCGTGACGGAGGGGCGTCGCCGCCGCTGCGGTCGCCAACTTGATACGTCAGGGGCGCCGACGCCCCCCTCACCAGGCTTCGCTTGGTCCTCTCCCCCCGCTTCGCAGGGGGAGAGACAGCTAGGGCCTACCGCCCCGTCTGCCCGCGATGCCTCAGCTTGGCGTCCGCGAGGACGCAGGCCATCATGGCTTCGGCGACGGGCGCGGCGCGCAGGCCCACACAGGGATCGTGGCGGCCGGTGGTGCGCACCTCCACCTCTCCGCCATTCTCATCCAGCGACATCCGCGGCGTAAGGATCGAGGAGGTGGGTTTCAGCGCCAGGCGCGAGACGATCGGTTGGCCGGTGCTGACGCCCCCCAGCACACCGCCCGCATGGTTGGAGCCGAACACCGGCCCGTCCGCCCCCGTCCGCATCTCATCGGCGTTCTGCTCGCCGGAGAGCGTGGCCGCGGTGAACCCGTCGCCGATCTCCACCCCCTTCACCGCATTGATCGACATGAGCGCCCCCGCCAGCTCCGCATCCAGCTTGCCATAGATCGGCGCGCCCCAGCCGGCGGGTACGCCCGCGGCCTGGACCTCCACGATCGCGCCGGTGGAGGAGCCGGCCTTGCGCACCGCGTCCAGATAGCTCTCCCACACCGCAACCGTCTCCGCATCCGGGCACCAGAACGGGTTGCGCAGCGTCTCCGCCCAGTCCCAGCGGTCCCGGTCGATGCGGTGGGGGCCGATCTGGACCAGGGCGGCCCGGATCACCACGCCGTCGCCCAGCACCTTGCGCGCCACCGCCCCCGCCGCCACCCGCGCCGCGGTCTCCCGCGCCGAGGCCCGCCCACCGCCGCGATAGTCGCGTACGCCGTACTTGGCGGCGTAGGTGTAGTCGGCATGGCCGGGGCGGTACTGGCGCGCGATGTCGCCATAGTCCTTGGAGCGCGGGTCGACATTGTCGATCAGCATCGAGATCGGCGTGCCCGTGGTCACCGGGCCGCCCGTCCGTGCGTCCTCGAACACGCCCGACAGGATGCGTACCGCGTCGGGCTCGCGCCGCTGGGTGACGAAGCGCGAGGAGCCGGGCTTGCGCAGGTACAGCCAGTGCTGGACGTCGGCCTCGGTCAGGGACAGTCCTGGCGGGCAGCCGTCCACCACGCAGCCCAGCGCCGGCCCGTGGCTCTCGCCCCAGGTGGTCACGCGGAACAGGTGTCCGAAGCTGTTGTGCGACATGGCCAAAGGCTTCTATCGAAGCCCTGCGGAGCCCACAAACCCGCACCTCTAAAGGATTACGCGATGGAAGCGGCCGAAGCGGTGGACGAGAGCCTGTTCGAGGGCGACGACCCGCTCGGTCTCTTCGGCCGCTGGCTGAAGGACGCGGAGGCGGGCGAACCCAACGATCCGAACGGCATGGCGGTGGCCACGGTGGACGCCGATGGCCTGCCCGACGTGCGCATGGTGCTGCTGAAGGGCTGGGATGCCCGGGGTTTCGTCTTCTACACCAACATAGAGAGCGCCAAGGGCCGCCAGCTCGACGCCGATCCCAAGGCCGCCCTGCTGTTCCACTGGAAGTCGCTGCGCCGCCAGGTCCGCATCCGCGGCCCCGTCGAGCCCGTGACCGAGGCCCAGAACGACGCCTATTACGCCAGCCGCCCGCGCGGAAGCCAGATCGGGGCCTGGGCGTCCGACCAGTCGCGGCCCCTGCCGTCGCGCGAGGTTCTTGAGGCTAAAGTGCAGGCGGTCGACGCGAAATATGATGGCGAGGCGCCGCCGCGGCCGCCGTTCTGGCGCGGCTATAGGGTGCAGCCGCTGAACTTCGAGTTCTGGCGCGACCGCCGCTCGCGCCTGCACGACCGGATGGTGTTCCGGCGCGAGACGCTCGATACGCCCTGGACGCGCCTGCGCCTCTATCCGTGAGCGAGCGGGAGGACCTGGAGGCCTGGCTTCAGGCCGGCGCGGGCTCCGGCGAGGCGGCGCGCCAGGTGCACGAGACGCCGATCGCCAAGGTGTTCGTGTTCGGCGACCGCGTGCTGAAGCTGAAGAAGCCGGTCGACTTCGGCTTCCTGGACTTCAGCACCGCCGACAAGCGCGCCTGGGCGATCCATCGGGAGCTGGCGTTCAACCGCGTCGCCGCGCCAGACGTCTATCGCGCCGTCCACGCGGTGGTACGTGGTGCTGATGATGCGTTCGCGCTCGCACCGCCCGAGGCCGCCGGGGGCGAGGTCGTGGACCACGTGCTGGAAATGCGCCCGTTCGACAGCGGCCACATCCTCGCTAACCGGCCCGAGCAGGTGGACGGCGCCCTGGCCGAGCGGCTAGGGCGCGAGATCGCGCGCCAGCAGGCCGTTGCGCCGCTGAAGCCCCAGGGACGCGGTGCGGCCGGCCTGGATTATGTCCTGCGCTCGAACGCCGAGCAGTTGCGAACCCTGGCCGTTGAGCTCGGCGCCGGGGCGGTGGAGCGCCTGATCGCAGCGACGCGGGCCGCGTTCGAGCGGCTGGCGTCCTTGCTGGACACTCGGCGCGACGCCGGTTTCGTGCGCCGTTGCCACGGCGATCTGCACCTCGGCAACATCGTGGTGGAGGAGGGGCGGCCGATCCTGTTCGACTGCATCGAGTTCAACGACGTGCTGAGCGAGATCGACGTCGGCTACGATGTCGCCTTCCTGCTCATGGACTTGGCGTGCGGGGACAGGACTGAGGCGGCCAATCGCGCCCTGAACGCCTGGCTGGACGAGGGCGGGCGCGACTTCGGCCCTGACCGGATTGAAGGCCTGGCGGCCTTGCCGCTGTTCCAGTCGGTCCGCGCCGCCGTGCGCGCGCACGTCGCCGGCCACGGCGGCGAGCTGGACACGGCGCGAGGCTATCTTGACGCGGCGCAGAGCCACCTTGAGCCGCCGGACGACGCGCAGCTCTGGGCGGTGGGCGGGCTGTCCGGCTCGGGCAAGTCGACCCTGGCTCGCGCGCTGGCGCCGTGGCTCGGCGGGTCGCCGGGCGCGGTGGTGCTGCGCAGCGACGAGGTCCGCAAGCGGCTGTTCGGCGTGGCGGCGACCGAAGCGCTGCCCAAGTCAGCCTATGCGCCGGCCGAGTCGGTGCGGGTCTACGCCGTGATGCTGGAGGAGGCGCGTAAGGCTCTGGCCGCGCGCGTCAGCGTCATCCTGGACGCCGCCTTCCTGAAGCCGGCCGAGCGCACCGACGCCGAACGGCTCGGCGCCGATGCAGGCCTGCATTTTCGCGGCCTCTGGCTGGAGGCGCCAGAAGCGGTGCTGCGTCAGCGGCTGAGAGCGCGCACCGGCGATGCGTCCGACGCCGACGAGGCGGTGCTTGACCGCCAGCTCCGCGGCGATCTGGGCGAGGTCGGCTGGCGGCGGGTGGACGCGTCAGCGCCGATCATCCATCAGCTGCGGTCCGCCAGGTCCGAGAGGTAGCTCCACTGCGCCTCGTGTCGCGATCTTCGCACTCCTGCAGGACGGTGGCCTGTGGAAAAGAAGACGAGCGGCGGCAGTTATGAGGTGGAATTGGCCCGCCGCTCGGGCGCCATACGTGCGCCGAGTTTCTAGTTGACCGCCTGCATTGTTGTTGTGAGCCGAGCCGCCCCCAATGAGCCTAACGACGCGCGAGCCGCTCATGACTTGCAATCCACGCCCGCGCGTTTCAGCAACGCGTGGCGGGAGCTTCCGATGATTTCAGAGGACTGGACCGCGTCCGGCACGGCCCGCGCCAGGGCGACCGCGCCGACCATTTCGGCCACCATGGATGGCGCAAGCGCGGCGGCGTCAGCCACGCCCAGCCGGTCCAGCAGCGAGCTTATGCGAACGGTCATGTGGCGGAGACCATCCGCATAGCGTTTCCTCGCGTCGTCGCTCATGCGCGGAAGCTCTCCGCTGAGGGCCGGAAGAACGCAGCCTCGCTCCGGACGGTCTCTGTGGGCTTCAGACACATAGGACGAGATCAAGCCGGCCAGCGCCTCTCGCGGCGGTCGATCGGCCGCCGCTTGATCGTAAAGGCTCCGGCTTTCGGCGAAGGCGGCCTCGATCGCCTCGGCGACGAGCGCGTCCTTGGACGGGAAGTGGACGTAGAACCCACCATGGGTGAGACCCGTCGCCTTCATCACCTCGGCCACGCCGAGCTTGTTGGGTCCATCCACCTTCAGGGCTCGGACCGCCTCAGCCAGAACCCGTTCCCGGGTCCGCTCCTTATGCTCGGCCCTATAGCGCATGGAGACGTCGACCTTTCACATGACGAACATAATGCCATTTCGTGATCGAGAGCAAGGATGAAGCCCGACCAGCGTCCGCATCCCGACCTCGCGCGCCTTCACGCAAGGTTGAGCCGGTCAGTTCCGTCGCGGCGACGGGTCCGATAGACTTAGGCGCTCCGCAGGGTGCAGTTTCTTGAAGTCTTTGGTCATGCCCGATTTTTTGCACGCCATACTGCAGCGTTTCCGTCTTCGGCAAAAGACGCCTGCCCTGGCTCATGACGATAAGCAATCGGAGGGCTCAACCGGTGAACGCGTCGTCTCTGATGGTGTCGTCGTCCGGGACGAAGAGGTTTCGGACCAATATCTAGGCGTTGTTCGCCGCTCGGTGAAGGTGATCGGGCTGCAACGTGGGCAGCCAATCCATGACGCCGTGCTGAACGTTTTCGAGGCTCAGGACGTCGCCGTCACCACCATCTATCTGCCGATCGATGTGAAGAACGGGCGATTATTCATCAACCTGACCTACGAAGGCGTGCTTCACTTTTGGAACCCGCGCGCGAAGATTGTCGAGGGGCGGTATCATTTCGACGCCGAAGCGCCCATCGTCTTTGATCGAAAGACGGTCGTTCTCGGGGGTCCGATCGACGGTAACTACTTTCACTGGATTTTGAACTGGCTGGCGCGGATCGCTATCGTGCAGATGTTGAGGCCGGATATTCTCGCCGATCCAAGGGTCGCATTTTTGGTCGACTGGCGGGCGAAGGTTTCCCCGTTCATCGACTTCCTGCAGGTTCTGGGCCTCGGCGATGACCGATTGATCTGGGCCGACCACAATCAGGACTATCTGCTCCGGAACGCCGTCCTTGTTTCGTTCGGGAGCCAGCAATCGATAGCGCCGGCCGTCGTCGCCACCTTGCGCGATATGTTCGCTCCGCTCGGGCGGCAGGTCGCCGTGGCGCGGCGACGCCGCCTCTGGATCAGTCGCCAGCAGCTCGGGCCCAATCGCCGGCGCATCGACAATATCGCCGATATCCGGCCGCTGCTGAACGCCTACGGCTTGGAAGAGATCGTTCTGGAGGACCGCTCCGTCGCTGAACAGATTGCGCTCTTCCAGGGCGCTGAGTTCATCGCCTCGATTCATGGGGCAGGGCTCACCAACATCATCTTCAGCTCGCCGGACTGCCGTGTTCTTGCGCTCGACAGCAGCGTCCACGTCAAGTTCGGGGCATCGCTCTTCTACGAAGCGCTCGCCAAAGCGTGCGGGCTAGACTATCGCTCGCTGCGGGTTTCCCGGGCGCCGAGGCCGGAAGGCGTCGAGCGCAATGTGGCCAACATGCACAACCAGGACCTGATCGTCCCTGTGGACAAGCTCGACGCCATCCTGCGGGAGATGCTCAGACCGCCTCTGACCGGCGCGTGAATCGCCAAGGCTTTGCGTCGCGCCACCCGACCTGCGCGGGGGCGGCGGAGCAGCTTCACGGCAGGTCCTCGCGCGTCCAGGTTACGCCTAGGCGGATCGGCTTGGCCGGCGAACCGACGCAGACGCTGCCCGCGGGGAGCGCGCTTCGGACGACCGAGTCCAGGCCTACGACGCTCTCCGCCCCCACGTGAGCCCCGCCCATGATCCGCACCGCCTCGCAGAGCCAGACGCGGCGCTCCAGCACGATGCGGCCGCCGTAACGATTCGTGCGCTTACCGCTCTCCACTTCCCGGATGGCGTGCATGTCATCGGTGACGATGTTCACGCGATCGGCCCACATACCGTCGGCCCCGACCAGGATCGCGCCGCCGTTACGCGCATCCACCCGCGCCCAGGGCCGTGCGGTGGTCCTCTCCCCGATCAGGATCGTACCGCCGTTCATGACCGCCAGTTCGCTTAGCCATATCCGCGCGTCATCGCCGATGACGATCAGCCCTCCCGTGTCGACGAAGACCAAGCCTCCGAAACTCGTATTCGACCCGATAACGCCGACATTGCCGACGCGCGGACCCATGACTAGGCCAGGCTTCAGGCAAGGCTCCACGCCGGGCGCGGTGAGCAGCAGGTTGTTGGGGCCCCACCAGTCGGGCAGGCCGTCGCGGCGGACGATGAGCGGACCCAAGGCCGGCGCCGGCGGCGCGTCAGCGCCCCGCCGGCGCTCCATCGCGGCCAGCAGTCTTTCGCGCACTGCGTTGCTGCAGGGTGCGCCCTCCTCATCTCCGCTCGCCGCCTCAACGACCGCCTGCAGGTCGGCGGGAAAGCTCAAGGCGCGTCATCCCGACTCCACGTGATGCCGCTGCGGACGGGCCGGGCGGGGGCCCCGACCGCCACCGTGTTCGCGGGCACGACGCCGCGCTTTACCACCGCGCCCGCACCGACCACCACGTCCGCCCCAACTCGGGCGCCCGCGAGCAGGCGCGCGTGCTCGCAAAGCCAGACGTGTCGGTCGACGACGATGCTGCCGCCAAAGCCATTGAGCCGCTGTCCCGTCTGCGCATCACGGATGGCGTGGGTGTCGTCGGTCATAAGGCTGACGCCGTGCGCCCACATCCCGTCCGCCCCAACCAGGATGATGCCACCGTTGCGGCAATCTAGCGTGGCCCAATTGGTGCAGGTGGCGCCCTCGCCGATGAGCACCGAGGACCGACCGAAGCAGCTCATGGCGCCCGAATGAGCCGAGACGTCGTCGCCCAGGACGATGAGCGCGCCCGGGCCGCCCAGATTGAAGTGGTTGAAGAGACTGCGCGCCCCAAGCACCACTACCGACCGGCGTGGCGGCGGCGCGAATTCACTGGCCTTCAGCTCCGGCATGACAGCGCCTGAACCCATCAGCAGAAGGTTTTCGCCCTCCATCCACCAATCCGGCAGGCCCGACCTGCGGACCCGCAGATTGCTCAGCCGGGGCGAGGACGGGCCATCTCCCACGCCGGTCTCCATTCGGCGAAGGGTCATCAGGCTATCGAACGCCGTCAACAGGTCCGCCGGGCAAGCCGCCTCGTCGGCCAGTCCGTCCGCGAGGCTGAAAAGATCCGGCTCGGCGCTGATCGGCGAGGTTGGCGCCAAGGATCGCAGCGCCCCGGTCTGCGGTGCAGCGACATCTGAGCGCACGCCGAACCATGCCTGAAGACGGTTTCGAAGGCTCGTCATGCCGGCTTTCTCGCGAGGGGGTGTCGATATGCTTGCTCAGGCAGTGTCGAGCACCGCCAGCAGAAGCTCCACCACATCGCCCCATAGAAGCCGTGAGCAAATTGCTGTTCAACCTGCAGGCCTGCCGCCACAACGATCTCCTCAAAGGTCATTTTATCGATATTTTGGAAGTGGTTCATCGGCTGAGCGGAGCCACCTCGCCGAACACCGCAGCCAGCCGTTCGGTCACCACGCGATCGCCGCAGAAGGCGCCGAGCGCAACGACGGCGGCCTTTGACATCTCGGCGTACCGCTCCGGCTGGTCGCGGGCGACCGCGAAGCTCTCCCGGTAGCGGCGCACGAGGTCGGCGAACTCGATCTGATGGCGAAGGCAGCGGTTGGCCTGGCGCATGTCGTGCGGCCAGAAGGACGGGCGGTGATGGTCGGCCACGACGAAGGCGTTGTCGGACGAAACGTATTCCAGCATCGCCGTGTGGCGGGGCGCCACCGCCGGTCGTCCGGCGGCCATGTACTCCATCAGCGGCAGGCACTGTCCCTCGCCGTGCGAGGTGTTCACCGCGTAAGAGGTCGCCTCCATGAGGCGGCTGTATTCGGGATCGGCCAGCAGGCCGTGCACGATCAGAATCCGGCATTGGAAACGCCCGAGCTTGGCGAGGTCCTGCAGGATCGGCGTCACCGCCTCGTGCATGTCGCGGTGGGTCGTCTTCAGCACCAGGGTGGCGAGGGGCTCGTCCCGAAAGGCGTAGACGAAGGCCGCCGCCATGTCGGCCCAGTTCTTGCGGCCGTCCACCGGGTTCAGCACGGTGGTGTAGACGACGCCCTCCAGCTCGATCCGACGCTGGGTGCGGCCGCCCTGGCGAACCGCGGTCTGCAACATCCGCATGGCGCGCTCGCTCTGCGTCGCCGCCCCGTGGGCGAACAGCGAGAGGTCGATCGCCCGGCTGTCGAACACGAGCGCGTCGGAGAGTTCGAGCGTGATCGACGGCCGCCACCCCCGCGCGGTGGTCTCCAGCCCCGACTGCCGGTCGGCGACGGGGGCGGGAATGCTCCAGATGGGGTAGTCGGGGCCGAGCGCTTTGCGCACAGCATGGACGCTGAACCGGCTGTGGGTGATCGCGGCCGGCGCCTGCCTCAGGACCTCGCGCCAGTCGTTACTCCCTTCGCCGTTCCAGGTCTCGTCGGGGATGGTGTCGTATTCCCAGGCGAACACCGGGATCGTGGGGCAGGCGAGCCCCGTCAGGGTCAGATGCGGCGGGCTGAAGGACAGGTAGACGCAGGGCTGGCCGCGCGCCTCGGCGGAGCGGAAGATGCGGTCGACGTCCTGCTCCGGCGCAACGACGGGGACCAGCACCCCGAGACTCTCCAGGATCGGCGCGAAGGCCTTCCTCACGAACCAGTAGCTGTATTCCGGCAGGCCGAGGCTCGCGGCGATGGTCTTGTCGCCATAGGTCGAGTGTTCGAGGATGATCATGCAGGCGCGCCCGCCGTCAGCAGCTCCGACGCCTGGAGCGGCGCTTCCGACAGACCCCCGAGGCCGAGAAAACCGCTCAGCCGATCGGCCACGGCCTGATCGCTGCAGAAGGCCTGCATGCGATGGGCGGCGGCCTGGCCGAGGGCGCGATGGCGCGCAGGGTCTTGTTTCACCAGGCGATAAGCTTCGGCATAAGCGTCCTTCAGGGCCGACCACGAGACCTGATGGCGGGTGGTGGTCATGCCCATGCGCGTATCATGGGGCCAGCCGCAGTACTGCTCGTCCGAATGAACCAGGAGCCCGCAGGTGGGGTCGAGATAGTCCGACATGGCCGTGTGGACGGGCGCGATCGCCGGACGCCCCGCGGTCATGAACTCGATCAGGGGCAGGCAGGCGCCTTCGGCGTTGGAGGCGTTCACCACCCAATGGGTCGCGGAAATCAGCTCCGCGTACCGCGCGTCGGGCATGAAGCCCTGGATCACGACGAGCCGGCAGATGAAGGCTGGAGCTCGGCTCAGCCGCTCGTAAAGGTCCCACCACCAGTCTTCAGGATTTCGCCCGATCATCTTCAGCACGAGGGTGGCGTCCGGCCGGTCGCCCAGCGCAGCGAGGAAGGCCGTCACCAGGTCCGGCCAATTCTTCCGGCCGTCCTTGGGCGCGAAAACCGAGGTGAACACGACCCCCGTCAAGTCCACCCGGTCGGGCCGTTCCCCCGGACCGGGTGGCCGGGGCGTCACCATGTCGGGGTCGAAGTCCGCATTCTGGATGTCGAGGACAAACCCCTCCACCTCCACCGAACGGGAGGCCTCAAGCGTCGGAAGTGGAAGCTCGTGCAGGTGGGGCATGCGGTCCCAGACTGGGGTCGGGATGGCGACGACGGGGAAATCTGAGCCCATCGCCGCCTTGATCGCGCGGGCGGCGAGGCTCGACAGCGTGATCGCCCGCCCCGTCTGGCGAAGCACCCAGCGCCAGTCGTTACGCGCCTCGTCCCCCCAGACGTCCGTGGGGATGGTGGGGTATTCCCAGGCGATGACCGGGATGGCGGGGCAGCGGAGGCCGAGGGTCGTCCTTTGCGGGGGGGCGAAGGACAGGAAGATGCTGGCCTCCCCCTTCGCCGAGTGCGCCTCATAGAGCAGGTCGACCTCGCGACTCGGATCGTTCACCACTTGCACCTCGCCGAACCGCGCGAGCACCGGCGCAAAGCCCTTCAGCACGAAGGCGTAGCTGTATTCCGCCGTCCCCAGCATGGCCGCGTTCGCCTCCGCGCCGGTCGGGCAATAGACGATGATGTGGGTCAGGGGCGCGGGCTCGTCAGCCTCCGCATTGCGCGGCCCGGTCTGGCCGAGCACGGCGGCGACAAAGCCCTGGATGCCGGCCGCCTCCGCCTCGCCGAGGGGCGCGGCGCCGCCGATGGTCGTCTCGCCGTCGTTCAGCGTCGGGCCGTCCTTGATGCGAACGCGCACATTCACGGGATCGGGCCGCTCCAGGTCGATGGCGAAAGGCAGGCTGAAGCCGAACCGACCGTGGCCGATCCCCGCGGCGCGCAGATCGGGCCGATAGATGGAGGCTTCCGCCTCGCCCAGGCGAAAGCCGTTGACGTAGACCTCTATGCAGACGGGACCTGCGTCGGGCTGTCCCGGCCGCCACGCCCAACCCTCGAAAGCGCCTCCACGGTACCCGTCAAAAAACCCTTGAAGCTCTGCGAGCCTGTCGTCCATAGCACCACCAAACGCGAATAGGTCGTCGCACCCGCAGGCGAGAGCGGGCGAGCCCCCGATCTTAGCACCAAGCGCCTGCGTGGCCAGTCAGGGCTGGCGTTCCGGCCTCAAGGCGTAACTCATGGACTTCCGCCAAACCTGCATGAGACCGACGATCAAGTGAGCAGATGTCGAAGCACATCGAGCCTGTAATCGTTCTGGCTTCACCGTTTGCTCAAATCATAATAAGGCTGCGGCGATGAACAAGAAAGCTTTGATACTAGGGGTCTCCGGACAGGATGGTGCATATCTAGCGAAACACCTGCTTGAGCGAGGCTATGTCGTCCATGGAAGTTCTCGCGACAAAGAACTGACCAACCTGTCGCGTCTGGAACGCGCTGGCGTGGCGGGGCAGGTCCATCTCCACTCGATCGTGCTGACCGACTTCAAGAGCGTCCTGCAAGGCGTCGCTGCGTCATGTCCGGACGAGATTTACAATCTCGCCGGCCAATCCTCCGTGGGACTGTCGTTTGAGACGCCGACAGAGACGATAGACGGGATCGTCATCGGAACGGTAAATATACTGGAAAGCATGAGGTTCCTGCGGTCCAAAGCCAGATTTTTCAACGCCTGCTCAAGCGAGAGTTTTGGTGATGTTTCCGCGGCGCCTGCGAACGAGAGGACGGCTTTTGAGCCCCGAAGTCCTTACGGTGTCGCCAAGGCCGCCGCCTTTTGGGTCGTACGGAACTACCGTGAAGCCTACGATATCTTCGCCTGCTCAGGAATATTGTTCAACCACGAATCTCCCCTGCGACCCGCCCGATTCGTCACCCGGAAGATCGTCCGGAGGGCCGTCGATATTGCGGAAGGACAGAAGGGCGAGCTTGTTCTCGGCAACTTGGAGGTGTCTCGCGATTGGGGTTGGGCCGCCGAGTATGTTCAAGCGATGCATCTGATGCTTTGCGCCGCCGACCCCCAGGACATGGTCATTGCGACCGGACACGCCTTCACGCTGCAGGATTTCGTCCACCGAGCGTTCACCAGGCTGGGCCTCGACCCGTCCGATCACGTTCGAAGCGACCCGGCCTTGTACAGGCCGTTGGACTTGACCCGGAGCGTCGGTGATCCGCGTCTGATCGAACAAACCCTCGGCTGGAAGGCCACCACCTTCATGCCTGAAGTGGTTGATAAGCTTATGGATGAGGAACTCGCCTTGCGTCAGAAGTAGATTTTTACGCAATATTGGATTTCGCCGCGCTGGCGAGCACGCAAAACATTGCGCCCGGTGCTGGCGTCTCACCGCAAGGGAAGGGCGCAACGGCGAGGCTAGGGCAGGCGGTATAGGGCCGCCGACGTCGCCGGCCCGTCCGTGACGACCCGACCGTCGCGCGTCATCAGGATCAGGTGGGCGAGCATGGAGCGCGCCGCCGCGCCATGCAGCTTGGGATCGACGCCGACATAGAGGCGCGGCACCAGCTCGGCGATGGTGCGGGGCCCGCGCGCCGCCAGTTCGCGCACGATCTGCGCCTCGCGCTTCTGGCGGTGTTCTCGATAGCCGTCGAGGAAGGGCGCGACCTCGGTGATCGGCGGCCCGTGGGTCGGATAGAGCGTTGCGAAGCCCCGCGCCTGCACCTTGTCGAGGCTGGTGTAATAGTCGCCCATGTCGCCGTCCGGCGGGCTGACGATGGTGGTGGACCAGCCCATGATGTGGTCGCCGCAGAATAGCGCGTTCTCTTCCCCCAGGGCGTAAGCGAGGTGGTTGGAGGCGTGGCCGGGGGTAGCCAGCGCCTCCAGCGTCCAGCCGTCGCCGGCGACGGCCTCCCCATCGGCGACCTCGATATCAGGCCGGAAGGCGGGCTGGCCTGGCTCCACGCTCTCCCCCGGCGGCGCGCTGCGCCCTACGATCGTGGCCCCCGTCAGCGCCTGTAGGGGATGGGAGAGGGGGGAGTGGTCCAGGTGGGTGTGGGTAATGAAGATGTGGCTGACCGGCCGGCCCGCGATCGCCGCGACCAGGGCCTGCAGGTGGGTGTCGAGCCTCGGACCCGGGTCGATCACCGCCAGGCGCCGCTCGCCCACCAGATAGGTGCCGGTGCCGGTATAGGTGAACGGCCCGGGATTGTCGGCGACCACCCGGGAGATTCGCGCGGTGAGCTGGTCGGCCCGTCCGTACTCGAACGCCATTTCGCGCACATACGGGATCATCGGCGTCTCCTTTGCATGGGCGTCGACGTCACCTTGTAGGGGTGCGCGCCATGGCCGTCGATACGTGGCCGCTCTTCAGCGTGACGAGGTTCCGCACGTCCCGACCTTCATCATCCTGAGGAGCCTCAGGGGGGCGTCTCAAAGGACGCACGGCACGTCTGACGACCGTCTCTGGCCGCAAACCTTGCATCTTCGGCGAAAATCCGTATTTTGCTTCGCTTCCCAGGAAGGCGGTCTGCGTGCAGCGTTCCGGGGTGGGCTTTGCGCCTGCTCCCCGTGCGCGCCGATCCATCGTGGCGCGCCGGGTCTTCCGCCGGCGCCCGCGCCGCCTCTCCGCTTCCGGAAGAGGATGAACATGTCGCTCTACGAACACGTCGTCATCGCACGACAGGACATCTCGCCCCAACAGGCCGAGGCGCTCAACGACAGCATGAAGGCCATCATCGAGGAACACGGCGGCAGCGTCGCCAAGATCGAATACTGGGGCCTGCGCAACCTCACCTACCGCATCAAGAAGAACCGCAAGGGCCATTACTCCCTGCTCGCCCTGGACGCCCCGTCGCCGGCGGTGAAGGAGATGGAGCGCCAGCTGTCCATCAACGAGGACGTCCTGCGCTACATCACCATCAAGGTCGACGAGATCGACCTGGAGCTGTCGCCCATCCTCGCCCGCCGCGATCGGGAACGTGAGCGCGACCGCGAACGCGGCGGCGACCGCGCCCGCGGCGGTTACGAAGACATGCCGGCTTAGCGCTGGCCGGCTCAAGAGATCAGAACATGACCGAAACAGCCCCCACCACCCCCGGCGCGCCCGCCGGCGGCGCCGGCGCAAGGCGCCCCTTTTACCGTCGCCGCAAGGTGTGCCCGTTCTCCGGCGCCAATGCGCCGAAGATCGACTATAAAGATGTCAAGCTGCTGCAGCGCTACATCTCCGAGCGCGGCAAGATCGTGCCGTCGCGTATTACTGCGGTTTCGGCGCCTAAGCAGCGCGAACTGGCCAAGGCCATCAAGCGCGCCCGCTTCCTGGCGCTCTTGCCCTACGTCGTGAAGTAAGGAGGACAGGCTCATGAAGGTTGTTCTTCTAGAACGTGTCGAGCGGCTGGGCGCCATCGGCGACGTGGTCCAGGTCAAGGATGGGTTTGCCCGCAACTTCCTGCTGCCCCGGCAGAAAGCGTTGCGCGCCACCACCTCCAACCTGAAGGTGTTCGAGGCCGAGCGGGGCCAGATCGAGTCCCGCAACGCCGACGCTCGCGCCGCCGCCGAGCGCAACGGCGTCAAGCTCGAAGGCGAGAGCTATGTGCTCATCCGCCAGGCGGGGGAGGGCGGTCAGCTGTACGGCTCGGTCTCCGGTCGGGACGTGGCCGAAGCCATAATCGCCGCCGACGGCCAGGTGGAGCGCAGCCAGGTGGTGCTCGACCGCCCGATCAAGACGGTTGGCGTGCATGAGATCAAGCTGCGGCTACACCCCGAGGTGACGGTCACGGTGATGATCAACATCGCCCGCTCCCCGGACGAGGCTGACCGCCAGGCCCGGGGCGAGAACGTCATCAACTCGGCCTTCGACCAGGACCGCCTCGACGCCGAGGCCCAGGCCAAGGACCTGTTCGAAGGCGGCGCCGGGGAGGCGATGCGCGACGCTTCGTTCGAACGCTGAGCGACTGATCCAGCCGGATCGGAGAAGGGAGCCCTCACGGGCTCCCTTTTTCGTTTGCGGGTAGAGCCGCCGCTATTTTCTCCCTCCCCTCAAGGGGGAGTGAGAAGTCAGGGTGATGCGCCTTTCGCAATGATAATCCACAGACCGAAGATGAACGGGGATAAGCCCCACCCTGCGACACCCGTCCCGTCCCGATCTGACGCAACGCGGCTCTATACCTGCACCGATGAACGTCGCCGCCTTCAGCCTCGCGGGTCCGCCGCCGGGCGAGCCCATCGCCACCGCGCCCCACAACCTGGAGGCCGAGCAGGCGCTGCTGGGGGCTGTGCTGTTCGACAACTCGGCCTATGAGCGGCTGAGCGACCGGCTGCAGGGCCGCCACTTCTACGAGCCCTTCCACCAGCGCCTGTTCGGCGCGATGGAGGAGTATATCCGCAAGGGCCAGCTGGCCGAGCCGATCGTGCTGATGGAGCGCTTCCGGCGCGATCCGGCGTTCGAGGACCTGGGTGGCCTGCGCTACCTCGCCGACCTGGTGGACCGCGCGCCGCCGGCGGCCAATGCGTCGGACTACGCCCGCATCGTCTACGACTTGGCGCTGCGGCGCGAGGTGCTGCGCATAAGCGGCGAGATGGCTAAGTCGGCGGTGGAGGACGCCGAGACCGAAGCCCGCGACCAGATCGAACAGGCGGAGCAGCAGCTCTACACACTGGCCGAGACCGGCGGCTCCTCCACCGGCTTCCAGAACTTCGCCGATGCGCTGCAGGGCGCCGTGGAGATGACGGCGGAGGCCTTTTCCCGGGACGGCGGCCTGGCCGGCGTCTCCACCGGCCTGATCGATCTCGATCAGAAGCTCGGCGGGCTGCACAAGTCCGACTTGCTGATCCTGGCGGGGCGTCCGTCCATGGGCAAGACGGCGCTGGCCACCAACATCGCCTTCCACGTGGCGAGGAACTACGCCTGGGAGCCCCAGCCCGACGGATCGCGCAAGACGGTGAACGGGGGCGTGGTCGCCTTCTTCTCCCTGGAAATGTCGGCCGAACAGCTGGCCATGCGCCTGCTGGCCGACGTCTCAGGCGTCTCGTCGGATCGCCTGCGCAAGGGCGAGATCGACCAGCACGAGTTCGCCAAGGTGCGCGACGCGGCGCTGGAGATCCAGGACAGCCCCTTCTACATCGACGCCACTGGCGGCTTGTCCATCTCCAAGCTCACCGCTCGCGCCCGACGGCTGAAGCGCTCGGTGGGGCTTGACCTGCTGGTGGTGGACTATCTCCAGCTCGTCACCACCGGCGGCGACGGCTCTCGCGCCAACGAGAACCGGGTGCAGGAGGTCAGCCAGATCACCATGGGGCTGAAGTCCCTGGCCAAGGAGCTGTCGGTGCCGGTGCTCGCCCTGTCCCAGCTCTCCCGACAGGTGGAGAGCCGCGAGGACAAGCGGCCCCAGCTGTCGGACCTGCGCGAGTCCGGCTCGATCGAGCAGGACGCCGACGCCGTGATGTTCGTGTACCGGGAGGCCTACTACAAGGGCCGCGCCGAACCCCGCGAAGGCTCGGCCGAACACCTCGCCTGGCAGGAGGAGATGGACCAGATCCGCCACGTGGCGGAGGTGATCATCGGCAAACAGCGCCACGGCCCGATCGGCAACGTCAAGCTTAGCTTCAACGACGACACCGTGCGCTTCGGCAACCTCGCCCGAGAGGGCCGCTACGACCCGCACTGAGCCGTTGCACGCCCTAAAGGGTGAGGCATACTGGTGGAATGGGAAGGCTCTACAAAGACGACTTCTACGGCTGGTCCCAAGATCAGGCGGACGCCCTGCGCCGACGCAGCGTCAACGAGATCGATTGGGACAACCTGCTGGAGGAGATCGAGGGCTTGGGCGCCTCAGCCAGAAATGAGCTTCGCAATCGCCTGGCCGTTTTGTTCGCCCATCTCCTGAAATGGCGTTTCCAGCCTACGCGCCGGAGCCGTTCCTGGGTGCTCACCGTGCGCGAGCATCGCCAACAGATACGTCGATTGCTGAAGGAAAGCCCGAGCCTGAAGTCTGATCTCGATGAGGTTGCGGAGCAGGCGTACGAATCGGCTTTGAATATCGCCAAAGATCAAACCGGGCTGCCCGACAAGGTGTTTCCTGCGACGCCGGTTTTCAACTTTGAGGAAGGGATGACTGAGACGGTGGAGTGGACACAGGACTGATCCGCATCAGCTTCGCTCCAGCACCCGGAAGGTGAAGGCGTAGTCGTCGCCGTCCCCTGCCGGATGCGGTTCGCGCCGCACTTCCCGCCAGTCCGCCTCGTCGAAGTCGGGGAAGGTGGCGTCGCCTTCGACATCTGCTTCAACCTCGGTCAGATACATCCGCTGCGCCTTGGGCAGAGCCAGGGCGAAAACGGCCACGCCTCCGATCACGCAGACCTCCGCGGCGCCGTCTTCCTGCGCCTGCTCGCGCGCCATCGACACAGCCTCGCCGAACCGCTCGCAGACCACCGCCCGCTTCGGCTCGAAGGTCCCGTCGCGGGAGAGCACCAGGTTGGCGCGGCCGGGCAGGGGCTTGATCGGCAGGCTGTCCCAGGTCTTGCGGCCCATGATCACCGGCTTGCCCAGCGTCGTCGCCTTGAACAGCGCCATGTCGCTCTTAAGCCGCCACGGCAGGGCCCCGCCCCGCCCGATCACCCCGTTGCGTGCTCGGGCGGCGATGAGCGCCAGGAGCGGTGCGCTCATACCGCGATCGCCGCTTTGATGCCCGGATGCGCCTTATAGCCTTCCAGCCGGATGTCCTCGTAGTCGAAGCCGAACAGGTCGGACTTGGACGCCAGCGACAGGCGGGGCGGCGGTAGGGGCGTGCGGGTCAGCTGCAGCTCGGCCTGCGCGATGTGGTTCAGATAGAGGTGCGCGTCGCCCAACGTGTGCACGAACTCACCGACCTGCAGCCCCACCACCTGCGCCACCACGTGGGTCAGCAGGGCATAGCTGGCGATGTTGAACGGCACGCCCAGGAAGACGTCGGCGGAGCGCTGGTAGAGCTGGCAGGACAGCCTTCCGTCGGCGACGAAGAACTGGAACAGGCAGTGGCAGGGCGGCAGGGCCATGTCGTCCACGTCCGCCGGGTTCCAGGCCGAGACGATGTGGCGGCGGCTGTTCGGATTGCTCCGCAACCCCTCCAGCAGCCGCGCGATCTGGTCGATGGAGCGTCCGTCCGGCGCGGCCCAGGAGCGCCACTGCTTGCCGTAGACAGGCCCAAGCTCCCCGTCGCCGTCCGCCCATTCATCCCAGATGCTGACGCCCCGATCCTGCAGCCAGCGCACGTTGGTGTCGCCGCGCAGGAACCACAACAGCTCCAAGGCTACCGACTTGAAGTGCACCTTTTTAGTGGTCAGCAGGGGGAAGCCGGCCGCGAGATCAAAGCGCATCTGGCGTCCGAACACCCCGAGCGTGCCGACGCCAGTCCGGTCGCCACGCTCGACCCCATGCGCCAGGATATCGGCGAGCAGATCGAGATAGGGCTGTTCGAGGTGCGCGGGCGCCTCGATCGGTCGGGTGCGGAGCGGGGCGTTCATGTCGCCGTTGACCTTAGATGACTCGGGCGGACATTGCAGCGGGATGCGCGGCCGCGGCTGTGGACAAGGCCGCTTGACCGGCGTTTCGCCCGAGCTTGCGGGTCGCCATCGCACCTTCTAAACCCGCCGCTCCCATAGATCGCTTCCAACCGGACATTCCCGCGTGAGCCTAGCGTTCCAGTTTCCCGGACAAGGCAGCCAGGCGGTGGGCATGGGGGTGAGCCTCGCCGACACCTTCAGCTGCGCGCGGGAGGTGTTCGAGTCGGTCGACGACGCCCTCGGCCAGCACCTCTCGCGGCTGATGCGCGAGGGGCCGGAGGAGGAACTCACCCTCACCGAGAACGCCCAGCCCGCCCTGATGGCGGTGAGCCTGGCGGTGGCGCGGACGCTGGAGGAGGAGTTCAACATAGGAGTCGACGGAGTGGCCTTCGTCGCAGGCCATTCGCTGGGCGAATATTCCGCCCTCGCCGCCGCACGGGCGATCAGTCTCGACGTTGCGGCGCGGCTGCTGAAGCGGCGCGGCCAGGCGATGCAGCGCGCCGTGCCCGTCGGCCTGGGCGCCATGGCCTCGCTGATCGGGCCGAAGGTCGATGTCGCGCTGGCCGAACAGGCCGCGGCCGAAGGCGCGCGCGCGGGCGTGTGTGTGGTGGCCAACGACAACAACCAGGGCAATGTGGTGATCTCCGGCGACAAGGCGGGGGTCGAGGCGGCTATTGCCGCGGCCAAGGCTCTAGGCGCCCGCGCCATCCCGCTGAACGTGTCGGCGCCCTTCCACTGCCCGCTCATGCGCCCCGCCGCCGACGCCATGGCCGAGGCGCTGGCGGAGGTGGAGATCGTGGCGCCCAGCTCGCCGCTCGTCGCCAACATCACCGCCCGCCCGGTGAGCGATCCGGATGAGATCGCGCGGCTGCTGGTGGAGCAAGTCACCGGCCGGGTCCGCTGGCGCGAGAGCATCGCCTGGATGGCGGGGGCAGGCGGGGTGACGCGCTTCGTGGAACTCGGCGCCGGCAAGGTGCTCACCGGCATGGCCAAGCGCATCGCGCCGGACGTGGAGGCGATTGCGTTGAACACCCCCGTCGACCTGGAAACCTTCGCCCAGAGCCTTTGACAGCCGGCCGGTCGCAAGACGGCTGCTGGACCGACCTTATCCCTACGGAGCAAGCATGTTCGATCTTGGCGGCAGGACCGCGCTGGTCACCGGCGCGTCGGGCGGCATAGGCGGCGCGGTGGCGCGCGCCCTGCACGCCCAGGGTGCGGCGGTGGTGCTGTCCGGCACCCGCGAGGCCGCGCTGCAGACCCTGGCGGACGAGCTTTGCGAGCGGGCCTTCGTCGCGGTCGCCAGCCTGTCGGACCCTGCGGCGGTCGACGGCTTGGTCGGGGCGGCGGAAGCGGCGGCGGACGCGCCCTTGGACATCCTGGTCTCCAACGCAGGCCTTACCCGCGACAACCTGCTGGTCCGCATGAAGGACGAGGAGTGGTCGCAGGTGCAGCAGGTGAACCTGGAGGCCTATTTCCGCCTCTGCCGGGCGGCGACCAAGGGCATGATGCGCCGCCGCTCGGGCCGGATCATCGGGATCACCTCGGTGGTCGGCGTCACCGGCAATCCGGGCCAGACCAACTATGCGGCGTCCAAGGCCGGCATGATCGGTTTTTCCAAGGCGCTGGCGCAGGAGGTCGGCGGGCGAGGGATCACGGTGAACTGCGTGGCCCCGGGCTTCATCGCCAGCCCCATGACCGACGCCCTGAACGAGGCCCAGCGCGCAGCGATCGCGGGCCGCATCCCGGCCGGGCGCCTGGGAGAAGGCGCCGAGATCGCAGCGGCCTGCGTCTATCTCGCCAGCGCCGAGGCCGCTTACGTCACCGGCCAGACCCTGCACGTCAACGGCGGAATGGCCATGATCTGACGCCGCACACCCCCTTTTTCGAGGCGCTAGTCTCGCAAAAAGGAGTGTGCTACGGCTCGGTCCGACGGCCGGACTCAGGCTCACCTGGGGCCGGCTTTCGACATTCTTATGCTACGAATCACTTTGCGACGGCCCTGCCCGGGCCGCGCCAATCGCCTTCAGAGAGGGGCTCGCCCGTATGTCCACCGACGTCCTCGAACGTGTCCGCAAGATCGTCATCGAGCACCTGGACGCCGATCCTGAGAAAGTGACCGAAAAGGCCAGCTTCATCGACGACCTGGGCGCCGACAGCCTGGACAACGTCGAACTGGTCATGGCTTTCGAGGAGGAGTTCGACATCGAAATTCCCGACGATGCCGCCGAACACATCCAGACCGTGGGCGACGCGGTGAAGTTCATTCAAGAGCGCTTGGGCCAGTAAGCCTCGGAGCGGCGCTCGTCCCGTCCCCGCCGTTCGCGTCTGACGCGCCCTCGGCGGGGCCTTCGGGCGGCGCAGCGGAAGGCTGAGGGTTTCGGACAGCATGCGTCGCGTCGTCATCACAGGGATCGGACTGGTCACTCCGCTGGGGTCCGGGACCGAGGTGAGCTGGAAGGCGATCCTCGCCGGCAAGTCCGGCGCCAACCGCATCACCGCCTTCGATCCGGAGGGCTACGCCTGTCAGATCGCCTGCGAAGTGCCGCGGGTCGATGGGCGGGGCGACGGTGGTCCCGATGTCGAGGGGTCGTTCGATCCCGATAACGTCCTGCCGCCCAAGGACCAGCGCAAGGTCGACGACTTCATCCTCTACGCCATCGCCGCCGCGGACGAGGCGGTGAAGGATGCGGGTTGGACGCCCACCGATGAGGCCGAGCTTGAGCGCACCGGGGTGATCCTCGGCTCCGGCATCGGCGGTCTGAGCAGGATCGCCGAGACCACGCTGGAGCTCGAAGCCAAGGGCCCGCGCCGGGTCAGCCCCTTCTTCATACCCTCGGCCCTGATCAACCTGGCCTCGGGGCACGTCTCGATCCGCTACGGCTTCAAGGGGCCGAACCACGCGGTAGTCACCGCCTGCGCCACTGGCGCCCACGCCATCGGCGACGCCACTCGTCTGATCAAGTACGGCGACGCCGACGTGATGGTGGCGGGGGGCGCGGAGGCCGCTGTCTGCAAGCTCGGCATCGCCGGCTTCATCGCCTGTCGCGCGCTGTCGACCAACTTCAACGACACGCCCAAAAAGGCGTCGCGCCCCTACGACAAGGACCGGGACGGCTTTGTCATGGGCGAGGGCGCGGGCGTCCTGGTGCTGGAGGAGTACGAGCACGCTAAGGCCCGCGGCGCCAAGATCTACGCCGAGGTGATCGGTTACGGCCTGTCCGGCGACGCCCACCACATCACCGCGCCCGCCGCGGACGGCAATGGCGGCTTCCGCGCCATGCAGATGTCGATGAAGGACGCAGGCGTCACGCCGGACCAGATTGATTACATCAACGCCCACGGCACCTCCACGCCGCTCGGCGACGAGATCGAACTGGGCGCCATCGAGCGGATGCTGGGGGATGCGGTGGACGGCAAGGCGATGTCGTCCACCAAGTCGGCCATCGGCCACCTGCTCGGCGCCGCAGGTTCGGTGGAGGCGGCCTTCGTGGCCCTGGCCATCCGTGACCAGATCGCCCCGCCCACCATCAACCTCGACAATCCGTCCGTGGAGACCCGGCTCGACCTGGTGCCCCACGAGGCCAAGCCGATGAAGATCGACGTGGCGCTGTCCAACAGCTTCGGGTTCGGCGGCACGAACGCCTCGCTCGTCCTCGCCAAGGTCAAGTGAGTCTAGGCCCGCGGCGCAGCGGAGGTTCAGGCGGTCCCTCTGGCGCACCTGTGTTCGCCGGCGTGGCAGGCGCTGTCGCCACCCTGATCGCCATCCTCCTGATCCTGGCGGGGCTGGGCCTGTGGATTTACAAGGGCTCCGGGCCTAGGTCGCGCACAGGCGTCGCCACAACGGTGCAGCTTCGCCACGGCGCAGGCCTTTCCGAGATCGGCGCGGACCTGCAGCATGCCGGCGTCATACGCTCTGCGCCGCTGTTCCTAGCGGCGGCGCAGGTCACCGGCGCCGCGCGACACATGCGTGCGGGCGAGTACGCCTTTCCCTCCCGCGCCTCCCTGCAGGAGGTGATCCGCCGGCTGCGGCTGGGACTGATCGTGCACCACCGCATCACCATCCCCGAAGGCCTGTCGTCCCGCCAGGTGCTGGCGATCCTGGACAAGAGCGACGTGCTGACCGGTGCGGCCGAGGCCCCGGCGGAAGGCGTTCTGCTGCCGGAGACCTACGAGGTCGTCCGCGGCCAGACCCGCGCGAGCCTGTTGAAGCGAATGACCGACGACCGGGAGCGCCTGCTGGCGGTCCTGTGGGCGCATCGGCAGCCCGGTTTGCCGTTCGCCGACGCCGATCAGGCCGTGACTCTGGCGTCGATCGTGGAGAAGGAGACCGCGCTGGCGGCGGAGCGACCCCATGTCGCCGCCGTTTACATCAACCGTCTGCGCCAGGGCGTGCGGCTGGAGGCCGATCCCACCGTAATCTATGGCCTGACCCAGGGGGCCGGCCCTCTGGGTCATCCGCTGCGAGCGTCGGAGCTGGCCGCCCCTGGTCCCTACAACACCTACCAGACCGCAGGCCTGCCCCCGACGCCGATCGACAATCCCGGCCGCGCGTCCCTGGCGGCCGTGCTCGATCCGGCGGCGAGCCCGGACCTCTATTTCGTGGCGGACGGGAGCGGGGGGCACGCCTTCTCCCGCACCCTCGCCGAACACAACAAGAATGTCGCACGCTGGCGCGCGTTCGAAAAGCAGCAGGCCGAGCACCTCGCGCTCGCTGGCTCACCGATCCCGCCACCCCTGGAGCACCGGTAGGCGCATGCGGCAGGGAGACGAGCCCACCGTTCCGCTCTCCCCGTCGTCACGCCGGGGCGTGATGCTGGTGATCTCCAGCCCGTCGGGCGCCGGCAAGACCTCGCTGTCGCGTCGGCTTGTGGCCGATCATGCCGAGCTTGCGCTCTCGGTTTCCTGCACCACCCGTGGCCCCAGGCCGGGCGAGCAGGAGGGCCGAGAATACTTCTTCGTAGAGCCGCCGGACTTTGACGTGCTGCTTGCGCAGGACGCCTTCCTGGAATGGGCGCACGTGCACGACCAGCGTTATGGCACGCCCCGCGCGCCGGTGCTTTCGGCGCTGGAGGCGGGGCGGGACGTGCTGTTCGACATCGACTGGCAGGGCGCGGCCCAGGTGGCGGGGCAGTCGCCGGCGGATGTGGTGCGGGTCTTCATCCTGCCGCCGACCATGGTCGACCTGCGCCGCCGCCTCGTCGCCCGCGCACAGGACGGGGCGGACGTCATCGCACGGCGGCTGGAGCGGGCGCCCGGGGAGATCGCGAGGTGGGCCGACTACGACTACGTTCTGGTGAACGACGATTTCGACCGCACCTATGCCGACCTCGCCCACATCTACCATGCCGAGCGGCTGCGGAGGCTCAGGAACCCGTGGCTGGACGGCTTCGTGGCCGGCCTGTCGACTTAGAGACGGGAAGCTCAGTCTCGAGGAATGGCCCGCCAAGTTTCGGCAGGGCCTAGAGCGGGATGATGTTGATAGGGATTGCTGACCCTACATTCGGCGAATGCCGGCGTTTACGCCTCAAGTCATCCCGCGCTAGCCTCGGTGAAGGACGCGCGGGCGCGGGCCGCCACCACGACGCAAAGCCCGGCGCAGGCCAGGGGGAGCACCGGGCAGGCGCGCATCATGAAGCCTAGAGGCGCGAGGTAGGCGAACGCCAGCAAGGCGTTGTGCGCCAAGGACCATCGCCGCCCGTCGGACCCGAGCAGCAGCACCGCAGGGACGAGGAGGGGAGCGTCGTAGATGAAGCTGTAGGGTGTGGCCAGCAGAACGCAGGCGGCGAGGCCGGCGCCCTGGACGCCCGCGGGCCGCGGCCGGCGCCAGAGCCAGGCGACGAAGCCGACCGCCGCCAAGGTCGCCGCGAGCTGGACGATCCAGGCCTGGCGTCCGGACGAGCCGAGGGCGAGCGCGAGGCCATAGACGCTCTGCAGCTTGTCCGGCGCGCCCGCGAGCGCGCCGGAGCCCCCACCGGCGGCGGCGTGGAGAAATCCGCCCCATGCGTTCCAGCCGAACACCGCGATGCTGAGGATCGTCAGTCCCACGGCGGTCGTGGCGGCCGAGGCGAAGGTGCGCCAACGTCCCGCGACGATCAACGCCACGGGGAAGAGCAGGCCGAGCTGGGGCTTGTAGACGAGCGCTCCGATGAACACCCCCACCAACACGGGGCGTCGGTCCAGCATGGCGAGGGATGCGCCGACCAAGGCCGCCGACAGCAGCCCGTTCTGTCCTACGGCGAGGCAGCAGAACGCCGCGGGGGCGGCGGCCCCCAACACGATCCACTCGCGCCGAGACGTGATCCGGCCGAGCATGGCCACGAAGGCCGCATAGACTCCGCCGATCCACACCCAGGCGGCGACGATGAAGGGCAGGGCCCCGAGCGGGGCCAGGACGAGAAGGAAGACCGGCGGATAGAAGAAGGGGAAGGCGGACCGGGCCGTGGCGGTGGAGCCTGCGTCCCGAAGGTCGCGAGCCAGGGTCGGCCAATTATAGGCTAGAGCCGCCTGACCGCGCCGCGCCTCCCGCCCCGCCGCCCAGAACCCGCCGAAGTCTCGTCCGGCCGGCTGGCCCTGAAGGTCGGTGAGCCAGAACCCACGGTACGCCGCCAGGATCAGCAGAGCGCCAGAAGTGGCGAGCAGGGCCAGTCCCAGCGTCATGACGAGCCGCGATACGCCTGCGTCCAAGCGCCCGGGTCGAGCGCGAAGCTGGGAGTCCAAGACGCCGGAGGCCATGCGGGGATCGTGCATGGGCGAGGTGTGCGGCAGGTTAAAAGCGGCGCCGGCCGCGATCAGGTCTGGGCGGCCGAGGCCAGTTCACGGGCCAGATCGAGGAAGCCGTCGACGGAGACGACCTCGGCCCTCGCGTCCGCCGCAACGCCGGCCGCCGTCAGCAAGGTCTCGCCGCCGACCGGCTTAAGGCTGGATCGCAGCATCTTGCGGCGCTGGCCGAAGGCGTGGCGGGTCACGGTCTCCAGGCGCGCGGTCAGAGCCGCATCCGGTCCGTCGGCGAGACGATCCAGGCGCACCACCGCGGAGTCCACCTTGGGCGGCGGCGTGAAGGCGCGGGCGGGAAGCCGCATCACCACCTCCGTCCGGGCGAGCGCCTGGGCCAGGACCGACAGCCTGCCATAGGCCTGCGCGCCGCAAGCGGCGGCGAGACGGTCGGCCACCTCCTTTTGGAACATCAGCGTCATGGAGCCGGGTCGAAAGCCGCCGGTCAGCCAGCCGATCAGCAGCGGCGTGGCGATGTTGTAGGGCAGGTTGGCCACCACCCGTGGCGTCAGTCCGCCTGCGTGCTCCGCCAGCAGCGCCGCATGGTCCACCTGCAGCGCGTCGGCCTGCACCACCACCAGCCGCCCGTCCGCGGCTGCGGCGACCTCTTGCAGCATGTCGATGAAGCGCGGGTCGCGTTCGATGGCCACCACCTTCGCCGCACCTTCCAGCAGCAGGGCGCGGGTCAGGCCCCCCGGCCCCGGTCCGACTTCTAGCACGGCGACGCCTTCCAGCGGGCCTGCGAGACGAGCGATCTTGCGGGTGAGGTTGAGGTCGAGCAGGAAATTCTGACCGAAGCGCTTGTCGGCGCTCAGCCCCCGCGCCGCCAGTCCGTCACGCAGAGCCTGCAGGTCGGCGACGTTCACCGGCGAGGCCTCATGCGCCCAAGCCAGAGCCTCGGCCGGGTCTCAAGCCGCCTCCGCCGTCGTCCTGTCCCGCTGGGCGGCGATGTGGGAGGCGGCGCGCAGGGCGGCGATCAGGCTGTCCGGGCGCGCCAGCCCTCTCCCAGCGATATCGTAGCCGACCCCGTGATCGGGGGAGGTGCGCACGATCGGCAGCCCGAGCGTGATGTTGACCCCGGCCCAGAAGTCCAGGGTCTTCACCGGGATCAGCGCCTGGTCGTGGTAAAGGCAGATGACCGCGTCGTAGCGGTTGCGGGCGTCGGTATGGAACAGGGTGTCGGCGGGGGTCGCGTCGGTGCAGGCGATGCCGAGGGCGCGCAGACGCGCCGCCGCCGGGTTGACGATCTCCAGCTCCTCGCGCCCCAGGGTTCCGCCCTCGCCCGCATGCGGATTGAGGGCGGCCAGCGCCAGGCGCGGATAGGGGATGCCGAAGTCCTGCGCGAGCGCCGAGGCGGTGACCCGGCCGGTTTCCACGATCTTGTCCACGCTGAGCGCCCGGATGGACTCGGCCAGCGAGAGGTGGATGGTCACCAGCACGGTGCGCAGGCTGTCGGTCGCCAGCATCATCACCGGGCCGCGCACGCCCGGGAACGCCGCCCCCGCCGTCAGCTCGGCCAGGAACTCGGTATGGCCCGGGAACTTGAACCCGGCCTCATAGAGTGGCTTCTTGGCGATCGGGGCTGTGACCAGACCGCAGACCGCACCCGACAGGCTCAGACCGGCCCCGGTCTCGATCCAGCGCAGGATGCTGGAGGCATAGCGGGGCGACGGCTTGCCGGCCACCACAGGGTTGAGCAGGGGCAGGTCCAGCACCGGCAGGGCGTCGGGGAAGACCTCAGGCCCCTCGTCCGGTGCGCCGACCCGGCGCACGCCGGTCGCCCCCGAACCGGGCGAGGCCGCGACCAGGGCGTCGTAGTCGCCCACCACCACAAAGCTCGGGCCGGTGCGCCGCAGCGCGCTCCAGGCCTTGACGATGATCTCCGGTCCGATTCCCGCCGGATCGCCAAGACTGAGCGCCAGGGGGCGCGGCTTGGCGGGGGACAGCTTCACCGCGTCTCGATCTCCGCGGAGCTGCGAAGGTCGCGCAGATAGCGGCGGGCGAACATCGAGAGCTGCTCGCCGCGGATGCGGTCGGTGATGTCCGCCCGGGTCACGCCGGCCACGCCATTGGCGTGGCGCGCGCAGACCGCGATCAGGTGCAGGCCCACATCGGTGCGGATCGGCTGGCTGATGTCGTTCACCTTCAGCGCCATGACCGTGCTCTGGAAGGCGGGGCGGAGGTCCTTGACCTCGGTCTCACCGAGGTCGGCGGACAGTACGCCAGGCACCTTATCGGACTGGTCCTCCAGCGTGTCGCAGCCGGTGATGCGCTTGCGCAGGCGCATCAGCTTGGCCTGGGCTTGCGCCACCTCATCGCTCGGCGCATCGGGACGCAGGCTGACGGCGGCCTGTTTCAGATCGACCACCTCATCGCCCGAGCCGGCCTTCTTCTGTCGCAGCAGGACGATATAGACGCCGTTGGGGGCGATGATCGGCTGGGACAGGTCGCCCGGCTTCATCTGCTCCACCACTTCGCGGATCTGCGGCTTCAACTCGCTGTCCACAACCCAGCCGGCGTCGCCGCCGTTGGCGGCCGTGGGCAGGGCGGAGAACTGGCGGGCCACCGAGCCGAAGGGGGCGCCGCCCTGCATCTGCAGGACCAGCTGGTGCGCGCCCTCTTCAGCTGCCTGCTGGCCGCCGACGTGGGAAGCGTCCAGGAATATCTCGCTGAGTTCGTACTGCGGCTTCAGCGAGGCGGCGTTGGCCTGCTCCATGGCGCTGCGCACTTGGTTGTCGCCGATGACCACGGCCTCGCGGAAGCGGGCGCCGATGTAGTGGTTCCAGCTCATCTGGGCGGCGATCTGCTCGCGCAAGGTCTGGGCGTCCACCCCGTCGCTCTTCAGCGTGGTGAGCAGCTGGTCGCGCGAGACGCCCGACTGCTTGGCCATGTCGCCGATGGTGGCGTCGATCTCGTCCTTCTCGGGCTCGAGCTTTAGGTCCTTCTGCTTCTTCTCGATGGCTTTGACCTCCTGCATCTCCAGCCGTTCGTCCACCAGACCGCGCAGCGCTTCGCGCTCGATCTGGGGGATGTTGTCCTCGCTGGGCTGGACGCCGGTGGTCGCGACCAGCAGGCGCATTCGCTGGCGCAGGTCGTAGGAGGAAATGGGATCGTCGTTGACCAGCGCCGCCACGCTCTCGCTCAGGTGGGGCTTTTCCGCTGGCTTGGGCGCCAGGGACTCGGCGGGGGCGGTGGGGATGCCGAGGTTGATGCCGCCACCCTGGGCGGCGGCGGTCCCGCAGACCCCAAGAGCGCCGCCGAAAACGACGGAAGCGCCGAGCAGGCTGCGCAAGGTGAGATTAAGCAAACCACTCATCGACCATTTTCCTCAGGAAGTGCCTGTATCACCTCGATCCGCGGCTATTTGCAGGCGCCAGCGGGGCGGTCCCGCCCAGGGTGGATAGGCTGATCCGGAACGAGATGCTGTCCGAATTTCCGATCACGTTCCCGTAAGTTTCATCGCGGGTGTAGAGCACATCCACGCGAATGCATTCGTTGTCATATATCAAACCCACCTGGGCGATGGGAAAGACGTCCTGCTGCAGGTCCCGCGACACAACAGCGCTGACGCCCCAGTTCCGGGTGAAGAAGAAGAAGCCGCCAGCGCTGATATCTTGGCTGGGCGCGGTGACGCTCTGACCGATGTTGGCCCCCGACACGATCTCCTGCAGGCCGCTGTGCTCAAGATCGTAGCGCACGGATGCGGAGAAACGGGCGCTCCCGTAGGCCGCGCCGGCTTCCTCCCGCTCCAGTGCGAAGCTGCTGGAGTTGAGGCGTGAGCGGGTGAACAGCGACATGCCCGGGATCGGCGACGCCGTGGCGGCGACGATCCAGTCGGATGAGGTGTTCTGCAGGCCCGACGTGGCGGTGAACTGAGGATCGTCCTGAGCGCGGAAGGTGCGCCCCACGAGCAGGCTGGCGTTCTGTCCCGTCCCCCAGTCCACCGTGCTGCGGCCGCCGACGTTGATCCGCTGGCCGCCTTCGAGCAGGTCGAAGCCCGAAAAGCGGTTCACCGAGAACAGGTTGGTCTCATCGTACTCGAACGAGGCGCTGTCCTCGTTGGGGATATTGGGATTGACCTTGTAAACCGGGGAGACGTCGACCTGGGCGAGCGGCTCCAACACGATGCTCGCCGCCCCGATGGGCTTAATGAAGGGCCAGCTCAGGTTTGCGCCCGCGGTCCCTGACAGCTGTCCGACGGTGCTCTTGCCAGGATCGAGGTTCCCGGTGTTGGGATTGTAGATCTGCGCGTCGCTGATAGAATAGAAGTCGCCACGACCATATACGAACGGCTGGATGCGGATGCCGTCGTCCAGAGTGAAGGTGCTCTGCCAGTTGCCGCCCAGGCTGGCACGACGACTGTCGGTGTAGCTCAGCGCCGAGATCTGCTGGTGAACGGTCTGTCCGGACACCTTACTTTCCGCAAACAGTTTGGCGGCCGTGTCGTACGCCGCCCCATTATTTTCCAGCTGCGGTCCCTGCACGATCACGCCCGTAGGGTCGAACACCGACAGAACCGCATCGTTTCGCGTGAGCGCCACGGCGTCGGCCTGCAGCCTGAGTTGGCCGCCCAGGAACGCGTCCGGAGGGTCGAAGCGCGCTTCGATCAGCGGGCCGACGATGGGAAAGGCCTTGCTGCTCTCGAAAGCGCCTTCGGGTCCGGAGGTCTGGACCCCGCCCACAATGACAGGCTGGCCGTCCACGAAGTTGGGCTTCAGGCCATAGGCGCGCAGACTTTGGAAGTCCAAGGCCGCGATGGAGACGTAAGAATTGGTGTCCTCCCGCACGGTATAGACTTGGCTGATCAGCCGGTCGGTGTCGGCGGGGAAGGGGCCACGGTCGGTGTAAACGTTGTGGATGCCGTAGCGCTCGAACAGCGTGGGGTCCGTCACCCGCTCCGCGCCGAAGCCCCAGACCCAGTTCTTGTCCGGGGTGACGTCGAACAGGCCACGCGCCAGGACATAGCTGCGCGAGGTGTTGTCGCCGAACTTGACGTCGTTGTTGAAGTTGCGGGAGTCGGTGTAGCCCGCCCGAACGTCCACCATCCCGGAGTAAAATCGCTCGGTAAGGCGTAGATTCAGGAAGGGATTCACCCGGGTGTTGATCTGCGGGGAAACGATCAGGTCGGTCGAGGGGCCGAGCGTCTGCAGGTAGGGCTGTTCATAGCTGCCGCCCCGGCGGCGGGAATATTCGATCTTGGGCGCCAACAGGCCCGAGCGTCGGGGTGTCGTGGGGTCGGGGTGCCAGAACACCGGGGCGTAGAAGATCGGCACGCCCAGCACCCGGATCACTGCGTTGCGGTAGTAGATCACACCGCGCTGGCGATCCTCGATGATGCGGCTGGCGGAGATCGACCAGGTCGGGGCCACGGGCCGCCCATCGAGGGCGCAGATGTTGCAGGCGGTGTAGACCGCATTGTTCAGCTGGTTGACAGTCTCGTTGCGCTTCACCGCCGAGCCCGCGGTCAGGGTGGTGTTGCCCACCTGTCGGGTGGCGAAGCCGAGCGCCACAGCGGCCCGGAACTGGTCGTCCAGGGTGATGTCTTCGCCATAGATCACCGAGCCGTCGGGGCTTACCACCACCGCATGTCCGTAGGCGTGGGCGACGCCAGTGGTGGTGTTGTAGACCATCTTGTCGGCGCGCAGGGTCTTGCCCTGATAGCGGGCTTCCACGTGGCCGCTGGCGGTGACGAGGCTGTGCGGCTGGTCCTGCGCGACGCTGTCGGCCTGCAGCAGCAGGTCGCGCGGGCCGAGCCCGTCGTCGGGCAAAGGGGCGGCGGGTGCGCGATTACGGATGTTGCCCTGCGGCTGCGCAGACGCGGCGCCTGCATGGCAGGCTAGCGCCGCAACCCCCGCCAGCAAAAGGGCGCGTCGGGAGGCCCGCGCCGAGGCCTTGGCGAACCACGCCTTGGCGAAGGAGACGCCGCCACACCCTGGGCTGCGCAGCGCGCCTTTGCGCATGACTTGGAGAACCCCCTGCGGTGGGCCGAACGGCCGACCTGCGACGCTTCCTCCAATGGCCGCGCAGGCGCGTCAACCGTCCTCGGTGTAGCAGAGCAGGGTGAACCCGCCGAGCAGAGCGATGAGCGGCGGCGCCCATGCGGCCAGCGACGGCGGGATCACCTCCGCCTTGCCAAGAGCCGCGCAGAACTGATTGAAAAAGAACAGGATAAAGCCCAGCGCCACCCCCGATCCGGCAAAGCCTGCCAGTCCTCCCAGCCGCAACAAGCGCAGCGAAAAGGCCGCGGCCAGGACCGACATGCCGGCGAACATGACGGGGGTGGCCAGCAGGGTGTCGAACTGCATCCGGTAGAGTGTGGCCGAAAAGCCCGCCCGCTCGGTCCGCGCGATGACGAACGGCAGGCTCCAGAACGGCGCGTCCTGGGCGGAGGCGAAATGCTGCAGGGCCGTCCGCTCGTCCAGGGTGGAGGGCAGGGTGATCGCCGGAATCTCCAGCGCCTGGCCCCCGGGACCAGCTTCCTTGACGGTCTTCAACAGCCAGCGGTGATGCTGCAGCACGGCGGTGGACGCCTCGATCCGGCGGGTGAAATGTGAGGCCCCGAGGCGATCCAGCTGGTAGACGAACAGGGTTACGTTCTTGAGATTGACCCCTGTTCCACCTACGGAATTAGCCCGGATGATGATCTGACTGTGATGGTCGCCCTGGCGGAGCCAGAGCGCCTTGTCGGTCATCTCGCCGGGAACCGAGGTCAGGCTGGTGTCGAGCCGCGTGAAGGCGGTGTCGGCGGCCGACGCCAGGGGATTGAGGATCAGGATGGTCACCACCCCGATCACCACCGCCGCGCCCGCGGCCGGGAAGATGAAGCGCCAGGCCGACACGCCGGCCGCCCGCAGGGCCACCAGCTCGCTGCGCCGGTTCAGGTTCACGAAGGCCGCCAGCACGCCGAACAGGAAGGCGAAGGGCAGCAGCTGGATCAGCTTGGACGGGGCGCCCAGCAGGGTCAGGTTGAAGATGTCGCCGAGCGAGACCTCGTGGAACCGGTTGGTGCCCACGGTCCGCGACAGCTCCACGAAATCGATCAGGGTGACGATGGACGCCAGGACGGCCAGCGCCCCGAACACGCCGATCAGGGTCCGGGTCAGCACATAGAGCTCGATCCGGGTGAGCCGCCATTTACGCCGCCTCGTGCCCGGGCCGCGATCATGGGCCCGATCCGGGCGCAGGAAGCCTGGCAGGCGCGCCTTGACGGCGCGGGACAGGCGGGGGGGGCGCAGGGCTGGGGTCAGGGACATGGGAGCGGAGACACGGACCGAACGCCGGCGGACATCCTCGATTACACGCCACGCGGCCATCCGCCAAATATCGCTGCAGCCCTCGCGAAGGCGGCGGATTTGGCCTAAGGCGACCCAGACGCCCGAGGAAAGATGATGGACATCGAATTCACCACCGAGCAGGGCCGCCTCGGCGACGACGCGGCGCTGGCCTTCATCGTCTTCGAAGATGGACTGCAGGCGGTCTCGACGGCGGCCGGTCAGGCGTCCGGCGGCGCGGCGGGACGCGCCTTGTCCCAGGGGCGCTTCAAGGGCGCCAAGGGCCAGACCCTGGAGCTGCTGGGCTCTGGCGAAGCGGCCCGGGTGGTCCTGTCGGGCGCCGGACCCAAGGCCGCATCGAACACCGCCGCCGTGGAGCAGGCGGCCGCCGCCGCCTACGCCCTGGTGAAGGCGAGCGGGGTGACAAGTCTGGTGTTCGACCTCAGCGACCTGGACGCCGAGCAGGCTGCGCATGCGGCGTATGGCGTACGGCTCGCCGCTTACCGTTTCGACAAGTACCGCACCAAGGAGAAGCCCGAGCACAAGCCCTCGGTGCAGAAGATCGTCGTGGTCGCCCCGCAGGCCGATGCCGCGCGCGACAGCTTCGCGCCGCTGTCCGCCCTGGCGGACGGGGTGCACTTCACCCGCGACCTGGTTTCCGAACCCGCCAACGTGCTTTACCCGGAGGAGTTCGCGCGCCGTGTGAAGGAAATGGAGGTTCTCGGGCTGGAGGTGGAGATCCTCGGGGAGGCCGACATGGCTAAGCTCGGCATGGGATCGCTGCTCTGCGTCGGGCTCGGCAGTGCGCGGGAGAGCCAACTCGCCGTCATCCAGTGGAAGGGCGCCGAGGACCCCGACGCTCAACCCATCGCCTTCGTGGGCAAGGGCGTCTGCTTCGACACCGGCGGCATCTCCATAAAGCCCGCGGACGGCATGGAGGACATGAAGTGGGACATGGGCGGGGCCGGGACGGTCGCAGGCCTCATGCACACGCTGGCCGGACGCAAGGCCAAGGTGAACGCCATCGGCATCCTGGGCCTGGTGGAGAACATGCCCGACGGCAAGGCCACGCGCCCCGGCGATATCGTCACCTCCATGTCCGGCCAGACTATAGAGGTGATCAACACCGATGCGGAAGGCCGCCTCGTCCTGGCTGACGCGCTTTGGTACTGCCAGGATCGCTTCAAGCCGCGGTTCATGATCGATCTGGCGACATTGACGGGGGCGATCATCATCTCGCTCGGCCACGACTACGCCGGCCTGTTCTCCAACGACGACGCCCTTTCGGAGGCGCTGTTGGCCGCTTCCAAGGAGAGCGGCGAGGCGCTGTGGCGGATGCCCCTGCCGCCCCAGTACGAAAAGCAGATCGAGAGCATGGCGGCGGACATGAAGAACATCGGCGGCCGGCCGGCGGGTTCGATCACCGCCTCGCTGTTCCTGCAGAAGTTCGTCAACGGCGTGCCCTGGGCGCACCTGGATATCGCCTCCGTCGCCTGGAAGAAGCCGTCCTCCGTTTCCACCATCCCCGACGGGGCGACGGGGTACGGCGTGCGGCTGCTGAACCAGCTGGTCGCGGACCGCTACGAGGGCTGAGGGTCCGTTCCATGGCCTGCGAGGTCTGGTTCTACCATCTCGAACGCACGGGCCTGGACCAGGCCCTGCCGGAGCTGTTGGAGAAGACCCTCGCACGGGGCTGGCGGGCGTTGGTGCGGTGCGGCGGTCGCGACCGGCTGGAGCATCTGGACGGCTGGCTGTGGAGCTATCGCGACGACAGCTTCCTGCCGCACGGGGCGAGCGACACGCCCGACGCGGCGCGCCAACCCGTCCTGCTCACCACCGCCGAGGACAACCTTAATGGCGCGCAGGTGCTGTTCCTGATTGATGGCGCAGAGGCGGAGGAACTGGACGGGTTCGAGCGATGCGTGGTGCTGTTCGACGGGCGTGACGAGGCGGCGGTGGCGGCGGCGCGCACCCATTGGCGTGCGGTGAAGGCGGCGGCGCACCCGGCGTCCTACTGGAAGCAGTCGGAGGCGGGGGCATGGCGCAAGCAGGCTTGATATGGCGGCGCGGCTTGGCGGCGACCGCCGCCTGCGTTTTGCTGTGCGGTTGCGCGGACACGGAGCTCGACGGTTATACGGGGCAGCTGGCGCCCGTCAGGGTGTTTCCCGGGTCGCTCCTGCTGCCGGCGCCTGGGCCGCCGCGAGGACCGTTGCGCGACACTTGCGGGGCGGCGGCGCTGGCGGGGCTGGTCGGGCGACCGCGAACGCAGATTCCGGTGCCGGTCGATCTCACCCATCGGCGCGTGGCGTGCACCGCGTGCCCCGTCGCGCCCGACGTGCAGCTGGATCGGGTGAACATCCTCTACGACGCCCAGACCGGCCTGGTCACCAAGATCACCTGCGGCTGATGTCCGGGCGGTTTCGCCGCCCCGCTCCGTCCCCGGCCGCCGCGTCCTGTACTTCGTGCTCGGTCCGGGTGGCCCACCAGGCCCAGAGCGCCGCGCCGAGCAGGATCAGGGCGGACAGCAGGAAGGGCGCGCCGGCCTCTGCGATCGGGTGTCCGGGGCTGACGAAATAGGCGAAGGTGAGGGTGAAGATCAGCGGCCCCACCAGCTCGGAAATGCCCGTCAGGCTGGCGTTGGCGCCTTGCAGCTTGCCCTGTTCGGCCTTGTCCACGTGGCGGGTCATCAGCGTCTGGACCGCCGCCCCCGACAGGCCCCAGAGCGCCAGGATCGGCACGCAGGCCCAGAAGGCGAACTCGTTGGGCGCAAGGCCCGCCGCCGCCAGCCCCACCGCGCCGAACAGCAGCCCCGCCACCAGCGTCGCGCGGTTGCCGAACCGCTTCACCACCTTGCCGATGACGACCACCTGCACAAAGCCGATGGCTACGCCCACAACCGCCATGGTGACGCCCACCGTCCCGGTGCTCCAGCCATAGCGGTGCATGGCGTAGAGCACGACCACCGACGCGAGCGACACCTGGGCGAGGTTGGAGAGGAAGGCGACGCTGGCCAGGCCGAGCAGCTCGGGGTGCCGGCGAAGCATCTCCAGGGAGCCGATCGGGTTCGCGTGCTTCCAGCTGAAGCCATGGCGCTGGTCGCGCGGCAGCGACTCGGGAAGGGCGAACAGGCCATACAAGGCGTTGAACAGGCTGAGCGCGCCGGCGATGATGAAGGGCAGTCGGGTGGAATACTCCCCCAGCAGCCCGCCGACCGCAGGCCCCAGCATCAGCCCCGCCCCAAAGGCGGCGTAGACCCGGCCGAAGGCTTGTGGGCGCTTCTCAGGCGAGGTGGTGTCGGCGATGTAGGCGCTGGCGGTGCCCACGCTGGCCCCGGTGATGCCGGAGGCGAGCCGTCCGACGAACAGCCACACCAGATTCGGCGCCCAGAACATCAGAATGTAGTTCAGCCCGAGACCCACGTTGGAGGCCAGGATCAGCGGCCGACGGCCAAAGCGGTCCGACAGCGACCCGATCATCGGCGAGAAGAAGAACTGCATCAGCGCGAACACGGTGTTGAACAGCCCGTAAATCGCCGCGGTCAGCGACACCGTCCCGCCCGGCAGCCGATGCAGCTTGTTGGCCAGGGAGTGGGAGATCGGGTGGCCCACCAGAAGCTGGGCGATCAGGCTGGGCAGCACCGGCAGCACCATGCCGAGCGCCATGGTGTCGAGCAGCACGGTGATGAAGATGAAGGTCAGGGCGTGCCGGCCGGACCGCGACGCCTGCTCCGCGCTCATTGCACGACCGCCGGAAAGCTGAGCTGAAGCGGCGTCGACGGCATCGGGCAGACCTTACCCGTCAGGGTTTCCATTTCCCTAAGCGGCATGTCAGCCCAGGGCCGCCTGGGCGGCGGCGAACACGTCCCGGAACATCTGCGGCGTCAGCCGGCCGGTGTTCGTGTTCAGCCGGGAGCAGTGATAGCTGGAGAACAGCGTGAAGCCGCCGACCTCGTAGCGCGCGCCGTGGCCGCCGGACTTGGCGGGAGGCTTTTCGCCCAAGGCGCGGAAGACGTTCCGGCGAGAGACATCTCCCAGCGCCACGATGGTGCGGAGCCGGGGCAGGGCGGCGATCCGCGCGGCGAGGAACGGGCGGCAGGTCGTCTCCTCGATGGGCAGCGGCTTGTTCGCCGGCGGAGCGCATCGCACCGCGTTGGTCACCATGGCGTCCACCAGCTCGAACCCGTCGTCGGGGCGCGCCTGGTAGTCGCCCCGAGCGAAGCCGAAGTGCGCCAGCGTCTCGTAGAGCAGCACGCCCGCATAGTCGCCGGTGAAGGGGCGGCCGGTGCGGTTGGCGCCCCGGCGCCCAGGAGCCAGCCCCACCACCAGCAGCCTGGCCGCCGGGTCCCCGAAAGACGGCGCCGGCCCGTTGAACCAGTCGGGATGTGCGGCGCGGTTCTCGGCGCGATAGTCGGCCAGCCGGGGACAGAGCGGGCAATCGTGCGGCGGCTCCGCGGCGGGCGGGCCAGCCCTCGCCGCGGTGGCTGCCATCCGATCAGTCCTCGGCTTCCGCCTCGATACGGCCGCGCTCCGCCGGCTCTTGGAGGAATCGAGGGGGCGCCTGCACCCGAGGGCGGCCGATGATGGCCACGAGGTCGGCCAGATCCACAAAGGCGTCGGCCTGGCGGCGCAGGTCGTCGGACGCCATGGGCGGCTGCGACCTGACCGTGGAGACGACGGTCACCCGCACGCCCTTGCGCTGCACCGCCTCCACCAGACGGCGGAAATCGCCGTCACCGGAAAAGAGCACCATGTGGTCGAGGTGACCGGCTGACTCCAGCATGTCCACCGCGATCTCGATGTCCATATTGCCTTTGGAGCGGGTCGCGCCGGTCGTCGGATCGACGTGGCGGCGCACCGGCTTGGTGACCAGGCTGAACCCGTTGTAGTCCAGCCAGTCCACCAGCGGCCGCAGGGGCGAGTATTCCTGGTCTTCCACAATCGCGGTATAGTAGTAGGCGCGGGTCAGACGACCGCGTTTGCGGAACTCGTCCAACAGCTTCTTGTAGTCGATGTCGATGTTCAAGGACCGGGCGGCCGAGTAGAGGTTGGCCCCGTCGATGAACAAGGCGATGCGATCGGTCGGGTAAAAGGTCATCAGCGAGTCATGATTTCCGAGAGGCGCGCTACGGACGGCGCACAGCACGACGACTCTATCATCGTGGCGCTCGGCGGCAATCTCGCAGCCGGCGGACGATCGGTCACGCAGGGTCTGGAGGCGGCGCTCGATCAGCTGCCGACAGTCGGGCTGAGGGTGGTCCGCCGCTCCCGTCTCTGGCGATCGACGGCCTGGCCCGATCCCGCCGATCCGCCGTTCCTGAACGCGGTCGCCCTGGTGGAGACGACGCTGGACCCGGCGCAGGCCCTGGGGGCGCTGCACGGCCTGGAGGCGAGCTTCGGGCGGGTGCGCCACGGCCCGAATGCGCCCCGGGTGCTGGACCTCGACCTGATCGCCTACGGCCGGCGGGTACGGAGCGACGATCCGGTCCTGCCGCACCCGCGGGCGGCTGAAAGGCTGTTCGTGATGGGCCCGCTGGCCGAGATCGCGCCAGGCTGGCGTCACCCGCTCGGAGGCGAAAGCGCGGAGGTGCTCGCGGGTCGGGCCAGCGTGGGTAGGGACGCCCGTCCGCTCTCCATCGAGGACCAGATTTGCAAATAGACCCGGTGTCGCCTATGTCCAATCCTTCGCATTGCATATCCAGGATTTTCCATGGCCCGCGTCACGGTCGAAGATTGCGTCGACAAGGTCCCCAATCGATTCAGCCTCGTGCTGCTGGCGGCGCATCGGGCGAGGGCGATCGCGACCGGCTCCGAGCTGACGGTGGATCGCGACAACGATAAGAACCCCGTGGTGGCGCTGCGCGAGATCGCCGACGACGGCGTGGAGCCCAATTCGCTGCGCGAGAACCTCATCACCACCCTGCAACGCGTCGATGAGCGGACCGAGGCGGAGGAGGAGGCGGAAACCCTGGCCCTGCTGGCGGACCCGCAGCACATGCACATGAGCGAGCAGGAACTGGTCCGCGCGCTGCAGAGCGACCGCGACGGCGGCCAAGAGGACCGCTACTGAGCCCCCGCGGGGCCAGTCTATCCGTTCCAGAGGCGGCGCGGGAGCCACGCTCCGCCGCCCAACCCGTTTTGTCGGCCGCCACCGAACCGGCGGCTCCGGCGCACCAGCGCTTTCTGCGCCAGTATGAGCTGATCGAGCGGGTCAAGAGCTACGACCCGACCGCCGATGAGTCGGTCTTGAACCGCGCCTATGTCTACGCCATGCGGATGCATGGAGGTCAGCTACGCGCTTCCGGCGATCCTTACTTCGCCCATCCCATCGAGGTGGCGGGCATCCTGACCGACTATCGCCTCGACACCGCCACCATCGTCACCGCGCTGTTGCACGACGTGATCGAGGACACGGTAGCGACTCGCGCCGACATCGCCGGCAAGTTCGGCGAGGAGGTGGCGGAGCTGGTGGAGGGCGTCACCAAGCTGTCCCGCCTGGAGATGAGCGGCGAACATGCCCGCCAGGCCGAGAACCTCCGCAAGTTCATCCTGGCCATCTCCAAGGATGTCCGGGTGCTCATGGTCAAGCTGGCCGACCGGCTGCACAACATGCGCACACTGCACTACATCGCCAAGCCCGAGAAGCGCGAGCGGATCGCCCGGGAGACGCTGGACATCTATGCGCCGCTAGCGCGCTCCATCGGCGTGCATCGTATCTGCCAGGAGCTGGAGGAGCTGTCCTTCAAGCACCTGAACCCGACCGCCCGGGACGCCATCCTGCGCCGCCTGGAAAGCCTGCGGACCGAGCAGGGACCGGCGGTTGCGGCCGCCTCGGGCGAGATCACCACCCGGCTGGAGGCCGCCGGCATCCCCGCCCGCGTGCATGGCCGCCAGAAGTCGGCCTATTCGATCTGGCGCAAGCTGCAACGCAAGTCGGTGGCCTTCTCCCAGCTGTCCGACATCTACGGCTTCCGCGTCATCGTGGACGAGGAGGACGACTGCTATCGCGCGCTCGGCCTGATCCACAAGGCGTGGCCCTGCGTGCCGGATCGGTTTAAGGACTACATCTCCACGCCCAAACGCAACAACTACCGCTCGCTGCACACCACCGTCGTCGGGCCTCGCGGGATGCGCATCGAGCTGCAGATCCGCACCGAGGCCATGGACCGGGTGGCGGAGGAGGGGGTGGCCGCGCACTGGCGCTACAAGGGCCGCACCTACGGCTTCGACGCCCAGGCCGCGGGCGCGGACGGCGGGCGGGACCCCCTGATCAACCTTCGCCAGCTTGTTCAGCTGATGGAGCACGGCGGCGACGCCGAGGAGATGGTCGAGCACGCCAAGCTCGAAATGTATCTGGATCAGGTCTTCGTCTTCACGCCCAAGGGCCAGCTGATCAGCCTGCCCCGGGGCGCGATGCCGCTGGACTTCGCCTATGCGGTGCACACCGATGTGGGCGACACCGCGGTCGGCGTGAAGGTGAACGGGGAGCTTCGGCCGCTTCGCACGGTGCTGACCAACGGCGACGTGGTCGAGGTGGTGCGCGGGCACAAGCCGTCCGCACCGCCGAATTGGCGCACGCTCACGGTCACCGGCCGCGCGCGCTCCGCGATCCGGCGTCACATTCGTCTGACCGAGCGGGAGGAGTTTTCGCGCTTGGGACGCGCGGCCATCGACCAGGTGTTCGTCAAGGCGGACCGGGACCGCGCCGGCGTCTCGCTGCGCCCCGCCCTTGATCGTTTCGCCCAGGCCTCGGAGGACGACCTCTACGAGCAGGTCGGGCGTGGGCGCGTCACCGCCGCTCAGGTGCTCGAAAGCGTCTTTCCGGGACTGAAGGCCAGCGAGCTGATGGCGGCCAGCGCCCGCGTGCGGATCGAGGACGGCCGTTCGGCGCGGCTCTACGTGCGCGGGGGCGGACTGACGCCCGGCGTGTCGCTGCACTTCGCCGACTGCTGCAGCCCGGTGCCGGGCGACCGCATCGTCGGCATCCTCCAGCCTTCGGGCGAGGGCCTGGGCGTCCACACCATCGATTGCCCGCGCCTGGCCGAGTACGAGGACCAGGACGACATCTGGCGCGACCTGAGCTGGACGCCTCAGGCCGAGCAGAACACCGTCTCCCGCGCCCGGCTGTCGGCGACGGTGCGAAACGCCCCAGGCGTGCTTGGGCAGGTCTGCACCCTGATCGGGGAGGCGGGGGGCAATATCGTCAACATGCGGATGCATCACCGCCAGTCGGACTTCTTCGACGTGGACTTCGACATCGATGTCGCCAGCGCCAAGCACCTGACCAACATCGCCGCAGCCCTTCGCGCCTGCCCGTCAGTGGAGACGGTGGAGCGATCGAAGGGCTGATCGGCCGCCTTAGTTCAGCCGGCGCCTTTTCAGCAGCGCGGAACGATCCACAGAGCGGAGACTGACGTCGAACACATCGCCTTCGCGCGACAGGGTCAACCCCACCTTCACCCCCGCAGGCCCGAGCGCCCATAGAGCCTTATAGAAGGCCGCGAGGTCGCTCACAGGCCGCCCGTCCAGGGCGACGATGACGTCGCCGCGATGAAGCTCCGCCTTGCCGGCTGGCCCGCCGGGCGACGCGCCCAGGACGACGAGCTTGTCGTCCACAATCTGGGCGAAGATCCCGAGCCAGGGTCGGGCGGCCCCTGTCGGGCGCCCGTGGAGCAGGTCGTCGTAGATCGGCGCCAAAAGCTCCGCCGGAACGCTCATATTCATGGCCGTCTGGCGACCTCTCGGTCCCTGCTGTTCGACGCGCAACGAGCCTAGTCCGACCAACTCGCCCGCGGGTCCGATGAGCGCGGCGCCGCTCCAATGCGGATGCGCCGGCGCGGTGAACAGCGCCTCTTCGAGCAGGTACTCCCAATAGCCCGCGAACGGCTCCCGGGTGACCAGCACGCCCTGGGCCGCATGCTCACGTCCGCCGCCGCCTGCGATGATGAGGGAGCTGTCGTTGGTGAGCGTTCGCGAATCGGCGAGAGGCATAGCGGGAAGGTTTAGCGGCTCCAGCGCATGGACAAGGCCGAAGCCGCTGACGGAGTCCACACCGAGCACATGAGCCGGTACGGTGCGACCGTCCGCCGCCGTCAGCCGCACCTCTTCCGCCTCGGTGACCAGGTAGCCGATGGTCAGGACGACGCCGTTCTCGTGCAGGACCACTCCGTTGCCCACCCGCTCGGTCCCAAGAATACCGGCGGTGAAGGCGTCCTTGGGAACCTCGGCTTCCAGGGCCACGACGCTGGAGAGCGCGCGGTCCAAATCGAATTTGGAGGAGGCCGTCTTGGGTCGATCCGCTTCTTCGACCTCGAAACCGCTGAAGGGATGCGCCACGCTAAACTCCACGCTCAAGCCTCTACGCACCTGAAGGTGGCGACTTGAGGCCGCTTCGCAAGTCGGATGTGTGCTGCAGGCGAACAGCCTCGCGCCAAGCCCTCGCCCGTCAGGCGGCGAGGGCGACCTTGTCGGCCTTGATCGCGTAGTGGTCGGCGAGGAACCCGGCCGCGCCCTCGTCATCGGTGCGGACCTGCACCCCCCACAAGGTGTGACGGACTTCCAGCAGGGCGCCGACATCGCGCTTGCACAGCGAGATCGCGGCGTGGGCTGCGTCCAGGTCGGTCATGTCGATGATCCAGGCGCCCATCAGGCAGGCGCTATGGAAGGACGGTTGTTGACCCATGATGGTTGGGCTCCACGCTACTGACGATCACATATTAGAGAGCAAACCTGAACGGAAGCTGAGCGCGCCCCTTACCGTCTCGTGATTATCGCTCCGTTCACCATGGTGGCGGCAAGGTCACACCATGGCCCCCCGCATCCCCGACTTCGGCGACCCGGCGCCTCTGTTCGTCGCCCGGACCGATGAGGTGGAGGCTTACAACATCGGCGTCGTCGCCGGCCGATTCGTGCTGCTGATGGCGTTCGGCAGTCTTGGCGTCCCGGCCTGCGCGCAGGCCCATGCCGAGGCGATGGCGCGCCGGGCGATGTTCGACGATCGCGACGCCTTGTTCTTCGGCGTGAGCGTCGATCCCGTCGATCATGCGGCGCGGGGCGTGCGCAATGATGCCCCCGGCGTGCGCTACTTCCAGGACTACGATCTGGCGGTCAGCGATATGTATGGGCTGGTGCAGGGAGCGCAGCTTCGCCCTGCGGTCTTCCTGCTCGACCCCATGCTGCGGGTCATCGCAGCCGAGCCGATCGAGGCTGTCGGCCAAGTGCTCGACCAGCTGGCGGCGCTGCTGGCGGAACGGCGCACGCAGGAGGACACCGGGTTCGCCCCGATCCTGATGGCGCCGCGCGTCTTCGAGCCCGACTTCTGCGAGCGCCTGATCGCCTACTACCAGGCGACCGGCGGAGAGGCGTCCGGGTTCGCCATGGAGGTCGGCGGCCGCACCGTCCAGCGCATCCACCCCGCGCTCAAGCGCCGGCGCGACGCGTGGATCGAAGACGAGGCGCTTCGGAGCGAGGTCCGTCGGCGACTGATCGAGCGGCTGTTTCCCATGATCGAGCGCGCCTGGGGCTGGCGCGCCACCGAGATCGAGCGGGACATCATCACCTGCTACGACAGCGCCGACCAGGGCTTCTTCAGCGCCCACCGCGACGACGCCACCGCCGGGACCGCCCATCGCCGCTTCGCCGTGACGGTGAATCTGAACGCGAACGACTACGAGGGGGGCTGCCTGCGCTTTCCCGAGTTCGGCGCCAAGCTCTACAAGCCGCCGACCGGAGGCGCTGTGGTGTTCGGCTGCAGCCTGCTGCACGAGGCGACGCCGGTGACCTCTGGCGTGCGCTATGCGCTGACGCCGTTCCTGTATGACGAAGCAGGGGCGCAACTTCGCGCGCGCAACCTGGCGCAGGTCGATGAGGCCGCCTGAGCTTGCGCCACGCTTCGCCGCTGGCGCGAAGAAGCCCCGCGGAGGAACTCCACGGGGCTCTCGCTCACGCTCAGGACGGGTCAGGAGGACGAACGTCCCGCCCTAAACGACAAGGCCGATCGGCGTTCGCAGCCTAGTAGCAGGCCCTCACCCGCTGATAGCCGCCCCAATAGGGGTTCCAGCGCAGGTGGGTGCGGCAGCCATAATAAGCGGGTGCGTAGTAGCCGGGTCCGTACCCATAGGCCGGAGCGGGATAGCCGTACCCGTAGCCGTAGTGCGGCGCGAGCGAGGCCCCGACCGCCAGGCCGAGGATGCCTGCACCGACGGCGGCGCCCGGTCCCCAACCGCGGTGATAGCCGTAGCCATGCCACGGCTGGGCCGAAGCCGGTGCGGTCGTTGCGACTGCGGCGCCCGCAAGGGTTAGGGCGGTGAGAGCGCCCGTGATGATCCGCTTCATGGTAATCCTTTCCGGCTCGTTGGGCGGCGGGCCTTCCGGCTCGGCGCGTTGACAACGACGCCAACCTAGAAGGGGCCGACTGAACCCACCTGTAAGGTCGCGTTCATTCTGGCGTCAGCTTCCAAGCACACCGCAGAGACAACAAGCCTCAAGGCTGAAGCGGACGCCACGACCCCGACGGCGCGGAACGCTTTTGAGGCCGCAACGCGTTAAGCGTCCGAGTGGAGCCCGCCTATGAGTCGAACCGACACGGCCAGTCCGACCGCGACGGACGATCCCGGCGGCAAGCGCGACCGCAAGGGCCCGCCCGTGCTGCTTCGCTGGATCGGCGGCGTGATCGCGTTGTTCGTCGTCGCGATCATCATCTTCCTGCTGCTGTTCAATTGGGACTGGTTCCGGCCGCCGCTGGCCAAGATGTTGGCGTCCAAGCTGCATCGGCCTGTCCGCATCGTCGGCCACCTGAAGGTCCACTTCTTCACCTTCACGCCGACGGTGGTGCTCGGCGGCCTGGAGATCGGGGAACCGGACTGGGCGCCTAAAACGGACCTCGCAGACTTCCAGACCATCACCATCAAGATGAAGCTGCTGCCCCTGCTCACGGGGCATGTCATCCTGCCGCTGGTCGAGCTCGACCATCCCCAGATCGCTATGTTCCAGGACAAGTCCGGGCGGTCGAACTGGGATTTCAGCGACGGCAAGAAGCCCGGCAAACCCGCCAAGCTGCCGGCGATTCAGAACTTCATCATCAATGACGGCAAGCTCGACATCACCAGCCTGCAGCGCAAGCTAAGCTTCGCCGGCACGGTGAACGCGCACGAAAAGGAAGTGGGCGGGGGAAAGGAGGGCTTCAGGCTTGGCGGCACAGGCAAGCTGAACGGAAAGCCCTTCCTGATGAACGTGACCGGCGGCCCGCTGCTGAACGTCAAGCCTAACGTGCCCTACCCCTTCAACGCCGACGTTCGCGCCGGCGATACGGAGGTGACTGCCAAGGGTCGGGTGCCGCATCCCTTCAACCTCGGTAGCATCTATGCCGACGTGAGCATGAGGGGCCACGACCTGGCCGACCTCTACTACCTGACCGGGATCACCCTGCCGAACACGCCGCCCTATCGCATCGCCGGCCATCTGGTGCGTGATGAGATGGTCTATAAGTTCGATCGGTTCTCCGGCCAGGTCGGCTCCAGCGATCTTGAGGGCGACCTGAAGGCGGACCTGTCCGCCAAGAACCGCCCTGACGTGACCGCCGCACTCAGGTCTCGCCGGTTGGACTTCAAGGACCTGGGCGCTCTGTTCGGCGCCACGAGCCACAATACGCCCGCGGGGCCGAGGCTGGCGACCACGGCGGCCAAGCCCGCGGCCAGCCACCAGCTTCTTCCCGACGCCTCGCTGGATGCGTCGCGCATCCGCAGCATGGACGCCAAAGTCACATACAAGGCGGATAGCGTCCTTGCGCCCAACCTGCCGCTCCGCTCAGTCTCGCTCGGCGTCACGCTCGACCACGGATTGCTGACGCTCGACCCCATCGACTTGCAGTTCCCGCAGGGGCGCCTGTCCGGCACCGCCTCGATCAACGCGCGCAACGCCGTGCAACGCAACGCCGTCAACCTCACCGTCAGCGGCGTGAAGATGCAGAACTTCCTGCCGAAGGGAAAGACGGCCGGGCCGCCGCCGATCGAGGGGACCCTGGACGCCCGCGCCAAGCTCAGCGGCGACGGCGACAGCGTCCACAAGGCGGCCGCCAGCTCGGACGGCGAAGTGGTTGCGGTCATTCCCGGCGGGGTGGTGCGTCAGGCATTCGCCGAACTGATGGGCATCAACGCCAGCAAGGGGATATTTCAGCTCCTCAACAAGGATCAGCACGAGACAAACATCCGCTGCGCCGTAGCCGATTTCCGCGTCCACAACGGCGTGCTCCAGGCCCAGCGTGTCGTGTTCGACACCGGCGTGGTCATCGTCAACGGGTCAGGCGACATCAACCTGAACACCGAGGCGATGAACCTGAGCTTCAAGGGCGATTCCAAGAAGTTTCGGCTATTCCACCTCGATGCGCCGATCACCGTCGGCGGGCATCTGTCCAGTCCGGCGTTCGGGATCAATCCTACAGGTCCGGCCATACAGGCTGGGATAGGCGCTGTACTGGGTGCGGTGGTGTTCCCGCCGCTGGCCTTGCTTCCCTTCGTAGATCCCGGGCTGGCGCACAACGCCGACTGCGCCTCGGTCCTGCAAACGGCGAAGTCGGGGGGGGCTCCGATCAAGGCGTCGCAGGTCAGGAACGCCCCGGGGCCCCACGCCCAATAGGCGGGCGTCATGCTCGTCAAGAGGCTGGACATCCCTTCTTACGCCACCGAAACGGTTTCAGGCGTGCTCGTGCATGATAAGCTTGGCTGAACCAAACTTGGGATGCGGCGTTTGAGTGGCGCTCGATTGGGGGGATGGCCCCACTGAAGCCAGCGCCGGATATGGCGCGTTGAGCTAAGGAGAAGTGGATCATGAAGCGTTTGATGACCGCCGCGGTCGCGGTAACCCTGATGTGCGGTGCGTCCGCTTACGCTCAGGGTATGCAGCCCGGCACGTCCGGCGCCCAGGGCGCTGAGACGTCCTCGTCACCGCCCCAGGGGAACGATCAGTCGGGTCCGGCGCCTGAAGGTCAAAACAATGCGGCGCCGAGTTCGCAGGGCACGATGGGCACGACCGCCGTCCCGGCCCCGGGTGGTGACACCGGCTCGACAGTCCCTCCTGCCGGAGATACGGGCACAGCCCCTCCGGCGGGTGCGATGACGGCTCCTCCGCCGGCCGCAGGTGGGGCCGACATGTCTGCAGGCGCGGGCGTCGACACGCCGACGGGCCAGCCGCCCGCTAGCTATCCGCCCTGCACCAGCAAGAACCAGGATCGCTGCACACAGACTGGCAAGATGATGGATGAAGGGTCTTCGAAGACCCATCATCGCATGATGAAGCGCCATCATCATATGAAGATGACGCATCATTCGGCCAAGACCAAGCTGACCCCGGCCGCAGCGCCGAGCACCTAATTTCAACGATAAGTTTGACGTTCAAGAGGCTCCGCAGGTTTTTCCTGCGGAGCCTTTCGCTTGCCAGAGACAATCGAGCTTACGGTTGGTTAAATTCTCCAGTATTCGGATAGGGGCGATTGCCTCGTTTTGCATTGCGATTACCGGAAGCAGATAGGTTTGCTCCAGGGCATGCTGACCAGTCATAGCCGCGTGCACGACGGAATCGGTGTAAACCACCCATAGACTTCCCGCCGGGAAGGTCAGCCTTCGTCTCGGCCCATTTGTCTGATAGTCGTCGCTCAGCTTGGCGGCGTCATGCAGTTGCTGCATCATCTGATCGTAAGGGCTCTGCAGGTCGCGCGTGATCCCGATCGCCTGCTTGATCCGGGCGAGACCGGCCCTGACTTTCAGGTGATCGCGAAATCTGGCGGCTGTAGCCTGGAAGTCTTCTTCGCCGACGTTCCATACCCGCGCCTCGCCCACCGGGTTGACATTGGCGAAGACGCGCAGGATTCGTCGACCCTGCGTCGGGTTGGCCGGGAAGGCGTCGACATGGAGCCTGCGGTCGTCCTTCCGGCGGCTTAAAGCTCGGTCGGCGATGGCGCCTGGACGAAAGCTCGTCCGGCGTCTTTGCAGGGCGGGCGCGTAGCCTGGTGTGAGGTCTGCGAGCAGGGCGTCCGCCGTCGCGGCGAAACGGCCGATCATTGCGGCCAGCACCGCGCGTCCCGGCTCGCCGAGCATGGCGCCGGAAACCTCGGCGGTCGCGGGATCCAGGCTGATGTTCTTGGATCGCCCATCGGAGATGGCGGGATCGAGCATCTGCTGCTCGGCCGTCGACAGGGTGAAGGGTCTGTACGGGAAGACGACGACGCCGCCGTCTTCGAGCACCTGTGTCGCACGGTTGGACGCGGCGCGGGGCGCGTGTTCGCCTTCGAGTTCCAGAACTTCCATCATCAATACCTCACGCTCCCTCTAGCGCTCCGGGCGGAAGGGTGGAAGTCGCAGCTTGTCCCGCGCGGATGTCTCCGCCGGATCGGGCTGGCTGACATAGCCGCTTGGAACTTGGAGCACGTCGGCGGCTTTTCGGCTGAAGTGGAGGTGCAACATGGTGCGTTGGACAGGTCTGATCGCGAGCTTCGCCATGCTGATCGCGGGCTGCGCCAACTCCCCGCCGCTGGTCGACCGCGTGTCGCGCGGAAAGGTGGAGGGCGATATCCACCATGTCAGCATCGCAGAGGGCCGAGTGGACGCCCTGCCTCTGGCAGTATTCCACTGCGCCAAATATGGCCGTTCGGCCCAATGGAGCCACGCAGAAGGCGATCGGTCCGTTTACAACTGCGTGACGCGAAACTGATCCACGACCCGATTGTGCGACTGGGACGACGCTCAGCCGTCTAAAGGTTCGCACGCCGCGGCGGTCAGACCCGAAACCTGTAGTCCTTACCCGCCTCACGCTCGATTTCCGGCGGGAAGTTCGTCCGTTTATCGGCAAAGTACTTTGCCCGGTGGTCGCCATAGCACGCCGCATTGTAGGTCAGATAGAGGATACGGCGTTGCTCGCCGGTCAGGTTGGGCTGGGATCCATGGGGGGCGTAGCTGTCGAAGAACAGCACGTCGCCTGGCGCCGTTTCCACCGGAATCAGCCGGAAGTTCGCCATCTCCTCGGGCGTCAGTGGGACCCATTCCTGGCCGATAAGCCCGGCGTAGCGTGGCGCGTCGCTCATCTCCAGGCAGCCGTTCTGCAGCGTCGCCCGGTCGATGGAGACAAGCGCGGTGACGAAGCTCGGCGCGTAGGTGGACCATCCCGCCTGCTGGTCCTGGTGAGGCTCGAACCCTGCGCCGCCGGCCTTCTTGAAGTTGACCTTCTCCTTGAACAGCACCGCCTGGGTTTCCAGCAGCTGCTCCACCGCGGCCAGCAACCGGCCGCCGCGCACCAAGGCGTCGAAATGACGATGATAGGGACAGAAGTTCTCCACCCGCTGCATGACCTTGGCGGAGGCATCGAGCAGGCTGGTCTCGTAATAGACCATGTGGCGTCCGGGCGTCTCCGGCCACGCGCAGACCTCGTCGGTCCAGCCCGCGATCTCCGCCGCGTCCTCGGCGGAGAACAGGCCGCGCGCCGCCACCCAGCCCGATTGCGCATAGTGCGCCAGGTCTTCGCCCGAGAGCGGACCGATCGAGGTGGTCGAAGAGGGCGGGGGCGCTGTGAGGGTGTCTGTCATGTGGACCAACTGTCGCTGAGCTGGGGCAGGACGTGGGCGCGGGCGCGGACCACGTCGTCTTCGAAATCGATCTCGGTCCAAGGCAGGTCGCTGACGTCCACCGCCCCGAACCGTTCCGGCTGATCGAGGATCAGGTCCCGGATCGCTTCTTCGTACTCCACATCGAGCCGGTCGGTCGAGACGTAGTGGTCGCAGCGCTCGGCGAGCGCCCGGGCCGTGGCGGCTGAGAAGCGGAAGAAGCCGACCGATTCGCCGTGCCAGTCATGAGCTTGCTCGGGCTGCTTGCGGAAGTCGACGATGCGGTCGGCGCCGTCCGCTTGCCTGCGAAAGCAGAGCTTCACCGGCTCGTCTCCGGGTTCGAGTTCGCGGTCCACAAGCAAGGTGTTCTCCGCCGCGCCATCGCCGAGCCGCTCGATCATGCGGGCGTCGCACAGGACATCGGCGTCCATCAGGATCACGCCGGCTTCCCCCGAAAGCTGTTCCGTCTGCACCCAGAGCGACACCAGACTCCCCCGCAAATAGCGCGAGTTCACCACGTAGCGCACCTGCGCCGTTGGCCCGATCGCGGTGACGGCGTCGCGGATCGTCTGGGCTTCATAGCCTAGCGTGATGGCGATCCGGCGAACCCCGAGCCTTTCCAGGTTGCGGATATGGCGTTCCAGCAGCGTTCGTTCGTCGAATGTCAGCAGGGCCTTGGGACCGACATGGCTGTCGCCCAGCCGGCGGCCCACCCCTGCGGCCAGGATCACCGCGACATCGCTCGACAGGGGTGACGTTTGCATCATCGTACGGTTACAATCGGAGGGAGGGCGATTGCATAGCCGATCTTCCGTCCTCGCCGCCAGGGCGTCGGCGCCGCGCTGGCTTATCGCGGCACAGGTTCAGAGTGACCCCTTGAAGAACACCCCCGCCAACGCCTTGTCCGTCGAGGAACTTCCCGCCAATGGCGCGTCTGGCCGCTTCCAGGGCGCCAAAGGCCTCAGCCGCTTCGCCGCCCTGCGCGAGCAGATGCTGTCGCCGGCCCTCTGCCTGCTGATGGAGGCCCATAACGGGCTGTCGGCCAAGATCGTGCAGGAGGCGGGCTTCGGCGGCATCTGGGCGTCGGGACTGACCATCTCCGCCAGCCTGGGCCTGCGCGATTCCAACGAGGCCTCTTGGACCCAAGTGCTCGACGTGCTGGAGTACATGACCGATGCGGTGGACATCCCCATCCTGGTAGATGGCGACACCGGCTACGGCAATTTCAACAGCGTGCGCCGCCTGGTCCGAAAGCTCGGTGAGCGGAGTGTCGCCGGCGTCTGCATCGAGGACAAGCTGTTTCCCAAGACCAACAGCTTCATCGGCGAGGCGCAGCCGCTGGCCGACATCGACGAGTTCTGCGGGCGGATCAAGGCGGGCAAGGACAGCCAGCCCGATGACGACTTCACCCTCGTCGCCCGGGTGGAGGCGCTGATCTCGGGCCGCGGGATGGAGGAGGCGCTGATGCGAGCCGAGGCCTATCACGCAGCCGGCGCCGACGCGATCCTGATCCATTCCAAGCAGAACACCGCCACCGAAATCCTGGAGTTCACCCGGCGCTGGGGGGGCCGGGCGCCGGTGGTGATCGTGCCGACGATGTACTACGCCACCCCGACCGAGCTGTTCCGCCAGGCCGGCGTGTCGACCATCATCTGGGCCAACCACCTGATGCGCGCCTCGATCACCGCCATGCGCGAGACCGCCCGGCGCATCCACGAGGACCAGTCGCTGATGGAGGTCGAGGGCCGGGTGGCCAGCGTGAAGGACATCTTCCGTCTGGTCGGGAACGCCGAGCTGGAGGAGGCCGAACGCCGCTATCTGCCCGACAAGGCCCGCGCCCGCGCGGTGGTCCTCGCCGCCTCGTCCGGCGATCTGGGCGAACTCACCTCCGATCGGCCCAAGTGCATGATCGACGTGCGTGGCGAGACGCTGCTGCAGCGCCTGGTCGGCGTGCTGAACGAGAGCGGGGTGCGCGAGGTCTCCGTCGTGCGCGGCTATCGCAAGGAGGCGGTGGCCGCCAAGGGCGCGCGTCTGGTGGACAACGACCGCTATGCCGATACCGGCGAGGTCTATTCCCTGGCCCAGGCGCGCGACCAGCTCGAGGGCGAGGCGGTGGTGGCCTATGGCGACGTGCTGTTCCGCAACTTCATCCTGGACAGCCTGATGGGGTCCAAGGCCGACATCGTGCTGGCGGTGGACGCGCGACCCCCGTCGGGCGCGGAGCGGGCGAGGGTGCGCGATCTGGTGGCCGCAGACCGCTGGTATTCCGGCGACTATCTCGACCGGGCGCCGGCCCAGCTGATCCGCATGGGCAGCGACCTGGCCGACACCGAGGCGGCGGGAGAGTGGATGGGCCTGGCCCGCTTCAGCGCCCGGGGCGCCGAGCTGCTTCGCGCCGAACTCGACGCCCTGGAGGCCGAGGGCCTGCTGGAGAGCGCGGACATGCCGCTGCTGTTCAGCCGCCTGGCCGCCAAGCACACGGTGAGGGTGAAGTATTTCACCGGCCACTGGATGGACGTGGACACGCTGACCGACGTGGCGGCTGCACGCAACTTCACTTGAGCAACACGCCGGTCGAGGGTCTGAGCCGGGCTTAATCCTCCGGAAGGGTCGCCGGCGCACAATCGGGGCCTGGCGGCAAGGACTTCGACCCGGTGACGATCGGCATTTCCTCAGACGTGCTGCTCTCCTACCTGCAGGTCCGTTCAGGGCAGGGGGGCGCGAGCACAAGCGCGTCCACGTCCGCAGCCCTCGCGGCCAAGGCGCCGGTCGCGCCCTGGTCGGCGGCGGCCACGGCCGCCAGCAAGACGACCTCCACGACATCGACCCTGGGCGGTTCCGGCGACTCCACGACGACGCTGGTGGAGCAGGTGCTGTCGGGCAAGAGCATCGTCGATCCAACCGCGGCCAAGCTGTCCCAGACCACGTCCAGCCCTGCCGCCAACACCGACTACCAGAACCTGTTCGCCCTTTATCAGGGGCTGACCACGCTGCAGAGCCTGGCGACCGCGGCGTCGGCGACCACCACCACATCCTCCCAGCTCGCCCTGATCCAGAAGGCGTTCACCAGCGGCCTCGGCCAGGTCCGCACCTTCGTCTCCAGCGATCCCTTCAAGGAGTTCGCTGTCTCCGACGGGACGATCAGCACCAGCGACACCACCACCGTCGGCGCCCAGCAGTCCAGCGACACCTACGACACCTCGGCCTTGGTCAAGGCCTCGGTCAATGCGGTGGTCCCCGCGCTGCAGGGCGAGGTCGCCTTCTCCATGACCGCCGCCGACCTGCAGAACCATCAGACCTCGGTGAACTTCAACCTCGACGACATGGGCTCCACCCCCCGCACGCTCAGCAACGTCGTGAGCTACCTGAACACCCAGCTCTCGGCGGCCGGGCTGAAGACGCGCTTCGCCGACAACCTCATTCCGGGCACGCCTGCGGTGACCACCACCAGCGCAGGCGTGACCACCACGGTGACCGCCGCCACGCCGAACCAGTACGGGCTGCAGATCAACGGCACGCCGAACGAGCAGCTGTCCTTCTCCGCAGCTGCGACCACGCCCGCGGTCTACATCGCCCAGACCTCCTACGACCCGACGGCGACCTCGACCACCAGCACCACCTCGACCACGACCACGGCGACCACCACGACGAGCGGTACGTCCACCACCGCGCCGACCACGACCTCCCAGTTCATCAAGCTCGACCAGCCGGCCGCCAGCGGCGACCCCACCGTGCGGGGCTTCACCGACAGTCTGCCGACCGGGGCCACCGTAACGGCGACGGCCACCGCGCCTGACGGCTCGGTCTATGTGCTGGCCAACGTGACCCAGACCACCGATGGCCAGACGCTGCAGGGTCCGCAGGACGCCGCCCTGTTCAAGTACGACAGCGCGGGTCAGCTGGAATACACCCGCACCCTGGGCTCCACCGACACGGTGAACGCAACCGCCTTGGCGGTCTCCGCCGACGGGTCCCAGGTGGCCATCGCCGGATCGGTCACCGGCGGCGCGCTCGATCCCGCCGACACCAGCCAGGACGGCTCCACCACCCCCCAGAGCTTCGTCAGCGTCTATGACGGCGCCGGCGACCAGCTGTGGGACAACACCCAGGACGCCGGCGACGACAACCAGGTCAACGCCGTCAGCTTCGACGCCAACAACAACGTCTATGTGGCGGGTTCGACGTCCGCCCGCCTGCCCGGCGCGACCGCGGCCGGCGGTCAGGACGGCTATCTCGAGGGTTTCGCGGTCACCGCCACCACCGACAAGCTGACCAAGGCCGTGACCTATTCGGCGACGTCCGCCTTCACCCAGCAGTTCGGCACCAGCGGCGTGGACCGGGCGACGGGCGTCGCCGTCAGCGGCTCGTCGGTCTATGTCTCGAGCGTCGAGGACGGCGACGCGGTGGTGCGCCGCTACGACGTCGCCAGCACCACCAAGACCAAGTCGGCCGTCACCTCCACCGGCATGGGGACCTCGACCACGACCAACATGACCTCCAGCCTCGGCGCCAAGCAGGACCTCGGCGCCGTGGTCGGCGGCAACGTCTCCGGAATGGCTGTCGCGTCCAACGGTTCGGTGCTGGTGACCGGCTCCACCCACGACGCGGCCCTGTCCGCCGGGACGATCACCAACGCCTATAGCGGGAACGGCGACGCCTTCGTGGCCAGCCTGGACGCCAATCTGGACCCGACGGGCGCCGAAAGCCTCGCCTACTATAACGCCGGCGGACCCATGACCTCCACCTCCATCGCGGTTTCGGGGAACACCGCCTACATCACCGGCCAGATCGCCGGCGCGAATACGGCGACGCCCGCGCTGGGCTACGCCGCGGCGATCGACCCGACCACGGGTCAGGTCGACTGGTCCTCAACCTTCAGCGGCAACAACGGCTCGGCCGCGCCCAGCTCGATCGCGGTCTCCAGCACCGGGGCCTCGGCGCTGGACCTGCTCGGCCTGCCGCAGGGCGCGCTCGCCGTGCAGGGCCAGCCGTCTCAGCTGCTGGTGGCCAACACCTCGGTGCAGGCGGGCGACAAGTTCTACGTCCAGACGGGGACCGGCATCGCCCAGCCGATCACTATCGATGCGGACGAGACCTACGCCACGCTGGAACAGAAGATTCGGGTGGCCTCCGGCTACAACGCCGCCGTCACCACCTTGACCGTGAACGGCGAGCAGCAGCTGAAGATCACCCCCGCCAACGCCTCGGCTAGCATACGCATCGAGGCGGGACCGGCGGGCCAGGACGCCCTGACCTCGCTCGGGCTCAAGGAAGGCCTGGTGTCGAACACCGCGACCGCGACCGCGCCCACCGTGCTGAACGGCTTCAAGGTCACCAGCAACATCAAGTCGCACTACAGCGTCACCGTCTCAGGCGCCCTGTCGCTCTCCAGCACGGCAGGAATCGCCGCGACCCAGAAGTCGCTCGCCACCGCCATAGCCGAGGTCCAGTCTATCTACACCGACATGACCTCGGCCAAGACCACCTCCGGCGCCAGCAGCACGAGCGGGAAGGTCCCGGCTTATCTCACCAGCCAGATCGCCAACTACAAGCTGGCGCTGTCGCGGCTGAGCGGATCCTCGTCGAGCGGAAGCAGTTCGACCGCGTTGAGCATCCTGGCGGGTTAGAGCGGGATGATGGTGGCCAGGATCGCTGACCTTACACACGGCCTCAAGTCATCCGGCTTCAGGTCAGTCGCCGGCGGCCGCGTCTACCGCCTCGATCACCACAAAGGCCTGGGCGTAGGGCGCCTCGTCGGTCAGGCTGAGGTGGATGCGGGCGGACTTCCCCGGCGGCGTCAGGGCGTCCAGCCGCGCCTTCGCCCCGTTGGTCAGGGCCATGGTCGGCTGGCCCGAGCGCAGGTTGACCACCCCCATGTCGCGCCAGAACACCCCGTGGCGGATGCCGGTGCCCAGCGCCTTGGCGCAGGCTTCCTTGGCGGCGAAACGCTTGGCGTAGCTGGCGGCCCGGTCGCCCTTCCGCTCCGAACGGGTGCGCTCGACTTCGGTGAACAGGCGCTGGACGAAGCGGTCGCCGAACCGCTCCAGCGAGTCGGAGATCCGGCGGATGTCGGTCAGGTCGGAGCCGATGCCGATGATCATGGCGTGAGCGGACGCGCCTCGTCCATCAGCGCGCGCATCCGGCCGATGGCCTGCTGCAGACCGACGAAGATGGCCTCGCCGATCAGGAAGTGGCCGATGTTCAGCTCCACGACCTCAGCGATGGCCGCGACCGGCTTAACAGTGTCGTAGTCGATGCCGTGGCCGGCGTGGACCTCGAGGCCGAGGGATGCAGCCTGCCGCGCCGCCGCCTGCAATCGCTCGCGCTCAGAGCCTCCGCGCGCGTCGTCGCCGGCGCGGAGCGCGTCGCAGAAGGCGCCGGTGTGCAGCTCGACGACGGCGGCCCCTGCCGCGGCGGACGCGGCGATCTGGGCGGCGCTCGCCTCCACGAACAGGGAGACGCGGGCGCCCGCCTCGCGCAGGGGACGCGCCAGGGCGGCGATGGCGGCCTGCGCCTTCGCCACGTCCAGCCCACCCTCGGTGGTCACCTCCTCGCGGCGTTCCGGCACCAGGCAGACGGCGTGCGGACGGCAGGCGAGGGCGATGGCCAGCATCTCGGGCGTGGCCGCCATCTCCAGGTTGAGCGGCCTTTCCAGGCGGCGGCAGAGGGTGGCGAGCGCGTCGATGTCGCCGTCGCGGATATGGCGCCGATCCTCCCGCAGGTGGGCGGTGATCCCGTCCGCCCCCGCTCTGATCGCCACTTCAGCAGCGCGCACCGGGTCTGGATAGGTCTCGCCCCGGGCGTTTCGGACCGTCGCCACATGGTCGATGTTGACGCCGAGGCGCAACCGCTGGGGGAACGGCGTGCTCATGCGCCGAGCCGCCGGCTGCCCGGTTCCTCCACCGGTAGGGCGGCGAGTTCGGGTGGGAGATGGTCGGCGGGATAGGCCGGCACCTTCAGGCTGGCGAGCGAAACCAGCGGCGCGCCGACCTCCGCCTCGCCGCCGGACCGGTCCACCACGCAGGCGGCCACCACCACGTCGCCGCCGGCGGCGCGGATGGCCGCGATGCACTCGCGCGACGACAAGCCCGTGGTGACGATGTCCTCGACCATGGCGACCCTGGCGCCCGGCTCCAGGTGGAAGCCCCGGCGAAAGCGGAACTGGCCGCCCTCACGCTCCACATAGAGCGCCGGGACCTTCAGCCAGCGTGCGGTCTCATAGCCCGGGATGATGCCGCCCACTGCCGGCGAGACCACCACGTCCACCCCACCGACCAGGGCCGTGATCTTCTCCGCCATGGCCCGGCAGAGCCGCTCGGCGCGGTCCGGGTGCATGAACACCAGGTTTTTCTGCAGGAACACGCCGCTGTGCAGGCCGGACGACAGGACGAAGTGCCCTTCGCGCAGCGCCCCGGCCGCGCGAAACTCCTCCATCACCGCGTCCCGATCCATGGCCTGCTCCTCAGATGTCGCGCTCGTTTAGACCGATCCTGGGCGTGAGGGGAGCCACAGTCTCTCCCTCCCCTCGAGGGGAGGGAGAAGCGTTATTCCTTGCCCGCCAGCGCGCCCCAGATCAGCACCGCCCAGCCGACGATCATCAGCACGCCTCCGATCGGCGTCACCACGCCCCACAACCTGATGCCGGTCACGGCCAGCAGATAGAGCGAGCCGCCGAAGATCAGCCCGCCGCTCCCGAACAACCATCCCGCGAGGCCGGCTTGCCAGGGCATGATCCTCATCACCCCTACGCACGCCAGGGCCGCCGCCGCATGGGCCAGTTGGTAATGCGCACCGGTGTGCAGCAGCGCCTTGACCTGCGGATCGCTGACGCCGTGCGCGCCGAAGGCCCCGGCCGACACCGCCATCAGCCCGTTCAGGCCCGCCAGCGCCAGCCACGCCCGCATAGAAGCGGTCATCGGCTCAGCCGGGCTTGACGAAGCGCAGGGTCATGCGGTCGCTCTCGCCGATGGCGTCGTACTTCACGCGGTCGTAGCCGGCGGGGGCGGCCTGACCTGTTGGAGGGCCCTGCTTGGTCGGGGGAAGCGTCCAGACACCGTAGGGATAGTCCTTGGTGTCCTTGGGGTTGGCGTTGATCTCCGAGGCGCCGCCGAGCTTGAAGCCGGCCTTGGTGGCGGCGGCCACCACCGTGTCTGTGGAGACGTAGCCGTTGGAGGCGCCCTTTACCTGCGGCTTGGGATCGGCGCGATGGTCCTCCACCGCCAGCACCCCGCCGGGCTTCAGCGCAGCGTAGGCCTGGGCCAGCCCGCGATCCAGATAGCCGTCGGCGATCCAGTTATGCAGCTCGCGCGAGGTCAGCACGAAATCCACGCTGCCGGGCGCGGCGAACGGCGGAGAGGTCGCGTCAAATACGACGTACTTGACCGCTCCATAGCGGGCCTTGTCGGTGAACTTGGCCAGGAACTTGTCGCGCCCCTTCTCAGAGCCGCCGGCGGTGTAGCTGCCCTTGGTCGCCAGGGCGAAGGGGGCCAGAATCTGGGTCCAGTAGCCGCCGCCGGGCTGGAGGTCGACGATCTCCATGCCGGGCTTCAGTCCCCAGAACTGAAGGCTCTTGTCGGGGTGCCGATAGACGTCGCGGGCGCGCTCGGCGGCTGGACGCGCATCGCTATCGATCGCCGTCTTCAGCGCTGGGTCGGCCTTCTCGCTGGTGGCGAGGTAAGGCGTCTCCTGTGTGGGCGGCGGCGGCAGGTCCTTCTTCGCCCCGACGGGCATTGCGAACGCAGGCGCTGCGAAGGCGCAGAGCAGGACGGCGAGGGGCAGGGCGCGCGACATGAGTGTCCTTGAAGACGACGGGATGAGCTTAGCGGCTGGAGGGTGCGGGCTCAACGGCTGCGCCTGCCGAGCCGCTCGATCGCGTAACGGAGCGGCCGTGCGCCCTGGTCGTAATCGGCCCAGGCCTTGGACCTGGCGAGCAGGCCGGGCACGGTGCGCACCGTATAGGCGTGCGGATCGAGTCCGGAGCGCACCTGCGTCCAGGTCACCGGCCAGGAGACCGGCGCCCCCGGCCGCCCTCGGGGCGAGAACGGCGCCACCGCGGTCGCCAGGCGATCGTTGCGCAGATAGTCCAGGAATATCCGTCCGACCCGCTTGGCCTTGGCCATGACGGTGAGATAGCGCTGCGGCTCGTCGGCGGCGATGGCGTCGCACACCGCCTTGGCGAAGGTCTTGGCCTCGGGCCAAGTCATGCCGTCGTCGGGCGTCAGCGGGGTGACCACGTGCAGCCCCTTGCCGCCGGTCGTCTTGCAGAACGTCTCCAGCCCCAGCGCCTCCAGCCGGGCCCGCACGGTCTTAGCCGCCGCGATCACCTCGGCGAAGTCGAGCTCGGGTCCGGGGTCGAGGTCGAACACCAGCCGCCCGGGGATCTCCGGCGATCCTGGCGCGCAGTTCCAGGGATGCAGCTCCAGTCCGCCCGACTGCGCGATGGCGGCGAGGCCCTCCACCCGGTCGACCTGCAGGTAAGGCTTCTTGTCGCCAAAGACCCTCACCTCCTCCAGCAGCGCCGAACTGCCCGCGCCCGCATGGCGCTGGAAAAAGCTCTGGCCGCCGATCCCATCGGGCGAGCGGATGATCGAGCAGGGTCTGCCGGCGATGTGCGGCAGGATGTAGGGTCCTACCGCGTCAAAATACTGCGCCAGCTCCAGCTTGGTCACCGCCGGCTCCGCCCCATCCGCCGGCCAGAGCTGCTTGTCCGGATGGCTGATCGTGACCCCCATCACGATCGGCTTGGAGGAGGCGTGGGCTTTCGCCGGCTGCGGCGACGCTTTGACGGGTGCAGCCTTGGCGCCGGTCGCGTCCTTGGGCGAGGCGGGCGGCTCCCGCACGACCTCGTCGGCCGGCTTGTCCTCCCGCAGACCCTTGAAGCTCGCCTGGCGCAAGGCGCCGGCGCCTGTCCAGCCGGCGCTCTCGATCTCGGCCACCATGACCGGCTGCGCCCAATGGATGCCAGGACCGCCCTTGGGCGCCCCCTTGCCGGAGAAGGGTGAGGTCGGGCTCTCCACCGCCTGCAGCCGGGGCAGCACGGCCTCGGCCTTGGCGCGGGAGAAGCCGGTGCCGACCCGGCCCACGTGCACCAGCACGCCCTCGCGGTTCACCCCGGCGATCAGCGAGCGTAGCGGGTTGACGTCGTCGCTGGTCCAGCCGGCGACCACCACCTCCTGGCCGCCCCGGCACTTGGACTTGGTCCAGCTGTCGGCGCGGCCGGAAACGTAGGTGGCGTCCAGCCGCTTGGAGACCACGCCCTCCAGATGCAGGCTGCAGGCCGACTTGAGCACCGCGTCGCCGCCGCTGTCGAAATGCTCGACATAGCGGATGTGCGCCAGCTCCGCGCCCTGCAGCGCGGCGTCGAGCCGCGGCTTGCGCGCCGAGAGCGGCAGGGCGCGCAGGTCCTCAGCCCCCTCGAACATCATGTCGAAGGCGTAGAAGACCAAGCCGGCGGTCTTCTGCTCGGACAAGGCGAGCTGCAGGCCGGCGAAGTCGGGGGCGCCGTGCGCGTCCAGGGCGACCGCCTCGCCGTCGATGATCATGTCGGCGAGGCGCGCGGCCTCCGCGGCGATCTCTGGAAAGCGATGGGTCCAGTCCAGTCCTTTGCGGGTGCGCAGGGTGGCGTGGCCGTCCTCGATGCGGAGCTGCAGCCGATAGCCGTCGAACTTGATCTCGTGCACCCAGCCGTCGCCGCCAGGCGGTCGCTCGATGGAGCGGGTGAGCTGGGGCTCGACGAAGGCGGGCATGGCGGATGCCGCCGGCTTCCGCTTGGAGGCGGGGGGCTTGGCCGGCTTGGGGGCCGGCTTCGCGTCTTCGGCCTCATCGGCGGCGGACGTCGGGTCAGGCGGCCGGCGGCTGTTCCACACCGCATCCGCCGCCTTGCGCCGCCCCTTCGCGCCGGCAGGCTTGGTCATGAACGGGGAGGGGCCTGGCGACGCGCCGGCTTCGATCTCTGCGAAGTCCCGCCCCGACGCCACCGAGCAGTCGTGGGTGGTCAGCAGAGCGTCCGCGTCGCCTTCCCGTGCGATCTCGTCGCGGTGCTTGATCAGCAGCCAGTTCACGCGCTTGCCGCCCATGCGGTCTTTCTTGATCCGCACCAGCACCCAGCTGCCGTGCAGCCGCTCGCCTTCGAGCACGAACTTCAGGTCGCCCTTGGCCAGGCCGTCCTCGACCGTCATGCCCTGGGGCGCCCAGACGCCGCGATCCCACAGCATCACCGCGCCGCCGCCGTACTGGCCTTCGGGGATGGTCCCCTCGAAGTCGCCATAGGCCAGGGGGTGATCCTCCACCTGCACCGCCAGCCGCTTGTCGTGGGGATCGAGGGACGGCCCACGCGTCACCGCCCAGGACAGGAACACGCCCTGCCACTCCAGCCGGAAGTCGTAGTGCAGCCGGGTGGCGTCATGTTTCTGCACCACGAAGCGCAGCTGATCCGAAGGCGCGACCTCGGTCTCGCCGCTCGGCTCCGCCGTCCGCTCGAAGTCGCGCTTGCTACGATAGGTGGAGAGCTTCTCGGCCAACCGGGTCTCCAGGCGTTGCGCGGGATGGAGCACAGGTCGTACGTCCGCGTCTGACGTCGCCCCGGTTCCACTCGCCCAGCGGACATGCGAAACCTTGCACCGATGAACGCCGCCTATGAAGTCCTTTTCGGAGGCCCCGGACCGCGGTGGTTCTCGGTCGCCGCCCATCGACCCTTTCTGGACGACCTCGCCTTCGCCCTGGACGCCGCCTTCGCGGGGCAGGGGCCGCAGGCCCTGGCCGAGGTGGTGGTCTTCACGCCCACTCGCCGGGCGGTGCGCGAGCTCGGCCAGGCCTTCGTGCGGGCGGCGCAGGGGCGGGCGGTGCTGCTGCCGCAAATCCGCGCCATCGGCGACCTGGACGAGGGCGAGCCGCCCTTCGAGTCCGGCGAACTGGCGCTTGACCTCGCGCCCGGCGTCACCCCGCTCCGCCGCCGCTTCGAGCTAGCGCGGCTGGTGGTGGCGCACCGTCACCTGTTCGAGCGCCCCATCGACGCGGCGGGCGCGCTCGAGTTGGCCGACGCCCTGGCCGCCTTTCTAGACTCGCTCCAGATCGAGGAGGTCGAGGACCCCGAGCGGATCGCGACCCTGGTGGAGGGCGATCTGGCGCGGCACTGGCGCGCCTCCGCCCGATTCCTGGAGATCGCCACAACCGCCTGGCCGGAGCGGCTGGCCGAGCTGGGGCTGACGGACGTGGCCGCCCGCCGCACCCGGCTGCTTCGCAGCCTGGCCGAGCAGTGGCGCGCCTCGCCGCCGGAGCGGCCGGTGATCATGGCCGGGGTGGCGAGCGCGGCGCCGTCGCTGGCGGAGTTGCTGAGGGTTGCAGCGCTGGCTCCCCTGGGCTGCGTGGTGCTGCCCGGCCTGGACCAGGACCTCGCCGACGCGGCCTGGGCCTGCGTGGAGGAGGGCCACCCCCAGCATGACCTGAAGCGCCTGCTTGGTCACGCCGGACTGGCGCGCGCAGACGTGATGGCGTGGCCGGCCCCGGAGTCGCTGGCGGCGGTGCGGAAGGCGCGCGACCGTCGGCGGCTGGTCAACGAGGCGCTGCGCCCCGCCGAGATGACTTACGACTGGCGCGCCGTGCTGGACAACATGCGCGCGGAGGGCGCGGAGGCGGGCGTCGATCCCATAGCCACCGGACTTGAGGGCCTGAGCCTGGCGGTCACCCGGACGGAGGGGGAGGCGGCGGCGACGTGCGCGGTGCTGCTGCGTGAGACGCTGGAGACGCCGGGTCGCACCGCAGCCCTGGTCACGCCCGATCCGGCCCTGGCGCGGCGGGTGAGCGCCCAGCTGTCGCGCTGGGGGATCGAGGTGGACTCCTCGGCTGGCGCACCGCTGGCGCAGCTTCCCGCCGGCGTGCTGGGGGCGCTGGTCGCCCGGACGGTGGCCGAGCCGGTGTCGCCGGTGCTGCTGCTCGCCATCCTCAAGCACCCGCAGGTCCGTCTGGGGCTGCAGCCCTGGGCCTTCGACGCCGCACGTCGGCGGCTGGAGCGGCGGGGCCTGCGCGGGCCCCGGCCTGGAGACTGGGCGGCGTTGCTGGAGCGTCTGCAGCCGCGCACCCGCATCCTGGACGCCGGGGGCGAGGCGGCGGCGCGGGAGACGGCGGAGGCCTTAGCCGCGCTCGACCTGGCGCAGCGGTTGCGCGCGGCGCTGCAGCTCTGCGCGACGTCGTTCGAGGCCGGGCCGGCGCCTGCGGCCTTGGCGGCGCGCGCCCTGGCGGAGAGCCTGGAACGGCTCGCCGCCGACGGCCACGGTCGTCCAGGCGAGCTGTGGGGCGGTGCGGACGGCGAAGCGGCGGCCGGCCTGATCGCAGCGCTGATCGAGGACGGCGCCGCCCTGCCGGCCTGCACGCCCGTAGGCTTCGCCCAGATGATGGAGGCGCTCTTAGTCGGCCAAGTGGTGCGCAGCGGCGGCCGCACCCATCCGCGCCTGCGCATCCTGGGCCTGATCGAGGCCCGTCTGATAGGCGCCGACAGGCTGGTGCTGGCGGGCCTGGAGGAGGGCGTCTGGCCGGCGGCGGCCCAGGTCGATCCGTTCCTGTCCCGCCCCATGCGCGCGCGGCTCGGCCTGCCGAGCCCGGAGCGGCGGGTGGGCGTGGCGGCGCACGACTTCGCCCAGGCAGCGTGCGCTGGGGAGGTGGTGCTGGTCACCAGCGAGCGGCGGAGCGGCCAGCCCGCGGTGATGTCGCGCTGGCTGTGGCGGCTCTCCACCCTGGCGCGGGGGGCGGGCCTGGCGCTGCCGTCCCGCGACGAGGCGGTGCATTGGGCGCGGGCGCTGGATGCGCCCCTCCCCGATCCGCCGCCCAGCCTTCGCACCGCCCCGCGCCCCGCACCCCGGCCGCCGGTAGCGGCGCGGCCGACGCAGTTCTCGGTCACCGAGGTGGAGCGGCTGGTGCGCGACCCCTACGCCGTCTACGCCCGCAAGGTGCTGGCGCTGAAGCGCCAGGAGCGGCCCGACGAGCGGATCGAGGCGCGGGCGCGCGGCACCGCCATCCACACCGCCTTCGAGCAGTTCGCCGCCGATTGGGCGACCCTCTCGCCGGAGGGGGCGGGGGACCGGTTCGCGGCGCTCTACATGCAGGCCCTGCACGCCCAGTCGGCGCCCCAGGCCCTGCTCGCGCGCGAGGCGGTGCTGGCCGAGCGCGCGGGAGACTGGGTGGCCGGCATGGAGATCGACCGGCGACGGGGGCTTCAGGCGGTTTGGGTTGAACAGCAGGGACAGCTCGCCCTCGACGCCGGCGTCACGCTCACCTGCCGCGCCGACCGGTTGGAAGTCGCGGACGGGGTCGTCAACGTGCTCGACTTCAAGACCGGCCGCGTGCCGTCCAAGAAGGAGATCGAGACGGACTTCGCCCCCCAGCTCACCCTGACCGCCGCCATGCTGATGCGCGGCGGTTTCCCTGACCTCGGCGCCCGAACGCCGGGCGAGCTGGTCTATCTGCGGGTGACCGGACGCGATCCGGCGGGGATGGAGGAACGGCGAGGGGCCGCCGCCGACAGCGTCGCCATGGCGCTAGGCGCCCTCGACGGGCTGGAGGCGCTGCTCGCCCGTTACCGAGACCCCGACCAGCCCTACCGCTCGCGCATCGCGCCGCGCTTCGTGGGCGAGCACGCGAGCGACACCGATCATCTGGCCCGAGTGCGCGAGTGGTCCGCCGCCGACGATGGGGAAGAAGAATGAGCCTCGCCGTCACGATGCACGACCCGGCGGTCCGCGATCCCCAGGTGCTCGCGGCGGACCCCGCCGGGTCCGCCTTCGTCAGCGCCAATGCGGGGTCCGGCAAGACCAAGACGCTGGTGGATCGGGTGGCGCGGCTGCTGCTGCACGGGGCGCGGCCCGAGGCGATCCTGTGCGTCACCTACACCAAGGCCGCCGCCGCCGAAATGCAGCGCCGCCTGTTCCAGCAGCTCGGCGACTGGTCCACCCTGGACAACGACCAGCTCACGCAGCGGCTGGCGGCCATCGGCGAGGACGCCCGCGACCTGCCGCGCGCCCGGACCCTCTTCGCTCGCGCCTTGGAGGCGCCCGGCGGGCTGAAGATCGAGACCCTGCACGCCTTCTGCGAAAAGCTGCTGCGTCGCTTCCCGCTGGAGGCTGGCGTGTCGCCGGGCTTCACCGTCATGGACGACGCGGCCGCGGTCGAGGTCGCCGACGACGCGAGGGACACCCTCGCGCGCATCTCCATGGCCGGGCAGGCGGAGGTTTCCTCCGCCTACGCGGCCATGGCGACGGCGCTGGACTTCCAGAGCTTCGAGGCGATGTTCGCCACCTTCCAGGCTAGGCGGGAGGCGATCGGCGCCTATCTGGATCGCATCGGCGGACCGGCCGGGCTGGCGCAGGACGTGTCGCGGACGTGTGGCCTGAGCCATCCCGTCTCGCCCGAGGCGCTGGAGGCGGCGGCCGTGGCGCCCTCCGTTCTGGACGTCGAGCTCTGGCGCAAGGGCGCCGCGGCGCTCGGGGCGAGCGGACCCCGCGACCAGAAGTGCGCCACGCAGATGTCGGAGTTGGTCGAGGCGGCGACCCGGGGCGAGGCGACGTTCCAGGCTGCGCTGGCGGTCTTCTGCACCGCCAAGGGCGACCCGGCGAAATGGGTCGAGACCGCCTCGACCCTGAAGCGCGATCCCGTCCTGCACGCGCGCCTGGTCGCCGAGCGAAATCGGCTGATGCAGGTGGCGGAAACGCTCAAGGCGGCGCGGGTCGCTCAGGCGACCGTCCACGCCCTGACCCTGGCCAGCGTCTATCTTCGCGCGTTCGAGCACGCCAAGGCGGCGCGAGGGTTGTTGGACTTCACCGATCTGGTGGCCCGTGCGCAGCGCCTGCTGCGCGATCGGGAGGACGCCGCCTGGGTGCTCTACAAGCTGGATGGCGGCGTGGACCACGTGCTGCTCGACGAGGCGCAGGACACCGCCCCGGAACAGTGGGACATCCTGGGTGCTCTGACCGGGGAGTTCTTCTCCGGTGACGGCGCGGAGGGACGGGCCGCCGCCCGTACCGTCTTCATCGTCGGCGACGAGAAACAGTCGATCTACTCCTTCCAGGGCGCGCGACCGGAGCGGTTGGCGCAGGAGGCGGATCGTTACGCCGCGCTGGCGGCCGGCGTCGGCCACGGGTTCGCGCGCATCCCGCTGCTGGAGTCCTGGCGCTCCACGCCGCAGGTGCTGGGCTTCGTGGATGCGGTGTTCGAGCCGCATGAGCATCGCGCCGCCCTGCAGCCCCGCAGCGGCTCAGACTTCGCCGCCGAACTCGTGCGCCACATCGCCAATCGCACGAGCGACGAGGGGACCATCGACTTGTGGGAGCTCGAGCGCGAGGAGCCCGCGGAGGAGCGTCGCGCCTGGGACGAACCCCTGGACGCCGCCGGCCGCAGCGGCGCCTACCGTCGGCTGGCCGAGCGCATCGCCGACGAGATCGCGCGCCTCGTTGGGTGCGGGGAGAGGGTCCACGACAAGGAGGCGCGGGCTTATCGGGCGGCCGAGTTCGGCGACGTGCTGATCCTGGTGCGCAAGCGCAAGGCGTTGTTCCTTGAGCTGCTGCGCGCCTGCAAGCACCGCGGCGTGCCCGTCGCAGGCGCAGATCGGCTGGCCTGTCCGAGCATCCGGTGTTCGAGGACGTGCTGGCGCTCACCCGGGTTGCGCTGTTCCCTTGGGACGACCTGACCCTGGCGTCGGTGCTGCGCAGCCCGCTTTGCGACGTGGACGAGGACAGCCTCTACGCTCTCGCCCGGGGGCCGCAGGACGTCGGCCGGCCCGGCCAGCTGTGGTCGGAGCTGTCGCGTCGGGCGCATGAGCGCGACGACTGGCGCGCGGCGCTGGAGCTGATCGCCTGGGTACAGGCGCAGGCGACGCAGCCGCCCTTCACCCTGTATTCGCGTCTGTTCAGCAGGTTGGACGCCGCCGGCCGCTCGGTCCGCCAGCGCTTCATCACCAGGCTCGGCGGAGAGGCGGGGGACGCGCTGGACGAGCTGCTGGCCCAGGCCCTGGCCGCCGAAAGCCGGGGCGTCCGCGACCTGGAACGCTTCGCCGATCACGTCTCGCGGCTGGACATCACGGTGAAGCGCGAGATGGACGCCCCGCGGGAGCCGGGGCAGGGCGGGGAGGTCCGGATTATGACCGCCCATAGCGCCAAGGGACTGGAAGCCCCCATCGTGTTCCTGCCGGAGACGGTGAGCGGCGGCGCGCCCCGGGGATCGCCGCTGCTCGACACGCCGGACGGCGGCTTCCTGTGGTGCGCCTCCAAGACGGCCGACTGCGGCGCCTCGGGTCAGGTGCGCGCGCTGCGGGAGGCGAGGGAGGCGCAGGAGGCGATGCGGCTCCTCTATGTGGCCCTGACCCGCGCGCGGGACCGGGTGGTGATCGCCGGGCGGGTGAACGCCAAGGCCGATGTCGACAAGCTGAAGGGCTGGTGGGCCCCCATGCGCGACGCCTTCGAGCACCCGAGCCTGGCCGGCCAGGTGCGCGAGCTGGAGGTGGGGGGCCGCCTGGTCAAAAGGTTCGGCCACGATCCCGCGGTCGGCAAGCCCTCGGCGAGTTCTGAGGGGACGATGGGCGAGCTTCCGAAATGGATGGCGCGCTTTGCGCCGCAGGAGGCGGACGGAGGCCCTGCCGCACCGTCGGCGGCCGGAGAGGCCGTGTACGGTCCCGGCGCATCGCCGCTGTCCCAGCATTTCGGGCTGGGACGTTTTCGCCGCGGAGAACTGATCCACCGTCTGCTGCAGCTCCTGCCCGACCTCGGTCCCCAGGCCTGGGATCGCGCGGCCGCTCGCCTGCTCGACAAGGAACGCGATCTCGATCCCAGCCAGCGGAAGGAGATGGCGGACGCCGCGCTCGGCGTGCTGCGCGATCCCCGCTTCGCCGAGGTGTTCGCCCCCGGCTCCATGGCGGAAGCGTCGGTCGCCGGGACCGCGCCGCACCTGCCGCCCGGCTATGCGGTGTCCGGGCGGGTGGATCGGCTGCTGGTCACGCCAGAGCGCATCCTGGTGGCCGACTTCAAGACCAACCGGCCCTCGCCCGACCGGATCGAGGACGCCGATCCTGGCTACATCACCCAGATCGCCATCTACGTCGCGGTGCTGCGCGCCATCTTCCCTGGCCGCAGGGTGGAGGCCGCGCTGGTCTGGACCGATGGACCAAAGCTCACGCCCGTCCCAGAAAACATGATGTCCGCAGCGCTGAGCAAGCTGGGTTCCGCCCGGGCCTGAGGCTTGATCGTGCGGGCGGGGGGGTTACATGGGTCACCGACATACGGGACCGCCTTCGATGGCCCGTGACAGTGGAGCATCACGATGAGCACGGTGAAGGTCACCGACACCGATTTTGACAGCAAGGTCCTGGGCGCCGGCCAGCCGGTGCTGGTCGACTTCTGGGCGGAGTGGTGCGGCCCCTGCAAGCAGATCGCCCCCGCGCTCGATCAGATTTCCGAGGAGCTGGCCGGCAAGGTCACCATCGCCAAGGTGAACATCGACGACAGTCCCGGCACGCCGTCGAAGTACGGCGTGCGCGGGGTGCCTACGCTTATGCTGTTCAAGGACGGGCAGATGGCCTCCATGAAGGTCGGGGCCATGCCGAAGTCCAAGATCCTGGAGTGGCTGGGCGAAGCCGGCGTGAAGGCCTGACGAAAGCCTGTGGCGGGCCGAATGGATGACGTCTTTCGCCTGCCGCCCGCCTACGGTCAACAGAGACGTCAAACGGATTTTTAAGGCTTACGAGCGCTTAATTACCTTGGCTGAGCTATCATAGGCGGTGAATACCTGACGTTGCCGCGCTGCGGCGAGGTGTACACTGATTTAGACAAGCCAGGATCGTCGTCAGGCTCGGGGTATGATGCGCACGCCGGATGCTGACCATTGTCTGAAGATGGCGGCGGAAGCCGATCGCCTGGCGTCGATCGTCTCTTATGGTCGCGACAAGGATCGCCTGAAAAGCCAAGCCGAAGACTGGCGCGCCAAGGCGTCGCAGGCAGCTTCACCGACGCCATCTATTAACGAGACGGCTAAGGCCCCCGGAGATAACCAGGGATGTCTGTCCAAACTACGCGGGCGCGCCTCCCTGTTCCTGAAACGACCCAAAGGCCGACTTCACGTAAGCGCCGGTCAGGCCTCGGAGCGCTTCAGGTTTGTGAAGTAGCGGTGGACCTGATCGCCCCAGTTATAGTTGGTGCTGGTGAGCTGGTCACGATCATAGGCCGGCGCGGCGCGGATTTCGTCCTTGGTCGCCGCCACCACATAGCCTTCGGGCGCGTGATTATAGGTGAGCAGACCCCAGGGAAGCGGATGAAACTTCTCGCCTACGCCTAGGAAGCCGCCCGTGGCCCCCAGGACGAACTCGACCTGCCCGGTCAGCTTGTTGACGAACAGCTCCTTCAGCACCCCCAGCTTGTCGCCTCCACGATCGACCAGCGTCTGCCCCGCCAGATTGTTCGCCGATACTAGATGCGAGTCATCGACGGTATAGGAAGGGGCGCTCATGAAGCTCTCCGTGCAATGCCGCCGGAAAGCCTGGCGTGCCTGGCCTTTCGAACGCCTCGTAAGCGTTCGGGGTTCAACCAAGGCGCCGGCGACGGCTTGCTCCGGCTCTGGCGACGGGTCGAGCGTTTACCTGCGCTCGGTGCGAGGCTATGGGGCTGGATATGCGCGTGTTCATCCCCCTCGCCGCCCTGCTGCTCGCATCTAGCGCTCACGCGGCCCAGCCTCTTTCCGCTACGCCCGAGGCCTCCGCTCCGGCGGCTCAGGATCCGGCCGCCTTCATGGCCGCGGCCGCCAAGCGGCCGGGCGTGGTCGTCACCGACTCCGGGCTGGCCTACAAGGTTACCCGTTCCGGGCCGGCCACCGGCGCCCATCCCAGGCTCGGCGACCAGGTGCGCGTGTCGTACGAAGGTCGGCTGACGAACGGGAGCGTGTTCGACTCCTCGGCAGCAAACGGCGGACCGATCGTGATGACGGTGGGTCAGCTCGTGCCGGGCTGGAACGAGGCGCTGCAGCTCATGCGGCCGGGTGACGACTGGACCCTCTACCTGCCCCCGAGTCTCGGCTATGGCGATGAGGCGACGGGGCCGATCCCGGCCAATAGCGTGCTGGTGTTCCGGCTTCAGCTCCTGGCCATCGTCCCGCCCGCAACCGGGAACTGATCCGGCGCGCAACGGCCGACGAACCGGCTGCGCCGCCCGTCTGAACGGCACGTTTCTTGAGGCGCGGCGGGCATGAGCCTTCCCGCCGTCGCACTCCAGGACGCCCCACCGTCGCGGGAGACCTCCACGGGCGTGACCCAGGCCTGGGCCCGCGCGCTAGGTCTCACCGCCGAGCTGACCTCGGCCTCCGGGCGCCCGCTGGCGGCGGTGCTCGATGGGCTGGCGCAACGATACGGGGCCTCGCCGGCGCTCCTGTCCGAGGCGCAGAGCCTGAGCTTCGGTCAGCTGGCGGCGCGGTCGCGGGGCTATACCCGGTGGGCGCGGGCGCAGGGCTATGGCCCGGGCGATGTCGTGGCGCTGCTCGCGCCCAACCAGCCCGACTACTTCGCCGCCTGGGCAGGCGTGAGCCGGACCGGCGCCACCGTGGCCCTGCTCAACACCCAGCTGGAGGGGCAGGCCCTGGCCCACGGACTGCGCGTGGCGGGCGCCCGCGCCCTGTTGCTCGCGCCCTCGCTGGCCGGCGCCTACGCCGGGGCGGTCGCCCATCTCGAGACGCCGCCGACGCTGTGGCTGATGGAGCCGAACGTGGGGCTGGACCTGTCCGCCTACTCGGACGCACCCCTCGCGCCCGAAGGGGGGCCGGACGCCGCGCTGTCGGACCGGGCGTTGCTGATCTTCACCTCGGGCACGACGGGCCTGCCCAAGGCCGCCAATGTCAGCCATGCGCGGGTGCTGACCTGGTGCGGCTGGTTCGCCGGCATGATGGACGCAGACCCCGACGACCGGCTCTACAACTGTCTTCCCATGTACCACAGCGTTGGCGGCGTGGTGGCGGTAGGGGGCGTGCTGCTGAACGGTGGCTCGGTGTTCGTGCGCGAGCGCTTTTCCGCCAGAGCTTTCTGGGACGAGGTGGTCGCTCACGACTGCACCCTCGTCCAGTACATCGGCGAGCTGTGCCGCTTCCTGTTGAACAGCGATCCGCACCCGCTGGAGCGCAGCCACCGCCTGCGCCTCGCCTGCGGAAACGGTCTGCGCGGGGACGTCTGGACCGCCTTCCAGGATCGCTTCGCCATCCCCCGCATCCTGGAGTTCTACGCCGCGACCGAAGGCAGCTTCTCGCTCTACAACGTGGAGGGCCGGCCCGGCGCCATCGGGCGCGTGCCGGCCTTCCTCGCCCACCGCTTCCCGGCCGCCATCGTGCGCTACGACCCGGAAGCGGGCGTCCCGATCCGAGACGCGGACGGTCGCTGCGTCCGCTGCGTCCCCGACGAGACCGGCGAGGCCATCGGCCGGATCGCCGCGGCCAAGGAGGGCGGCCCGAACCGGTTCGAAGGCTACACTCGTGACGAGGACAGCGCGCGCAAGGTGCTGCGCGACGTGTTCGCCCCGGGTGACGCCTGGTTTCGCACCGGCGATTTGATGCGCCGGGACGCTGCGGGCTTCTTCTACTTCGTCGACCGGGTCGGCGACACCTTCCGCTGGAAGGGCGAGAACGTCTCCACCGCCGAGGTCGCCGACGTGCTGGCGAGCTGTCCCGGCGTGACCGCGGCGGCCGTCTACGGCGTGGCGCTGCCGGGCTGCGAAGGGCGGGCGGGCATGGCCGCGCTCGCCGTCACGCCCGAATTCGATCCCGAAGACCTCGCCCGCCATGTCGCTGGCCGCCTGCCGGTCTATGCGCGCCCGGTCTTCCTGCGCCTGTCCGAAGACCTGCAGGCGACCGAAACCTTCAAGCTGAAGAAGACCGCGCTGGCGGAGCAGGGGATCGATCCGGCACGCATCAGCGGCCCGATGCTTTGGCGCGAGGACGGCGGCTATCGTGCCTGGGACGCAGCGGCTTACGCCAAGCTGCTAGCAGGCCAACTGCGCATCTAGTCGCTACAGGCTACTCGGTTTCACCTCCCGCAACATTTTGCGCAACATCTCGAACCCGGCGCTTCAAAGCGGGGGAGAGACCATGGCGAGCGGCGGTTTGCCGGAAATACGCTCTTAAGTGCTGCCGACTCGGGAAATGCTGAGCCCCCGCTCTTGTCGCGTCTCCGCCGTTGCGTAATCTCGACATTGCCGATTTGGAGGGGTGCAATGAAGCTGCGACACGTTCTTGCTCTAACTTCGGTCGGCGCAGCCGTCCTCTCGACCAGGCCGGCCTCGGCGCAATTTCCCGGCCACGTCACCGGACTTGGCGGCGTGATCGTCAGGAGTAACAATTCGAAGGCCCTGTCTGCCTGGTACCGGGATGTGCTCGGCCTGGACATTAAGCCTTGGGGCGGAGCGAAGCTGTCCTATGCCGCTCCGGGCCACCCACCGGTGGCGGTCTGGTCTCCGGTGTCACAGAACAGCGATGAGCTGGCTCCCTCGAATCGGGATTTCATGCTGAACTTGGCCGTCGACGATATGGATGCGTTCTTAGCCCGGCTGACAACGAAAGGAGTGCCGATCCTGAAACGTGACCAAGACGCTTTCGGCAAGTACGCCTGGATAATCGATCCCGACGGCACTAAAATTGAGTTCTGGCAGCCGACCTAGATCCGCTGGCGGAGCTACTGATCCGTCAGTCGCGATTTTACTTCCGCGGCGGCTCCCAGAGTTCGATTGGGTTTCCTTCGGGATCGAAAATGCGTGCGAACCGGCCTGTCTCCGGACTATCCCAGGCCGCCTCCGTTTTTATGGCTATGTTGGCCTGCCGCAGCTTGGTTAGGGTGTAGTCCAAGCTGTCCACGCGAAAATTGATCATCCACTGCTTGTCGCCGGGCCAGTAATCCGTCGTCGCGGCAAAAGGCATGAAGACCGTCGGCCCGGCGGCCTGGCGCCACGGCTCGTAGCCCTGCATAGTGACCCCGAAGTGGTCGTTGTACCACTGCGAGAGCGCGTCCGGGTCCGCGGAGCGGAAGAAGACGCCGCCAATGCCAATTACACCCATTACGTCCCCCGCAGAGTCGTGGCAGCCTATTACCGCGCAGCTAAAAGGCAATGTCCGGTCGCCTCCCTCGCCGCCCACCGGGATTTGCTGCGTGGCGCTAAGCGAGCCCAGCCTTCATCACTCCAGGGCGAGCATCGCCTTCACCTCGGCTCCGATCCGCCCCAGCGCTCCTCGTGCGTAAGGGATCATGTGGGGGAGGGCGTAGAAGTAGTGGATCATTCCGGGATGGACGGTGGCGTGGGCTGCGACGCCTTCGGCTTGCAGGCGCTCGGCATAGGCCAAGGCCTCGTCCCGGAATGGGTCGCATTCGGCGGCGTGGATCAGGGTCGGCGGGAGGTGCGCCAGGCGCCCGGCGCGGAGCGGCGAGACCTGGGGCGCTGCGGGATCGGCGCCTTGCAGATAGTCGCGGGCGTCCTGCGCCAGGCGCTCGGCGCTCAGGAAGAAGCCGCGGCCGTAGCGCTCGCGCGATCCGGTGGTGCGGGGCAGGTCCAGGATCGGGCAGATCAGCAGCTGCAGCGCCACCCCCACCGCGATCTCAGGCTCGAGCAGGCAGGCGGCGGCGAGGTTGGCGCCGGCGGAGTCGCCGGCCAGCACGAGCCGGCGCGGATCGACGCCCAACGCCTGCGCCTCCCGCCCCAGCCAGCGCAGCGCGTCGGCGGCGTCCTGGATCGAGACGGGGAAGGGGTGCTCGGGCGCGCGACGGTAGTCCAGGGCGAAGACGTGGCAGCCGCTGGCCCGGGCCAGGGCGGCGCAGACGCCGGAATGGGTCTCCAGGTCCCCCGCCACCCAGCCCCCGCCGTGCAGGTAGAGCATGGCCGCTGCCGCACCGCCTGGACCGCCACCGGCGACGTAACGGACCAGCGGGAGCTCCGCGCCGTCGCGCATGCGACAGGTCGGTCGCTCGCGCGCCACATCGCCCGCCACGGGATCGGCGGTCAGGTCGGCCAGGGTCCTGAGGCTTTCGCGCCGCGCCTCGACGCTTGGCGCGGCGCCGTCCTGCCGCTCGCCGGCGCGCAGCATCTGCAGCAGCCGCGCGGCGCGGGGATCGAGGCGAGCGAAGTCTTCGTCCATCGTCGCCCGCCCGCTCGCCTCAGGCGAGGCGGTCGACCAGGCGTGCGATGGCGGCGGCGGAGCGAAAGTTCTCCGGGGTCATCTCGGCCTGGGGGAGGAGCAGGTCGAACTCGCCCTCTACCGCCAGCATCAGGTTGACCGTGTCGAGCGAACTCAGTCCCGCGTCGCGCAGGTCCTGGTCCGCATCGGCTGGGGGCCTGGCCTTCTTGGCCAGCATGGCGTCCACCAGCGACAGGACGCGGTCCACCCTGGCGTCGTGATCCGAACGCCTCATCGCCGTCTGCGCCGACATCCCGCTCTCCCCACCGCCCTCCCGATAGCCGACCCGCGGTAAAGACGGGGTTTATCCTGATCGGTTACGAGACGCCGACGCGTCCGACGAGATGCTATGGGTCGACTGAACCTAGTCTTGGATAACCATGAGTTAAGTTTCAGACGATCGATCTCGCGTGCCGGTTTTCATACGGCCGCTTGGCACGGTTGTTGAACTGGGCGGTTCACATGAAGAAGAGGCCGCTCATGTTGATACAGTTGGCGCAAGCCGCGGACGCCACGCCCCCCCGCGACCTGATCGCCCGCGCCGAGGCCGTCGCCACGGTCGCCGCGGCCTATGCCGACGACGTGGACGTCCGCGGCCGCTTCCCCCGGGAAGCGCTGGCGGCGCTGAAGGCCGAACGGCTCCTGGGCGCCATGGTCCCGGCGCGGCTGGGGGGCGAGGGCGCCACGGTCACCGAACTGGCGGAGGTCTGCCACCGGCTGGGCCAGGCCTGCGCCTCCACCGCGATGATCTTCGCCATGCACCAGATCAAGGCCGCCTGCCTGGTCGAGCATCTCGACGGCTCCGCCTGGCACGCCGACTTCCTGCGCGAGGTGGCGATCAGCCAGCTGCTGCTCGCCTCCTCCACCACCGAAGGGCAGGGCGGGGGCGACGTGCGCTCCAGCACCGCCGCGATCGTGCGCGACGGCGCGACCATCCGGCTGGAGCGGGACGCCACGGTGATGTCCTACGGCCTGCAGGCCGATGCGGTGGTCACCACGGCCCGGCGCGCGTCGGACGCCGGGCCGTCCGATCAGGTGCTCGTGGTGTTCCGGGCCGCCGACTACAGCCTGACCGAGACCGGCGGTTGGGAGACGCTCGGCATGCGCGGCACTCGCAGCGCCGGCTTCGCTTTGAAGGCCCAGGGCCACGAACTGCAGGTCCTGTCCAAGCCCTATGCCGAGATCCACGCCCAGACCATGACGCCGGTGGCGCACCTGCTGTGGTCCAGCGTCTGGGCCGGGGTGGCCGCGGCCTCGGTGGAGCGTGCGCGCCTGTTCCTGCGCAAGGCGGCGCGCTCGGGCCAGACCCCGCCGGCCGCGGTGCACTTCACCCGCGCCACGGGCCAGCTGCGGGCCCTGCGCGCCCTGGTCGGCGGGGCGCTGGACCGCTATGCGGCGATCCGTGGGGACGCGCGCGCGCTCGGGGCCTTCGACTTCCAGACCGAGATCACGCTGCTGAAGGTGGAGGCGTCGGAACTTGCGCTGGCCACGGTGATGAGCGCCATGCGGACCTGCGGACTGTCGGGCTATCGCAACGACGGTCCCGCAAGCCAGGGCCGGGCGCTGCGCGACATCCTTTCTGCACCAATCATGATCAATAACGATCGCATCCTGGCCAACCTGGGCATGTCGGCTGTCATGGCAGAGACGCCTCGCGGCCTGTTCGCCTGACCCCCACGCCGCCCGCCAGCACAGAGGACCCGCCCATGAGCCTGCCGGCCTACAGCCTGGACCATCCGCAGCCCGCAGCGGCGCTCGAAGGGCTCGCCGCTGTCCTGTTCCGCCCCATGGGCGCGGACGGCGTCTATGCGCGCACCGGCGCCTACGAGGAGGTGGTCGATGCGCTCGCAGCCCTCATCACCCGCCACCGCGATCCGGCCTGCGAGGTGTTCCGCTTTCCGCCGGTGATGAGCCGGGCGATGCTGGAGACGTCGGGCTATCTGAAGAGCTTTCCAAACTTGCTCGGCTGCGTCTGCTGCATGGACGGAAGCGAGGCTGAGGTGCGCGGCGCGGTGAACCGCTTCGTGGAGGGCGGGACCTATACCGATGCGCTGAACGTCGCCGACCTCGTTCTGACCCCGGCGAGTTGCTATCCCGTCTATCCCATCGCCGCCGCCCGAGGGCCGCTGCCCGAGGGCGGGCTGCTGTTCGACGTGGGCTGCGACTGTTTCCGGCGGGAGCCATCGCGGGACCTGGACCGGCTGCAATCGTTCCGGATGCGCGAGTATGTCCGCATCGGTTCGCCTGAACAGATCGCCGCCTTCCGCGAGGGCTGGATGTGCACGGCGCGCGGCATCGCCGACGCGCTCGCGCTCCCCTATACGGTCGAGGTGGCCAATGACCCGTTTTTCGGTCGCGGCGGACAGCTGATGGCGGTCAGCCAACGCCAGCAGGCGCTGAAGTTCGAGCTGCTGATCCCGGTGATCTCAGCCGAAAGACCTACGGCCTGCATGAGCTTTAACTACCACCAGGACCATTTCGGCACGACCTGGGGGCTGGCGCAGGCTGGCGGCGACCCGGCCCACACGGGATGTGTCGCCTTCGGCATGGACCGGTTGGCCGTCGCGCTGTTCGCCACCCACGGAGAGAGGGCGCAGGATTGGCCGCAGGCGACTCGGGAGGCCCTGCGCCTTTAGCGCGGGATGGCGGGTGCCGGATCGCTAAGCTTACATTCGGCCTCATCCTGAGCTTGTCGAGAGGTGCGAGGCCGCGGCACGCCCGGTGGACGCCTCGTCCTTCGACAAGCTCAGGATGAGGCGACTGTCGACGCTCACGCCTCGGATCATCGCGCCCAAGCGCATAGATCCGCTGGTCGGCTCTTCCAACCGGCCTCTCAACCTAGCTGGAAATCTCGCATCTATTCCGCGGTCCAGCCGCCGTCGATGGACAGGTTGGCGCCGGTGATCTGCGCCGCCGCGTCCGAGCACAGGAAGACGGCCAGCGCCGCCACCTCTTCCGGCTTGACGAACTCCTTGGTGGGTTGGGCGTCCAGCAGCACGTCGTTGATCACCTGCTCGCGCGTCAGACCCCGCGCCTTCATGGTGTCGGGGATCTGGTGCTCGACCAGCGGGGTCCAGACGTAGCCCGGGCTGATGCAGTTCACCGTGATCTTGTCGGTGGCGACCTCGAGCGCTGCGGTCTTGGTCAGGCCGGCCAAGCCATGCTTGGCGGCGACGTAAGCGGACTTGAACGGGCTGGCCGCCTTGGAGTGGGCGGACGCGGTGGAGATGATCCGCCCCCAGCCACTCTTCTTCATCAGCGGGATCGCGGCCCGCATGGCGTGGAAGGCCGACGACATGTTGATGGCGATGATCTGGTCCCACTTCTCCACGGGGAAATCCTCGATCGGCGCGACGTACTGTACGCCGGCGTTATTGATCAGGATGTCGACAGTGCCAAAGGTCTGGGCGGCCTCGGCGATCATGGCGGCGATCTGATCCGGCTTGGTCATGTCGGCGGGAGAGTAGACGGCCTTGACGCCAAACTCGCTCTCGATGGCGGACCGCTCCTTCTCGATGGCGTCCTTGTCGCCGAAGCCGTTGATCATGACGTTGGCGCCTTCGGCCGCCAGCGCTCGGGCGTAAGACAGGCCAATGCCGCTGGTCGACCCCGTGATGACGGCGTTGCGGTTGTTCAAGCTCATAGCGGCGATCCTTGGCGGGGCGAAGTCTAATGGCTCAGGGTCGTGGCGACGTGGTCTCGGCCTCGTGGTTTCCGGCGTCGATCACCCTCACCCCCGCTTGTGGGAGCGCGGTGAACAGTTCGTCGTGGCGTTCGAGCGTCCGCTTAACGTCTGCGATCCCGCTGTCCCAATGCTCGGTCATGGTCTGGCGGGAGAATTCAAAGTCCTTCGAGCCGCCCTCATAAGGCTGCTTACGATAGATCAGTTGCACCACCGTGACGGCGTTCTCCTTCACCGATTCGTGCAGGATCGCGAGTTCGGGGTCGTCGGCGCGATCCGCCGGCAGGCTCTCCAGCAAGGTGCGGAGCGCGGTCTTGATCTTGTGCATGCGCAAGGTGTCGTCGGTGTTCATTCGTGTTCGGCTGGAGAAGCGGATGTCCTTCTCGCGCTCGTCCGCCTCCAGCAGGTTGCGCGGCATGGGCCCCCGGGCGTTGAACAGGTCGACCTGGAAGATCAGCAGGTCGTCGTGCTGCTCGTCGTCCAGCACGAACTGAAGCGGCGTATTGGAGACCAGCCCGCCGTCCCAATAGGCCTCGCCCTCGATCCAAACCGGCGGGAAGCCCGGCGGAAGCGCGCCGGACGCCATGATGTGTTCCGGCCCGATCCTCTGATGGGCGCTGTCGAAAACCACCGAATTGCCGGACTGTACGTTCACCGCGCCCACGCTCAGTCGGGTGTCGCCGGTGTTGATCCGGCCGAAGTCCACCAGCCTCTCCAGCGTCTCGCGGAGCGGGTGGGTGTCGTAGAAGCTGATCGATTCCGCACTGCCCGCCGGCCAGAAAATCGGAGCCAGGATGTGGGGCTTGAAGAAGCCCGGCGCCCCCAGGGTGGCGATGCTGGCCGCGCTCATCTGGTTGATGAAACTACGCCACGGATTGAAGTCGACCGCTAGGGGCGAGAAGAAGGGCCCGCTCGTCGCCTGCTCCCAGAAGGCGCGCATCTGCTCGACCCGGCGTTCGGGCGGATTTCCGGCGACGAGCGCCGCGTTGATCGCGCCGATGGAGATGCCGGCCACCCAGTGCGGCTCCACCTCCGCGGCCTGCAGCGCCTGGCAAACGCCGGCCTGGTAGGAGCCGAGCGCTCCGCCGCCTTGCAGAACCAGGACCCGCTGTTGCCGGCTCGGTTTCGTGGATCGGTGCTGAGGCGTGGTCTGCGTCTCCGTGGCGTCTGAGGCCCTCCTCGGTTCGGGCGAGCGGTCGGGTTTGAGCATATCAGGTCGTCTTCGCAGCTGTGGACGGCTCGAGTCTAGCACGGGAAGGCCGCGCGCGCAGACGCGTGCGCTCCTCAAACGAACCGCCAGGCCTCCTCGGCGGCGCGGCGGAGCGCGCGGGACTTGTGCAGGGTCTCCTCGTACTCGGCGTCCGGGTCGCTGTCGGCGACCACGCCGCCCCCGGCCTGGACGTACATCATGGCGTCCTTGAACAGGGCGGTGCGCAGCACGATGCAGGTGTCCACCTGGCCCGTGGCCGAGACGTAGCCAGCGGCCCCGGCATAGGCCAGGCCCCGCTTCTCGGTCTCCAGCTCGTCGATGATCTGCATGGCCCGCACCTTGGGCGCGCCGGAGAGCGTGCCGGCGGGCAGGGCGGTGAGGATCACGTCCACCGGATCGAGCGGCCCCGTCACATCGCCTTCCACGTTGGAGACGATATGCATGACATGGCTGTAGCGCTCCACCTTGAAGCTCTCGGTCACCCGCACCCGCGGCGGGGCGGGGGTCGGGGCGTTGCGCCCCTCGTCGCCCAGCTTGACGATGCGCCCGACGTCGTTGCGGCCGAGATCCAGCAGCATCAGGTGCTCCGAACGCTCCTTCGGGTCGGCCAGCAGCTCGCGCTCCAGGGCCTGATCCTGCTCCGGCGTGGCGCCCCGGGGACGGGTTCCGGCGATCGGCCGGATCACCGCCTTGCCGTCGCGTAAGCGCACCAGGATTTCAGGACTGGAGCCGGCCAGCTGGAAGTCGCCGAAGTCCAGGAAGAACAGGAAGGGCGATGGGTTCAGCCGTCGCAGCGCCCGGTAGCAGGCGAAGGGCGGCAGGGCGAAGGGCGCGCGAAAACGGTGGCTCGGCACCACCTGGAAGATGTCGCCGGCCTCGATATAGCGCTTGGCGCGCTCCACCACCTGCACGTAGTCGGCCCGGGTCACGGGCGAGGTCAACGCGTCCACGCTTTCCGGAGGCTCGGCCGCGGCGCGGCGGGGCAGCGGCGTGGCGAGCCGGCTGGCGACGTCTTCGAGCCGCGCGATCCCCTCAGTGCGGGCCGTCTCGGCCGGGCGCCCGTCAGGCCGAACCGGCGTGATCAGCACGATCTCCTGGGCGATGGCGTCGAACACCGCCACGATCGAGGGCCGCGTCATCACCGCGTCGGGCAGCCCCAGCGCGTCCGGCTTGGCGGGGTCCAGCGGTTCGGCCAGGCGGATCATGTCATAGCCCAGCGCGCCGAACATGCCCGCCGCCATGGGCGGCAGCTCGCCCGGCAGGTCTATGCGCGCGGCGTTGATCACCGCGCGAAGCGAATCAAGCGCCGGCTTGTCGTCGCGCCGGTAGCTCTTACGCGTGACGTCTGAGCCGCTCGCGATCTCCGCCACGTCGCCATGGCAGCGCCAGACCAGATCAGGGTCGAGGGTGATGATCGAGTAGCGCCCGCGCCAGACCCCGCCCTCCACCGCCTCGAACAGGAAGGCGAAGGGGCGGCCGAGCCCGATCTTCATGAAGGCCGAGACCGGCGTCTCCAGATCGTCCACCACGCGGGTCCAGAGCACCTGGGCGCGCCCGGCGGCGTAGGCCTCTGTGAAGGCGTCGGGCGCTGGGCTGACATCCATGGGCGGCGAGCTATTGCCCGGCGGGGGCGGCGTCCACGCCCAGGGCTTGGCGGGCGAGGGTGTAGTTCACCTTGGGCTTGATGGCGTCGCGGGCGGCCGAGCGGACCGCTGAGGCGAAGTCCTGCACCATCGCCTGGGTCGCCGCCTGGCGCTGGTCCGCCGCGGTCTGGGCCGCGCCCTGAGCCGTGGCGGGCACGATGGCCTGGAGCTTGGCGATCATCACGCCGAGCTTCACGTCGGGGCCGGTCACTACGTCGGCGGGCTTGGCGATGAAGACGCGCGACAGCAGCTCGCTGCTGTAGGTCTTGCCCGCAGCCGCGCGCAGCACGTCGTCCGCCTGGGTCACCGAGGCGTGCTCGGCGGCGGCGGCGGCCTGGAGGGGCTGGCCCTTGCTCACCGCCGCGGCGATGCCGTCGGCCTTGGCCTGCAGTCTCTTCAGGAGGTCCTGCTGCATCACCACCCGGGTCAGGATGGCGCGGATATCGTCCAGCGGCGGCGGGGCGGGCGCGACGATCTTTTCGAGGCGCAGGGCGGCGTATTCGCCCTGGCCGAGGTCGATGATGTCGCCGTCCTGGCCCGGCTGAAGCGCAAAGCCCGACTGCAGCAGCTTGGGCGGGATCGCGACCCGCTGACGCTGAAGGGTGATGCCCTGTGCGGTGATCGGGGGCAGGGTGGTCACTTGGCCCCCGACCGCCTTGGCGGCGTCCGGCAGGCTGGAGCCGCCGGCCCGCGCCTCTTCGTACTTCTGCACCTGCTTGTTGATGGCGGCCTGGGCCGTGGCGGTCTTCACCTCGGCTTCGATCTTCGGCCGGACCTCATCCAGGGTCGCGACGTGGCCGGGCGTGATCGCGCCGAGCTTCAGCACCGCCAGGCCCAGATCGCCCTGCACCGGACCCTGCACCTGGCCGACGGTCATGGCGAAGGCGACGTCGGCGAGCTTCCGATCGGCCACCGCGCTCTTGGGGCTGTCGGTGTAGACGACGGGCTGGACGTTGATGCTCTTGGCGACCGCCTGGGGGTCTTCGCCCTTGTTCAGGCGGGCGGCTACGGCCTGGCCCTGGGCCGCGTCGCGCACGGGGATTTCCGTCAGCGAGCGCTTCTCCGGCGTCGACAGGCTGTCCTTCTCAAAGTCGAAGCGCTTCTGCACCAGGGCGGGGTCGGCGGTGAGGCTCTTGGACAGCTTGTCGCTGGAGAAGGCGGCCACGGTGAACACCCGCGCCTCGGGCTGCATGAGGCGGTCGGCGTTCTGCTTGATGAAGGCGTTCAGCTGCGCGTCAGTGGGCTGGGCGGGGGCGGGCACTGCGGTCGGCGGCAGCACGAAGTAGCTGAAGCTCCGGCCCTCGCCCACATAGGCGGCCTGTAGTGCCGAGAACAGCAGCGGCGCGCGCAGCCCCGTCGCCATGCCTGAGACGAACTGGGTCTGGGCGAGTTCGTCGCGCAGCACGTTCTCGAACTCCGCATCGGTCATGCCGATCTGCTGGACGAACTGCTCGTAGGCCTGGCGGTCGAAGCGGCCCGACACCGCGTTGAAGAAGCGCGGCGCCTTGGCGATCTCGTCCACGATCTGCCTGTCGGAGGGGCGGATACCGATCTTGGAGATGTAGGCGGCCAGCGCTTCGTCGGAGGCGATGGCGTCGGCCACCTGGCGGTCGATGTTGTGGGCGACCGCGTCCTGGAGGGTGACAGTCTGGCCACTCTGCTGGCTGTACTGCTTCAGCTCGTCCTGGAACATCTGCTTGAAGCGGGCCGAGGAGATGGAGCGCGATCCGGCCTGAATGACGGTGTCCGAGCCGCCGCCGTTGCGGAACACGTCGCGGATGCCCCAGACGCCGAAGCTCACCACCAGAAGGGCGATCAGCACCTTGGCGAAGGGCGATTTCACGAGCGCGCGAAACTGGGAGAGCATGCCGGGCGGGAACCTGCGGAGGGACCTATGGAAACCGCGTGCGGACGCGGGAGCGCGAGGCCCGCAGGCGCTCAGCCGCCGGGCAAGCTCGCCTATAGGGGCCAAGCCGCCGTCCCGGCAAGGTCCCGCAGGCTCGGCGCGTCAGCGTGACGTGGCGCGACGAGCCTTCACAGGCCCGCCAGCTTGGCTTAGGCGCAATTGGTGAGACCCCAGGGGAGACGATGGAATTGAGCCAGCCGACACGACTGGTCGCCGGCAATTGGAAGATGAATGGGGCGGCCGGCGCGCTGCGCGAGGTCCACGCCCTGGCCGATGCGCTGGCGAACGAGCCGGCTCGCTGCCGGGTGGCGATCTTCCCGCCGGCGGTGCTGATCCACCGGATCGCCGGGGAAGTCGCCGCCGCCGCGATCGAGGTGGGCGCGCAGGACTGCCACGCCGAAACGAGCGGCGCCTATACCGGCGATCTCAGCGCGGAGATGCTGCATGAGGCCGGGGCCACCCTGGTGATCCTGGGCCACTCCGAGCGCCGCAGCGGCTATCGCGAGAGCGACGCAGACATCGCCGCCAAGATCGAAGCGGCCCTCAAGGCGGGCCTTGAGCCGGTGATCTGCGTCGGTGAGAGCCTGGAGCAGCGGGAGGCCGGCCACGCTCTGGACGTGGTGGCCGCCCAGCTCCAGGCTTCGGCCCCCGACAGCCTGGAGAGTCGCGCCTTCGCCATCGCTTATGAGCCGGTCTGGGCGATCGGTTCGGGCCGGACCCCCACCCTCGACCAAGTGGAGGCGATGCACCTGCGCCTGCACGCCCTGCTGGCCGAGCGGTTCTCCAACGGCGCCGCGGTCCCGGTGCTCTACGGCGGCTCGGTCAAGCCGGCCAACGCCGCCGAGCTGCTGCACGCGCGCGGCGTGGATGGCGCATTGGTCGGCGGCGCTTCGCTGAAGGCCGCCGATTTTCTCCCGATCGTGCGCGCCGCCTAGCCGGCCGCGTTCAGCCCGGCTGCCGTTCGAACGCCGCGCTGATGATCAGCCTCACCTCGTCTCCGACCAGCGGGACGTACTTGCTGACGCCGAAGTCGCTGCGGCGGATCGTGCCGCTGACCTCGAAGCCGCTGGTGTAGTTGTGGCTGAGCGGGTTCGAGCCGGCGCCGTTGAAGTGGACGTGCAGGACTTCCGGCCGGGTGACGCCGTGCAGCGTGAGTTGGCCGGCCACGTCCGCATCGCTCGGCCCAGTGACGTTCACGCTGGTGGAGCGGAAGGTGGCGTCGGGGAACTTCGCGGCGTCGAACCAGTCGGCGGACTTCAGTTCGCTATCCAGCTTGGCGCTGGTGGTGGTGATGCTGTCGATCGGCAGAGTGACGTTCAGCCGGCTGCCCTTGGGATCGGTGGGATCGAGCTTCAACTGGCCTGAGACGTGGGTGAAATCGCCGTACCAGGTGGTGAAGCCCATGTGCGAGACGCTGAACATGACCTGAGTATGGGTTGGCTCGATCTCATACGTTCCCGACTTCACGGCGGCGGGGTCGGGATTGGCGGGCTGCGCCAGGGCGGCCGGGGCGATTAGAACCACTGCAGCGACGGTGGCGAAGGCGAGGCGGACGGACATGTGTTTCCCCGATGGCTGCGACCGTGTGGCCGCGTCAGGGTGTTAACCTAGCCAAGGGCGCCTCGGCAACAAGCACAGTTGCAGTGCAGGGCGATCCCTGGTCTGGCGTCATCCGGGGGGCGATGGTACACGGTCGTCGGATCGGGTGCGCTCGGCGCGCCCCAGGCTCATCCTCCAGGTCAAGACTGCGTCCCGCCATGCTCCTCGGCTCCCTGCTCGTATTGTTGGTCCTGGTGTGCATCGCGCTCGGCACGGTGATCCTGCTGCAGCGCTCCGAAGGCGGCGCGCTGGGCATGGGCGGCGGCCCGTCGGGCTTCATGTCCGCCCGGGGGGCGGGTGACCTGCTCACCCGCATCACTTCGATCCTGGCGGGGGTGTTCTTCTTTCTGTGCCTTTTGCTGACGGTGCTTTCCGGCCGGATGCATACCGGCGGCTCGGTGGTCGACCGGCTAAAGGTCGACAGCATGAACCCGGACGCCCTGAACCGCGCCATGCGCCCGCCGGGGGCCGCTCCTGCGACGCCTGCAACCGCAGCCGCCGCCGGAGGGAGCGCCGCCGACATCGGCGCAACCGTTCCATCGTCCGCCTCGCCCAGGGCTAGCGGCGCCAACTTCGAGGCGCCCCGGCCGGAAGTTCACACCGCGCCTTCCGCCTCCGCTGCGCCCACACCTGCCGCCGATCGCAGGAACGGCCATACCGCCAGCCTGCTGGGCGTTCAGACCGCGCCGCACTCCACGCCGACCGTGGCTCCGTTCGCGCCCAAGCCCTCGCCGCCGCCTGCGGCCGCGACCGTCCAGCCCTCCACGCCAACGCCCGGCAACACGTCCGGCCAGTGACGTTTCGGCGGGCGAGTCGCCCCCGCCGCAGGGCGAATCAGCTCAAGGCTGATCTCCCATGACCCGCTACATCTTCATCACCGGCGGCGTGGTGTCTTCGCTGGGCAAGGGCCTCGCGTCCGCAGCCCTGGGCGCCCTGTTGCAGGCGCGCGGCTACAAGGTTCGGTTGCGCAAGCTCGACCCCTATCTGAACGTCGATCCCGGGACGATGAGCCCCTACCAGCACGGCGAGGTGTTCGTCACTGACGACGGGGCGGAGACTGACCTCGACCTCGGCCACTACGAGCGCTTCACCGGCGTGTCCGCCACCCGCGGCGACAACATCACCACCGGCCAGATCTACAAGACCATCATCGAGAAGGAGCGCCGGGGCGACTATCTCGGCGCCACGGTCCAGGTGATCCCCCACGTCACCAACGAGATCAAGGCCTTCGTCCTGTCCGATGCGGGAGAGGCCGACTTCGTGCTGGTGGAGATCGGGGGAACGGTCGGCGACATCGAGGGCCTGCCCTTCTTCGAGGCCATCCGCCAGCTCGGCCAGGAGCTGCCCCGGGGCGCCTGTGTCTTCGTCCACCTGACGCTCCTGCCGTTCGTGAAGACGGCCGGGGAGATGAAGACCAAGCCGACCCAGCATTCGGTCCGCGAACTGCGCGCCATCGGCATCCAGCCCGACATCCTGCTCTGTCGCTGCGAGCAGCCGATCCCGCCCGACGAAAAGCGCAAGATCGCGCTGTTCTGCAACGTGCGCGAAGGCGCGGTCATCCAGGCGATGGACAGCGACAGCATCTACGCCGTGCCGCTGGACTATCACCGCGAGGGGCTGGACCGGGAAATCCTGAACGCTTTCGGCCTGCACGAAGCGCCGACGCCCGACCTGGCGCGCTGGCAGGGCATCGCCGAGCACATCCGCCACCCTGACGGCGAGGTCACTATCGCCATCGTCGGCAAGTACACGGTGCTGAAGGACGCCTACAAATCGCTGATCGAGGCGCTGCACCACGGCGGCCTGGCCAACGACGTGAAGGTCCATTTCGACTGGATCGAGGGCGAGGCCTTCGAGCGCGACCCGGTCGAGGTGGCCGGGCGGCTGGAGAATGTCCACGGCATCTTGGTGCCCGGCGCCTTCGGCGAGCGCGGTTCCGACGGCATGATGCGCGCCGTCCGCTTCGCCCGGGAGCGCGGCGTGCCCTATTTCGGCATCTGCTTCGGGATGCAGATGGCGGTGATCGAAGCCGCCCGGAACATCGCCGGCATCGAGGACGCCAGCTCCAGCGAGTTCGGCCCCACCGACGCCCCGGTGGTCGGCCTGATGACTGAATGGCTGAGCGGCAACCAGCTGGTCAAGCGACAGGCGGGGGGGGATATTGGCGGCTCCATGCGGCTCGGCGCCTATGACGCCGCGTTGACCCCCGGCTCCAAGGTCGGGGAGATCTACGGCTCGGTGCGCGTGGCCGAGCGGCACCGCCACCGCTATGAGGTGAACATCGGCTATCGCGAGGCGATCGAGGGGGCGGGCCTGCGCTTCACAGGCCTCTCGCCTGACGGGCTGTTGCCCGAGATCGTGGAGCGCGAGGATCATCCCTGGTTCGTCGGCGTGCAATTCCACCCCGAACTGAAGAGCCGACCCTTCCAGCCGCACCCCCTGTTCGCCAGCTTCGTCGCCGCCGCCCGGGATCAAAGCCGCTTGGTGTGATCGGCACGGTACTGGCTGCGGGAAGATCGAGCGCCTGAGGAAGGCCGCAAGAAACCAGGACAGGCAAGCCCGCAGGCTAACCCCTGGCACATTCCTCAGGCGTCGCAAGCTCCTCAGCAGGCATCGTGCCAAGCCGGCGTGCCGGACGGGGACCTCGGGCCAAGGTCGGGCGGCTCGGATGGACATCGGGTCACTGCGGCGCTGATAATGAAATCTGAAGGCGTGGAGTGAAGCCGTTGCGAAGATTGGTCCTTGGCGTTCTATTGGCCTTCGGGAGCGCTCAGGCGTTCGCCCAGGCACCCTCCAGGATCGAGCCGGGTCAGCTCTCGGCCACGGCTAAGACCCTGGCGTCCGATGCGTTCGGCGGCCGCGCACCCGGCACGCCGGGCGAGGCCCGGACCATCGCCTACCTCATCCAGCGCTTCACCGCCTTGCACCTGGCGCCGGGCGGGTCCGGGGGCGGTTGGACCCAGGCGGTGCCGCTGGTCAGGACGAAGGTGAGCGGACCTGTGACCCTGACCGTCGACGGTGCCGGAGCGCCCATGAGTCTGCGCCAGGGGCAGGACGTCTATGTCAGCACCCTGCGCCCGGTGGATCAGGTCAAGATCGCTTCGGCGCCTGTGGTGTTCGTGGGCTACGGCGTGTCCGCCCCCGAACGGGGCTGGGACGACTTCAAGGGCGTGGACCTCCGCGGCAAGGTCGCCGTGTTCCTGGTCAACGACCCCGACTTCGAGGCCGCCCCATCTGAGCCGGTGGCCGGCAAGTTCGGGGGCAAGGCCATGACCTACTACGGGCGCTGGACCTACAAGTACGAGGAGGCGGCGCGCCGAGGCGCCGTCGGGGCGCTGATCGTGCACGAAACACCGGCGGCGGGGTACGGCTGGACCACCGTCATCGCACCCCAGGGTGAGGCCTACGACGTATTGCGGGGGAAGGGCGACGCCCAACCGGTGATGCTCCAGGGTTGGCTGGAGCGGGATGCGGCGGTGGCCCTGTTCCAGCGCGCCGGCCTGGATTTCGAGACGCTGAAGACGCGCGCCCGTCGGGCGGACTTTCGGCCGGTCGTGCTGCCGCAGACCCTCAGCGCCGAGTTCGCCGTGACCCACGATCAGGTCGAAAGCCACAACGTGCTGGCCAGGATCACCGGCGCCAAACGGCCGGAGGAGACGGTGATGTACGGCGCGCACTGGGACGCCTACGGCGTTGGCGCGCCCGACGCGCAGGGCCGCATGATCCGTCCTGGGGCCAACGACGACGGGTTAGGCGTAGCCGGCGAACTGGAGATCGCGCGCTTGTTCGCCGCCAGTCCGCGCCCCGATCGCAGCGTGGTCTTCGCGGTCTGGACGGCGGAGGAGCGGGGCCTGCTGGGCTCGGAGACCTATGCCGAACACCCGGTCTATCCTCTGGCGAAGACGGTGGCGAACCTGACCATGGACATCCTGGAGACGGCGGGTCCGTCGAAGGACGTGGTGCTGGTCGGGGCCGGCCAGGACAGCCTCGAAGGCGATCTCGCCCGGGCGGCGGCGACGCAGGGCAGGGTGGTCACTCCGGACACTCACCCCGAGCGGGGCCTGTTCTATCGCGCCGACCACTTCTCCCTCGCCAAGCGGGGCGTGCCCACGCTGCTGCTCATGGCCATCGGCGGCGGGCCGGACCTGTGGGAGGGCGGACGCGCGGCCGGCGACCGCTGGATCGCGGACTACACCCGAGATCGCTATCACAAGACCGGCGACGCCTGGAGCCCCGATTGGGACCTACGAGGCGCCGCGCAGGATGTCCAACTGCTCTACGACGTGGGCCACGGCCTGGCGAATTCTGCCTCATGGCCGGAATGGCGCGCGGGATCGGAGTTCAAGGTGCTCCGCGACTCTTCAGCGACGGCGCGTCACTGACTTTGCGACTGTCGGTATGGGTCCCAGGTGGACCTCAGCGCCTAGCTTGGTGGGTGCAATAGGGTTCGAACCTACGACCCGCTCGGCCCAATAGGCTCCATCACCCGGCGGGAGGTGATATGGACTTGCCCCACTTAAGTGGAGAGCCGCCGGCTCACTGGGCTGCGTGTCTTTCGAACGCGGCCGGGCTGACGAAGTCCAGCGCCGAGTGGCGGCGGACAGGGTTGTAGAAGCTGTCGATGTACCGGCCGATGGCGCCTGCCGCCTCGGCCCTGGTAAAGAAGACCGTCCTCCAGACCAGCTCCGACTTCAAGGTCTTGAAGAAGGTCTCAACCATGGCGTTGATGCTCCTATATCGGTCAAGCGGCTTTCAGGAGCTCCTGCGACGGCTTCGGGGCGCAGAGGTAATGGTAGATCTCGCGAGCCACGTAGCGCTTCAGGCAACGGATGATTTCCAGTTTGCTCTTTCCCTGTTCGGTTCGCCTCTTGACGTAGTCCTGCGTCGGCCGGTGTCCGCGCATGCGCACGATGACGACACGGTACAGCGCGGCGTTCGCCTGTCGGTCTCCGCCACGATTGAGCCTGTGTCGGTTGGTCTTGCCGCTGGACGCCGGAATAGGGCATGCGCCGCAGAGCTTGGCGAAGGCCGCCTCGGAGCGGATGCGCTGTGGATTGTCGCCGACCAGGATCAGCATCTGGGCCGCCGTGCCGGCGGCCATGCCGTGCGCCTGGACGAGCTCGGGCGCTTGCTGGGCGGTGAAGGTCTCCAGCTGCGCCTCATGGGCCTTGATCTCGGCGTCCAGCGCCAGCCAGCGGCGGGCGATCGCACGCAGGCTGGCCTTGGCCGAGGCCGTCGTGGTGGTGATCGGGCCGGGTCGCAACGCTGCGAGGCGGCGCACGAAGGCCATCTTGCCGGCGACGTGATCGAGGTCTTCACGCAGGGCGTCTGGAGCGCTGACGATGACAGCCTTCATGATTTGCATGGCTTGGGTTCGCGCCTTGACGGCGGTGTCGCGCGCCACCTTGAGATGGCGGATCATCTCCACCACGCTATCGCCCGACTTTGGCGAGGCCGTGGCCTGGCCGCTCGATGACACGAGGTCGATCGTAGCAAGGGTCAGGCCTCCAGGCAGCGCCCACACTCTCACAATCGTAGCTGTCGCCTTTGCCTGACATGGATATCTGGATGCCATGGCGGCGCAGCTCGGCCTGGTAGTCATTGGAACAATATTGACTGCCGCGATCTGAGTGGTGGATCAGGCCACGCGCAGGCCGTCGGATGGCCAGGGCTTGGCCAAGAGCTAGCTAAGGGCGAGACGACGGTGTAACCGATCGCCGACGGACCAGCCGACGACGCGTCGTGAGAACAGGTCGATCACCACGGCCAGATACAGCCATCCCTCGCGGGTCCAGACGTAGGAGATGTCCACGCCCCACTTCTGGTTGGGCGCGGTCGCGGCGAAGTCTTGGTCGATGAGGTTTGGCGCGATCGGCCAGGCGTGCTCGCTGTCGGTCGTGCGCTTGAAGCGTCGCTTCTGCCGAGCCTTCAAGCCATTGTCCCGCATCAGTCGCGCCGTGCGGCGGCGACCCACCTGCAGGCCTTGGTCGCGCAGCTCGTATGTCATCCGCGGGCTGCCGTACGTGCCGTTCGAGCATGCGAAGGCGGAGCGTACGTGGGCTCCGCTCGCACCATGTCCTCACGTTGGCGCCGGCTAGCCGGCCGATCTCTCCAGGCAAAGTAGCCGCTCTCGCTGACGCCAAGCACCTTGCATAGCTGCTGGACAGGGAAATCCTTCTTCGCCGCATCGACGAGTTCAAACCTCATCGACTTCCCTCCTTGACGAAAAAAGCCGTCGCCTTCTTCAGGATGTCCCGCTCCTGGCGAAGGATCTCGTTCTCCCGTCGAAGCCGCTTCAACTCGACGGCCACGTCCTCACCCGGCGGCGGTCGCTCGGGCGCTTCCATCTGCCGGTCCCGGCTGTGGGCCAGCCAGCGTGTCAGCGTCGACACCCCCACGCCGAGATCATCAGCGATCTCCCGCTTGGTCCGGCCGCTCGTGCGGACCAGCCGAACGGCCTCCCCCTCAAACTCCTTCGTGAATCGCTGCGCCATGGTGGCTCTCCTTCCTCATCGGGAGCTCTCCACTTTTGCGAGGCAAGTCCACTTAGCGCCGAGACCGGCATTGCCTATCGCGCGGTGAAGGATGGCGACAGCGTGAGCGGGATCTACCGACGCTCCGTCCAGCTCGTGAGCGGACGGTTCGCCATGGTTGGCGATGGCCTCGGCTTCAGCCTCGTACCTTGGAAGCCTGTCATCGAACCGCGGCTGGGCCGGAGCGTCGCGGGCGTCGTGCGCGGTGGCTCCGTGTCATGGGACTTGTCGCGTCAGCGGGGGATCGGGGTGTGAGCTACCGGAGTGGCTTCTCTTCCGGAAGAGCTGTCGCAGGATCTGCGGAAGAGGACGGCGATTTGATCAGCTACCCGACACCTACCGATCCTTGCTGCACCGCCCGCAAACCTTGTTTTCCGGCGCGTCGCAGTCCAACCTGACCACCGCGTGCGTCTCAAGGGATAGGACGTTTGATGGGTCGCCCCGAACTTCGCTCCGGCGCGCGTAACGGCGATGTACGCGTGCTCCAGCAGCTGGTCAGCGAGGCGGAGCACTCGCGGCCGGGACTGGCGCGTGACGGTATATTTGAACCACTGACCCAGGCCGCGGTGTTGCGCTTCCAGAGGCAGAGGGGCCTGGAAGCCGACGGTGTCGTGGGAGCGCAGACCTGGATGGGACTGGGCGTCGCGCTTCATCTCCCGCAACTCGCCGCTCCAGGTCCCGGCTCCGCCGCCAGTCCCCTGCCGAAAGCAAACGGAGGAAGCGTTCCGGCTGGCGGCCCCAAAACTCCCGCCGCCGCAACGCCGCCTGTCGCGGCGCCGGCTGCACCGCCGCAGCAACAACCTGCCGCAACGCCTGCGCCCGCGCGAACGCACGCCGATCAACTCAGCTCGACCGCCGAGCCACGGTGGTTTCAAGTCGCACTAGCTGAGTTCCAGGCGCATCACACGATCTTTGGCACCGCCGACGGCAACCAGCGCATCCACGAATACTTCCTGGCGACATCGTACCATCCTGGAGTTGGCACGCACGAGGCTTGGTGCTCCGCTTTCGCGAACTGGTGCATGCGCCAGGCCGGGCTTCAAGGCACGAACCTTGCCGCAGCGGCGAGCTGGCTGAACTGGGGCGTCGAACTGAGCGTGCCCCGTCATGGCTGCGTCATGGTGATCCATTGGGCCGGGTCGCACTCCGGCAGCGGCAATCACGTCACCTTCTTCGACCACGCCGCCGGAGACCACGTCTTCTACTTCGGCGGCAACCAGACACACCGCCATCAAATCTCGCTCTCCGAGGCGCCCCGGCGAGCCATGACCTCCGTGCATTACCGCTGGCCCAAGGAGTACCCTCAGTGAAAGCCGCCCTGATCGGCCTTGCGCTTACCGCCCTGTCGCTCCCCAGCGCAGCTAGGCCGGCGAACAGCCCTGGCGACAGTTTCGAGGTGTTCTGGACCGGCTTTCGCCAAGCCGTGCTGCAGAATGACATGAGAAGGCTCGCCACCCTGACGCGTTTGCCCCTCCAGGTTGGGTTCGAGGCCGACCAGGATCATGTGAAAACTGTGTCTAAGACGGCGTTCCCCGCTTTCCTGAGCACCGAACTCGGGTGCCGCTCCGCCGACGGAGACACAAACGCCGCGATGATCCGGAGGAAAGTTCAGCCGGCCGGGCGGTTCGACTTTCACGACGACAGCCATGCGACAGTCGGGGCGTTCTCATTCGGGAGAGGGGCGAATGGCTGGCAGCTCACTCTGCTGAATCTTGGCGATGCAGGTGAGTACCGATCTCTAACCCACGGCCGCTGCTCCTGACGAGAGCCTAGCTCATATCTAGTTGACGGCGCGCCGGATCGACGTGGGTCTGCGGCACCGCGATTGGCGTTCGTAGCTCCGCTGAACGTCATCTGGATCAAGCGCGGGAAGGTGTTGCATGCAGGCAACGCCACCTGATCTAACTTCTCTTGCCGATTTTTATCAGCCGAAGCACTGACGAACGCCCCTGTACGCCTCAATCTGCCGGCGCACGCAGGGGTTAGATTTAGGACTTAAAGCGTCTCGGCAATGACTTAGCTCGTCTTTGATTCTGCTCAGACGATGGCGAACCTCGCGTCTGACGTGTGCCGATGTAGGCGCCGTCGTGTAGGCATGAGGGCTGTGAATGTCGCCGGGCAAGGTTCTCGTCGGCCAAGTCATGGTGGTGCTTGGGCTCGCTCTCGCGGGTGTCTGGGCCGCTACCGAGTCTGTGCCGGCCGCGCTCGGCTACCAGGCTCAGCTCGGCCACTCGTCTACGTCGCTTTTCAGGGTCCCCGTCTACCAGCCCTGGAGCTTCTTCGTCTGGTGGTTCGAGTTCGACGCCTATGCGCCTCGCGTGTTTGCGCGCGGCGGCTTCATCGCCGCGTCGGGCGGCCTGCTCGGCGCAGTGGCCGCCATCGTTGGGTCCGTCTGGCGGGCCCGCCAGGCCAAGCGTGTCACAACCTACGGCTCGGCGCGCTGGGCGGCCCCTCGTGACCTGAAGCGCTCGGGCCTGCAGAAGCCTGGGGGCGTGTTCCTCGGGCGCATGGGCGAGGACTACCTCCGCCACGACGGCCCCGAGCACGTCATGGCGTTCGCGCCGACTCGGAGCGGCAAGGGCGTCGGCTTGGTCGTGCCGACCCTGCCGTCCTGGACCGGGTCCGCCGTCATCCACGACATCAAGGGCGAGAACTGGACTCTGACCGCCGGATGGCGGTCGCGGTTCTCCCACTGTCTCTACGTCAACCCGACCGACCCGTGCTCCGCTGCCTACAATCCCCTGCTGGAGGTCCGGCGTGGCGTGCAGGAAATCCGCGACGTCCAGAACATCGCCGACGTGCTGGTGGACCCGGAAGGCTCGATCGAGAAGCGTAATCATTGGGAGAAGACGAGCCACTCGCTCCTGGTCGGCGCGATCCTGCATATCCTGTACGCCGGCCAAGACCGGACGCTCTGCGGCGTCGCCAACTTCCTCTCCGATCCCGCCCATCCTTTCGATCATACCCTGCGGCTGATGATGACCACGGCGCACCTGGGGCGCCAGGGCGTGCATCCCGTGGTCGCCAGCTCGGCGCGCGAGGTGCTGAACAAGTCGGAGAACGAGCGCTCGGGCGTGCTCTCCACCGCCATGTCGTTCCTGGGGCTCTACCGCGATCCGACCATCGCGGCCGTGACCTCGCGCTGCGACTGGCGCATCGCCGACCTGATCTCGGCCGAGCACCCGGTCTCGCTCTACCTGGTGGTGCCGCCCTCCGACATCAGTCGCACAAAGCCGCTGATCCGGTTGATCCTGAACCAGATCGGCCGTCGCCTGACCGAGAGCCTGGACGGATCTGACGGCATCGCGCGCAAGCATAAGCTGCTGCTCATGCTCGACGAGTTCCCGGCCCTGGGGCGGCTGGACTTCTTCGAGTCGGCGCTGGCCTTGATGGCCGGCTACGGACTGCGCGCCTTCCTGATCGCCCAGTCGCTGAACCAGATCGAGAAGGCCTACGGGGCCAACAACGCGATCTTGGCGCCGACGAGCGCGTGCACATCCTGGTCAAGCCGACCCGGCCGGACCTGAAGACCAACGTGGTGATCAACACCGACCGCCGTACCTATCATCTGGAGCTGACCAGTACGCTCAACACCTGGATGGCGTCCGCCTCCTGGGACTACCCGCAGGATCGGCTGCTCGCGCTGCAGACCCAGAACCGTCGCGCAGAGGCCGCCGCGCCGATCGCCGATGGCGTCGCCATCGAGAAGCTGAGGTTCCGCTACGCCATCACCGGCGACGATGCGCCCTGGAAGCCGGTGCGGGCCTTTGATGATGGCGAGAAGGTCTACATCGAGTTCCCGTCGGGGATCGCACAGGGTGAGCTGCCCCCGCTGTTCGTCGTCGGACCCACCGGCGAGGCTATGCCGGCGTCCAGGACCGCGTCGACAATCACTGGGGCAAGCTCCTGGCCAGGGCGGCGCTTTCCACCCTGTTAGGCGTCGGTGCGGAGCTTGGCTCTCAGAACGACGGCCTGAGCGGCACGGGGCAGCAGACAGTCGTGGTCGCGACCTCACGCAGCGCCGAGGACAGCGTGAACCAAGTCGGCCAGCAGATCACGCGTCGTAATCTGAACGTCCAGCCGACGCTCACGGTCAGGCCAGGGTTCCCGGTGCGGGTGATCGTCAATAAGGACTTGGTGCTGCGGCCTTACGCGACCTCGGCTGCAGGGCGCAGCGAAGGCCAGACGCCATGACGGAGAAGCTGCGGCTCGGACCGCTGCCGAAGACCGAAAAGGTCAAGCTGACGGTCACCCTGTCCGCTGCGGTCAAGGCGGATCTCGACCGCTACGCGGAGCTTTACGGCGTGGCTTATGGCGAAACAGTCGACGCCACCGCACTCGTGCCGCACATGCTGACGGCGTTCATGGAGGGCGACCGCGGGTTCCGGCGCGTCCGTCAGGAACCCGTCCGGAAATCCGCCGGCGGTGCGTCGGCATCGATAAGTGATGCGAGCTCAAGGACGAGCGAGACGGCCGGGGAGTTATCCACGCCTGAGTAGAGCATCCAGGTTACCAGCTCGGCGTCGGAAGCGGTCAAGGGTACGACGGCGACTGATGTGGAGCCGTTGACGAAGGACGCGGGGCAAAGTGCCAGCGCGCGGCCTGCCGCTGCGAAGCTTATAGCTGTGTTCCAGTGGTTTACCGTGACCCGCTTGTCGATCCCGACTTTATGACGTCGAAACAAGTCTTCGATCTGAGCGAGGTAACCCGGGCAGACGATTGGCCGGGGCAGAGCCAAGCGCTCCGCAGCTATTTCGGCGATGTCGATCTAATCACACTTAGCCAGCCGGTGGCCGACAGGCAAGATGAGCATCAATGGCTCGCCCCAGCCGCGGCGCTGCTGGAGCCCTTCGAAAGGGCGGCGATCCAAGGTGAGCGCGACATCGGCCCCACCATCGCGAACAAGGCGAGAGGCCTCCCCATGAGTTAGCTCGCGTACCTCTACCAAGGTGCCCCCTTGGTGATGTTCGAGCTCGGACAACATTCGCGTGAAGGGCTCACCAGCCAGGTCTTCGCCCAACGCAAGTCGAACCGACTCGGGTTCGTCACCTTCAAAGCGAAGCGAAGATGTGGTGACTTCGATGTCGGTGAGGATGCGCTTAGCTTCCGAAAAGAGCCGTGTACCTGCCTTCGTAAGCCATGTTCTCCGGGTGGTCCGGTGGAAGAGCTTGACCTTGAGTTCGGCCTCAAGATTGCCCAGGGTTAACTCAAGAGCCGGTCGCCCTCGATCCCCAAACGCCCTATCAGCCCTGAGGTGTAAGCTGTTGAATACTTCTGGGCTTTTTAAGCAACTGCTGAAAAGAACACCATTCCGGTGAGAAAAGACCGAGTTCATCTAAAGCTCTTCGGCCGGGAAAGGATCGTTTTTTATAAGGGCGATCCCGGCGCGGTACTCCGCGACTAGCCTGTGGCACAGGTCGGCGGCCGTGGGCAGGTCACGGATAGAGCCCACCCCCTGACCGGCCGACCATACGGCCTTCCAGGCCTTCGCCTCGCTTTCCATATTCAAGGTTGTGCCGGGCGAGGATAGGGCGTCAGGGTTCAATCCGGCGGCTTGGACGCTGGGTCGCATGAAGTTGGCGTTCACCCCGCTGATCGCGGGCGTGTAAAGGATGTCGCTGGCCTGCGCCTGCAGCATCATCGCCTTCTGATCCGCGCTGACTAGGCTTTCGCGAGTGGCGATGAAGCGAGTGCCCATGTAGGCGAGATCCGCCCCCATGGTGCGCGCCGCTAGGATGTCCGCGCCGGTGCTCATCGCGCCGGACAGGATGAGGATGCCGTCGAACACTTCGCGTACCTCGGCGACTAGGGCGAAGGGGCTGATCGAGCCGACGTGCCCACCCGCACCGGCGGCCACTGCGATTATACCGTCGACACCCGCCGCGGCGGCCTTCTCGGCATGACGGCGGCTGATCACATCGTGGAAGACTAGGCCGCCGTAGCTGTGCACCGCCTCCACCACTTGGGGCGCAGCGCCCAGAGAGGTGATCACCACCGGGATCTTGCGCCGGACCACGACCTCTAGGTCGGCCTGAACGCGCGGATTGGACTTGTGGATTATCAGGTTGACACCAAACGGTGCTGCAACGGGACTCGCCTCCAATCGGGCTTCGATCTCGTCGAGCCAGATTTCGAAGCCGATCATCGTACACTGATTCGGCGCTGGAAAGGTCCCGAGCACTCCGGAACGGCAGCACTCAACGACTAGTACCGCTGCACAGGGGATTTGACGAGTTGGGGCAGGCCGAGGACGGGTAAGGTCCTTGGATCGACGCATAGCTCGATGCTTCGGGCCTGCCCGGGCGAGCGCCGGATGAGGCCAGCTTTCTCCAAGGTAAGCACCGTCTGGTGAACTGACGGGGCGGTGACGCGAAAGTAGTCCTGCAGGTCGCGCTCGGCAGGCGAACGCCGGTTGATCTGAGCATAAGCCCAGATGAAGGCTAGGTACTGGCCTTGCCTGTCGGTGAAGACAGGCGTGGACGGCGCTACTGGGTCGCCACCCCCTCGACTCATCTTTCTGATCCCTCCCGGGCCGTCTTGACGTAACCCTGCGGTGAGGGCCGCCTTGCCGGGTTGGTGCGAGGGGCTGATGCTGCGCTCGTAAGTCGTCCTTATGAGCGCTCGTAGCTGCACAGCATGGCCCAGGTGACATTGATGATGGGGCCGCAGCGGCGGCGTCGGTGGAGTGACGCGGAGCGGGTGGAGGTCTTGGAGGCGGTGTTCGCACCGGGTGCTGTGGTGGCGGACGTCGCTCGCCAGTTCGATGTGGCGACCAGCCTGATCTACAAGTGGCGGCGCGAGCATGCGGCGGAGAGCCAACCGGCTTTCCTCCCGGCCATGGTCGTCGGCTTGCCGAGCAGGACGGAGCCGCCGGGTGGGCACGGCGGCGCCATCGTGGTGCACCTCGCTGACGGCGGCCGGGTGGTCATCGACGCGGGCGCGCCGGCGACCCTGGTCAGCGCGACCTTGAAGGCGCTGAGGCGATGATCCCGATCCCAGCGGGGGTGCGGGTGTGGATCGCGACGGGTCACACCGACATGAGGAAGGGCATGCCGGGCCTGGCGCTGCAGGTGCAGGAGGCCTTGAAGCGCGATCCGTACGGCGGCGACCTGTACGTCTTCCGGGGACGCCGCGGCGACCTGTGCAAGATCCTCTGGCGCGATGATCTGGGTGTGTCGCTCTACGCCAAGCGTCTGGAGCGCGGGCGCTTCATCTGGCCCGCCGCCGCGGAGGGCGCGATCCCGCTCTCGCCGGCGCAGATGTCCTACCTGCTCGAGGGGATCGACTGGAGGAACCCCCAGCAGAGCTGGCGCCCGCAGGCCGCCGGATAGCTGCGGCGCAGTGACTCCGGCGCTCTCCGGGGCGCCTCAAGCGCCCCGATCCGTGCTCTACTTCCCTCATGGCGGAAGGGCTTCAGCTCGGTTCGGAGGACGTCGCAGCGCTCCGCGCCGCCCTGGCCGCGGCCGAGCTCAGGGCCGACGCCGCCGAGGCCCGCGCCAGCGTGGTGGAAGCCAAGGCCTCCTCCGACGCCGCCCTGATCGCCCACCTCAAGCTGGAGATCGCCAAGCTCAAGCGGGCGCACTTCGGCCAGACCTCCGAGCGCAGCCAGCGCCTGCTCGACCAGTACGAGCTGCAGCTGGAGGAGCTGGAAGCGTCCGCCACCCTCGACGAGCTGAAAGCGGAGATGGCCGCCGCCAAGACCTCTGCGGTCCAGGCCTTCACTCGCAGGCGCCCCTCGCGTCAGCCCTTCCCCGAGCACCTGCCGCGCGAGCGGGTGGTGATCGCCGCCCCGGCCGCCTGCCCGTGCTGCGGCGGCGGGCGGCTCTCCAAGCTCGGGGAGGACGTGACCGAGACGCTGGAGGTGGTTCCGCGCCAGTGGAAGGTGATCGCCACGGTGCGCGAGCGCTTCAGCTGCCGCGATTGCCAGACCGTAACCCAGCCGCCAGCGCCCTTCCACGTCACCGCCCGGGGCTGGGCGGGGCCGGGCCTGCTGGCGATGATCGCCTTCGAGAAGTTCGGCCAGCACCAGCCCCTAAACCGCCAGGCCGAGCGCTATGCCCGTGAGGGCGTGCCCTTGAGCCTCTCCACCCTGGCCGACCAGGTGGGCGCGATCTGCATGGCCACCCTGCCGCTCTACGCCCGCCTGGAGGCCCACGTGCTGGCGGCCGAGCGGCTGCACGGCGACGACACAACCGTGCCGGTGCTCGCGAGCGGCAAGACCGACGTGGCGAGGATATGGGACTACGTCCGCGACGACCGCCCCTTCGGCGGAGCGGCGCCTCCGGCGGCGATCTTCTACTACTCGCGCGACCGGCGCGGCGAGCATCCCCAGGCCCATCTCGCCGCCTGGTCCGGCGTGCTGCAGGCTGACGCCTACGGAGGCTACAACAGGCTCTACGAGCCGGGCAGGCCGCCAGGCCCGGTCACCCAGGCCCTGTGCTGGAGCCATGGGCGACGTCACTTCTTCGAGCTCGCCGACGTCGCGGAGGGCGCGCGCCGCGCCGCCCGCGGCAAGCCCGCCGTCATCTCGCCCATCGCGCTGGAGGCGGTGAGGCGCATCGACCTGATCTTCGACATCGAGCGGGAGATCAGCGGCCGCCCTGCCGCCGAACGGCTGGCTGCCCGACAGAGACACAGCCGACCGCTCGTCGAGGATCTTGAGACTTGGATGCGCGCGCAGCGCGCCCGGCTCTCCCGCCACGACCCCGTGGCCAAGGCGCTCGACTACATGCTGACCCGCTGGGCGGCGTTTACCCGCTTCCTCGACGACGGCCGGGTCTGCCTCACGAACAACGCCGCCGAGCGCGCCCTGAGAGGCCTGGCCCTCGGACGCAAGTCATGGCTGTTCTGCGGCTCAGACCGGGGCGGCCACCGGGCGGCGCAGATGTACAGCCTGATCGTCACCTGCAAGATGAACGACATCGATCCCCAGGCCTGGCTCGCCGACGTGCTCGCACGGATCGCCAGCCACCCTGCTCACCGCCTGGACGATCTCCTGCCCTGGAACTGGAAAGGCGAGCGCGACGCCCGCCCTCAGGCCGCCTGAACAGCGCGGCCGAACTCAGAGCCGCCCGCCGCGGTACTCACCGGATGCGTACGTCTTGACGCAAGAGGACCTGGATGAACCTACGTTATAGAGTGGAATTGGACCACGCCGAACGGGCGGTGCTGATGGCGTTGGTCGGCGGTGGCAAGCAGTCTGTTCGCAAGATCAAGCGGGCGCAGGTCCTGTTAGCGGCGGACGGCGGCCTGGGGGATGAGGCCATCGTCCAGGCGGTGGGAACGTCCGGCTCAACCGTCTACCGGACCAAGCGTCGTTTCGTCATCGAGGGTTTGGACGCGGCGCTTGAGGAAGAGCCGCGTCCAGGCGCCGAGCGCAAGCTCAGCGGCAAGGAGGAGGCGCTCCTAGTGGCGACCGCCTGCTCCAAGCCGCCGGCCGGCTGCGCGCGATGGACGCTTGAGTTGTTGGCTGGCGAATTCATCAAGCTGACCGAGCATGAAAGCCTCTCGCGCGAGACGGTGCGTCGCAGGCTCGCGGAGAACCAAATGAAGCCGTGGCGCAAGAACATGTGGTGCATTCCCAAGATCGATGCAGAGTATGTCGCACGCATGGAGGACGTGCTCGACCTCTACGCCGAGACGCCTGAACCCCACCGACCGGTCATAGGCTTCGATGAGAGCCCCACCCAGCTGATCGGCGAGGTCCGCCCGGTGATTCCGGCAAAGCCTGGCCAGCTTGAGCGCTATGACTGCGAGTACAGGCGCAATGGGACAGCCAACCTGTTCGTCTTCCTCGACGCCCATCGCTCCTGGCGCAGGGTGAAAGTCACCGAGCGCCGCGCAGCTGAGGACTTCGCCCAGTGCATGCGCGAGCTTGTCGATGTCCACTTCCCTAAGGCCGAGAAGATCAGGGTGGTGCTCGACAACCTCTCCACCCATTCTGCAGCGACCCTCTACCAAAGCCTGCCGCCCGAAGACGCACGCCGGGTGCTGCGCCGCCTGGAATTCCACTACACGCCCAAGCACGCCAGCTGGCTCAACATGGTCGAGATCGAGATCGGTGTTTTACGAGCTCAGTGCCTAGATCGCCGGATTGAAGACCAAGACTTGCTCGTCCAGGAAGTCGCCGCCTGGGAGCGCCGCCGAAACGCCAGCGGCGCGCGCATCAACTGGATGTTCTCCACAGAGAAGGCCAGGGACAAAATGGCTCGCGCCTATCCCGTGCCCAGGCTCAAAGAGTCATGATCACCGTGCAGCGGTACTAGGCGCTCGACACGTTTTTCATCCTGCAAAGGCGTCGCGGCGGACATCGCGGCTTTGCAGCCTTGCGGCGTCCATGCTGCGGCGTGAAGCTGGCGCGACCGTCTCACTGGACCGCGCGCCCCATGGCCATCCTCTCCGACCCCGCGCTCGGCCAGCCGGTGCAGGCCAGCCTGGTCGAAGCCAACTTCGCAGAGGCTGAGCCCGTCGCGTCGAGCCCGGGCGGACCGCACGCGCCGCCGCCCAGAGGGCTGGCGCGGAGCATGCACGGTTTTGGCGCGCTGCTGATCACCCTGTCATGCCTGTCGCCGAGCATCGGGGTGTTCATCGTCGGCTCCGACGTGATGCACCAGGCCGGGACGGCGGTGTTCGCCTGCTTTGCGGCGGCGGCGCTGCTGGGCGTGGCCATGGCCGCGGTCTATGGCGAACTGGCCGCCGCCTTCCCGGAGACCGGCGGCGAGTACACCATCCTGGCCCGCGCGCTCGGCCCGGCCTGGGGCGTGTCGGCGCTGAGCCTGAACCTGCTGGGCTTCAGCGTGGCGCAGTCGCTGTCGGGCCTGGGCGTCGCCACCTACCTCCAGGCGGTGTTCCCCGACCTGCCGGCCGTGCCGACCGCCGTGGCGTTGGTGGTGCTGGTCACAGCTACCGGGGTGCTGAACATCCGCGTCGGCGCAGGGATCACCGGCGTCTTCCTGGCGGTGGAGATGCTGGCGCTGGTGGTGCTGGCGGCGATAGGCTTCGCCCATCCGCACCGCTCCTTCGCCGCGGCGGTGCTGCATCCGGTGGTGCTCGGCGGCGGTGGCGCGTTGGTTCCGGTGGCCCTGGCGGTGGCCGGGGCGGCGACCGCGGGGGGCATCTACGCCTTCAACGGCTACGGTTCGGTGGTCTTCCTGGGCGAGGAGATGCATGAGGCGCCTCGCCGGATCGCCAAGGTGGTGTTCCTGGCGCTGGGGATCGCGGTGGTGACCGAGCTGGTCCCACTGCTCGCCGTGCTGGTCGGCGCACCGGACCTGCATGCGCTGCTGGCCGCCAAGGCGCCGTTGCCGGCCTTCATCGCCGCGGTGGGGGGCGTGTGGACCTCACGCCTGATGAGCCTGGGCATAGCGCTGGCCATCTTCAACGCCATGATCGCCGTTTCGCTGATGGCGGGGCGTCAGCTGTACAGCACCGGGCGCGATCGGCTTTGGCCTGTGAGGCTGAGCGCCGTCCTCGCCCGCATCCACCCCCGCCTGGGCTCACCGCTGAACGCCACGGTCGTCATGGGCGCTGCGGCGTTGGCCGGCTGCTTCGTGGACCCGAAGGTGCTCGTCCTTGTACTCGGGAACGGCAACGTCGCGCTCTATGCGGGCCTGTGCCTCGCGGCCCTGGCGGGGAGGCGGTCCGGCGCCACCGGCCACGCAGGATGGCGGATGCCGCTTTTCCCCCTTCCGCCCGTCCTGGTCCTGGCGGCTCTGGCGGCGGTGGTCTGGTTCGATCTGCACGATAAGGCCGGGGCCGAAGGCCTGGCCGCCACGGCGGCGGCCATCGGGGCCGCCGCCGCCTATTCGACGCTGGTGCTGCGCCACCGACCTGACTGGGTCTACGCCGGTCGCGTCGCGTCCTCGACACCGTGACGCGACTGCGGAGTGGCCAACCGCCGCCAAAGCCGCTATATTTACATCAAGGTCAACTAAACGCCGCCAGTGGCGTTCAGGAGATCGACAGCAACGCCTCCGGGGACGAGCCATGAGCGACTTGACCGCGATTTCCACCTTCCAGCCCGCCGGCGCCGTGCAGGCCGCGGCGCCGATCTACAAGCCCGCGAGCACCCGGCTCGACTGGGGCCGTGCGCTCCGCGCTTACCAGGCCCTGCTGCGCAACAAGGACGACACCGCCCAGGTGTTCGAGATCATGCGCGCCCTGAACGGCCGCTCCATCGCCAATGGCTACCAGCGGCTGCTGCGGACCGCGCTGGGGGGGCGGATCGCCTATCAGCGCGAGGAGCTGATTGAGCATCTCGATGACGATGCGGCCATGGCGGTCTATCCGCCCGGCTCCGTAGGCGCGGCCTATCTGGCCTGGCGCACGGCGGAGGGCCTGTCCGCTGAAGGCCTGGCGCAGGAGAGCCGCAGGGGCCTGGACCTCAGCAAGGTCGAGATCAACCATCCCTATGCGTGGTTCGGCCGCCGCATCCGCGACGTGCACGACCTGTGGCACATCCTCAGCGGCTACGGTCGCGACAGTCTGGGCGAGTCTTGCCTGGTCGCCTTCTCCTACGCCCAGACGCGCGGGCTGGGATGGGCGCTGATCGCGGTGGGCGCAGGGCTGAACGCCCGGCGTCTGGGCGGCGGCCGCGAGCACGTGGCGGCGATCTGGCAGGGATATCGGCGTGGGCGCAGGGCCAAGTGGCTGCTGGCGGAAGACTACCACACCATCCTCGCCGAACCCGTGGCGGCGGCGAGGGCTCGCCTGGGGATCACGCCCCCAGTCGCCTACGACGCCATCCCGCCCAGCCGTCGCGACGCCGCCCCCTCGATCGCCTGACGTCCTACGCAGTGTGAGCGGCCCAGGCGCAGGGCGGGCGTAGCCACCAGGCGACCCATCAGGCCCTTTCGAGCCGAACCGCGCCAGACAGGCGTCAGGCCGATGCGCGCTGGTGCGTGTGGATCAGGCCAAGCTCTGCGCCCAGGTTTGCGAAGGCTTCCAGCACCGTGTCGATCTGCTCGGGCGTGTGGACGGCGCTGACGCTGGAGCGGAGCAGGGGGCGGCTGTCCGGGGTGGCCGGCGGCAGGGCGAGGTTGAGATACACGCCGCTTTCCAGCAGCCGGTTCCACATCGCCAGGGCCATCGACAGGTCCGGCATGGCCACCGCCACGATCGGGGTCGGCTCCGGGCCCGTCTCGAACCCCATGGCGTTCAGGCCGTCGTAGAGCCGCACCGCATTTTCGCCCAGGCGAATGCGCAGCGGCCTGTCCCGCTCGACCCGATCGAGCGCTGTCAGGGTGGAGGCGACGACGCCGGGGGGCAGGGACGCGGTGAACATATAGGGCCGGCTGACCACGCGCAGCAGGTCGAAGTCCGGGTCGTCGGAGACGCAGAAGCCGCCGATGGCGCCCAGGCTCTTGGACATGGTGCCCACGATGAAGTCGACGTCGGCCTCGGCTCCGACCATCTCCGCCAGGCCCCGGCCCCGTTCGCCGAGCACGCCCATGGAGTGGGCCTCGTCCACCAGCAGGTGGGCGCCCAGCTCCCGCTTCACCGCGGCGATCTCCCTCAGGCGCGCGGTGTCGCCGAGCATCGAATAGACGCCCTCCACCACGATCAGGCGCTCGCCCGGGACACCGTCGAGGCGGCGCAGCCGTTTGTACAAGTCGTCTGGGTCGTTGTGACGGAAGCGGATGACTTCGGCGTGGCCTAGGCGCGCGCCGTCATAGATGCTGGCGTGGCTGTCGGCGTCCAGGATCAGGTGGTCGCCCCGGCCCACCAGCGCCGACAGCACGCCGAGATTGGCCTGGTAGCCCGTGGTGAACAGCATGGCGTGGCGGCGGCCGAAGAAGCGGGCCAGCGCCGTCTCCATGCTGAGGTGCCCGTCCAGGCTGCCGTTGGCGATGCGCGAGCCGGTGGTGCCCGTGCCCCAGGCGCGGACGGCGGCCACCGAGCTCTCCACGCAGTCCGGGTCGAAGGTCAGGCCGAGATAGTTGTTGGCGCCCAGGATAATGACGCGCCGGTCGCCGAGCTGCCCCTCGGTCGGCGAAATGATCTCGTCGAAGCGGACGTTGAAGGGGTCTGCGCCCGCCGCCCGGATGTTCGCGTAGGCGTCGCGGTAGCCGAAATGCCTGTCCAGCAAGCCCATGCCCTCAGACCTTTTCGCGCAGGTCGGTGATCAGGGCGGCGAGGTCGCCCGCAGTCTGGACGGGGGCCAGCCGATCCAGGGGGATGGACACGTCGAAGGCGTCCTCCAGCTCCATCACGATGTTCATCAGCGCCAGGGAATCCACGTTCAGGTCGCGGGCGATGTTGGTGTCCGCATCGACGGTGACCGGCCGGCCGAGCACGTTGCGCGCCGCCCGGGCGATCTCCACGAGGGTGAGGTCGGTCACGCTCAAGCTCGTCCGACTCCGCATCATCCGTCCGCCCCTCATAGGCGGAATCGATGCTATAGGGTGCTCCGCGCGAAGGCGCCACAGACACGTCACATTGTCACCGCTTCCCGGGGAGCCAGCCTGCAGCCGCATACCATTCGGCGGTATGGCGAAAGCCTTCGGCCAGGCCATAGCGCGGGGAGGGCAGGCCCTGGGCCCGTTCTTCCGGCGCAAGGCTCCAGTCGCCGTGCAGCAGTTCGCGCACCTTGCCAGAGGTCATGATCGGCGCGGCGCCGAGCGTGCGGGCCAGATCGCTGGCTGAGCCGACCAGGCGCAACGCGCTCTCCGGCACGCGCATCAGTCTCGGCCGGGTCCCGACGGCCTCGGCGGTCGCGGTCATGATCTCCTCCAGGCCATAGCCTTGCGGGCGTTCGTCGCAGAGCGCTGTCGTGCGGCCTTGGGCGGGGCGTCCGGCGAGCGCCGCGATCATCCGCGCCGCATCCTCCACATGCAGGAGCGGCAGGCGGACCTCGCGCCGGAGGACGGGGAGCAGCGGGCTCGCACGCGCCGCTTGGAACAGGCCCAGGGTCTGGCGGTCTTCGGGACCGTAGAGAGCGGGCAGCCGCACGATCGCCGCGTCGCTTCCGAACGCCGCCTCCACCGCCAGCTCCCCTCCGCGCTTGCTGAGGGCGTAGGCCGAGAGCTCGGGCGCACGGGCGGCCAGGCTGGAGATCAGGACGAAGGCGGCGCCGGGCGCAGCCTGCCGTGCGGCGTCGGCCATCCGGCCGGCGCCCTGGGCGTTGACGGTCTCGAAGTCGATCTGGCGGCGGGCCTTGACCAGGCCTGCGGCGTGGATGACCGCCTGGGCGTCGTGCGCGAGCCGCAGGAGGCTCTCGTTATCGCCCAGCTGGCCGAGCTGGACTTCGGCCCCCAGCACGGCCCAGAGCCGATCCCGCGGCGCCGACCGCGCCAGGATGCGGAGCCGCCAGCCGTCGGCGATCAGGGCGCGCGCGACGTGGCGCCCGAGAAAGCCCGTGGCGCCGGTGAGGACGGCGAGACGCGCGGCCAATCAGGCGGGCTCGAAGGCGCCGACCAGATACAGCTCCCGGGCCTTGGAGCGGCGCAGCTTGCCGGAAGAGGTCTGCGGCAGCGCGCCGGCGGGCACCAGGCGGACCTCGGCCTCGACCCCGTGACGGGCGCGCAGGAGGGCTGTGGCGTCGGCCACGAGCCGGTCTCTGGCCGCGGGGTCGCGGACCCGGCTCTGCACCAGGGCGACGACGCCGTCCTCGTCGTCGCCGCGGGGGAAGGCGGCGACGTCGCCGCTGCGAAGGCCGGCGACTTCAGCTTCCAGTGTCCATTCAAGGTCTTGCGGCCAGATGTTGCGTCCGTTCAGCAGGATGAGGTCCTTGCTCCGCCCGGTGGGCACCAGCTCGCCATCGGCCAGGAAGCCCAGGTCGCCGGTGTCCAGCCAGCCGTCCGGGCCGAGCACCGCCTGGGTGGCTTCGGGTTGAGCGTAATAGCCGCGCATCAGGCTAGGTCCACGCACGAAGACGCGTCCGACGCGACGCTCTGGAAGCGGCGCGCCGGCCTCGTCGCGAACCTCCAGCTGGTGGTCCGGAAGCACCGGGCCGCACCGCACGAAGTCGCGCGTTCGGAGGCTGTTCGAGGCGATCGCCGCGTCGCCGCTGCGTTCGAGCTGATCGACGGACACGGCGTCCTGCCGAAGCCCTCCCGCCAGCGGGGCCATGGTCAGGGCCAGGGTCGCCTCCGCCATGCCATAGCTGGCGACGAAGGCGCGGTCGTCGAAGCCCGCGGACCGAAAGCGGTCCGCGAACGCCTCCAGCGGGGCCGCCCGCACCATGTCGCCGCCCACCCCCGCGACGCGCCAGCGCGACAGGTCCAGACCCGACAGGTCGGTCGTTCCCGCGCGCCGGGCGCACAGGTCATAGCCGAAGCTCGGACTGTAAGAGATGGTTGCGCCCGTCTCGGCGATCAGCTTCGGCCAGAGCAGCGGCCGGCGGACGAAGGCGTCGGTGGCCATGAGGTCCACCGACATGGCCACGCTCAGCGGGCTCAGCAGGAAGCCTACCAGACCCATGTCGTGGAACAGCGGCAGCCAGGACAGGGCCCGGTCCGCCGCCTCCACCCTCAGCCCGTGCCGGGTGATGGCGTGGGCGTTGGCCATCAGAGCGCGGTGGCTGACCAGTACGCCGGTCGGCGCCCGGGTGCTGCCGGAGGAGAACTGAAGATAGCAGGGATCGTCCGGGCTCATCTGCACAGGCTCGGCCTCGCCTTGCGGCAGCGCCTCCAGCGGCTGAAGCAGGGTCATGCCCGCCTGGGCCCCGGCGGCGTCGAGCTGGGGCTGCAGGACGGCGGGACCAAAGGCGGCGGCGGCGCCAGCCTGGTCGAGCAGGCGCGCGATCTGCTCGACATAGGCGTCGAGCCCACCCAGCGGCGCGGGCAGCGGCAGGGGCGCCGGGGTCAGGCCTGCGTACTGGCAGGCGAAGAAGCTGACGATGAATGCCGGTCCCGTCTCCGCGATCAGGCCGACCCGGTCGCCGCGGCGAAGGCCTGAGGCCTGCAGCCGGCCGGCCAGCTGCAGGGCGTCCGCCCGAAGCCTGGCGTAGGGCATGGCCGAGACGAGGTCGCCCCGCAGGCCATAGATGTTCACGCCGGTTTCGCCCTCGGCGGCAGCGTCCAGCGCCGTCGTTAGGGTAGCGAAGGCTGCGGCCGGCAGGCGCCGCGTGGCGGAAGTAGGCGTGGGCGTCACGTGCAAGGCTTGGGGCGCCTGGAGCCGGATCGCAAGATGCTCACGCTTGAGGGGCGGCCTCGACCGGGTGTGGCGTGGCGCGGCTGCGGCTTGAGGCCGCGACGAGGCGTGCGATCAGCCCGACCGGCCCCCTGTGGTGCGCGCGGTGATAATCTGAGTCCTGCGGCAGCAGCGCGGTGAGCCGCCGGTGCGCCTCTCCGAGCGCGTGATAGGGCAGGCCCGGCAGCAGATGGTGCAGCGCGTGATAGCGCAGCCCCACCGGCGCCCACAGGGCGGGCAGCAGGCCAGGCGGGGGCACGTTCACGCTGTCCAGGTACTGGGCGGTGATGCTGACCGGCTCGCCGTCATTGTCCCACAGGTGCGCCGCCAGGGTCCTGAACTGGTTGATCACCGTGACCCCGGCCGTGACGGCCATGAACGTCAGAAATCCACGGAGCGGCATCAGCCCCAAGGCGGTCGCGGTGACCAGGGCGATGGCCCAGAGGCTGGCGCCCGTCTCCCACCGCCGCCAGGACCGCCGGAAGCCGCCTTGCGGCTGCGGTCGACGGAACGCCGGGTTGATGGAGAGCGCCGACGCCCGCGCAACGACCTCCCTCCGGAGCGGCGGGATCAAGGCGGACAGGGGCGCCAGGACGGCGAAACGGAACAGCAGAGCCGCCGGCGCGAACACCGAAACCACGAAGAACAGGCCGAGCGTTCCCAGCGACAGGCGCGCGAGCGGCAGGTATTCCGGGTCCTGATCGGTCCCATAGCGCGTACGGGCGTGGTGAAGCACGTGGACGCCCTCGTACATGAAGGACGGGGCCATCAGCGGTACGCCCACCAGCAGGTTCCAGCCGGTGCGAAACCCCTTCACCGCGCCGGGCTTGAGGTGGGTCAGCTCGTGGATGAAGCTCACCGCCCGGTACAGGGCCAGGGTCGACACCAAGCCGGCTGCGAGCTTCAGCCCCGCCGAGGGCGCAGCGCAGGCGCCGATCAAGGCGCCGTACCCGACGGCCGTCGAGCCCAGCAGGTCCAGCCAGTAGATCCTCGGGCTTGCGATGCTCAACTCGCGCGTGATGCGGGCGGCGGCGTGGATCAGGTCGGCTTCCCGGCCTGGGGCCGCCTTGCCCGTCGGGTCGGCGCCGGGCGCCGCGGGCAGCGACGACCTCGCCCCGTCGACGCCGATCGATGGCGTCGCCCGCAGGGTGTCGCGCCCGAAGCTCGTGACTACGTTCATGCGTCCGCCAACCACGCCCCGGTGCACCCTCGCCTCGCCGAAGCTGGCCCGGCGACACCCTTATGCACCCATTCCTTGCTATGTCTGTTCACCTTGCTATCGCCGCAAGCACCTGATCCTTTCATTTCCATCCTCGTTCTGGGCGATTTCCTCATCGATCGGTCGTTTGCCTGTTCGCCTTTTCCATGCTGTCTCCCTCGGCCCGGCCACACCCTGACCGAAGGAGACCGTCGTGGCCGAAGCCCATGACCACGCAACCATCGACCTCGAACCCGTGCACACTCGTGCGCAGATGGAGCGCTTCATCCGCCTGCCGAACCGGCTGAACGCGGGCGACCCCAACTATATCGCACCGCTCATCTCCGAGCGTCGGCAGGCGCTTTCTCCAGGGACCAACCCCTACTTCGACCATGCCGAGGCGCAGCTCTGGATCGCGCGGCGAGGGCGGCGCGACGTCGGCCGGATCAGCGCCCAGATTGACCGGCTCGCCCCCCCCGAGCCCGGCCAGCCTGTCACCGGCAACTTCGGCCTGATCGCCGCCGAGGACGACCCCGCCATCTTCGCCGCCCTGTTCGCCGCCGTGGAGGACTGGTTGCGCGCGCGGGGATGCGGACGCGCTCTGGGGCCGCTGAACCTGTCTGTAAACGAGGAAATCGGCCTCCTGATCGAGGGCTTCGACACCCCGCCCATGGTGATGATGGGTCACGATCCCCGCTACACAGCGGGTCGGATCGAGCAGCAGGGCTACGCCAAGGCCAAGGACGTCCACGCCTATCTCTGCCGCGCCAGCGACGCCTTGCCGGCCCCGGTGCTGCGCCGCGTGCGCCGGGGCCTGCCCGAAGGCGTGAGCCTGCGCACCCTGGACATGAAGCGCTACGACGCCGAGGTCGCCACGCTTACAGAAATTCTAAACGACGCCTGGGCGGACAATTGGGGATTCACCCCCACTACGGAGGCCGAGACCCGAGCCCTGGCCAAGGCGCTGAAGCCGGTGATCGATCCACGCCTGGTCTGGTTCGCCGAGATCGATGGCGAGGCGGCGGGGGTGATCGTCTATCTGCCGAACGTGAACGAGGCGATCGCCGATCTCGACGGCCGGCTGCTGCCGTTCGGCTGGGCCAAGCTGTTGTGGCGATTGAAGGTCAGCCGGGTGAAATCCGTCCGGGTCCCGCTGATGGGGGTCAAGCGCAAATTCCACGGGGGCCGCCGGGGCCAGATACTGCCCTTCGCGCTGATCGACGCTGGCGCCATTCGGGCCACGAGGCTCGGCTATGAGCGATTCGAGCTGTCCTGGGTGCTGGAGAACAACCTGCCGATGCGGCGCATCAGCGAAGCCATCGGCGCGGAAATCTACAAGACTTACAGGATCTACGACAAGCGGCTGGCCTGAGGGCGCCTAAGCGTCAGCTTAGGGTGAGCACCCGACGGCGTCGACGTGCGGGGATCGACCGCGATGCAGCCCCGAACGCCTGCGAGATCGGGGCCGAGGGCCGCCAGCCGCGGCTCAACCACCGGGTCGCAGGAAGCGATGACCTGGCCGGGGGTGACCCGGCTGGCTGAGGCGCGGCGTACGACCCGGACGCCTAGTGGACGCCACTCCACCGCGTAGAACTGTAGCTGGGGCGCATAAATCACCGCATTCTGCATGTTGACGACGCCGTCGTCGCGCACCTCCACCCGGGCCACGCCCCGCCGGTGCAGCGCGGCGAAGACCTCTCCGTAGCGGCCCGACGAGCGGGTGTCGAAGAAGGTTGGATAGACGTCCCGCACGATGAAGATCACGCCCACCAGCACGGCGGCTGCGGCCCAGGGCGCCCCGCGTTCCCATCGTGGAACGGCGTCTCCGGACCCCCGCCCGGCGCGCAGGCGGTTCCGCAGGCTTTCGAGGCCTAGGCCGCAGCCCATGGCCAAAAAGGGGTAGCAGGGAGCGGCGTACCAGCGAATCTTGGTCTGGCTGCTGGTGAAGGCCGCCAGGACGCCGACGACCATGCAGATGGCGAAGACCATGCCCGCCCGGCGTCGGCCGCGCAGGACCCTCACCTCGGCCAGCAGCGGCAGGGCGAACGCCCCAAGCGAGAAGCCGAAGGCGCCGAAGACGAGCAGGGGATAATACCAGATCGGGTTGTAGTGCTTCTCGACGATGGCGCCGTAGCGTCCAAGCTCGTTCACGGCGACCGCGTGCAGGTAGCCGGGGGAGGCGTGCTCCCGGGCCAGATAGAAGCTGGCGACCACCCCGGCCGCGGCCAGCGTGCCGACGGGATAGGCCCAGGACCGCAAAGGCCGCAGCGGCCGGCGCTGGACGAGCAGGTAGAGGACAAGCCCGGCCCCCGGAGCCAGTCCCGCCACGCCCTTGGTCAGCACTGCGCCCACCACCAGCGCGCATCCGAGCAGAACACCTGAAGGGCGGGGCCGCCTGCGGTGCAGAGTGCAGAAAAACTGACAGCTGTAGGCGGTGACGAAAAAGCACAGCATGGCCTCATAGTCGGCCGTCTGCCCGCTGTGACGCCCCGCAAATCCTCGCGTGGTCAGCAACAGGACCCCGGCCACGAGCGGCGCGAAGCTGGTGCGGGTCAGCCGCCAGGTGAAGCCCATCACGATCGCCGCGCTGCCGAGGGTCGCCAGCGCCGAGGGGATGCGCAGCGCCCCCTCGCTGACCCCAAACACGTCCATGCAAAGGTTCATCAGCCAGATCAGGAGGGGCGGCTTGGTGTTCCAGAGGTCCGGCCGGAAGCCGTAGGTTGTCACGAGCGACCAGCCCGTCGTGTGCATCTCGATGGCGTTCACGGCGAGGCGCGACTCGTCCCAGCGCGCGATGGGAAAGGCCGGCAGGTCTATGCACATCCAGACCGCAGCCACCGCCAGCAGCAGCCCGGCCCGACGCAGGAACTGGGTCTTAGCGGGTGGCACGGGAGACCTCGGCCGGTCGGATGTAGAGCTGCGTCCCGCCCCCCGGATAGCGGTGAACAGTATAATTTCGGGCGAGGGCGTAGGCGCGCAGGCCGCCGTCCAGATCGACCCGCGTGTCGCCGCCCGGCCCCTCATAGCCGGTGACTAGGGCTACGGGAGGCTGGGCTTCCAGGTCGCGGGCGAGGGTGGAGGGACTGGTGATGTGGAGCCGCCGTCTCAGGCCGGCGTCGACGCCGTCCGCGCTGCGATACACCATGGCGCCGCCGGCGAAACGGCGATCCAGGGGAAAGCCGCTGTCGAGCACGGTGTGGGCGGACAGGGTGGCGACGGCGCCGCTGACCCCCGCGCGTCTCAAGGTGTCGCCGATCCAGCGATCCTCCCGGGCCACCCGCAGGGGCGTCCAGCGGTCGGTGGAAACCGCCCTGCCGATCGTGAGGCCGAGCACCACCAGCCCTGTCAGGCCTCCGAGCGCGAGGGCCGCCTTCGTCCAGAGCGGGCGGCGGCCGGCCGTGAAGTCCAGGCCCAGCCTGACGAACAGGGGCGCCATCAGCGGGGCGAAATACTGCTTGTAGGTCGGCGAGGGCGCGAACGCCGCGACCAGGGCCGCCAGGATCATCAGATCGAAAAACCCAGCACCGGCTCTGTCCCCGACGCGAGATTTGCGGGACCGCAGCCCGCTGAACACGATCACCGCTATCGTCGCCAGGGCTGGGCCGAGGGCGAGATCGCCCAGCCCGTAGAGAAGCTTGGACGCCGGCGCCATCCGGTGCGCCAGACCGTTCGCCACGTACCAGCGACGCGGTCCGTCCGACCAGAAGCCGACGAGCGCAAAGCGCGTCGCCTCAGGCGCGGCCGCCCATGCCAAGGCGATCGGCGACAGGCCAGCCAGACCGCCCATCGCTAGACCGCCAGCCTCCAGCCAGCGCGCGCGGCTCGGCGCCCGCGCCAGCCGCACGCCGACGTACGCCGCGGCCGCACCCAGCAGCGGCGCGAACGACACCTTGGCGCTCGTCGCCGCGCCGAACAGCAGCCCACAAAGCGCCCAGTCGAGCCAGGGCCGGCGCGCCTGCGGCGACAGGGCCGCCGCCGCCGCGGCGATCGCCCAGGCCGCGAGCGCCATGGGCAGGGCGTCGTTGCGCGCTACGCTGGAGCAGAACTGGAAGGTGTAGCAGCTCGCCATCAGCAGGACCGAGACGTCGGCCATGGCGCGCCCGACGCCGAGCCGGCGCTGCGCGACCCAGACCGCGACCAGGGCGGCCACGCCGCAGCCGGCCGAGACCAGGCGCAGCACCAGAAAACTCCAGCCCGGCGCCAACCCCGTCAGGGGCGCGGTAAGCTCGGGCTGCAGCGGCGTCTGGACGTAGAGGAAGTCGCAATAGAGCCTGGCCTTCGACGCCAGGGCGCTGGCCGCGAGGTACTGGTCCTCGTCATGGTTGAAGGGCGTGGCGAAGACCAGCACGCCGAGCACCAGGGCGAGTACAGCGATCAGCACGAACGTCTTGAAGGGTGGACGCCAGGCGTGGGCGGGGGCGTCTACGTCCGCTCGCATGGACCGCCTTTGGAGAGCGTCTTGACCCGTGCGGCCAATCACCAGACTGCTGGGACGCCGCGCACGCGTCGGCTTCCCTAGCCCGGCGGCCGGAAAAATCAACGATGAACGAGCGTCCCGCCGCCGCCGCACCGGTCGCGACCAATGTGGGCCGCCCGGCCGAACTCGAGCTGTGGAGCAATCGCCGGCTGATCCATCCCCTGTCCCGCGCCCTGGCCGGGCGGCTCGCCTCCACCCGCGTCACACCTGACATGGTCTCGATCTCCGGCGCGGTGATGGCGGCCGTGGGAGCTGCGGCCTACACCCTCATCCCGCGTCCATGGGGGGCGCTGCTGGGTCTTGCGAGCTGCTTCGCCTGGCATGTGCTGGATGGCGCCGACGGCGATCTGGCGCGACGCACCGGGCGCAGCTCCACCCACGGCGAACTGGTGGACGGAATCTGCGACTACGCCGGGCGCACGATCCTCTACCTGGCGCTGGGAGCTTACGGCGCGGCGCAGGACGGCGGCTGGGTCTGGGCCCTGGCGGTGTTCGTGGGCCTGTCGCGCATCGTCCAGGCCAACGACTACGAGACGGTGCGTCGCGAATACCGCAAGTGGGTCTACGGGACAGGCTGGCTCCGCCAGAACCTCGATGCGGGTCGGGCGGGTGCAGAGGGTGTGGGCGCTGCGGCGGGAGCGCTTGGGCGGCTGTTCCTGGCGGTGTCCGCGAGGGTGACGCCGGACGCCTCCGCGGTCGACTCCGCGGTCGCTCGCTATGTGGCGCGGGGCGGTGACGCAGAGACGGCGCAGTCGATCTGCCGCACCCAGCTGAAGCCGGTGGTTAAGCGGGCGGGCGTCTTCTCGGCCAATTCGGAGACCCTGGTGGTCTTCCTGTCGATGATCGCGGGCAGCCCGATCTATCTGTTCGTCTATGTCGCGATCGGGCTCAACGCCGCCTATGTCGCGCTGTATTTCGACCAATGCAGCCGCTTCAGGGCGACGGTTGCGGCGCTAGCGGGGTGAGCCCTCCGCCGGCCTCGAACTGCAGCGCCGCCATCCGCGCGTAGAGGCCGCCGTTCGCCAGCAACTCTGCGTGGGTTCCGCTCTCCACGATGCGACCGTGATCCAGGACCACGATGCGGTCAGCCTCCAGCACGGTGGCTAGGCGGTGGGCGATCACCAGCGTGGTCTGGGCGCGGCCGGTCCGGGCCAGCGCATCCTGGATCAGGCGCTCGTTGCCCGCGTCCAGCGCGCTGGTGGCCTCGTCCAGCAGCAGGATGCAGGCGTCTCGCGCGAAGGCGCGAGCCAGGGCCACGCGCTGCCGCTGCCCCCCCGAGAGTGTTCGCCCGCCCTCGCCGACCCTGGCGTCCAAACCCTCGGCGCGGTCGTCCAAAAAGGCCTCGACCTGGGCGGCCCGGGCGGCGGCGGCGACGCGCTCGCGGCTGACGGGACGGTCGCCGAAGTCGATGTTGTCGGCAATGGCGCCCGAGAACAGCATCGGGTCCTGGGAGACCAGCGCCAGCCTTGCGCGGACATCACCCAGCGCGGCGTCGCGCAGGTCGATCCCGTCGATGCGGACCGACCCGGACTGCGGGTCGTAGAAGCGCAGCAGCAGCTTGAAGATCGTGCTCTTGCCCGCGCCGGACGGGCCCACCAGCGCCACCCGCTCCCCCGGCGCGACCCGCAGGCTGACGCCCCGCAAGGCCGCGCCGCGGGCCTTGTTCGGATAGCTGAACGCCACCTCATCCAGGACGATCTCGCCTCGGGAGGGATGGGGCAGGGGCGTTGGCCGGGCGGGCGAGGCGATGCTGGGCTGCAGGCTCAGCAGCGATCCGATCCGCTCCAGCGCGTCCAGCCCCTTGCGCGCCTCGCCCCAGACCTCCGTCAGCGCGCTCGCCGCCGACGCCGCCAGCAGAGCCAGCACCCCAGACTGGACCAGCAGCCCCGTGGTCGAGCGATGGGTGACGTAGGTGGCGTAGGCGCCCTCGCCCAGCAGCGCCGTCAGCCCCAGGAACAGCAGCAGGATGATAGCGCAGGCGAGCGCCGCATGGGTCCGCGCCCGCGCCCGTCCGGCCGCCGCGGCAGCCTCCAGCGCCTCGGCGAAGCGCGCGGACGCGCGGCGCTCCTGCCCGAAGGCCTGCAGCGTCTCCAGGCCGCCGAGGCTCTCGCCGGCGAAGCCGATGGCGGAGGTGGTGCGGTCCTGGACGGCGACGGTGAAGCGGCGCAGCCGTCGGCGGAACACCAGCAGGGGCGCCAGGAACAGCGGCGTGAACAGCAGCAGCCCCGCCGAGACCGGGCGCAGCACCACCAGCAGCCCCAGCGCGCCCACAAGGCTCAGCAGGTTGCGCAAAGCCACCGACGCCAGGTTGCCGGCCAGGTTCTGGACCGCGCCCACGTCGCTGGTCAGCCGCGACAGCACGTCCCCCGGCGGCCGCCCGGACAGCGCTGAGGGGTCCAGGCTCAGGACATGGTCGTATAGCCTGCGGCGAAGCTCGGTCCCCACCCGGTCGCCCAGCACGGTGACGAAGTAGATGCGCAGTCCGGTGGTCGCGGCGAACACCATCGCCACCGCGCCCAGCGCCAGCAGCGGCGCCAGGAGGTCGCCGCTGTCGTGCGCATGGCCGATGCGGTCGATGGCGAACCGGCCGGCGATGGTCAGCGCCAGGATCGAGCCGGTGGACAGCAGCACCGCCAGGAAGGCCGCGCTCGACAGCGTCGGATGGGCGGCGAGGGCGCCCGCCAGTCGCGCGATCGCCCTGGCGTCGCGATCTCGGGACCGGCTCTCGGCGCGGGACGAAGCTGATCTCAACGCCTAAGGCCCACCAGATTCCCCTTGCACGGCGCGCCCATTCCGACGAGGCAGGACCCCATGTCCAGCCCCTTCGCTCTCACGCCGACGCCCGAGGCGGCGCGATGAAGGCCGTGATCGTGGCCGCTGGGCAGGGGGTCAGACTGCGAGGCGTGGCCTATTCCAAGCCACTGGCCCAGGTCCGCGGCAAGGCGCTGATCGAGCACGTGATCGCCGGCGCGGCCGCGGCCGGCGTTACCGAGGTGGTCGTGGTCACCGGCTACGAGGGGCAGGCCCTGACCGCGGCGCTGCAGGAGATTTCCGCCCGCCTCGACGTGCCGTTGGCTTGCGTGTTCAATCCGGATTGGCTCGGCGCCAACGGCGTGTCGGTCCTGGCGGCGCGGGGGCAAGTTCCGAAAAGCTTCCTGCTGCTGATGGCCGACCACTTGTTCGACCCCTCCATCCTGCGCGACCTGATCGCCCTGGAGGTCCGCGAGGACGCGGTGGTCCTCGCCATCGACCGGCGCCTCGACAACCCCCTGGTGGACCTGGAGGACGTCACGCGGGTGCAGACCGCATCCAGCGGCGCCATCGTCGGCATCGGCAAGCTGATCGAGCCCTACGACGCCTTCGACACCGGCCTGTTCCGCGCCGGCCCCGCCCTGCTGGAGGCGATAGCACAGGACGTGGCGGACGGCGGCGCAGGCGGTATCTCGGCCGGTATGCAGCGCCTGGCGGAGGCCGGGCGCGCAGGCACCTTCGACATCGGGGATCGCTTCTGGATTGATGTCGACGACGAGGCGGCGCTGGCCAAGGCCGAGCGCCAGACGGCCGCATCCGGATCGTTCACGCCAGGGCTCGCCGCCCTCTGAAAGGCTCTTAGCCTTGGATAAGAGCGGTGTCGGACCGCATCCTCATTCAAGCGACCCCCGTGCTATGACGCCGCGGATGCGGGTCAGGTCATAGCCTTGGCGATCAAGCCGCCAGCGAGCGGAGGGCGGGGCGTAGGCGGCCAGCTCGACCGGTACCTGCTACGCCACTTGGTGCGGCCGGCGGCCTTGAGCCTGGCGCTGATCCTGGCGGCGCTGCTGCTCGACAAGGCGCTGCGCCTCGTGCAGACCCTGTCCCAGAGCGGGGCGCGCCTGACCTATCTGGCGCCGCTGATGGCGGCGCTGACGCCCTATTTCCTGTCCACGGCCATTCCCTTCGCCTTTTTCACCGGCCTGCTGATCGCGGTCGGCGGGCTGGACGAGGCGGGCGAGATCGAGGCGGTCCTGGCTGCGGGTGTCTCGCCCGGCCGCCTGGCGGCGCCCTTCGTGGCGGCGGGGGCCCTGACCGCCCTGGCGCTGCTGCTGATCTCCGGCTGGCCCGAGCCCTTGGGCCGTTTCGAATACAGCCGGGGGCAGACCGCGGCCCAGCAGGCGGGATGGTCCGGACGGCTGGAGCCGGGCGTCGTCTTCGCCCCAAAGCCCGGCACGAGCCTGGAGGCCGAGCAGGTATTGCTGGTCGGCCACAGGCTGCGCGGCGTCTTCCAGACCCAGGCCAACCCGTCCGGCGGGGAGACCGTCACCACCGCGCAGGAAGGCACGTGGAACCTGATCCACGGAGGGCTCGACGTCGCGCTGGTGCTGCATGACGGCTCGGTCCTGCGCGACGACGCCGGGTCCGGCGCGACCTTCGGCCGCTTCAAGACCCTGCAGGAGGTCGAGCCGGCCGGCGTCACGGCGAGCCCTTCGGTCCGCGGCGGCGACGAGCGGGAGCTGACCCTGCCTGAACTGTTCGGCGCCCTGGGTGCGCGGGGTCAGCGTGGGCGCGTGGTTGGGGCCGAGCTGGCGGTCAAGCTGGCCCAGGCGGCGATCCTGCCCTTCTTGCCGCTGTTCGCCATCCCCCTAGCGCTGGCCAGCAAGCGCGGAAACCGGGCTGCGGGCATGATCGTGGCCGTGGCGAGCCTCGCCGCCTTCCATCAGGCTATTGAGTTCTTCAAAGGCCTGGTGGTGAACGGGCGCCTGTCCATGCCCTGGCCGATCGTCGCTGCGGTGGGCGCGTTCATGGCCCTATGCCTGGCCATCCACCTCTCCAGCCGCAAACGCCCTGGCGACAACCCGATGACGCGGGCCGGGGCGAGGCTCGGCGCGTTGACTCGGAGCTTGCGTGACAGGCTGGCGGGGCTTCGCAGGCTTGCGCCATCCGGCGGCCTGAATGTCGGCGGCAGGCTGGGGATGGGCCGCTTTAGCGTCGGCGGCCTGCGCGTCTCTCGGTGGGGGTTTTCCGGCCTGTCCGCCTACATCGGCGCCCTGTTCGCCGTCCGGACGGCTTTCGCCCTGCTGGCGCTGGTCGCCTTCTTCCAGATCGTGGACCTGCAGGAGATGGCGCCCAAGATCCTGGGTAGGGGCCTAGGCGTGCTCGGCCTGTTCCACTTCGAGGCCCTGAGGCTGCCGGCCATGATGCTGCAGCTCGGCGGACTGGCGGTCCTGATCGGGGCGGTGGCGACCTTTTCCGCGCTCGGCCGGCGCAGCGAGAGCGTGGCGATGCAGGCTTGCGGGGTCTCGCCCTACCGCATCCTGCTGGCCGCGGCCCCCGTCGCCTTGATCGTTGCGGTCCTGGAGCTCGGGCTGGGATCAGAGGTGGCGCCCCACGCCCAGGCGGCGCTCGACGGCTGGTGGAGCCGCACCACGCCCGCGGCCGAACGCGTCGACCCGCGCAGCCGCTGGCTGAGGGTCGGGCGCGACCTGATGTATGTGGCCGACATCGGCGACCATGGGCGCAGGCTGCAGGGCGTGGCGGTCTATAGCCGTGACGCCACGGGCCTGCTGCAGGAGCGCATGACCACCGATCAGCTGCAGTGGGCGCGAGGCTGGCGCTCGGCCTCGACCCGGATGGATCGGATCGGGGCGAAAGGCGATGTGACGAGCGTCTCGGCGCCCGGCCGCTGGACGGGATTGGCCTTGAGCCCGTTCGACTTGCGCGCCGTGACCCGCACGCCGGAGGAGACCACAGCCCTGGCCGCCGAGTGGACCCGGGTGTCCGGCGCCGCCACCGACAAGGGCGGCCACGACCTCGCCACTCGGGTGCAGCACGCGCTGTCGGAGCCGCTGGCGCCGCTGGTCATGCTGCTGCTGGCCTCGCCCGTGCTGATCCGGGCGGGGGGCAGGCGCTCCCAGGCGAGCCCCCTGGTCATCGCCCTGGGCGCCGGCCTGGCCTTTCTGATGACCGACGGCGTCTTCACGGCCATGGGAGAAGCGGGGGACCTGCCCGCCCTGATCGCCGCCTGGACAGCGCCGCTGGTTTTCGCCTCGATCGGCGGATGGGCGCTCTCGTTCTCCGAGGGCTGAGCTGCTAAGGCGCGCCGCTCCGGACTTTCCAGCCGGACGCGGGCCCGTCAGGACGATCCATTGAGTTGCATGAGCGCAGGCCCTGCCGGGCGACGTTTATCTCTGCCCACGGTCGTGTCTCGCTCCCGCCCCTTATGCTGGGCCGCCGCTGCGGGATTGGCGGCGGCGGTGCTCGCGACCGGCCACGCCCAGGCAATGGAGGGGCCCGCCTGCGACGGCGAGCCGTCTTCGGTCCGCCTCTTCATCGCGGTGGACAAGGTCAGCCGGGCCGAAGGGCAGGTCGCCGCAACGATCTATCCCGACGACCCCCAAAGGTTCCTGAAGCATCACGGTCAGCTGATGGTGGTTCGCCGCCCGACCGAAGCGCCGACCACCGAGCTCTGCGCGTGGTTGCCCGCGGCGGCGCATTACGAGGTCGCGGTGTATCAGGACCTGAACGGCGACGGCCGGTTCAACCGCACCAGGCTCGGCCTGCCGGCGGAGCCCTATGGCCTATCGAACGATCCGCCGAACCTGCTCGGCTTGCCGACCTTCCGCTCGGTCCGGTTCAGCGTGCACGAGGGCGACAACACCATCCACATCCCGCTGCACAACGCGCCGCGCTGAAGCCCGGCGACGGCTACACGGCTGGGGCGGGGCGACCCCGCACGAGCTTCAGCGCGCGGATGTAGCCCTGGGCGAGCCTCAGCGCCGATGTCGCCATCACGCCCCGCACCAGGCTGACCTGAGGTCGTGGCCCGACCGCGGTCGCCAGGGCAGGCTCGAGTAGCTGCCGGCGCAGCTGCTCCGCTAGCGATAGATCGTCGAACACCGCGATGAACTCAGCCTCCGCATCGTGGCTGACGAAGTCGAAGTTCGAGGATCCGGCGATCACCCGTGCATCGTCGATCATCAGCGCCTTGACGTGGCTCATCTGTGGGGTCTCGACCAGTGCGAAGCCTTCGGTTTGAGCCAGGAAGGCGATGTGGTCGTGCAGCAGCGGCTTGTTGTTGCTGCGGGGTGTAACGATCGTCACCTCCACGCCGCGAAGGCGCGCGCGCTTCAGCCCTTCGGTGAAGGGGAAGGTCAAATACGGGCTGAAGACAACGATTTGCCGCTCGGCCGTCCCAAGTTGGGTGAGCAGCTGGGCGAATGTATCGGGATTGCTGCGCCCGTCCAGTCCGTACAGCGTCAGGCCTTCGAGATCAGCGCGCCACGCCTTTGCGGACGGCGCGGCGGCGGTCGGGAAGTCCGCCGCCAGGACGTCGGCCGCGTCCTGCCGGTCCATGCGCACCATCAGGTCGGTCCAAGCGAAGTTATGGTCGCTGAAATTGACCCCGCCGACATAGGCTACGTCGTCGGCCACCACGATCTTGCGGTGGTTGCGGAACGGATAGTCGCGCCACACCCGCCGCACCGGCTCGGTCCAGGTCACTTCGACCCCTGCGGCCTCAAGCCGTCCGAACATGGCGGCGGTCTCCGCGGCCTCCGCCTGCAGCGCCGGGTCGCGCCGCCCCCGCCGGCTGTTCACCCAGCGGTCGTTGATCACCAGGCGCGAATAGTCGTCCACCGCCACCCGGCGCAGAGTTGCGCCGCTGGCTTGGATCGCCTCTGCCACCGCCAGTCCCGTCGCATCGCCTTCAAAGGTCATGGCCTGCACAAGCACTCGGCGGCGTGCGGCGGCGATGTCGGCGTTGGCGCGCCCCCAGAAGACGTCGGCGCCTACCAGAAGCTCGTGCAGGGCCAAGCGAGGGTCTCCGAAGCGGAGGTGTACGGCCTCGCAGGCGCCACCTATAGAGCCGCGATGCCCAAGCTTGGAAGCCGCGAGGCCGTCGCGCCGGACGGCCGTATCCGCGTCCTGCTGCTGCTGAGCTCGCTCCACGGCGGCGGGGCGGAGCGCGTGGCGGTGAACCTGGTCAACGGCTGCGACCCCGCGCGCTTCGACGTACGCCTAGGCCTGCTGCGCCGCGCCGGACCCTATCTCGACGACCTCGATCCCGCCTGCGTGGATGTGGCCGAGGGCGGGGACTGGCTGCACGACGAGGGCCACAACTCCGCGCTCTACCGGCCAGATCGCCTGGTCGCGGGGGCTCTGCAGGCGCCGCGGGCCCTGGCCGCGCTGGTGCGGCGCGCCCGGCCGCATGTGGCGGTGAGCTTTCTCAAGGGCACCAGCCTGGCGGCCTGGCCCGCCATGCGGCTGGTGGGGCGCGACCGTCCCAGATGGCTCGCCCGCGAAGGCAACAACGCCTTGGCGGTGATCGACGACGAGCTGGCCAGCCCTGTGGCGAGGCGGATCGTCAAGAGCCTGCTCGCGCGCTGCTACCGGGCGGCCGACGGCGTACTGGCCAATTCCGCGGACATGGCGCTGGGCCTGCAGGCCGACTTCGGGCTGGCGGCGGATCGTGTCCATGTGGCCCCAAACCCAATCGACCTCGCCCGGATCGAGGCGGGCGCCCAGAGCCCGCTGGCTGAGGCGCCCAGGCGTCCGTTCATCGTCACCGCCGGACGTTTGGAGCATCAGAAGGGGCAGGACGTCCTTCTGCGCGCCTTCGCGGCCAGCCGACCGTGCGACGGGCTCGATCTGGTGATCCTGGGCGAGGGCAGCCTGGAGGCCAGCCTGAAAGCCATGGCGCAGCAGCTCGGCGTCGCCGAGCGCGTTCGCTTCTTGGGCTTTCAGGTCAATCCCTGGGCCTGGTTCAGCCGGGCGCGCCTGTTCGCCTTCCCATCCCGCTGGGAAGGCTTTCCCAACGCCCTGCTGGAGGCGATGGCCTGCGGCGCGCCAGTGGTGGCCAGCGCCTGCGATTTCGGGCCTCGGGAGGCGATCGAGTCGGGCCGCAACGGCCTGCTGATTACCCCGGGGCATGTCGAGGAGCTTCGCCTGGCGATCGAAGCGATCCTCGATGAACCCACCCGAGCCCGTGCCTTCGGCCAGGCGGCCAGGCGGACGGCCGAAGGTTACGGACTGGCCAAGTCGGTGCGGGCCTATTCCGACATCTTCGAAGCCCAGCTAGCCTCCCAACCGACCCAGCTCGCAGGACCCCGCTCATGAACCTTTCGCCCCGACGCAGGGACATCGTCGCCGCAGCCGGCGCCCTGGTCGTCGCAACTCGTCTGGCCCGGGCTCAGTCAGGCAAGGTGCAGGTGGCCGTCACCACCGATCACGGCCCCTTCCTGCTGGAGCTGGACCCGCAGAGGGCGCCGATCACAGCGGCGAACTTCCTGCGCTATGTGGACACCGGCCGCTTCGACAACTCCAGCTTCTACCGGGCGTCCCGCGCGGCCGGGGCGCCGACCATCGGGCTGATCGAGGGCGGCCTGCAGAACGATCCCACCCGCCTGCTGGCCCCCATCGCGCACGAGAGCACCCAGACCACCGGCCTCGCCCACCGCGACGGAACCATCTCCATGGCGCGTGGAGCGCCCGGCACGGCCACGGCCGACTTCTTCATTTGCTCAGGCCCGGCCGCCTATCTCGACGCCCACCCCGGCGCCCCGGGGGACAACGCCGGCTACGCCGCCTTCGGCGAGGTGGTGCAGGGGATGGAGGTGGTGCGCGCCATCCTGGCGCTGCCCACGCCCGGTGTGGCGCGTAATCCTGTAATGGCGGGCCAGATCCTCGACCCGCCCGTAGCGATCCTGCAGATGAAGCGGATCGGCTAGAGGCGCGGGGAGGGCCGACCCTCAGCGCTGGCGCCCCCGGCCGGGCGTGGGGCGTCCGCTGCGGCCGCGCACGCCCAGCCGGGGCCGCGGCGCGGTCGGGTCGGCGGGATCCGGCTCGCTCAGCATCTCGAACAGCAGGCCGCCGGTGACGGGCGTGGCCTCCAAGAGTTTCACCTGCACCCGCGTCCCCAGCCGCCAACGCTTGCCGGAGCGCTCACCCACCAGGGCGTGGGTGCGCTCGTCGTGGACGAAGTATTCCGCGCCGAGCGAGGAGACAGGGACCAGCCCATCCGCGCCGGTGTCCTCCAGCCGCACGAACAGGCCGAACCGCGTGACGCCGGTGATGCGGCCCTCAAAGGTCGCGCCCTCGTGCTCGGACAGGAATGAGGCCACGTAGCGGTCGTTGGCGTCGCGCTCGGCCGCCATGGCCCGGCGCTCGCAGGCGGTGATGTGCTCCGCCGTTTCGGTCAGGCGCGGCAGCTCGGCGTCGGCCAGCCCGTCCGGCCCGAGCTTCAGCGCCCGGATCAACGCCCGATGCACCACCAGGTCCGCATAGCGCCGGATGGGCGAGGTGAAGTGGGCGTAGCGGTCCAGGTTCAGCCCGAAATGGCCGATGTTGTCGGGCGAATAGACCGCCTGCATCTGGGAGCGCAGCACCACCTCGTTGACGATCTGGGCGTGCGGGCCACCCCTGGTCTGGCGCAGCAGGTCGTTGAAGCGGCGAGTGGTCGCCGCCTCGCCCTTGCTCCACTTGATCCCTATGGTGGAGAGGAAGTCGCCGAGCGCGAACAGCTTCTCTTTGCTTGACGTGTCGTGGATGCGGTAGATCAGGGGCGTCTTCTTCTGCTCCAGGCTCTCTGCGGCGCAGACATTGGCCTGGATCATCATCTCCTCGATCAGCTTGTGCGCCTGCAGACCGGCGCGCTTTTCGATAGAGACCACCTCGCCCTCGGCGTTGAGTTTGATGCGGCGCTCCTCGGACTCGATCTCCAGCGGTGAGCGGGCCTCGCGTCCTGCCTTCATCGCCGTGTAGGCGGCCCAGAGCGGGCGCAGGATCGGCTCGAGGAGGGGACCGGTCTGGTCGTCGGGCTCGCCGTCGATGGCCACCTGAGCCTGCTCGTAGGACAGCTTGGCGGCCGAACGCATCAGCCCCCGGGTGAAGCGGTGGCGCACCTTCCGCCCCGTCCGGTCGAACTGCATCTGCACGGCGAAGCAGGCGCGGTCCTGGCCCTGCACCAGGCTGCACAGCCCTGCCGACAGCCGCTCGGGCAGCATGGGCTCCACCCGGTCGGGGAAGTAGACGGAGTTGCCCTTGCCCCAGGCCGCCCGGTCCAGCGCCGAACCCGGCTGGACGTAGGCCGCCACGTCGGCGATGGCGACCCAGACCACGAAGCCGCCCGCATTGGCCGGGTCCTCGTCCGGGTGGGAGTAGACGGCGTCGTCATGGTCGCGGGCGTCGGCGGGGTCGATGGTGATCAGCGGCAGGTCGCGCAGGTCCTCCCGCCCGGCGAGGGTCGGCGGCTGAGCGGCCTGCGCCTCCTGCTCCGCCGCTTCGGAAAAGCCTGTCGGGATGCCGTGGCTGTGGATGGCGATGAGCGAGGCCGCGCGGGGCTGGTCCTCGCGTCCCACGATCTCCAGCAGGCGGCCAGGCTTGGGTCCGTAGCGGTGCTCCGGGTGGCCCGAGCCCGGCTGGGCCACCACGAGGTCGCCTTCGCGGACCTTCTCGGCGTCCTCGCCGCTCAGCAGCATGACCTCCTTGGACTTGCGGTCCACCGGCTCCACGCGGGTCTGGCGCTGGCCCTTGCGGATCACACCCAGCACCTTGTGGGCGCTCTGGCCCAGCTTCTTGATCAGCTGGGCTTCGGTCTCGCCGCCCTCGCGCACCACGAAGCGGACCAGCACGCGGTCGCCGAGCCCCGGCGCGCCGGCGGCCTTTTCCGACCCGTTAGGGGCTAGCCGCACCAGGGCTGCGTCTTCGCCCGCATTTGCCAGGCGCACGAACAGTTCGCCGTCCGCATCCCGTTCGGCCACGTCCGCCACGCCGACAGGGGGCAGGGCGCCCGCCTCCGCCACGCCCTTGCGCCCGCGCCGGCCCAGCCCGCCGTCCGCCTGCATGGATTTCAGCAGCAGGCGCAAATCGCGCCGGTCCGCGCCCTTCAGGGCGAAGTGGCTGGCGATCTCGGACACATTGGTCTCGCCCGCTTCCCGGATGAAGGCGGCCAGCGCCGCGCGGGAGGGCAGGGAGGGCGAAAGCGGGCTGTCGGTCGCGCGCTCGAAGCGGTCCGATTTGGGGCGGCGGCGAGTCGGGGGTTTGGCCATCGACGACCAATATGGGGGTTGATGGGCTTGGGGTCTTCAAGGGACTGCGGGCTTCGAGAGCATGGGCCGATCAGCTGGAACCGATGCAGCGTCATTCGATGAGGTGAATGCAAATGTCTCCATATAAAGAAATAGGCTTCTAGACAGGCTGCAGAGGAGCGCCTGAGAGGCGCGTCTCGAAGGATGCACGCCCTTTCGCCCCAGCGCCCCATCGGGCACACGCACGCCATGTCACGGCTCTGGCCTTATCTCGCTCTTTTCACCGCCGGCCTGTGCTGGGGGTTGGGGCTGCCCTTCGGCAAGCTGGCGCTGCGGGAGCTGGACGCCTCGCATATGATCCTGCTGCGCTTCGTGGTGGCGGGACTGGCGGCGGCGCCGCTGGCGCTGCGCACCGCCGCGGGGCGGCGGCTGATCCGGCGACCGGCGGTGCTGCTCTCGGGGGCCTGCTACGCGGTGGGGTTCTTGCTGCAGTTCGAGGGGCTGGCGCGAAGCGACGTCACCGTGGCGGCCCTGCTGGTGGGCGTGATGCCTGCCCTGATCGCGGTGAGCGCGGCGGTGATGCGCGAGCGCGTAGGGCCTCTGGCCTGGGCCGGCATCGTCGCCGCGACGCTGGGCGCCATGCTGATCGCCGGCAAGCCCGGCGCCGGGGTGACGCCGTTGGGTGTTTTCCTGTGTCTGGCCTCGTTGCCGGCCTTCCTGGGCTGGCTGCACGCCACCCGCATCGCCGGCGACAAGGCCGACCCGGTGGAGACCGCGGCCGGCAGCGTGGTGGTGGCCGCGCTGGTGCTGCTCGTGCTCGTCCCGATCCTGCATGGACCGCCCCGGCTGGCGCTCTCGGCGCCGACCTGGGTCGGCCTCGTGGGGCAGGGCTTGCTGTCCACCGTGGCGGCGACGCTCTGCTGGCAGCTCGGCGCACCGCGGGTCTCGACTGCGGCGGCGGGCGTGTTCATCAATGTGGAGCCGGTGGTGGGCTCAGTCCTGGGCGTGACGCTGTTTCACGACCGGTTGACGGCGCTGGCGGTGCTCGGCGGGCTGCTGATCCTGGCCGGCAGCCTGACGGTGGTGCTCTACGAGCGGCGCACCGTCGGCGGCGTCGCGGCGGCCCAGGACGCCATCACACCCGCCTGACAGCTTGTTCAACTCCCGTTCAGCCGCCAACCGCTTGAACAGCGCTGCGAAAAGGGAGCCCCGCGAAGGGACAAGAACAATATGAAGAAGCTCACCCTGGTCACGCTGACCTGCGGGATAGGCCTGATGGCCAGCGCCTGCGCCGAATACTACCCGCCGCCACCACCCCCGCCGCCGGGTGTCATCCACGCGCGCCATGTGCGCTGGTGCTTCAATCACCACGCCGGCTATAATCCCAACAACAACGTCTACATCGCCTACGACGGCTCGCCCCACTACTGCATCACGCCCTGGGAGCGGTGATTCCCTCTCCCTCTCCCATCGAGGGAGAGGGAGTAACGCTAAGCCTTGGCCCGTTTGGCGGGAGCTTTGGGCTTAGCGGTCGTCGACTTGGCTGCGACGGGCTTCTTTGCGGCGGGTTTGGCGGCCGCTTTGCGGGCAGGCTTGGCCTTCGCCCCGCCGTCCTTGGCCGCGCGCTCGTCGAGCAGCCTGACCGCCTCCTCCATCGTCAACGCCGCGGGGTCCGCGCCTTTGGGTACGTTGGCGTTCACCTTGCCGGCGTTGACGTAGGGGCCGTAGCGACCCGACAGCACCCGGATCGGCTCGCCCGAGACCGGGTGGGCGCCCAGCTCCTTCAGCGCCGCCGCCTGGCCGCGGGCGCTCCGACCGCCGCCGGCGCGCTTTTCGGCCAGCAGGGTCACCGCCCGGTTCTGGCCGACCTCGAACACCTCTTCGATATCGCCGAGGCTGGCATAGGTCGTCTTGTGCTGGACGTAGGGGCCGTAGCGGCCAAGCCCTGCGAAGATCGGCTCGTTGTCCTCAGGATGCAGCGCCACCTCCCGGGGCAGGCTGAGCAGGCGCAAGCCCTGGTCCAGGTCGATCGACGCCGGCTCCCAGCCCTTGGGCAGGGATGATCGCTTGGGCTTGGCCTTCTTGTCCTCGGCGTCGGCCTCCAGCTCCACATAGGGGCCGAAGCGGCCGATCTTCAGCCAGACCTTGCGCTCCGTGTTCGGGTCGAGCCCCAGTTCGCGGTCTCCCGAGACCGGCTCCTCGCCCTCGGCGACGCCGAGCTGGCGGGTGTAGCGGCACTCCGGATAGTTGGAGCAGCCGATGAAGGCGCCGAACTTGCCGGCCTTCAGGCTCAGCCGCCCGGTTCCGCAGGTCTGGCAGACCCGCGGGTCAGAGCCGTCCTCCCGTTCCGGGAAGATGGCGGGGCCGAGCGCCGTGTTCAGCTCCTCCAGCACCTCTGAGATGCGCAGGTCGCCCACGCTGGCGATGGCCTTCTGGAAGTCTGTCCAGAAGTCGCGCAGCACCACTTTGTATTCCAGCTCGCCGGCGGAGACCTTGTCGAGCTTTTCCTCCAGGTCGGCGGTAAAGTCGTATTCGACGTAACGCAGGAAGAATTGCTTCAGGAAGGCGCTGAGCAGCCGGCCCTTGTCCTCCGGATGGAAGCGGGTCTTGTCCATGCGCACGTATTCGCGGTCGCGCAGCACGCCCAGGATCGAGGCGTAGGTCGACGGCCGCCCGATGCCCAGCTCCTCCAGCTTCTTGACCAGGCTGGCTTCGGAGTAACGCGGCGGCGGCTCGGTGAAGTGTTGGTCGGCGCGGGCCTGGTTTACGTTTGCGCGGGCGCCTTCGTTGATGGCGGGGAGCCTGCGGCTGTCCTCGTCATCCGCCCCGTCGTCGCGGCCTTCTTCATAGACCGCCAGATAACCATCGAACTGGATCACCTGACCGACGGCGCGCAGGCCGATCTTGCCGCCAGCGTCCAGGTCGACGGTGGTGCGCTCGATCCGGGCGGACTCCATCTGGCTGGCGATCATCCGCTTCCAGATCAGCTCGTACAGCCGCCCGAGATCGCCCTCGAGGTGGACGTGGGAGGGTAGGCGCGCCAGGGACGTCGGGCGGATCGCCTCGTGCGCTTCCTGGGCGTTCTTGGCCTTGGTCTTGTAATGGCGGGCCTCGGTGGGAACGTACGGCTCGCCGAAACGGCCGGCGATGACCTTGCGGGCCTCGGCGATCGCCTCGGGCGAGGACTGCACCCCGTCAGTCCGCATGTAGGTGATCAGGCCGCCGGCCTCGTCCACGCCCTCGTAGAGCTTCTGGGCGGCCTGCATGGTGCGCTGGGCGGAGAAGCCGAGCTTCCTCGCCGCTTCCTGCTGCAGGGTTGAGGTGGTGAAGGGCGGCGCGGGCGATCGCCGGGCCGGCTTCTTCTCCACCGCCGTGACTGTGAAGCTCGCCGCGGCCACAGCCTTGCGGGCGGCCTGCGCGACCTCCTCGTTGGGCAGATCGAACTTCTTCAGCGCGCGGCCGTCGAGCTTGACCAGGCGCGCCAGGAAGGGGTCGGAGCCGGCCGCCACGTCGGCCTCTACGCTCCAGTATTCCTGCGTCTTGAAGGCCTCGATTTCCATCTCGCGGTCGACCACGAGACGCAGCGCCACCGACTGCACCCGCCCCGCCGACCGCGCGCCCGGCAGCTTGCGCCACAGCACCGGCGACAGCGTGAAGCCCACCAGGTAGTCCAGCGCCCGGCGCGCCAGGTAGGCGTCCACCAGCTCCATGTCGATCTGGCGGGGGTTGCGCATGGCCTCGGTCACGGCGGATTTGGTGATGGCGTTGAACACCACCCGCTGGACCTCGGCGCCCTTCACCGCCTTCTTCTTTTGAAGCACCTCCAGCACGTGCCAGCTGATCGCCTCGCCCTCGCGGTCGGGGTCGGTGGCCAGGATCAGGCGGTCGGCGCCCTTCATGGCGTCGGCGATGTCGTTCAATCGCTTCGCCGCCTTGGGGTCCACGTCCCAGCTCATGGCGAAGTCTTCGTCAGGCCGGACCGAGCCGTCCTTTGAGGGCAGGTCGCGCACGTGGCCGTAGGAGGCGAGCACCTTGTAGTTGTCGCCCAGGTACTTGTTGATGGTCTTGGCCTTGGCGGGGCTCTCGACGACGACGACGTTCATGGGGCGCAAGGGCTCGCGAGGTCTGACGGCGCGGTAAGTGGTGGTGAGAGGGCGCACCTGTCAACGGGGCATACGGATTGCTCGCCCAAGGAGAACTTGCTAGGACCGCTATCGTAAAAGGTGAGCTTAGCCATTGGAACCGACCTCGCCAAGCGCCACGCCTGCCGAGATGCGGGCCTATATCAGCGACATGCTGAGCCAGCTGGCGGAGCTCGCGCACCGGGCGGGCGACCGTGGCCTTGAGACATCCCTTCGGCTGCTTGCGCTTGAGGCGGCGACCGTAAGGAGTTCGAAACTTGCGGCCGAGGATTAGAGGCGAAGCGTCTGGTTCGCCTAGCCCATCTCGGGAGGGTGCGCGTCAGCCGTGCGGCCGAACACCTTGGCGAAGCTCGTTTTGAGCGCCTGATCCGCTTCGTCCATCGTCGCCGGCAGGCCAAGGTTCACCAGGCTGGTGACGCCGTGCTCGAGCTGGCCGCAGGGGACGATCCCGGCGAAATGCGCCAGGTCGGGCTCCACGTTCAGGCTGATCCCGTGAAAGGACACCCAGCGCCTCAGCCTCACGCCGATGGCGGCGATCTTCTCCTCCCGAGCGGGACAACCGGGGATCGTGCGGTCGACCCACACGCCCACCCGGCCCGGCCGCACCTCGCCCTTCACATTGAAGTCACTTAGAGCGTCGATGATCCAGGCTTCGAGCGCGCGGACGAATGCGCCTACGTCTCGCCGCCGCGCGCGCAGGTCCAGCATCACATAGGCTACGCGCTGGCCTGGGCCGTGATAGGTGTACTGGCCGCCGCGACGGGTCTCGAACACCGGCAGCCGATCCGGCGCCAGCAGGTCGGCTGGCTTGGCTGAGACACCGGCGGTGTAGAGCGGCGGGTGCTCCAGCAGCCAGACCAGCTCGCCCGCACGGCCGTCGGCGATCTCCGCTGCGCGCGCCTCCATCGCCGCGGCGGCCTGGGGGTAGGGGACCAGCCCTTGCGAGACCGCCCAACCCGTCGCTCCGTCGTCCGCACGCCCCATTGGGAAGCGGTCGCTCGGTTCATCCGTATCGGGGCGACTTAACGCCGAAGTCATCATGATCGGGCAGGTTGGCGATGCGGCTCGCCTGCGCAAGGCCGGCCGCCCGAGGGCGTAGACAGCTTGAGCCAGATCGAGTCCGTGCAGGTGGAGATTTCGGTGCTGCTCGGGCGCAGCACCCTGCCCATGCAGCAGTTGCTGCGTATGGGCCGCGGGGCGGTGATCGCGCTTGACGCCGGCGAACACGAGGAGGTCTGGATCCTCGCCAACAACCACCCCGTGGCGCGTGGCGAAATCCAGATCAACGACGATCGCATCGCCATCAGCGTGACCCGCGCCGCCAACGTCTACGACTTCATCGCCGGCGGCTGAGGCGTCGAGACCCGGTTGCGGCGCCTGTAGCCTGCGCGCGCCCCCTTTCCATTACGGGCGGGTTTTGCTAGGTCCGCGCCTCCAAAGCGAGCGGTCGTGGCGGAATGGTAGACGCGCAAGCTTGAGGTGCTTGTGGGGTAACACCCGTGGAAGTTCGAATCTTCTCGACCGCACCATTTTCGACCTATCGGCTCCGGCTCAGGATGTCTCAGCGGAGTTCAAACGGCCTAACCCGACAGCTCGCTATGAGCATCGGGTCCATCCGGTCTTCAGATGCTCGACGATCGTGGGCGCGTAGCCCGCGGCCTCGATCGTCGCGACGACGTTTCGCGACGTGGCGCAGCCCGGGTTGTGGTGGACGACGATGGGGAAGCGGTCGGACACGGGCGCTCCTCTTGCTAACAGGCGGAACGTTGGGCGACCGCGGCTCCGCGCTCGTACCAGAGGCGCGAGCGGTTCACGACCGCCACGACCGAGAGCATCACCGGCACCTCGATCAGCACGCCGACCACGGTCGCCAGCGCCGCGCCCGAGCCGATGCCGAAGATGCTGATGGCGGCGGCCACCGCCAGTTCGAAGAAGTTGGAGGCCCCGATCAGGGCGGACGGACCGGCTACGCAGTGCGCCTCGCCGGTGGCGCGGTTCAGCAGGTAGGCCAGGCCGGCGTTGAAGTAGACCTGGATCAGGATGGGAACGGCCAACAGGGCGATGACCAGCGGCTGGGCGAGGATCTGGCGACCCTGGAACCCGAACAGCAGGACCAGGGTAGCCAGCAGCGCCACCAGGGAGACCGGCTGGATCGCCCGCTGGGCGCGCAGCAGGGCGCCGGGGCCGCCCCTGCTGTCGAGGAGCCAGCGAACCAGCTGCGCCAGCACGACCGGCGCGACGATGTATAAGGCCACCGACAGCGTCAGGGTCGACCAGGGGACGGTTATGGCCGACATCCCGAGCAACAGGCCCACGATCGGCGCAAAAGCCACGACCATGATCGTGTCGTTCAACGCAACCTGGGACAGGGTGAAGTTCGGCGCCGTCGGTCAGGTTCGCCCAGACGAACACCATCGCCGTGCAGGGCGCAGCAGCCAGCAGGATGAGGCCGGCGATGTAGCTCTGCACCTGGCCGGCGGGCAGCAGGGGCCGAAACAGCCAGCCGATGAAGACGGCGCCGAGCAGCGCCATCCCGAAGGGCTTGACCGCCCAGTTGACGAAAAGGGTGACGCCGATCCCACGCCAATGACGCGCGACGCCTCGCAACGCCCAGAAATCGACCTTCATCAGCATCGGCACGATCATCAGCCAGATCAGGGCGGCGACCGGAAGGTCGACATGCGCGACCTGCATCGCGCCGATCGCTGCGAACCCGGGTGCGAACAGCTGGCCAAGGACGATCCCGGCCCGGCGAGCATGGCCGACCAGGTTGGACGCGGCGTTGGCGGCTAGCGCGAAGGCGCTGGTGCCGATGGCCACGTGCGGGTCGGGCACGCCGACCACGTAGGCCATCAGCGGCACGGCCAGGATCGAGCCGCCGCCGCCGACCAGGCCGAGCGAGAAGCCGACCAGGGCGCCGCAAAGCAACCCCAGCCCATCCTGCAGGATCGTCAGATGCACCGGGATGACCGCTCAGGCCGCGGTCATGAACTTCGGGGACGCCAGCCATTCGCGTCCGCGCAGCATGGCGTTCCAGTAGATGAAGGGCAGCGCCTTCTCCTTCAGCAGCCACGCGGCGTGGCTGGGCTTGGTGTCGTCGATGACGGCCTTGGGGAAGCTCGGCGGCAGCTTGCCGCCGTAGCCGAACTCCGCCAGCACGATCTTGCCCTTCTCCACCGTCAGCGGGCAGGAGCCGTAGCCGTCGTAGACCGCCTTCAGCGGCCGGCCGTCCAGGGCGGAGATCAGATTGGCGGCCACCACCGGCGCCTGCTTGCGCGGCGGTCTTGGCGTTGGGCGCCGAGCAGCCGTCGCCGAGCCCGATGACGTTGTCATAGCGCGTGTGGCGCAGCGTCGCCTGGTCGACCGCGATCCAGCCGCCGTCGCCCGCCAGCGGGCTCTTGGCGAAGGTGTCGTGGGCGGTCTGGGGCGGGCAGACGTGGAGCATGTCGAAGCCGACCTCGACGTCGCTCGTCTTGCCCTCCGCGTCCTTGTTGCGGAAGGTGGCGCGCCGGTTGGGGCCGTCCACCGCGACGAGGTTGGCGTTGAACTGCAGGTCGATGCCGTAGCGCTTCACGTACTCCATCAGCGGCGGCACGTAGTGGGCGACGCCGAACAGCACCGCGCCGGCATTGTGGAAGGCGACCTTCATGTCCTTCAGCACGCCGCGCCGCTCCCACTCGCTGCAGGACAGATACATCGCCTTCTGCGGCGCGCCGGCGCACTTGATGGGCATGGGCGGCTGGGTGAACAGCGCCGTGCCCGCGCCGAGCTCCTGGGCCAGCTCCCAGGTGTAGGGGGCGTAGTCGCGGGCGTAGTTGGACGTGACGCCGTTGGAGCCCAGCGCGGATTTCAGGCCGTCCACGCCCTCCCAGTTCAGCTTCAGCCCGGGGGCGACGACCAGCATCTTGTAGGTCAGGGCGCGGCCGTCCTCCAGGCGCACGCGGTTCTGGTCCGGCTCGAAGGCCGTGGCGCGGGTCTTGAGCCAGCTCGCCTGGCGCGGGATCAGCGGGGCCTCCGGGCGCTGGGTCTCTGCCAGGTCGAACACGCCGGCGCCGACCAGGGTCCAGCCGGCTGGTAGTCGTGGGTGTCGCTGGGCTCCACGATGGCGGGCCTCAACCCCGCGCGCCGCGCCAGGATGCTGGAGGCGGCCGCCAGTCCGGCCGCGCCGCCGCCGACCAGCACCACGTCGAAGGTCTGGGACACGGTGTCCACGTCCACGGTCATGGCTGGGCTCCTTCAAGTCGCGGGGATGGGGACGCGGATGCGGGCCGCAGCCGGGCGGCGAGGGCGAAGCCGCCCATGCCGGCCGCCATGGCGGCGACGAAGATCAGGGTCGGCGTCCCGCCGATCGGCAGGGCGGCGAGCGCCGGGCCGGGGCAGAAGCCGACCAACCCCCAGCCGACCCCGAACAAGGCCGCACCGCCCAGGAGCCTGGCGTCTATCTGGCCGGACGCCGGGACATGCAGGGTCTCGCCCAGTATGGGGCGCCCGCGGCGACGCGCGATCCAGAAGCCCGGCGCGGCGACGGCCACCGCGCCGGCCATGACGTAGGCCAGCGTCGGGTCCCACCGCCCGGCCACGTCCAGGAACGCCAGCACGCGCGCGGGATCGATCATGTCCGACAGCGCCAGCCCCGCGCCGAACAGCAGGCCGCAGACGAGCGCGACCAGCCGGCTCATCCGCCGGAGCGCTACGGCTTCAAGCCCTACACCGGCGAGAAGCCGGCCGGTGGGGAATAGGGCTGTGGCGGCGCAAGGTCCACGCCACGTCCCGGCGGCGGCGGTAGGAGCCCTGGTGGCGCTCAGCTTAGCCGGCCATGCCGTCGCCCAGGCGATGGCGCCGACCGCGCCTCAGATCGCCGCCTTCGGGATGGTCAACCACGGCACGCCGGCCTGCGCCTCCTGCCACGGCTTCCAGGGCCAGGGCGAGCAGTCGCAGAACGCGCCGCGCCTGGCGGGACTGAACGCGGACTACATCGGCCGCCAGCTCCATGCCTTCGAGAAGGGCGGCAAGACCGGGCGCGACAGTCAGAGGATGGCCTGGGCGGCAAGGAGCCTCACCGGCGACGAGATCGACGCGCTCGCCGACTACTACGCCAGCCTGCCGCCGGTCGGCGCGCACGGCGAAGGAAACGGCGGCGACGTGGCGCTGGGCCGTCAGCTCGCCGCTCAGGGGAACTGGGCCGAGAAGGTTCCGCCCTGCGCCTCGTGCCATGGCGCCGACGGGCTGGGGGTGAACGACGAGCCGATGAGCGTAGCCGTCGCGGCGGCGAGGAAGGCCGGCGCCCGGTGCGGCCGACCGGACGCGAGCGGCGTCACGGTCTGTACGGAGTCTTCCCAGCAACGCCCGGCCGGCCGCGGCATGGACGACGTGCTGTGGACTGTCCGCCTCACCCCGGCGGCGGACGGGACCATCGCGCACGCCACGGTCGCACGCACCGTGGCGGGAATGTAGACGTTCGGAAGAAGGCGGAACTGCCGATAGGATCGCTGACATGACCCTTGAGCAGCTCCGCATCTTCGTGGCGGTGGCCGAGCGACAACACGTCACCCAAGCAGCCGCTCAGCTGAACCTGACCCAGTCGGCTGTCTCCAGCGCGGTATCGGCGCTGGAGACCCGTCACGACGTCAAGCTGTTCGACCGGGTCGGGCGCAACATCGTGCTGAACCAGGTGGGCGAAGCCTTCCTGAAGGAGGCGCGCGCGGTGCTGGCGCGCGCGGCGGCGGCGGAGGCGGCCCCTGGGTGCTCCGTGGCGCACACGAGCGCACCCGGGCGCCGCGCGCGTCGGACATCGCCGCCGCCCTGGCGGTCTTGCCGGGCCTGTTCGACCGACTGCCGCACCTGCACGTGGTCGTATTGGCCGGACGGATCGCCGGCCTCGCGGCGCCCGTGATCCACGCCTTTCGACCCGATCTGGCCATCGCGCGCATCGCCCATCCGAGCCCGACCTACGTCAACACCCGCCACGATATCTTCCCAGGCATCGTCCAGGGGCTCACCACCGCAGCGGTCCCGTTGCGCGATCAGTGACAAGTCAGAGCGAACGGAACGAGCTGAACGATGGCCGGCGGCATCCTGGTTTCCGACACGCCGCCGCGAGGCGCGCGCTATCGGCGGTTCGCAGAGTTCCTGCATGGCCCGGTCCGCATCGCCAAAGCGATCGTGGATGGCCTCGAAGCCTTCGCCCAGATCGTCGCGCTTCCGGCCTGCCTGGTGGTCGGCGCGCTCGTGATCGGGCTGATCTCGAGAGCGGCTGCGGGGAGCTGAGCGCGGTTTCGGCGCAGATCCCCGGCCCGCGATGTCGTCGAAAGACTCAGCCTGTCAGGGTGGCTTCAGGGGGCGCAAGCGTGAGGTCGACCCCACCCTGTCGATGCTGCGCGAGGTGCTGATGGATACGCCCGCATCGCCCGAGGAGCGTCACGCCCAGGGCCGGATGCGCGAGATGCACGACATGATCGAGCTCCTGACCGGCTGGTCCGACGATGTGGCGCGCCTGTCCGACGCCGAGCTGGTCCAGCTTCTCCAGCTTGGTGCGCGGGTCTCCAAGCTGCTGGAGCTGAAGGGCCGCTTCACCGTGGTCGGCGGCGGCCGGCGCAAGCCGCGGGCGGCGCCGGCCGTCGGGTCGTCGATGCCCTCGTCGCCGGAAACTTCGGCCTCCGCCGGCAGCGCCGCTTCCGCAGCTTGGACGGCCCGAACCAGGCAGACCCTCTGCGGCAAAGCGGTAACCTATCAGGCCCGAAAGCGATCACCGCGCCCATGCGGCTTCATAGCGTTCCCCTTCAGCCGATGCGATTGGAGGTGCTTTTGTGGGCATGCCAGTCCGTTCTCATCGGCGATAATGTTGTTCGACAAATGGTTATCAATGTTCCGTGGGTCTTCTCGACGCACCATCACCACATCGTTAATGCGCTCGCCTATGCGCGTCCTCATAGCCGTCCTCGTTTCGCTGCTCGGCGCGGGCGCCGTGCGCGCTCAGGATGTCCAGCCATCGCCCCAGGCAGGCGCCCCGCCGACCCCGGTCTCCGGCGTCGTGGTCACCGGGCGCAAGCCGACCCACGTGGCGGGTGTCACGGTGACCGCCACCGACTGGTGTCCCGAACCCGACCCGGCGCGCCATCCCTCCGACGTCGCCCCCAAGGTGGTGGACAGCTATCCCGAGCCGGGGGCGGTGGTCGCGCCAGGCTACATCCTGGTGCGGGTCAGCTTCGATGCGCCTATGAGCTGCTATTCCGAGGTCACGGTCGACGGCGGCGGCGACGACGACCCCTGCGAGCCCACGGGAACATGGGAGCTGCCGGCGCGGCGCAGCTGGATCATGCAATGCCGGCTGAAGCCGGATACGACCTATGCCCTGAGCTTCAAGAAGGTCGATGGCGCTGGATTTGTCGGCCTTTCGGGGCGGCGGGCGGCGCCCTACCGCCTGGCCTTCACCACCTCCAACGCCTCGCCCACACCTACGTTCGAGGCGGCCCATGCCGCCGATCCAGGCCCGCCCGGCGGCCCGGCGCCCGCTGCGGCCTACGTCACCTGCGCCGACGAGGCGGGCGTCGTCGAGGGTCAGGACTGTCGACACGAAATCTTCCGCCGACCGCCAGACTAACCCCTGAACCTTGAACCTGGAGAGCCTCCAAACCCAATGGCTGGGAGTTTATCACTCCCCGGGGCTAGACGACTGCGCCGCCCCCGACGCGCTGGCGGCCGCCGGCGCGGCCGCGCTGGACGAGGACGGTTGGGCCGGGGCTGTTGCCGCAGGAGCAACTTCAGCTGGCTTTGAAGCCGGTTTGGGGGTGATATAGACGTGATGCGCAGGGTGCAGCAGGTTGACCTGGGCCGCCGCCGATCCAGCGAAAGCGACGCAGCCGAGAGCAGCCAGGGTCAAGAAAGCCGTGTTGTGGCGCATGGTTCGCTCCAATTCTTACGCCGCAGACGTCACTGTGCCTCCCAAAGAGTCAATGTGAGCCGAGGAGCGGGTTGAGCGGTCGTCTCCGCCGTTCGAGTTTTGGTCATGGCGCTCGGCGCTTGCCGCATAATCAGGCAGGCCAACCTAGATGGCCGACCTCGAATGAAGGGGAAGTCTGCCGGTTCGGCGCGTCAGCCTTCCAGCTCGATGTCCCAATAGAGGTAATCGACCCAGCTCTCATGCAGGAAGTTCGGGGGGAAGCGCCGGCCGAGGTCCTGCAGTTCGTACATGGTGGGCCGGCGCACGTGGCGGCCCGGATGCATGGACGCTTCCTTGGGCGTACGGCCGCCCTTGCGCAGGTTACAGGGGGCGCAGGCGGTGACGATGTTCTCCCAGCTGGTCCGCCCGCCCCGGGACCTCGGCAAGATGTGGTCGAAGGTGAGGTCGGACTGGGACTCGCAATACTGGCAGGTGAAGGCGTCGCGCAGAAACAGGTTGAAGCGGGTGAAGGCCGGCGGCCGGTCCTGGGCGATGTAGCTCTTCAGCGCCACAACGCTCGGCAGCTTCATCTCGAACGACGGCGAGCGGACCGCGAAGTCATAGGTGGACACGACCTCCACCCGCTCCAGGAACACCGCCTTGATCACCTCCTGCCAGGGCCAGAGCGACAGCGGGTAGTAGGATAAGGGGCGGAAGTCGGCATTGAGGACGAGGGCGGGCCAACCCGAGGGCGCTCGCTTGAGCACGTTGGCCGACGTGCTCGGGGGACGCGCCCGGCCCTGGGACGCGGTTGCGGCGGGGATGACGGCTTGACTGAAGACCGGCCTCCTTGAACTCGACGCCGGGTGTGTCGCCACCTGCCAGCCTACGTCAAGTCTTAAGCGATTCTTGACGACATCCCTATGACGGGGCCGGACGCATCTACTGGGTCAGTTGGGTTCCCGAACCCGATCTCCGGTCGCCGACGCCGTTGGGGACGGGGACGCTGGACGCGGCGTAGTTCGCGTTGATCACCAGCTGGGCCCCCCCATTAATGGTCAGACTTCTCGCGGTGATGACGGTCCAGGGTGAGCTGGCCCCCGACTTGCTCGTGCCCTGAACCGCGAGGGTGGCGGTCGGGACGTAGATGGTGCCGGTCAGCCCGGTGATGAAGTCGCTCTGCAGCGTGAAGGTGTTGGCGTAGTTGCGATCGGCGATGATCACGAAGCCCGCCAGCGGCCCGCTCTGGCGGCCGCTAAGGTTCACCGCCGTGTTCGCCCCGGACAGGCTCATCACCGCATTGGTGTCGAACACCAGATCGACGTCGGTCCCCGTCATGGTGGAGTTTCCGCTCACCGTGAGCGTGCGGCAGAAGTAATGGTCGCCAGGACCCAGGGTCAGGGTGCTGCCGCCGGACACCGTCACCGCGCCGAGATGCACGCCCGCAGGCAAAGTCTGGCTCGCGCCGGCGGCGACGTTCACAGGCGCCGCCGTGCCGACGCACGAGGCGGGATTGATGCTCAACGTCGCGAAAGGGTCCAGGATCGGGGGGGCGCCCTGGTTGGCGGTCTGGGTGATCGGTCCCTGCGCCGTCGTTCCGGCCTCGTTGGCTGACGCCAGGATTGAGGCGCCAGCATCTGCAATCATCGCTTCGTTGGAATGCACCAGGCACTGGCCGGCCTGAAGCTGGCTCGTTCCGGTCAGATGCAACGTGTCGGACGTGCTCGGCGCGATGGCCAGGACGCACAATGGGGCCGTATTCACGCCCTTGGCCGAGGACGTCACGTGGGTGTGGAAGCCGCCCGGCGGCAGCAGGTTGCCGAAGAACGAGGCGCGCTGGGTGTCGATGGCCACGGTCATCAGGTCGCCCTGGCCGACGGTGGCCTGCACCGTCACGGTCGCGTTGCGGGCGACGTCGTTCAGCTGGGTCTGGGCGAAGGCCTGGGCGCGCTGGTCCGCACCGACAGGCGTAACGCCGAGCTGGCCGGCGCCCATCAGGGCGGCGGAGTCCGCCACGTCCTGGGTGCGCTTCTTGTCGGAGAGCACCTGGTTCAGCTCGACCGCGCCCAGGCTCGTCACCAGCAGCAACGGCAGCAGCAGGGCGACGATGAGGGTGACGTTGCCCCCGCGCGCCGCGCGTAGCGACCGATGGACGGCGAGGAACCTCGCGCCTCGCCCGGCATGGCTCCGATGGCGCATCAGGCTTGCCGTCGGGGCGCGCCGGCAGGGTCAACGGTCCGGGCGAGCAAGCTGGCGTAGCGTATCGCCGAACGGCGCAGGTCCGGCCCGCCCAGCATCGCCTGACGCACCAGCCCCGCGCCCTCACGCGCCAGCTCCAGCATTTCTTGATCAAGCTTGTCACCATTGGAGGGCGTGGTCGCGTGGTCGCCGCGGCCTGCGCGCATGACATAGCGGATCTGGTAGCTCAGCAGCCGCCAGTTGATCGGTTTGACCAGGAACGAGGTCGCCCCGGCCTCGAAGGCCCGATCGATGGCGGCGACGTCCTCGCGCCCGGTAACCACGATCACCGGCAGCTCCCGGTTGGCCGGGTCGGCGCGCAGCCGCTCCAGCACCTCGAAGCCGTCGAGCCGCGGCATCTCCAGGTCCAGCAGGACGATGTCCGGGGCGCCTGCGGCGATGCGGTTCAGCGCCTCCACCCCGTCTCCGGCCAGGGCCACCTGCGCCTTGTCGGTGGAAAGGTGCACCACCGCGAACTCGCGCATGATGGGGTCGTCGTCGACGAACAGGATGCGGATCGCGTCCTGAAGGACGTAGAAGAAGGAGCCGTCCTCGCCATCCTCCTGCGCCACGATCGCTCCAGTCGCTCCACCTGCCCGACGCTTTAAGGCCGCAGTCATTAATCCCGCGTAACCCGGTAACCCTGCTCGCAGAGTCCGCGGGCTGTGGAGTGGACATGCGCGGCGCGTCAGACCCCAGGCCAGAGCGCAAGTCGACGCCGCGACGCCGCACCTTGCGCGGCAAGCTCAGTTTCCTGGTGGTCAGCTCGGTCGGCGTCGCCGTGGCGCTCGTCGCCGGGGTCTCGGCCTGGCGCGACGGCCAGCGCGACGCCGCCATGCAGATCGAACGCCTGCAGGCCACGGCCACGGTGATGAGCTCCCTGTCCGCCGAGGCGACGGCCGCCGGCGACAAGGCCCGCGGTTTCGAGGTGCTTCGCTCCATCGCGCGGATGCCGGGCGTCTTCTACGCCAGCATCGAAGGGCCCGACGGCCGGGTGCTGGTCCAGACCGGCTCCGGCGCCCGGCTGATCAGCGACGTCTCGCTCAGCGCGGACGCCAAGGTCCGTCCGGACCTGCTCTCGCAGATGCAGAGCCGCACGGTGGAGGTGGCCGCCCCAATTCGTTCCGGCGCGCGGTCGGTCGGGCGCCTGGTGCTGGTCAGCCGCACCGAAGGTGTGCTGGGCCGTTTCATCTCCAGCCTCGAAGTCAGCCTGTTCGCCGCGGCGGCGGCGCTGCTGGTGGGCCTGCTGGTGGCTTGGCGGATGCAGCGCTCGATCACGACGCCGGTGCTGGCGCTCACCCGCTCCATGGACCAGGTGCATCGGGACTACGACTTCAGCGGGCGCGTGGACGTGCGCGCCGACGACGAGATCGGCGAGCTGGTGGCCGGCTTCAACCGAATGCTGGGCGAGATCAGGACCCGCGACGCCTCCCTGGCCGAGCATATGGCGGGGCTGGAAGGCCAGGTGGCCGAGCGGACGGCAGACCTGCAGGTGGCCAAGGACTCCGCCGAGCGGGCCAACAGCGCCAAATCCGACTTCCTGGCCACCATGAGCCATGAAATCCGCACCCCCATGAACGGCATCATGGTGATGGCCGAGATGCTGGCCGGCGGCGAGATGCCTGCGCGTCAGCGCCGCTTCGCCGAGGTGATCGCGAAGTCGGGCTCCAGCCTGCTCGCCATCATCAACGACATCCTGGACTTCTCCAAGATCGAGGCCGGCAAGATGGACCTGGAGTCCGTCCCGGTGGACCTGTCCGACACCGTGGAGGACGTGTGTTCGCTGTTCTGGGAGCGGGCGGCGTCCCGGGGCCTCGATCTCGCCTCCTATGTCGACCCAGCGACGCCGCGTCTGGTGGCGGGCGATCCGGTGCGGCTGCGCCAGGTGATCGGCAACCTGGTCAACAACGCCATCAAGTTCACCGAAAGCGGCGGGGTGCTGATCGAGGTGGAGCCGGACACCGCCCACTCCGTGCGAATCAGCATTCACGACACCGGCGTCGGCATCCCCAAGGACAAGATCGCCGGCGTGTTCGGGGCCTTCAGCCAGGCCGACCAGTCCACCACGCGCAAGTTCGGCGGCACGGGGCTGGGCCTGGCCATCTGCAAGCGGCTGGTGGACGCCATGGGCGGCCGCTTTCACGTCACCAGCGATGTGGGCAGGGGCTCCACCTTCGCCTTCCGTCTGCCGGTCCAGGCGCTGGAGGCGCCCGCCCCCTGGCCCGCGCCGCAGCACTCCGGCGACAAGGCCCTGCTCGCCTCCTCGGGGATGTCGAGCCGGCGGGCCATGGCGCGCTATCTCGCCCGGGCCGGCTACGGTCTGGCCAAGGCGGGGGACGCGCCCGCCCTGGTGGTGGGGGACGCGGCGGGGCTGCGGGACCTCGGCCCCGGCGACGCGCCGCGGGTCTGCCTGGCCGCCTATGGCGACTCCGCCCCCCATGAACTGCAGCGCGCAGGGCTGGCCCAGGCGGTGCTGATCCAGCCCTTCCGCCGCCGGGACCTGGAGGCGCTGCTGCGTCAGCTGCAAGACGGCGAGCCGCTGCGCGACACCCAGGACGACGCGACCGCCGTCGAGGCTGAGGGCCTGCCGGCCTTTGCTGGATCGCGCGTGCTGGTGGCCGACGACAGCGCGGTGAACCGGGAGGTCGCTCAGGAGGCGCTGAGCCGGCTCGGCGTGGAGGTGAAGCTGGTCAACGATGGCCGCGAGGCGGTGGACGCCGCATTCGCAGAGCCCTTCGATCTGATCCTGATGGACGGTTCCATGCCGTTGCTGGACGGCTACGACGCCACCCGGGAAATCCGCGCGCGCGAAGCGCAGTCAGGCGGGTCGCACACCCCCGTGGTCGCGCTGACCGCCCACGTGGTGGGGTCCGCCGCCGACGCCTGGCGCGACTGCGGCATGGACGCGGTGCTGCACAAGCCCTTCACTCTGGCCGCCCTGGCCAAGACGCTGGGCCAGTTCCTGCAGGCGAGCGCAGTCTCCGCGCCATCCCTCCCCGCCGTAGCCATCCCCGTCGTTCCGACCCTTGCGGCGAAAACCAGTGTCGGGCTCTACGGAGGCGAGCCGCTGATCGATGAGGAGATCGCCGCCCAACTCGCCGCCATGGCTGCGGCCGGGCGCACCGACTTCGTCGACCGGGTGCACGGCCTCTACCGGGACAACGCGCCGGACAACATCGCCATGCTCGCCCAGGCCGTCGTGGCCGAAGACGCCGCAGCCGCCGCCAAGGCGGCGCACGCCCTGAAGTCGATGAGCTACAACGTCGGCGCCCGCATCGTGGCGCGCATGGCCGGCGACATGGAGGCGTCCGCCCGGGAAGGGCGGCCCCCGGCGCCCCGGGCGGTCGAGGAGCTCGGACGCGTGCTCACGCGCACCCTGGCCGCGATCGCCGAGCGGGAGGGCCGCGAGACCGACGACACGCACCTGGACGCCAACCTGTCGCCGAAGGACGCCGAACTGCTGCGCGACCTGAAGGAGGCGATGGCGCTCGACCATCTGACCCTCGCCTACCAGCCCCAGGTCGATCGCGAGGGCGAGAAGATCATCGGGGTGGAGGCGCTGCTGCGCTGGACCCATCCGACCCGCGGACCGATCAGCCCGGCCTTGTTCATCCCGCTGGCCGAGCAGGCGGGGCTGATCGGGCGCATCACTACCTGGGTGGCTGACCGGCTGCTGGCCGAGACCCGTTATCTGAGCGGCTTGCAGGTGGCGTTCAACGCCTCGGCCATCGAGTTCGCCGACCCCGGCTTCGTCGACAGGCTCTACGGGCTGATCCAGCATCACGGCTACGATCCCCGCCGCCTGGAGGTGGAGATCACCGAGACCGCGATCCTGCAGAGCGAGGATCAGGTCCGTAAGAACATCGACAAGCTCCGCGCCCTGGGCATGAAGGTGGCCCTTGACGACTTCGGCGCGGGCTATTCGAGCCTCAGCCACCTGCGCCGCTATCCGTTCGACAAGCTGAAGATCGACCGGGAGTTCATCACCGACTGCTCGCGCGACATGCAGGCCGCGACCGTAGTCCACGCCGTGGTCTCCATCGGCCGGGCGCTCGGCATGAAGGTCATCGCCGAGGGGGTCGAGACCGAGACCCAGCGCAAGTTCCTCAAGGTCGCCGGCGTCCACGCCATGCAGGGGTTCCTGTTCGGCAAGGCGGTGAGCATCGACGAGTTGACCCGGCGGCTCGCCCGGCCGGCCCAGCGCGCGGTCGCCTGACCCCTCAGTCCGCAGCGGTCCGGTCGCCGCCGTGTCGGTGAACCTTCGCGCGCAGTCCGCGGCTGGCTAGCAGCATCTCGTAGCAGTAGCAGCCGAGCGCCCCCATGGTGAACAGGACGGCCGCGCCGAACAGGCCGAACAGCAGCCAAGCCCCGCCGCTGTTTCGGATCGCCCCTAGAAAAAGCGTCAGCGCGGAGCCGCAGGTCGCCGTCCCCGCCAGCGCCCCCAGGATCACCGCGGCGTCCAGGGTGCGCGAGCGCCGGCGCAGATAAGCCAGTTGTTCGTGCAGGGCCGGCAGGCCGAGACCGCGTTCCGTATCGATCTTGGCGCTGACCGAATCGACCTGGTCCGCCACGCGCCCCAGGCGGGTGGAGAAGACGCCAAGCAGAGAGGCGATCCCCGACAGGAGGAAGACAGGGGTGAGCGCCAGCTGGATGACGTGCGCGACACCTTCCAACGAGCCGGTCTGAAGCATGTTCACGCGCTTTAAAGTCCCAGGACCGACACGCCCGCCCGCGTCAACTATTCGTCCCGGACGATCGCTCCGCCGCTTCCTCTTCGAAGACGACCTCCATCACCTCTTTGACCGTGGTGTTGGTGAAGCGGGATTCACGGAACGCGCGGTTGATGCGCTTGAGGGCCCGGACCTGATCATCGTCCAAGCGCGCCAAGGCGCGGATATGCTCGGCACGAACGTCTTCCCTGGTCATCGCGTCTCTGCTCCTGCGCTTCCAACGCAGCAGGACGAATTGCGATCACGCGATCGGGAGAGCGTCCACGGGAGCCTCGGTTTCCTGCCCACGGGCGAACGATTGCGCGGCGCCGTACGGCGCGCGACACCAGTGTGGAAGTCCTCGCCGCGCATGGCCCGAGGGGGGCCGCCAGAACAAAGACTTGCAGTGCGCGTTCGAGGCTCAATCGATCGCCCATCCATCGAAGGCCCGCCATGACCCCCGACGAGCGCAACGTGCTGCAGCAATTCCTGTCCGACCTGGACCAGACCCGGGGGGCGATCAAGGACCCAGAGGCGGACACCATGATCAACGGCGCGCTGCGCAGCAACATGGACGCGGGCTACCTGTTGGTTCAGCACGCCATCCTCGCCGACCAGGCGCTGCAGGCCGCCCAGCAGCGCATCGAGGCGCTGGAGCAGCAGCAGGGCTCTTCGCAGGCCCCCGTCTCCTTCCTGGGCGGCGGTCAGCCCGCGCCCCAGCCGAGCTTCCAGCCGCAAAACGCGCAGTGTCAGGGCGGGTATAACCAGGGGCCGGCCCAAGGCGGTTATTGGGACAGCCAGCCCACGCCCCAGCCTCAGAGCCCGCTGTCGCCCAAGAGTGGCATGGGCGGGTTCCTCCGCAACGCCGGGACCCTCGCCGCCGGCATGGCGGGGGGCGAGTTCCTGGCCCAGGGCCTGTCGAACCTGTTTTCCCCGCGAGATTGGTAGGCGAGGCGCTGGACGACCGCGGGGCTCGCGCCTAACCCTTTGCTCGGACGGCGGGGAGGTCGGCATGCGGGTATCGTTGCTTGGGTGCAGTGCGGCGGCGCTGGTCCTGATGATCACGGCGACGGTGGTGCGCGCCCAGGCGCCGGCCAAGGATGCGTCTGTCGCCGGATCGCCTGGCCTGCATGCAACCCCCGCCAGGCAGGCCGAGGTGGCGGTCCCGATCATCTCGCCCGGCCCCGACCTCGACGACATGGTTCCCGGCGGCGCGACGGCGAGGATAGCGCAGGCCGACTACGAGAAGCGCGTGGTGATGATCCCCATGCGCGACGGGGTGAAGCTCTACACCGTGCTGATGATCCCGAAGGGCGCGCACGACGCGCCGATGCTGCTCACCCGCACCCCCTACAACGCCGCCAAGCGGGTGGAGCGAACCGACAGCCCGTCGCTGCTGGCCAGCCTGCCCCAAGGCGACGGGGTGTTCGTGCGCGCCGGCTATATCCGCGTGTTCCAGGACATCCGCGGCAAGTATGGCAGTGAAGGCGTCTATGTGATGACACGCCCGCCCCGCGGGCCGCTGAACCCCACCTCCACCGACGACACCACCGACGCCTGGGACACGGTGGATTGGCTGTCCAAGAACGTGCCGGAGTCCAACGGCCGGGTCGGGATGCTCGGCTCCTCATACGAGGGCTGGACGGTGGTCATGGCCCTGCTCGACCCCAACCCGGCCCTGAAGGTCGCCGCGCCGGAGAGCCCCATGGTGGACGGCTGGAAGGGCGACGACTGGTTCCATTACGGCGCCTTCCGCGACCCGAACCTGGACTACATCACCGACCAGACCACCAAGCGCGGCGAGGGCGATCCCGTGCCGCGCGAGAGCTATGACGACTTCACCGGCTTCCTGCGCGCGGGCTCGATCGCCTCGTACGCCCAGAGCCATGGCGTGCAGGCCTATCCCTTCCTGCAGCGCATGGAGGAGCACCCCGCCTATGACGGCTTCTGGCAGGGGCAGGCGCTGGACCACCTGATCGCCGAGAAGCCCTGCAAGGTCCCCACCATGTGGGAGCAGGGCCTGTGGGACCAGGAGGACATGTGGGGCGCGATCCACAGCTGGACCGCGTTGAAGGCCAAGGGCTGCCAGGCCAACAACTATCTGGTCATGGGGCCGTGGCGTCATAGCGGGGCCAATTACGACGGCTCAACGCTCGGCCCGCTGAGCTTCGACGGCGATACCGCGCTGCAATGGCGGCGCGACGTGCTGCTGCCCTTCTTCAACCAGTATCTTAAGCCCGGCGCGCCCGCCGCCGCCACCCCGCCGATCTTCATCTACAACACCGGCGAGAACCACTGGGACCGCTTCAAGGCGTGGCCGCTGGCCTGCGAGCAGGGGTGCGCCGCCCCCATGCAGCCGCTGTATCTGCAGGCCGGTCGAGGCCTGGCCTTCCAGGCGCCGGCGGCGGGCGGGCCGGGGGCGGACAGCTATGTCGCCGATCCGGCCAAGCCCGTGCCGTACCTGCCGCGCCCGGTGCGCTTCGCCGATGGCGACCGCTGGAAGGCATGGCTGACCTCCGACCAGCGGTCGGTGGAGGACCGGCCGGACGTGCTCACCTACACCACGCCGGTCTTGACCAGCCCGGTGCGGATCAGCGGCGCGCCCATGGCGGACTTCTACGCGGCGGTCAGCGGGAGCGACGCCGACTGGGTGGTCAAGCTGATCGACGTCTATCCCGATCAGGTGGCCGACAAGCCGGAGATGGGCGGCTACGAGCTGCCCATCTCCATGGACATCTTCCGCGGCCGCTATCGCGACAGCTTCGAGCACCCGAGCGCCATTCCGCCCGGGCAGGTGCAGCGCTACCGCTTCGCCCTGCCGACCACCAACCACGTGTTCCAGCCCGGCCACCGGATCATGGTCCAGATCCAGTCCAGCTGGTTCCCGCTCTACGACCGCAACCCCCAGACGTACGTCGACAACATCTTCTTCGCCCGGCCCCAGGACTACGTTGCGTCCACCCAGACGATTTACCGGGCGGGGGCGCAGGCGAGCGCGGTGTGGCTGCCGGTCGTGGCGGGTGATCGGTGAGCGCCAACCCGCTGGCCTGACCTCCGGATTTCAACTTTGTTCATCCTCTCTCCATAACATAATAGGGTGAGCGCCGACGTTCATCTCGCAGAACTACGCCAGCACGCCCCGGCTTGGGACGTCCTGCGTCGGCCGGTCTGGGTGTTCGATCCGCAAGGACTTCGCGGGCTCTACGCCAATCCGGCGGCCCTGAGCCTCTGGGACGCCGACAGCCTCCCGGAACTGCTGGCCCGCGACTTCGCCAAACTCTCGCCGGCAGCGCTGGCGCGCACGGCGAGGCTGGTCGAGGCCACCCTGAACGGCGACGAAGTCGTGGAACGCTGGACCTTCTATCCGAAGGGCCGCCCCGTCACGGTCCAGGCCACCATCTCAACCCTGCGAGTGGAGCCTCACCGGGCGGTCCTGCTCTTCGAGGCCTCGCCTCTGGAGGTCGAAGCCGAAGAACGCCGGGCGGTGGAGGCGCTTCGTCACGCCTCGACCCTCATCACCTTGTTCAACGAGGATGGGCGGCCCGCCTTCTCCAATCCAGCGGCCTATTCGGCCTACGGCCTCGATGCGGGTGGCTTCGACGCCCGGTTCAAGGATCCCGACCATGGGCGCTTACTGTTGATCCAGGCGCTGGCCGGCGAGACGGTGAGCGATGTCTGCGAGATGACGACCATGCGGGGCGACCGCTGGCACCACCTGGACGCGCACAAGGTCCTGGATCCGGTGACCGGATGCGCCGGGGTGCTGTTGAACGAAGTCGACGTAACCCGGCGGGTCCACGCTGAGCAGGCATGGGCCGCGGCCGAGCAGAGGGCGGCGATGGCGGACGCGCGCCAGACCTTCCTGACCGAGATGTCGCATGATCTGCGCACGCCGCTGAACGCGGTGATCGGCTTCTCCGCGCTGCTCGGGGTGGCCGATCTCGCGCCCGAGCAGATCGAACAAGCGGCCTGCATCCACGAGGCCGGCCATCGGCTGCTCGCCGTCGTGGAGGACATGATTCGCCTTCCTGGCGTCGAAGATGACCCGGCGACCGAGCCCGCAGACGAACCGGAGGCGCCCGCCGGCGGCGGTCCTCTCCATGCTCCGCCCGAAGACAGGCTTCTGCGGGTTCTCTACGTCGACGACAACGCCACCAACCGGGCCTTGGTGAGGGCCATCCTCAAGTCCCAAGGCATCGATTGCCAGACGGCCGACGATGGAGGCGAGGGGTACGAGGCGGCGAAGGCGACGTCGTGGGACCTGATCCTGATGGACATTCAGATGCCGGTCATGGACGGGATCGAGGCGACACGCGCCATCCGAGCCAGCGGCGGAGCGGCTGGAGCGACCCCGATCATCGCGGTGACCGCGAATACGCTTTCGAACCAGCTGGAGAGCTACCGCGATGCGGGCATGAACGACTGCATCGCCAAGCCGATCGAGATCGCTACATTGCTGCACAAGATCGAGCTTTGGGGCAACGCCTGTCCCGCCGGCCCGGCTCCCCACATCTCGGAAGCGGCCGAGGCCGCCTGAGGCGCCTGCGGGGATTGCTTCTCGCGCTCCAGCTGCCAGGCCTTTATGCCTGCGTCAGCTCCACCCCCAGCCCGCGCAGCATGTCCCAGTAGCTCGGAAAGGTCTTGGCGACGCAGCCGGGATCGTCGATCACCACGTGGTCGAGCCGCAGGCCGAGCAGCGCCAGGCTCATGGCCATCCGGTGGTCGGCGTAGGTGTGCAGGCGCACCGGCGCGCGCGGCGAGGGCAGGGCGGGATCGCTGGTAATCTGCAGGTCGTCGGCCAGCTCCTGCGCCAGGGCCGGGCGCACGCGGTTCAGCTCAGTGGCCAGGGCGTGTAGGCGGTCGCACTCCTTGACCCGCAGGTTTGCGACGCCGGTGAAGCGTACCGGCGTGGCGTTGAAGGCGGCGAGCACCGCAAGGGTCGGGACGGCGTCCTGCATCTGCGCGCCATCGATCACGGCGGGCATGTGGGGGAATGCGGCGATGAAGGCGTGCGCCGCCGCGTCGGGCTGGCTGAAGCGCTCTGCGGCCATGCCGATGTCGATGCGGCCGCCGGTCAGCCGCTCCGCCGCCCAGACATAGGTGGCGGCCGAGGCGTCGGGCTCGATCTCCAGGTCGCAGGCTCGGTAGCCGGTGGGCTGCACCCGCCAGGCGCCCGGTCCGATCGCCTCAGCTTGCGCGCCGAACCGGCGCATGGCGTCCAGGGTCAGCTCCACATAGCCGCGCGCACCGATGTCCGGGCCGGTCAGGGCGATCTCGACGGAGGTGCGGGCGCAGGCGGCGAGCATGAGCAGGGCCGAGACGTACTGGCTCGACAGGCCGCCATCGACCTCCACCCGTCCGCCCTCCACGCCGCCCCGGCCGCTGATCCGCACCGGCGGACAGCCCGTAGGCGCCTGGGCCTCCACGCCGAGCTGCGCCAGGGCGGCGAGCAGGGGCGCGATGGGGCGCGCGCGCATGTGGACGTCGCCGTCGATCACCACCTCGCCGTCGACCAGCGCCGCCACGGCGGACAGGAAGCGGGTGGCGGTGCCGGCATTGCCGAGGAACAGCAGGGCGCGCGGCGCCTGGAGGCGGCCGTCGCCTTCCACCTCGAAACCGGAGGCGTCCGGCTCCTCTACACCCACGCCCATGGCGGCGAGCGCCTGGGCCATGTAGCGGGTGTCGTCGCTTTTCAGCGCTCCAGTCAGACGACTACGGCCCACGGCCAAGCCGGCGAGCAGCAGGGCGCGGTTTGTGATCGACTTGGAGCCGGGCAGCCGCACCCCGCCCACCAGCGGACGGCCGGGCGGGTGGATGCGCAGCCCCTCGGTCATGGCAGGGTGGCCAGTACGGCGCGGAGTGCGGCGACCACGGCCAGCGGCTGGTCCAGGAAGACGTGGTGCGCCGCATCCGGAATGGCGACGAAGGCCGTGCCGGCGGGCGCGATGGCGCGGGTGTGGGCGAGGTTTTCAGGCCGTACGATCGCCGAGCGGTCTCCGTAGAGGAAGGTCAGGGAGCAGCGAGCCATCCGCGCCGCAGCCTCCGCCTGGCCCTGGGCGGCGCCCGATAGCTTGTGGAAGGTGAATGGATCGGAGCGCCAAGTCCACCGGGTAGGCTCCGGCGGCGCCTCGATCGGGCCGAGCGACTGTCGGCCGATATAGTCCACTATGAACAGGTTGTCGCAGACCTGGTAGGGCATCAGCCGAAACCGCGCGAGCGCCTCATCGAAGCTGGCATAGGAGCGGTGCGGCCGCAGGTCCGTGATCGTCGGCGTCTGCGCCTTAGGGATCGACACCGCCGCATCCAGCACCATCGCCGCCCCCAGCTCCAGTCCGGGATCGGCGACCGCGTTGAACAGCGGGCGGCTGCCGAAAGAGTGGGCGACGAACACCGGCGGTCCGGCGTCGTTCAGGCCTGTAGCCTGGGCGACCTGGGCCATCTCGCGGGCGAACTGTGCGACCTCGTAGCGCTCCCGCCAGTCCGAGCGGCCGGCGCCGGACATCGACATGGCCGCCACCCGATGCGTCTCGGCGAAGAAGGGGGCGATGTGAGCGTACCAGTCGGCGTTGGCCATGCCGCCGTGCAGCAGCAGCAGGCCGGGACGGCCGCGCTCACCCCAGGTCAGGGTTTCGATCTGGGCGCCTTCCACCGGGGTGAAGCTGCGCTCCGGCAGGTGGGCGATGGCTCTCTCGAACCATTCCGGCGCGGGCGGACGCTGGCCGCGAAACGCTGCGAGCGGCATACGCAGGCGCTGGTCCAGGTCTAGGACGGGGTCGGACATGGGCGAAGCTTCTTCCGTGGAGGCGACCTGCCGGCCCCTTTGCGGCTTGGGCTAGCGTCCAAGCGACAACGCCGCAACGGCGAGGTTCAGAAAGGCTGCGGGTCAGGAGCCCGTCAGCGGCCGGTGAAGTTCGGCTTACGCTTCTCCACAAAGGCGTCGACGGCCTCGCGGTGGTCGGCCGTCTCGTGCGCCAGGGCCTGGAAGGCGGCGGAGAGCTCGAGCGTCTGGGGCAGGGTGGCGGTCTGGGCCTCGCGCAGCAGCCGCTTGCTGAGCCGCACGGCTCGGGGCGGGTTGACCGCGACCCGGGCGGCCAGGGCGCACGCCTCTTCCATCAACCGCGCGCGAGGAACCACCGCGTTGACCAGCCCCATGGCCAGCGCCTGCTCCGCACCAACCCGATCGCCGGTCAGGATCATCTCGGCGGCGCGGGGATAGCCCACCACCCGCTGCAGGATCCAGGCGCCGCCGTCCCCGGGCGTGATGCCGACCTTGACGAAGCTGGAGGCGAACTGCGCGTCGTCGGCCGCCACCCGCATGTCGCAGAAGGCGGCGAGGTCGCAGCCCAGGCCCACCGCATGGCCCTGGACCGCGGCGATGGTGGCGACCTCGATCTCGGCGAAGGCCAGCGCGATCTGAGCGACACCGCGCTTGTAGTTGTCGCGGGTGTCGGCGGGGGTGGCGAGCGGGCCGATGCCGTTCCGCTCGCGGATGCCGCGGAGATCCCCGCCCGAGCAGAAGCCTTCCCCCTCAGCCGCCAGGATGAGCACGGAGACGGCCGGGTCGGCGTCGGCGCGCCGGAGCGCTGCAACCAGGTCTTTGCAGTCGGCGCGGTCGGCGATGGCGTTGCGGGTCTGCGGACGGTTCAGCGTGACCGTCGCGACGCGGCCCTCTACGGCGTAGGTGGTGAAGGCGTGGCTCACGGACCGGTCCCTGTCGACTCGCGCTGTCGGACCCCGCTTATGCCATCAACCTGGGCGGAATCGCTTAGCCGCAATAGGCCTCGCTCAGCAGCGCCTGGAGCCCTCGCGCGTCGAGCCGCTCCGGATTGCGGTCGGAGACATAGGAGAAGCCCTCCGGCACCTCCCGCGCGCCCTGCGCCAGATAGACGCTGCGGCGGCCGAGGTCGTGGCTGGGCAGGATGACGTAGCGATCCGACAGCTCCACGGTCGAGCGGGCGTCGTCCTCCGGCACCATGATCTCGTGCAGCTTCTCGCCGGGGCGGATGCCCACCAGCTTGTGCGGCAGGCCGGGTGCTATGGCCGAGGCCAGCTCGGTGGTGCGCATGGAAGGGATTTTCGGCACGAAGATCTCGGTCCCGGTCATCGCCTCCAGGCTCGACAGCACGAAGTTGACGCCTTGGTCGAGCGTGATCCAGAACCGGGTCATGCGTGCATCGGTGATGGGCAGCTCGACTGCACCCTCGGCCACCAGCTTGCGGAAGAAGGGCGCCACCGACCCGCGGGAGCCCATGACGTTGCCATAGCGCACCACGCAGAAGCGCGTGTCGGCGTCGCCGGCCATGGCCCCGGCCGCCACGAAGATCTTGTCAGACGCCAGCTTGGAGGCGCCGTAGAGGTTGATCGGGTTGGCGGCCTTATCGGTGGACAGCGCCACCACCCGCTTCACTCCGGCGGCGATGGCGGCGTTGACAACGTTCTCCGCGCCCATGACGTTGGTCTTGATGCACTCGAACGGGTTGTACTCGGCGATGGGCACGTGCTTCAGCGCGGCGGCGTGGATGACGTAGTCGACATCGCGCATGGCCATCTGCAGCCGGCCGGCGTCGCGGACGTCGCCGATGAAGTAGCGCAGGAACGGCCAGCGCTCCGGAGGGAAGGCCTGGGCCATCTCGTACTGCTTCAGCTCGTCGCGGCTGAAGATGATCAGCTTGCGGGGCTTGAAGCGCTGGCACACCGTCTGCACGAAGGCCCTGCCGAACGAGCCCGTGCCGCCGGTGACCATCACCACCTTGCCGTCCAGATCGGGGCGCGGGTGGAGGAAGTCGCGGACGGGGGCCGTGACGGGGCTAAAACGGTCGAGGGCGAGGGCGGCGGACGACATGGCGATCTCGCGTGAGGGTAGGGCGACCCTGAGGCGGCGAGGTTAACGGATCGTGGTTAACGGCTTCGCAAAGGATGCGGGCGAGGCTGTCGCTCCATGGCCGCCTACGCCCATCGTCCCACGCCGCCGCCCTTCCTCGGCTATGGCCGCCAGCTGATCGAGGAGGACGACATCGCTGCGGTGGTGGCCACGCTCCGCAGCGATCACCTAGCCCACGGACCCGGCGTGGGTCGGTTCGAGCAGGCGCTGGCCTCGGCCTGCGGCGCGCGCGAGGCGGTCGCCTGCAGTTCGGGCACGGCGGCGCTGCAGCTGGCGCTCGCCGGCCTGGACGTGGGCCCGGGCGATATGTGCGTGGTTCCGGCCGTGACCTTCCTGTCCACCGCCACGGCGGCCCGGCTGCTGGGGGCGGAGGTCCGCTTCGCCGATGTCGATGCGGACACCGGCCTCCTCACGCCACAGACGTTGCGCGCCATCCTTGCAGACGCTGCGGCGCCCAAGGTGGTGCTCCCCGTGCACCTCGGCGGGCGGCTGTGCGAGATGGCGGCGATCTCGGCGCTGGCGCGAGAGGTCGGCGCCTCGGTGGTGGAAGACGCCTGCCACGCCATCGGCGGGCGGAACGCAGCGGGGGATGCGGTGGGCGCCTGCGCCGATTCGCAGGCTGCCTGCTTCTCCTTCCACCCCGTCAAGACGCTGGCCGCGGGCGAGGGTGGCGCAGTGACCCTGAACGATCCCGACCGCGCCGAGCGGATGCGCCGGCTGCGCAATCACGGCGTCACGCGCGAACCTGAGCTGATGAGCCAGCCCGGCTCCTTCGATGTCGACGGCGCGCCTGAGCCTTGGGCCTACGAGCAGCTGGAGCTGGGCTTAAACGTGCGCATGGACGAGATGTCGGCGGCTCTGGCGCTCAGCCAGCTCGCCAAACTGGAGAGGTTCGTGCGTCGCCGCGCGGAGCTGGCCGCCGCCTACGACGCGGCCCTGGCGCACCTCTCGACGAAACTTCGTCCGACCCCGTCGCCGCTTGCATATCGGGCGGGACGGCACCTCTACACCGTGCTTCTGGAAGCTCCCGGCCTGGCCGCCCGGCGGAGCGAGATCATGCGCGCGCTCGCATCCGAGGGCGTGGGCTCGCAGGTCCACTACATCCCCCTCTACCGCCACCCGTACTTCCGCGCGCGATACGGCGAGATGCGGCTGCCGGGCGCGGAGTCCTACTTCACCCGCGTGCTGGCCCTGCCGCTGCATCCGTCGATGGGCCAGGCGGACGTGGACAGGGTGGTGCAGGCGCTCCACCGCGCCATCGACGCCTGAGTCGCCGGCGTCTGGCGGACTGCGACCAACCGTCTTTCGTCGCGGGTTTGTCGGATGCGGCGCAATCTCTATAGGAAAGCCGCAAAGGCTGCGGGCCCGGAGTTGAGCCATGACCATCGAGCGAGTCCCCACGCCCTCAGGTGAGATCACTGGTCAGGTGCTGTTCTACGGCAAGCCCGAGCCGCTCTCGTCCGACGCCCACGGAACGCTGGGTCTGAAGCCCCTGGACGCGCCGTTCGCCTTCGCCGCAGCCGCCCACATCCTGCCGCTCCAGGTCAGCGAGTTCGGCTTGGCGGCGCTGAGCTATCCGGTGATCTTTGCGGGCGAGCAGAAGGCGCCCATGGCTATCCTGGGCATCCGGCCGGGCGAGAACCTGTTCATCAGCGCCGAAGGGCGTTTCGAGGAGAACGCCTACATCCCCGGCTTCATGCGCCGCTATCCCTTCGTGCTGGCGGGCGGGGAAGGGCAGGACCAGCAGCTGATCGTGTGCATCGACCGGGATGCGCCCATGCTGGCCGAGGGGGGTGAAATCCCGCTGTTCGTCGACGGTCAGCTTTCCAGCTTCGCGCAGAACGCCGTGGAGTTCTGCAGCAACTTCGAGACCGAGCGGCGCAGGACCGACCTATTCGTGGCCAAACTGCGCGACCTCGACCTGTTCGAACCCAAGGCCGCCACCTTCACTCCGCGCCTGGCCGACGGCACGCAAGGTGAACCGATCCAGGTGGCCGACTACTTCGCAGTGTCGGAGGAGAGGTTAAACAAGCTCTCCGATACGGACCTGCGTGAACTGCATGTCACGGGCGCGCTCCGCCAGATCAGCGCGCACCTGATCTCCATGTTCAACTGGGAGCGCCTGATCGGCCGGGCGCAAAAGCGCACTCCGGTCATGGGTAACGCCTGATCTAGCGCGAGAGGACTTCAGGCGCGAAGGCCGGCGTTCGGCTCATCCTGAGCTTGCCGAAGGACGAGGCGTTCATAGCCCGCGCCGCGGCCTCGTCCTTCGACAGGCTCAGGACGAGAACGAGTGTAAGGTCAGCCATTCCGCCGGCCACCATCATCCCGCTCTAAGCCGCTGCAAAAGCCAGCCTGAGCCACAGTTGGCTATCGCCCAGACCGCCACCAGTTACGGCTTAGATATCCCGCCCTACCGCGCGAACTTCTGGAACTTCAGCCGTTTGGGGATCAGGCTGTCGGCGCCCAGCCGGCGCTTCTTGTCCTCCTCATAGGCTTCGAAGTTGCCCTCGAACCATTCCACGTGGCTGTCGCCCTCGAAGGCCAGGATGTGGGTGCACAGCCGGTCCAGGAACCAGCGGTCGTGGCTGATCACCACCGCGCAGCCGGCGAACTGCTCCAGCGCGTCCTCCAGGGCCTGCAGGGTCTCGATGTCCAGGTCGTTGGTGGGCTCGTCCAGCAGCAGCACGTTGCCGCCGGTGCGCAAGGTCTTGGCCAGGTGCACGCGATTGCGCTCGCCCCCTGACAGAAGCCCCACCTTCTTCTGCTGGTCCCCGCCCTTGAAGTTGAAGGAGCCGACATAGGAGCGCGTGTTGATCTCGCGCTTGCCCACCGTCATAACATCCAGCCCGTCGCTGATCTCCTGCCAGACGGTCTTGTTGCTGTCCAAGGCGTCGCGGCTCTGGTCCACATAAGCCAGCTTCACCGTGTCGCCGACCTTGACCGTCCCGCCGTCGGGGAGCTCCTGGCCGGTGATCAGCTTGAACATGGTTGACTTGCCCGCGCCGTTCGGACCGATCACGCCGACGATGCCGTTGGGCGGCAGGCGGAAGGTCAGCTTGTCGAACAGCGTCTTCTCCCCGAACGACTTCTCCAGCCCGTTTACCTCCAGCACCAGGTTGCCCAGGCGCGGGCCCGGCGGGATGGCGATCTGGGCGTAGGTGTCGGCGGCCCGCGCATTCTCCTGCGCCGCGATCATCTCGTCATAGCTGGCCAGGCGCGCCTTGGACTTGGCCTGGCGCGCCTTGGGGCTTGAGCGCACCCACTCCAGTTCCTTGGTCAGCGCGCGCTGGCGGGCCTCGCTCTCGCTCTTCTCCTGCACCACGCGCTTCTGCTTCTGCTCCAGCCAGCCGGAGTAGTTGCCCTCGAAAGGCAGGCCCTTGCCGCGGTCCAGCTCCAGCGTCCACTTGGTGACCTGGTCCAGGAAGTAGCGGTCGTGGGTAACCAGGATCACGCAGCCCGGGAACGCCTCCAGGTGGTGCTGCAGCCAGGCCACCGACTCCGCGTCCAGGTGGTTGGTGGGCTCGTCCAGCAGCAGCATGTCGGGCTTCGAGAGCAGCAGGCGCGCCAGCGCCACCCGCCGCTTCTCGCCCCCCGACAGCTTGTCCACCGGCCACTCGGCGGCTGGGCAGCGCAGCGCCTCCATGGCCTGCTCGACCCGGCTGTCAATGTCCCAGAGGTCGCCCGCGTCGATCTTCTCCTGCAGCGCGGTCATCTCCTCCATCAGTTCGTCGGAGTAGTCCTCCGCCATCTGCAGCGCGATCGCGTTGTAGCGGTCGAAGATCTTCTTCTCCTCGCAGTCGGAGATGACGTTGCCGTAGACGTCCAGCTGCTCGTCCAGGTGCGGCTCCTGCTGAAGGTAGCCCATCTTCACGCCCTCGGCCGCGCGCGCCTCGCCGCTGAACTCGGTGTCCAGCCCTGAGAGGATCTTGAGCAAGGTCGACTTGCCGGAGCCGTTTACGCCGACCACGCCGATCTTGGCGTCGGGATAGAAGGACAGCCAGATGTTCTCGAACACCTTCTTGCCGCCGGGATAGGCCTTGGTGAGGCCCTGCATTTGGAAGATGTACTGGGCGGCCATGCGGGCTGGCGCTCCTTAGGCATATGCGTGGATCGTGGGGATGGCCCGGATGTAGCCGCGGGGCGGCCAAGGCGCAACTGCAGCGCAGCGGCTCAGACCCGCTGGATCGGCCCGGGATAACTCGCCAGCGTAGCGTCGGCGGTGACCAGCAACATGCCCTCCTCCGACGCCTGGGCCGCCAGCAGCCGGTCGAAAGGGTCCTTGTGGAGATCGGGGAGACGCGCCACCGCTGCGGCGTGCTCCCCGGTCACGCTCAGCTCGGCATAGTCGTTGTCGAGGAGCTGCCGGCGTAGAAGCAGAGGGTCGAGGCGGAAGTCGGCCCGCCTGCGAGATGTCTTGATCGCCACCTCCCAGATCGTGACGGCGCTGAAGTGCAGCGTGTTCGAGCCATCCTTGATCATGGCGGCCGCCCGGGGCGGCAACCGCTGGTCTTCGAGCACCGCCCAGAGCAGGATATGGGTGTCCAGGAGAAGCCTCAATCGCCGCCCTCGAACAGCTCGACGATCTCGTCGGCGAACATCTCGTCGAAGTCGTCCGGCACGGTGAACTGTCCGGCCATGAAGCCGAGGCGGCGCGACGCCTTGGGCTCGGGCTTGTCCAGCGGGACCACCTTGGCGATCGGCCGCCCCGCCTTGGCGATCACGATCTCCTCGCCTGCCGCCACCGCCTCGAGCAGCCGGGAGAGGTGCGTCTTCGCCTCGTGGATGTTCACCGTCCGCATGCGCCGCTCCCGACTTAGTCCACTCGACTTAGTTCACGAGAGCGGGAGGATCAAGTTTCGCGACTTGGCGGCTCGGCGGCCAAGGCCTCCCTACCGGCCCCCGCCTCGGCCACTCGATAGCGGCTGCCGATATAGGCGACCAGGTTCGGATGGCGATCCCACTGATGCACCATCGGCGCAGTGGCCCCATCCACCCACACCTGATCGCTCCGGATCGTGATCCGAGCGGCTGAGGTATGGCTCAGGGTTTGGACTATACGGTCGTATCGATCCAGCGCGATAAATGGCGGCTGCAATTGATACAAGATGTAGTTATGGGATGCCTGGTCACCGAAGGTCCTCACAGCATCGGGATGAGCAGTCGCTTCGCTGCACATGAGTTGCAAGTATTTCAGCACACCCTTGTAGGTCCCGATGGTCGTACCAGCGCAGGCGATCGTCTCCTCGCCCAATAGATACGCCGTCTCGACCCCGTAAACATGCGCCATCCAATAGCGGTTGAAATTGCATTTGGAGATGACCTCGTCTTCTGCGGCGAACGACACCTCATGGTCACGCGGTGCCAGGAACGGATCCGACTGGAAGATGACGTCACGCGCATCCGTGATCAGGACATCGCGGAAGTCACCCGGACAGGAAGCCAGAAAGTCCCGGAATACGAAGTGCCGGTCGACAAGCAAGGAGAGCTTCCATGGCTCGGTAAGCTCCACCGTCTCCACGCCCAGGCGACCGCAGGCCTGATGCAAAGTGATGTCGCAGTTATAGGTAAAGATGATCAGCTTCGCGGCCGCTGCATGCTCATGCCAGGACGACAGGAAGGCTTCGATCTGGGACAGACCGTAACCTGCGGCGACCGTCAGGATAACGTTGCGCGTCACAGCTGAGCCATTTGCGATCTACCCCTCCTGCAGCCCATACGCCGCGTGCAGCGCCCGGACCGCGAGTTCCGTGTAGGCGGCGTCGATCAGCACGCTGATCTTGATCTCCGAGGTGGAGATCACCTGGATGTTCACGCCGCGTTCGGCCAGCGCTGTGAACATGGTCTTGGCGACGCCGGCGTGGCTGCGCATGCCCACCCCCACCACCGACACCTTGGCTACGTTCTCGTCGCAGGCCAGGTGTTCGTAGCCTATCTCGCCTTGCAGCCCTTGGATGATCTCCTGGGTGCGGGCGGCGTCGCGCCTGCCGACCGTGAACTCCATGTTGGCGGTGTGGGCGGTCCTGGCGTGGGACTGGACGATCATGTCCACGTTCACGTTGGCGTCGGCCAACCCAGCGAAGATCTTCGACGACACGCCCGGGTGGTCGGGCACGCCGTAGAGGGTGATCTTGGCCTCGTCGCGGCTGAAGGCGACCCCGCTGACGATGCGCTTCTCCACGATCTCCTCCTCCGCACAGACGATGGTGCCGGTTGTGGCGGGGTCGGCCTCCCCTGGTTCGGTGAAGCTGGACAGGACGCGGACCGGCACCCGGTGCGCCATGGCCATCTCCACCGAGCGCGTCTGCAGCACCTTGGCGCCCAACGAGGCCATCTCCAGCATCTCCTCGTAGGAAATCTTGGGGATGCGGCGGGCGCGCTGCTCGATGCGCGGGTCGGTGGTGTAGACCCCGTCCACGTCGGTGTAGATGTCGCAGCGGATGGCCTTCAGCGCCGCAGCGATGGCGACAGCGGAGGTGTCCGAGCCTCCGCGACCGAGCGTTGTGATCCGGCCCCCGCGGGTTACGCCCTGGAAGCCTGCGATCACCGCGATCTGGCCGGCATCCAGGCTCGCCGCCAGCCGCTCCGGCGGAATGTCCTCGATCCTCGCCGAGCCATGGGTGTCGTCGGTGAGGATGGGGGCCTGCCAGCCCATCCACGAGCGCGCGTCCAGCCCGTCGTGGCGCAGCACCCGCGCCAGCAGACCGGCGGTCACCTGCTCGCCGGAGGCCACGACGGCGTCGTATTCGTCGTCGCCGCCCGCCAGGCCATCGGCGGCGCGTCCGGCTCCGTCGGTCCAGGCGACCAGCTCGTTGGTCTTGCCGCTCATGGCCGAGACCACCACGGCCACCGAGTGGCCGGACCGCACCTCCGCCGCCACCAGGCGCGCCACGCGGCGGATGCGCTCCAGGTCGGCGACCGAGGTGCCGCCGAACTTCATCACCAGACGCGCGCCCATCACCGACCGTCCGACCCCGCTGTCGCCCAGCCCCTTGCCGGCGCCGGAAACGGGAGGCATCTGGGGCGAAGCGCGTCCTTACCGGCGTGCGCGCCGCGCCGCAACGCGCCCGAAGGACGCCGCCATCATGGACGCCGCCGGCCTGGCCTTCTCCGTCAATCCGGCGGAGGTGGAGAAGTTCTCCCGCATCGCCGCCCAGTGGTGGGACCCCAATGGCAAGTTCGCCCCCCTGCACAAGTTCAATCCTGTGCGGCTGGACTTCATCCGGAACCGCGCGGCGTCGCGGTTCGGTCGCCCGTCGTCGGGCGCCGTCCCCTTCGCGGGCCTGCGCCTGCTCGACATCGGCTGCGGCGGCGGCCTGCTCGCCGAGCCCATGGCGCGGCTGGGCTTCGAGGTGACCGGCGTCGACGCCTCAGCCAAGAACATCGGCGTCGCCAGCGCCCACGCCGAGGAGAGCGGCCTGGAGATCACCTATCGCAACGCCACCGTGGAGGAACTCGTCGCGGCCGGCGGCGAGGGCTTCGACGTAGTGCTGAACATGGAGGTGGTGGAGCACGTCTCGGACCCGGGCCGGTTCCTGCGGGAGTCCTCCCGGCTGATCAAGCCTGGCGGCTTGATGGTGGTGGCCACGTTGAACCGGACGCTGAAGGCGCTGGCCACCGCCAAGATCGGCGCCGAGTACATCCTGGGCTGGCTGCCGCGCGGCGCCCACGATTGGCGCAAGTTCCTGACGCCCCAGGAGGTGCGGCTGTTCCTTTCGGCCGAACCCGTCGCGGTTCAGGGGCCGTTCGGCGTGGCCTACAATCCCCTCGCGGACAGCTGGGCGCTCAGCGCGGACGCCGGCGTCAACTACATGATGATCGCGGAGCGGGCGTGAGGCTGGCGCGCCTGGCGCTGACGACGGCGATGCTGGCGGGAAGCTCGACAGCGGGGAGGGCCCAGCCCGCCACCCCTGTCCTGCCAGGCTATTGGGAGAGTTCGGAGAAATACTCCCTGGCGCTGCTTTCCGGCGGCAGCCACGTGCGCAAGTGCCTGACCGAGTCGCAGGTGGCCCAGTTCGTCACCTCGCCCCAGACCAGCCACTATCAATGCACCTATGCGAGCCGGAAGGTCGAGGGTGGCCACGCCGCGTTCCGCGGTGGCTCCTGCTACACCCACAAGGGGCGGCTGGTGCTTTCCAAGGTGGACGTGGATGGCCGGTACGCGCCGGAGTCCTTCCACCTGGACTTCCATTTCAAGTTCATGGTGTCCCCGACCGCCGGTCTGCCCGGCGCCGCGTCGATCGACGCGCACCGCCTCGCCGACGCTTGCCCGGTCGATCTCGCCGCCGGGCGCTGAGGGCCTCAGGGTCATCTCGACAATGGAGGGGCGGCAAAGGCGGCGAGGCCGCTCGCGCCGAGCTTCGTCGTGAAAACCCACGCTGGCTCCGCGGGTAGGATTCGAACCTACGACCAATCGATTAACAGTCGATTGCTCTACCGCTGAGCTACCGCGGATCAGCGTGGGAGGCGAGGTCTTAGCCGCAGGCCACGGGCGGCGCAAGCGGTGTGGCCGGAGGTTCAGCCCACGAGCGCGGCGCCATGGCAGCGCAGGCCGTCGGCCCAGACGTCCGCCTCTCCCAGCCTGACGCCGCTCACCGCCTCGACTTGGCCGATCACGGCGTCGAGGGAAGGGGCGGCCTGGGTCAGGGCGGTCTGCAGCAGCGACGGCGTCCCCGCGGGCGGCAGGCCCAGCGCGCCGACCGGCGTCTGCACCTGGATGCTGGTGGTGGACAGCAGGGACGCGACGCTGGCGCGGGCGATATCGTTGGTGAAGACGCTCTTCAGGGTTCCGCCGGCGATGTCGGCCTGGGTGAACCGCACCGGCTGCCAACTGGCCTGGCCGCCGCCGACGGCGATGGAGGCCGAGGCGGTCGCGCGCACCAGCAGAGCGTCCACCAGGGTCGCGGGCTGGACGGTCTGCGGGGTGGAGAAGGCGGCCAGGGTCGAGGGATCGACCTGGCCGATCGCCAGCGTCCCCAGGCTCGGCGAGACGCTGAGGTCGAGCGCCTGGTCCGCCGCGCTCGACGGGCATTCCATCTCGACCAGCTTGGCCTGGGCCGATCCGGCCTCCAGATAGACCGGCAGGTTGATCAGCGCGCCGCCGGTGAGCGTGGACAACAGGCCCGGGGCCAGCCCGGCTTGCAGATACAGACGCATCTGGGCGGTGCGAATCACCACCTGGCCTGCATCTGTCACGGTCAGCCAGGGGGAGTGGCTGGGGCGTTGCCCGATGGCCAGCGAAAGGCTCAGCTTGGCTACGCCGGGCGCTAGGCCGTCCAGCGACACGCTGAGCTGGCGCGTTCCGTTGGCGGCTTCGATCAGGGCGTAGGCGAGGCTCGAGGCGTTCACGCTCAGCGCCTCGGCCTTGTTGTCGGCGGTGTGGTCCTGGGCGGCGTAGGGACCGAGGTCGAACAGGGCGCCGAGCGGCGTCGGGGAGAGGCCGGCCGATGCGGCCGCCAGCGCCTGCGCCGAGCTTGCCGCGGCGGACTGGCCGCTGGCGTTAAGCGTGTCGGCCAGGGCGGCGAGCGCGGTCGCGGGCGCGACCGAGCTGGCCAGAACCTGATCGAAGCTGAGCGCCTTGAGTCCGGCGCGGGTCTGCAGGCCGGGGATGTAGCTCAGCAGATCGACGTTGGCCGACGCCAGGGCCTGATAATTCGCCACCGAGAGCTGAACCTGGCTGCCGGTCAAGGCGGAGAGCAGGGCGTTGGCCACGCCGCCGTTCAGCGCGGCAACGCCGGAGCCGATGGAGAAGGCGGCGTACTGCGCTCGGGCGGCGATGGCGCTTCGGGTCACGTTCAGGCTGGAGCGGCCGATCAGGAGCCCGGCGAAATAGAGCGGCACCGGCGCGGTGAGGCTCACCTGGATCGCATTGGGGCTGACGCCCCCAGCGACGAAGCGCTTGGAGGCGGGCGCCGTCGCGTCGGCGGTGTAGACGCCGCTAATCGCACTCGCGCTCACGCTGCCGGGCCAGGGGTTCAGGGCCGCCGTGGCGGCGGCTGCGGCTTGGGGGGAGGTGGAGGCGCCGGGGTCAAGCGCCTGGACCGACGCCATGGCCGCCAGGTCGGCGATCCCCTGCAGCTGCCGCGACCGCATGAACAGGTGGCCGAGATCGACGGCCAGGGCCGCGCTCGCCATCAGCGCCATGAAGCACAGCGCGGTCAGCATCGCGGTGACGCCGCGACGGTCCCGCGCGAAGGCGCTCGCCAGCCCCCTCATCTCAGAACCCGCCCACCTGCACCGAGGCGCTGCGCGCGACGCTGGAGGAAGGCATGGGGATGACGCCCTTCAGGGCCCAGAGCGGGCTGGCCGACGCGTCGTAGGCGACGTTCACGGTCATCACCTGCGCCTGGTCGGCATAGGCCAGCTGGACCAGCTTGGGGTTCAGGAAGCCGTAGGTCGGCAGCTCGCTGGAGAGGCTGGCCTGGGCCAGGGACTGCCGCTCCGTGTCCGACAGCCCTGCCAGGGCCGCGCGGGCCGAATCGTTGGCTAGCTGCTGCATGGAGTGGGCGATCAGGAAGTAGCCGCCATAGACCACGATGCCGAACAGCAGCAGGATAAGCACTGGCGCGAGGATGGCGAACTCCACCGCCGCCGTTCCCGAGCACGCGCGAAGCAGGCCGCGAAAGCCGCCGGTGGGCCTTGAACAACCTGAGGTGGTGTTTAAGATCATGATGAACCTCGTCCGAACGTTTGCCTAGGTGGCGCGACGCAGAGGAAGGGGAGGCGTGCTGCGAAAGGTCACGCTGAGAGGCGAATAGCCTGCTCGGCGTGGTTCCAGGACCAGAGCGCCGCCCATCGCGCGCAGGACGCCATGTGCGGCGTTCAGGTCGAACTCGGGCGTCGAACCGCCTTCGCCGCCGACGACATGGGAGAGGGGCGAGAGGATCAGGATCTGCGCCTCGCAAGCGGACGCGGTCACCATGATACGGATGTGACCAGGCGCAGGCACGCCCGTGAGCGTCCGCAGGATCAGATAGGAAAGCACGACGTAGAGGGCCTCCGGATCGGCCCATCCGTCCGCCCTGGAAGGTGACGCATCGCGCACCACCTTCAATCCGCAGACCTGTGCAAGCGGATGAAGCATCTCCACGACCTCACCTGACAAGGCATGCAGGTCCGTCAGGCAGGTGTGCAGACGCGTGGCGCCAGAGGTCAAGGATTGCGCCTTCAAGGCGAGTTCCAGCACCGACGCGATGTAGGCGTCGTTCAGAATGGAGGGCGGTGGCGAGCCAAAGACGGTCGGCGTCGTTGGGACGCCACCCGCGGGTCGCCGCGCGCGAAAGACGACAGTGGGGACCGCCTTTGGCGGAGTCTCCGAACAGGTGCAGGACCAGGGCGGGCGTTGCGTCTTTCGCCGGCCCAGGACTGTGGCGAGCCGGGACCAAACTCCAGGCTGGCGATCAGTCGATCCGACCTGCGATCGTACATAAATGTCGGCCACGGCCATTCCTCCCTAGGTTGCAGGAAATAGCCAATGATCATTTAAGGTTGTCTTAAAGAGGATGCCATTTGAGGTAGTCTTTCGACGGGTTAGTGCGCTTCGTCCCAGTTGGCGGCGGCGCGGGCGTCGACGGTCAGGGGCACCGACAGGGCGACGGCCGGCTCTGCCGCCTGTGACATCACCTGCGCGGCCAGGGCGCAGAGCGCCTGCGCCTCGGCCCCTGGCGCCTCGAACACCAGTTCGTCGTGCACTTGCAGCAGCATCCGGGCGCTGAGCCCTTCGGCCTTCAACGCGGCGGGCATCCGGATCATGGCGCGGCGGATGATGTCGGCGGCGGCGCCCTGGATGGGGGCGTTGATGGCGGCGCGCTCGGAGAACTGGCGCATGCCCATGGCCTTGGAGCGGATATCGGGGATGTTGATGCGCCGGCCGAACAGGGTGGTGACATAGGCGTGCTCGCGCACGAAGGCGCGGGTCTTGTCCATGTAGTCGCGGATGCCGGGGAAGCGCTCGAAATAGGTGCGGATGTAAGCCCCCGCCTCGTCTTGGGGGATGCCGAGCTGGTTGGAGAGGCCGAAGGCCGAGATGCCGTAGACGATGCCGAAGTTGATCGCCTTGGCGCGGCGGCGGACCATCGGGTCCATGCCCTCGATGGGCACGCCGAACATTTCCGACGCGGTCATGGCGTGGATGTCCTGGCCCTTGCGGAAGGCCTCTTTCAGCTGGGGGATGTCGCCGATGTGGGCGAGCAGGCGTAGCTCGATCTGGGAGTAGTCGGCCGAAACGATGACGTGGCCGGGCTCGGCGATGAAGCAGGTGCGGAGCTTGCGACCCTCTTCCGTCCGCACCGGGATGTTCTGCAGGTTGGGGTCCGAGGAGGAGAGGCGGCCCGTGGTGGTGCTGGCCAGGGCGAAGCTGGTGTGCACCCGGCCGGTGTTCGGTGAGATGGCGGTGACCAGGGCGTCGGCGTAGGTGCCCTTCAGCTTGGAGATCTGGCGCCAGTCCAGGATGGCGCGGGGCAGGGCGTGGCCCTGCAAGGCGAGGTCTTCCAGCACCTTCACGTCGGTGGACCAGGCGCCGGTGCCGGTCTTCTTGGCGCCGGGCAGGCCCATCTCGCCGAACAGCACGTCGCCGATCTGCTTGGGGCTGCCGAGATTGAAGGGGTGGCCGGCCAGTTGGTGGGCGCGCCCCTCCGCCTCCACCATCTTGATGCCGAACTCGTGGGAGAGCTGGCGCAGGCGGTCGGGGTCCACCTTGATCCCGGCGCATTCCATGGTGGCCAGCACCTGCGGCATGGGCCGCTCCAGCGTCTCGTAGACGGTGAGCAGGCGCTCCTTCTGCAGGCGGGGCTTGAGCGCTTGGTAGAGCCGCAGCGTCACGTCTGCGTCTTCGGCGGCGTAGGCGGTGGCGGGCTTCAGCTCCACCTCGGCGAAGCTGACCTGCTTCTTGCCGACGCCGGCGACCTGCTTGAACGGGATGGGGACGTGGCCGAGGTGGAGCTGGGATAGCTCGTCCATGCCGTGGTTGTGCACGCCCGCGTCCAGCACGTAGGACATCAGCATGGTGTCCTCGATGGGCGCCACGCGCACGCCGTAGCGGCTCATCACCGCGATGTCGTACTTGGCGTTCTGGGCCACCTTGAGCACGGTGGGGTCTTCCATCAGCGGTTTCAGCCGCTCAATGGCTTCCTCCAGCCCCAGCTGCGTCCAGTGCTCGCGCTCGGTGAGGTCGAGCCCTGCCGCCGCACAGTGGCCGAGCGGGATGTAGGCGGCCTCGCCCGGCGTGATGGCCAGCGAGATGCCGCAGAGGCCGGCGTTGGAGCAGGACAGGGCGTCGGTCTCGGTATCGAAGGCGATCACACCCGCTTCGAAGGCGCGCGCGATCCAGGCGTCCAGCGTCTCCAGGTCCTGGATGCAGACATAGGTCTCCGGGTCGATTTTCACCGCCTCGGGTGCAGGCGCTGCGGGAGGAGCCGCGCGCGCGGGCAGGCCGGCCATCTCGCCGACGCGCAGCGCCAGCGTCTTGAAGGTCATCTGGTCGAGGAAGTCGCCCAGCACCTTCGGGTCCGGCGCGCGCACCACGAAGTCGGAGACGGGATCGGGCACCGGGGCATCGTCGGCCAGCGTCACCAGCTGGCGGGAGACGCGGACCTGGTCGGCGAAGGTGATCAGGGTTTCCCGCCGCTTGGGCTGCTTGATCTCGTGGGCGCGCTCCAGCAGCGTATCCAGGTCGCCGTACTCGGTCAGCAGCTGGGCGGCGGTCTTGATCCCGATGCCGGGGGCGCCGGGCACGTTGTCCACGCTGTCGCCGGCGAGCGCCTGGACCTCGATGACCTTCTCGGGGGGCACGCCGAACTTCTCGATCACCTCGGCGCGGCAGATCTTAACCTGCTTGACGGGGTCGAGCAGGCAGGTCTGCTCGTCCACCAGCTGCATCAGGTCCTTGTCGGAGGAGACGATCACCACCTCGCCCCCGGCCCGGGAGACCTGGCGGGCGTAGGTGGCGATGACGTCGTCGGCCTCGTAGCCCTCCAGCTCGATGGCCGGCACGCCGAAAGCCCGCGTCGCCTCGCGGATCAGCGGGAACTGGGGGACGAGGTCGGCAGGCGGCGGCGGCCGGTGGGCCTTGTACTGGTCGTACAGCTGGCTGCGGAAGGTCTTTTCGCTGGCGTCGAACACCACCGCCAGATGCGTCGGCGCGCCCAGGCCCTTGCCGTCGTCGCCGTCTCGGGTGTCGCAGATCAGCTTCCACAGCATGTTGCAGAAGCCCGAAACCGCGCCCACCGGCAGGCCGTCGGACTTGCGGGTCAGGGGGGGGAGGGCGTGGAAGGCCCGGAAGATGTAGCCTGACCCGTCCACCAGATAGAGCCGCATGGGCTTTACGGGATCGACCTCGACGGGCGCTGTGATCTCCACGTCCATGTCGGCCTCGGACGGGTCCAGCAGGGTGATCTCGCTCATGCGGGGAAGATAGGCTCAGCGAACGCTCGGGTCATCGCCTGATCTGCGTCGAGGCGGCGCGCCCCGTCAGGCCGGCGCGGTTGCGCTGCAGAGCCTGGCGCCCTAAGCGGCGCGCGACCTTTCCGACAGGACCCCCGCCATGGCCGACATCCGCCCCGTGAAGAAGGTCGTGCTCGCCTATTCGGGGGGGCTCGACACCTCCATCATCCTGAAGTGGCTGCAGACCGAATATGGCGCGGAGGTGGTCACCTTCACCGCCGACCTCGGCCAGGGCGAGGAGCTGGGGCCGGCGCGGGACAAGGCGCTTTTGCTGGGGATCAAGCCCGAGAACGTGTTCATTGAGGATCTGCGCGAGGCGTTCGTTCGCGACTACGTCTTCCCGATGTTCCGCGCCAACACGGTCTATGAGGGCCAGTACCTGCTCGGCACCTCCATCGCCCGGCCGCTGATCGCCAAGACCCAGATCGAGATCGCCCGCAAGGTGGGTGCCGATGCGGTCTGTCACGGGGCGACCGGCAAGGGCAACGACCAGGTCCGCTTCGAGCTCAGCTACTATGCGCTGGAGCCGGACATCCACGTCATCGCGCCCTGGCGCGAATGGGCGTTCAAGAGCCGCGAGCACCTGCTCGACTTCGCTGAGCAGAACCAGATCCCCGTGGCCAAGGACAAGCGCGGCGATGCGCCCTTCTCGGTCGACGCCAACCTGCTGCACTCCTCCTCCGAAGGGAAGGTGCTGGAAGACCCGAGCGTCGAAGCGCCCGAGTTCGTCCACCAGCGTACGATCGCGCCGGAAGATGCGCCCGATCGGCCCACGATCTTCACGATGGACTTCGAGCGCGGTGATCCGGTGGCCATCGACGGCGAGGCGCTTTCGCCCGCCGTCCTGCTCACCCGGCTGAACCAGCTCGGCCACGACAACGGGGTGGGGCGGCTGGACCTGGTGGAGAACCGCTTCGTGGGCATGAAGTCGCGCGGCGTCTACGAGACGCCGGGCGGGACGATTCTGCTCGCCGCGCACCGGGGCGTCGAGTCGATCACCCTGGACGGCGGCGCGGGCCACCTGAAAGACGAGATCATGCCGCGCTACGCCAGCCTGATCTACAATGGCTTCTGGTTTTCGCCCGAGCGCGAGATGCTCCAGGCCCTGATCGACCGCAGCCAGGAGAAGGTCACCGGCCGGGTGCGGGTGAAGCTCTACAAGGGCAATGTCACGGTGATCGGGCGCGAGTCGCCTTACTCGCTCTACAATCAGCAGCTGGTGACCTTCGAGGAAGGCTCGGTCGCCTACGATCAGCGCGACGCCGCGGGGTTCATCCAGCTGAACGCCCTGCGTCTGCGGGTGCTGGCCCAACGCGACCGGCGGGTCTGAGGCTCCTATTCTCTCCCCTCAAGGGGGAGGGAATAGGAGCTTCGGCGCCTGCGTCTGAGGCGCCGGACAGGGGATCGATGCGTCCTCAAGCAGACGTGGACCCGCCTCTGGCTCACGTGACGATCGTGTGAAACGCGGCGTTAAGCATGTGCTCTGTTTGCTGGGCAGGCGCGTCGCGCCAGGAGTTCAGCCCATGAGGACGGACGATTTCGAGACCCAGCTGAAAGGTGGCCGCCTGACCACCGCAGAAGTTCTCTACTACATGCCTGACCATCCCAAGCTGCTGCAGAGTTTCATGTGGCAGACCTTGGACGTGGCGCCTGAGTACCCCAGGGTGCACAGCTTCCTCGAGTTCTGGCGCCGCGAGATTCAGGCGGTGATCCATTCCGTCAGGCTCAGTACCGTAGGTGTCGTCTCTCCCGCCAAGGTTCGGTTCGCCCAAGTGGTCGGCCTGGTGAACTGAAACCCGCCCCCGCGCTAGGAACAAGCCGCCGCGCTCACCATTTATGGGGTTGAAGGCCCGCTTACGGGTTGGAGACCAGTACAATGAAGCGGGTTTTGATCCTGGCTGCGGCGGCGCTCAGTTTGAGCGCTTGCGAGACCGCCACACCCTACCAGCCGATAACGGCCCAGCGGGCCGCCACCCAGGGCGGCTACAGCGATCAGCAGATTGAGACCAATCGCTGGAAGGTGGACTTCGCCGGCAATTCTGTGACCTCGCGTCAGACTGTCGAGCGCTACCTGCTGTTCCGCTCCGCCCAGTTGACGCTGAAGCAGGGCTATGACTGGTTCCAGGCGGTCGACCGGCATACCGAGCACCAGACCAGCTACTACGGCGACTCCGATCCCTACTTTGGGGGATGGGGCGGCGGCCCCTATTGGAGTCTCTATCGGCCGGGTTTCGGCTGGGGCTATGGCTTCGGCGGGTACGGCGGTTTCGGCGGCTTCGGCTATGGCGATGGGTTCGGCGGCGGAGCCTTCGACATCGATCAGGTGACGCGCTACCAAGCCAGCGTGGAAGTGCAGATGTTCCACGGTGCAAAGCCGGCCAGCAACGCGCACGCCTATGACGCGCGGTCGGTGATCGAGCATTTGCAAGGGACTATTCAATATCCCAAGGCATAACAGGCCCTCGGTGTCTTCCCGCTCTCCGATTTCCCTGGCGCTGCATGGCGGCGCCGGGGCGACCCGCTCCCGTGATTATAGCCGTGAAATCGACCATATGCGCGGGCTGGTGGAAGCCGCTCGGGATCGACTGCTGGACGGCGTCTCCGCCCTCTCCGTAGCGGTCGAAACGATTAGAGACCTCGAGCTCTCAGGACTTTACGTCGCCGGTCGGGGCTCATCACCTAACACGGATGGAGCTTACGAGCTTGACGCCGGGTTGATGGATGGCTTCACCGGGCGGGCGGGCTGTGTCGCAGCCCTCGAGGGC